>JAWKIQ010000001.1:0-1200000 GCA_041394185.1 Acidimicrobiales bacterium
CGCGACAGTGGGGCCGGGGCCGACACCGAGGCCTACCGCGACATCGTCGAGCGCTTCGGAGTGACCGAGTTCGACCGGTCGGGGCCATGCACCACCGGCCGCGTGTTGGCCGTGTTGCCCCACCCGACCGATGGCGACGCCGAGATGGTCGAGATCTTCCTCGACCGCACCACCTTCTATGCCGAGGGCGGTGGCCAGGTCGGAGACACAGGCACCATCACCACCGACAGCGGTGTGGCCCAGGTGGTCGACACCAACGCGCCCATAGCGGGCCTCAGCCGCCACATCGCCGTGATGCAGTCTGGAACCATCGGCGAGGGCCAGACCGCCACAACCGATGTCGACTGGGAACGTCGGGCCAAGATCCGGCGCAACCACACCGGCACCCACATATTGCACTGGGCACTGCGCGATGTGCTGGGCGACCACGTCAAGCAGGCCGGCTCGCTGGTCGAGCCCGACCGTCTGCGCTTCGACTTCAGCCACTTCGAGGCCGTGACTCCAGAGCAACTCGCCGCCATCGAGGACATGGTCAACGCCGAGATCCTCGTCAACGAGACCTGCCGCCACTATGAGACATCGATGGAACAGGCCCAGAACGCGGGCGCCATCGCCTTCTTCGGCGACAAGTACGGCGACACGGTGAGGGTGCTGGAGGCGGGCCGCAACAGCATCGAACTGTGCGGCGGCACCCATGTGGCCAAGCTGGGCGACATCGGTCACCTGCGCATCGTGTCCGAGTCGAGCATCGGCTCGAACCTGCGCCGCATCGAGGCCATCACCGGCACTGCAACGGTCGAGCGGTTGCGGGCCGACGAAGACCTGCTCGACGAGCTGTCGGACATGCTCGCGACCTCGCCCGACGGCCTCATCGATGCGGTGAGGCGGCGCAACGACGAGATCAAGGCCCTTCAGCGCCAGCTCAAGGCCATGCAGCAGGCTGCGGCGGCCAAGGCGGCCGGAAGCCTCACCGAGAGTGTCGTCGACGGTGTGGTAATCGCCAGGCTCGACGGGCTCGACCGCGACACGATGCGCGACATGGCTGCCGCGGCCCGTGAGGCCGAGGGAATCGATGCCGTTGTTCTGGCGGGTGCGGGCGAAAAGGGCGGCGTGGTCCTGGTGGCTGCTGTGAAGGAGAACGGCCGCTTCAACGCAGCCGACCTGATCGACCAGTCGGCCAAGGCCGTGCAAGGCGGGTTCGGCCGCAAGGGCAACCCCTCGCTGATTGTTGCCGGTGGAAAGAACGTCGAGGGCATCGACGAGGCTCTCGAACTGGCCCGTTCGGCCGCGGGCATCTGAGCGTGCGCGCCGTCGGGGTCGACCTCGGCTCGAAACGAATCGGGGTCTCGCTGTCGAACAGCGAGGGCACCCTGGCAACCCCGTTCGAGACCGTCCACCGCACAGGCGACGCCACCCGGGATCACCGGGCCATAAAGGCCCTGGTGGACGAAGCCGAGGCCGAGGTGGTCGTCGTGGGGTTGCCCCTGTCGCTCGACGGCACCGAGGGGCCTCAGGCACGCAAGTACCGAGCCGAAGCCGAGCAGATCGCAAAGGTGGTGGGCGTTCCGGTGGTGGTTCATGACGAGCGCTTCACCACCGCCACCGCCGACTTCTACCTGTCGCAGGCCGAGCTCGACTCCAGGCAGAAGCGCAAGGTGATCGACATGGTGGCCGCCACGGTGATGTTGCAGGACTGGCTCGATGGCCAGGCTGCCACCAAATCAGATGGTTCGTCGGAGACAATGGAGTCGTGACAACCCCGCTGCCACCACAACCCGTTGTGCCGCGTCCGTCCGGCAAGCCCGAGAAGGAACACTGGGACTACGAGGAGGTCTATGTGCGGGGCGACAAGGGCTCGTTCCTGGCGCTCGGCGTCATCGCCGGCGTCGTGGTGTTGTTCATCATGTTCTTCTTCGGGGTCCGCAGTTGGATCGAAACCCGCATCGACCCGCCTGGCGAGCCGGGCGACGTCGTCGAGCTGACCCTGGAACGCGGTGACTCGTCGGGCTCCATCGCCAACCTGCTGGAAGACAACGGAGTCATACCCAGCGCCACGGTCTACGGCTGGTACATCCGGTTGAAGGGTGGCGTCGAGTTCCAGGCCGGCGACTTCGAGTTCCGCGAGAACATGTCGATATCAGAGGTGCTCGGCGTGCTCGAGGAGGGCCCCGTCAGGGTCGCCTTGGCCCCGACACTTTCCGTGACCTTACCCGAGGGCCTCACGATCGAGCAGATCGCCGAACGCATCGACGATGTCGAGGGGCTCACCTTCGACGGCAACGACTTCCTGCGCCAGCTGCGCAACGGGCGCTATCGCTCCGACTATGGCCCGCCGCTGGGCGCTCTGGAACCAGACATGGAGGAATGGGAAGGGCTGCTGTTCCCAGACACCTACTCGCTGCTGGCCGAGTCGACCCCGGACGACCTCATCACCTTGCTGATCGACAACATGAACGCCGTCGGCGACCGGTTGGGCCTGTATCGCTCGCAAGACCGCGTCGGCTTGACCCCATACGAAACGCTGATCGTGGCCAGCCTCATCGAAGAAGAGGCCAAGGTCGAAGAGGACAGAGCCAAGATCGCAAGGGTCATCTACAACCGGCTCGAAGCAGGGTGGCCGCTGGGCATCGACGCGACCATCGTCTACTTCACCGGCGACAACGTGCTGCTTCAGTCAGAGCTCGAGACCGACTCGCCCTACAACACCAGGCTGCGTCAGGGCCTGCCTCCCACACCCATCGCCTCACCGGGCGAGAAGTCGATCGAAGCGGCCCTGAACCCTGCCGACGGCGAGTGGATGTACTACGTGCTGACCAGCACCGACGGCACCCACAGCTTCAGCGAGACCGCAGAACAGTTCGAGGCCGACAAGCAGATCTGCATCGAGCTCGACCTGGGCTGCGGGCCCTAGGTCGACCGGGCAGCTGCGGAGCAACGGATGAAGCGCGAAGCCCCGACCGGTGCCACCAGGCTGGCGGCCGTCATCGGCAGCCCGGTGCGCCACAGCCTGTCGCCTGCATTGCACAACGCGGCCTTCGATGCGTTGGGGCTCGACTGGACCTATGTCGCCCTCGAGGTCGCGCCCGGCGATGGTGCCCTGGCGGTCGAAGCGATGCGCACCCTGGGCATCGGGGGAATGTCGGTGACGATGCCTCACAAGGAGACTGTGGCGGCCGGCGCCGACCGCAGGTCGCAGGCGGTCGAAGCGCTCGGGGCGGCCAACTGCTTGCGCTGGGACGGCGACGCGATAGTGGCCGAGAACACCGATGGGGCTGGCTTCGTTCGTTCGCTGGGCGACGTTGGTTTCGACCCGGCTGGCGCTGCTTGTGTGGTGCTGGGTGCGGGCGGTGCTGCTCGTTCGGTCGTGCAGGCACTGGCCTCAGCAGGTGCAGCCGACATCGCCGTCGTCAACCGCACCTACGAACGCGCCCGGCAGGCCGTTGCGTGCGCGCCCGACATTGCCCGGGTGGGAACGTTCGCCGATGTGGCTGCGAGCGGCCTGGTGGTCAACTCGACACCGGTCGGCATGGGCGCAGAGGGTGGAATGGCCCTGCCCGTCCAGGTGATCGACGCCTTGACGCCATCCCACCTGGTTGCCGACCTGATCTATCACCCGGCTGTGACACCGCTGCTGCAGGCGGCTTCGGCGAAGGGCGCCGCCACCGTCAATGGGCTCGGGATGTTGCTGCACCAGGCTGCCATCCAGTTCGAGATGTGGACGGGGTTGCCTGCACCGATCGACGCCATGAGGTCGGCAGTCGATCTCGGTGGCTGAGCACAGGCTGCTGGCGGCCCTGGTGGTCGCGTCGGTGGTGGCTGTCGATCCTGGCGGATGGTGGCCTTACGGACCAGCGAAGCAGGGTGTGATCATCGCCGGGTTCGCCGCGATGGTGGCCTTGACGCGCCGGTATCGCGTCGGCCCGCTGGGGCGGTTGGTATCGGTTGGCGCAGGCGTGTTTCTCGGCGCCCTGGCTCTTGCAGCTCTGTTCGGAGCCGACCCCGTGATGGCATGGATCGGCACGCCCGAACGGCGGATGGGTGTGGTCGGTTGGTGCACCCTGGCCGCCGCGTTCGTGGTGGGCCGACGGCTCGGCGCGGTCAACGTGCTGCGAGCACTGACCGCCGGTGCTGCCGCGTTCGTGTTGGTGGGCCTGTTCGAGTCGATGGGCGTGACCGCTGTTGACCTCGACGCCGGGTCAGGCCGCTTGCTCGGGCCATACGGCTCGGCGTCGTACACCGGCTCGGCCGGCGTCGTGTTCACCGCGGTCTTGCTGCTGCAGGCCCACCGTTGGCACGGAAAGGCCCGGTTCTTGGCGCTGTTGGGTGGCCTGGTTTCGGCAGCTCTGACCATCGCCACGTCGAGTCGGTCGGCGTGGGTCGGGTTGGCCGTGGTGGCCATCGGCGCGGGTCTCATGGGCGCTCGGGTCGGGAGGGCGCGGCAACGGCTTGGAGTTGTTGCATTGGCCCTCGCCGGCGTGGTTGCCGCGGCGTTGTTGGTGCCGTGGGGCCTCGCCGGCCAAAGGGCCTCGACCGCTTTGGGTTCAGGCGGCGGGCTCGAGTCGAGGTTCGACGAGTGGACCATCGGGCTGGGGATCGTCGCCGATCATCCGGTGTTGGGCGTGGGGCCCGAGGGCTATCGAATCGCCGCCGTCGACCATATCGGCGATGCATATGCGGTTGCCTACGGCCGAGATGTCACACCCGACCGAGCCCACAATCTGGTCATCGATGTGGCGGCGAGCGTGGGCCTGGTTGGCCTGATCGGCTGGCTGGTCGCGGTGGCCGGGCTGCTCGAGTCGATTCGACGGCGTTGGGGTATGGGTCCGCTGTTGCTGGTCGTCGCGTTTCCGGTCGCCCAGTTGGGCTTGTTCCCGGTGGTCGAGATCGACCCGCTCTGGTGGCTGCTGCTCGGTGGACTCACCGCTGCCAACGCCGAGAGCCCTAACCCCAGCAGGGTTGCGTCGCCGACGCAGGCCCTGATGGCCTTCGTGTGTGCCGGCGCGGCCGTGGTGTGGGCGTGTGCGTCCTGCGTCGAGGTCGTCGCCGATCGCAGCGCGGCTAGCGCACTCGAAGCAGACATAGCCGGCCACCGTCTGGATGCCGTGGACGCGGCCCAGCGCGCAGTCGACCTTCGTCCCGACGTCGTCAGATATCACCGTGTGTTGGCACGGGTGGCGACCGTGGCCGCGGTTCCGTCGTCTTGGGTCCAGCGCATCGATCAACTCGAGTCCGCCAGGCGTTGGGCACCCGACGACCCCGGCCTGCGGGTCGACATCGCGGTGTCGTGGTCGTATCTGGCCACCCTGGTTCCCGATCGTGCCGCCGAAGCCGTCGAGGTCGTCGACGCGGCGCTGGAAGCAGACCCGAGCCATCCCGACCTGTGGTTTGCCCGAGCTCGGGTAGCCCTGTCGGCGGGCGCGGCCGACACCGTTGCGTCGTCGATCAACAGGGCGTTGGATCTGGGCGGCGAGCTGCCGATGGACCTTCTCGACTCGGATGGAACCAGATGAAGCGCTCGCGGGTGTATGGGCCGATGGCAGCTACTACAGCCGACGCATCGATCGACCTCGCCGCTCACAGCGCGACCGCGCTTCGCTTCGACGACTTCTACCGATCGGCCCGAGACGATGTGGCCAGGGCCTTGGCCGTGACCATCGGCGACGCCGAGCTGGCGGCCGAGGCGACCGACGAGGCGATGGCCCGAGCGTTCACCCGGTGGGCAGTGGTCTCCACCTACGAGCGACCCGCGGGCTGGGTTTATCGGGTGGGCCTCAACTGGTCCAGGTCGGTGCTGGTGAGGCGCCGGCGCCACCGCGAGATCATCGCCGGGCAGGCACCACCTCGTCTCGACATCAGCGACCCGTCGCCGGTCGACGACGAATTGGTCGCGGCGCTGGCGAGCCTGCCCGAGGCACAGCGAGCGGTCGTCGTGTGTCGCCTCGTGCTCGACATGAGCAACGACGAGACCGCCGCCGCCCTGAAGATCAAGCCCGGAACCGTCAAGAGTCGGCTGTCGCGTGCCATCGACCACCTTCGCAACGAACTCTCTCCAGACGACCGAAACAACGAGGCCACCAAGTGAACGACATGAACTCCATCGATGAACGTCTCGGCAGGCTTGCAGATCGCGTCCGTGTGTCGCCGGGTGACTACGACAAAGTGGTGGCCAGAGGCCGGACCCGGGCCCGACGTCGTCGCATAGCCAATGGTGTCGCCGGCGCAATCGTCGCAGTCGCCGCCGTTGGCGGCGTGACCATGTGGGTACAGCGTGAAACCGGCGAGACGGTGTCCGCGGTGGGCGACGCCGACGGCGTCTCGACGACCATCGGCTCTATCGACCCGTCGACGGGGGACTTCGTTGCCGCGGGCGCCCCTCTGGAGTTCGAGGTGGTCGATGCCGAGGGCCTCGCGAGGCTGGTGCGCAACGTCGTCGTGCTCGACGACGGCACACAGTTCGGCGTGTCCACGTCGACCGCCAGTCGCGAGTTCGAGTTCGCCGGCAACAGTGTCTGGCGCAGGGCCTCTGCAGGCGACCAGTGGGAAGAGGTCTCGCGCCCAGACATGCAGATCAGCTCTATCGCCGCGCTGGGCAACACGCTGTATACGGTGTCGACCGTTCCGGGGTCGAGGATCAAGACCGAGTTCGGTGGCGTCGACATCGTCGTTGCATCATCTACAGATGGGGCCGCGTGGTCGGTCGAGCCGGTCGACCTGCCCTTCGTGGAGTTGCCCGAGGGCATTTCCTATGCGGGCGGAGACGTTCCGTGGATCTCGGGGGTCGCAACCGTGGGCGACAGGCTGCTGGTCACCGCTGTCGATCCCCGATGGGTCGACCCGCAGTGGGCGTTCCCAGGTGTGTTCCCCCGCGACTCGTGGGTCGAGGTCGTCAGCGCCGGGTTCCTGGTGCATTCGGAGTCCGAGCCGAGCTGCCCCGATGGTTGGACGCCCGGACAGAACACGTGCCAGTCGCCAGATGGTGACGTCGTGTGGGCCGAGTTCGCAGACGACCCTCAGCTGGTGACCTTCGAAGAGCTCGGCGCCGACCCGACACCGTGGCTGCGCCCCATCACGCAGTTGTTCGTCGGCAAACCCAGCGGCGGGTTCGAGCGCGTCGATTTGGGTACGGGCAGGGCCGAGGCGGTGACCCTTGTCGACGGTGGAGAGCAGGTGTATGCCTTCAGCCGAACCACTGTCTGGAACGAAGACGGGTCGGCGGGGCAAGACGACATGTACCGCGTCGAAGTGCAGGTCTTTTCGACCTCCGACGGCGACGGCTGGTCTCGTGCGTCGAACCCGCCACTCGCAGACGGCGAGACGGTAGGTGAGGTGAGCCCAGGCCCGGGCGGAGCCGTATTCGCCACCACATACTCCAACACCGGCAGCACGGGGCTGTGGCGATTCGATGGATCGGCATGGAATCGCGTCGAGCTTCCCGGGCGTGGCTGGATCTCGTCTGTCGATTCGTCCGGCATCGCCTTCGACGAAACGACTGCGGTCGAGGGCGCAGACATCGAACCCTTGGTGTTCGTCGCCGACAGTGGCGTCGAGGTATCCGTCGACTTCACCACCGGGACGATCACTGCTGCTGGCCCCGACGGCACCCCCATCGAGATGGTCCGCGGCACTCAGGCGAGCCTGTGGGATTTCTCCGACGATCGCAGCGGCAACCTCCTGATCGTGGACGCCGGCGGTTCGGTGGTGGGCCGCATCAGCGCCGAGCAGGCCAACCTCGAGTTCGAGCGCTTCTATTCGGAAACTGGCCAGGACAGCCCAACGATGTTCACCATCAGCGCTAGCCGGGACGGGCAGACATGGTCTCAGGCAACGATCGAAATCGAGCCCCCGCAGTTCTTCCAAAACGCTCGCATCGTCGACGACGCTCTGGTGGTGTACCTGTTCGATGAGGCCAAGCCCGATGCCCGTTCGGCCATGGTGGCACCCCTCGGTTAACCCCCAGCACCAGCGGCCGACAATCTGGACATGCTCCAGACTTCATCGCGCCGCCTCGGCGAGCTACTCATAGAGCGCAAGGTCCTGTCCAGGGACGTACTCGAGGTGGTCCTCGACAGGGAAGCTCGGGAGGGCATCCCGATTTCGAGCCTGCTGGTTCAAGAGGGCATCGTCGGCGAAAAGGACATGATCGCCGCCATCGCCGAGCAGGTGGCGCTGCCGTTCATCGATCTGGCCGAGCACGCGGTGCGTCCCGATCTGGACAAGCGACTTCCCGAGGAGTTGGCTCGCACACACAATGCGGTGGTGGTCGATCGAGATCACAAGGGCTTCATCATCGCGATGGAGAACCCCACCAGCGACACCGCCAACGCCGCAATCGCGGCCGAGCTTGGCGCCGAACCTTTCGTTGGCTGCCTGGCCGTGCGTTCCGAGCTTCTCGAGCTGATCGAGAGGATGTATGGCAGCGGCGGCAAGGCCAGCATCGGCGATGCGGTCACCGACACCCACCTGAACGAGCTGCTGGAGCGAGTGCTCGACCTGGGTGGTTCCGACCTGCACCTGTCCACCGGCTTCCATCCGGCGGTTCGAGTCAGCGGCGAGATCAAGGCTCTGACCGAGTTTCCGGTCATGAACCCCTCCGAGATCAGGCGGATGATCTACGACGTGCTGACACAAAAGCAGCGCGAGAAGTTCGAGTCAGAACTCGAGCTGGACACCAGCCACTCGATCCCGGGCCGCGGTCGCTTCCGTGTGAACGTGCTGTTCCAGCGCAACTCGGTGGGTGCGGTGCTGAGGACCATTCCCGACACCATCGTGGCGCTGGACACGCTTGGCCTACCCGAGTCGGTCACCCAGTTCACCGAGATGCATCGGGGTCTAGTGCTGGTCACCGGCCCCACGGGCTCTGGTAAGTCGACGTCGCTGGCATCGATGATCGACGTGATCAACACCAAGCGCGCCGGCCACATCATGACGGTCGAGGACCCCATCGAGTTCGTTCACCGCCACAAGCGCTGCGTGGTCAACCAGCGCGAGGTCGGGGAGGACACGCACTCGTTCGCACAGGCTCTCAAGCACGTTCTGCGCCAGGACCCCGACGTCATTCTGGTGGGCGAGATGAGGGACCTCGAGACCATTCACACCGCCCTGACCGCTGCAGAGACCGGCCACTTGGTGTTCGGCACACTGCACACCCAGGACGCGCCGCAGGCGGTCGACCGTGTCATCGACGTGTTTCCCGCTCACCAGCAGTCGCAGGTGAGGGTTCAGCTGGCTTCGGCCCTGATGGGCGTCGTCACCCAGCAGCTGGTTCCCAAGATGGAGGGCGGCCGCGCTGTCGCTTGCGAGGTGATGGTGGTTACGCCGGCCATCAGGAACCTCATCCGCGAAGGCAAGACACACCAGATCTACTCGGCCCTGCAGTCGGGCGGGTCGTTCGGAATGCAGACGATGGACCAGTCGCTGGCGCGGCTGGTGCGCCGCAACGTCGTGTCCATGCAGGACGCCATCGACCGATGCGTCGATGAAAAGGACCTCAAGCGAATGATCGCCCAGGGCTGACCGAGAACAGGGTGATCTAAGGACCGCACATGGCAACTTACGCTTACAAGGTCAGGGACAAGCAGGGCCAACTCGTCGAGGGCACGATCGAGGCCGACAACGAGGCCCTGGTTGCGGCGCGCCTGCGCGAGATGGGATTTGCCCTCATCGCCATCGATCAGCAGAACGAGTCGGCGCTCAAGAAGGAAATCAAGATCCCTGGCTTTGGCGACAAGGTCAAGCTCAAGGATCTGTCGATCTTCAGCCGCCAGTTTGCGACGATGATCAACTCGGGTCTGTCGTTGATGAGGGCCCTGCACATCCTGGGCGACCAGACCGAGAACCCTGCCCTGGCACGAATCATCGGTGAGGTGTCGACCGCCGTCGAACGTGGCGAGTCGCTGTCGGACGCCATCTCCAAGCACCCGAAGGTGTTCGACCGTCTCTATGTCGCCATGGTGCGCGCCGGTGAGACGGGCGGTGTGCTCGATCAGGTGCTCATGCAGTTGGCAGACACCATCGAAAAGCAGGTGGCCCTGCGGGCAAAGATCAAGTCGGCCATGACCTACCCGGTCGCGGTTCTGGTGCTGGTCGTGTTCATCCTCGCAGGCATGCTCATCTTCGTCGTGCCGATGTTCGAGTCGATGTACTCCGAACTGGGCGGCACCTTGCCCCTGCCGACGCGCATCCTTCTGGGCGCATCCGGCTTCGTGACGAGCTACATCCTGTTCATCATGGTGGGCGCTGGTATCGGTATTTTCGCGTTCAAGAAGTGGAAGGCGACGCCGGCCGGCTTGGCCCAGTGGGACGCCATAAGCCTCAAGGCGCCTGTGTTCGGTGGCCTGCTGCACAAGACCTCTATCGTGCGTTTCGCCCGAACCATGGAGTCGCTGCTTCGTGCCGGCGTTCCGATCCTCGAGTCGCTCGAGATCACTTCCGAGACAGTGGGCAACGCAGTGATGGAACGCGGTCGACGACATCCAGCAGCGTGTCAAGCAGGGCGAGTCGTTGGCCGCCCCGATGTCAGACCATGAGATCTTCCCCGCCATGGTCACCCAGATGCTCGCGGTTGGTGAAGAGACCGGTGCTGTCGACACCATGCTCGATCGTGTCGGCGCCTTCTACGAGGCCGAGGTCGAGGCAACCGTCGACGCTTTGACGTCGTTGCTCGAACCGCTGCTGATCGTCGTGCTGGGTGGCACCGTCGGCGGCATGGTCGTCGCGTTGTACATGCCGATGTTCAACATCGTAAACCTCATCGAATAACCGAACGTTGCACCGCCTTAGCGGAAACTGAACGCGGTTACAAAACTGATTCGGTAACGATACGAATTCCTCATGATTGCGACCGGATCTCCCGATGGAGTCTCGTGGCCGATTGGCCGCATCAATTGACACATCAGGAGACAAGCAATGCTCAAGCAGCTCCAGGAGCGGCGTGAGAATCAGGACGGCTTCACTCTTATCGAGCTCATGGTCGTCGTGCTCATCATCGCCATCCTCATCGCAATTGCGGTACCTACCTTCCTCGGTGCACGAGAGAGGGCTCAGGACCGTGCGGTTCAGTCGAACCTGCGTAACGCGCTCACCGCCGGCAAGGTCATCTATGCCGACGATGGCGACTACTCGGGTGCGACCGCAGCCGAACTGGCTGACACCGAACCTGCCCTGACCTTCCAGGCTGCCGTCTCGGCGGACGCCAACGAGGTCAGCTTCGCTGTTGCCGCAGACAACCAGTCCATCGTCTACGCCGCTCTGTCGGACTCGGGCGACTGCTGGTACCTGCGTGACGCAGTCGGCAACACCGCCGGCACTTCTGGCACCACCTTCGGTGTCCGTGCCCAGGGTGCTGCTGGCGGCGACTGCCAGGGCAGCAACACCACCGGCGTCACCTTCGGTGCCGAGTGGTAAACCCCGCTGACTCGGGGTAACCCCCGATCCGGTGATTCAAAGAGACCCAGCCCCTGGGGCTGGGTCTCTTGGTTTTTGTCCCAGCCCCTCGGGGCTGGGTCTCTTGGTTTTTGTCCCAGCCCCTCGTGGCGCTGGTTATCCACCGCCGGCCGGGGCCGACATGAAATGCCGTGATCGTTCCAGTGGTGTCCGGACTGTACGGCCTGATCATCGGGTCGTTCCTGAACGTGGTGATACACCGCGTGCCGCGCGACCAGAGCGTCAATAAACCCCGCAGCCGCTGCCCCGAGTGCGGCTCTGCGATTCGTTGGTTCGACAACATCCCACTGGTGTCGTGGGCGCTGTTGCGCGGCCGTTGTCGTAGCTGTGCCACACCCATCTCGGTGCGCTACCCGTTCGTCGAGCTGGCGACTGGAGCGGCCTTTGTTCTGGTGGCCCTGGCCATAGGTGCCCGGTGGGCCCTGCCGGCCTTCCTGGTGTTCACCGCCGTTCTGATCGCCCTCAGCGGCATCGACATCGACACGCGCAAGATCCCCAACAAGGTGCTGTATCCGGCCGGCGCGGTCGGGGCGGCGCTGCTGATAGCCGGATCGATCCTCGACTCCGAGCCCTCGAGGCTCATCTGGGCCGCCGCCGGCGGAGCACTGGGCTTCGCGATCTTGTTCGTGATCTGGTTCATCGCTCCGGGAGGCATGGGCTATGGCGATGTTCGATTGTCCGGCTACATCGGCATGCATCTCGGTTACGTCGGGATGGGCGAGGTGGCCCTTGGCCTGTTCGCAGGCTTCTTGCTCGGCGCTGTCGTTGGCCTGGGATTGATGGTGCTGGGCGGACGTTCGCGCAAGTCGGCCATTCCCTTCGGGCCATTCCTTGCGGCCGGCGCGCTGGTGGCCATCGCGTTCGGCGGGCCCATTCTCGATGCCTATCTGGGGACCTGAGCGAGATGGCAAATGTGATGCAACTTCCAGCGCCACCGGCGCGAACCCATGTCAGGTCTTATGTGTTCGGTACCTCGGTCGACTCGAAACGATGTCGGTTGCAGCAGGCGCTGCCCGCCGAGGCCAAGGGGCCTGCGAGGGAGAAGACGGTGAAAACCCAACCCGACAACGTAGAGAGCAGCAGCCGAAGTGGTGCGACCGCGCCCGGCTTCGGTGACGGCTGCCGGGAGGTCCAATCGTGACGCAGCGGGTCATCGGCCTTGATGTCGGCACACATGCAGTAACAGCCGCCGAGTTGAGGCTTGGCCGAGGCGGCCAGGTGACGGTGTCGCGCTTTGGCCAGGTAGCCATCAGGCCTGGCGCGGTAGTGGGCGGCGAAGTCGTCGACAGTGCCGAGGTATCGGCAGCGATCAAGCGCCTCTGGCGCGAAGCCGGATTCTCGTCAAAGCGGGTCGTGGTAGGCGTTGGCAACCAGCGGGTGGTGGTTCGCCCCACCGAGATGCCCGCCATGGCCGACGACGACCTCCGGTCGGCGGTCGAGTTCCAGGCCCAAGAGCTGATTCCGATTCCGCTCGAAGAGGCCGTACTGGACTATCAGGTTCTCGAGCGCTTCATCAGCGACGAGGGCGACGAGATGCTTCGCGTGCTGATCGTCGCCGCTCAAAGAGGAATGGTCGAGGGCCTCATCACCGCTGTCACCGGTGCGGGCTTGGAGACCGTGATGGTCGACCTCGTTCCGTTCGCGCTGCTGCGCTCGCTGGTCGATCTGTCTGGCTTCGAGGAGCTGGACGTAAACGACGCCAAGGGTGAGGCGATCATCTCGATCGGTGCCGGCGTGACGACGATTGTCGTCCACGAATTCGGAATTCCCAGGTTCATTCGAATCGTCGGTTTGGGCAGCAACGAGCTGACCCAGGCCATAGCGGACGAACTAGACGTATCGCTGGACGAGGCCGAGGGTTACAAGCGCCAGGTCACCCTTGGGCTGGTGAACGATCCGCCGTCCACAGCGGCGGCGGCGGTCGTAGAGAGGCGCGTCGCAGCCTTTGTCGAGGAGATCCAGGGCTCACTGGAGTTCCACACCTCGCAGACCCACTCCGCCCCGCTTGGGCGAGTGGTCGTAACCGGTGGTGGCAGGCGTGTCCCAGAGCTGGCAGACAAGCTCGGACGTGCGGTCAACGCCCCGGTTGTCATCGGGTCGCCGTTCGGCCGGGTCGAGATGGGGCGTACCAACCTCACCCCAGAGCAGCTTCGCCAGGCCGAAGACCTGGCATCGGTCGCCATCGGTTTGGCCATGGCCGGCCGCCCAGTCGAGCGCGGTGCTCGTCGTCTGTCGCTGTTGCCGCCTGAGATTCACGAGGCCAAGGAGCAACGTCGCAAGGCGGTGCTGGTCGGCGCCGGCGTGTGCCTGTTCGCCTTCGGCTTGGTGATGATGGGTCAGAACCGACGTTCGGCGGCCACAGAGGCAGACCAGCGTGCGCGCACCGAGGAAGCCCGGGTCACCGACCTCGAAACACAAGTGGCTGAGCTGCAGCCCGTCGCCCAGTTCGAGCAGGTCGTCGAGTCTCGTCAGGCTCTGGTCGAGACCGCCCTGGCTTCCGATGTCGCCTGGACCAAGCTGATCCAAGAGGTGGCGACGGTGATGCCAGAAGACACCTGGATCACCGCCTTCATCGGCAAGGCGCCTTCGTCGACCGAACTCGGCACCATCCAGATTTCGGGCAATGGCTTTGACCACACATCGTCTGCCCGCTGGCTGATGAGGCTGGAGTCGCTCGAATCGATGTCGGGGTTGTGGCTGCCTGCCTCGGTTCGCCGACCGGGCGCCGACGGTGACGATCTGGGAGAGGTCGCCTTCTCGTCCTCGGCGGTCCTGACCGACAGAGCACTGACCTCGAGGCTCGAGCGTTATCTGATCGACGGGGCGGACGACGTGACCATCGACGTCGAGGAAGCAAGTGTCCTCAACGGAGCGCCCGCAGAAGAGCCTGCGGTCGAGGAGGGCTGATGAACCGCAAGTTCATAATGGGAGCGATCGGGATCTCGGTCGTGATCCTGCTGGCCTGGTGGTTCTTGATGTGGAGCCCCGCAGGCAAGGACATCGCAGCGGCCGAGAGTCGTTATGACCTGGCTCAGACGCAGGCATCGTCGCTGACAGCGCAGGTGGCCCGACTTCGCGCCACCGAGGAGAACATGCCCCAGCTGCAGAGCAGGCTTCAGACATTGTCGGCGGCGGTTCCGGACTCGCCTGACATGTACGAGTTCATCCTGGCAGCCAACCAGGCGGGCGAAGAGTCGGCCCTGGACTTTCTGACCATCACCGCCGAAGAGCCCAGGATCGGCAACTCGAGCCTCACCGAGATCGGTATCCAGATCACCGGTGCGGGCGGCTACTTCCAGATGCTCGACTTCATCAACCGTCTGCAGGCCATGCAGAGGGTATTCGTGATCGACAACATGACCGCTTCGGGCGCACCGGTCGAAGGACCCGACGAGCTGGTGGGGCCGCCCGACCTGAACGTCACCTTGAGCGGCCGCCTGTTCGTCGCCACCGCTACCGCCGGTGCCGAGGGGGCTTGAGATGCAACCCGACCCGATGATTCCCGAAGACCGCCACGCAAGGCTCCGTACGGGCCTGCGGCTGGCGGCCGGTATGTCGCTGCTGGTGTTTCTGGCCGCCGCAGTCGCGCCTGCGATGATGGGTGGACCCGCCGCCTCGCAGACCTCCGACACCGCTGGTACCCAGACCCCGTCGGTGGTCGTGTCCAATGCATCGGCCACCCGCACGCAGGTTGCTGCGGCGCAGGTCATCGAGACCTTCGAGGTCTTCGGTGGCAAGAACCCATTCGAAAAGCCGGCCGTGTTCCCGACCGGTTCAGGACGCACCGACACCACCACAACAACGGTTGCCGACGGCGGCGACGGTGGCACGACACCCACCTCTGAGGGGTCGACCGGCACCGACGGCCAGACCGGCGACACCACCACTACGACGGCACCGATCGAGACCGACCCTGTCCGCAACCAATCGGTTGCCCTGATCGAGGTGTTCGATGATGCGGGCACTGTCACCGCGACGGTGCGTGTGGGCAGCACGGTGTATCGAGTTCAGCAAGGCCAGACCTTCGACGGCGCTTATCAGGTGCTGTCGTTGGACCTGGGTACCGGCTGCGGCAGCTTCATGTACGGAGACTCTCGTTTCAACCTGTGCGAGGGCCAAGAGATCCTGAAGTAGTCGATGGGGTCGGCCGATCTCGGTCGGCCCGCACCGACTAGTGCTCGGTACATCGTTCATCGTCGCCAAGGGGGTAGGGGATTGCTCCACCTCGCGACCACCTCGCCGGTGTGCGGGTTTGCCAGCATCCAGTCGCCCGGCCGCTCGCCGTGTTGCAGGCGTGACCCAGTCTTGTGCAGGTGGCTGTGATCGCTGGGGCAACCCAGAGCCAGTAGCGCGATATCGCTGGGCCCGTTGTTCTCCCACTCGATGAGGTGATGTGCGTCGCAGGCACCGACGGTGCGGTCGCAGTGATTTCCGAAGCACCCTCCGTCGCGGATAGCCAGCGCCAGCTTCTGGACCTCGGTGGCGTGGCGGCTGGATCTGGCGAGGTTCACCTCGGCGCCGTCTGCGGCCAGAACCCAAGCAAAGATTTCTGCCTTGCGGTCGACGAGCTGTTGCCACTTCTCGCCAGGCACGGGTTGCCCGTTCAGCGTGTGAGCAACGGCGTCGCGCCGACCGGCCGCCAGTTTCAGGAGATTGTGGGCGTCGATGACCAGATGGGCGCCGGCATCTGCGGCGTCACCGGCCTTGGGTTTGCGCGGAGTGCGTGCATCGAGGACGAGGCTGGCGAACGCGTCCGCCGACCGCTGCACCGGTGTGCGATGTTGCTTGGCACCCTTGTCGCTGCGCTGCCATTGGCTGCGCTCGGCCCGCTCGAACAGCTTGAGGATCGTCTCGCCGACGATGGGGTCGACGACGAGGTTGAACCAGTAGTTGCCGTTTTCGTCGATGCCGTGCGAGAAGCGGCGAAGGTTCTGCTGGCGCAAGAACCTGACCCGCGGCGACGTTTCGTCTTCGTCGCGCTGGGCCTGTTGAACCAGGTGACGTGTGGCGTCGGCGGAGCCGGATTCGATCGCCTGCTCGAGCAGTTCATCGACCCGTTCCGAACCGAGCCCCGAGCGCGTGAGTAGATCGAACTGTTCGAGGTTGATGGTTCCGCGCCGCAACGCCGCTGCGACCTTCGGGAAGTCGCGTCCGAGCGCCGCACGCTTGCGCATTTGTTCTTGCTCACGCCGCGAGGGTTCGGGCCCGTCGTCGGTGTCGGCGTCAGAATCTTGGTCGGGTTGTGATTGCGGTCCGGTTCCTGCCGTTGACTCTGGGCCCGGCTCGTCCTCGGCGCCGCTTGCGGGCGTCGGGTCAGGATCGGGTGGCGCAGGGCGTGCTCGCAGGCGCAACACCTCGAGGGCGTCGACGACGACCGCCTCGTACCCCGCCAGCCTTGCCCTGGTGCGACGAAGCGACCTCAGCGCGGCCTCGACCTCGGGAATCGGCATCGCCAAGAGATCGTCGGCATCGATCAGATCGACACTCAACCGCCTGCGCCTCGTATCCCGGACCCCGCTCGTGCCCAGGTATGTGCCGGTCCCTGTGGACTCCTTTAACACCATGAGCGCATTGTACCGAACATACGTTCGATCAACAACATTGTGTCGAACAAACCAGGAAGGATTTGCTTCGCTAGGGCACGAGCCGGTCGTCGATGAACAGGCAGAACGGATGACCCTCAGGGTCGAGCAGCACTGCGACACCCTCCTGTGGCTGGTGTTCTGCCAGTTCTGCACCCTGCGCGAGCGCCCACTCGACGCCTTTCTCCAGGTCGGCGACGCCGATGTCGATGTGCATCATCATCAGCTGCCGGTCTGGTATTGACGGCCAGACAGGGCGTCGATAGTGCGGTTCCCACTGGAACTCGAGCTTCTGGCTACCGTCGGGCGACCGCAGCATCGCCCAGCCGCCGGTTGAAGGCCTGCCGGGACGGGGCCCTTCCATTCGAACCATGGGCCATCCCAACAACAGTTCGTAGAACCTCGCCAGCGCCAGCGGATCGGCTGCGTCGAGGGTTGGCCCGGACACGCGCATCGACGGTCGTTTCATGACGCGATGGTGGTCTGGTACCGTAGTTCTGTACAACTGGAGTTTCGACGCTCGAGGGGCCGGCATTGAACGAACAAGACAAGATTCCGACCGATGTGGAGGGCATCGTTCATGTGCCGGTGACCTTCGACAGCTGCGACCACGTCGAGGGGCCCTTCTACCACGGCACCAAATCGGTCCTCGAGGTCGGCGACGAGCTGGTTGCAGGCCACGGCTCGAACTTCCACGACGGGCGCGTCTCCAACAACGTCTACTTCTCGGCGCTGCTCGAAACGGCGGTGTGGGGGGCAGAGCTGGCAACGGCGCTGGCAGGCTCGTCAGAGCGGGGACGCATCTATGTGGTCGAGCCGACGGGCCCGTTCGAAGACGACCCCAACGTCACGAACAAGAGGTTCCCCGGCAACATCACCAAGTCGTATCGCACCCGAGATGCCTTGCGAGTAGTCGGCGAGGTCACCGGTTGGCAGGGCCATCCGCCCGAGGTGTTGCAGGGCATGCTCGACAACATCGCCAGGCTGCGCGAACAGGGCCTCGACGTGATCGAGGACTAGTCCGCGACGGGTGGGCGGGCAGGCCGCTCTGTCGAAGGCAGCGGTCCCGTAGGCTTGGCAGGTGGATCTGATCGAGGTACAGGTGCCCCTGGCCGACCGCACCTACCGGGTGGTGGTTGGCGACGGCGCCGTCGCTGAACTGCCGACGCTGATGCCGCCCAAGGCCAAGCGCGCCGCCATAGTCACCCAGGAAGCGATCGAGGTCGATGTCGACCCTGGGATCGAGCACCGGGTGTTCCACATCGGCCAGGGCGAGCAGTCCAAGACGCTGAGCACCATCGCAGAGCTGTGCAGCGCATTCGCACGGTGGGGCCTGAACCGCAACGACGTCGTCGTCGGCGTCGGCGGGGGAATGGTCACCGATGTCGCCGGGTTCGCCGCCGCGTCGTACCACCGAGGCGTGCCTGTGGTCCATGTTTCGACCACCCTGCTGGGGCAAATTGATGCGGCCATCGGCGGCAAGACCGGGGTAAATCTGCCCGAGGGCAAGAACCTGGTCGGCGCCTACTGGCAGCCCTCTGGTGTGGTCTGCGACACCGCCACGCTGGCCACCCTGCCCCCGCGCGAGATGACGTCTGGCCTTGGCGAGATGGCCAAATACCACTTCCTCGGCGGAGACGATCTCGACGGCCTCAGCCTGCCCGAGCGGGTGGCCCGCTGTGTCGAGATAAAGGCCGAAGTAGTCGCCTCCGACGAACGCGAAGGCGGCCGACGGGCCATCTTGAACTATGGCCACACCCTGGGTCATGCGCTCGAAATCGCCGGCTCGTTCGACCTGCGACACGGCGAGGCGGTGGCGATCGGACTCGTGTACGCAGCCGAGTTGGCCAGGCGCTTGGGGCGCATCGACGACCAGCGTGTCGCCGAACATCGGCGCATCGTGGCCGGCTATGACCTCGCCACCTGCATCCCTTCCGGGTTCGACGTCGAAGAGCTGATCACCCTGATGGGCCGCGACAAGAAGGCACTCGACGGCATCACCTTCGTGCTCGACGGGCCCAACGGGGTCGAGCCGGTCGTCGGCGTGGCGCACGATCTATTGGCCGAATCCCTCGAGGCGGTTTCGCAATGAATTTTCTCCAGAGACGAGCTGCGTGCGCCGCAGCCCTGGCCGATCAGGGGGTCGATGCCCTGATCGTGTCGAATCTCACCAACGTCAGATACCTGACAGGCATGGTCTCTTCATCGGCAAAGCTGTTGATACACGCGACGGGCCGCTCGGTGCTGATGACCGACTTCCGCTATCGCGAACAGGCGGCCCTGGCGGCCTCTGCAGACGACATCGAAGCCGCCATCGTCGACAGCACCAGACAGAGCCGTGAACTGGTCGATATCGCTGCGGGCGCGAAGCGGTTGGGGCTCGAGAGCGAGCATGTGACGTGGTCGGCACAGCGCGCGCTTTGCGAACTGGCGGGCGACGGCGTCGAGGTCGTGCCAACCACCGGCCTGGTCGAGCTCCTGCGCACGGTGAAGGAGCCAGAAGAGGTCGCCTTGATCGAACGGGCGGCGCACATCACCGACCAGGCACTCGAGCAGGTGCTCGACATGCTGACCAATCGCCCCACCGAGCGCCAATTCCGCACCGCGCTCGACAGGGCGATGATCGACCTGGGAGCCGACGACCTGTCGTTCGCCACCATCATCGCCTCGGGGCCGAACGCGGCCCGCCCGCACCACAGCCCCGAGAATCGCGTCATCGAGGCCGGTGATCTGGTCGTGGTCGACTGCGGTTCTCTGGTCGACGGATATCACTCGGACATGACCCGCACCTTTTGCGTCGGCGAACCCGACGCCCAGGCGGCTGCAATGCTCGAGCTGGCGACCGAGGCCCATGCGGCGGGGATGGCTGCGGTGCGACCCGGAGTCACGGGCGAACAGATCGACGCGGCCGCCAGGGCGGTGATCGTCGATGCCGGTCGAGGCGACGAGTTTGCCCATGGGGTGGGTCACGGCGTGGGCCTCGACATCCACGAGGTGCCGTTCCTGAGGGGCTCCGACATGGTGCTGCAGGTCGGGCAGGTCGTCACGGTCGAGCCCGGCGTGTACCGTTCCGGGGTCGGCGGCGCACGCGTCGAGGACACCGTGGTGGTCACCGAGGACGGTTGTCGCCCGCTCACCGCATTTGCGAATAATCCGATCGTGGGCTGACGCCCCCACCCAAGCTGCGAGGAAACCATGGCCCAGATCTCCACTGCCGACTTCAAGACCGGCATGACCGTCGATCTGCCCGAGGGGCTCTTCCAGATCTCCGACTTCCAGCACGTCAAGCCGGGCAAGGGCGGAGCCTTCGTGCGCACCACCCTCAAGAACGTGCGCACGGGTGCGGTTCTCGACCGCACGTTCCGCGCCGGCGAGAAGATGGAGCGCGCCATCATCGACAAGCGCGAGATGCAGTACCTCTACAACGACGGGCACAACTATGTGTTCATGAACACCGACACCTACGAGCAGATGGAGGTGTCGCCCGAGACACTCGGTGACACCGTCAACTACCTGATCGAGTCGAACAACGCGAACTTGCTGATGTACGGCACCGAGATCATCGGTGTCGACATGCCGGCGGCTGTGATCATGGAGATCGTGGAGACCGAGCCCGGCGTTCAGGGCGATCGCGTGTCTGGTGCGCGCAAGCCGGCCACCGTCCAGACCGGGTTGGTCGTGCAGGTGCCGCTGTTCGTCGAACAGGGCGAAAAGATCAAGGTCGACACCCGCTCGGGTGAATATCTAGAGCGGGCCAATTGACACCGGCCGACCCCGACGCATCACCCGACCCGTTCGGGCCCGAGGACGAGCCGTCGCGTCGTCGAGACGCGCGTGAGCGCACCGTCGAGGTGTTGTACGAAGCCGAGATGAAGGGTGTTACGGCCGCGTCGGTGCTGGACGAGATGATCCTGACCCCCGACCCGCTCGTCTCCGAACTGGTGGTGGGTGTCGAAGATCACCAGACCGAACTCGACGAGCAGATTGCGAACGCGCTCGACCGCTCGTGGACCTTGGCACGGCTGTCGGTTCTGGACCGCCTCATCATGCGCATGGCCACCTACGAGCTGATTCACCGGCCCGGCGTGCCCGTCGCGGTTGCCCTGAACGAGGCGGTCGAGCTGGCCAAGCTGTGGAGCGGCCCCGAGGCCGGCAGGTTCGTCAACGGCGTGCTGTCTGGCGTCGCCCGCTCGGTCAGAGGCTGAGCTCGGCCCTCTAAGGCCGATATTCCCTCTAAAACCGGCGCGCGGGCATCGAACGCGCGGCTAGGGTTTGCCCCTGACCGTGAAGTGGGTCCGAGAGGCCCGAACGGACAGGAAGGACATCGCGTGGCAGAACGCGAACGACGTGTTGCGCCCCCTTATGGGGGCGTTTTTCATGCCCGGGTTCAGGTTCTCGACGCCGAGCAGGTCTCGCGAGCCATGACCCGCATCGCCCACGAGATACTCGAGCGAAACCATGGCGTCGACGAAGTCGTGTTGGTCGGTTTGCAGACCGGCGGCGCGCCGTTGGCCGACCGCATCGCAGAAGAGCTCAAGCGCATCGAAGGCGCCGAAGTTCCGGTGGGCGTGCTGGACGTAGCGCTGTACCGCGACGACATCGGGCTGCGGCCGGTGCTGCCCGAGGCGGTCACCGACATACCCGGCGAGCTCACCAACAAGGTGGTGGTGCTTGTGGACGATGTTCTGTACACCGGTCGCACCATTCGGGCCGCTCTCGATGCCCTGAACGACTTCGGCCGGCCCAGGGCCGTCCAGCTGGCGGTGATGGTCGACCGAGGCCACCGCGAACTGCCGATCCGGCCCGATTACGTGGGTAAGAACCTGCCCACTCGCCGAGACGAGGTGGTGAACGTCACCCTGGACGGTGTCGAGTTGGGCGAGGTCAGGCGAGGGCAGCAATGAGCTGGAGGTCCAGGCACTTGCTGGCGCTGGACGAGATCGGCGTCGACGGCATCCGCGAGATCCTCACCATGACCGACCGCTTCGTCGAGATCAACGAGCGCCCCATTCCCAAGGTGCCCGCCCTGCGCGGCAAGACGGTGTGCACGGTGTTCTTCGAGGATTCGACGCGCACCAAGCTGAGCTTCGAGACGGCGGCCAAGAGGCTGTCGGCCGACACCATGTCGATGTCGGTCAGCTCGTCGTCGGTGAAGAAAGGCGAGTCGGTCCGCGACACCATCGAGACCATCGAGGCGATGGGCGTCGACGCCTTTGTCGTGCGGCACAAGAGCTCTGGTGTGCCTTGGCAGATAGCCAACTGGGTGGCCCCTCACGTATCGGTGCTGAACGGTGGCGACGGTTGGCACGCCCACCCCACCCAGGGGCTCCTCGACGCCTACACCTTGTGCCAGAAGCTGCAAGGCGAGGCGGGCGCCGAGCCATCGCTCGACGGAGTCCACATCGGGCTGATCGGCGACATCAAACACTCCAGGGTGGCCCGCAGCGATGTTCAAGCCTTCACCGCACTGGGGGCCAAGGTCACCATCGTCGGTCCGCCCACGCTCTTGCCGCCCAGCTTCGAAGGTTGGTCGATGAACGGCCCGTCCATCGAGGTCAGTCACGACCTCGACTCGGTGCTGCCCGGGCTCGACGTCGTGGCCTTGCTTCGCATCCAACGCGAGCGCATGGACCAGGCACTGATCCCCTCCATCGGTGAATACGTCGAGACCTTCGGGCTCAACCGCAGACGTCTTGGCCTGGTGCGTCCCGACGCTGTCATCACACATCCGGGTCCGATGAACCGCGGCGTCGAGGTTGCGGTGGATGTGCTCGAGAACCATCCGGGCACGGTCGTCACCCAGCAGGTGGCCAACGGTGTGGCGGTGCGCATGGCCGTGCTGTTCATGCTGCTCGGCTCGGGGGTGGTGTCATGAGCCGGTTGGTGATTCGTGGCGGCGTCATCGTCGAACCATCGGGCACCACGACCGCCGACGTGGCGATCGAAGGTGGATCGATCGTCGAGGTCGGACCACATCTGGACGCCGCCGATGCCCGTGTGCTGGACGCCACCGGCTGCTACGTGGCGACCGGCTTCGTCGATCTGGCGACCCACGTGGGCCAGCCGGGCGACGAACAGATCGAAACCGTTGCCACAGCAGCCAGTGGGGCGGTGCGTGGCGGTTTTACGGCCATGTGTGTGATGCCTGGTACCGGATCGGCGGTCGACACGGCCGGTGCGGTGCGCGACATGCAGCGGCTGGCACACGGGGTTGCGTGTCGCGTGTTGATACCCGGCGCACTGACCAAGGGCCGCAAGGCCCTCGAACTGGCCGAGATGGCCGAGATGGCTGCGCTGGGCGTGAACATCTTCGGAGACGGTCGCACCATCGCTGACAGCGGCCTGCTGAGGCGAGCCCTCGAGTACGCGGGGTTCCTGGGAGCGACAGTGGCCGTTCACTGCGAAGACCCGGGTCTGGCCGCCGGCGCGGTGATGAACGAGGGCCAGTGGTCGTCGCGCATGGGTGTGCAGGGATCTCCAGTCGAGGCCGAGCGCATCGTCATCGAACGCGATGTCGCCCTGTGCCGCCTGACGGGCACGCCCATTCACATCCGTCATGTCTCGACGGCTGCGGGCGTAGATACTGTACGCCGGGCCAAGGCCGAGGGCTTGGCGGTGACCTGCGACGTCACACCCCACCATCTGACCTCGACCGAGGCCGAGTGCGCTTCGTTCGACCCCGCATGGCGGGTGGAGCCTCCGCTCAGGACGCCGACCGACCTGGATGCGCTGCGCGAGGGCCTGCTCGACGGCACCATCGACGCGATCGCCACCGACCACACACCCGTGGCGCCCGAAGACAAGGAAGAACCCTTCGACCAGGCACCGGCGGGAATGCTCGGTCTCGAGTCGGCACTGCCACTGGTGTTGGCTCTGGACCTTCCGATCGAGGTTTTGTTCGACAAGCTCAGTTGGACTCCGGGGCGGCTGGCCGGGCTGGGCAACCTGCACGACGGCCGAGTGGCCCCCGGCCGAACAGCCGACCTGGTGGTCGTAGACCCCAACCACCAGTGGCAGATCAGCGGCGCCGAGATGGCGTCGCCATGCCGAAACACGCCATATGACGGCCGGGTGGTCAACGGCCGCGCCCGTCACACAATCGCCGGTGGCATCGCCGCCGTAGTCGACTACGAGGAAACATCTTGATAACCGAAACCCAGCTAGTCCTGGCCGACGGCACGATCTTCGAGGGTGAGGCCATCGGCGCCCCCGCAGAGATCGCTTCGGGCGAGGTCGTGTTCAACACCGTGCTGTCTGGCTACCAAGAGGTCATCACCGACCCGTCCTATGCCGGGCAGATCATCACCTTCACCTACCCGCACATCGGCAACTACGGCACAGCCGGTTTCGATGACGAGGCCCGCAAGCCGTTCTGTCGTGGGGTGATCATCCGCGAGATGGCCCGTCGCCGGTCCAACTGGCGAAGCGACGACCACCTCGACGCCTTCTTGCGCAAGCACGGGGTGGCCGCAATCGGCGGGGTCGACACCAGGCGCCTCACACGCCACATCCGCGACGCCGGTGCCATGCCCGGCGCGTTCGGCACTGCCGACACCGACACACTTCTGGCCGCGGCCAGGGCCGAGACCGGCACCGCAGGTATCGACCTGGTCAGCGTCGTCACGACCGACCAGCCATACACCGTTGGCAACGGCCCCAGGAAGGTCGTGTGTTACGACCTGGGCGTCAAGTCGACGATGCTGCGTTATCTGGGCGACATTGCGACCGTCACGGTGGTTCCCGCCGACACACCCGCTGCCGAAGTGCTGGCGATGCAGCCCGATGGGGTGTTCTTGTCGAACGGACCTGGCGACCCCGAAGAGGCCGGAGCCATCGTCACCGAGCTGCCCAAGCTGATCGGGCAGGTGCCCATCTTCGGGATCTGCCTGGGCCATCAGGTGTTGTCGCTGGCCCTCGGCGGCCGCACGTTCAAGATGAAGTTCGGCCATCACGGCGGCAACGTCCCAGTGCAAGACATCCGCACCGGCAAGGTCGAGATAACCAGCCAGAACCACAACTTCGCGGTCGAGGCCGGTTCGGTTCCTGGTGTGACCGAAACCCACGTATGCCTGAACGACGGGGCGCTCGAAGGCCTGGTGGTCGACGATGCGCCGGCGTTCAGCGTTCAGTATCACCCCGAGGCCGGCCCCGGCCCCCACGACAGCCGCTATCTGTTCGACGAGTTCGCCGAACTGATGGACAGCTGGAACCCCGGCGACAAGAACGGAGCCAACTGATGCCTCGTCGCGACGACATCCAATCGATTCTCATCATCGGCTCTGGGCCCATCGTCATCGGCCAAGCGTGCGAGTTCGACTATTCGGGAACCCAGGCGTGCAGGGTGCTTCGTGAAGAGGGCTATCGGGTCATCCTGGCCAACTCGAACCCGGCCACGATCATGACCGACCCCGACTTCGCCGACGCCACCTATGTCGAACCCCTCGATGCCGAGGTGTTGACGAAGATCATCGAGAAGGAACGCCCCGACGCCGTGCTGCCCACGCTGGGCGGCCAGACGGCGCTGAACCTGGCGATGGAACTCGACCAGGCGGGGGTCTTCGAGCGCTTCGGTGTCGAGATGATCGGTGCTTCCAAGGAGGCGATCTCCACGGCCGAAGACCGCGACAACTTCAAGATCGCCATGACCGAAATCGGGCTCGAGTCGGCCCGCTCGGCGATTGCCCACGACATGGAACAGGCCCGTGCCGCAATGGAGGAGATCGGCCTGCCGATCATCATCCGGCCGGCCTACATCCTGGGCGGAAAGGGAACCGGGTTCGCCCACACCCCCGAGGAGTTCGAGAAGGTCGCAGCCCACGGCCTCGAGGCGAGCCCCATCGGCGAGATCCTGATCGAACAGTCGATCAAGGGGTGGAAGGAATACGAGCTCGAGGTCATGCGTGACCACGCGGACAACTGCGTGATCATCTGCTCGATCGAGAACGTCGATCCGATGGGTGTTCACACCGGCGACAGCATCACGGTGGCGCCGGCCCAGACCCTGTCGGATGTCGAGTACCAGCAGATGCGCGACGCCGCGTTCGCTTGTATCCGGCGCGTTGGCGTCGAGACCGGCGGCTCGAACGTGCAGTTTGCCGTGAACCCCAAGACCGGCGAGCAGATCATCATCGAGATGAACCCGCGCGTGTCGCGCAGTTCGGCGCTGGCGTCGAAGGCCACTGGCTTTCCGATCGCCAAGATCGCCGCACGCCTCGCCGTGGGATACACCCTCGACGAGATCACCAACGACATCACCGAGAAGACACCGGCCAGCTTCGAACCCAGCATCGATTATGTGGTCACCAAGATCCCTCGCTGGGCCTTCGAGAAGCTGCCCGGCGCCTCGGGTGTTCTCGGTCCCCAGATGCAGTCGGTGGGCGAGGCCATGTCGATCGGCCGGACCTTCCCCGAGAGCCTCCAGAAGGGAATCCGTTCGCTCGAGCAGGGGCGCTTCGGCCTCAACGGCGACCCGGGCGAGAACGACTATCCCGAGCTCTCCGACGACCAGTTGTTGGCCCAGGCGTGCATCCCTACGCCAGATCGCATCTTCCAGCTCGAGGTGCTCTTGCGCCGGGGAATGTCGATCGACGAAATACACGAGGCCACCGGCGTAGATCCGTGGTTCCTCGATCAGATGTCGATGATCACCGAGGAGCGGGCCGCCATCGAGCAGACCGGGTTCGACGGCATGAACCGTCGGGCATGGCGACGGGCCAAGCGGCTCGGGTTCTCCGACGTCCAGCTCGGATATCTGCTGGGCAAGACCGAGGCCGAGATCCGCGCGGCCCGCCTGGCCCAAGGAGTGAAAGCCACATTCAAGACGGTCGACACCTGCGCCGCCGAGTTCGACGCCCGCACCCCCTACCACTACTCGACCTACGAGGACGAGGACGAGGTCCGACCCGGCACCAAGCCGAGGGTGATGATCCTGGGGTCGGGCCCCAACCGCATCGGCCAGGGCATCGAGTTCGACTACTGCTGTGTTCACGCCAGCTTCACGCTGGCCGAGGCCGGCTTCGAAACCGTCATGGTCAACTGCAACCCCGAGACCGTCTCGACCGACTACGACACGAGCGATCGGCTGTACTTCGAGCCCCTCACCTACGAAGACGTGCTGAACGTGATCGAGGCCGAGGATCCGGTGGGCATCGTGGTTTCGCTGGGTGGCCAGACACCGCTGAAGCTGGCCAACGACCTGCCGCCCGAGCTGATCTTCGGGACCTCACCCGAATCGATCGACCTGGCAGAAGACCGCGAGCGGTGGAACTCGCTGTGTGCCCAGCTCGAAATTCCCCAGCCGCCCGGTGGCACGGCGGTCACCGTCGAGGAGGCCGTGGCGATCTGCGAGCGCATCGGCTACCCGGCGTTGGTGCGCCCCAGCTACGTGCTGGGCGGGCGTGCCATGACCATCGTCTACGGCGAAGACAAGCTGCGCGACGCAATGGCAGAGCTGGCCGGATTCGGGTCGTTGGGCCGCGAGGGTGGCTTGTCGGCCGACCGGCCTGTGCTGATCGACCGCTTCCTCGAAGATGCCGTCGAGGTCGACGTCGACTCGATACGCGACCGCACCGGCGATTGGGTGCTTGGCGGCATCATGGAACACGTCGAAGAAGCCGGCGTGCACAGCGGCGACTCTGCGTGTGCCATCCCGCCCCAATCTCTCAGCCGCCAGACGCTCGACGTCATCGAGGACTACGCGCGCAAGCTGGCCGAACGGCTCGAGGTCATCGGCCTTCTCAACGTGCAGTTTGCGGTCAAGCAGGGTCAGGTGTTCGTGATCGAGGCCAACCCCCGGGCCAGCCGCACCGTTCCGTTCGTTGCCAAGGCCACCGGGGTGCAGCTGGCCAAGGTCGCAGCACGGGTCATGGCGGGCGCGACGTTGGACGAGCTTCGCCAGGACGGTCTGCTAACCGATGCCATCCGCCAAGGTCATGTGGCTGTGAAGGAGGCGGTGCTGCCGTTCACACGTTTCCCCGACGTCGACACCGTCCTGGGGCCCGAGATGCGCAGCACCGGCGAGGTCATGGGTATCGACGCCAGCTTCGGCCTGTCGTTTGCAAAGGCTCAGCTCGCGGCCGGTGATGCGCTGCCCGACAGCGGCACGGTGTTCTTCTCGCTCGCCGATCGCGACAAGGCCATGGGGCTGCAGGCCGCCCATCTGCTGGTCGACCTGGGCTTCGAGATCGTGGCCACCGAGGGCACGGCGGCGTTCCTGGCCGACAACGGCGTGGCCGTCGCCGACACGGTGGCCAAGATCCACGACGACGGCGTCACCACCGAAGGCCTCGACGCCGTGCAGCTGATAGAGGCCGACAAGGTTCAGCTGGTGGTGAACACCCCACGGGGCAGGGGCACCCGCGCCGACGGGTATCGCATCCGCACCGCCGCCACGGCCGCCGGCATTCCGTGTCTGACCACCGTGGCGGCCGCCAAGGCCGCAGCGCTGGGAATGCACGAGCGGCGCAACAGCGAGCTGGTGGTGCGCAGCCTTCAGGAGATCCATGGCGCGTCCTGATCGATCCTTTCTGAAGCGACTCGCCTCGCGGTCGGCGGGCGGCACCGTCGACCTGCGCACGGCCGTGGGCGGAGTCGAGCTGGTGGCGCCCGTCATGACCGCGTCGGGCACTGCCGGCCACGGTGCCGAGTTGGGCGCGTTTCAGGATCTGTCGGCGTTGGGTGCTGTTGTGGTCAAGTCGCTGTCGGCCGAGCCATGGGCCGGCAACCCGGCGCCCAGGGTGCACGAGACCGCGTCAGGGATGATCAACTCGGTGGGCCTGCAGAATCCAGGGTCGAGGCCTGGTGCCGAGACGAACTGCCCGAACTGCTGGATGCTGGCGCCACGGTGGTTGCTTCGATCTGGGGTCGCACCATCGACGAATACAGACGCGCAGCCCAGATATTGGCCGGGGTGAATGGAGTGCTGGCGCTCGAGGTCAACGTCAGCTGCCCCAACCTCGAGGATCGCCGAAAGATGTTCGCTCACTCGTGCGACAGCGCAGCCGCCGTGGTCGACGCCACGAGGGTCGCCGGGTTGCCGCTTTGGGCCAAGCTGAGCCCCAACGTCACCGACGTCACCGAGATTGCGGCGGCGGTTCAAGAGGCCGGCGCCGATGCCGTGACCCTGGCCAACACGGTCATGGGCATGGTCATCGACACCCAGACCCGTCGGCCGGTGTTGGGTGGCGGGGGAGGTGGCATGTCGGGCCCCGGCATCCGCCCCGTCAATGTTCGAGCGGTGTACGAAACCCGCATCGCCTGCCCCGACCTGTCCATCATCGGCGTGGGCGGCGTAGCCAAGGCCGAACATGCTGTCGAGTACCTGCTCGCCGGTGCCTCGGCCGTTCAAGTGGGCACAGCGTCCTTCGCCGACCCTGCAGCCTGCACTGCGGTCGTCGATGACCTGCGGCGGTGGTGCGCCCAGCACGGCATCACATCCACCGCAGAGCTCACCAATGGTGCCCATCGGTGAGCCGCCCTCGACCTGCCGGATCGTCCGACCCGTTCTCGAACACCGGTGTTCCGGCGGCGTCAGACGACGCGCATACACCGGTGTTCGTTCGGAAGGGACGATTGTCGACCCGACCGCAGATTCGCGATACCCATTAGGTGCAGCACGTGTCGGCCGACGGGCCCGCCAGAGACACCATTTCCCCCGGGGAGCAACCCAAAATGACAGAGGCAACACCAACAGCAGTCGACGTACGCGATCGTCTGGCGCTGGCACTAGATGTCGATGACATCGTCGCCGCCACCCGCATCGCCCGCCAGATGCAGCCCTACTTCGGGGTCGCCAAGGTGGGCCTCGAGCTGTTCAGCGCCTACGGACCCGATGCTGTAGGTGCCCTGGCCGACCTGGGATACGAGGTGTTCCTCGACGTCAAGCTCCACGACATCCCCAACACCGTCGAGAAGGCCTCGCGTGTTCTGGGTGCGCTGGGCGTGCGATACCTGACGCTGCACGCCTTCGGCGGACCCACGATGCTTCGTGCCGGCGTCGAGGGCCTCGCCACCGGCGCCGAACGCGCCGGGCTCCCCGCACCCACCGCCCTGGCCGTGACCATTCTCACCAGCGACGGCGACGCCCCGCCGCACATCTTGCCCAAGCGGGTTCAGGTGGCACTCGAAGGTGGCTGCGGAGGCATCGTGTGTGCCGCATCTGATGTCCGCGAGGCCAGGCAATATGCGCCGAGGCTCGACATGGTCGTTCCGGGGATTCGCCCGGCCGGAACATCGGCTCACGACCAGGCCAAGGTCGCAACCCCGGCCGAGGCCATCACCTCCGGTGCCGACCTACTGGTGATCGGTCGTGCCGTCACAGCAGCCGACGATCCGGTGGCGGCCGCGGAAGCCATCTCCGAGGAAGTCCGGCAGGCTGTCTCGTAGGTGCTAGTTCGCGACACCTTCGGTGTCGCTCATACGCACACTGGTCTCGCCGCTCGTCGGTGCGTGAGGCCTCAGGCGGAACGGCGCTAACCTGTCTCCATGACGACACCCCCGTCCCTCAGCCCCGAACAGCGGCAGGCTGCCCTGGCAAAAGCCGCAGAAGCTCGCCGGGTCAGGTCCGAGGTCAAGTCCAAGCTCAAGATGCAGATGTTGACCCTCGAAGAGATCCTGGCCCAGGCCGACGAGGACGAGATCATCGCCAAGCTCAAGGTTCTCGCGGTGCTCGAGTCACTTCCCGGTGTCGGGAAGGTCAAGGCCAGGCGGGCCATGGAAGACATCGGTATCTCCGAAAACCGCCGCCTTCGCGGCCTCGGCTCTGAACAACGACGATCGCTGGTCGAGCAATTCGGTGCCGGGAGCTGACCAAACCCGCTCGTCGACCTTCGTTATCTGCGGAGCCGGTGGCGCGGGCAAGGGTTCCATCGTCGCCGAACTGATCCAGCGCGACCCATCTCTGTGGCTGAGCCGCTCGTGGACCACGCGTCCGCGTCGCGACGGCGAACCCGAAACGGCGTATGTCTTCGTCAACCGCGACGACTTCGAGGCACGCATCGCCGCAGGGGGCTTCCTCGAGTGGGCCCAGTTCTTCGACCACCTTTACGGAACCCCGATGCCCGAGGCGCCGGCGGGTTGTGACGTGGTGCTCGAGATCGACGTGCAGGGTGCGATCCAGGTTCGAGAAGTCGACCCCGGTGCTGTCGTGGTTTTGGTGTTGCCGCCCAGCCGGGCAGAACAGCGCAGACGGATGCAGCATCGCGGCGACAGCGACGAGCACGTTGCCAAACGTCTGGCGAAGTCCGATGCCGAAGAAGAGATCGGTCGCACCCTGGCCGATCTCATAATCGTCAACGACGACCTGGACCGAGCCGTCAGTGAGGTCGAGGCTCTCATCACAGAGCACCGTGCCGGGCCCGCGACCGACTAGAATCAGACTTCGCCCAAAACCGCATGGCCGCGGTCTTTCCCGGACCGCAGGGCTGGCCTCGAGATTGGCAAGGTCGAAAGATGGCTCAAGACGAAGACACGATGATCAACCCTCACGTCGAGGAACTTCTCGAGAAGGTCGACTCGAAGTTCACACTCGTCACCCTCGCCGCCCGCCGGGCGCGTCAGATCAACTCGTACTTCGGTCAGCTCGGCGATGGCATGGGCAAGGCTGTGCCCCCGCAGATCACCAGCACCGCCCGCAAGCCTTTGTCGATCGCCTTCCAAGAGATCGGTGCCGACAAGATCAGCTACGAGCCGGTCGACCCCGACGAGCTCGATGCCGCCGACTGGGGCGCCAACGTCGACCCCGTTTTGGCCTTGCTCGAGGGTGGCGGCGATCTCGAGCCCGAGACCGAGTCCGACGCCGAATCGGCCGAAGACGCCGAGGACTGATCCCCACGATGTTCGACGGGCGTCATGTCGTCCTCGGTGTGTCTGGCGGTATCGCCGCCTACAAGGCCATCGAGGTCTGCCGGCGCCTGGTCGACGGGGGAGCACGGGTCACGCCGATACTCACCGAGTCGGCGCTCAGGTTCGTGGGCCCGGTCACCTTCGAGGCCCTGGCGACAGAGCCCCTGATCACGTCGGTGTTCGGAAACGCCGACCCCATCCCGCACACCACCCTGGGTCAGACCGCCGACCTGATAATCGTCGCTCCGGCCACGGCTCGGGCCATCGGTTCGTACGCGGCCGGTATCTCCGACGACGCCTTGGTTGCCACCCTCATCGCCACTCGGGCGCCCGTGTTGGTGTGCCCTGCGATGCACACCGAGATGTGGGAGCACCCCTCGGTGCAGGAGAACCTGGCCACGCTGCGCCGTCGGGGAGTGCACGTCCTCGACCCCGAGAGCGGGCGGTTGGCCGGTGGCGACGTCGGCGCCGGCAGGCTCGCAGATCCGCAGCGGATAGTTGCCGAGGCGGCGCGACTACTGACCCCGCCCGACATGGCCGGACTGAAAGTCCTGGTCACCGCCGGTGGCACCCGCGAACCGATCGATCCCGTGCGCTATATCGGAAACCGATCGTCGGGCAAGCAGGGTTACGCAGTGGCTGCCGAAGCCGCGGCCCGAGGGGCCGAGGTGAGGCTCATCAGCACCGTCGATCGTCCCGTGCCCCCTGGGGTTCAGGTGACACTGGTCGAGACCGCCGCACAGATGCACGAAGCCGTCATGCAAAACAACGACGCCGATGTCGTTGTCATGTCGGCTGCGGTAGCCGACTATCGGCCGATTTCTGTTGCCGGTTCGAAGATCAAGAAGACGGCCGACCAGCTCGATGTGGCGCTGGAGAAGACCGTCGACATCCTCGCGGCGCTCGGTGCTGCGAAACGGCCGGGCCAGACCTTGGTGGGCTTTGCGGCCGAGACCGACGACGTCGTCGACAACGCAAGAGGCAAGCTGGAACGCAAGGGCGCCGACTTCATAGTCGCCAACGACGTGTCAGCTCCCGATGTAGGTTTTGCCCACGACACGAACGAGGTCACCATCGTGTCTGCAAATGGTTCGGTGGGAGTACCCCTCAGATCTAAACGAGACATCGCCAAGGCGATTCTCGACCAGGTGGTCGCAGCTCGCAGCAGCGATCCGACCTCATGAATCGGTCGTCTCGGCCGATGGTTACAACGTTCATACATCGCCAAATCGAGGAGCCGGCGTGAGCAACCGATACACCTTCACTTCGGAGTCTGTGACCGAAGGTCATCCAGACAAGATGGCCGACCAGATCTCGGACTCGATCCTCGACGCTTTGCTCGAGCAGGATCCGGCCAGCCGTGTCGCATGCGAGACGCTCATCACGACCGGCCTGGTGGTGGTGGCGGGTGAGATCACCACCGAGGCCTACGTCGACATCCCCCGCGTCGTTCGGGGCACGATCAACGGCATCGGCTACGACCGGGGCTCGCTGGGGTTCGACGGCAACGCCTGCGGTGTCATGGTGACCCTCGACGAGCAGTCGCCCGACATCGCTCAGGGTGTCGACGACTCCGAAGAGGTTCGCTCGGGTTCGTCCGGCGAGGATGACATCCTCGACAAGCAGGGCGCCGGCGACCAGGGAATGATGTTCGGCTACGCCTGCAACGAGACCGAAGAGCTCATGCCGCTGCCGATCCATGTTGCCCACCGCATGGCCGAGCGCCTCACCGAGGTACGCAAGTCGGGCCGGGTGCCCTATCTGCGCCCCGATGGCAAGACCCAGGTGACCTTCACCTACGAGAACGGTGTTCCGGTCAAGCTCGAGACGGTCGTCGTTTCGACCCAGCACGATCACGGCATCAACCGCGACTCGATGATCCGTCCCGACCTCATCGAGCAGGTCATCATCCCGTCGATACCCGAGCAGTATCGCGACGACGACTTCGAGGTATACGTAAACCCGACTGGCAACTTCGTCATCGGTGGTCCGGTCGGCGACGCCGGCCTGACCGGGCGCAAGATCATCGTCGACACCTATGGCGGCATGGCCCGCCACGGCGGTGGCGCCTTCTCGGGCAAGGACCCATCCAAGGTCGACCGCTCGGCTGCCTACGCGACCCGCTGGGTTGCCAAGAACGTGGTTGCATCGGGTGCTGCCGATCGCTGCGAGATCCAGGTTGCCTACGCCATCGGCGTGGCCAAGCCCATGTCGATCCTGGTCGAGACGTTCGGCACCGAGAAGGTCGACCCCGACGCCATCGAGAAGGCCGTGCGCGAGATCTTCGACCTGCGTCCGGCTGCGATTCTGCGCGACCTCGATCTGCGTCGCCCGATCTACAAGCCGACCGCGGCCTACGGCCACTTCGGTCGCAAGCCAGAGAACGGCCTGTTCCCGTGGGAGAACACCAACAAGGTCGACGAGTTGAAGGCTGCGCTCGGTCTGTAGCAGCCGTGCGCCGCCTACATTGCTTCTCGTGCAGGAGAAGCTGTTCGAGCTAGAGCCGGAAACGGACGAACCGATACAGCCCCGTCTTCCCGACGGGGCTGTGGTCGTTCGGGTTCTGATCGACGAGCCGGCCATCGACCGCGAGTTCGACTATTGGGTCGATGCCGACACCGCACCGAGCGTTCGTATCGGTTCCATCGTTCGCGTCGACCTGCGAGGTCGGCGCGTGCGCGGTTGGGTCGTCGAGCGCGGCGTCGAGCCATCGAACGACTTCGAGGTTCGCAAGGTGTCGAAGGTCTCTTCGCTGGGGCCTCCGCCGGCGCTCATCGACCTATGCCACTGGGCCGCAGGGCGATGGGTGGGTTCGACGGCGCGGTTCATGCGAACCGGGTCGCCGCCGAACAACGTGACCTCGCTGCCGCGGCGCAAGAGGTTGGCGGGGCCGCCGACGGTCACCGACGATCTCGCTCCGCGCGCGTTCGACAATCCGGTTTCGGTGATCAGAACCAGCCCCACCGACGACGACACCGCGTTTGCGCTGGCGGCCGCGGCACGCGGCCGTGCCCTGATCTTGACGCCGTCATTGGGTGCGGCCCAACACCTGGCGTTGAGGTTGCGCCGCGCCGGGGTCGAGGTGGCCCTATGGGACCGCGACTGGGCGGCCTCGGCTGCCGGAACCGTGACGGTGGGTACGCGGGCGGCGGCCTTCGCTCCAATCGGGCCACTCGATGCGGTGCTGGTTCTGGACGAGCACGACGAGCGCTATCAAGAGGAAGCGTCGCCCACATGGAACGCCCGCGACGTTGCGTTGGAGCGCGCCAGGCGAGACGACGCCCCGTGTGCGCTGGTCTCGCCTGTGCCGTCGCTGGAGGCGCTCAGGCTGGGCACACTGGTCGAACCGTCCAGGCGCAGGCAAAGAGACGGCTGGCCCGTCGTCGACATCGTCGACAGGCGGGGCGACGACCCGGCGTTGGGTGAGTGGTGTTCGCCGGCGCTGACACGACTGGTCGTCGATGGCAGATCGGTGGCTTGTGTCTTGAACCGCAAGGGTCGGGCCCGCATCTGCGTGTGCCACCAGTGCGGCGAGCTGGCCCGAGGCGAGTCGGGATCTGCGCTGATGCTCGAGGGCGAGCGCCTGGTCGATCCGGTCACGGGTGCCCAGCGGCCGGTGGTGTGTGACGCCTGTGGTTCGACCCGGATGCGACGGCTGAAGCTGGGCACCGGGGGAGTGGCCGAAGAGTTGGCTGCGTTGACCAGACGCGAGGTGGTCGAGATAAGCGCCGATGCCCAGGACACCGCCGAACGGGTGGGCCGTTTCGATGGCGACGATCGCCGGCTCTTCGTGGGCACCGAGGCGTTGTTGCACCGAATCGAGTCGGTCGACGTCGTGGTGTTCCTCGACATCGACCAGGAGCTGTTGGCTCCCCGGTTCCGCGCCGGTGAGCAGGCGCTGGCGTTGATAGCTCGTGCCGCACGCCTGGTCGGGCCCAAATCGTTGGGCGGCAGAATCGTGGTGCAAACCCGCATGCCCGACCATCCGGTCCTCAAAGCGGCGGCTCTGGGCGACCCAGCGATCTTCACCGACGACGAGATGGAACTGCGGGCCGAGGCGCGTATGCCACCCCACACCGCCCTGGCTGCCGTGTCGGGTGAGGCGGCCGAAGAGTTCATGTCGGCCTTCCACGCCGTTGGTGGTGTCGAGGTGATAGGCAACGCCGACGGGCGCTGGTTGGTTCGGGCCCAAGACCACGACTCGCTCAGCTCGGCGCTGCGCGCCACGCCCCGCCCGTCTGGGCGTCTTCGCATCGAGATCGACCCGCAGCGTTTGTGAGCGTGCTCCGTTATCCTCGACGGCGTGTCTTACGAGATTCGTGTGTTCGGAGATCCGGTGCTGCGCACCGTTGCCGCGCCAATCGAAGACATCGACGCCAAGTTGGTGCAGATGGCGCACGACATGGTTCCTGCCATGTACGAGGCCGAAGGTCTGGGCTTGGCCGCTCCTCAGGTTGGTATCCAGAAGCGGCTCTTCGTGTACGACCTGGGTGACGGCCCGCGCTACCTGATCAACCCCCAGATCACCGAGTCTGACGGCGAGTGGGAGTACACCGAGGGTTGTTTGTCGGTGCCGGGCCTGTCGTTCGACATCGTGCGCCCCAAACAGGTTCATCTGACCGGTGTCGACCTCGACGGCAATGACGTATCCATCGAGGCCGACGAGCTGCTGGCAAGGCTGTTCCAGCACGAGCTCGACCATCTGGACGGTGTTTTGTTGCTCGACCACCTCGACAAGAAGACCCGAAAGAGTGCGCTGAAGACGTTGCGCGAGCTTCGTGAACGTTCAGAGCCGCTGGCGCGCCGGGTGTCTTTGGGGCTGTCCGAGCCCGACGGCCTGCACCTGCCTTGACGGTGCCCGTGCCGCAACTCGCGATTGCTCCCGCACACCCCCAGCGGGTTGTTTTCCTGGGCACCCCGTCGGCCGCTGTGCCCAGCTTGCGGGCATTGGTTGCCGACGGTTTCGAGGTGGCGCTGGTCATCACCCGTGCCGACCGGCGCCGCGGACGACGCTCGGCCCCCACGCCAACCCCGGTGAAAGCCGCCGCACTCGAGTTGGGCATTCGGGTCAGCCACGACCTCGACGACGTTGTGACGGTGGGCGCCGACCTGGCGGTCGTGGTTGCATATGGGCGCCTGGTGCCCACGCGCATCCTCGAGTCGCTGGCTTTCTTGAACGTGCACTTTTCGTTGTTGCCCCGCTGGCGCGGAGCCGCCCCCGTGGAGAGGGCGATCCTGGCGGGCGACGACACGACCGGCGTGTGCATCATGGGGCTTGAGCCCGCGCTCGACACGGGCCCTGTCTATTCCAGGGCCGAGACTCCGATCGAATCGAAGACAGCGGACGAACTGACCTCCGAGCTTGCCGATCTGGGTGCGTCGCTGCTCGTCCGTACCATGCGCACCGGGCTGGCCGACCCGGTGCCGCAGTCGGGTGAGGTGACGTTTGCCGACAAGCTGGGGCCCCAAGACCGCTTCCTCGATTGGAACCGCCCGGCGAACGAGCTGGAGCGAGTGGTTCGCATCGGCGGGGCTTGGACTACGTGGCGCGGCAAGCGGCTTCTGGTGCACCGTGCACAGCTGGCCGATTCGCCCGACCTCGGCGCCGCCGCGCCCGGTGGTCTCGTCGGTGTCACCGTGGCCACGGGTGCCGGCGGACTCGAGCTGGTGGAGGTCCAGCCCGAAGGCAAGGGTCGAACCCCGGCCCGCGCGTGGCTGAACGGGGCCCGTCCCGGCCCGGACGATCGTCTGGGATCGTGAGCGAGCAGAACGCCAGGGCCGTGGCTTTGACGGCCCTGATGCAGATCGAGGCCGGCCAGCGTTCGGGTCCCGTGCTGGCGCAGCTGCTGGCCACCGCCGAGCTCGACAAGCGCGATCGCGCATTCGTCACCAACCTGGTGCAGGGGGTCACCCGAATGCGTCGGGCGTGCGACCACCTGATCGACGCACACCTCGATCGCAAACCCGACGAGGTCGTGCGCCAGGTGCTGCGTTTGGGGACCTATCAGCTGCTGTGGCTGCAGACGCCTCTGCATGCGGCCGTGGATGCCACCGTCGAGATCGCACCGCGCCGGGCTCGTGGGTTCGTCAACGCCGTGTTGAGGAGGGTTGCCGATGCAGGGGTTACGAAGTCTTGGCCCTCGGCAGCGGTCGAGCTGTCGTACCCGGACTGGATCGTCGATCGCTTGACCAACGACCTCGGCGCGGATGCCGACGGGGCACTTCGTGCGATGAACGACCCCGAGACGCCTGCCCCCAGACCAGACGGATTCGTCCAGGGACTGGCGTCCAGGTGGGTCGTCGACGAGGTGGCCGCTCAGACCGGTGATCTGGTAGCCGATCTGTGCGCTGCGCCGGGCGGAAAGTCGACGGGTCTGGCGCTTGGGGGCGCAACGGTGATCGCCGCCGAGATCGCATCACACCGCATCGACGTGCTGGCCGAAACCGCACACCGTTTTGGCCAAGGCCGTGTGCTGGTGGTTCGTGCCGATGCCGGGTCGGCACCGTTCCCGGCAGCTTCGTTCGACCGGGTGGTGGTAGATGCACCGTGTAGCGGCCTGGGTGCGTTGGGCCGACGCTCCGACGCTCGCTGGAAGATCAAGGCGCGCGATGTAGACCGACTGGCCAGGGTCCAGAGCCGCCTGCTCGGCTCGGCCGCCGAACTGGTGAAACCGGGCGGCACCCTGATTTACGCGGTGTGCACGATGACCCGAGCCGAGACCTCCGATGTCGTCGGTGGTTTCGCCGATGAGCGGTTCGAGCCCGACCCGCTGGTGTGGCCAGATCGCTGGCGACCACTCGAGGGCACCCGCCACGGTGGTCTGCTGCTGCCGCAGGATCATGGCACCGACGCGATGGCGGTCGCGCGCTGGCGTCGGGCGTAGCCTCTGCATTCGTGTCACATCGAGTTCCCAACCTGAACGCCCGCCTGCAGGGCTTCGGCACCACGATCTTCACCCAGATGTCGGCCCTTGCCGCCCAGACCGGCGCGGTGAACCTGGGCCAGGGCTTCCCCGACACCGATGGGCCTGCCGAGGTACTCGAGGCTGCGATTGCGGCCATGCGTGCCGGCCACAACCAGTATCCGCCCATGCCGGGTGTCGCCGAGCTGAGACACGCAATAGCGCGGCACCAGAAGCGTTTCTACGACCTCGACTACAACGCCGACACCGAGGTGCAGGTCACCACCGGAGCCACCGAAGCGCTTGCCGCGGTGATGTTGTCGTTGCTCGAGGTGGGCGACGAGGTCATCACCTTCGAGCCCTGGTACGACAGCTATGGAGCGTCGATTTCCATGGCCGGAGGCTTCAAGCGCGTAGTCACCCTTCGGCCACCCCACTATCACTTCGACATCGATGAACTGGCCCGCCAGATAACCCCGAAGACCCGCTTGTTGCTGTTGAACACCCCCCACAATCCGACTGGGAAGGTGTTTGCACTCGACGAGCTCGAGCAGATCGCTGCGCTGTGCATCGAGCACGACCTGTTGGCCGTGACCGACGAGGTCTACGAACACCTGGTGTTCGAGGGCCAGCACGTTCCGTTGGCAACCCTGCCCGGCATGAGAGACCGCACCATCGTGGTGAGCTCGGGCGGCAAGACGTTCAGCTTCACCGGCTGGAAGATCGGCTGGATCTGCGCCCGACCCGACCTGATCACCGCGATCCGCACTGCGAAGCAGTTTCTCACATTCGTCAGTGGGCCCGCCTTCCAGATGGCGATGGCGGTGGCACTGGACCTCGAAGACGACTACTACAGCCGTTTCGCAGCCGACATGGCAGCCAAGCGAGATCTGCTGTGCAACGGTCTCGACGCCGCCGGCTTCGAGGTGTTCGTGCCCCAGGGGACCTACTTCGTCAACACCGATATCGGGCCTCTCGGGGGCACCGACGGGGTCGAGTTCTGCCTCGAGTTGCCCCAGCGGGCCGGCGTGGTCGCCATACCCACCCAGGCCTTCTACGACAATGTCGACGAAGGCCGGTCGTTGGTGCGCTTCACGTTCTGCAAACGACCCGAGGTGCTGACCGAGGCCGTCGAACGCTTGGCAACGCTGAAGCCAAGGCCCTAGGCACCGCGTAACGCGAAAGAACCGCCAGGGCCTTCGGCGCTCCGGGTGCGGTTCACGGGCACCCGGGCGCCGTCGTGCCCGCTGAATTGTCGACGTCCACCGGTCCTGTGCTCCGCCATCGACAACGGTTATGCGCCGGAGTTGTTGATGGCGCCCGCTCAGTTTGGGTGAGTCATCTCTCAAGAATCTCTCAACGTTGGGTGACCTTTTGCGGCGAGCCGTACCGCCTTTGCTGGGCGGCTCCGGTGGCGGCCAGGTCGCGCCTTGCCGTCGATTCGCTGACCCCGAAGACCCTCGCCACCAGCCGTGGGTCCAGTTTGGCGTCGAGCGCGCGAGCGGCCCGCACCGCCAGCGCTACGGCGGCGCGTCGCTGGTCGGTCGGCAGCCCTGCCGCAGCCTCGACGGCGATCAGATGCTCGGAGCCTCGGGCATCGACTGCCACCAGCCGCGTGCCGTCTGCCGACTGCGCTCGCCGCCTGGCGGCAATCTCGGCGACCTCGGGGGCGGGGTTGACGGCGTCCAGCAACGGGTCGAGCGGTGCGTAGCTGCGGGCCAGCTCAGACCATGCGCGGTCGAGCGAGGCCGTGGCATCCAGATCGCGACCCTGTGCTTCGGCCAGATGCAGGCTGGCCAATTCGAGTTCGGGATAGGCGCCCGCAGCTGGTCGCAGCATCATGCCGTGCAGCAGCTGAACCGCAGCATCGTGGCGCCCCACCCTCACCAGCAGGTCGGCTCGAAGGGCGCCGGCGGCGCGGCGTTCGCCCAGTGTTCCCCGCGGCAGCTCGTCGAGAATCGCCAGGGCGTCGTCGAACTCGCCGAGCTGGCGCGCCAAACGCGCACGCCACAGGATCACGCGGGCCGATTTCGGCCGCTGGCCGTTCTTGCCGGCCGACTCGAGCAGGTCAAGGCACTCGCCGGCATCTTCGAGGTGCCCTTGGTTGAATGCGAGCGCGGCCCGCGCCGCCGCCAAATGCTGACGCACCGATGTGAATGGCGACCTCTCGAGACGCCCGAGAATCGGCTCGACTCGCTCGTGGTCACCTGTCAACTCGGCGAGGGTCACCGCAATGACCGCCCGTGCCATCTGGGCGGGCTCAGTGCTTGCGCTGGAATGAGACACAAACCTGCTCAGCTCGTGTATCGCAGTGCCCTTCAGACCGGCCGCAGCCAAGCATCGGGCGTAGTGCACCATCGGCGCTCCCAGGGCCGAGGCGGCCGACATCACCTGGACCTGCTGTATCAGCGGGCCGAAGACGGCCATAGCACCGTCGAGGTCGTCGCTTGCAAGACCTGAGGCTGCGGCGGCGGTGAACCGAACTCGGCCGACGAGGTCGCCAGATCCGGCGGCGTGCTCGGCGGCTTGTTCTGCAGCCGTGACCAGTCGCGGATCGCCAGGGCGGCTGGCCAACAGGAGGTCGGTTTCGGCTTCGAGGATGGCCAGGCGCGTGGCTGACGAGGACTCTGACCGGTCGACACCATCGAGTTCGGCTTCCGCAGCCTCGAAGTCGCCGCGATGGGTGAGGATCTGGGCCTTGGCAACCATGAGTCGGGTGGCGAGGTCGCCATCGACCTGGCCAGCCGACGCCGCGGAGAGCAGGGCCTCAGCTTCGTCTACGCGTCCACCTGCAAGCCGACCTGCAACGCAAACGTCGGCCAGTCGGTGCATGGTTGCTTGGCTCAGACGAGCCTCAGCATGGTGGAGTAGCCGGTCGAAGACTTCGAGGTCGCCGAGCGTGGCCGCGGCTCGCAACACACGTCCCAGCACAGCCTCAGCGCTGTCGTCGAAGGTGCCGCCTTGGTCCAGCAAGGCATCGACCGCCGTCGCTGCTCGAACGACGTCGCCCACTCTCAGCGCTGCGTCGGCAACCCCAGCCAATGAACCCACCGGCTGTCGCAACGGGGAGACACCGGGCGACCGGTCGGAAAGCACTGCCAAGACCAGCCGAGGAACCACCAAACGTACGCCGCTCGGCTCGGCGCTGTCGATGCTCACGAGGCCTGTGCGGTCGAGTCGTTCGCAAGCCTGTTCGAGTGTCGACTGCGGCATTGGGCACAGGTGCGTCAGCTCGTCGAAGGTGGCGACACCGTCGTTGCGGGCCAGCGCCGCCAAGACCTCCGACTGCGGGCTGGGCAACCCGGCGAGCTCTAGGCCCAGGGCATCCATGGTCGAATCGGAGAGATCGTCGGTCCAGAATTGAGATGGCGCCACGGCGCCCACCCGCTGCATGGTCTCGAGGGTGTGGATGACCAGCCACGGAGTCGTGGCTCCGCTGGCCTGCAGTGCTGCGGTTGTCGAGTCGGCGTCAACCCACGGACTGGTAGCCAGCACCAGTTCGGAAATGTCGGCGCGATCGAGGCGTCCCAGCGACAGCTGGCGACAAGCCGGCGATCCGGCGACCGAGTTGATCAGCCGGCCCGCCGCCGCGGTGCTGTCGACCGCCTGCGCGCGGTATGTGACGGCGAGTGCCAGGCGTGACCCATCGAGGCTGTTCGCTATGTCGAGCAGCAGTTCGGCCGATCGGTCGTCGCAGCGATGGCAGTCATCGATCGCCAGCACAAGCGCGTGGGTCTCGCATAGGGCGGCTAGCGCGTGGAGCAGAGCCAGCGACTGAGACGACTCGTCCCTGGTGTCACGGGTGCCGTTGCCCGCCACCGCGGGTACCAGAACGCCGAGTGCTGGTTGTAAGTGGGCGGGAACCCTGGTTCGCAGGCGCCGAAGCTCGATGGGTGTGAGGATCGACGACAGCAACGACCGCACCGTCGCCAGTTCGGCCGGATCGCCGTGTGCTCGGGCGACCCGTGCGCCGCGCACGCGGGCCGAACGGCCGAACTCGTCGAGCAGGCGAGACTTGCCGGCGCCCCACCCTCCGTCGATGGCCAGAAGGGTCGGAGCCCCGCGGGCAAAATCGGCTGCGCAGGCTGTTGCTGCCGCAATCTGCGGGCGCCTGCCGACAAGCGGAGCGTGCGCCCCGACCGGTGGCTCGCCCGCAGCGCGTTGGGTCGAGGAGCGCGACCGGATGATCTCGTCGCGAAGCGCAATCGTCTCTTCGTCTGGTTCGAGGCCGAGCTCGAGTTCCAGGATCTCCCTGCAGGCGTTCCATGCCGCGAGCGCGGCCGTCGGTCGCGAGCTGAGCATCTCGAGCCTGATCAGGCGTCGGTGCGATTCCTCCGACAACGGATCGAGGTCTACCAGACGTCGCGCCACCGGCCGGGCTGCGTCGTACAGACCTCTGGCGGTTCGCAACTCGACCAGACGGTCAAAGACCAGCCGGGCCTGGTCGCGCAGGTTTCCTCTAGGCACGGTGAGCCAGTCGTCGAACAGCCCATCGAGCAGGTCGCCGACGTACAACTCTGCGGCTTCTTCGAGCGCGCTCAGCTCGGCAGCCGAGCCCGGTTTGGCCCGCCTTGCAGCGGCGATCAATTCGCCGAACTCCGCTATGTCTGTGGTCAACCAGATCTCTTCGTCGGCGCCGTCTGGTCGGTGTGGGGTGGTGGCAAGCCCGATGAAGTGATTCGAGTTCTCGACCAGCGACGCCGCGCCCGCTTCTTCGAGGGTGTTTCGCACCCGCCACAACTCTTGGCTCAGTTGTTTGCGTCCGCGCGTCTCATCGTGCAGGTCGGGCCAAAGACCGTTGATGAGCGAGCTGCGGCTGGACGGGCCCGGGTTCAACAACAGGTAGGCGAGCAGGGCTTGGGCCCGCCGCGACGCCGGTGCGGGCACCCGTCGGCCGTCGACCTCGACGACCATGGCCCCAAGCAGCCGCACCGTCAGCCTCACCATGGGCACCAAGCTAGGGCACTACACACCGCTACGCTGCCGTGCGTGACTGACGGATCGCACCAGCATCAACCAGACGAACAGTCGCGGCTCGAGGCCAAGGTTCTCACCGTTTCGGACGGTGTCGTACACGGGGTCCGCGAAGACAAGAGCGGCGAGGCGTTGGCGGCCGCTGTCGAGCGAGCCGGATTCACCGTTGTCGATCGCGGCGTCACCTCCGACGGCACCGACGAGGTTGCAGCCGCGCTGTCGGCTATGACCGACGGGTTCAGCGGAATCGTCGTGACCACCGGCGGAACGGGCTTCACGCCGCGAGACCTCACCCCAGAAGGCACCCGCAAGGTCATCGATCGCGAGGCGCCCGGCCTGGCCGAGGCCATGCGCTTGGTGAACCCCCTCGGACGACTCAGCAGGGGGATCGCCGGTACCGCCGGTTCGGCGATCGTGCTGAACACCCCTGGCAGCACCAAGGGATGCGTCGAGTGTTTCGAGGCCGTGGCCGACGTATTGCCCCACGCGGTGCGTCTGCTGAACGGCGCCCACACCTCTCACTGACGGGCCCAAAGACGTGCCGGCATCCGACCGCGACCACATGCTGGCGGCTATCGCCTCAGCCGACCGGGTGCGGGGCTCGACGGCCCCGAATCCTTGGGTTGGCTGCGCCATCGTGGCCGCCGACGGCGCTCGTTTCACGGGCGCGACCGAGCCGCCCCCTGGTAGACACGCCGAGGTCGTGGCTCTGGAGGCCGCCAGCGGCGCGGCCCGAGGCTCGACCGCCTATGTCACCCTCGAGCCCTGCAGCCACCACGGGCGCACCGGGCCGTGCACCGATGCCCTGATGGCTGCCGGGGTCGAGCGGGTGGTCGTCGGCACTCTCGACCCAGACGAAAAGGTCAACGGGCGCGGCGTTGCTGCACTTCGCTCGGCGGGCATCGAGGTGTCAGTCGGCACGGCCGAAGACCTGGTGCTCGACCAGTTGGGCCCCTACCTCCATCACCGAACCACCGGTCGCCCGTTCGTCACCCTGAAGCTGGCGGCTTCGATCGATGGGCGAACAGCGGCGCCTGACGGTTCGTCCCGATGGATCACCGGAGAAGCGGCGCGCACCGATGTTCACCGGATGCGCGCCCGCTGCGACGCCATATTGGTCGGCGCCGGCACCGTCAGGGTCGACGACCCCGCGCTGGACGTCAGGCATGTCGAAGGCACCAACCCCCGTCGATATGTGTTGGGATCGGTGCCTTCAGATGCCCGCGTTCGACCATGCACCGAACTGTCGGGCCCCCTGCCCGAGGTGCTCGACCGTCTCGGAGCCGACGGCGTGATCGACCTGCTGGTCGAAGGGGGCGCACGAGTGGCCCACGACCTGCACTCGGCCGGCCTCGTCGATCGATACGTCGTGTACTTGGCCCCGATGCTGTTCGCGGGCGACGACGCCCACCCGATGTTCGTCGGCGCGGGCGCCTCCAACATATCCCAGGTGTGGCGGGGCCGCCTGGTCGAGGTCACGACTCTGGGCGAAGACATCAGGGTCACCCTCGAGCCGGGCCGCCGCGGCGGTGCGCGCTAGGTTGGCGTGATGGATATCGGCATCAACGGATCAGGGCTGCTGGCGCAGCCGAACCTCGACGAGATCGTCGACGACATCGTCGCCAGCGACGACGCCGGCTTCTCGACCTACTGGTTGGCTCAGACCGGCTTGATGGACGCGCTGACCACCCTGGCCTTGGCCGGACGCGACACCACCCTCATCGAGCTGGGCACAGCCGTGGTTCCCACCTGGCCCCGGCATCCCCAAGCGCTGGCTGCCCAGGCGCTCACCGCCCAGGCGGCGACCGGCGGTCGCATCGTTCTGGGCATCGGGCTCGCCCATCAGCCCACGGTCGAAGGGCGTTGGAGAATGCGCTGGGAACGACCCATCCGCCAGATCCTCGACTATCTCAACGTCCTCGAGCCGCTGCTTGCCGAGGGCTCTGCCTCATACGAGGGCGACATGTGGTCCTTCGTGGGCGAGGCAGCCAGGCCCACTTCGACGCCCCCGCAGATCATGCTCGCCGCCCTGGGCGATCGCATGCTCGAAATCGCCGGGTCGCGTACTGCTGGCACCATCTTGTGGTGTGTCGGCCCGCGCACCCTCGAAACCCAGATCGTGCCCAAGATCAACGACGCTGCGGCCAAGGCCGACAGGGCCCAGCCGAGGGTCGTGTGCAGCCTTCCGGTGGCCGTCACCGACAACCCTCAGCCCACGCGCCAGTTCGTCGGCGCGATGTTGAAGGACTACGCGAGTCTGCCGTCGTACCGCGCCATGCTCGACATCGAGGGCGTACACGGGGTCGAGGAGATCAGCCTCATCGGGTCTGAGGACCATGTTCGAGAAGGGCTGGCACGCATCGCCGAATCGGGAGCAACCGACTTCACGGCAGTGGTCGTGGCATCCGACCCAGACGAGCGGGCGCGCACCATGGCGGTGTTGGGCCAGGTGCAGGCCAACCGCTAACCCAGAGGGTTGAAGCTGGTGTAGGCAGGCTCGATCGGGGCGACATTGGCGCTCATCAGCGCCGTCCACGGCTGAGCCGCGTCGCTGAGTCGCTTCAGGGCAAACCCGGCACCGGCTGCCAGCAGCAACAGCGACACGGTCTTCCAGCCGCTGGAGCCGGGCATTCCCTGCGCGTCGAACGGGATGTCGACAAACAGGTTCAGCAGCGCGTGCAGAACCACTGCGGGCCAGATGCTGCGGCACTCGAGCACGACGGCCGTCAAGCACAACGACGACACGAACCCGACCACAACGAGAGATCCGCCGCCGCCCACCGCGGCATCGATCAGCGCCGTGGCGACCGCCGCCCACAGAACGCCGTAACGATGCTTGGCCAGTGCCGACGCGATGAACACCAGCACCACGCCCCTGAACACGAACTCGGCCATCAAAGCGCCCGCTATGTTCTCGAGGCTCACCGCCAGAACCCGCAGGGGTGTATCCCACTGTGAGGCACGTATGGCGATGAGGGGCACCAGGCAGGCGACCACAACCACCACCGAACGCCGCAGCCCCTGCGGTACCCACTGCCCGCTGACGCCGGCCAGGTGTCTCCAGCCAGCCGAGGTCAACAGCGCATAGGCAACCAATGCTGTCAGCGCCGCGGCGATAGCCGCAGAGTGGAGCTCGAAATACTGGGTGTCCAGGCGGTCTTCGGCCTTGGACGTGAAGATCGAGTCGAGCCACCAGAACGCCAGCGCCAGGACGAGTCCACCAGCCACGGCCATCCACTCGAGGGGCTTCACCTGCGACAGCTCGCTCACAAACGCGGGGGCGCTGGTCTGGGCCGAAGGCGTTGAGGTCGATTCGGAGTCTGTCTCGGCTTCCACCGACTGATTCTCTAACACATCTCCGCCCCCGTCGCGCCACCTCGACGAATCAGCAGGTGTCGCAGTCGGTGAACCTTGTAGTTTTGACCACCGTGTCCGATCCTGTCGAAGATCAACCCGCACCAGAACCCTCTGCCGCCGAGGCATCTGGCCAACCACAACCCAAGAGCAAGACTGCGGGCGAGCGCCTTCCCATCAAGATGTTGGGCGACAGGCTGCTGGTTTCGTTGTCGAGCGATTCGGGCGAGCGCAGGTCGAGCGGCGGAATCCTCATCCCGGCGACGGCCCAGATGAGCAAGCGACTGGTCTGGGGTGAGGTGGTCGGCACGGGCTCCAACGTCAGGGGAGCCAAGGTCGGTGATCGGGTGCTGTTCAGCCCCGAAGACCGCTACGAGGTCGAGGTCCAGGGCGACGACTACATAATTCTCCGGGAACGAGACCTGCACGCCATAGCGGCCACCAGGGTCGAGGCCAACTCGACAGGGTTGTATCTGTGAATTCGCCGTCGATGCACAGGTACCGCACCCAGGGTGGGGTGGTGGTCGATGTCGAGACCAGCGACGTAGACCACGAGGTGGCCATCGAAGATCTCGTCGACCGTCTCGACTCCGAACGCGGCCTGCTGCTGTCGTCGAGCTACGAATACCCAGGTCGATACACCCGCTGGGACATGGGTTTCGTGCAGCCGCCGCTGGTGGTGACCGCTGCCGCCAATCGTGTCGACGTGCAGGCGCTGAACGCCCGAGGTTCGGTGTTGTTGGGCCCCATCGCCGAGGCCCTCTCGGAAGTCGACGGAGTGGTTGACCTCGGCGCTGACGATCAACGGCTCTGGTGTCGTATCGAGCGGCCCACCCGTCGTTTCGACGAAAGCGAGCGCAGCCGGCAGCCGTCGTCGTTTTCGGTGGTGCGAGCCATCATCGACCTGTTCGCCAGCGACGAACCACACCTGGGGCTTTACGGAGCCTTTGGTTACGACCTGGCCTTCCAGTTCGAGCCGATCGACCTGGTGCTGCCCAGGCCAGACGACCAGCGCGACCTGGTTCTATACCTGCCAGACGACCTCGTGGTGGTCGACCACCAGCACGGCATAGCCCAGCGCCGCCGCTACGACTTCACTGTCGGGGGCCGCTCTACCGTCGGCGTCGAGCGGCGCGGCGACCTGTCGGGCTTCGAGCCGGACCTGCAGCTCGAGCCTTACCGCGATCACGAGCACGGTGGTTACGCCCAGGGCGTCAAGGTCGCCCGAGAATATTTCGCTCGCGGCGACCTGTTCGAGGTGGTCACCAGCCAGACCTTCGTAGAGAGCTGCCCCGAGCCACCGTCCGAACTGTTCCGCAGGCTCAAGGAACAGAACCCATCGCCCTATGGCTTCCTGATCAACCTGGGACAGTCAGAGTGGCTGGTCGGCGCCTCGCCCGAGATGTACGTCAGGGTCGAGGGCGACCGGGTCGAAACGTGCCCCATCTCTGGCACCATCGCCCGCGGTCGCGACCCCATCGACGACGCCTCGCAGATCCTCGCCCTGCTCAACAGCGAAAAGGACGAGTCCGAACTGACGATGTGCACCGACGTCGACCGCAACGACAAGAGCCGCATCTGTGTGCCTGGTTCTGTGCAGGTCATCGGCCGGCGCCAGATCGAGCTCTACTCACGTCTGATCCACACCGTCGATCACGTCGAGGGGCGCCTCGCCGATGGGTTCGACGCCCTCGACGCCTTCTTGACCCACACTTGGGCGGTCACCGTCACCGGCGCACCCAAGGCCAAGGCGATGATGTTTCTGGAGAACCACGAGCGCACGCCTCGCGCCTGGTATGGCGGCGCCGTGGGCAAGGTGGGTTTCGACGGGGGCCTCAACACCGGCCTGACCCTGCGGACGATACGCATCAAGGACGGCCATGCCGAGGTCAGGGTCGGTGCGACCCTGCTGTGGGACTCCGACCCCGAAGCCGAAGAGGCCGAGACCGAGCTGAAGGCCTCAGCGTTCCTCGACGCCCTGCGGCTTCCACGTTCGCGGGCCCAGGAACCGACGGTTCGAGTCGTTTCGCAGTCGCGCCGCGTTCTGCTGATCGACCATCTCGACTCGTTCGTGCACACCCTGGCCAACTACCTGCGCCAGGTCGGGGCCGACGTGACCACCCGTCGGGCGGGTTTCGACCTCGCCGAGATGGCGGCCGACGCCCCCGAGCTGGTCGTGCTCTCGCCAGGGCCCGGCCGCCCCGCCGACTTCGGGGTGGCCCAATCGGTACAGGCGGCGATCGACCTCGGGCTTGGGGTCTTTGGTGTCTGCCTGGGGCTGCAGGGCATCGTCGAACACCAGGGCGGCACCCTGGGACAGCTCGAGATTCCGATGCACGGCAAGCCTTCCGAGGTCGAGGTGCTAGGCGGGCGGCTTTTCGAGGGGCTGCCTTCCAGGTTCAGGGTGGGCCGGTACCACTCGCTGCACGCCGACACGGCAACCCTGCCCGAGTCGCTGGAGATAACCGCGATGAGCGACGACGGCGTGGTGATGGCTGTCGAGCACCGCACGCTGCCGCTGGCGGCCGTGCAGTTTCACCCAGAGTCGATCATGTCGCTCGACGATGGGGTTGGTTTGTCGCTCGTCCGCAACGCCGTCGAGAGGCTCGGCCGATGAACATGCAACAGCAGGGCCAGCTGCCCGATCAGGGGTTCTTCTCGGTCGAACGCGACCTGATAACCGCAACCGGACCCGAGGCCGCCTCGTATCTGCACAGCCAGGTCTCCAACGACATCGCCGACATGGCCGTTGGCGAGGCCCGATGGTCGTTTGTACTCCAACCCCAGGGCAAGGTCGATGCGTTCTTTCGCGTGGTGCGCTCGGGCGACCAAGTGTTCGTGCTCGACACCGACGCCGGGTGGGGCCAGGCACTGTTGGACTCTGTGGCGCGTTTCAAGCTGCGCACCAAGGTCGACTTCGAGCTCGCCTCTTCGACGGTCATCACGGTGTTCGGGGCCGACGCCACGACCACGGCTCGGGCCCGGTTGGGTGCCGCGTGTGTCGACAGGCCGTGGTCGGGTGGGGTCGCAGTCGACATCTTCGACACCCCCGCAGATCTCGTTGGCTCGTTCGCCCTCGAGGTCGCAGCCGACGCCGCCGAGGCGCTGGGTGTGGCGCACGGCTTGCCCACCATGGGCCGCGACATTACGCAGGACACAATTCCGAACGAGACCGACCTGATCGACATCGCCGTGTCTTTCTCGAAGGGCTGCTATAGAGGGCAAGAGCTGGTCGAGCGCATCCACGCCCGTGGCGGGCGGCGACGGTTGTTGCGCCGGGTCACCTCGGTGGGACCCATGTCGGTGGGCGACGCCGTCGACTGTGCCGACGCTGATGGCCAGGTCGTCGCGGCGGGCAACCTGACTTCGGTGGCCTCCGCTGGCGACAGCTGGTTCGGGCTCGCCTACCTGACAGGCTGGGTCGAACCCGGCGCTGAAGCCACCATCCAAGGCCGGCCGACGACCGTAGCGTCGTTGTTCTAGGGCAGACCCAGGATCCTCGCCCCGTGGCCGACCGACGCACCCACTACGAGGTTCTCAAGGTCGAGCGCGACGCCACCTCCGAGCAGCTGAGGGCCGCCTACCTGCGCCAGGCGCGACGCCACCACCCCGACACCGCCGGCAGCGACCTTTCGGCCATCAGCGAGGCCGAGCGCGAGATGAGGTCGATCAACGCCGCGTGGGAGGTCCTGTCTGACCCAGAGGCGCGTCGGCGGTACGACCTGACGCTGCCTGTGCCCGAGCGGCCCGGCGTGAACATGGGTGCGCCAGACGGCGATCAGGGCGGCGAACCCGAGTGGGACCACGACGCCATCGCCGACGCGCCAGGTGTGCCCATCGGCGGCGTTGCCAAGGTCTTCGTCAGGGCAGCGCCGATCGCCTTCGTGGCCGGGATGCTGCTGATCTTCGTTTCGGCGGTCATGCAGAACTCGGCCCTGTGGCGCCTCGGGCTGGCCACATTGGTGGGTTCTCTGGTGGCGTTCCTGCTGGCACCGTTCTTCGTCATGGCCTCGAGCCACGGACGCGACTGAACCACGGCCCTACAATCGCAGCGATGGCGACCTATCTGGACCGTATTCTCGAGCAGCATCGCGAGGCCGCGGCCCAAGACCGCCGCTCGACCGAGGAATTGTTGACCTTGGCTCTCGCGGCGGCGCCCACCCGTGGGTTCGCCCAGGCACTCAGGGCAACCGGTTTGTCGGTGATCAGCGAGGTCAAGCGTCGCTCGCCGTCCAAGGGCGATCTCTTCGCCGATCTCGACCCGGCCTCATTGGCTCGCCAGTACCAAGCCGGTGGTGCGGCATGCCTGTCGGTGCTGACCGACTCCGCGAACTTCGGCGGTTCGCCCGCCGACCTGCAGGCCGCCCGCGACGCCGTCGCTCTGCCCGCCATCCGCAAGGACTTCACGGTGCATGCCCACGATGTTCTCGACGCCCGCATCATGGGTGCCGACGCGGTCCTGCTGATCGCAGCAGCCCTCGACGACGCCGAACTGGCAGACTTCCACGCCTTGGCCACCGAGGTGGGACTCGACGCCCTCGTCGAGACCCACGACGAGGCCGAAGTCGAGCGGGCCCTGGCCGTAGGCGCAAGCCTCATCGGTGTCAACCAGCGCGATCTCGTGACCTTCCAGGTCGACCATCAGCGAGCACGACGGGTCGCCGCCTCGATCCCCAGCACGTGTGTGCGGGTGGCCGAGAGCGGCGTGCGAGGCCCGGCCGATGCAGCCAGCCTGGCCGAGGTGGGATATGACGCGGTGTTGGTGGGCGAATCGCTGGTTACCTCTGGCGACCCCGAGGCCGCCGTTGCGGCCCTGGTCGCGGCCGGCAGCTAGACGATCAGCGCGGCCTCGACCTCGGCCGCCAGCTCGGCGGGCGGACGGCGCTGGCCGCCATCGTCGAGAGGGTCGACCACTATCCACTCGCCACCCCATCGACGTTGAGCCAACCGGCGGTATCCGTCGAGGGCGTTGCCTTGCAGCGAACCGTCGGCTTCGAAGGCGTCGCCGTCGTTGCCATCGCGATTGCGGCGCTGCTCGCCTGCCATGCCCGTGCCTGTAGCCAGCAGAACGGTCAGTGCGGGACGCGGCAATCCGAATCGTTCGAACTCGAGTTCGGCTATCCAGTCGGCGAAGCCATCGGCACCTGACGTGCCCAGGCGGGCGCTCCCGTAGGCGGCGTTGGAGGCGCACCAGCGGTCGGCGATCGTGACGGTCGACGCGGTATGGCCCAGGCGCACGCGATCGACACTCCAGTAGTGCCACCGGTCGGCCGCAAACGCGAATGCCAGAGCTTCGACCGAATCGAGCAGGGTCTGGTCGTGGCCTTCCAACGCCGCGGCGATGGTCGTGCCGAAGGGCGTGCAGCCGTATCTCGGAAACGACATGCGTGCGACGTTGCGCCCCCGGTCGACCAGTATCTCCTCTAGAGCGTCGGCCAGCGTCTGCTTGCCGGCCCCATCGATGCCTTCGACCGCTATCAGCACGGCACAAACGTAGCCGTTGCGCCCGCGGGCGCGGGTACGCTCACCGACGTGTTCCCGACCGATCGTCAGCCCGGCTTCGTCAAGATCTGTGGCATCACCTCCGAAGACGATGCCCTGCTGGCGGTGGCCATGGGTGCCGATGCGGTCGGCTTCATATTCGCTCCGTCCACCAGCCAGGTAACGGTCACCCGGGCTCGAGACATTGCCAAGCGCCTGCCCCCTCACGTGTTGACGGTTGGGGTGTTCCGCAACGAGGCCCCCGAGCGTGTCGTCGAAGCGGTGCTCGACGCGGGTCTGGGCGCTGCGCAGCTACACGGCCACGAGAGCTCCGAGGAATCGGCGTGGATCGCCCAGCGGATCCCGTCGGTCATCAAGGCCTTCAGCGCCGGCGACCCAGACATCGACCGAGCTGCTCAGTTCGGGGCTGCGGCCGTTCTGGTCGACAACATCACCCCAGGTTCGGGTGAGGTCTTCGACTGGCGCCTACTCGACTCGGGCTCGGCGCGAACACGCCTGATATTGGCCGGCGGCCTCGGCCCCGACAACGTCGCAGACGCCATCGCGCAGGTGCAGCCCTGGGGCATCGATGCCAAGAGTGGGGTAGAAGCCGAGCCCGGGCGCAAGGACCCCATGAAACTGAGGCAGTTCGTTCTCTCAGCACGATCGGCGTTTGCTCAGCTCGAGGCCTTGCGCGCCGACGACGCCCGGCCGCCCGCAGGCACGACACAGGCCGACCCGATCTACGACTGGCTCGACGAGTGATCGCCCACCCCTGGCTCCTTTGCCCAGGCCACACCCTTACGGCCAACACCACCACGACGGAAGGTGATTCCACATGACGATGACCGCACCGACTCCGGAGGGAAGGTTCGGCGAGTTCGGCGGACGTTTCGTTCCCGAGTCGCTGATCGCCCCATGCGAAGAACTTGCCAAGGCCTTCGCCGAGGCGTGGGCCGATCCCGAGTTCATCGCCGAGTTCGAGCAGGTGTTGCGCGACTACGCAGGCAGACCCTCACCGCTCACCGAGTGCCATCAGCTGTCGAAGAAGCTGGGGGTGCGCGTGCTGCTCAAGCGTGAAGACCTCAACCACACCGGCTCGCACAAGATCAACAACGTCATCGGCCAGGCCCTGCTGGCGCGGCGCATGGGCAAGACCAAGCTGGTGGCAGAGACCGGGGCCGGCCAGCACGGCGTGGCGACGGCCACAGCGGCCGCACTGCTCGGAATGGAGTGCAAGGTCTACATGGGTGCGGTAGACGTCGAGCGTCAGGCGCTCAACGTCTTTCGGATGAAGCTCCTGGGGTCCGAGGTCGAAGCCGTCCAAAGCGGATCTCGAACTCTGAAAGACGCGGTCAACGAGGCTCTGCGGCACTGGGTTGCTGCGGTGGAAGACACCCACTACTGCCTTGGTTCGGTCATGGGTCCTCACCCGTACCCGTGGATGGTGCGCGAGTTTCACCGCGTCATCGGCGCCGAGGCGCGCCAACAGTGCTCCGAGTTGCTCGATGGCGGAGTGCCAGACGTGGTGGCCGCTTGCGTCGGCGGAGGCTCGAACGCCATAGGCATCTTCTCGGGCTTCGTCGATACCGACGCCGAGTTGGTCGGAGTCGAGCCTGCGGGCGGCGCCGCTGTAAAGGGTGGGGTGCCTGGTGTGGTCCACGGCATGTTGAGCTACCTGAAGCAGGACGAGGACGGCCAGGTGCTCGAGGCCGAGTCGATCTCGGCCGGCCTCGACTATCCCGGCGTTGGCCCCGAACACTCTCATCTGGCCAGCATCGGCCGCGCCCAGTACGTCTCGGTCACCGACGAAGAGGTCATCGAGGCGTTCCAACTGTTGAGCCGCACCGAGGGCATCATCCCGGCGCTCGAGTCGGCCCACGCAATCGCGTGGGTGGCCCGCGAGCCCAGCCTCGTCGGCAAGACGGTGCTGATTAACCTGTCGGGTCGTGGCGACAAGGACGTCGCCCAGATGATGGACATTCTCGGATGACGATCTCGCTCGAAGCCACCCTGACCGCCCGCAAGGCCGCCGGCCGCAAACTCCTGGTGCCTTACATCACCGGCGGCATGGAGCAATGGGTCGACGCGGTCAGAGCCGCCGCCGCGGCAGGCGCCGACGCCGTCGAGATAGGCATTCCGTTCAGCGACCCGGTGATGGATGGTCCGGTTATCCAAGAGGCGTCGTGGCAGTCGCTGCAGCGCGGATCCACCCCCGGCTCGATCATCGCCGAGGCCGCCAATCTCGATGTCGAGATCCCGCTGGCGGTCATGACGTACTACAACCTCGCCTACCGGGCAGGGCACGAACGTTTTGCAGCCAACCTGGCCAGGTCGGGCATCAGCGGATGCATCCTGCCCGACCTTCCCTACGTCGAGTCGGCACCATGGCGTGAGGCGGCTGCGGCAGCCGGGGTTGAGCCGGTGCTACTGGCTGCACCCACCACCCCAGACCATCGCCTCGGCGATCTGTGCGCCGCATCGCGCGGTTTCGTGTACGCCGTCGGTGTCATGGGCGTAACCGGTCAACGCAGCCAGTTGGCAGCCTCGGCCGTCGAGATCGCCGCCCGCTGCAAACAGGTGACCGACAAGCCAACGCTGGTCGGGGTTGGGGTCTCCAACCCCGAACAGGCCGCCGAGGTCGTTCAGGTCGCCGATGGTGTCGTCGTCGGCACATCCATTGTCAGGCGCCTGCTCGACGGCGACGGGCCCGAGGGCGTTGCCGAGCTGGTTGCCCAGTACAGGCAGGCCGTCGACGGTTCATGAGCACCGAACCCGGGTGTGAGCTGTGCGAGGCCGCTCGCTTCACGCACTGGTATCACGAGGACGAGGTCTGCTGGGTCGCCGACTGTGAAGCCTGCTCGACCCCGATGGTCGTTTGGAAGCAACACGGCACCGCTCCACCCGAGGCCGAGATCGACCACATGCTGTCGCGCCTGGTAGAGGCTGCCGACCTGCGCTTTGGTGTTGGGTGTCACAGCATCGACAGGGTGATGCGCCAGGTGCCCGAGCATTTCCACGCCCACGCTCGCGACACCGACTGGCTGACACGACGATGGACCGAGCCGTTGTCGCTATACACCGGTGTTGGGGGCGAGCGATCGACGCGCTGACCGATTTGCTCAACATCATCGGCCCGCCCGCCGATGGAGCCACGTGTCGAAGCGTCGCCATACGTCCGATCACACGCCGCCACTCATAGAGCAGAGGCACGCCCCGATGGGCGAGCGCGTCGGTGATCGGCCCCTTCCCCCGGGCGTGCGCCGACGCGACAAGCGGGTCGAGCCCGAGGTCAGACGTCGTCGGGGCGACCCAGACGACCTCGACTTCGAGCGCCGCGAACCCAAACTCGACGACGGCGAGCTGGCCGGTACCCATTCGCCCGACATGACAACGGTTGCTGGCAGCGGCTCGTTGACAGTGCCTGCGCCATCTGACAGCACCGTTCAGACCGGAGACAGCGACGTGACCGACCTAGCGCCCGAACCGGTTCTGTCCTCGGCACCCGAAGATCGCAGCCTTCCTCCGCTGAGCTCGGCGTCCAAGTCGACCAACCCGACACGGGGTTTCGAGGAGTTCTGGCTTCACCGCTTGATCCCCGCCAGAGCGATGGTGGTCATGTTCGTACTGGCCCACGTGGCGGTGGCGGTTCTGCTGTACCTGTTCCTGGCCTGAGCACCCGCACCAGTGGACTTCAGTCCCTGATCAACACGGCTTGGGCTCGGTACCGTGTAGGTCGTGAAGACCCCCCATCGCGCCTTGGCGGCGCTGTTCTGTATTGCGTTCATGTTCGTGTCGTGCGGCGGCTCTGAGGAGGTCTCGGACTTCGTCCCGCCCGCCGACGAGAGCTATCCAGCACAGCAGGTAGAACAAGGCCAAGCCATCTACCAGCGCTACTGCCAGTCGTGTCACAAAGCAGACGGGTCGGGCCAGGTTGGCCCCAATATTCGCCAGGTCTGGGAGCGTCTGAGCTTCGAGGAAGAGGTCGAGGTCGTAGCGGGTGGGCGCAACCAGATGCCCAAGTTCGAACAAACCCTCACACCCGAAGAGATCGAGGACGTCGTCGCCTACACGCGCGTCGGCTGGTGAGCCGATCTAGCATCGGTCGGCGATGACCGACTTTCCCGATCCCCGAGATCTCATTCCACATCGAGAGCCGTTCCTGTTCCCCCAGCGGATAGTGGCTCTCGAACCGGGCGTCAGCTGCACGGCCGAGTGGCACCTCACGGGCGACGAAGACTTCTTCGCCGGACACTTCCCAGGTCGCCCGACGTTGCCCGGTGTGCTGATCGTCGAAGCGCTGGCCCAAACCGCCGGACTGGCAGCCATGGCATCGCCGGCACTGGCGGGCAAGATCCCGCTGTTCGGAGGCATCGACAAGGCCCGGTTCCGTCGCCAGGTCGTCCCGGGCGACGTGCTGGTGCTGGAGGCCACGCTCGGACGCATGGGTGCCCGAGCCGGAAAGGGCTCGGGCACCGCCAAAGTGGGTGATGAGTTGGCCTGTCAGGCCGACATGTTGTTCCTGATCGCCGACGCCTGAAGCGGCGTCGAGCAGGCCGTCAGCGGGGCGGGCCCATCAGGATCGAGCCGTTGTGGCCTCCGAAGCCCAGGCTGTTCGACAGGCTCGGACCAGGCGTCCACGCCCGCGGGCTGCCGTGCACCACATCGATGGCCGGCATTTCGGGGTCGAGGTTCTCGAACCCGGCCGTGGGCGGAATCAGGCCCTTGTCGATCGACAGGGCCAGCGCCACCGCCTCGATAGCACCTGCGGCTCCAAGGCCGTGGCCGGTCACACCCTTGATCGACGTAACCGCTGGGCCGGGAGTACCAAACAGTTTGGCCACTGCCTGGGCCTCGGCCATGTCGTTCAGCGGCGTCGATGTGCCATGAGCGTTGACATGGGCGATGTCAGCCGGCGTCAGGCCGGCGTCGTCCAGAGCCAACTGCATGCAGGCCACCGCACCCACACCGCCAGGCGAGGGCGCCGTGATGTGATGGGCGTCGGCATTCGAGCCTGATCCCAGCAACTCGGCGATGATGGTCGCACCTCTGGCAACCGCAGAGTCCCATTCCTCGAGCACCAGCACGCCGGCACCCTCGGTCATGACGAAGCCGTCCCGGTCCTTGTCGAATGGGCGCGAGACACCCGAATTCGACAAGGCGGTCATGTTGCGGAAACCGGCGATACCAGTGACCGTCATGGCCGCTTCGCAGCCCCCGGTCACCACCGTGTCACAGCGGCCCATGGCGATCAGCCGGGCGGCATACCCGATCGAGTGAGTGCCAGCGGCACACGCCGTGGTGATGGTCTCATTGGGGCCCTGAAGACCCCACTTCATGGAGATCGCAGCGCCAGACGCGTTGGGCATCATCATCGGCACCAAGAATGGGCTTACGCGACGCTCGCCCTTCTCGGCACAAACATGAACCTGGTCTTCGAACGTCCCCATGCCGCCGACACCGGTCGCGTATATGACACCACTGCGTGCCGGGTCGGAATGGATTCCGCCCGCCTGGGCGATGGCCTCGGTGGCAGCCGCAATTGCGAACTGGGTCGAGCGGTCTGCCCTGCGGGCATCCTTGGGGCTGTCGTAATAGGGCGACGGATCGAAGTCGGCGATGCGGCGCTCGGCGCCATCGGTAGCAGGACCGCAGATGCCCTCCCAGAAGGCATCAACACCGATACCTGCCGACGACACCACACCGAGCCCGGTGATGGCGACGCGGCGCCCGTACATCACAGCTTCGATTCGACGAGGGCCATGGCCTCTTTGACGCCCACGACGCCGTCGAGCTCTTCCTCGTCGACACTGATGTCGAACTCTTCCTCGAGTGCCATGACCAGCTCGACGAGATCGAGGCTGTCGGCGTCGAGATCGTCGGCGAAGCTCGCCTCCATCGTCACCTGATCGGCTTCGACGCCGAGCACTTCGACGGCACACTTCTTGAATCGATCGAAGTTGTCGCTCACGGTTGTCTCCTGTGGGTGTGATGTCTTCGTCTAAAGACGCTGGTCGAATCTATCGGGTTTGTTGTACAGCGACGGGCTGTGTTGGTCTGGCATGGTCCCTAGTGGCCCATGCTGTGTCGCTCTGGCATGGTCCCTAGTGGCCCATGCCCAATCCACCATCGACTGGGATGACGGCGCCTGTGATGTACGACGCCGCAGGCGATGCCAAGAACACGACTGCGCCCGCCACCTCGGCGGGCTCGGCCACCCGCCCCAGGGGCACACTGCTGGTGATGGCCGCCCGCTGGTCGTCGGTCAATGCCTCGAGCATGTCGGTGGCAACAGGACCCGGCGCCACCACGTTGACCGTCACGTTGCGGCTGCCCAGTTCGCGGGCCAACGATCGGGCCATACCTACCAACCCGGCCTTCGAAGCGGCGTAGTTCACCTGGCCTGCCTGGCCGGACAGACCCACGACCGACGAGATGAAGATCATTGCGCCTTTGCGGGCCCGCAGCATGCCCCTGGCGGCCCGCTTGGCCATCCGGTACGTGCCGGTGAGGTTCGTGTCGACCACCGAGGCGAAATCTTCGTCGCTCATCCGCAGGACCAACTGATCGTTTGTGATACCCGCATTGGCCACCAGCACCTCGACCGGCCCCAATTGGGAGGCGATCGCCTCGAAGGCGGCATCGACAGCCTCGCCGTCGGTCTGGTCGCACTGGATCGCCAGCAAGCGATCGTCATCTGGTGGGCCCGACCGGTAGGTGACCGCCACGCGGTCGCCGTTGTCGGCAAAAGCCTGGGCGATCGCCAGGCCGATGCCACGCGAACCGCCCGACACCAGGACCACCCGCCCGGTCGGCTCGGAAGTGTCGGTCATGTGTCTGCACTCCAACGCACTACGGCGGCAGCCGAGGTCATGCCCGCCCCGAAACCGACGAACAACACCCGATCACCCTTGTGGATTCGGCCGCCCTCCAGGGCATCGACAAGGGCCAGCGGAATCGACGCAGACGAGGTGTTGCCGGTGTAGTGAAGGACGGTGATCGCCTTGTCAGACGGGATGCCGAGACGTCGACACGATGCGTCGATGATGCGGATGTTGGCTTGATGGGGGATCACGTGGTCGACGTCGTCTGGGGTCATGCCCGCCATGTCGAGCGCTTCGCGAGCGGCCGCCTCCATTACCAGGACGGCGTTCTTGAACACCGCTCGGCCGTCCATGATGAGCGTCCCGGCGCGCTCGGCGTACAGAGCGGGCTCGAGCGTGCCGTCAGAACTCATCGAGAAGCCGAGCAGATCGCCTTCGTCGTCGCAGCGCTCGAGAACCGCGGCGCCGGCGCCGTCGGCGAACAAGATGCAAGTGCCGCGGTCTTCCCAGTCGACGATCGTCGAAAGAGTCTCAGAGCCGATCACCAGGATCTTGCCCAAACCCGACTTGATGAACCCCTGAGCGGCGACCATTCCGTAGACAAAACCCGAGCACGCGGCATTGAGGTCGAAGGCGCCACACTTGAGCCCCAACTCGGCCTGCACACGAGATGCGCTGGCAGGCACCTGGCGATCTGGGGTGGTCGTGGCCAAGATGACCAGATCGATCTCGTCTGGCTTGGCCCCCGCCCTCTCCATGGCGGCGCGGCCGGCGTCGACGGCCAGACCAGCGGTGGTACCCCCGATTCGGCGTTCCTTGATGCCGGTGCGTTCGGTGATCCACTCGTCGCTGGTATCGACCGCCTTGGCGAGGTCGTCGTTGGTGAGGATCCTGTCGGGTAGAGCCGACCCCCATCCGGTGATTCGCAGTCCTGTCATTGCGTTGCCGTTCGGTAGTAGCGAACCGATCTGGTTCATCTGGTTCGGAGCCAAGCCACCGGTTGGCGAGCGGTAACCCGTTCGCCTTCATAGGCCATCACTCCCATGACCGTGCCCTCGAAGGGCGACACCACGGGGTCGTCGCCCACGTGCCCAAGAACCTCGCCCACCGCGATGTCGGCGCCCACGTCGAGGCCTTGCCGGGGGGTGAACAGGCCGGCGCTGGGTGTTACCACCACGCGCTCGGTGACGAACAGGTTCTCGCCGACCGACGAGCCCGTCGCCGGATCGGTGCTCTCGAGGTCAGAGATCAGGCTGTCTAGGTCTGAGGGCTTGGCCACCGACACCGTCGTTCCGCCCACCGTGCGCTTGGCCATGCCCGTCAGGGCGGCTCCGGGCCCGAGTTCGACGAATGAGGTGACGCCCAGCTCTTCGAGGCGATACAGGCTCTGGCGCCAGCGAACCGGGCTGGTCAGCTGGGCGCGCAACAGGTCGGCCCATTCGTCGGCGCCCTCGTGAGCAGACGCATCGAGGTTGGTCACCACGGGCACTGCCGGAGCTCGGAACCGCACCGTCGACAGGGCCTTGGCCAACCGATCGCCGGCCGAAGCCATGAACGGGGTGTGGAAGGCGCCGCCAACCGCCAGAGGCATGGCCCGCTTGGCCCCCAACTCCTTGGCCGCAGCGCCCGCGGCCTCGACCCCAGCCGGTGAGCCGGCGATGACGACCTGCCCGGGTGCGTTGTAGTTGGCTACCCACACCTCTTCGGAGACCGAGCCACACGCTTCGACGACCTTGTCGTCGTCGAGGCCCAGCACGGCCGCCATGGTTCCGGTGGTCATCTCGGCGGCGTCTTGCATCGCTTCGCCGCGTTCGGCGACGAGGCGCACCCCATCTTCGAAGCTGATGACGCCCGTGGCGGTGAGGGCCGAATACTCGCCCAGACTGTGACCGGCGGCGATCGATGGAACGAGGCCGATCCGTTCGACGGCGTCGAGAACGACCATCGACAGCACGAAGGTCGACAGCTGCGAGTTGCGGGTGGCCTTGAGCTCGTCGGCGTCGGCTTCTAGCAGCAGGCGGGCGACGTCGCGACCGCAGGCTTGCGACGCTTCGTCGACGAGCTCCCATGACGGATGATCGACCCAGTCAGAGCCCATCCCCGGTTTTTGTGATCCCTGTCCCGGGAACGTGAACGCGAGCAACAGGTCCCTCCTGGTCGGCTCGTGTGGAGGTTCGACCCCCCGAGGTACTGATTGGTTACGGCTTGGTGACGAAATGTTGGCACAGAATGCTGACCACAGCATCAGTACCGTGCGGTAACCTTCCCAGACGCACCTCCGGCCCCGGTGGTGGAACGGCAGACACGGCGGACTCAAAATCCGCTGCTCGCAAGGGCGTGTGGGTTCAAATCCCACCCGGGGCACTCTGCGACCCGTCGGGTCGTGCCGATAATCGTCTCAGTGTGCGGCGATTATCCCGTCGGCCACCAGCCGTTCGATGACGTCGCTCTCGTAGCCAAGGGCCATGAGTTCGTCAGCCGTGTGCTGACCCACCTGCGGTGTGTCGGCCGACGCCACGAATGCCCCTTCGGACCCGAATCGCACGGGCGGGGCCGGCATCACGATGGTGCCCAACCGCGGGTGCTCGTAGCGTTCGACGAGCCCGGCGGCTTCGGAGTCTGGATCCAGCAGCACCTCCTCCAGGAACCTCACGGGTGCAACGGGCACCCGAGCTCGACCAGGGCATCGACCAACTCGGCCGTCGGCCGGGCCGCTATGGCTGCGTTCACCTGGTCGGCGGGCAGAGCGCCCAGCGGGGGAGTGCCCTCGATGCCCAGTACTGTCCCGACGTTGCCGAAGTGTGTTGGTATGGCTCCCATGGCGATCCAGCCATCCAGGGTTCTGAAGACCCCGTAGGTCGAAGGCATCTTTCCGGCGGACTGCTGGCGCCTCTGGAAGATCTCGTCGAAGTCGGCACCGCTGTGGCGGTCGTCGACCAACTCGATCTTGTCTGGTTCGTGGTCGAGGAAGATCGACGCGGTGCGATGTTGCAGCACCAAGGCCGCTGCAACCAGCGACGTGGCGACGTGTTGCCCCCGGCCGGTTCGCTCGCGGTGGAACAGCGCTGATGCAACGCCGAAGGCCAGCAGCGTCCCGGCTGTGTAGTCGCAGAACAGCTGCTGGCGATCGAACTCGAGGTCTGGGGTGGCGGCAACCGAGGTCATCAGGCCTCCGAAGCCCTGGGCTACCAGGTCTACGCAAGCCCGGCCGGCCCACGACCCACCGGCGCCGAAACCGTCGACTTCGCCATAGATCAACGAAGGCTTCTCGGCGCGCAACGACTCGTAATCGAGACCCATCTTGGCCGCCGACCCCGGCCTCATGTTCGAGATGACCACATCGGCGCCCAGGCACAACTTGCGGGCAGCGGCGCGGCCCTCTTCGGTGCCCAGAGCCAGCGCAACCGAGCGCTTGCCCCTCGCCTTGACGACGAACTGCTTGCCGTCGCCGCCGGCGGGCATGCTGTTCAGGCGGGTGGGGGTGCCGGCGATCGGCTCGATGCACAAGACCTCGGCCCCGCCGTGGGCGAACTGTTCGGCCGCGTATGGCGCCGCGACGTACTGCCCGAACTCGATCACCCTGATCCCGCTGAAGAGGCCTGTGTTGGTCGTGTTTGTGTTCGGCATTGGTCCCGCTCCAGTCGGTAGACCGGCGTCGGTGGATACCCGCGCCCCCTCGGTCTCGTCCGATTCTCTCCAAAACTCATGGCCAAGACCAACCCGCCACCATCGGGCTGATCGTGTTCGTCTTGGACGTCGGTTCGATGTGGTGCTATCCCTGCGACGGCCCGACACCACCAGGAGACAGATGTACGTAACCGGTTGGGAGTTGGTCGCAGTGTTGGTCGTGATCGTCGCTGGCGCCTGCCTTCAAGGCTCGATCGGCTTCGGGATGTCCGTGCTGTCGCTGCCCTTCTTCATCTTCATCGAGCCCGACCTGCTGCCGCAGTCGATGTTGGTGGCCAGCCTGCCCTTCGTCGTGTTGATGGCGATCCGCAACTGGGGCGAGTTCCAGTGGCGCGAGGTCATCGTGCTGTCGCTGGCGCGAATACCCGGGGCCGTGGCCGGCGTTTTCGCGGTGCGGATGCTCAGCCAAGACGCCATTGCGGTGGCGGCCGCAAGCGGGGTCATTGCTGCCGTGGCTCTCAGCGCCTGGGCGCCTGCTGTGAAACGCACTCTTCCGGTGTTGACCACCGCCGGGTTCACCTCGGGCTTGTTCGGCACGGCAGCCGCAATAGGTGGGCCTCCGATGGCGCTGGTGTTTCAGCGCGAGACCGGACCCCGCATCCGCTCGACGATGAGCATCATGGCCACCGTCAGCATCACGATCGCGCTCACCTCGTTGTCGTTCGGAGGCCAGATCCAGAGCGAAGACTTCGTGACAGGGCTGGTCATGGCCCCGGCCTCGATCGTCGGGCTCGGACTATCGAGGTTTGTCATCCCTTACTCGGACCGGCGCCTTCGCACGCTGGTGCTGCTGGTCTGCGCGGTCGCTGCGGCCGCGGCCATCGCCAAGGTGGTCCTTACCTGACCGTCACGGATGGCTTCTGGGCCGCCCGACTGGTTCTAGACTCTGCGGCGATGAGATCGAAGGTCGAGCGCAAGCTGTCGAAGAACTCGACACGGCTGAAGAAGCTGCGGGCCGACCTTCAAACCCTCGAAGCCGAGTACGGCCATTTCGTTTTGTCGCCCGAGCCGGGCGATCGCCGCGGGCCCGCCCACGTCGAGCGCATCGAGCGTCGCATCGCCGAGATTCGGGCCGACATCGTCAGGCTCGAAGCCGAGCAAGACACCCTGCTCGACCAGCTCTAGCCGGCCTCGCTACGTGCAGGTCGATCGACCTGTAAACTCGTTGTCTCCGGCTCTCAGGAGGTTCCCGTGCCGACCCGTGTCGTCATCGCAGAAGACGAAGCGATAATCCGCCTCGATCTCAAGGAAATGCTCCAAGAAGAGGGCTACGAGGTCGTTGGCGAAACGGGCCGTGGCGACGAGGTGGCGGCGCTGGTCCGCCAGCATCAACCAGACCTCGCGATCCTCGACGTCAAGATGCCAGGTCTCGACGGCATCTCGGCGGCACGCGAAATCTCCGAAGACAAGAACACGGCCGTGTTGATTCTCACCGCCTTCAGCCAGCGTCACCTGATAGAGCGAGCCCGCGATGCCGGCGCGCTGGCCTATCTGGTCAAGCCTTTCCAGAAGGCCGAACTGGTTCCGGCTATCGAGGTGGCTCTCGGGCGCCTGCGCGACATGCAGAGCCTCGACGCCGAGGTCAAGGGTTTGGAAGAGCAGCTCGAGACCCGAAAGCTGGTCGATCGGGCCAAGGGCTTCTTGATGGACAACCACAAGATGTCCGAGAGCGAGGCCTTCACGTTCATCCAGCGCACGGCCATGAGCGAACGCCAGACCATGGCCAACGTGGCCAACCGGGTGGTCAGCGGCGAGCTGTCTCCTGCCTGACGTGCCTCCGGCGTTCTTCGACCACTCCCTCGTCGACGGGGTCGAATGGTTCAAGCCCACCGAGTATTGCCGGGGACCGTGGGACGCCAATTCTTGTCACGCCGGGCCGCCGTCGGGGCTCATCGCCAGAGCGGTCGAACAGCTCGTGCCCCACATGCAGCTCGTGCGGCTCACCGTCGAACTGCTGCGTCCGGTGCCGATAGCCGGATTCTGCGTCCAGGCCCAGATGGTCTCGGCCGGCAGGCAGGTGTCGCGGACTTCGGCGCAATTGGTCGACAGCGAGGGGAGGGTTTGCGCAACGGCCCTCGCATTGCACATGGTGTCGCTCGAGCATCGCGACATCCCCAGCGCACCAGCCCGCAATCCGGGCGGGCACCTCGAGGGAGCTGTCCAGGGGCCGTTCCCGATCCGCATGACCCTGCACGGGTTGCCGGCGATAAACACCTCCGAATCGATGGATACCAAGTACCCAGCAGGCGAAGACCACTTGCCTGGTCCTACGACCATCTGGATGCGCACCATCGCTTTGCTGGGCGACGAGGAACCGTCGGGGTTCCAGCGAATCTGTGTGCTGGCTGACAGCGGCAACGCCATAGGGCGCAACAGCGAGCCCGACGAGTTCTCGTTCGTCAACCCCGACCTCACGCTGGTGTTGCATCGCCAGCCGGTGGGCGAGTGGTTGGGCTCACAAGCCATCTCCGATTGGCACCCCGATGGCATCGGCCTCGCCGACGCCCTGTTGTTCGACGTCGAGGGTGTCGTGGGCCGGGCGCTCCAGACCCTCGTGGTCCGCTGACGCAGTGTTTCCCCAGAGGCTCGGCGTCGTCGACCAGCAGGCGGCCGATCCGACCTGGCACAGCGATGGAGTGCAGTTCATCGAAGCCACAGCGTCGGGTGGCATGCCATGGCTGACCAGCCGGGCTGAGGCCGCCGACCGCGGCGAGCCGACCAGGTGGTTCGATTTCAAGGACGTGCTGCGGCTGAACCGGGTCGACGTGCTGGGGTTGGGACGGGTCGGCTGGTACCTCGACCCTGGCCCCGAGCAAGACCTGTGCGCAGCGTTCTGGTGTGACGTCTGGCTGCAAAGCGATGTTCGGGCCAACCATGTGGCCGTCGCCGAGCGGATCACCTCGGCGATCGGCCCGGGGACCGATACCAGCGTCTCGAATACGGTCGAGACAACGTGGGCGGTGGGCTTCGTGACGGTGCGAGCCTTGTCGTTTCCGCTCGAACTGCAGACCGACATGGGCTCCAACCCGCTGCACCAGGCCCACCCCGAGCTGTGGCTTCGCACCCAGGTCGACATCTCGACATCGATGGCCAACCCCAGCCCCCTTCCCGAGCTAACTGAACGTCGAGTGGCCGCCACCTGGCGGCGACCGGTCGAGGTGTCCCAGCTGCCGGTGTGTGACGCCCAGATCGTTCGGCCTCACGGTCTCGACATTGTCGGCACACCCATTTCGGCGTGCGAGATCTGGGCGGACGAACACTGGGTCTGCGCCGGCGCCACCAGGTTGTCGGCGGCGGTGCGCCGTGCCTCGATCGTGGCGCTGGATCACGAGGTTGCGACGCCGGCCAGAGGCGCCGGGTCGACGACTCTTGTCGCTCGCCTGGCCGACGGGCGCTCGCATGTGCTGCTGCACGGCCCGCGATACGACGACTTCGACCGACTGGCACCAGAGCTGGCCGACTTCCTGGGCGTCGATGTGCGACGCGACGAATACGAAGACTTCTGAACAGAGGCCCGCCGACCGGCACCTCGTCCCAACCGGCTGTCACTGCAGGCAACTAGGGTGCATGCCGATGGCGAAGATCCTGCTCCTAGACGGCCACTCCCTGACCCACAGGGCGTTCAACGCGCTGCCCACCGACCTGATGACCGCCTCTGGCCAGGTAACCAACGCCGTGTTCGGTTTCACGTCGATGCTCATCAACGTCATCCGCGACCACCAACCAGATGGCGTGATAGTCGCATTCGATCGCCCCGAACCGACGTTTCGTCACGAGATGATTCCGACGTACAAGGCCAACCGCAGCGAGACTCACGAGCTGCTCAGACCCCAGTTCGGTCTGGTGCGCGAGGTCATCGATGCCATGCAGATTCCAGTGGTCGAGGTGCCGGGCTTCGAGGCCGACGACGTCTTGGCCACGCTGGCCACGCGTTTGCGCGACAACGGCGACGACGCGGTGTTGGTCACCGGCGATCGCGACAGCTATCAGCTGGTCGAAGACCCCCACATCAAGGTGTTGTACAACCGGCGCGGCGTCTCGGACTATGCGATGTACGACGAAGCCGGAATCGAGGAGCGCACTGGTGTGCGCCCGGCCTTGTACCCGCAGTACGCGGCTCTCAGGGGCGACAACTCCGACAATCTGCCGGGCGTGCCCGGCGTTGGCGAAAAGACCGCCGCCAAGCTCATCAACCAGTACGGGGGCCTCGACGGCATCTTCGAACACGCCGACGATCAGACACCCAAGCTGCGCCAGAACCTGATCGAGAACGAGCAGAAGGCCCGGTCGAACTTCGACGCCATGGTGCTGCGGCGAGACGCCCCGATCGAACTCGACCCCACCACCGTGCGATGGGACGAGGTCGACGTAGACGAGATCCAGCGCTTGTTCGAGTTTCTCGAATTCCGCAGTCTCTACGAGCGGCTCAACGAGGTTCTCGATGGGCGTCTTCCCACATCGGAGGCCGGCGGGGGAGTGCTCGAGGCCGAGGTCGACGTGCTGGCCGATGTCGCCGACGCCGTCGGCGCGCTCGAGCGCATCAGGGCCGCCCGTCGACCGGTGGCAATAGACGCATGCTGGGAAGATCGCCGGCTGGTCGGCGTCGCCCTGGTCCAAGACAGCGAGCAGGCCCAGTGTGTGTTCCTGCCGGTCGAACTCCTCGACGATCAGGCCGTCTCTTCCGCGCTGGCATCTGTGCTCGGCGACGGGGGAGTGCCAATCAACGCTCACCACATCAAGCCGTTGATGCGCAACCTGATGGCCAGGGGCATCGACACGACCCGGCTCGACGTCGACACCGAGTTGGCGGCGTACCTGATCGACCCGGCCGACAGCCGCTACGGCCTCGAAGAGCTGTTGTTGCGATACGCACATCTCGAGTTGGCCGGCGACGCGTCGACGCCTTCGGGGCAGCTGTCGTTCGGCGACGAGGCCTCAGACCCTGCACTGGATGCGGCCAGGCGCGCCCTCGCGGTCGATCGGTTGGCGCCTGTGCTCGACGACATCATGAAGCAGCGGGCCACCCGCGACCTGTACGACGATCTGGAACGGCCCCTGGTTCGGGTGCTTGCCCGAATGGAAGAGCTGGGAATCGGCGTCGATGTCGCCGAGTTGACGCGCCTGCGCGATCACCTCGTAGCCGAGTGTGATCGGCTAGAGGCGGCCATCGTCGAGGATGCCGGGCACGAGTTCAACGTCAACTCGACCAAGCAGCTTCGCGAGGTGCTCTTCGACGAGCTCGGCCTGACCCCGCAGAAGAAGACCAAGACCGGCTTTTCCACCGATGCGGCCTCGCTCGAGAAGATCCGCGACCAGCACCCGATCGTGGCCCACCTCCTCGACTATCGCGAGGTCGAGAAGCTACGCAGCACCTACGGCCAGGGGCTGCTCGACGTGGTGGGCCCCGACTCGCGCATCCACGCCACGTTCAACCAGACGGTGGCGCGCACCGGGCGGCTTTCGTCCGAAGATCCCAACCTGCACAACATCCCGGTTCGCACCGAGCAGGGCCGCGAGTTTCGCAGGGCGTTCGTTCCCTCGGCCGGTCTGAAGATGCTGGTTGCCGACTACAACCAGATCGAGCTGCGAGTGATCGCCCACCTGGCACAAGATCCCGGGCTCATCGGCGCCTTCGAGTCTGGGCAAGACATCCACACGGCCACGGCTTCTTCGGTGTTCTCGGTCGACCCTGGGTCGGTCACCATCGAGCAGAGGTCGAAGGCCAAGATGGTCAGCTACGGGCTCGCATACGGCATGGAGGCATTCGGTCTGGCTCAGCGCTTGGGCATCGAGCGCAGTGAGGCCTCCGAGATCCTCGACGCCTATTTCGCGGCCTTCCCGAATGTGCGGTCGTTCATGGACACGGTCGTCGCCGACGCACGTGACCGTGGCTACACCGAGACCGAGTTCGGCCGCCGGCGCCTCATACCCGAGCTCAACTCGCCCAACCGCCAGGTCAGAAGTGCCGCCGAGCGTCAAGCCATGAACGCCCCCATCCAGGGGCTGGCTGCCGACATCTTCAAGGTCGCGCTCGTTCGCCTCGACGAGGCTCTGTCCGAGGCCGGCCTCGAGTCACGCCTGGTGCTGCAGGTCCACGACGAGGTGATTCTGGAGGTGCCGCCCGCCGAACTCGAGGCAGCGATGGCGCTCACCGTCGACACGATGCGAGACGCTGCCCAGCTGAGGGTGCCGCTCGAGGTCAACGTCTCGGTGGGCGATACGTGGGCCGCCGCCAAGTCCTGAACTGCCTACGAGTTGGCAGGTGGTCGCCCGGCGACCAGGAAGAACTCGGGCTCGTCGATGGTCGGGTCGGTTCGTTCGTATCTCTCGCCAGAACAAACGGACCATATGTCGATCGGTTCGAGGCCAACCGATTCGGCCAACAACACCAGTTCTCTGGGCGTGAAACATGTGGTCCACAGGTCGACCTCTCGACCCGTGCCGTCGGGGTCGTGCACCGTCGTCACCTCGTGATGTACACCCCGATAGGCGTCGAAGGTGCCATCGGTGCCGCCTTCCAGATGCCTCACCTGGAAGTAGGCCGAGAACGCCGCCACCCCGACTCGGCCACCGGGGCGCACAGCTCGGGTCATGCCTGACAGGACGTCGCGGTCGCCGCCCAACCCGACCCGGTCTGTCGGGGCTGCGGGTCCGGCCTGCAACCCGAACGCGCCCTGGCACATGGCGTAGGCCGCATCGAACTCGCCGTCGAACGTAAGAGCCCGGGCATCGCCCCTGACGAAACTGCAGCCACGCGTTCCGGCACCGCTGGCCAGGTCGACGAAGGTCTGACTGATGTCGACCCCCACGACCTCGATGTCGAGCTGAGCCAGCGCATGGGCGTGGCGCCCCGGCCCGCAGCCGACATCGAGCACCCGCATGCCCGCCTCGAGCCCCAACACGTCGACGAGGAAGGCCGTTTCGCGTTGTGTGCCCTTGGTGAACGAGTACCTCAGATAGGCAGAACCCAGGTGGTCGGCCAGCCCCTCGAACCAGTGGTGTTCGCTCACCCGAAAGGCGCCTGTCCGGTCGGCACCAACTCGACCCACGTACGCCCCGGCGCCAACAACAATGGCGAGCCGTCGTCGTCGCGCAGGTCGAAGGTCTCACCGACCGAGCTGCGGCTCCAGGTGATGTTCAGGGTGAAGCCGTCGACCATGGCCAACCCGCGGCCCGATCCGACAGCGTCGGCCACCGGCGACCCGGTGGCGCCGCTGATCGAGTAGGGCGTCTCGAGTATCACGACGTTAGGAGCCGACACCCGAACCAGGTCCGAGTCGAGGTGTGCCGAGTTCGAATGGGAGCGGACGTACCGATCGGCCTCCCAATGCCACGACACGGTCTGGGCTCCGAACTCGAGCGTGACCGGCGTCGTGTCGGTTCCCTGTGCCGTGGCCAGCACCTCGGGCCGGTAGTCGAACACATGCCCTGGTGCGGTGCGAGTCGGTTCGGCGAACGACCAGAAGCTCGCGGTGCGAGCCAGCAGGTCGTGAGGGTCCGATCGTCTCGACGTTCGGAAGTAGGCAGAACCGTGGGCGTTGTCGGGCCAGATGCCCTGCACCTGAGGGGCGTCGGCAACTATCGAGCGCACGTATCTGTTGCCGCCGCTGAACGCCAACAAGCTGTCGCCGAGCATCGGCAGCAGGCCGAGGTCGGTCTCGCGCGCCGAGCGGATGGGCCCCACCAGCCCGGGGTCTGTGCTGTGGAACACAGCGACGAATCGGGTGATTCCACCTTCGACCATCTCCTCGAAGACGATGTCGGCCTGGTTCACCCCCCACTGTCCTCTGGCCGCCGAATGGTTGTCGATCTTCACCGCCAGAGCCGGTCGAGGATCGACCGAATCGGTGGGCAGCCCGGTCAGCGGCCATGCCGGCCCGGCCCCCCGCACCATCCAATAGCCGGAACCATCCGGGGCGGCGGCCATACCGACTACGGGCTCCGTGCGCTGCCTCGTGGCCGCCGAGCCGTGGAAACCAGCGTCACCGAACGAGAAGATGCCCCCGTCGGCCGCCGCCATCCAATAGCCGTTGCCAGAGGGCGTGGCAGCCATGTCCACCACGGGCTGATCGAGGGTCATTGCGCCGGTGCTGCCCAGGAATGGGGCACCGAACGCGAATATCCCCCCGTCAGAGGCGACCAGCCAGTAGCCGTTGCCCGACGGGTGTGCGGCCATGCCCACCACCGGTTCTTTCAAGGTGATCGCACCCATCGAACCCAGGAAGGCCGAGGCGCCGAACGCAAAAACGCCTCCGTCGGAGGCGACCAGCCAGTAGCCGTTGCCCGACGGGTGTGCGGCCATGCCGACGATGGGTTCGTTCAGTACCAGATCGCCAAGCGAGCCGAAGAAGCCGGCGTCGCCGAACGCGAATACGCCTCCGTCGGAGGCGACCATCCAGTATCCGTTACCGGTCGGCGTGGCCGCCATGCCGACGATGGGCTGGTTGAGTGCAATGTCACCCAGCGACCCGTGGAACCCGGCGTTTCCGTATGCGAAGACGCCGCCGTCGGCAGCGGCCAGCCAATAGCCACCGCCGTCTGGTGTGGCTGCAATCGAGCGCAGCGGGCTTGCCGGCGTGATCGCAGCCGTGTCGCCGTGGAACGCGACACCCAGCGCGTGCACGTCGGCGTTCAGGTCGACGGCCTGCTCGTCGGCGCCGACGACCCCGACCGAAACAAGGGAAACGGCGAACGCGATGAGTAGGACCGGGATCTGTCTCATGCGTGTCGAGGGTAGAACACGCCGGCGCTCGCATATTCGGTCGCGTCCAGGTGTAGCCTTGTCACGGCGCTCCGCGCGCCGCCATGTCCCTGCACGCCAATCAAGTAGTAAACGTTGTCCGATACCACCAACCCCACCGCTGAGCCCATGTCCGACGAGTTCGGAACATTTACCGAGGCCGGCGACTACATCCCCCGCACAATCGTCGAGGACGACCTCGGCGGTATGTCATTCGAAGATGCCATCAACGGCACGATCGTCGAGTTCGAAGACGGTGACATCGTCAACGGCACCGTCGTAAAGGTCGACCGGGACGAGGTCCTGCTCGACATCGGTTTCAAGTCCGAAGGCGTCATCCCGTCGCGTGAGCTGAGCATCCGCAACGACGTCAACCCTTCCGAGGTTGTCGCCATCGGTGATCAGATCGAGGCTCTCGTCCTTCAAAAGGAAGACTCCGAGGGTCGCTTGGTCCTGTCCAAGAAGCGCGCCCAGTACGAGCGCGCCTGGGGCAAGATCGAGGAGATCAAGGAAGCCGACGGCGTCGTCAAGGGCCCCGTCATCGAGGTCGTCAAGGGCGGTCTCATCGTCGACATCGGCCTGCGCGGCTTCCTTCCCGCCTCGCTTGTCGAGCTGCGCCGTGTCCGCGACCTGCAGCCCTACGTGGGTATGGATCTCGAAGCCAAGATCATCGAGCTCGACAAGAACCGCAACAACGTCGTTCTGTCGCGCCGTGCCTGGCTCGAGGAAACCCAGAAGGAACAGCGCGAAGAGTTCCTCGACAACCTCAAGCCCGGCGAGCGCCGCCCCGGCGTCGTGTCGTCGGTCGTCAGCTTCGGCGCCTTCGTCGACCTGGGCGGCATGGACGGCCTCATCCACGTGTCCGAGCTGTCCTGGAAGCACGTCGACCACCCCGGTTCGGTCGTTGCCGTGGGCGACGAGGTCATGGTCGAGGTGCTCGAGGTCGACCGCGACCGCGAGCGCATCAGCCTGTCGCTCTAGGCCACCCAGCAAGATCCGTGGCAGGAGTTCGCTTCGGGTCACCGTGTTGGCGAGCTCGTCTATGGCCGTGTCACCAAGCTGGTGCCCTTCGGCTCGTTCGTCCAGGTGGGCGAAGGCATCGAGGGTCTGGTCCACATCTCGGAGATGTCGGCACATCACGTCGACCTGCCCGAGCAGGTCGTCACCCCCGGCGAAGAGCTCTGGGTCAAGATCATCGATCTCGACCTGCAGCGTCGCCGCATCAGCCTGTCGATCAAGCAGGCTGCCGAGGGTGGTGTGGTCGCTGCCGAGTACCAGGAAGCCTTCGGCGAAGACATGTACGACGCCGACGGCAACTACATCGGCGACGGCACCCTCACCACCAACGACGACGGTGTCGTCGACTACACCGAGGAAGCCCGCCAGGCCTGGCGCGAGTACTACGAGCAGTACGGCGAAGAGGCCTACCGGCAGGCGGTTGCAGAGTACGGCGCGGGCGACGACCCGGCTGGCGTGCTCGGCGACGACGAGCCCGCCGAGGACTGAAAATCCATGCCGGTCATCGGCCTCACGGGCGGTATCGGCAGTGGCAAATCGACGGTCAGCGCCGCGCTCTCAGAGCGCGGCGCTGTCGTTGTTGACGCCGACGCCATAACCCGCCAGCTGCAAGAGCCCGGTCAGGCCGCGTACGAGGCCATGGTCGCCCATTTCGGGCAGACGATCCTGGCCGACGACGGGCGCATCGATCGGGCTGCCGTGGCCGCAATCGTGTTCAACGATGCCGATCAGCTGAAGGCGCTGAACGAGATCGTTCACCCGCTGGTCGGCAAGGAAATGAACCGCCAGATCACCTCTGCCGGCGCCGGCGACATAGTGATTCTCGATGTGCCGCTGCTGGCCGAAGGCCGCGACAAGGGTGGCAAGCCCCGGTACGACATGGCCGGTGTGTTGGTGGTCGACTGCCCGGTCGATGTGGCGGTCGGCCGCCTGGTCCAGCATCGCGGGTTCGACGAGGCCGACGCCCGCGCTCGCATCGCAAACCAGGCCAGCCGCGAGGCTCGCCTGGAGATGGCCGATTTTGTCGTCGACAACGGCGGTGATCTGGCTTCGCTGGACTCTCAGATAGATGCTGCCTGGGATTGGATGCAGAGATTGAAGGATGAACGAGACCTGGCGGCATCCGACGTCGCATGGCAGATCGACGATCTGGTCGTGCGCGACGGATTGTCCGCGGCCGAATCGGTCGATGCGTGGTTGGCCGATGCCGAGGCGGGGGTAGCCGAGCTCCAGTCGTGGAAGGGCCGGCTGAACACCATCGATTCGGCCGAACTGGCCCGGTTGATGCACCAGGTAGAGGCCATCGAAGAGGCGGTGTACCGCGCGGGCAGCTACGCGCAGTTGCGGTTCTCGGTCGACACCACAGACGGTGCCCTCATGCAGTCGGTGCAGGAGCGAAGCGCACGACTTGCCACCCAGATGTTGTTCGTAGAACTCGAATGGGCGGCACTCGAAGACGACATGGTAGAGCGGTTGTTGGCCGGCGACGGGCTCGAATTCTGTGCGCACTATCTGCGCTCGCTCAGGCGCTACCGCCAGCATCTGTTGTCCGAGCCCGAAGAAGCCCTGCTGACCGAAAAGTCGGTCACCGGTTCTTCGGCGTGGTCGCGGCTGTTCAGCCAGCTCGCATCCGAGATCACGGTTTCCGTGGGCGAGGAACAGCCGGTTGCGCTGATGCAGGCTTTGGCGCAGCTCACGTCACCCGACGCCCAGGTTCGCAAGGCGGTGGCCGATGCGGTGTCGGCCGGACTTCGGCCCACACTGTCGACCCGCGCCTTCATCTTCAACACGTTGTTGGCCGACAAGGCCACCGACGACCGGCTGCGCTCGTATCCGTCCTGGGTCTCCAGCCGCAACCTGGCCAACGAGGCCACCGACCAGTCGGTCGAGGCCCTCGTCGAAGCGGTCGTCTCTCGCTATGACATCCCGCAGCGCTGGTATCGGGCCAAGTCCGAGATGCTGGGCATCGAACTGCACGACTACGACCGCATGGCCTCTGTGGCCGATGCCGAGGCCGAGGTCGGCTGGGCCGAGGCCACCGAGTTGGTGCTGGATGCCTATGGGTCGTTCTCGCCCGAACTCGCTTCTATAGCCAGGCGATTCATCGACGAGAAGTGGATCGACGGTCCGGTTCGCCCATCCAAGCGTCCCGGCGCCTTCTGCTCGTACACGGTGCCGTCGCACCATCCCTACGTGTTCTTGAACTGGACGGGCCGGTCGCGCGATGTCATGACCCTGGCCCACGAACTCGGCCACGGCTGCCACGCCTATCTCAGCCGCGGTCAGGGCCTGTTCCACTTCCAGACGCCACTGACGCTGGCCGAGACCGCCTCGGTGTTCGGCGAGACGGTTACGTTCAATCGGGTTCTCGAGCGCACCACCGATCCGGCCGAACGTCTGGCGCTGCTGGCCGAGAGCATCGAAGGGTCGATCGCAACGGTGTTCCGCCAGACTGCGATGAACCGTTTCGAGCACGCTGTTCACACCGACAGGCGTCAGGCGGGCGAGTTGTCGGTCGAGCGCTTCGGCGAGCTGTGGGCACAAACCCAGGCCGACATGCTGGGCGACTCGGTGACCATCACCGACGGCTATCGCGACTGGTGGAGCTATGTTCCCCACTTCATCGCGACTCCCGGCTACGTCTACGCGTACGCATATGGGCAGCTGTTGGCGCTGTCGGTCTACAACCGCTATCTCGAGCGGGGGCCCGAGTTCGTGAGCTCGTACCTGTCGATGCTGTCGGCCGGTGGCTCGTTGCCGCCCGAGGAGTTGGGCCGCAAGGTCGATTGTGATCTGACCGACCCGCAGTTCTGGCACGGCGGGCTGGCCATTGTCGAACAACAGCTCGACCTGGCCCTCGAGGCCGCTCGCACCGCAGGCCGCCTGGCCTGAGACTGGCGCCCCAGCTTGGGGCTAGCGGTTGGCGTCGAAGAAGGCTATGGCCGGGCAGTCTGACTCGAGTTCGCCGCTGGGACAGCTGCGGTTGCCTTTGGGTCCCAGCTGGCTTTCGCGCACCAACAGGAAGCACAGATTGCAGATGTGCTCGTCTGGGGCACGGCCTTCGGGTTCGTCATCGTCGTCGTCGTCGCTGCTCTTCTTCTTGGCTTTGGAGCGTGTGGTGACGACCACCACGTCTTCGTCTTCGTCCTCGTCTTCGTCTTCGTCGTCGGCGGCGAGGCGTTCTTTCAAGATGGCGTCGAGGTCGGCCTCGACGTCTTCATCCTCTTCGTCATCGTCGTCGTCGTCGGACGCGCTGCGCTTCTTGGGCGGCGCCTCGTCCTCTTCGTCCTCGTCTTCGTCGTCGTCGCTCGTCTCGGCGCCGAGGTCGTCGTCTAGCTCGAGGTCGTCGTCGAGATCGTCTTCGGCGTCCAGGTCGGCGTCGTCATCGAGATCGAGATCGTCGTCGATGTCGTCTGGATCGATGTCGTCGGCCATTTCAGTCGTTTCCTGGAGGTCTGATCTGTCGGTCAGTGGATGACAGGCGGGAGGATAACCAGAACTGGGGCCCAGGTCATCCCATGAAGCCAGAATCGACAGAAATATCTTCCGCGATAGGTCTGACCGGGTTCTTAGCGCGCTGGCAGAACCAGCCGTGCGTATGAGCGACACTGCAGGTGTCGCGGGCTGGCAGAACCAGCCGTGCGTATGAGCGACACTGCAGGTGTCGCGAACTAGCAGAACCAGCACTGTCCCACCCCCTGCATATGCTGACTGCGTGGTCGATGTCGCTTCACCCAGCCCAACCGGTTTTCAACCCAGCGAAGCACCGCTGCATACCGAGGACGGTCATTCACCGCCGTTCAAGGTCGTGTCCGATTTCGCTCCGGCCGGTGACCAACCCACCGCCATCGCTTCTCTGGCCGAGGGCGTCGAGGCCGGCGAGCGTTTCCAGACCCTGTTGGGCATCACCGGCTCTGGCAAGAGTGCCACCATCGCTTGGACTATCGAACAGGTACAACGACCAACGCTGGTTCTGGCTCCCAACAAGTCGCTCGCCGCTCAGCTCGCCAACGAGTTCAAGGAGTTCTTCCCCGAGAACCGCGTCGAGTACTTCGTCAGCTACTACGACTACTACCAGCCCGAGGCTTACATGCCCTCGAGCGACACCTACATAGAGAAGGACTCGTCGGTCAACGACGAGATCGACCGGCTCCGGCACTCGGCAACAGCGGCCCTGTTGACCCGCCGCGACGTCATCGTCGTGGCATCGGTGTCGGCTATCTATGGTCTCGGGTCGCCCGACCAGTACCGGCGCAACATGCTGTACCTACGTCTCGGCGCCCAGATGGACCAGCGCGAGATCCTTCGTCAACTGGTCGACATGCAGTACGAGCGCAACGACATGAACCTGGTGCGCGGCAAGTTCAGGGTTCGCGGTGACACGATCGAGCTTCACCCGGCCTACGAAGAGTTCGCGGTGCGCATCGAGCTGTTCGGCGACGACATCGAACGCATCACCAAGGTAGACACCCTCACTGGCGAGCGCTTGGGCGAACTGACCGAGCTCACTGTTTTTCCGGCCACCCACTACACGACCTCAGAGGATCGCCTTGCAGCTGCCGTTGCGGGTATCGAGGTCGAGCTTCGTGATCGGCTCCAGTATTTCGAGGCCGAGGGCAGGCTCCTCGAGGCGCAGCGCCTGCGGATGCGCACCGAGTACGACCTCGAGATGATGCAAGAGGTCGGGTACTGCAACGGCATCGAGAACTACTCCATGCACCTCGACGGCCGGTCCTACGACGAGCCACCCTTCACCCTGCTCGACTTCTTTCCCGACGATTTCCTGCTCGTCATCGACGAAAGCCACGTGGCCGTGCCCCAGTTGCACGGTCAGTTCGCGGGCGACCGCTCGCGCAAAGACACCCTGGTAGACCACGGCTTTCGTCTGCCCTCGGCCCGTGACAATCGCCCGCTTCGTTTCGAGGAGGTGCTCACCCGGCTCAACCAGTGCATCTTCTTGTCTGCGACGCCGGGCGACTACGAACTCCAGATGAGCGAGCGTGTGGTCGAACAAATCGTGCGACCCACCGGCTTGGTCGACCCCGAGGTCATCGTCAAGCCGACCAAGGGTCAGATCGACGATCTGATCGAGCAGATCAACCAGCGGGTTGCCGCCGGCGGGCGCATCCTGGTGACCACGCTCACCAAGAAGATGGCCGAGGACCTCACCGACTACCTGCTCGAGTTGGGCGTCAGGGTCAGGTACCTACACAGTGAGATCGACACCATCGAGCGCATCGAGATTCTCCGCGACCTGCGGCTGGGCGAATTCGACGTTTTGGTCGGCATCAACCTGCTGCGAGAGGGCCTCGACCTGCCCGAAGTATCGCTGGTGGCCATCCTCGATGCTGACAAGGAGGGTTTCCTCAGGTCCGAGACCTCGCTCATCCAGATGATCGGCAGAGCGGCACGAAACGTCGATGGGCAGGTCGTCATGTACGCGGACCGGGTCACCGACTCGATGCAGCGGGCCATCTCCGAGACCAATCGGCGACGTGGCCTGCAGCAGGCATACAACGCCGAGCACGGTATCGAGCCACAGACGGTCCGCAAGGCGGTCAGCGACATTCTGGCGGTACTGCGCGGGCCCGATCAGGGCGCTCCGGTGCCCGAGGCACTCGCAACCAAGCGGGCCGATCGGGCCAAACGGGACCTCGCCGAGTTGCCCACAGACGAGCTGGCAAGACTGATCCAGACCCTCGAGGCCGAGATGGCCGAGGCCGCCGCCGACCTTCGGTTCGAGTATGCGGCTCGTCTTCGCGACGAGATCAAGGACCTCAAACGCGAGCTGCGCGACGCCGGCTGACCCGTCGACTACCCTCACCTTCGGTCGACCGGCCGCCCTTTGCCCAGCAGCCTCGAGGATCCCGAACGTGAGCGATCTCCCACCCCCGCCGCCGAACTGGGGCCAATCCTCACCGGGCCCGGCGACGCTTGCCGAGTGGCCTCTTCGCGCCGGCGCCTTCGTTGCAGATCTGGTCATCTTCGGTGTCGTCAGCTTCATCGTCGGAGTGCCCGCTCGCTCCGTCGGCACCGGGGCGGTCATCGCTGGGGGAGTCATCGTCTCCGCGTTGTACTTCATCCTGCAGGAGGGCAACAGCGGCCAGACGGTGGGCAAGAGGATGTGGAGCCTTCGTGTGGTCGGCGAAGACGGTGGTGCTATCTCCTATTCCACCGCCGCGGTTCGTTGGGTGGTCAAGTACCTGGTGTTCCAGATCATGACCCTGCTGCTGGGGTTCTTCGCCATCGCGTGGGTGTTGGCCGACTATCTGTGGCCCTTGCGTGACGAGCGCAATCAGACATTGCATGACAAGGCGGCGCGTACCATCGTCGTGGTCGAACCTCGAGAGGAGCAACAATGACGGATCTTCCACCACCCCCGCCGTCTTTTGGCGGTCAGGTCTTTGGCGAGCAGGCCGGCTACTTCGAGCTCTCGGGCTGGTGGCGTCGCGTCGGTGCGGTGCTCTTGGACGGACTCATCGTAGGCGTGCCGACCCAAATCCTCGTCGCCGTCGGTACCGCGTCGGACAGCGCTGGCTTCTTGGCGTTCGCCTATCTGGTATCGATCGTGGGTGGGGCGTTGTACAGCATCTTGCTGGTGGGCCGCTCTGGCCAGACCGTGGGCAAGATGGTGTTGGGTATCCGAATCGTCCGCGACGGCAGCAACGCTCCCATCGGCTACGGGTTGGCAACCGGGCGATATTTCGCAACGATCTTGTCGGCTTTGCCCTGCTATCTCGGGTTCCTGTGGCCGCTGTGGGATGACAAGAACCAGACCTTCCACGACAAGATCTGTTCGACCGTCGTCGTCAAGACCTGACAGAGCAGAAGCGTGGCCGACCTTCCTCCACCACCACCGTCCTTCGGCGGACCGGTCTTCTCGCATCAGCCTGCAGTGTTCAACCTGGCGGGCTGGTGGCGCCGTGCCGGAGCGTTCATTCTCGACGCGCTGCTGATAGCCGCGGTTGGGGTGGCCGTCATCTTCGGCCTCGCCGCCATCGGCGGAGAGGCCGGGGCGGTGATATTCGGCATCTTCGTCGTGATCGTCGGAGCGGCGTTGTACGAGACCGGCATGCTCGTCAACAACAACGGCCAGACCGTGGGCAAGATGGCCACTGGTATTCGGGTGGTCGATGCCAACTCGCCCCAGGGTGGACTGGGGTGGGGCAAGGCGTGGGGTCGCTACGGGGCCGAGTTCGCATTTGGTATGGGTTTCAACCTCGTCAGCGCTGCCGGAGCGGGTGGCGCATTTGTCGGCTTCCTCCTGAGCCTGTTGCTATATCTGTGGCCACTTTGGGATGCCCGGAACCAGACCTGGTACGACAAGGCCGCAGGCACCATCGTCATCCGGGCCTAGGCGGCCCCGGCCCGCCAACCGACCTCGGGCGCTGTCCCTGGGACCAGATAGAGTGACCCGCCGTGGGTGACAAGCTCGTAATTCGCGGGGCGCGCGAACACAACCTCAAAGACGTCGATCTCGAGCTGCCTCGTGACCGGCTCATCACCTTCACCGGTCTGTCCGGCAGCGGCAAGAGTTCGCTGGCCTTCGACACGATCTATGCCGAGGGTCAGCGCCGATATGTCGAATCGTTGTCGGCCTATGCCCGCCAGTTCCTGGGCCAGATGGACAAGCCGGACGTCGACTTTCTCGAGGGTCTGTCACCGGCGATCTCGATCGATCAAAAGACCGCCAGCCGCAATCCTCGCTCGACCGTCGGAACCATCACCGAGATCTGGGATTACCTGCGACTGTTGTTCGCCCGCATCGGGGTGCAGCACGACCCCGATACGGGCGAGATCGTCGAGCGTCAGACGACCCAACAGATCGTCGACCGCATCCTGGCGCTGGGCGAAGGCACCCGTTTCCAGGTGCTGGCCCCTGTCGTGCGCCACCGCAAGGGCGAATACCACACCCTGCTTCACGACCTGGCGTCGCAGGGCTACGCCAGGGCGCGCATCGATGGTGAGGTGGTCGAGCTGGGGTCCGAGGAGATTCGCCTCGACCGATACTTCAATCACTCCATCGAGGTCATCGTCGACCGGCTGGTGTTGCGCGAAGGCGTCGAGCAGAGGCTGACCGAGTCGCTCGAGGCCGCCCTGGGCCTGGCCGAAGGGCATGCGTGGATCGAGGTTGTTCCACGCGAGGGCGAGCCCGAGATCCTCGAGTTCAGCCAGCACCTCTACTCGCCATCTACCGGGCGATCGTTCGACGAACTGGCGCCTCGAAACTTCTCGTTCAACTCGCCCTACGGCGCGTGTGGTGCCTGCGACGGCCTGGGTACCAGGTTCGAGGTCGACCCAGAACTGGTCGTGCCCAATCCAGACATCGGGGTGGGCGAGGGAGCGATCGCTCCATGGGCCGGAGCCTCCAGCAAGTACTTCGACCGTCTTCTCGCAGCGGTGTGCGAGGAGTTCGACATCGACCCGTACGCGCCGTGGGCGTCGCTGACGGGCAAGCAACAAAAGATGCTGTTGCACGGCGCCCCTGGCAACAAGAAGCTCACCGTGCGCTACAAGAACCGCTACGGCCGTCAGCGCAGTTACAGCACCGCCTACGAGGGCGTCATCCCGTTCCTCCAGCGACGCCACTCCGACACCGAGAGCGACTGGAGCCGCGACCGCATCGAGGGCTACATGCGCGAGGTGCCGTGCCCGACCTGTGGTGGTGCACGGCTGAACGAGGTCTCGCTGGCGGTCAAGGTGAACGGCCGCAACATCGATGATCTCGCATCGATGTCCATCGGCGAGTCGGCCAAGGCCGTCGCCGCCCTCGACCTCGACGAACGGCAGGCGATCATCGCCGGCCCGATCTTGAAAGAGATCGGCGCCAGGCTCAACTTCTTGCTCGATGTGGGCCTCGACTATCTGACGCTGAACCGCTCGGCGGCAACGCTCGCCGGTGGCGAGGCCCAGCGGATCCGCCTCGCATCCCAGATCGGCTCGGGTCTGGAGGGGGTGCTGTACGTACTCGACGAGCCCAGCATCGGCTTGCACCAGCGCGACAACCGGCGCCTCATCGACACGCTCATCCATCTGCGCGACCTGGGCAACACGGTTCTTGTCGTCGAACACGACGAGGACACGATCCTCGAGTCCGACTGGGTGGTCGACATCGGCCCGGGTGCAGGCGAGCACGGCGGCAACATCGTCTATTCGGGTCCGGTCAAGGGCCTGCTCAAGCGCCGCGGATCGATAACGGGCCAGTACCTGTCGGGAAAGCGCAGCATCCCGGTTCCCCAGCACAGACGATCGCCTTCGCTCGAGCGCCTGACGGTGCGCGGCGCTCGCGAGAACAACCTTCGAAACATCGACGTCGAGTTCCCGCTGGGTCTGTTCGTCGCTGTCACCGGCGTGTCGGGCTCTGGCAAGAGCACCTTGGTCAACGAGATCCTGCACAAGTCGCTGATGCAGAAGATCTATCGCAGCAAGGAAGTGCCCGGTCTTCACAAGACCGTCGACGGCCTGGCCTACGTCGACAAGATCATCGACATCGACCAATCGCCAATCGGTCGCACGCCGCGGTCAAATCCGGCCACCTACACGGGCGTGTTCGACCACATCCGCAAGCTGTTCGCGAAGACCCAGGAAGCCAGGGTTCGCGGCTATCTGCCGGGTCGCTTCTCGTTCAACGTCAAGGGCGGGCGCTGCGAGGCGTGTGCGGGCGACGGCACCATCAAGATCGAGATGCACTTCCTTCCAGACGTCTATGTGCCGTGCGAGGTGTGCAAGGGGGCTCGCTACAACCGCGAGACCCTCGAGATCCGCTACAAGGGCAAGACGATCTCCGAGGTGCTGAACCTGTCGTGTGAAGAGGCGCTCGAGTTCTTCGCCGCCCAGCCTGTGATCGCCCGTCACATGCAGACGATCGTCGATGTCGGCTTGGGTTATGTGCGGCTGGGGCAGCCGGCACCGACCCTGTCTGGTGGCGAAGCCCAGCGCGTCAAGCTGGCCAGCGAGCTGTCGAAGCGTTCAACCGGGCACACCGTATACATCCTCGACGAGCCCACCACCGGGCTTCACTTCGAGGACATCGCCAAACTTCTAACCGTGCTGACGCGCCTGGTCGACCAGGGCAACTCGGTCATCGTCATCGAGCACAACCTCGACGTCATCAAGACCGCAGACTGGCTGATCGACCTGGGGCCCGAAGGCGGCAGCGGCGGTGGCAGCATCGTGGCCGAGGGAACCCCCGAGCAGGTCGCCGCCATCGCCGAGAGCCACACAGGGCGGTTCTTGGCCCCGCTGCTAGAAAGAGGTCGGCAGGGCTGACCTCGGCCAAGTCGACCTAGTTCTCAAATCTGTCTCGCCTGTTGCCGATGGACGAGGCGTGAAGTGGATGCGGGGTGAGCGCGGTTTCAGCTTGGTCGAGACGATGGTGGTCATAGGTGTGATCGCCGTCCTGGTGGCCCTGGCCTATGGGGTTTACAACTCGGCCACGGCCAGAGCCCAAGACCGGGCGGTCATGTTGAACCTGCGCAACGGGCTGACGTCTGCTCGGGTGCTTTCGACCGAAGATGCCACGTACACGACGCTCAGCCCGGCGGTATTGGCCGAGGCCGAACCTTCGCTCGATTGGGTCGCTGGCACCTCGCCCTCGACGAACCCGACCGAGATATCAGTGGTCGCCTTCGCACCAACACCGGGTGGACCGATCGTCGGAGCCCGCCTGGCCGCCATGTCGGACGCCGGCGATTGTTACTACATCTCCGACGACATCGGCGTCGCCCAGACCACCTATGGCATCAGGGTCTCGACCGCGGACGGGTCGTGTCAGGCCGACGACACCTCCAACGTCGACTGGAATGGTTGGCCAGGAGCAAGCTGATCAGCGCTGCTGGGCCGACTCGGCCTCAGAGGTGTTTGGTCGCCTCTCGAACCGACAGCGCCGACAACACATCGCGGTTCTGGTCGACGTATAGCCAAACCGACTGGGGTGCTGTGCGGGCGTATTGCCGCAGAGCCCACCCGATGGCCTTTCGGATGAAGAAGTCTGTGTCGGCGGCCCGCCTGGAGCACCGCTCGAACAGGACGTCTTCGTCGGTGCGGTCGCGGTACTTGAGTTGTTGCAGTATCGAACACCTGGCCAGCCACAACGACGGCTCGGTGTTGGTGTCGATCAGCCCGGTGTCGAACGACCACGCTTCGATGACCTCCCAAGCCAGAGGGTGTTCAAGCGCCACGGCACCGATCGACACCGCCAGCGAATCGACCGTGTCCCACCAGCTCTTCGACACGACGAGGTCCGCCAACCAGTCGATGTCTGGCGCATCCAGGTGCCGGGCGACGCGGGCCACCAGGTCGATACCCACGTACTGGAACTCGCGCTCGGGCTGGGCCCACAGTTCGGTCACCGCTTGGCGCGCCTTGTCGGGGTCGTTGCCGACCTGACTTATCCACGCACCGGCGGCCGCGCGCCGCGCTGGTGCCTTGACGCCCAGGTACTCGAACCTGCCCCTCATGTAGCGCGACATGTCGGGTGCGATGGACGGTTCTGCGACCTCGCACAGCGAGTGTCTCAACTCTTCGATCGTGTGGTCCACGGACCAAGATCCTCCCATAGAAGAGGGTCGCCAACCCATAGGCTCGGGTAGTGGCCCTGAGACCCGAACCCGGCACCATTCCCGATGCCCCAGGCAGCTACCAGTTCAAGGACGCAGACGGGCGCATCATCTACGTAGGCAAGGCCAAGAGCCTTCGCAACAGGCTCAACAGCTATTTCCAGGATCCCCGCAATCTGGCCACCCGCACCGCACAGATGGTGGCTACCGCACACAGCGTCGAGTGGATAGAGGTCGAGACCGAGGTAGACGCCTTGATGCTCGAGTACTCGCTGATCCAGCAACATCAGCCGCGGTTCAACGTCCGGTTGCGCGACGACAAGAGTTATCCGTTTCTGGCCGTGACCCTGCTGGACGATTGGCCGCGGGCGATGGTGATGCGCGGCAAACGCAAGCGCGGCAACCGCTACTTCGGCCCGTACGGCCACGCCTACGCCATTCGCGAGACGCTCGACCTGCTCTTGCGGACCTTTCCCATTCGCACCTGCAGCGACAACAAGCTGGCGAGGCACCAGCGGGCCGGTCGGCCCTGCCTGTTGTTCCACATCGAGAAGTGTGCGGGACCCTGCGTCGGCGAGGTCGAGCAGGCCGAATACGACGCCATGGTCCGCAATCTGATCCGCTTCCTCGAGGGCGACACCGACGAGGTGGTGGCCGAGCTGGAGGCGTCGATGCAGGCGGCTTCCGACGCCCTCGAGTTCGAGCTGGCGGCCCGCTATCGCGACCGCCTCAACTCGGTCCGTAAGGCCATCGAGAAACAGCAGATCGCCGGCACCAAGAGCGAGGACTTCGATGTCATAGGCATCGACGAAGACGAGCTGGAGGCTGCGGTACAGGTCTTCTTCGTGCGCAAGGGTCGAGTCGCCGGCCGTCGGGGAATGGTCGTCGACAAGGTCGAGGAGCTCGATCGGCCCGAGATGGTGGCGGTGATCCTCGAGCGGCTGTACCACGAAGACAATCCGCTTGGCATGCCAAAGGCCGTGTTCGTTCCCGACCTCCCCGAATCGGTCGACGTCTACGAGGAGTGGCTTGCGTTTCGTCGAGGGTCAAGGGTTGAGGTGCGTGTCCCCCAGCGGGGCGACAAGAGGGCGTTGCACGACACCGTCACCCACAACGCGAAGGAGACCTTCAAGCGCCATCGGCTCACCCGCTCGTCCGATCACAACGCCAGGGCCCGTGCGCTCAACGAGCTTCAGGATTACCTGTCACTGCCTGCCGCACCTCTACGTATCGAGTGCTACGACATGAGCCACCTGCAAGGCACCGACTATGTCGGGTCGATGGTGGTGTTCGAGGACGGGCTGCCGGCCAAGCGCGAGTACCGCCGGTTCAAGATCCAAACCGTCGGCGGCAACGACGACTTCGCTGCAATGGAGGAGGTCCTCACACGGCGGCTGACCAACTATCTGGTCGACCGCGAAAAGCCGGCTCACGAGCAGGGGAAGTTTGCCTACCCACCCCAGCTGCTGGTGGTCGATGGTGGAAAGGGCCAGCTGTCGTCCGCGGTGAAGGTGCTGGATCAGCTGGGGCTCAGCGACGAGATTCCGGTCGCGTCGCTGGCCAAGCAGTTCGAAGAGGTTTTTGTTCCGGGCCGCAGCCAACCGATCGTCATCCCGCGCCAATCAGAGGCGCTGTACATGTTGCAGCGGTTGCGTGACGAGAGCCACCGCTTCGCCATCACCTACCACCGTCAGCTGCGCGGGAAGCGCATGACGAAGTCGATACTCGACGACATTCCGGGTCTGGGAGAGGTTCGCCGCAAGCGGCTGATCAAGGAGCTGGGCGGGGTGGGGAAGGTCAAGACCGCGTCGCTGGAGACCCTGCAGGGTCTCAGCTGGTTACCCGACCAGGTCGGGCAGGCGATCTACGACAAGATCCACACCCCGCGCTGACTCCTCGATACGTGATGTGATCCTGCGTCAGGCGTTGGCCACGAAGGTGCGCAGCGCTTCGTCGCCCGCCTCCAGGTCGCGAGGCTCGGTGGCCTGGATCTCGACACGGACCAGATAGTCGCCGTCGAGCGGAGTCGCAGCCAGCACCACGTAGTAGGTGCCGATGCCGCCGCAGTTGCCGTAGATCTGCAACACCCCGGCGTAGAAGCCGTCGTCGTAGTCCTGCTGGCCGAGGTCTTCACAGAACTCGTTCAGGCCGGAACGCTCCTGCAGCAGCACCGGTATGTCCGATGCCGGCCTGTTCGGGGCCGACTCGACGATGATGCCCGGAACGTCCCAGAAATCGAGGAAGCCCTGCAGATCGGGTGAGGCCCACACGCTGGGCCCGAAGTTCGGGTTCTCCTCACCGTTGACCTGCCACGTGTCGGGCACCGACACCGAGATCCGCCCGCTGTCGTCGGTGGCCGTCGTGTAGGTGTAGCTGACGCCCAGAGCGTCCCCGTTATCGCCACCGCTCGTGGGCTGGCCGCCGGTCTCTTCGATGACCGTTTCGGTGATCAGCGGAACGATGATCGGGAGGCCGTTGATTTGGCCCTCGAGTACCAGGTCGAGCGAGGGCCGGTAGACGCTGACATCCATGGTCGCATCGGCGCCCTGGGTGCGCAGGACGTCGCAATAATCGGCCATGGTGCCGTCGGCGGCCATGATGAGGTTCTCGAGTTCCAGCAGCAGATCGCCCGGCTCGATACCGGCCTGGTCTGCTGGCGAGCCGCTCTTGACGCTGCGGATCCAGATACCTGTGAATCCGCTGTCGAACACCACTGCCTCACCGTTGATACCCAGCGAGTCGACGTCGTTGCCGGCGGCCAACTGTTCGATGATGGGACGGGCGGTGTCTGCGTCGATTGCGAAATTGGTGTCGAACTGATCGCTGCCGGCGTAGTTGATGCCTACGACGCGTCCCTGCTCGTCCACCAGCGGTCCGCCCGAGTTGCCGCCGAGAATACGAGCGTCGTGCTGCAACACTCCGTCGACGGATGCCCAGTTGGTTTCGCCCTTGGCCTCGGTCGAAGAGACGATGCCTGCTGTGAGTGTGAAGTCGAGGTTGTCGAAGTCGTTGTCGTCGGAGGCCGGAAAGCCTGCCGAGTACACGGGAAGGCCGGCTCGCACCTCGTCGTCGCGGAAGGTCAGCGGGGCGTAGCCGTCGCCGACCAACTGGATGACGGCCAGATCAGAGCATTCGCTGACTCCGAGTATCTGGGCGTTGATCGGGTCGTCGCCATCGGGGAACTTCACCGCCAAGGTCGCGGCTCCGGTTACCACGTGGTTGTTGGTGACGACGATGCCGTCTTCGCTGATGACGAAGCCACTGCCCGTGCTCTGGGCGTTGCGCATGGTTCCTTCGAAGAACTCGAACGTGCCCTGGGCCTGGATCTGCACCACAGAGTTGCGGACGTCGGCGATGTCGTCGAGACCGCCCCCGCCCGAATCCTCGGTGGTTGTGGTGGTGTTGTCCTCGCCGGCATCGGTTCCAGAGTCGGCCGCCGTGGTGGTCGAGATCTGGCCGGCCGACGAGTCACCGCTGTCGTCACTATCGCTGTCGCCGCCGCAAGCGCTGGCCAGCATTGCCAAGGCCAACACCACGGAAATTGTCAGTCGTCGCATCAGGTGGTCCTCCTCACACACTCTGCGGCCAACAAACTACTCAATTCGGCGGGGTCGACCGCGAATCGTGGTTCGTTGGTTGCGCCACCATGCCGGGACGTACCCTGGAGGAGATGAGCGTCGACGATCCCGACTTGTGGGAGAAGAATGCGTCCTGGTGGCAGGACGGATTCACCGATGGGGCCGATCCTGAGTACACCGAGCAGATCGTGCCCATTGCCGCCGAGCTGCTGAAAGGGGCTCAGCGGGTTCTGGACGTCGGCGCCGGCGAGGGCCAGTTGGCGCGCGTCGCGGCGGCCCAGGGCAGCCAGGTGGTGGCTACTGACATCACGTGGGAGCAGATAAGGGTCGCAGCCCAGCGCGGTGGCGGGCCGGTGGTGGTCCGCAACGGTGCGGCACAGCTGCCGTTTGCCGACGCCAGCTTCGACGCAGTACTGGCCTGCCTGGTGTTCGAGCACATCAGCGATGTCGACGCCGCCATCGCCGAGGTGGCCAGGGTGCTAGAGCCCGGTGGTCGCTTCGTCTTCATGCTCAACCACCCATTGCTTCAGACGCCCAACAGCGGCTGGATCGACGATCAGATGATCGACCCGCCCGAGCAGTATTGGCGGGTGGGCGACTATCTGATCGAAGACGAAACGATCGAGGAGGTGCAGCAGGGGGTGTTCATCCCCTTCATCCACCGCCCGCTGAGCCGATACGTCAATGCGATGGCCGAGAACCAGCTGCTCGTCGCCGGCATGATCGAGCCGGCACCACCTCCTGGCTTCCTCGAGCGCGCATCGGCCTACGAGGCTGCCGCCACAATCCCCAGGCTGTTGGTGTTCGACGCCTTCAAGTGGGTGCCGTGAGTTCGTCCGACGCTCTCGCCGACGTTTCGTCAGACTTCCTGATAGTCACCGGACTCAGCGGGGCCGGTCGCTCGCAGGCCGCCAACACCCTCGAAGATCTCGGATGGTTCGTCATCGACAACCTTCCACCGGCGTTGATTCCCAAGGTCGCCGAGTTGGCGGGCCCTGGTGGCTCGGCCAGGCGCACTGCGATGGTGGTTGGTACCACCCACGACGCCAACGAGGTTCTCGACTCGCTCGCCGAACTCACCGACATGGGCGCCCGTGTTCGGGTGCTGTACCTCGAGGCCAGCCCCGACGTGTTGGTGCGGCGCTATGAAGACACCCGTCGGCGGCATCCCCAGGGACGCGACGGCGAAGGCTTGGTCGAGGCGATCGACCGTGAGATCTCGATGCTCGAGGAGGTCAAGGCTCGGGCCGATCTCGTCATCAACACCACAGACACCAACGTCCACGATCTGCGCCGACGCGTGGTCGAGCTGTTCGGCGAATCGGGCGCCGATCCGCTGATGAAGACGACGATCTCGTCGTTCGGCTACAAGCACGGTCTGCCCCGCGATGTCGACCTGGTGTTCGACTGCCGGTTCCTGCCCAACCCTCACTGGATCGAGGAGCTGCGGCCTTTGACCGGGCTGGACGAACCGGTTGCCCGCTACGTCCTCGATCAGCCGACCACCGTCGATTTCCTGGCCCGCCTCGACGAGCTTCTCGACCTCTTGTTGCCGTCGTACGCTCGCGAAGGCAAGAGCTACCTCACGATCGCGATGGGGTGTACGGGCGGCCGTCATCGCAGCGTCGCGCTGGCCGAAGAGGTGGCCCGCAGGCTGCGTTCCAGGGGCTACCGTCTGAGTGTGCAACACCGCGATGTTCATCGTGGTGGCTCGGGTTCTCCATCTACAACCAAGAAAACTGGAGATTGAAATGACCGTACGTGTTGGCATCAACGGCTTTGGCCGTATCGGCCGCAACTTCTTCAGGGCCGCCAAGGACCAGGGCGCCGACATCGACTTCGTCGCCGTCAACGACCTGGGCGACAAGGCCACCATGGCTCACCTGCTCAAGTACGACTCGGTGATGCCCAACCTGGCATCCGACATCATCGCCACCGACGATGGCATCTCGGTCGACGGCGATGTTCTGAAGGTCCTGTCCGTGCGCGACCCCAAGGAGCTTCCGTGGGGCGATCTGGGCGTAGATGTGGTCATCGAATCGACCGGCATCTTCACCGACCGTGACAAGGCTGCGATGCATCTCGATGCCGGCGCACCCCTGGTGATCGTGTCCGCACCCTCGGGCGGCGCCGACGCCACCATCGTGTTCGGTGTCAATCACGAGGACTTCGATGCCTCGCAGCACAAGGTCATCTCCAACGCCAGCTGCACCACCAACTGCTTCGTTCCGATGGTCAAGGTGCTCGACGATGCGTTCGGCGTCGAGAAGGGCCTCATGACGACGGTGCACGCTTACACCGGCGACCAGTCGATCGTCGACGGTCCGCACAAGGACCTTCGCCGTGCTCGCGCTGCGGCCGTCAACATCGTTCCGACCTCGACAGGTGCGGCCCGGGCCACGGGCCTGGTTCTGCAGGCGATGCAGGGCAAGCTCGACGGCACGTCGCTGCGCGTGCCCATTCCCGACGGGTCGATCACCGACTTCACTGCCATCCTCAGCAAGGACGTCACCGTCGAAGAGATCAACGCCGCCTACGCCGCCGCGTCGGCCTCGGGTCCTTTGGCTTCGGTGCTCGAGTACAGCGAGGCTCCGCTGGTCAGCTCCGACATCGTGGGCACTCCGTGGAGCTGCACCATCGATGCCGGCATGACCATGGCCATGGGCAACCTCGTCAAGGTCTGTGGCTGGTACGACAACGAGTGGGGCTACTCCAACCGCCTCGTCGACCTCGTCATGCACGCCTGTTCCTGACCGGGTCCAGACATGTCGAACACATTTGACGTGCCGCGCCTCGAGGATCTTCTCGAGGCGCTGGGCGGCGACCTCACCGGCAAGCGCATCCTCGTGCGCACCGACTTCAACGTGCCTCTGCGCGACGGTCAGATCTCCGACGATCTGCGGATTCGCGCCGCCCTGCCCACCATCGAGTGGCTGCAGCAGCACGGAGCCGCGGTGGTGACCGCGTCTCACCTCGGTCGGCCCAAGGGCGAACCCGACCCCAAGTATTCGGTCGCTCCGGTGCGCGAGCGGCTGGCCGAGCTGGCGCCGGGGGTCGAGCTGCTCGAGAACCTGCGTTTCAACGCGGGCGAGACCAGCAACGACCCCGCCTTCGTAGCCGAGCTGGTCAAGGGCTTCGACGGCTATGTCAACGATGCCTTCGGGGCGTCGCATCGGGCCCACGCCTCCATCGTGGGCCCACCCAAGACGCTGCCCAGTGCGGCGGGTCGGCTGCTCGAAAAAGAGGTCGAAGTTCTGGGCGGCATGCGCTCAAACCCCAAGCGGCCGTTCGTGGCCGTCTTGGGCGGGGCCAAGGTCAGCGACAAGATCGGCGTCATCGAGGCCCTCGCCGGCATCGTCGATCAGCTCATCGTGGGCGGCGCCATGTGCTTCACCTTCTTCAAGGCGATGGGCAACTCGGTTGGCAACTCGCTGTGCGAAGACGACCAGGTCGAGGTGGCTCGCAGGTTGCTCGACTCCGATGCTCCGATCCTGCTTCCCAGCGATGTCACGGCTCTGGGCCCCGACGGTGTCGATGTGCGCCAACTGGGCCGCAATCTGCCCGACGGCTGGACTGGCTACGACATCGGCCCGGGCTCAGCTGCCGAGTTCGGCGACGCCGTGATGGACGCGCGAATGGTGTTCTGGAACGGGCCCATGGGCATGTTCGAGGACGACCGTTTCGCCGGCGGCACCAGGGCCGTGGCCCAGGCCATGGCCGACACCCGGGCGTTCACGGTCGTCGGTGGTGGCGACAGCGCTGCTGCCATCGCCCAGTTCGGACTGGCGTCCGAGATCGACCATGTGTCGACCGGCGGGGGAGCCAGCCTCGAGTTGCTCGAGAACGGCGACCTTCCAGGTCTCGAGGCTTTGCGAAACGCCCCGAACCTCGGCTGATCAGCACGAGGCCGAATCGAGGCGCGATCAGAACCGGTAGGCGCTCAGATGGCTGACCGCTGCGAATCCGACGCTGTCAGCAAGGGCTGCCGAGGCGGTGTTGTCGTCGTTGTGCCGGTATAGCGGTTCGATTCGGGAGTCGCGGAGTTCGCCCACAAGGGTCCGCACAGCCGCGGCGCCCACTCCGGCTCGGCGGTGCTCGGCACATACTGCGATGCCTATGTCTCCCCAGCCCACCATGTCGCCCCACGGTTTGGCCCCGGCGTAGGCGATGGGTTCACCGCCGAATCGTACGACTACGGCGTGGTGGTCGGGGTCGTCGAGTTCGATCTCGGCGTCGTCGGCGGCTTCTGGTCCCAACGACTCGACCAGACGCTCGAGCTCTGACCGGTTTTCGGGCGCTGCCGCGTCGAGCGACGCGAACTCGTAGCCGCTCGATAGCGCAGGCGTAGTGTCCGGTGCGCAATCGAGGCGTTGGTCGTCGATCAGAAGCAAACGGGCCGAGCCGACTAGTTCCAGCTCGCGCCGCTGTGCCGCAGCGCGCCATTGTTCGACGGTGCACGCTGTGTCGGGCAGTATCAGCTCGAGGGCTTCGGCGTGGATCGGATCGCACAGCACCACGAGGTGTTCACCAAAGGCGTAGCCGGAAGCGATGTTGGTGTCGCGCCTGTCCTCGCATGCGACGATCGTGCGACCCTTGCTCTGGGAGAGCTCAGGGTCGATCCGCCAGCTTTCGGCAAGGGCCTGCAGGAACAGTTGGCGTTTCATCGGAGCGACGATAAAGCCCGCGTGTCCCGGTAGGCGCTACATTCGCCTTGTGACAAGGCGAATGTTGGTAAGTGGCAACTGGAAGATGCACCTCAATCATTTCGAGGCGATCCAGTTGGTCCAAAAGCTCAGCTACGAGTTGAACGGGCACGACTTCGATGCCGTCGAAGTCACGGTGCACCCGCCGTTCACCGACATCCGATCTGTTCAGACCGTCATCGACGCCGACCGAATGAAGATCGGCTTGGGTGCCCAGAACGTGCACTTCGAGCCCAAGGGCGCCTTTACCGGCGAGGTTTCGCCCGAGATGCTGCAGAAGCTCAACGTGGCTTATGTCATCGTCGGACACAGCGAGCGGCGCCAGTTGTTCGGGGAGTCCGACGAGATAGTCAACAAGAAGGCCAAGGCCGTTCTGAAGAACGAGATGACGCCCATCGTCTGCGTCGGCGAGACCATCGAACAGCGCGATGTCAACCAGCACGAGGCAGTGGTCGAGGCCCAGTTGCGTGCCAGCCTCGCAGGCCTCTCGGCCGAACAACTCGGCGGTCTGGTCGTGGCCTACGAGCCCATCTGGGCCATAGGTACCGGTGCCACCGCAACCTCTGACGATGCCCAGGACATGTGTGCTCACGTGCGCCGGGTCGTCGACGACATCAAGTCCGGAGCGGGCGATTCGGTGCGTGTTCAGTACGGCGGTTCGGTCAAGCCGACGAATGCAAAGGAACTGCTGTCGCGCCCAGACATCGACGGCGCTCTGGTAGGCGGAGCAGCTCTAGAGGCCAACAGTTTCGCTCGCATCGTCCAATACGACCTCGACTCGTGAGTCGCTCGTCGAAATAGACCGTTAACACGTTTGGTCGACACGCCGGCGTGCCCGCGTTATAGGATCCTGCGGCACTAACTCACCGGGGGACGAGGAATGGCATTGGCGACCGACCAGGGCGGCGGGGGATACAGCGGGTGATGGACGAAGGTCGGGTTCTCGACGTTCGCGGTCTCGCCGTCGAGTTCGACACGCCTGACGGCACAGTGTTCGCGGTGAACGGCGTCGACTTCAGCTTGAAGGCCGGCGAGTTCGTCGGAGTGGTCGGCGAGAGCGGTTCTGGCAAGAGCGTGACCATGATGTCGGTGATGCGGCTGATCCCGATGCCGCCCGGCCGCATAGCCGCCGGCACTGCGACCTTCGACGGGCGCGACCTCCTCGACATCGGCCTCGACGAGCTTCGCGAGGTGCGCGGCTCGGAGATCGGCTTCGTGTTCCAAGACCCGATGACGTCGCTGAATCCGGTGCTGTCGATCGGCCGTCAAATTGCCGAACCGTTGAGGCTGCACAAGGGTGCCACCAAGGCCGAGGCTCTCGAGCGGGCGGCCGAGTTGTTGACCCTGGTCGGCATTCCAGATGCTCGCAGCCGCCTGAGGTCGTTTCCGCATGAGCTGTCGGGTGGCATGCGTCAACGTGTGATGATCGCCATCGCGCTGGCGTGCTCACCGCGGCTGCTGTTCGCCGACGAGCCCACGACGGCACTCGACGTCACGGTTCAGGCCCAGATCATCGAGATCGTTCGAGACCTCAGGGAGCGCCTCAACACAGCGATGGTCTGGATCACCCACGATCTGGCGGTGGTGGCTGGTCTGGTCGATCGGGTCATGGTCATGTACGGCGGACGAATCGTCGAGGACGCCGCGGTGCGAGAGCTGTACGCCAACCCCAGCCATCCATACACACAGGGATTGCTCAGCTCCTTGCCCCGCCTGGATCAAAAGGGCCAAGAGCTCGTCAGCATCAAGGGCCAGCCACCGAACCTCACCGCCAAGCCATCGAGTTGTTCGTTCGCTCCGCGGTGTCCTCACGCCTTCGATCGGTGTCACACGGAAATGCCCGAGTTGCAAAGCATCGGCGGGACTCATCGGGTTGCGTGCTGGCTCGATCTAGGCCAGCAGGTTGGCGATAGCTCCAGCTTCGAACGGCCGGTCAGCATTGCGGGGGTTTCCGATGGATGACGCTGTGAACACGGCAGTTCGCCAAACATCAAAGGCCGCCACCGATTCGCAGGTGCTGGTGTCGGTGAAGAACCTCGAGAAACACTTCCCGATTACCAAGGGAATGTTCCGCCGCCAGGTCGGGGCTGTGCGGGCCGTTGATGGTGTCACCTTCGACATCTATCGCGGCGAGACGCTCGGGCTCGTCGGCGAGAGCGGGTCTGGTAAGTCGACCACCGGCCGGGCCCTGATCGACCTCGACCGACCCACCGGTGGCTCCGTGCATTTCGACGGTGTCGACCTGACCGAATTGTCGCGCTCTGAGATGCGGCGTATGCGCACGCGCATGCAGATGGTGTTCCAGAACCCTCACGCATCGCTGAATCCCCGAATGACAGTTGCATCGATCATCGAGGAGCCTCTGCTCGAGCATGGCAGGGGCTCGCGCTCCGAACGGCATCGGCGCGTCGACGACCTGCTCGAGATGGTCGGGTTGCACCCTTCATTCGCCAACCGCTATCCACACGAGTTCTCGGGTGGTCAGAGACAGCGAATCGGCATCGCCAGGGCCATCGCTTTGAACCCCGACTTCATCGTTTGTGACGAGCCCATCGCAGCCCTCGACGTCTCGATCCAGGCCCAGGTGACGAACCTTCTGGAACACCTTCAAGACGAGCTGTCGCTGAGCTACCTGTTCATTTCGCACGACATGAGCATGGTGCGCCACATAGCCGACCGCGTCGCCGTCATGTACTTGGGGCGCATCGTCGAGTTGGCCGAGTGCGATGTCTTGTACAGCCAGCCTCTGCACCCGTATACCCGAGCGCTTCACTCGGCCGTACCCGTGCCCGATCCCGAGGTGGAGGCCAGGCGCGAGCGCATCGTCTTGAAGGGCGATATTCCAAGCCCGGCCAACCCGCCCTCGGGTTGCACCTTCCACACCCGCTGCCAGGCTGCACAGGATCGCTGCCGCACGGAAGTGCCCGAGTGGCGCGAGGTGAAGCCTGGTCACTGGGTGTCGTGTCACTTTGCCCACGAGGAGGGCTGGTGACGGCAGCCAAGTTCTCGTCGAGCCGAAACCTCAACTGGTGGCCGGTCTCGGCAACAATCCGATCAAGCCCGTGCATTGCGCGGGTGGAGGGAGAAACACAATGCAAATGAAACGATTGCTAGCGCTGTTATTTGCGTTCGCACTCATCGCAGCCGCTTGCGGCGACTCGGACGGCGACGACGGCAGCTCTGGCGCGTCGACCACCGAGGCGTCTGGCGGCACCGATGATGGCGGATCGACCGACGACGGCGGTTCCACCGATGATGGCGGTTCCACCGATGATGGCGGTTCCACCGATGATGGCGGTTCCACCGACGACGGCGGCAGCTCGATGATGGCCGGCCAGGGTGGTCAGCTGACCATCCTGCAGTGGCAGGCCCCCTCGCAGGCCAACGCCTACCTGTCGACCGGCACCAAGGACCTGCTCGCAGGCTCGCTCGTTCTCGAGCCCCTGGCCGAGTTCGCACCCGATGGCACCGTTGTCCCGGCCCTGGCGGCAGAGGTTCCGACCGTTGCCAACGGTGGTGTCTCCGAGGACCTCACCACCATCACCTGGACCCTGAAGGAGGGCGTCCTGTGGTCGGACGGCACCCCGCTGACCGCTGACGACGTTCAGTTCAGCTGGGAGTACTGCACCAACGAACTCACGGGCTGCTCGTCCGGCGGTTTCGTCAGCGTGACCAGTGTCGAGGCGATCGACGACCTGACGGTGTTGATCACCTTCGACGGCCCCAAGCCCTATCCGTACGAGCCCTTCGTCGGCTACACCTCGCCGGTCCTCCAGAGGGCGCAGTTCGAGGCGTGCGTCGGTGAGGCAGCACTCGGTTGCTCCGACCAGAACCTGAAGCCAATCGGCACCGGTCCATACATGGTCACCGAACTCCGCCCCGAGGACGTGGTCGTCTACGACTACAACCCGAACTATCGCGGAGCCAGCGAAGGTAAGCCGTTCTTCGGCAGCGTTGTGATCCAGGGCGGCGGCGACGCCGAGGCCTCGGCTCGCTCGGTGCTCGAAATCGGCGAGGCCGACTATGCCTGGAACCACCAGGTTGCACCCGAGATCCTTCTTCCCATGGAGGGCGCGGGCAACGGCCGAATCGTCACCTCGTTCACGGCCAACGTCGAGCACATCAACCTGAACCAGACCAACAACCGCAATGATGCATCGCCGTCGAATTACGACGGCGGGGCCAACCCGAACCCGTTCTTCTTCGACAACCCGACCCTGCACCGCGCGCTTTCGCTCGCCATCAACAGGGACGAGTTGGTCGAGGTCGGCTACGGACCCACGGGTGCGCCCACCTGCAACATGTGGCCGGTCGGCTCGCAGAACAGCACCAACAACGACTGGTGCCTCACCCAGGACATCGACGAGGCCAACCGCCTTCTCGATGAGGCTGGCTACGAGGACTCAGACGGCGACGGCATCCGCAACATGCCCGGTGGCGGCGACAACCTCGAGTTCGACTTCGTCACCTCGACCAACGCGGTGCGCCAGTCGAACCAGGCCCTGATCGAGACCTACTGGGCCGAGATCGGTGTCAAGGCCAACATGAAGAACGAGGACGCAGGCCTGTTCTTCGACGGCACCGGCGCCAGCCCGGTCAACATCTGGAGCTTCTTCACCGATATCGAGATGTTCACCAACGGTTCGACCGGCCCCGACGCCGGTGGCTACCTCAAGAGCTGGATCACCGAGCAGATCCCTGAGGAGTCCAACAACTGGTCGGGTGACAACATCCCGAGGCTCGCCAGCGATGAGTATGACGCCCTGATTGCCCAGATCGCCGTGACGGGTCTCGACGACCCGGGCCTCGATGACCTCGTCATCCAGGCCAACGACATCCTGGTGAACACCGCGATCATCCCCCTGATCCACCGTGGCAACGTGTCTGGCATCTCGAACACCATCGAGGGCTATGGCGATCCCAACGGTTGGGACAGCGAGTACTGGAACGTCGAAGACTGGACTCGCGCCGGTTGATCGACCCTTCCTGATGCCGTGAAAGCCGGGCCCGACACCATCGTCGGGCCCGGCTTCCCGGCCGACCTGTCCGTCTGCGCAGCTCTTGGGGGATCTGATGAGCCGCTACATCCTTCGCAGGGTGCTCTTCGCCATTCCGACGCTGATCGCCATCAGCATGATCATCTTCTTGATCCTGGACTTGGCACCAGGCGACCCCACGAGCAACCTTCCTCTCACGGTTCCGGCCGAAATCCGCGAGCAGATTCGCGAGAACTTGGGTCTGGACGAACCGGTCCCACAGAAGTGGTGGGCCTGGAACAAGCTCATGATGGTCAACGAGACCCTCGAGTTGGCTTCCGACGTCACCGGAACCTGCATCGGTGATTGTGAGAACCGCGCACGAATAGTTTCCTGGTCGTCGAGATCGCCGGCCATGGACATCATCTGGCAACGCCTGCCCCAGACCCTGTGGGTAATGGGCGTCGCCTTCTTCATGGGAACCCTGCTGGCGATTCCGATCGGCATCTACTCGGCGTATCGCCAATATTCGTGGTTCGACAACCTGGGCACGCTGGTCACCATGATCGGGTTCTCGGTGCCCACCTTCTTCACCGGCCTACTGGCCATCGTGGTGTTCAGCGTCAAGCTCAACTGGTTCCCTTCGTTCTACGACTCGACCCACGACGTCTCGCTCACCAGTTGGACCAGTATCTGGATCCAGATCAAACAGCTCTTCATGCCGGTGCTGGTGTTGACACTGTTCAATACGGCGGCCCTCAGCCGCTATACCCGAGCCGCCGTGCTCGACAACCTGCAAGCAGACTTCGTACGCACCGCCAGGGCGAAGGGTGTGGGCGAGCGCAGCGTGGTCTTGACCCATGTGATGCGAAACAGCCTCATCCCGGTCGTGACCCTGATAACGCTGTCGATCCCCGGCATCTTCTCGGGCGCGATCATCACCGAGCAGATCTTCCGCATCAATGGTCTCGGCGCCCTGCTGATCACCTCCATCGGCCAAAACGACGTCCCGATGGTTCAGACGCTGACCTTCATGTTCGCTGTGCTGATCGTCGTGTTCAACATCATCAACGACGTTCTGATCGGCTTCCTGGATCCGAGGATTCGTTATGACTGACCTGAACGAACGTCCCTCACATGTCGAGGACGCCGTCGGCGAAACCGAAGGCGGTGGTCCGGTTGTCGACGTCGCCGTCGAGCGGGCATCACTGGGCGAGCACCGATCGTTGTGGGGAGACGTCTGGCGACAGTTCCGCCGGCACAAGGGTGCGGTAATCGGTTTGGCGGTGCTGACGATCATCGTCGTCGGTGCCGTCCTGGGGCCTTGGCTCTATGGCGTCGACCCCTTCGCCGTCGATGTGCCCAGTCGAAACCAGGGCGCTTCATGGGCGCATCCGATGGGCACAGACAACGTCGGTCGCGACGTCATGGCGCGTGTGCTGCTGGGCGGGCGGATATCGCTGGCGGTCGGCTTCTCGGCGATGCTCGTCGGGCTGCTGGTCGGCACCGCGGTGGGTGTTCTCGCCGGGTTCTTCCGCTGGCTCGATGGCCCGCTGATGCGCTTCACCGACCTGTTCCTGGCTCTCCCGTTGCTGCCGCTGCTGCTGGTCGTGGTGGTCTTCTTCCGCGAGCCGTTGACCGAACGCTTCGGCGACAACATGGGCGTGTTCATTTTGATGGTCACGGTCATCGGGTTGACCAGCTGGATGCAGACGGCCCGCGTGGTGCGAGGCGATGTGCTGGCCATCAAGGAGGAAGAGTTCGTCCAAGCGGCGCGCTCGATAGGCACCCGTCAGCGGCGGTTGATCACCCGCCACATCGTGCCCAACGTGTTGAGCCCGGTGATCGTCGCCGCCTCGCTGGGCGTGGCCAATGCGATCCTGACAGAGTCGGCGCTGTCGTTCCTGGGCCTGGGATTCCCCGAGAAGTTCCCCACGTGGGGCCGGCTGCTGTTCGAGGGCAAGGACTATCTGGCGATCAACGCCTCAAGGGTCATCTGGCCGGGTCTGATGCTGTCGTTGACGATGATGAGCGTCAACTTCATCGGCGACGGCCTTCGTGACGCCCTCGACCCGAAGTTGCGTTCGAAGGGTTGAGTTCGAGATTGCGCCGCTGGAGCACTACTCGGCGGTAACATGGCGGCACCCGCGCCAGGAGATACGACTTTCTGGCGCACCATCAACATGGAGGGACCAACCATGAGCAAAGGGCTCTTGAAGCTCCTTGCGCTGCTATTTGCCTTCTCGATGATCGCCGCGGCTTGCGGCGACAGCGACGAAGACAGTGGTGACGACGAGGGCGCAACAACCACTACCGAGGCCACCGATGATGGTGGCGACGAGACCACCGACACGACGGCGGCTCCTGACGACACCACCGACACCACCGAAGACGGTGGTGAGCCGATGGCCGAGACCGTCGCCTACGGCAACGCCCAGGAGTTCTCCAACTACAACAACGGCCTTGCGTCGTCGAACTCTGTCAAGAACGGCATCGTGCTCAACGAGATCCTTCCCGATCCGTTCTACTTCGCCGGTCCCGGTGGCGGCCTCGTCATGGACGAGGAGCTGATGGACGCCGTCAACGTCCTCAGCACCGACCCGCAGGTGATCGAGTACGTCGTCAACGCCGACGCTGCTTGGTCCGATGGCAACCCCATCGACTGTGACGACTTCTACTTCGCGTGGAAGGCCTACGACGGCACCCAGCTCGAGCTCGACGAAAATGGCGAACCCGCCGTCGACGAAGAGTCCGGCGCAGAGATCCAGCTGTTCCAGGTCACCGGCAACACCGGCTTCGACGTCATCGAGTCGGTCGATTGCTCCGACGATGGCAAGACCATCACCATGACCTACAGCGACGTCTTCGCCGACTGGCGTGCGACCTTCACCGGTCTGATGCCCGCTCACGTCATCGCTGCCCAGGCTGGTGTCGACGACGTTGTTGCCGCCTTCGACAACAACGACCGCGCTGGCATCGAGGCCATGGCCGAGTTCTTCAACAACGGCTGGTCGATGAACCCGGGCGAGCTGCTCCCCGCCGAGCTGATCCCGTCTGGTGACAAGCTCATGCTCGACAGCTGGGAAGCCGGCTCGAGCATCACGCTCGTCCCGAACCCCAACTACTGGGGCACCCCGGCCAACGGCCCGGTCGTGATCCGCTACATCGCTGAAGAGGCTCAGGCCCAGGCTCTCGCCAACGGCGAGATCCACGCCATGGATCCCCAGCCCACGCCTGACCTTCTGGCTCAGCTCCAGGGCATCGACAACGCGGTTGTCGAGTCGGGCTCGCAGTTCGTCTGGGAGCACTTCGACTTCAACTTCAACAACCCGAACCTGGCCATCCGTGAGGTCCGCGAGGCCTTCGCTCTGTGCCTGCCCCGTCAGCAGATGGTGTCGAACCTGATCGTTCCGCTCGATCCCGGCGCAACCATCCTCAACAACCGCTTCAACCAGCAGTTCGAGGATGCCTACGTCGATGCTTCGGGTGGCGCCTTCGACAACGTCGACCTCGAAGCTGCTCAGGCCCTGCTTGACGCTTCGGGCGTGGCTCAGCCCGTCGACATCCGTCTCGGCTGGTTCGACAACGGCGGCAACGCCCGTCGTACCGACCAGGTTGCTCTAACCATCCAGAGCTGCAACCAGATCGGCTTCAACGTCATCGACTCCGGCTCGGAGACCTTCTTCGATGTCGAGCTCGCTGCCAGCGACTGGGATGTCGCCATGTTCGCATGGGCCGGCAGCCCGCTGAAGACCGGCTCGTCCGAGACCTACCGCACCAACGGTGGCCTCAACTTCACCGGCTACGGCAACCCTGACGTCGACGCACTGCTCGACGCCATCAACACCGAACTCGACGCCGCCACTCAGGCCGACCTGGCCAACCAGGTCGACGCCATCCTCTGGGAAGACCTGGTCACCATCCCGGTGTTCAGCTTCCCGGGCGTCGTCGCCTACGTCGACAACATCTCGGGTGTTGTCTTCAACCCGTCGCAGAACGGTCTGACCTGGAACGCCAGCTCCTGGTCAGTGATGTAGCCATAGTGCTAGACACTTGACGTCGTGCGCCGGGCCGCACTCCGCGGCCCGGCGCACCTCGTCTGATCCCAATGTTCTTCTTCATCATTCGCCGCCTTCTCGTATCAATTCCCATCCTGCTCGCTTCGTCATTGCTGACCTTCTGGCTGGTGACGATCTCGGGCGACCCGTTGGCGCAATACCGCCAGTCGACCGACCCCAACCGCGAGCAGACGATGGCCACGGTTCGCCGTCTCCTCGAGCTCGACAGGCCGTTCTTCGAGCGGTACGTCGACTGGCTCGGAGGCCTCTTCCGTGGCGATTTCGGACTCAACCGTGACGGTCAGGATGTCTCGGTGCTGCTCAAACAGGCAGCCGGTACGACCTTCCGCCTGATCATCATCGCCACCATCTTGTCGATCGTCATCGGGCTGCTGGTCGGCATCATCACCGCGGTGCGCCAGTACAGCCTCCTCGACTACACGTCGACGTTCGCCGCCTTCTTGTTCTTCTCACTCCCCGTGTTCTGGCTGGCCGTTCTGCTGAAAGAGTTCGGCGCCATCAAGTTCAACGACTACCTCGAACAGCCCGGCCTATCGGCTACCGGTATCGCCATCTTGTGTCTCCTGAGTGCGTTGATGGCCGCCGGCCTGGTCGGCGGTTCGCTCGCCCGAAGAGCCGCGGGTGGTGCCATCACCGCAGCCGTTGTGGGTGCGATCCTGGTCGTCATCGACGCCACCGACTGGCTCACCAACCCGGGCCTGTCGCCGCTGCTAATCGCCGTGCTCGCGCTGGCATGCGGCGTCCTTGCGGCCATGAGCGTCGCCCCATTGAGCAATCGCCGTGTGGCAGTGGCCGGCGTCGCTGCGGCTCTGGTTGGATTCCTCGGCTCGCTGGTCCTCGACTCGTGGATCGAAGATGCCAGCTGGACCCGGTTGTTCCTTCTATTCGTGTTCTCGTTGACCTCGGGTGCTGCGGTGGGTGTTGCAATAGGCGGCGAGATCGACCGTCGCCCCGCTGCTCAGGCTGGCATGATCGCCACCTTCCTGCTCGGAAGTGTGGTCGTGGTCGACAGGTTCATCTCGGCCTGGAGCCCTGGGCGAACCATCGCCACTATCGATCCCAAGACGCCCAACTTCAGCGGCACCTTCTGGGAGACGATGGTCGACTACGCGGGGCACCAGATCCTGCCCTCGCTCGCACTGGCCCTGATCGGGTTCGCGTCCTACATGCGCTTCACCCGGGCCTCCATGCTCGAGACGCTCAACTCCGACTATGTGCGCACGGCCAAGGCCAAGGGCCTGCCGGCCACCCAGGTGGTGATGCGGCACGCGTTCCGCACCGCCTTGATCCCTGTGATGACGGTCATCACCATCAGCTTCGCCACCGCCATCGAGGGTGCCGTCATCACCGAGCGGGTGTTCAACTGGCGGGGGATGGGCTCGTTGTTCATCACCGGGCTCAACAACATCGACCCATATCCCATCATGGCCTTCCTGGTCGTGGTGTCTCTTTCGATCGTGCTGCTGAACGCCGTGGCCGACATCATGTACGCCTACCTAGACCCGAGGATCCGTCGATGACAGGCGATATGGGTGCCTACAGGGTCAACAATCGAGTTGCCTCCGAGGGGCCGGCCGGTGGCTCCGAGTCGTCGGGCCCAGTCGATCGTGAGTTCACGGTCGAGGCGCGCACCCAGCGCCAGATGGTCATCTCGCGGTTCTTCCATCACCGCCTGGCCATGATCAGTCTGGCGGTGCTGATCTTCATCGTGATGTTGGCGTTCGTGGGCCTGCGACTGTGGAAGCACGACTACAACTTTGCAGGCATCGTCGAGAACGGCGGCCGTCCCACGCTCGATGCCATCCCCTGGCTCGATGGTGATGGGGTGATGCTCGGCGAGCATCCCTTCGGCCAGGACAACATCGGCCGCGACTACTTTGCCGTCACCCTCCGCGGCGCCCAGCAGAGCATCATCATCGCCACGGTGGCCGGTGTCATCGCAACCGTCATCGGTACCGTCGTCGGTGGCTTGGCCGGCTTCTATCGCGGTTGGGTCGACAACGTGCTGATGCGCTTCGTCGACGTGTTGTTCACCATCCCGCTGCTGCTGGTGGCTGCTGTGCTCGGCCGCACCTTCGACAGCAAGAGCATCTTCGTGTTGGCGCTCATCATCGCGTTGGCGTCCTGGCTATCTACGTCGCGCGTCATACGTGCCGAGTTCATGTCGCTGCGCGAGAAAGAGTTCGTCGAGGCTGCCCGGGCCCTGGGCGCCACCAACTCGCGCATCATGTGGAAACACATCCTGCCCAACGTCATCGGTTCGGTGATCGTGTTCGCCACCCTGCTGATCTCGGCAGCCATCCTGGTCGAGACGGCGCTTTCGTACCTGGGCTTGGGCGTCAGCGGTTCGGACTGGTCGCTAGGAAAGCAGGTGTCTCAGTACCAATCGGCTTTCAACACCAGGCCCTGGCTCTTCTGGTGGCCCGGCATGTTCATCGTGACCATCGCCTTGTGCATCAACTTCATCGGTGACGGCCTGCGCGATGCCTTCGACGCCCGCCAGAATCGGGTTCGCCAGTGACCACAACTCAAGGCGCTTCCTCGGCCGACAACGGGCGGGCCGACGAGCTGTTGCTGTCGGTCGAGAACCTTCACGTTTCGTTCCCTTCCGAAGATGGCCTCGTGCTCGCCGTTCGCGGCGTTTCCTACGAGCTGCGCCGCAACGAGGTCTTCGGCATCGTCGGCGAATCGGGCTCTGGTAAGTCGGTCTCGCAGATGGCCCTCATGGGACTGTTGCCTCGCACCGCTCGTATCAGCGGCAGCGCCGTGTTCCGCGGCAATCAGCTCCTGGGCCGCCCCGACCGTGAGGTGCGCAAGTTTCGCGGCAACGACATTTCGATGATCTTCCAAGATCCGATGACGTCGCTGAACCCGGTGTACACGATCGGCTACCAGCTCGCCGAGATCGTGAGGGCCCACAACCACATCTCTCCCAAGGCAGCCAAGGCCCTTGCGATCGAGGCCTTGGCGACGGTTGGTATTCCCCAGCCGAGACAGCGCGCCGACGCCTATCCACACGAGTTCTCCGGCGGTATGCGCCAGCGGGTCATGATCGCGATGGCGATGATGAACAACCCCGACATCATCATCGCCGACGAGCCCACCACAGCCCTCGACGTGACGGTGCAAGCCCAGGTTCTCGAGACTCTCATGTCGGTCAAAGAGGAGCTGGGCGCAGCCATCATCTTGATCACCCACGACCTGGGGGTCGTCGCCGGAATGGCCGACCGGGTCGCAGTCATGTACGGCGGCCGTTTCGTCGAACGCGGTGACGTCGAGCAGATCTACGAAGCCCCTCGTATGCCCTATACCAAGGGCCTTCTGGGTGCGATCCCGACCCTTCAGGGCGGCCAAGAGGTGCTCACACCCATCCCGGGAACCCCGCCCAGCTTGGTCAACCCACCAGACGGTTGCCCGTTCACGCCTCGGTGCAGCTTTGCCATCGATCGCTGCAGCGTCACCGAACCCGAACTCGAAGAGACCGATCAGCCCGGCCATCTGTCTGCGTGCCACCGCTGGACCGACCTGGCCCAGATGCAGGCCGCCGAGACCGCCCAGGCCGCGCAGGGTGGTGACGACCGATGAATGCCGACGTGCCGCCAATCGTCGAGGTCACCGATCTCGTCAAAGAGTTCCCGGTGATGTCGGGTGGCCTGGTCCGCCGGCAGGTCGGCAAGGTGCATGCGGTGTCCGGCATCACCTTCGACGTACACCCCGGCGAGACGCTGGGGCTCGTCGGTGAATCGGGTTCGGGGAAGAGCACCGCGGGCCGTGCGATCTTGCAACTCCACGAGCCGACGTCGGGCTCGGTCAAGTACAAGGGCCGCGAGCTTGTGGGTCTGGGCAAGCGCGAGCTTCGCGAGATCCGCCGCGAAGTCCAGATGGTGTTCCAGGACCCATACGCCTCGCTCAACCCGAAGATGCCGGTCAACGACATCGTCGCCGAACCGCTGGTGATCCACGAGAAGGTCTCCACCAAGGAGCGCCTCGACAGGGTCGCCACACTGCTCGAGGATGTCGGCCTGCGGCCCGAGCACGGCAACCGTTACCCTCACGAGTTCTCAGGCGGCCAGCGACAGCGCATCGGCATCGCACGAGCGTTGGCCCTCGACCCCGGTTTCATAGTCCTGGACGAGCCGGTGTCTGCCCTCGACGTCAGCGTCCAGGCCGGGGTCATCAACCTGCTCGAGCGTCTTCAGGACGAGCGCAACATCGCCTTCTTGTTCATCGCCCACGATCTGTCGGTGGTGCGTCACGTCTCCGACCGGGTCGCAGTGATGTACCTGGGCAAGATCGTCGAGCTGGCCTCCAAACAGACGCTCTACGACGCCCCGTCTCACCCCTACACCAAGGCGCTGATGTCTGCGGTGCCGATCCCGTCGCCCGCCCTCGAGCGCCAGCGCAACCGCATTGTTCTCGAGGGCGACATTCCCTCGCCCGTCGATCCTCCCAGCGGTTGTCGTTTCCGCACTCGCTGTTATCGCGCCTCCGACATATGCGCCGTCGAGGAGCCTCCTCTGCTGGAACGTCAGCCCGGCCAGTTCTCGGCGTGTCACCATCCCTTGGCACCCGGCGAGGAAGTCTCCGTCTCGATCGGATCGTTCGCCCGCGACGGGCTCTGATGCCCGGCCTGGCCGAGCCCGGGTCTGGTCGAAGCCGCACTGTGGTCCTTCACTCATCCTGGACGGGCATCGTCTTGTCGTCGATCGGAGCTGTCGCCGCGCTCACTGCTGCCGTGCTGCTGACAGTTGCGCACGGCCTCGATTTGTGGACTCTGGGCGGGCTGGTGGTCGCGATCGGCTTCGGGGCCATCGTGTTGCTCGACATGCCCATCGCCTGTCACTTCGGCCACGACGGCGTTTATCGGCGAGCCGTTCTGCGCACGCACCACCTGCCGTATGCCTCGATCGATCGGTTGTCGAGGGTCAGGGCCGGCGTGCTGCGGACCCGACGCGATGTCACGGGCGGAGGGCTCGTGGCCAAGTCGGGCTGGCGCAGCTACACGCTGGTCGATCGCATGGAAAGCGCGCTCGAGTTCGACGTCGTGGTGTCGGTGATGGGCGAGTGGGCCGAGGTGCTCGGCCTGGGAGAACACCAGAGGCCGCCCCAGGGGCGGACACCTACTTGGATGTATCGCCGACGTCTATGGCGGCCCGATTCGGCTTCGTGACACAGTCGAAGCGAGATTGTGCCGATCGCGCCCGAAACGGTCGCCGGGCTGTTACGGTTTCACCCCATGCTCACGTGGATCATCGGGATTCTGCACTTCTTGTCGGCCATCACCATGGTCGGTCTCGTGCTGCTGCATTCTGGCAAGGGCGGTGGCGTGTCCGACATGTTCGGTGGTTCGGTTGGCTCCACTGCGGCCGGCTCTACCGTGGCCGAGAAGAACCTCGACCGCATCACCATCCTCGCCGCCACCACCTTCGCGTTCACCACCGTCAGCCTCGGCCTCCTGCTCGCCTGATGCTGCCGGCATCGCCATGAACGATGCCGCCGACCGCGCTCTTCGCGACGACATCGGCCGCCTGGCCGCCTCCTGGGCGAAACCCTCGTGCGACAAGAGGGTCAGGGTTTTCTGACCTTCGTCGAGCAGATTCGCCTCGTCGCACGCCAGGTGCGCGACCAGTCCTCGTCTGTGACAGAGGCCGATCTGGAGTGGCGCCTGGGCGAGGTTTCCGATGTCGAGGCGATACTGCTGGTGCGGGCGTTCACGATGTACTTCCACCTGGCCAATGTCGCCGAGCAGGTACACCGTGTGCCCGGGCTGCGCGAGCGCACCGGCGACCGCGGCCGCTTCGCCGAGGTCCTAGACCGCATCGTCGAGTCTGGCGTCTCGAAATCAGACCTGGCCGATCTGCTGGCCAGGACCACAGTCAAGCCGGTGTTCACCGCCCACCCGACCGAGGCCAGCCGTCGCTCGGTCCTGGACAAGCGTTTCGAGATTCGGGGCTTGCTCGAGCAACGGATGCTGGCAGACGGGCTCGAACAAGCCCGCATCGATCGTCGGATCGCAGAGCTGATCGAGTCGTTATGGCAAACAGACGAGATCCGCACCGCCAAACCAACACCGGTCGACGAAGCGAGGTCGGTGTTGTACTACGTCGAGCAGTTGATAGTCGACGCGCTGCCCGACTTCCTCGACGACGTGGCCGCCGCGGTGTCGGCCCACGGCATCGATCTGGCGCCCGACACCTCGGTTGTGCGTTTCGGAAGCTGGGTTGGTGGTGACCGCGACGGCAACCCCTTCGTGACGCCTGAGATAACCGAGTCGGTCGTCGAGATGCAGCGTTCGCGGGCCATGCGGGTGCTGGTCGCCGAACTCGAATCGCTGGCGTCAGAGCTCTCGACCGCTCAGCTGATACGGCCGGTGTCTGATGAGGTGAGCCGACGACTCGGCGAGTACGAATCGATGATGCCCGCGGTGAGGGCCGGGTTCAGCCAGGTGACCCTGGGCGAGCCCTACCGCATGCTCGTCACCTACATGCACCGGCGCATAGAGCTCGCTTCCTCGAATCCTTCACATGGCGCCGCCTATTCCACCGCCCACGAGCTGGCCGACGACCTGGCCGTGATCCACAGGTCGTTGATGTCCAATCGTGGCGAGCGCATTGCCAACGGTCGTGTGGCCCGGCTGATGCGTTTGGTGGCCACGATCGGATTCCATCTGGTCTCGCTGGACATCCGCCAACATGCAGAAAAGCACCACGAGGCCATCGCCGAGTTGCTCGACGACGTCGGCATCGACTATCCAACCGACGCAGCGTCACGAGCTGAGCTGTTGGCCCACGAGCTGGCCGGGCGCAGGCCGCTTTCGCCTCCGGGCCCTGCCGGCCAGGTCGGCGAGACTTTGGCGCTGTTCCACACCCTTCGCCGGCTGAAGGACAATCTCGGCGACGAGGCCGCCCAGAGCTACATCATCTCCATGACCCGCACGACGGCCGACGTCTTGGCCCCGGCGGTGCTGGCGCGCGAGGCCGGCCTGGTCGACGTGCCGCGCGGCGTCGCGAGACTGGGTTTTGTGCCGCTGTTCGAGACCATCGACGACCTGCGGGGCATCGGCGGCACCATGTCAGAGCTGCTGTCGTGCCAGCCCTATCGCGAACTCGTGCGACTTCGCGGCGACCACCAAGAGGTCATGGTCGGCTACAGCGACTCGAACAAGGATGGTGGCATCGCCACCTCTCAATGGGAGATCCACAAGGCCCTCAGAACCCTCAGTGACACCTGCAGGCGCTTCGGCGTGTCGCTGACCGTGTTTCACGGCCGCGGTGGCACCATCGGACGCGGCGGTGGACCTACAGCGGCTTCGATTCTCTCGCAGCCCGCGGGTGTGCTGGATGGTTCGGTCAAGTCCACCGAACAAGGTGAGGTCATCGCCGACAAGTACGGCCAACCTCAGTTGGCCCGACGAAACCTCGACCTGTCGGTGTCGGCGGTGGTCGAGGCCTCGCTGGCCCATCGCGAGTCGCGCGTCGGTGCCGATCTGCACGAACGCTGGGACCCGGTGATGGAGCTGGTCTCGCAGACGGCCTATTCGTCCTATCGCGAGTTCGTGTCATCAGATGGGTTGGTCGAATATTTCCTGGGGTCGACGCCCGTAGAGGAACTGGCCGCACTGAACATCGGATCGCGTCCGTCGCGACGCAGGGGCGGGTCAGGGTTGGGTGATCTGCGGGCCATTCCGTGGGTGTTCGGCTGGACCCAGTCCCGTCAGATCATTCCCGGTTGGTTCGGTGTGGGCTCGGGCCTCGGAGCCGCCATCGATGCCGGTCACCTCGGCGAGCTACAGGCCATGTACGAGGGATGGCCGTTCTTCACCACCTTCCTTTCCAACGTCGAGATGACGCTGGCCAAGACCGACCTATCGATCGCCAGGCGATACGTCGAGCGCCTGGTCGAACCGTCGCTGCGTTCTTTGTTCGACGTCGTCGCCGCCGAGTTCGACCGCACGACCAGCAACGTGGTCGCCGTCAAGCAGGCACCGCTGCTAGACGACCTTCCCGTGCTGCGGCGCACCCTCGACGTGCGCGACAACTATCTGGCACCGCTGAACCTGATGCAGCTGCACCTGCTCGATCGGCGGCGCAACTCACACGACCTGCAAGCCGATGCGGCTCGGCGCATCGAGCGTGCTCTGCTGCTCAGCGTCAACGGTGTGGCGGCCGGGCTGCGCAACACTGGCTAGGCGCCGGCACGGGGCCCATCACTCGGGCACTGCCTCGAACCCCACGGCTGCGGCCTCTATTGCGTGGTCGATGTCGGCTGCGGTGTGAGCCGCCGACAGGAACCAGTTGAGGAATGGGTGGAATATGGCGCCGGCCCCGGCGGCCGCGCGCGAAAAGGCGCGCACCTTCGACTTGTCGGCGTCGTCGTCGAACAGCAGCGTGGGCATGGTCACTGGCCCCGACAGGACTATTCGTTGACCGGCGGCCGTTGCGGCTTCGGACAGTCCGGCGCACAGCCTGGTGCCCATGTCTGTGATGTGCGAGAAGGCGTCGTCGCGCTCGTAAACGTCCAACGTCGCTATGGCAGCGGCCATCGGGGCGGCCTCGAACATGTAGGTCGATGTGAACATGATGCGCCTGGCCGCTGCCCGCAGCTCCTGTCTGCCCAACAGCGCCGAGATCGAGTGCCCGTTGCCCAGCGCCTTTCCGAGAGCGATCAGGTCTGGTTCGATCCCCAGCAGCCGGTGCGACCCTTGCGGGTGCAGCCTGAACCCGTGTCTCACGTCGTCGAACACGACCAGAACTCCCCAGCGGTTGCGAACCTCGGCCATTGCGGCGACGAAGTCCTCGCTGGCGTCGACGGTTGGTGCCGCCGGCGTTTGGTCGAGGGGATTCACGACGATGGCCGCAAAGGCGTCAGGGTGGGCGGCGACGTGGTCGACCAGTTCTTGGGCCCCGTTCCATGGCAGGCGGTGAACGTCGCCTGTTATGGCGGTCAACGGGCCCTCGGGGGTGCCGACGGCCAGTTCTGGGTCGTTGCCGTGGTAGGCGCGGGCGAAACCGATCAGTTGGGTGCGGCCGGTGTGCTGACGAGCCACCCTGGCTCCCAGGCTGACCACCTCCGAGCCGTTCTTGGACACGACGCCCCAGTTCATCTGGGGCCACGATCCGAGTAGTCGCTCGACAACCTCGACCAGCACCGGCGGGAACAGGCTGGCCGTCGTCAGCCGCGAGCGCATCTCGTCGGCGGCTGCTTCGACCTCGGGATGGCGATACCCCAGTATGTTCGGGCCATTCGCGGCCAGGAAGTCGACATATCGTCGCCCGTCGGCGTCGACCACGTGGCATCCCTGGGCCGCAGCGATGAAGCCCGGCAGCACCCCACGTCCGGCCATGTCGGCGCTACGCGAGCGATAGATGCCGCCGCCCGGCAACACTCGGTCGGCGCGATTCCAGAGGTCGCGTCCGGCCGGCCCGTCGACGGGGTTCGGATCTCGATACACCATCACCGGCTCCGGTCGCTCGGGCACCTACGTCGGGTCGAGTGTGGTGCCGTGGTCGGTCGGGGTCAAGGCCGGCCGCCGCAGCGCTCGGGCGGCGGCTAGCTTTCTCCAGCAGTGAATCTCGGCGGCTGTCGGCGCCCTTGGTTGGTCGCCTTGATCCTCGTGCTGGTGCTCGGCGCGTGCACCGGCAGCGACAGCGTCGACCCCGCCGACATCTCGTTCCCCGACGTCGCACCGACCTCGACCGCACCCCGGCCCACATCGTCCCTGTCGACTCCCACCACACAGGGCCCACCTACGGGTGGTGCCGTCAGGGTGGGGCTGTGGGCCGAGCCCGACCCTCAGGCGCCGACTCTCGCTGGGGCCATCGTGCGTTCGGTGACCCAACCTCAGCTGTTCGAAGCCGACGCCGACGGCGGATGGACGGCAGGCTTGGTGCGGCCCGGCTCTGATGTAGATGGCCCAGATCTGCGATCGGCCAGTTTCGAACTGCGATCGGGGGCGATGTGGTCTGACGGAAGCCCCATCACCGTCGCTGACCTCGAGCGAAGCGCCGACGGCACCTTCGTCGAGTCGATCGACCAGGATGCGCAGGGTCGTATCACCGTTCGGTTCAACCAGCCGCTCGTCAATTGGCGTGTGTTGTGGTCCGGGACAGCAGTAATCGAACCTCCCGCACCCGGAGTGTTCGGCGGACCGTTCGTGGTCGAGACATTCGAGCCCGGGCTGCGCACTGTGCTGGTGCCGAATCGGTCGTGGTGGGGACCTGGCCCATATCTCGACCGTCTCGAGATCGTGGTGGTGCCAGACCATGACATCGCCATGAGGCTCTTCGCGACCGGCGAGCTGGACGTCGTGTCGCCTTGGCCGTCGGTGGGTCGCCTGGCCGAGCTCGAAGCGGTGGCCGCGGTTCGACCAGTGCAGATCGACACAGCCGTCGGCACCGGCTGGTGGACCGGTATGACATTGGATCCGGCCCGGGTCGACGACGGCGATCGAGCCGCTCTGGCGTCCCTCCTCGACGCCGGATTCTTCGCCGAGTCGTTGCTGAAGGGTGAGGTCGTGCCGCTGCCGGGCGACCCCGCCGCCCCGATTGGCCCGTTGAACCAGGTCACCATCACCGCAGCCGACGACGTGCCCATGCTGGCGGTGGCCAACAGGGCCATCGTGCTTGCCGCTCGCAGCGGGGGAGGGACGCCACCCGAGGTCCGCGAGGGCGATTCGGGCCTGGTCGAAACCTGGCTCGACGAGGGCGCCGACGTTTGGGTGGGGCTCAACTACGAAGGACCCGGGCGGGGTTGTTGGACGTGCCGCTACGGGTGGGTCGACGAAGTGGCAGCCCGTCTGGCCGACGGTGGCGGGCCGACACTCGACGAGCTGCTGGACGAACGAAGCGTGGTCAAGCGGTGGTGGAACCCCATCATCGCTGTTGCCAGTTCCGACCAGATCGTCGGCCCCGAAGCCAATGGCTGGGCCCTGGGCCCGATCTGGAACGCACACACCTGGTACATCAGGCCCGACGACCAGTAGGCATCAGGTGACGGCGTCGCCGAAGCAAGGGCCATTCGGGCGCGAGCCGGGTGTTCCCTCCATCGGCGTCGCCAGGAATTGCAGCGGTATGCCCTGTGAGGGGTGCGGCGCCGGCGGGTGTTTCGCCGCTTTCCCGATGGCGTGAAGCCCAATGTGGTCGCCGATTCCGAAGCCGTTGTTGAACCCCAGCGATGGGTACATCAGCTGCCGTACCTCGTTGCAGTGGTCTAGCCCGACGATGTGGCCCATCTCGTGACGAATCACCGCGCCGAGGTCGTCGAACGAAAGCTGCGAACCCGAACCCCAGTGATAGCCGACGTGGCCGGTGACGTAGGTGGGGTCGCCGTTGACCCTTACGTGCCAATGGGCGACCGACACGGCAACTGCCAAGGGCAGCAGCCCGCTTTGGTAGGGCCTGGCGCCGATCCACACCGGAGCCCACCGGTCGCCGTAGCGCTCGGGCTGGTACTCCGAACGGTTGGCTATGCGGGGCATGCCGGCCACGACGACGTGTCCGATGTATTCGTCGGTCTCGCCGTCGTACACGAACTCGAGACCCGTCAGTTCCGACACCTCGGCCACGGCGTCGAGGATCACCCCGACCGCCCCCGTGGGGCCCAGATCGTTGTTGATGACGAAATGGATCGCCTCATCGGAGGACCATCGGAACGGTTCACCGTCGTCCCAGCTGCTGATGAACGCGTGGGTGCTGCGGGCCTGAACGCCGCTGGAGAATCCGGCGGGGTCGGGCTCGGCGCTGCCGAAGCCCCAGCCGACCCCCGTCTTGTCCAGCATTGTGTAACCCGAACGGTCGTCGACGACGTCCACCGCTGTCACGTCGGGTATCGAGTCGACATCGGCGACGCCGGGCAGCGATCCGTGGAACACGCTGTTGCCGAAGTTGAAGATGCCGCCGTCGGAGGCCACCATCAGGTAGGCGTTTCCAGACGACAGCGCTCCTATCACCGGCTCGGCGAGCTGGGTGTTCGGCAACACCTGGGGCACCGATCCGGCAAAGGGGGCGGTGCCGAACGCGAACAAGCCGCCATCGCCGGCGACCAGCCAGTAGCCGGTGCGATCGTGGGGCACCAGGCCCGCGATCGGCTGGTCGAGGGTCACCCCAGGCAGCACTCCCGGGATAGACCCGTGAAAGGTGGCCTCGCCGAATGCGAATATTCCACCGTCGACGCCCAGCAGGTAGTAGCCGGAGCCGTCGTCCAGGGCCACACCATCTATCACGGAAACGGCCAGGGCGATGCCCGTCATGTCGCCGAAGTGGGTTGCGTTGCCGAACACGAACACCCGTCCGGCCGACGAGAACAGCCAGTAGCCGCCGCCGTCTGGTGTCGACGCCATCGCCACCACGGTTTCGCCCGCATCATCGCCGGAAGGTGGCCGTGGTGGGCAGCGTCGATGGCGAAGACCTTGCCGTCGGACGAGACGATCCAGTAGCCGGATTGATTGGGCGTATAGACCAGATCGACGAAGGCAGCGCCCTCGGGGCTGCGAACGAACGAGTTGGCCGAGATCTCACCTTCGACCGCGCCAGCTGGGCTCGTCAGAGAACGATGCTCAGGTCCAGCAGCGCCGTGCCGGCGGCTGCCGACGTGAGTTGCAGGAAACGCCGACGATTCAGGGCTGCAGGCATCTGGCCAATTGTGGCTCAGATCTCGGCGGCAAGGGCGTCAGCGAACGACGCACCCTGATCCATCAACATCTTGTATTGCATCACGTGGCGAGGACGGTTCATGCCGAACACCCCCGCCAGATTCTCACCACGCCCGTACAGGGCCACGAAGCGTCGCTCCTCGAGGGTGCCCTCGACGATCTCGATGTGATCGTCTGGCCTCACCCGGCCCGCCAGCTGGATCTTGCGGTCGTATTGATCAGACCAGAACCACGGCACCGGGTCGTAGGCGGTGGCTTCGGCGTCGTCGACCAGAAGGCGCTGGGCTGCGTGCATGCCCATCGACACCGCGTTGTCCCAGTGTTCGACGCGCATCATCTCGCCGCCAAAGCGGGGGTTGGGCCAGCGGGCCACGTCACCTGCTGCGGTTACTCCGGGAGCGGCCAGCGTGGTTTCGTCGCAGACGATGCCGTTGTCGATCGTCAGCCCCGAGCCTTCGAGCCATTCGGTGTTGGGGGTGACGCCGATGCCCACGACGATGATGTCGGCATCGACCGAGGAACCGTCGGACAGAACCACCCCGGTGGCCCTTCCCGCAGATGACGAGATCTCGTCCACGCCAACGCCGGTGCGCAGGTCGACACCGTGTTCGGTGTGGATCTGCGCCATCACCTCGCCCATCGTGTCGCCGAGAATTCGACCGAGCGGGGTGGGCAGGGCTTCGACGAGTGTGACGTCGCGCTCGAGGCCCCTGCACGTGGCAGCGACCTCGGCCCCGATGAAGCCGGCGCCGACCACCACGACCCGTCCGGTGGTGCTCTCGATCGCAGCCCGCAGCTTCGAGCAGTCGTCGAGGGTGCGCAACACGTGCACGCCCTCGAGGTCTTCGGTGCCGGGGATGGTGCGGCACCTTGCGCCCGTGGCGATCAGCAGGCCATCGACATCGATTTCGCCCTTGGTGGTCGACAGCCGGCGGTTGGCCAGGTGAAAGCCGGTTGCACGAACGCCGATGTGGGCGTCGACATCGAGTTCGGCCAGGCGCTCTGCGGTCGCCAACACCGGCTTGCTGAGGGGCCACTCACCAGACAGCACCTTCTTCGACAGGGGTGGCCGGTCGTAGGGCGTGTGCGGCTCGTCGCCGATCAGGGTGATGTCGCCTTCGAATCCGCCACGACGCAACGCTTCGATGGCGCGCAGACCCGCCAGCGAGGCCCCGACGATGGTGATGCTGGATCGTTGCACGTCGAGGAGTCAGTCCTCGACCGAGATAGCGGCACGCGGGCAGCGGTTGACCGCTTCCATCACCCGCTCGCGGTCTTCCTCGGGTGGGTTTTCGTTCAGCACGTACAGGTAGTCGTCGTCTCGCACCTCGAAAATGTCGGGTGCAACCTGCATGCAGATGGCGTTGCTTTCGCAAACATCGAAATCGACGATGATCTTCATGCCGTCACCTTAGTGCGACGACGTCGGCGCGAGGTCGTTGGCTCACCGACGCAGCGGTCGGCGGCGGTTCAGCACCTCGGACTGTCCGGCGAAGATGAGCCCAAGAGCGCCCAACACCACCGCCATCGCCGCCATCTGTATGCCGTTCAGCGGTTCGTCGAGGAACATCCAAGCGGCCGCCGACGCGACGACGGGCACCAACAGCGTGAAGGTCGACCCCAGCCACAGCGGGATCTTGCGCAGCGACCAGTTCATGAGTTCGTGCCCCATGACGCCGCTGCCGAACGTCAATACCAGCAACCACACCCAGCTCTGCGACGACGGGTTTGCCAGGCTCTGGCCGAAGGCGAGCGCTATCGGGATGTTGATGAGGCCGGTATAGAACGCGGTGCCGATGGTGAACTGGCGCGGGTTCACCTTGTCCTTGGCCATCCGGTTGGTGACGAAGTAAGCCGACCAGGCGGCGAGCGCTCCGATCGCGGCCATGTCGCCCGCCAGGTTCCACTCGGGCGCGCCGGTCGAACCCATCACCACCACTGCCACCCCGGCCAGGGCAACCATCCCCAGCACGATGTCGCGTTTGGCGATGTGCTCGCCGAATACCCGATGGGCAACTATCGATACGACGATCGGTTGAAGCGCCCCGATCATCGTGGCGTTGACGATGGTGGTCAGCTTCACCGCCGTGAAGAACAGGGCGACGTCGAGGCCCAATGCGATGCCGCCCCACAGCGTGTCCCTGAGCACCTGGCGGTTCAGCCGCACGCCGGCACGCCAGCCGACGAAGCTCATCACCACTGCGTATACCGAGAAGCGATACGCAGCGATGGCTGCTCCGCCCATGTCGATGTTCTTGGCGATTACACCCGACACACCCCACGTCGTAACCGCCACCGCAGCGCCAACCAGACCGATGGTCGATTTGGCCTGCTGTTCGGTGGGCTGGGTCGAGGGGCTAGTGGTCACCGACGCAAGCTATCGCGCCCGCCTTTCTGGGGTCGCTTCCGGACCGCCTTCCGAATCTGGGGTCGGATTCGGGTCACCTGCGGTTCATATCCGACCCCAGATTCGTGGTGGGGGCGAAGTAGACGTCTGTAGTTGCTTACCTAACGTTTGTTAGGTAGGTTGGGCCACGTGTCGGGGCGCCAAACCATCACAGACGAGGCTGCTCGTCTGTTCATCACGAAGGGTTACGCGCAGACCACACTTCGCGACATAGCCGCGGCCGCAGGAATCAAGGCCGGCTCGATCTACTACCACTTCGGGTCCAAAGAAGAGCTCCTGGTCGATGTGATGCAGCAGGGAATGGCCGTCATGCTCGACGCCTTCGCCGCCACGGCTGCCCGCGTGGCCGGTGAGCCCGCCGACCGTCGTGTCGCCCAACACATCCAGGCCCACCTGCAGGCCCTGTTCGAGCATGGCCCCTACACGACCACCCACGTGTCGACGTTTCACTACGCACCCCAGTCGGTCAAGGTCGAGATCGTGCCCCTGCGCGACGCATACGAACGCATGTGGGCCGAGCTGTTGGTCGAGCTCGTCGATGCCGGGCAGATCGATCCCGAGGTCGATCTGGGGCTGGCCCGGCTGAGCCTGATGGGAGCCATGAACTCGGCTATCGAGTGGTTCGATCCGGCTCGTGGCGACGTCGGACGTTTCGCTGGCGTGGTCAGCAGGCAGTTCTGGAGCGGGGTCGCCGCAGGGTCAGACGTCACGTCCCGCAGAGGGGGAGACAAGTGAGGAAGTTGCAGACGAGGGTCGACACCGCGTCAGAGCTATACGCCACCAACGTCGCGGCGTACCAGCAGCTCCGGTCGAGGCTGGACGAGGCGATGCAGTTCGCGATCGATGGTGGCAAGGGGCGCGATCGCAGTATCGAACGCCACTACCAGCGCGGCAAGCTTCTGCCTCGTGAGCGCATCGATGCGGTCATCGACGCCGATACGCCGTTTCTCGAACTGTCGACGCTGGCCGGGTGGGGTCAGGTCAACGACGAGTTCCCCAGCGGCGGAATCGTCACAGGCGTGGGCGTGGTCCACGGCGTGCCCTGGATGTTCATCGCCAACGATGCGACCGTGAAGGGCGGGTCGCTGTTCCCTGCGGGCATCAAGAAGCAGGTGCGTGCCCAGGACATCGCCCTCGAGAACGGGCTCGGGTGCATCTATCTGGTCGACAGCGGCGGCGCCTTCCTGCCGATGCAAGACGAGGTGTTCCCAGACAAGGACCACTTCGGCGGCACGTTCTATCGCCAGGCCCGCATGTCGGCAGCTGGTCTGCCTCAGATGTCTGTAGTTCTGGGTGGTTGCACGGCCGGGGGCGCCTATGTGCCTGCGCTGTCCGACGAGGTCATCATGGTCGATGGCATCGGGCGCATCTTCCTGGGCGGTCCGCCCATCGTGAAGGCCGCTCTCGGCGAGATCATCGACCAGGACGACCTGGGCGGCGCGGCGCTTCACACGCCAGTCGGGTGTCTCCGACTACATGGTGTCGACCGAGCGCGGCCCTGCGCGCTGTTGCGCGACCTGTGCGCCAACACCAACCAGCGTCGCATCGACCAACCCGCCGGCTGGCTCGATATCGCCGAGCCCGAACCCCCCGCCTACGACGCGGCCGAGATCCACGGCATCATCAACGCCGACACGCGCATCCCGTTCGACAGCCGCGAGATCATTGCGAGGCTGGTCGACGGTTCGAAGTTCAGCGAGTTCAAGCCCGACTGGGGTGACTCGATCGTGTGTGGGTACGCCCGGGTGTGGGGTCACCTGGTCGGGGTCATCGCCAACAACGGCATCATCTTCAACGAGTCGGCTCTCAAGGCCGCCCACTTCATCGAGCTGTGCGAACAGCGTGCGGTGCCCCTCCTGTTCCTGCAGAACACATCTGGATACATGGTTGGGCGCGACAGCGAGATCGCCGGTATTGCCAAGAACGGGGCGAAGATGGTCTCGGCCGTCGCCAACGCCAGGGTTCCCAAGTTCACGGTGCTCATCGGCGGGTCCTATGGCGCCGGTAACTACGGAATGTGCGGGCGGGGGTTTGCTCCCAGGTTCCTGTTCGCCTGGCCCAACAGCCGCATCGCGACCATGGCCGCCGACACCGCCGAGACGGTGCTCACCGACATCCGCGTCGGGGGCATGAAGGGCGCCGAGACCACCGAAGAACAGCTGGCCCAGATTCGTGCCGAGATCAGGGCGCAGTACGAGGAGCAGTCAGACCCTTACTACGCGACGTCGCGCCTGTGGGACGACGGTCTCATCGCTCCCACCGACACGCGCGGCGCGCTGGGCTTGTGCCTGGCGCTGGCCGCCCGACAGCCCGGCCCCGAGGTCGGCGACAAGATCGTCTACCGGATGTGATGTGACATGAAGCTGCTGGTTGCAAACAGAGGTGAGATAGCTCGCCGCGTCATCCGCACCGCCCAAACGCTCGGCGCCCAGACAGTCGCCGTCTTCGCCGACCCCGACGCCAAGGCGCCGTTCGTTTCCGACGCCGATCAAGCCGTGCACATCGGACCGGCATCGCTGGCCGAGTCGTACCTGTCGATCGAACGCATAGTTCAGGCCGGCGTCAGCGCAGGTGCCACCCACGTTCACCCCGGTTACGGGTTCTTGGCCGAGAACACCGCCTTCGCTGCGGCTGCTGTCGAGGCAGGCATGGTGTGGGTGGGGCCAAGGCCCGAGGCGATCGCCGCCATGGGCTCCAAGATCGAAGCCCGCTCGCTGGCCGCGGCCGCCGAGGTTCCGACCATCCCGGGCTACAACGAGTCGCAGGATCCCGCCGACCTGGCAGCTGCGGCCGATCGGATCGGCTACCCGATCCTGGTGAAGGCGTCGGCCGGTGGTGGTGGCAAGGGCATCCGCATCGCCCATTCGCCAGACGAGTTCTCCGAAGCGCTCGATGCGGCCCGCACCGAAGCACAGCGCGCCTTCGGCGATGGTGACGTCATCGTCGAACGCTTCGTCGAGCGACCGCGCCACGTCGAGGTTCAGGTCGTCGGCGACAAGCACGGCAACGTCATCGATGTGGGCACCCGCGAGTGCTCGGTGCAGCGTCGTTATCAGAAGGTGTGGGAGGAAGCTCCGGCTCCGAACCTTCCGGCCGAGACCGACCAGGGTCTGAGGTCGGCCGCCCGCAGGCTGGCGTCGGCCATCGGCTATGACTCGGTGGGCACGGTCGAGTTCATCGTCGACGCCGACGACCCCACCCAGTTCTTCTTCCTCGAGATGAACACCCGCATCCAGGTCGAGCACACGGTTACCGAGGAGGTCACCGGTATCGACCTGATCGCAGCCCAGATCGCGGTTGCCGATGGCGCCCTCGTCACCGATGTCATCTCGTCGGTCGAGTTCTGCGGCCATGCCATCGAGGTGCGAGTCAACGCCGAGGACGCCTGGAACGGCTTCGTTCCGCAGACCGGCACCGTGGGCCTGCTCGAGGTTCCGCCTGGGGTTCGCTGGGACGCAGGCATAGAGGCCGGCAGCGAGATCAGCCCGCACTATGACTCGATGGTGGGCAAGCTGATCGTTCATGGCGCCGATCGTGCCGACGCGCTGCAGCGGGTGCAGCAGGCTCTCGATTCGCTGAGGGTCGGAGGGCCGGTCACCAACACCGGGTTCCTGTGGTGGTTGGCCCGCCAGCCCGCTGTGGTCGATGGACGCGTCACGACCCGCTGGCTCGACGAGGCCGACCTGCCCGCCGCGCCCGATGCCGCACCGGCGGCCTCCACCGCCGCCCGTGCGTGGCGAAGCGCTCGGCCAGTCGCCCGGTCGAACTCGCCGTGGGCGGTCGCCGATCGGCGTTTCACCCCCCAGCCCAGCACCCAGACGATCGAGCTTCGTCGCAACGGCGAAGCCTGGGAGTTCGCCAGCGTCGACAGCAAGGCACCCACGAATGGTGCGGTTGTCGATCGCGTCGAGCGCAGGGTCTACGTCACCATCGACGGAGAGACGTTCACCTTCGAGGTGCCGACCAGGGCCGAGCGCTGGAACGCGGACGCCACCGACCGTGCGGCCGAAGGCGACATCGTGGCCCCGTTCCCCGCAGTGGTGGCCGAGGTCAAGGTCGCCGCCGGCGATCAGGTCGATGCCGGCGACCCGGTGGTGGTCATCGAGGCGATGAAGATGCTGCACTCGCTGACTGCGCATGGGGCGGGTGTGGTCGAACAGGTGAACGTGGCCCCTGGAGATCAGGTGGCGACCGGAGACGTGCTGGTGACCTTCGCCGGCGACAACCAGAACGATTCAGGAGATACAGAGCAGTGACCCTTCGCAACGCATACATGACCGACGAGCTCGAGGCGATCTACGAGCAGACTGCCGAGTTCGTCTCGAAGGAGGTCACGCCTCACGGTGACGCCTGGGAAGAGGCGGGCAAGGTGCCCCGAGAGGTGCTCCAGAAGATGGGTGGTCTCGGAATGTTCGGGCCTGCGGGTGCCCGAGGAACTGGGCGGCCTGGGTATGGGCCCGCTGGCCTCCTGTACGTTCGCAGAGGCCCTGGGAGTCTCGACCTATGCGGGGTTCGACGTGACCGTGTTGGTGCACACCGACATGGCCGGTCCCCATCTGATCAACTCGGGCAGCGACGACCAGTTGGCCGAGTGGGTACCCAAGATGTTGGCCGGCGAAGCGATCCTGTCGATCGGTGTCACCGAGCCCGACGCCGGGTCAGATGTGGCGGGCATTCGCACCAGCGCCGTGAAAGACGGTGAGGGCTGGCGCATCAACGGCAGCAAGACCTTCATCACCAACGGTGTGTACGGCGACATGACCATCATCGCCGCCAAGACCAACCCCGAGAGCCGTTATGGCATCACCATGTTCCTGGTGCCGGCGGGCACCGAGGGTTTCTCGGTGGCCAAGAAGCTCGACAAGCACGGGTGGCTGTGCAGCGACACCGCCGAGCTGGTGTTGGACAACGTGTGGGTGCCGGACAGCCAGGTTCTCGGAACCGTGCACCGGGGCTTCTACGAGACCATGCGCAACTTCCAGAACGAGCGCATGGTGATCATCGCCGAGGGTGTGGGCGCAGCCCAGGCCGCCATCGACTTGACCAACGAGTACGTACACGAGCGCAAGGCATTCGGAGGTCGCCTGTCCGACCTGGGTGCCATCCGCCAGAGGATGGCGATGAATCAGGCCAAGGTCGATGCCGTGCGGGCCTCGGTGTATCACGCGGCCTGGTTGTGTGAGAACAGCCCCGACGGTATCCCCGACGAGAAGGCCATCAAGGCGATGTCGGGTGTGAAGGCATACGGCGCCGAGGTCATCAACCGGGTGATGTACGACTGCCAGCAGTTCCACGGCGGCATGGGCTATATGCGCGAGTCGACGATCGAGCGCATGTACCGCGACGCCCGCATCAATGCGATCGGCGGCGGCGCCACCGAGGTCATGCTCGAAGAGGTTGCCAAGCGCAGCTACTCGTAGTTGCGCCAGAGGGCACAGCGCTCGTATGCGTAGCGCGCATTGACACAGCGCAGCTACTCGTAGTTGCGCCAGAGGGCACAGCTTCCTATTCGTAGGCGCAGAGGTCGAAGGGGTTTCCGTCTGGGTCGGCGAGGTTGGCGATAGAGCCGTAGGGTTCTCGCCTCGCCGGCGCTGACATGGTTGCTCCCAGGTCGACCAGTCGCTGCAATTCGGCGTCGAACTGGTCTGGCTCGCAGGCCAGATCCAGATGCACCGAACCGGCAACGCATGCGCCGCGCTGGATTCCCAGCCTGCGTTGACCGCTCGTGTCGGACAGCACGATCCAGCGGTCTCCGTCTTCTCGTTCGGTCTCGTGCAGTTCGAGGGCCGCGGACCAGAACCGAGCAGTGTTGTCGGGTCGCGGGCTGTCGAGAGTGACCAGATCGAACCGTGCGGCCATCAGCCGCCGGTCGCCGCGGTTGGCTCGCCTATAGCAGCCATGGCGGCGACAAGGCGTGCGGTGCGGCGGTTGAAGATCTCGTATCGGTCGACCCGATCCACCGATTCGGCCACGATCGTGTGATCGAGGCGCAACCATTTCGGATCTGCTGGATCGAACTGCGGCCAGCCGACCAGTTCGGCCTCTTGGCCGCTGGTGTTGTTTGGGTCCGCAGTGCGAGCGAAGTTGGTCCAGTACTGGCGCATGTCGGCGGCGAGGACTTCGTCCTCGTCGGTGAGCGGGAACACGGGGACCTTGCTTCCGTGAACGAACGGCAACTCGGCCGCGTGAAACGCTCCAGCGGTCTGGTCGTCGCTCGGTGGCACGCGCGAGAAGTGGTAGAGCCTGGTCAGGTGCCCGGCTTCTGCGTGATGCTTGGCGTACCAGTAGGCACGAGCGCCGAACATGTGGTCGCCCATGAACTCGATCCCGGCTTTCTCGTCGGCCGACTCGAGACCGGGGTAGAGGTCCAGTAGGGCGGCCATGTCGTCGCCGAACGCGTCCGCGATCTCGGGCTGGAGCTGGCCTTCGGGGAGCGGCCGATGTCTGTACTCGACCATGGGCGCGCCCAGCGCTGGCTGCAGCAGGGTTCCCTCGTCGGCGTTGGTGCCGATGACGAAGGGCACGTCGGCCTGACGCCGGGCAGCGAACGCCGCCAGCGGCGATTCGGGAAGCACATGGCCGTCGATGGTCGGGAAGTGATCGGCCAGGGTGGGCGCCACGCGCACCAGCGAGTACAGCTCGTCGGCCGTCATCTGCCTCAGCCTGTGTAGCTGGTCTGCTCCGGTGACGCCCAGGGCACGGGCAAAGGCGAGGCTGTTCTCTTCTGCCGACGGGTAGTCGAGGAATGCCGATTGCAGGTGGATCATCTGGCCGCTGTTGGCCGGGCTCTGCGCAATTGCGCGGTGGAACAGGCCCCGAGCTAGCGGCGAGGTCATCATGTGCATGACCGACTCGCCTCCGGCCGACTCGCCGAAGATGGTGACATTGTCCGGGTCGCCGCCAAAGCCTGAGATGTTGTCGCGTACCCACTCGAGCGCGGCGATCTGGTCGAGGGTCCCATAGTTGCCTGCGAAGCCGTGTTCTGACTCTTCGGCCATCTCGGGATGTGCGAAGTAGCCCATCAGCCCTAGCCGGTAGTTGATGGAGACGGTCACGACTCCCAACTCGGCGAGCGCATTCGACGCGTAGTAGACGTCGGTGCCGCTGCCGTCTTGATGGTCGCCGCCGTGAATCCACACCATCACCGGCAACTTCGCTGCCGCGTCGAGCGAAGGGGTTCTGACCGTGAGGTAGAGACAGTCTTCGCTCTGCTTTGGGCGTGGAGCCTTCGAAAGCAGGGTCTTCACGGCTGCGGCCCTGAGCCGGTTCCAGCCCTGGCCCTCGACCAGAGCGTTCATGAACAGCTCGAACGCGGTATTTCGCTGGATGGCGGTTGGTCCGTCCTTTTGGGCCTTTCGCTCGCCCGACCAGCTCTCGACGGGTGCGGGTGGGCGCCACCGAAGGTCCCCTACGGGAGGGGCCGCGAACGGTACGCCGCGAAATACTGCTATCTCGCCCTTGTTCTTCCAGGTGCCCTGCAGCGCACCTGCTGCGGCCGAAACGATCGGGTCCTCTGCTTTGGCCATCACTACCCCCAAGGCGTGTTGGTCAGAGCCTATTGGGCGCAAGGACGGTCGATGATCTCGGCACCTTCGCGATGTCGCACGTAGAAGTTGTCGCCCACCGCTGCGCCCGGGCTGGTGAAGGTGGTGGCACCGATCACGTCTGCTACCCACCCGCCGTTGTTGCGAACGTGGAAGAGGTCGATTCCATCGACCGGTTGCCAGTCGAGCCGAACGCCTCCGGCCACGACGGTTGCCACGCAACCCTGTGCGGGTGGTGGCGGCTCATCGGTGCAGGGCCGGTCGACCACGTCGGGGCCCAAGCGGTGTCGTACGAAGTAGCCGGCGTCAACGGCACCCCCGGCGACGGTGAAGGTGGTGGTGCCGACGGCGTCTGCGACCCAGCCGTTGGTGTTGCGGATGTGGAACGTGTCGACGCCGGCGACGGCCTGCCAGTCGAGCCTGACTCCGCCGGGTATCGCGGTGATGGTGCACCCATCGACCGGGGGTGGGGGAGGCGGTTCGTCGTCGGCAACGCAGGGAACGTCGATCGTGACGCCGCCGGGCCTGGCCCTCACGAGATAGTCGAGGTCGATCGTTCCGTCGACATCGGTGTACGACAAGAACCCGTCGACCGTCGCGACCCAGCCGTTGGTGTTGCGAATGTTGTAGGTCGTCTCGCCTCCCACCGCGGCCCAGCTGAGCGTTACACCGCCTGCAGGTCCGGCGGTGATGACACAACCGTCGGGTGCTGCCACCTGGTCGAACGTGGCCACGAAGGTGGCGTCGGTCGCTGGTGTGGTCCTGGGCTGGTTGCGGCCCAGGCCATCGCTCCATGACGAGAACTGATAGCTGACACCACCGGTTACCTGAGTGGCAGGTGCGGCGAACTCACGAGTCACGCCGGTAACGCTGTCGAAGGTGAACGGTGTGGCGACCATGGCGCCTTCGAACATCAGGCTCAGGCCCCCGGGTTGGGTGTCGAGGGTGATGGTCACGACTCTGGGGTCTACCCGTACCGACGTGGTGGCTGATGTGCCTTCGCTGTCGGTGGCCGTCAGGTAGATGGTCACCCACACGTTGGTGCTGGTTTCGATCTCGGGCGGAACGGTGACCGACCCGCTGGAGCCGACAATTCCGTCGACCAGTCCGTGGTCGTGGATGTCGTGGTTGAGCCTGGCCTCCCAGGTCAGGTTTGCCGATGGCACTGCGCCGTCTTCGGCGTCGGTGGCCGAACCGGTGAAGGTGATCGGCGTCCCTGCCCGGTAGCCACCGGCCACACCACCGGTCAGCTGGATGCTGGGCACCGGCGCCGTGTTGGCCGAGATTGTGAGGGTGGCCGTTTCGCTGGTGGCCGTCAGCGCTCCGCTGGTGACCCTCACTGCAAACCGTGCTCCGTCGTCGGCCGGCCCTACTGCTGGGACGACCAGCTGAGGCGAGTTGGCGCCGGCCACGGCGACCCCGTTGCGGGTCCACTGGTAGGTCACGTTGCCTGGGGCCGACACCGACACGAAGAACGTTGCGTCGCTGCCTGCGGCGATCGACACATCGCTTGGTTGGGTGATGAAGGTGATCTGATCGACCTGGCCCGTGTAGCTGATCTTGCCCACGCCGCCCTTCGGGAACTGGTTGTCGCCCCTGAAGCTGCGATCGAGGTAGTACACGTCGCCAGTGGTCGGGTGCACGGCGAAGTCGACGATCTCGTCGAAGCCGCCCATGAACGGCGTGGCCTGCCCGGTCGCTGGGTCGATCGCCACCATCTGGCCCGTGCAGTAGTCGGCGGTCAGATACTTGCCGAAGAACTCGGCTGGGAAGGTCGCATTGGCCGGGGCGTAGATGGCGCCCCCGACGATCGCGCATCCCTCGAAGGTGGCTGCGGGGTCGATGCCGAAGTGGGGATAGGCCCACAGCGGGTCGGTGAAGCCGACGTGTGCCGGGTTGCCGGGGTCGGCGGGGCCCTCGGCCAGGAACCAGCCGAAGTTGGCGCCCGCGGACAGCACGTTCAGTTCTTCCCAGTCGTCGGAGCCGACATCGCTGACGTAGATGCGACCGTTTCGGTCGTCCTCGTGCATCTGCCACGGGTTGCGCAACCCGTACGCGTAGATGGCTCGGTTGACGCCGGTCAGCTGGCCATAGAACGGGTTGTCGGTTGGGATGGTGCCGTCTGTGTTGATGCGCAGGACCGTTCCTTTGATGTTGGTTCGATCCTGGCCATTGGCGCCCAGCAGGTGGTCGCCGACGGAAATGTAGAGCTTGCCGTCGGCGCCCATCTCGATGGCACCGCCATAGTGCAGCGCCACGTCGGCGTCGGGAAGCTGGTCGAACACCACGACCTCATTACCGGCGGTGTTGCCGTTGACCGTGAACCGAGACACCCGGGTTCGACCCACCCCGTCGTCGGTGCCGTTGGTGTCGAACGTGTAGACCACGTAGATGTAGCCGTTGTTTGCGAAGTCGTTGTCGAAGGCCATGCTGAGCAGGCCTCGATCGGCGACGTCGTCGACCTTGTTGCGGATGTCGAACAGCGGTGTCGGCAGGCGAACATCGTCGACGATGATCCATGCCTGGCCCGAGTCGGTCAGCACCACCAGGCGCCCATCGGGGGCCATCTCGATCTGCACCGGGGCGTAGATCTGGTCGGCCACCGTCACATCGATGAAGTCTGGCGGCGGGTCCGCGGCCCCGGCTCTTGGCGACCATGCCAGCCACGCCACGATGAGGACGCCGAGCGTGCCCCACAAGGCGATGCTGATAGGAAGCCCCGTGCGAGGCCTTGTGTTCTTGGTTGTTGTCATGCCGCTCTCCGGCGCAGAGTCTCGCGCGTTTGTGCCGAACATTCGAGGGTGGGTCGCGGCAGGGCCGGTATTGGGCCGAGGTGCGGGGGCGGGGCCAGGTAGCCTTTCGCTCCATGAGCGAAATTCGACAGATCGACCTCGACACCGCCTGGAGCATCCTCAGCGAGGACCCGACCGCAACCCTCATCGACGTGCGCACCAAGGCCGAGTGGGGCTTCGTCGGCACTCCCGATCTGTCTCCGATTCACAAGCAGGCCAGATTGGTCGAGTGGATTGATTATCCGTCGGGTTCGCACAACCCGAACTTCATTGCCGAGGCCTCCCATGGGCTCGACAAGGAGGCGCCCGTGTTGTTGATGTGTCGCTCGGGCGCCAGGTCCAACGCGGCTGCCAACGCGCTGACCGCAGCGGGCTTCACCCAGGCCATCAACGTCGCCGCCGGGTTCGAGGGCGATCTCGACGGCAACGGTCACCGCCACGGTGGCTGGAAAGACAAGCTTCCGTGGAAGCAGCAGTAAACGGCATGAATTGGCGGCCCGACACGCTTGCGGTCAGGGGCGGTTTGTCGCGTTCGGGCTTCGACGAGACGGCCGAGGCCATCTATGCCACGTCTGGTTTCGTCTATTCGTCGGCGGCCGAGGCCGAGGCTGCCTTTGCCGGTGATATCGACCGCTTCGTCTACGGCCGCTACGGCAACCCGACCGTGGCCATGTTCGAAGAGCGGTTGCGCCTGCTGGAGGGCGCCGAGGCTTGCATCGCCACCGCAAGTGGCATGGCCGCGGTGTGGGCGGCATTGGCGTGTCAGCTGTCGGCCGGAGACAGGGTCGTGGCGTCGAGGGCCTTGTTCGGTTCGTGCACGGTCATCCTCACCGAGATCTTGCCGAGGTTCGGCGTCGAGACCGTTCTGGTCGACGGCACCGACCTCGACCAGTGGCGCGCCGCGCTCGAACCCGGCGCAGATGCCGTGTTCCTGGAAACGCCTTCCAATCCGGGCCTCGAGGTCATCGACATCGCGGCGGTCTCGGAGTTGGCGCACGCCGCTGGTGCAACCGTGGTCGTCGACAACATCTTCGCCTCCCCGGTTCTGCAAAAGCCGCTCGAGTTGGGCGCCGACGTCATCGTCTATTCGGCCACCAAACACATCGACGGTCAGGGACGCACGCTTGGCGGCGCGGTTCTGGGCTCAGAAGAATTCATCAACGGTCAGGTGATGGCGTTCACCCGGCACACCGGTCCCAGCCTCAGCCCGTTCAACGCATGGGTTTTCGTGAAGGGTCTCGAGACCATGCGCCTGAGGGTCGAGCACTCCTCGGCTTCGGCGCTGGCGATTGCCCAGGCCCTCGAGGGCCACGAGCGTCTGGTGTCGGTGAGCTATCCGGGTCTTGTGTCGCACCCACAGCACCAGCTGGCCATGCGCCAAATGAAGGCGGGTGGCACGGTGCTGACCCTCACCGTCGACGGGGGTAAGCCGGCCGCGTTCAGGTTCCTCGATGCTCTGGAGATCGTCGACATCAGCAACAACCTGGGCGATTCGAAGAGTCTGGTGACCCACCCGGCCACCACCACTCACCGGCGTGTCGATCCGGCGCTGCGGGCGCAGATTGGCATCACCGAGGGAATGGTGCGCCTGTCCGTGGGGCTAGAGGATCCGGCCGACTTGATCGACGACATCGAGAGGGCGCTCAAGGCCTGACTCGGTTAGGTTGTCGTCGAATCAGCGAGGCGAGGGGGACTCATGCGCTGGATCGAGGACAACCGCTGGGATCCGAAGTACCCGCTGTGGACTCGTGCCAATGTGGGTGAGGTGTTGCCCGAGCCGCCCAGTCCGCTTGGCTGGGACATGGTGTTCGAGGGAGGCACCATCCTCGGCTGGCGCGACTGCATGACAAACCGCCTCGGCATCGAGCCCCACGAGTCTGACCCCGTTCGCCCCGAGGTGATGGGTGTGTTCGGGGGCTACGCGTATTTGGGTGCGACCTTGTTGAGGGTTTGGGCCGAGCGCACGCCTGGCTTCTCGGCCGAGATGCTCGACGACGCGTATTTCGCCGGCCACCCCGATGTGCCGCCTTACGAACCTCAGGAATGGCACTACAACCCTCACACCACCGAGGTCATGACCGGTTGGTTGGGCTGGGTGATGGGCGACAAGAGCCAGGCCGAACTCGAGGCCGATCGGGCCGAGGCGCACCGTGTCAGGGACAGTCGGCCCGATCTGTCGACGATGACCGAACAACAGCTGTTCGACAGGGCGGCTTCGCTGAAACCGCTTTGCCGCCGGTTGTTCGATCAGCACATCAACCAGTCGGGTGCGGCCAGCATCGCTCCCGGGGTCATCGGCGCGGTGTGTGCTGCTGTGGGGCGGCCCGAGGTGGCAATGCGCCTGATGGCCGGAATGGGCGATGTCGATTCGGCGGCCCCTTCGTTCGCCATGTGGGAGATGTCTAGAACCGTCAACTCGCATCCCGAGCTGGTTGAGCTGTTCGAGGCCGGCCGCAAGGGGTTGAACGAACGCCTGCGCTCGGACTATCGCAGTGCTCCGGTTGCGTTTGCGTCCCGGCTCGACGACTTCCTCGCCGAATACGGCAGCCGTGGTCCCAACGAGTGGGACATCCATTCGCCTACCTGGGAGACCGATCCAGATCTGGTTCTGGCGCTGATAGATGCCATGCGCGGTGCTCCAGACGATGCTGCCCCGGCGGCAGAGAACGCCAGACGCGAGGCCGAGAGGCGTCAGCTGGGCGCCGAGATAGCAGAAGCACTCGCTGCCGATGCTGACGCTCAGGCCCAGTTCCTAGCGGCGTTGGAGTCGGCGCAGGTCTTCTTGCCCGGGCGCGAGCGGTCCAAGACCAACATCATCCGGGTGATCGGCGAGGTCCGCATGGCGCTGTGGGAAATCGGGCGACGGGCGGTGGCACGAGGTCAGCTTCACAAGCCCCGCGACATCTGTCTGCTGTTCGCCGATGAGGTCCAACAGCTGATATCTGGCGACCTCGACGAGGTCGCCGAGCTTGCCGCCGAGCGCCAGGCTCACCTCGACTATCTGGCGTCTCGCGAGCCACCTTTCATCTTCAACAGCGGCCCTGTGCCGCCAAGCGAGTGGCCGGTGCGTGGGGGAGAGGCCATCGAGGTGGCCGATGCAGGAACGATGCTGAGCGGTTTGCCGGGTTGCCCCGGCAAGGCCCGCGGTCGAGCGGTTGTGGTGCAGCACCCGTCCGACCCCGGTGACCTCGGGCCTGGTGACATCCTTGTCGCTCCGATGACCGACCCGGCGTGGACGCCCCTGTTCGTGCCAGCTGCGGCGGTGGTCGTGAACGTGGGAGCACCGTTGAGCCACGCCATCATCGTCAGCCGCGAGCTGGGCATTCCCTGTGTGGTCTCGGTTACCGGGGCCACAGATCGGATACCGAACGGAGCAATCATCGAGGTCGATGGCGACTCGGGCACGGTGACCGTCATCGAGGCCGGGTGAGGTGCCGGAGATGAACGACTACGACTGGCTGCAGCTGACCGCCAGGGCTGGGGTGGCCGGACACGACTTGGTCGGCTGGCTGATGTGGGACGCCGACGCCATCGCCAGGTACGAATCGTTGGGAGTGCAGGGAGGCGCCGGGTGGATCGTCGCTTGGCGCCTGGCGCCGCTGGGTGATGACGTGTCCGCAGCAGCCGCCGCGTCGGCGACCTTCTCGATCAGCCCGGCGGTGATCTCGTTTGTGATGAGCCTGTACCGGGGTGTGGCGTCGACCGAGGCGATCTTGGCTGCGCGCGACGCGTCGATAGAGCCCGGTCTCGAGTCGATCGCGCCAGGGCTTGGTTCCGCATTGGCACCGCTGGACCAGGATCTTTGGCGGGGCGTCGACTCGGTGCACCACGGTGCCAGGCCGATGTTCAGCGCCCATCGAGCCGTCGCCCGGCCAGAGTCGGGCACAGTGTTGTCTGCCTGGTTGGCTGCCAACTGCCTGCGCGAGCTGAGAGGTGACAACCACTGGGCGCTATGTGCCAGTGAGGATCTCGACGATGTCGAGGTTGGGCTGCTGCATTCGGCCATGGTCGACATCGACGAGTACGGCAGCGAGGAGTGGATCGCCCGCAGCCGAGGCGGCGACGATGAGGCGATCGCTTCGGGCTGGGCCAGGCTGGAGAACAAGGGGTTGGCGTCGGGTGGTGCTCTGAACGATGCCGGTCGCCGTTTTCGGCTCGACCTCGAACGCCGTACCGATGCACTGACGGCCCCGGCGTGGCGGGAGGTCGGCGAGACTGCGACGAAGGCGTTCTGCGAGCTGATCGAGCCGCATCACGATGCGTTTCTTGCCCGCATCAATGCGACAGCAGGACCACGGTGGATGCCTGCGGTGAGGGGCCGGAACCGGCCCAGCTGACAGTCGCCGAGCCGCCAACGCGTGGCACCGCCGAAGTCGCGAAACGTTGCGCGATCGGGCTGCTCGCGCGCTACAGTTATCGATCGCCTCAGCCGTTGGCTGAAGCACGTCGGAGTGGCGGAATTGGCAGACGCGCCAGACTAAGGATCTGGTGCCCGTTAGGGTGTGGGGGTTCAAGTCCCCCCTCCGACACCACTAGGTAGTACACGCGTCGGGTCCTGCTGTGACCTGCAAGCGCCCGTCCTGGTGGTACGTGACGGCAAGGTTCAGTTCTCGGTAGACGGCTTTGCGGTCTTCGGGGTCTGCGGTGGCGAGAATCGCCACGATTCCCTTGAGTTGTCGGACGATTCTCTTGATTTCGGTCGCTGTGAGGCGGTCGTTGCCTGGGTTGGGTTGGAGAGCGAGTTCGGCTGCTCGACGGGCGAGTCTGACTTCTTCGATCCATTCGCCGACGATGGTTGGGTCGGTGCCTGCTTCGAGGGCTTGGCGGTATTTGGCGAGCTTGTTGTCGCATTCGGTGAGCTTGGCTCGGGCTGCGGCGATGCGGTTCTGTTCGGCGAGGTCGGGGCCGGCTGCGGTCTCGAGGGCGGCGCAGGTGGCGTCGATGTGATCGTCGTCGAAGAGCTGGGCGAGCCAGTTGTCGATGGCGGGGGTGATTGCGGCTTCGCGTACGTAGATGGTGTTGGGGTGTTCGCCCTTGCCTACGGCGTATTCCTTGGGGAACTTGCAGCGGTAGTACGGGCGGTCATGGTTCCAAGATCCTTGCATGCGTCGTCCGCATTCGGCGCAGTAGACGTGTCCGCTGAGCAGGTAGGTGTGCTGGGTCCGCTCACGGCGAACCTTGGCGCGTTGTGCTCCGGTGAACACGGCTTGGGCGGCGTTGAACAGTTCGAGGCCGATCAACGGTTGGTGGGTGGGCTCGTCTGACCAGATCCAGTCGGCGCGGTTGTTCCAGCGCATCTTCGATCGGTGGCCGAGGGCGACATCTTCGACATCGAGAAGTTCCTCGTGTCGCTGTTGCTTGTTCCAGACCTGATAGCCGGTGTAGCGAGGGTTCTGCAGAATCGCGCGCACGGCGATCTTGCTCCACACGCCTTTCGAGCTGCGGCGGTGCCGGTTTCGGGCTGCGTCGTAGCCCGAGGGCGACAGGATCCCGTCTTGTGTCAGTCCTTCGGCGATCGCGTACAGACCAGATCCGGCAACGAACTCGTTGAAGATCCGTTCGACGTTGGGTGCCGTTTCAGGGTCGGGCTCCAGGGCACGGAGCCGCTGACCGGTCGCGGCCTTGCCAGGGTTGGGGTGTGGTCCGGCGTCTGCGAGTTGGTAGCCGTAGGGTGGTCGTCCGCCGAGGAAGCGGCCCTCGACAGCTGCCTGGGATGACATAGCTGCGCGCACTCTTGTCTTGATCCGGTTGCGTTCACCCTTGCTCATTCCGCCATAGAGCGACATGACGAGGTCGTGGGCATCGCTTCCCGGGTCGATCGCCCCGCCGACTTCGGGGACCCAGAGTGTGACGCCGTAGTGGACGAAGACCGGAAAGGTGAGCCCGAACTGGTTGCCGTAGAAAGCCCTCTGGGGTTCGCCGATGACCACAGCATCGAAGCCGCGTTGGGGGTCAGCAAGTGCACTCAGCAGGCGAGCGGCTTCAGGGCGGCGCTTCCAGGGAAGTGACCGGGACTGGCCGATGTCGAAATACTCCTGGACCACCGCTCCGCCAGCCGGTTCGATGAGCTGCAACGACCGCGAAAGCTGCCAATCCCGCGAAGACTTCGGGTCCTGCTGATCCTCGGTGCTGACACGACCGTAGAAGGCGAACTTCCCCATGTTTCAGGATGCTAGGCGAGGGCTGTGACGCTCGTCCTCTGTCGACCGCTCTGCGGCAGATCGGACGACCCGCAGGAGTGCTCTTGCCAGCCCCGGCGTCATCTGGGGGCGGCACGGCGGCAGTGAGTCGAGATCGTGAAGGTGACGGGATCCCGATTCGGGGCTGCGATCGCTCACCGGAAACTCGCGAAGTCGGGGACGGAAGCCTCGGACGACGAACCTAGCCATGCGCTCCAGTCGATGGACGGTCTGCCGCTAACGCAGCCGGTCGTGGGAGCTGTAGATCTGGGGATTGGTGTGCCGCGGAGGACTGCGAGCAGGAGCGGTTGGGGGCATACGGAGATGCCGTTGACTCGGATGCCGAGGTGGAGGTGCGGTCCGGTGGTGTTGCCGGCTCCGGGCGTTCCGGGTTGGCCTCCGCTGAGGCCGATCGGTTGGCCTGCAACAACGGTGTCGCCGACCGTGACTGCGACCTGGGATAGGTGGCAGTAGGTGTATGTGGCGCCGTCAGTCCCGGTGATGGTGACGGTGTTGCCGCAGCGGCCGCTGCCACCGCCGGTGTAGATGCCTGCGTTGGCGATGGCTGTCGTCACTGTGCCGTTGGTGATGGCGTACACGGGTGTTGCAACCGGCATCGCGATGTCGATTGCCGGATAGTCGTGATGTGGGCGTGTCGCGATCGCGGTGGTGGCGTAGTCGGCTGGTGCCGGGAATGCGTACCCGGCGACCGGTTGGCCGAACGTGGTCAGCGCACCCGTGTACGACTGGGCCCACTGGAGAACAGCCTCGACGTACTCCCAAGATCGGTTGTAGGCGAAGATCGCCGCTTCGACGTCGACGACTCGACCTTCGGGGCAGAGATGACGCCGCATCGCGGGTACAGCGTCATCGACATCGTGCGGATTGGCGACTCCATCACCGTCGGCGTCGCTTCCGAAGATCCGCCAACTGGACGGGATGAACTGGAACGGTCCTACGGCCCGGTCCCAGGTCGCGTCTCCGTCCCACCAGCCGCCGTCGGTGTCGCGAACGCGTGCCGTTCCGTTCGACCCGTCGAGGGCGATGCCGATGATCGGCGGCCAGATGATGCCGTCTGGTCCGATGTTGGCGCCGCCGTATCTGCCGTGGTTGGACTCGACCTTGCTGATGCCGGCCATGACGGTCCACGGGAGGCCGGGGCACCGGGTCGCTTCGACGACGAAGAGCTGCAGCAGGTCCATGGGGATGTCGGCGAACGCCTCGTCAGAAGGATCTGATGTCGCAGCCGCAGCGGACTGTGAACCCGCCGCAAGCGTGACCAGCCCGACGAGGCCGAAGAACCCCACCACGAGTGTGAGGGTCATTGCGGCAACCAGGCCCCCGATGGCCTTCACCGCTGCTTCCGTTTCAGTTCCATGCCACACCCAGGGACATGCGAACGCTCTGAGCGCGACAAGAAACCTCAAATTCGCGTCGAAATCGGGTTTCTCAAGATTTCTTGTCGCGTTTCGACGACGGCGATGTCCCTGGGGTGGGTATGAGTCAGAACAGATTCACCCTTGACGACCACCAACAGTCATCACATAGAGTGGCGATATGACTACTCACGGTGTGGAGCGTGGTCAGTCGGGCATTCTCGGCGGGCAACGGTGGTTCTTGTCGCTGCTCGCCCTTGCAGCGACGACGTCGCTGATTGTCGGGTGCTCGGGCGATTCGTCTTCGGGATCGACCCCCACGATCGTCACCTCGTCGACGTCGACGGGGGTCGAATCGACAACCACCACCACTGCGGCAAGCTCGACGACAACCGAGGTCGAGACGACTGCACCGGCTGAACCGACTACGACGACCGCAGCCGAAACGATCGAATCGGTCATCGCGAACCGAATCCGGGCATTCTTCGCCGCCCGCGAGGCAGCGAACGCCGGGCCGGTTCCGAACCCGGGCGACGCTGCCCTTGCCGAGGTGGCAATCGGCGATGCGTTGACTTCGACCGTTTCAGAGACGCAGAGGCGTTTGGACGATGGCCGGGCGATCCGGGCTGGGGAGCAGCAGCTTGCCGCCATTCGCGTGGGCTCGGTGCAAGTCTCGGAAGCGACCGCATCTGCGGGTGTGTGCTCGATCGACGACGGCGTGATCTACGAAGTGGCTACCGGTGATGTGATCAACGACGACGTCGTTACCCACAACTACCTCATCGAGCTGGACCTGGTGGGGGAGGCGTGGAAGGTCTCGCGTGTCGTTCGGCTGCAGCAGTGGGAAGGAGTCGCGGGATGCGCATTGTCACCGCAGGACTTTCCGCACTAGTCGCAGCGACGCTTGCAACCTCGCCAGCCCTTGCCGCTGATGAGGGCGAGGTCGGAGTCGTTGAGAACGTCGTGGAGGTGACTGCGTCCGCGACCGTCGAAGGCTACGAGTCAATCACCGTCGACGATGGCGACTGCGTTTGGGAACGGGCCCTTGACGACGACTTGTGGGTCGGCGTCTACGACGAACACGGCGTCCAGATCTATTCCGACACAGGCGCCTGGTTCCAGCTCATCTGCGACGGTGACGTCGTAGAGGTAAACCGGATGTTCGTAGCGCCAGAGGGTGGTGGTTTCTCGGAAGAGGATCTGCTCGAGCAGGCGAAGCGGGTCATCGACCCTGCGCTGCCAACGTGGTCGTCCAGCCCCGACGGGCAGACGATCCCGATGGTTGTCCAGATGCCGACGTGGCTTTGGGTTGACGAGTCGTATTGGGCGGGCAGCTACATCGGCCGTGCGGAGACGCCGAGCCGCCGTATGTGGGCTGAGGCCAAGGCCGTGCCCACGGCGACGATCTGGTCCCCGGGCGATGGCACCACCGTCACGTGCACGGGGGCGGGCTCGCAGTGGAGCGAAGAGTCAGCTGACCCTGAGTGCTCCCACACGTACCGACACTCGACGGCAGGCAGCGCCGGACTCACGGCGGCGGTCACGGTCGAGTTCGAGGTGTGGGGGTGGACGAGCCTGAGCCCGACCCCAGTGCTGCTCGGAACCATCACGCGCACCTCGGCTCCGCGACTGTGCGGGTGGGCGAGATCCAAGCCCTCGAAACGAACGACACATAGCGAGAGGAACAGCGGGCGGAAATGACGACACAACTACGCGAACGGCCGAAGGTCAACGGCCACAAGCACGACGACTCCAAGTTCGACCTCGCGCCCACGGCAACGCGCAAGACGCGACGACGCGTGCCCGAGGCCATCGCCGGAGCGCTCGTAGTGATCGTCTGCGCCCTCGGCGTGCTCTGGTGGCAGGCGAGCGCCACCGAACAGACACCAGTGCTCGCGCTGCGCAACCCAGTCGAGCGCGGACACGTCATCATTCTCGAAGACCTCCAGGTAGTAGGGATCGGAAGCGAAGACCAGGTCGCGGTTCTGAGGTCCGACCAGGCAGCGCTCGTCGTCGGCCGGGTCGCCCGCACCGACCTTCCCGCTGGCGCTCTCATCACAGCTGAGCAGTTCAGCGACGGCTCGCTCATCAGCTCAGGTGAGGGAGTTGTCGGACTCGCTCTCGAGCCCGGACAGTTCCCGTCCCTCGCCCTGTCCGCTGGAGATGCCGTCGCCGTCGTGCTGACACCCACCGCAGGCGACCCGAGAACCTTCGACGCCGACACCATCGAGGGCGCAGTACTGGTCAACGATGCGACCGTCGTCGAGGTCTCCCAGGTTGGAGTCCAGGGATACCTGTTCGTCGCCATCCAGGTCAGCGAGGAGGACGCAGCCAAGGTCGCAGCCGCAGCGTCGGCGAACCGGGTCCGACTCATCCAGGTCGCAGAGGAGGGCTGACATGAGCCTGATCTGCCTCGCATCAGCCAAGGGATCGCCCGGGGTTACGACCACGGCGCTCGGACTAGCAGCAGCACTCCCAACCGACGACGACCGACACAAGCTCCTCCTCGAAGCCGATCGAGCAGGCGGAGCCCTCGCCATCTGGTATCAGCTTGGCCGTCAACCAGGACTCGTCACCCTGGCCGCTGCGGGCCGCCACGGACTGACCCGCACCGACCTGTGGAACCACGCACAAGAACTCCCCGGCGGGCTACCTGTCGTCGCGTCACCCGAACGCGCCGACCGCACCAGCTCGATCCTCGACACCAGCGGAGCCCGGCTTGGCCGCTGGCTGGCGGAGCTCCCAGACGTCACCACGATCGCCGACTGCGGCCGACTGACGCCGACATCGGACACCCTCGTCGAACAGGCCGACCTCGTCCTCCTTGCGGCGAGACCGGTCGCCGAACAGATCCACCCAGGCGCCGCACTGCTCGACAACCTCGCCTCGAACGGCCGGTCGGTCGCATGGCTGCTCATCGGATCGACACCACACCCGGCCGAAGAGGTCGAGCGGGTGACCGGGCACAGCGTTGCCCGGGTGCTTCCCAACGACGCAGCGACGGCCGAAGCGCTTGTCGCCGGTGGGGTCAAGGGCAGGCTCGCCCGTCGTCCGCTCGTGCGCGAGATTGCCGCATTCGCACAAGACCTCGCAGCCCACACCACGATCGAAGCGCAGCCAGCAGAAGCTGCGCCGACAACTAACCAGGTGCCCACTCCTGCGATGGAGACGGTCGGATGAGCTTCGATTCCCTCCTGGTCAACCGGCTCCACGCTGCGGTCGGCGAGGCGCTCGACGAGCGCGACGCTCAGGACGAAGCGGCAGGGCGCCCAGCGCTCGGACACGAAGACCGACGCCAGTTCGCCCGCCAGCTCGTGAGCCGTCAACTCTCGGCACTCGACGCAGAACGCCTCGGAAACGGGTCCGCGCCGGTGACCGACGACGAAACCCGGCACCTGACCACCGCCGTCCTGAACAGGCTGTTCGGGCTGGGACGGCTGCAGGCCTACATCGACGACCCTCAATGGACCGACATCCACGCGAACGGATGCGACGAGGTCTGGCTCACCGGTCAGGACGGAGCGGTAGTCGCTGGCAACCCGGTGGCCGACACCGACACCGAGCTGGTCGAGCTGATTCAGACCCAAGCACGCCGGGGACGCTCCGAGCAACGCTGGGATCCCGCCAGCCCCGAGCTCGACATGCGCCTCCCGTCAGGCGACCGACTCCACGCCATCGCGTGGGTGTCGGGACGACCGTCGGTATCGATTCGCCGGCACAACTTCGACATCAGCCGCCTCAAGCAGCTGATCGGCCTCGGGACCATCTCCGAATCACTGTTCCACCTGCTGCGAGCCATGGTGCTGGCCCGCTTCAACGTGATCGTCGCCGGAGGCACTGGAGCCGGCAAGACCACTCTCATGCGCTGCCTGATAAACGAGGTCCCCTCGACCGAGCGGATAATCACCGTCGAGGACTCCCTCGAGATCGGTCTGGAGCACTTCGCCGACCTGCACCCGAACCGGGTCGACCTCGAAGCACGCGAGGCGAACCTGGAAGGCGTCGGCGAGTTCCCGATGCACCGCCTCGTCCGATCGGGACTACGAATGCAGCCCGACCGCGTGATCGTCGGCGAAGTTAGGGGCGCTGAGGCTCTCCCCATGATGCTCGCCATGTCGCAGGGCAACGACGGGTCGATGTGCACCATCCATGCCGACTCCAGCCTCGGCGTGTTCACACGCCTGCAGATGTACATGGCGATGACCCCCGAGCGCTTCGACGTCGAGGTCACCAACCTGATGATCGCCAACGCCGTCCACTTCGTCGTCCACCTTGGCCGTCTCGACACCAACGAGCGAGTAGTAACCAGCGTCCGCGAGATCACCGGCGCCGACGGACCACTCGTCACCTCCAACGAGGTCTACGCACCCGATAGCACGGGCCGGGCGATGCCCCGATTCGGATTGAGGGACACAAGCCTGGCCAGACTCGAACGCGCCGGATTCGAAACCCGCTGGCTCGCTCCGGACCTGGCCGGGTGGGACCGATGAGTCTCCTGATCGCAGCCCTCTTCGGAACCGGCATCGGGCTCGGCATCCTCCTGCTCGTCGCCGGCATCCGAGGCCAGCAGATCCTGCCCGATCTGCGCACCCTGTTCCCGACCGCCACCAAGGTCGAGACCGCAGCAGCATGGATCGCCGGATCAGCACTCGCTGGCGTCGCGGTCTACGCACTCACCGGCTGGCCGGTGGTCGCCGTGCTCACAGTCGGTGTCGTCCTTTGGTTGCCACGCCCGCTCGCGGCACGAACCGACCGAGACCTCGCTGTTGCGCGAACCGAAGGCGTCGCCGCATGGGCCGAGATGATCCGCGACAACATGGCCGGATCGGCCGGACTCGAACAGGCGCTTATCGCCTCGGCCGCGGTCGCACCTGAAGCGATCGCCGCCGACCTGCGCCGCTTCGCTGCACGCGTCGACCGCATGCCTCTGGTCGACGCCCTCGCCAAGCTCGGCTCCGATCTCGACCACCCATCGGCCGATCTTGTCGTCGTCGCCCTCATCAATGCCGCCCGCATGGAAGCGAGAGAACTCGGACCGCTCCTCGGCCGCCTTGCCGAGACGATTAGAGCTGACGTGCGGATGCGGCTCCGGGTCGAGGTGGGCCGAGCCCGAATCCGGACCTCGGCCCGCATCGTCGTCGCCACCACGATCATCACCATCGCCTTCCTGTTCGTGTTCTCCCGCCAGCTGCTCGAGGCATACGACTCGCTCGCCGGGCAACTCTGGCTGATCGTCGTAGCCGGAGTGTTCGCACTCGGCGGCTGGCTTCTGGCGACCTACGGCCAGATCCAGATGCCCGAGCGCTTCTCGGCCCGCACCACACGAACCGGAGCCACCCGATGACCGTGCTCGTGCTCGCCATGCTCGGAGCTGGGATAGGAATCGGCCTACTCCTCGTCATCAACGGTCTCCAGCTACGACCCGTCCCACTCGACCAGATCGCCACGACCCTCGACCGGCCCGGAGTATCGGTCGCCGCACTCCGATCGGGCGAACTCGACGAACCCGACCTGACCGGCATCCAATCCTCGCTCGGTGCCGCAGGCCTGGGCGTGATGCGCATGCTCGGCATGGCGGAGCGACCCAAGACCATCGAAGCGCTCCGGGTGCTCGACAAGACCATCGAACGCCACGCCTACGAGAAACTCCTCGCCGCCTCGGCCGGCTTCGCTCTCCCCATCGTCGCCTCGGCAGCACTGGCCACCAACGGCATCGCCCCATCGGCACTCGCAACCGGAGTCATCGCGTTCGCCTTGGCACTCTGCGGCTTCTTCTACCCCGACCTGCCTCTCGCAGACCGAGTCGCCGCCCGCCGCCAGGCCTTCAAGCACGCATTCAGTGCCTACCTTGACCTGGTCACCATCCTTCTTGCCGGTGGCGCTGGAATCGAATCGGCTCTCGAAGGCGCAGCCGAAGCCGGAGACGGATGGGCATTCGCCGAGATCCGCCGAGCACTCCGCCGGGCCCGCCTCACCCGCCGCAGCCCATGGGAAGCCTTCGTCCAGCTTGGCGAAGAACTCGGCGTCAGCGAACTCAGCGAGCTCGCCGCCACCGTGTCGCTCGCAGGCGACCACGGTGCACGCATCAAGCAGTCCCTCATCGCCAAAGCCGATGCCATCCGCACCGCACAGGCTGCCGATCTCGAAGCCAACGCCGAAGCCCGCACCGAGAAGATGATCGTCCCAGTCGTCGTCATGATCCTCGGTCTCGTGCTGTTCATCGCCTTTGGCGCCGTCGACGCCATCACCGACGGCGGCTCCAGCCAATTCGCCCCGACCACCCTCACAGCACCAGCAGGAGGGTGACCGGCGAGCGAATCCGAATCCAGCCAACCAGACCGATCTAGATCGGAACCCTCACAAAGGAACCAGACAACCATGCAAGCGCTACGCAACTACATCGACTTCATGCACCTCGGTGTCGAGTACAACCTGAACCTCGCCGGCGTCGACACCCGCGACGAAGAGGGCGCCATCTCCACCGAGATGGCCGTAGTCATCGCCGCCATGGTGGCCATCGCCGTCGTCCTCGGCGGGATCTTCGTCGCCAAGGCCCGCAGCAACGCCAACAACATTCCCGACACCGTCCAGGCACCGGGCTGAGATGCAAACCAACCGCACGCACAACCGGCGAGCGGAACGAAACGAGCAAGGAGCCACATCCACCGAACTGGCCGTCCTCATGCCCGTGCTGATCCTGCTCGTCCTCCTACCGATGCAAGTCGGTCTGTGGTGGCACGCCAAACAGGCCGCCGAGATCGCAGCCGAGGAAGCGCTCGACTCGGCGTCGGCCCAGGCCGCCACCGCAGCCGACGGCCAGGCCGGAGCCCAAGCGATCCTCGGCCAAGCAGGCAACCTCCACAACGTGACCGTCGACGTCAACCGCGGCGCGGAGACGGTCACGGTCACCATCCACGGAGACCTCGGATTCAGCATCTTCCCGGGCGCCTGGTCGGTCACCGCTCAAGCCCAAGGCCCCGTCGAACGGTTCATCGCGGAGAACGAACGATGACCCGTCGCGACGAGAACGGAGCCGTCTCCACCGAGTTCGCCGTCGTCATGACAGCGTTCCTCACCGCGTTCATGCTGCTCGTCGTGTTCGCCGGACGGGTTGCCCAAGCCGAGAACGACGTGCGCGGAGCCGCCCAAGAAGCCGCACGGGCCGCCAGCTTGGCCGGAACACCAGACCAGGCCAGCATCCAAGCCCAACAGGTCGCCGCCGCCAACCTGACCACGTCGGGGCTGAGCTGCGCCAACGGATTCGACGTCCAGGTCGGGCTCGACCGGTTCCAGCCCGGAGGCTGGGTGAGCGTCACCATCACCTGCACCGCCTCGTTCTCCGACCTCGCCGGACTCGCGGTACCCGCCAGTCGAACCTTCTCGGGCACGGCCACAGAAGTGATCGACACCTACCGGAGCGACATGTGAACACGCACGCACGAGACAGGAACGAACGAGGCGCCATCAGCATCTTCATCGCCGTTCTCGGCATCGCATTCCTGATGGTCGCCGGACTCGCCGTCGACGGCGGACGCAAGCTCGGCGCGCTCTCCGAAGCCCGCAACATCGCCGACAACGCCGCCCGCGCCGGTGCCCAACACGTCGACACCGCCGCCTACCGAACCACCGGCATCGCCTACCTCGACCCCGAGGCCGCCACCCAAGCCGCCGCCGAGTTCCTCGCCGCCGTCGGACAAACCGGAACCATCACCGTCACCGAAGACACAGTCACCGTCACCGTTCAACTCCAGGTTCACACCCGCTTTCTGCCAGGACCTTGGACCGTCAGCGCAACCGAATCCGCAACCGCCGTCCTCGGCGTCGAAGGAGCACCATGACACGCCGACTCGCAGACCTCATCCGAGGACTCGCCTCCCTCATCGTCATCGTCGCATTGACTGTCGGAGTCCCGCTTCTCCTGTGGCGATTCGGCGGGCTGCCGGGTGTTCGGATCATCGACACGCTGAACGACCCACTCGCATCCGACACCACCCGCTCCGAAGCACTCCTGTCAGGAACGCTGCTAATCATCGCCTGGGCCTGCTGGGCTCAACTCGCGTACGCGGTCATCGTCGAGGCGATCGCGGCCGTCCGGGGACGCACTGCCCGGCGAGCCCCCGTCCTGCCCGGACTCCAAGCGGTCGCCGCCCGCCTGATCGCGTCCGCAGCACTGATCACGAGTTCGATGATTTCCAACGCCCAAGGAGCCGCCGCCGTAGCACCCCTCCAGCGGCTGGCAGACAGTCCGGTCGAGTCAGGCTGGATCCTTGAGACCACCCCGCCGCAGAGCACAGCGACGGAGACCGGCCGCACCACCGCGACACTGACTGCAGCCAAGACCTACACGACCCAAAGCAGAGACACCTTCTGGGATATTGCCGAATCGACCCTCGGAGACGGACTCCGGTGGACCGAGATCCGCGACGCCAACCTCGGTCGCGCAATGCCCGATGGCACCACCATCACCCGTGCCACCGAAACCGTGCACACCGGCTGGGACCTCCAGCTCCCCGACGACGCCGTCTTACCTCTCGCCGACGAGGCTGACGTGGCCGCGAACCACGAAGTCGAGGTCGAAGCCGGCGACCACTTCTGGAGCATCGCTGAAGAAGCCATGACCGACGCATGGGGACGCGATCCCAGCGACACCGAGATAGCCCCCTACTGGGCCGACGTCGTCGAACTCAACACAGACCGACTTCTCCCACCCGACGACCCCAACCTCATCTACCCAGGCCAGGTCTTCGAACTACCAACCGTCCCCACTGACCCGCTCGCTCCCGCCCAGCCCAAGGACGAAGTGAGCGAGCCCGACGTCGTCGACGAGCCCGAGCAGATCCTGCCACCGGCTACCGAGCCCGAAACCACAACACCGGTCATCGTCGCCGAGTCGACGACACCTGTGACCGTGGCCGACGAACCGGCTCCTACCACCACCGTTCCCTCGACCTCGGCAGCAGCAAAGCCCGCCGCTGAGTCGACGGAAACACTAGAGGCGGCCGAAGGCTCCTCGACCGAGTCAGCGCCGATCTCAGTGTTCGGCGTCGGTGCACTCGGCATCAGCGCTGGCGCGCTGGCACTCACTCTTCGCCGCCTGCGGGTGCATCAGGCCGCCCGGCGGGAACCCGGAACGCAGATCGAAGAACCACCGTCGGCAGCCGTCGAGTACGAATCCGCTGTGCGGCCGATCGCCGACACTGACTCCGCACGCTGGATAGAGGCAACCAACAAGCTCCTCAGCTCTCGACTCGCGAAGTCGGGACAGACAGCACTCCCGGCCGTTGTCGCAATGCAAGTCGGCAAGTTCGGCGTCGAACTCCTCCTCGACGAACCATGCGCGCCACCCGAAGGATTCATCCAAGGCCCCGACAGCGCCACAACCTGGCGCATCGACCCAGCGCTCGAGCTCGACGACATCGTCGCCGAAACCGAAGGAACCCACGCCTACTGTCCTGCGCTACTTCCGGTCGGACGAACCCCAGCCGGTGACCTCCTCATCGACTTCGAACAGGTGGGAGCACTCGCAGTCGGGGGCGATCCCAAGCGGGCAGCGGGATGGCAACGCGCTCTCGCCGTCGCAGCCACGTCAACGCCCTGGAGCACAGACTGCGAACTGGTCGCCATCGGACTGGCAGACGACGTCGGCGGCTTGGCGAACGTCACCGTTCCCACCGATCCCGAGGCATGGGCAAAGGCGTGCGTCGCCGAGATGGGCAAGCTCAACGAGCGACTCACCGACACCCCGTACCGTCAACGCGTGAGCCCTGGCGAGCTCTTCTACCCGAGAATCGTCCTCATCGGACCAGGCCACGACGACCTGGCACGACAACTCGCCTATGCCGCAGCGCTCGTCAACGCGCCGCTCGCAGTCGTCGCCTACGCCGAGCTACCTGTCGCAGAGCGAATCCACTTCACCGATGGCGACTGCGTGATCGAGCCCTACGGACTCCCGCTGGAACCACTGAACTCACCGCCGACCGAGGCCGCGCGCGTCAGCGAACTTCTCGACAACGCCGAGAGCGCGCCGGTTCGAGTGGCAGAGCCCGAACAGGCCGACGTCGTGTCCGGCGACAACGAGCCGCAGGAGACTGTCGAAGAGATCCTCGAACGAGTCATGGCACCCAAGCCAATCGAGGTCGAGATCCTCAGACGGCAACCTCGCGTTCGAGGTCTCGACAAGGACATGCCCACCAAGAACCTCTCAGTGCTCTGCTACCTCGCCTACCGCCGAGAGGTCTCATCGCAGCGCCTTCGCGAAGCCTTCTGGCCGACGGCCACGCACCGGAGCACTGCCGACAACGCCCTCAGCCAGATCCGTCGAGCGCTCGGCACCGACGAGGCGGGAGAGCACCGGCTCACATCAGCCGCCAACGGTGGCAACTACGAACTCAGCGACGACATCGGATGCGACTGGACTCGAGCGTTGGCTCTCATCGAAGCGGCGAAGGCGAGACCAGCGGACCAGGCCGCCCAGCTCATCGGACCAGCCCTTCAGCTCGTCGATGGGGCACCAGGCATCGACGCCCCATCGGGCTCGTTCGACTGGCTTGTCGACGATCCGACCACCTACCGACGGATCGAGTCGCTACTCGTCGACGCCGCATTCCGCGTTGGCGAGTACGAATTGGAGGCGGGTGAACCTAGCCGCGCCGAGGAAGTAGCTCGGCGAGGTCTGATTCTTGTTCCCGGAAACGAAGCCCTGTTCCGCATCTTGATGCGTGCCGCCGCTGCTCGCCACGACTTCGACGAAGTCGACCGCCTCTACGGAGAACTCTGCGCGCATCTCACCCAGCACAGCGTCTGGGACACGCCAGATGAGGAAACTGAAGCCATCCTGCGCTCCACAGCCGACCTGAGGAAGCAGGCGGGATAGTCGGCGCGGGTACGCCCGGATTGTGTTCGACTCGCGCGGGTCCCACCAGAGCCCGGAGAGTCAAGGTTCTGACTTCGTCCGGTGCGCTAGTTTCGGGAACCATGGTGGGAGCACACCAGGGCGGGCCGACGACATGAACCACGACGTAATCGAGGCCCAATCATTCTGGGACTGTGTCATGTCGATGCGCCGTGACGACTCGTACCTGGGCAACCTGATGGAGACTCTCGCCGAGCTGCGGTCCCAGCCGTTCCAGAACCCGAAGTTGCAGACCCATGATGTTGGCACGGCGCGGAACGGCAAGAAGGTCTATAGCTCCGACGTTGGCGGGCGGCGCTCGGACAGGCGACTGATCTGGCAGCTCTTCAACAACACGATTGTTGTGCTCCTCTACGGCACGCACGCGGTGCTAGATCGCGCTAAGCGGATGCGGATCGACTTCGACCCGAATGACCGGGTAGTCACTGTTTTCGAGCAGACTTCCGATGCCTCTGACGAGCGGCCGTATCACCTCGAGCGCCAGAGCATTGGAAAGCTTTTCATGGCATGGACCGACGCGGAGCTTGCCGAGCTCGGTTTCCCGGAGCCAACGGTCGCTGTGATGCGCGGCGTGAACACCGATAGCGAACTCCTCGACCTCGAAGGGTCGATGGATGCCGCTCACTTCGAGATGGCCTTCAACCTTGTCGCGTTTGGCAATGCGTCTGGTGAAGAAGCGGCCCGCGCCGAGCGGGAGGCCCTTCCTGAACCCACACCGGCCGACAAGCCCGAGGTGACAGATGAGGATCGCGAGCTCGAGCTGCAGCTGACCGACCCGAGGGCGGGGGCGTGGTTTACTCGGACCGAGCCGGAGTTCCTTCGTGAGGTGATGTCCAAGCCGATCGAGGACTGGATGATCTTCCTGCACCCCGATCAGCGGACGATTGTCACCAGGAACTTCGAAGGCCCAGCGCAGGTCAGAGGATCCGCCGGGACAGGCAAGACGGTGGTTGGACTACATCGCGCAGCGTGGCTGGCCGAGCGCAACCGAGAAGCCGGCGAGCAGAAGCCCCTCCTCTTCACAACGTTCATCAAGTCGCTGCCGCCGGTGTTCGAAGCGCTCTATCTCCGGCTGCCCGGCACTCGAGCCGGCGAGGTCGAGTTCGTTCATATCGATCGCTTGGCAAGTCAGATCTGTACGGCTGCCGATGATCGACTTGTAACGGCCCCGAAGGAAATCGACGCAGCTTTTGAGGCCGCATATCGGCGCCATGTATACCCGGGGACCCCGCTTGGGGAGGCGGGCTTCACGAAGCAATACGTTCGAGACGAGATCACTGCCGTCATCAAGGGCCGTGCGATCAGTTCGCTTGATGAGTATCTCGAGATCCGCCGGACAGGCCGCAAGGCCCCGATGGGGTCGCAACAGCGGAGCCATGTCTGGCAGGTCATGGAGGAGTGGGATGCCGATATGGCCAGGCGCGGGACGGTTGATTTCCCCGACGTCGTGCTTCGCGCCAGAGACCACGCCCGCAATCTTCCGCAGGCCCGCTACTCGGGAGTCGTAGTTGACGAGGCGCAGGACCTGTCGCTCGCCGGCCTCCAACTGATCCGGGCGCTCGCAAATGCTCCGGACCTTGTGGACCGCGCCAACGGGCTCCTACTCCTCGGCGATGGCGCCCAACGGATCTACACAGGCGGATTTACGCTGAGACAAGCGGGGCTTGAGGTACGCGGCCGCTCGTCGGTCCTGCGCACGAACTATCGCAACACCCGGCAGATACTGAGCGCAGCGATGGCCGTGGCTGGAGAAGCTGAGGTCGACGACTTGGGCGAGACCTTCCGCCGGGGCGAGGCGCCGGTAGATGCGCTCCGCTCGGCATCGGCACCCCTCTTGATAGAAGCGGCCTCGTTCGATGACCAGCTCAGCTACCTAGCGGAGTCGGTTGGGAAACTGGTCGACCACGACACATTCGCAACCGGCGACATCGGCATCCTTGTTCCCACCAACAGGATGGTCAGCCAAGTAGTCGCTCGATTGTCGTCCGAACGTATCCCGGCGCAGGATCTGGCGAAATACGACGGCCAACCAAGCGACCTTGTCAAGGTTGGTACGTACCACCGGGCCAAGGGTCTCGAGTTCAAGGCCGTATTCCTGCCGGGCCTATCCGACGGAACATTCCCTCGCGAGGCAGATCCAGGCCAACCAGTCGAAGAGGCGACCGAAGCTGAGGAGCTCGCCTTGTCGCAGCTCTTCGTGGCGATGACCCGGGCGAGGGACCTGTTGGTTGCGCTGTACAACGGCAAGCCCAGTTCGGCGCTGGCGTCACACCTGGACGTGTTCGAGCGAGTCGAGGCATGAGCTGTCACGTCTTGTCGCTACAGAACATTGGCCGCGCGTTGAGCGACCGGAGGTAATTGGCGTTGGACGTGTTCAAGCTCAGAGAGGACCTGATCGGTAGCTATCGCCAGTACGCGACCAGCTTCCTCTCGATCAAGGACCAACGCATCCTCGACCATGTGAGCGAGGCATTCGACGCGGGCAGGCTCTGGCCCCCTCCGATGATCGGCCTAAACCCCTCGTTTCAACCTGGCGGGACGATCGACGAACTCGTAGGCGAAGGAATACTCCATCCACAGTGCTCGCAGATCTTCAGGGTCGACAAAGACGGACAGGACCTACTCGGCCGCCCGATGACGCTCCATCAGCACCAGACCGATGCGATCCACGCTGCCGCCGCCGGTGAGAACTACGTCCTCACAACGGGCACCGGGTCAGGTAAGAGTCTCAGCTACATAGTCCCGATCGTCGACCACGTCCTCAGAACCGGGTCGGGCAACGGTGTCAAGGCGATTGTCGTCTACCCCATGAACGCGCTCGCCAACAGTCAGCTTGAAGAGCTGAGCAAGTTTCTCGACCACGGCCCATGGGGACGCAAGCGGCCGGTCACATTCGCTCGCTATACCGGCCAGGATGACCGCGACGCCCGCGATGAGCTGCTGCGTCAGCCGCCGGACATCATCCTCACGAACTACGTGATGCTCGAGCTGATCCTGACGCGCTACACCGATCGTCGCCTCGTTCGCAGCCTCGGCGATCTGCGGTTCTTAGTACTCGACGAACTCCACACCTATCGGGGGCGTCAAGGTGCTGACGTCTCGCTGCTGGTGAGGCGGCTTCGCGAGGCGGCGGGTTCGCCGGACCTCCTCTGCGTGGGCACCTCGGCGACGATGTCCAGCGAAGGCGGCTACGACGAGCGACAGGCGAAGGTCGCCGATGTCGCATCGACCATCTTTGGCTCGACCGTGTCGCCGGGGCGAGTCATTGGCGAGACGCTGATTCGTGCCACCAACGAACAATCGCCTGACGATCCAGCGTTTGCCGCTGCCCTCAGCGAAAGAGTCGCGGCTGGAGGTCCGCCTCCCACCGATCACGCATCCCTCGTTGCAGATCCCCTCTCGAGCTGGATCGAGTCGACATTCGGTCTGGTGGAGGAAGATGACCGCCTAGTTCGTGCGGTGCCACGTTCGATTGAAGGTGAGGGTGGCGCTGCGAAAGACCTCAGCCAGTTGACAGGCCAAGACCCGGGTCGGTGTGCGCAGGCGATTAGGGAACAGCTGCTCGCCGGATACGACACTCCCGACGAGCGCGGCTTTCCATCGTTCGCTTTCCGGCTGCATCAGTTCTTGAGCCGTGGCGACACGGTCCACGCGTCGCCCGAGACTCCGGCCGAGCGCTACCTCTCGCTCACCCGTCAGCGATTCGTGCCGGGGTCTTTGCGGTCGAAAGTCCTTCTGCCCCTCGCGTTCTGCCGTGAATGCGGGCAGGAGTACTACGTCGTGCGCTCCACGCCAGGACCAGCAGGGTCGGTGCTCAGCCCTCGCGACATCGGAGACGCGGTCGACGACGATGCTGGGCGGGCTGGCTTTGTCTACATCAGCAGCAGTCAGCCTTGGCCCGACTCGCAAGATGACGCGAACGATCGGCTTCCTGCCGAGTGGTTCGACGACCAGGGCAAGCTCAGGTCGAACCGGCGTGATGACGTTCCAAAGCAGATCGAGATCACCCCCGCAGGCGAGGTCGGCGACGGGGGAACGGTTGCCTGGTGGGTTCCTACACCGTTCCGCTTCTGCCTTTCGTGCGGAGTGTCGTATGCCGGCCGACTTGGCCGCGACTTCGGTCGGCTGAGCACCCTCGGCTCCGACGGCCGCTCGACCGCAACCACCATCATGTCCCTGGCAGCTGTCCAGCACCTTCGCCGCTCTGCAGATCTACCGGCCAAGGCGAAGAAGCTTCTCTCCTTCACCGACAACCGCCAGGATGCTTCGCTTCAAGCGGGCCATTTCAACGACTTCGTCCAGGTGACCTTGCTCAGGGCGGCGCTGTACAACGCGGCCCTCGCCGCGGGCCCCGAAGGGCTGCGACACGATGAGCTGGCCCAGAAGGTCTTTGACGCTCTCGCGTTGCCGTTCGAGGACTATGCGAGCGAGCCCGAGCTGAAGGGCTTTGCGAGAACCGACACCGATCGCGCGCTGCAGGGCGTTCTCGCCTATCGGGTATACCGAGACCTCGAACGCGGGTGGAGGCTCACCCAGCCGAACCTCGAACAGACAGGCCTGCTGGAGATCGAGTACGAGTCGCTCACCGAACTGGCAGCAGATGAGGACGAGTGGCGGCAAGCCCATCCCGCGCTCGCCGAGGCGACTCGAGAGACCCGTGAGTTCGTGCTTCGAGTTCTCCTCGACACGATCAGGCGTGAGCTTGCGGTCAAGGTCGAAGCCATGGAGGCTGAGGAGCAAGAGCGAATCAAGAGCAGGTCGAATCAACGCCTCGCCGGGCCCTGGGCAGTCGCCGAGGAAATGCTTCGCCCGGCGCCTGTGGTTACCCCACGCAGCAGTGGCGGCAAGAAGGCGCAGGACACCTACTACGTCTCGTCACGCAGCGGCTACGGCCAGTTCCTGCGTCGAGCGAGTGCGCTGGGGTCGTTCGGCAGGCTGACCCTTCAAGACACAGACGAGATCATCGTCCAGCTCTTCGAAGCTCTTCGGCACTACGGCCTCTTGGCAGCGCTTGGCGAACCGGGGCCCGAAGGCGAGTACCAGCTCCCCGCGGCTGCGATGCGATGGGTTGCAGGCGACGGTACGACGCCATACCAAGACCACATCCGCATGCCTAATGCCAGCCCAGATCGAAGGGTCAACGAGTTCTTCGTCGACCTCTACACCAGCGTTGGCGACACTCTTCAGAAGGTTGAGGCTCGCGAACACACTGCGCAAGTGCCCTACGAGGAACGGCTCGACCGCGAGGAGAGGTTCCGGTCTGCGGAGCTCCCGGTGCTGTACTGCTCACCGACCATGGAGCTCGGGGTCGACATCTCCCAGCTCAACGTCGTCAACATGCGCAACGTGCCACCGACGCCAGCGAACTACGCCCAGCGCTCTGGTCGAGCGGGACGCAGCGGCCAGCCCGCTCTTGTGTTTACGTACTGCGCCGCGGGCAACTCTCACGATCAGCACTACTTCAAACACCCGGAACAGATGGTTTCCGGACAGGTCGAGGCGCCCCGACTGGACCTTGCCAACGAAGACCTACTCCGAGCGCACATCCACGCCGTCTGGTTGGCCGAGAGCGGCCTCGACCTCGGCAAGTCGATGACCGATGTCCTCGACCTCGGCCAGGACGTGGACGTACCGCCTCTCTTCCCGAACGTTCTGGGTTACCTCGGTGACGATGCGACTCGAAGCCGGGCCAAGGCACGCGCTGAAGCTGTCATCGCCGACATGGGAGACCGGCTGGCCGAGGCTCGGTGGTGGCACGAAGGCTGGCTCGATGAGACGCTCGACGAGGTAGCCAAGCAGTTCCAGACGGCTCTCGACCGCTGGCGGGCGCTCTACAAGGCGGCTCTTCAGCAGGCGCGAGAACAGTCAAAGATCAAGCAGTCCGCAAGCACCTCAGCATCCGACAAGCGGATGGCCGACCGGCTTCGTCGCGAGGCCGAGAATCAGCTGGACCTGCTGCGGGCCGAGAGCGACAACCGAAATCAGTCCGACTTCTACACCTACCGCTACTTCGCGGCAGAGGGCTTTCTCCCTGGCTACTCGTTCCCAAGGCTTCCGTTGTCGGCGTTCATACCCGGACGTCGTAGCCGAGGCAGCGACCCCGAATTCCTACAGCGCCCTCGGTTCCTTGCGATCAGCGAGTTCGGTCCGCAGAGCCTCGTGTATCACGAAGGAGCCCGCTATCGGATCAACCGGGTGATCCTGCCGGTCGAGGACCTCGCTATCGACGATGGTGGAATCGCCACCCAGCAGGCGAAGCAATGCGACTCCTGCGGCTATCTGCACCCGTTGACAGGCTCCGTTCATCCGGACATGTGCGTGAGATGCGGGGTCGAGCTTCCACCGCCACTCCAGAACCTGTTCCGCCTGCAGAACGTTTCCACCGTGCGGCGCGATCGCATCACGTCTGACGAGGAAGAGCGCCAGCGCAAGGGGTACGAGATTATCTCGGGTGTTCACTTCGCCGAGCGAGACGGCGAGCTGTCGGTCAGTGAGGCCACAGTTTCCGACTCCGACGGCAACGCTCTCCTGCATCTCGCATATGGGGACACCGCCACCATCTGGCGAGTCAACCTGGGCTGGCGACGACGCCGGACCAAAGAACAGCTCGGGTTCGTGCTCGACATCCAGCGCGGCTACTGGAGCAACGCAAATGACGCCGAAGCTGAGGACAACGATGACCCGATGTCGAATCAGACCAAGAGGGTCATTCCGTATGTTGAGGATTCCAGGAACGTCCTGCTGATCCAGCCCATAGTCGACCTCTCGACAGAGCAAATGGCTTCGCTGCAAGCCGCCCTCAAGGTGGCATTCCAGGTCGTGTTCCAGCTCGAGGACGACGAGGTGGCCGCCGAGCCACTGCCGGGTGTCGATAGCCGCAACCTCTTGCTCTTCTACGAGTCGGCCGAAGGCGGCGCCGGAGCGCTTCGCCGCCTCATCGAGGAACCGGCGTTGTGGCATCGCGTGGCGGCCGAAGCGATGCTGCGCTGTCATATCGACCCAGTCACTGAGACCGAGCTCAAGACCCTCAGCGGCGAGGACTGTGAAGCAGCCTGCTACGACTGCCTTCTGTCCTACAGGAACCAGACCGAGCATCAACTTCTCGACCGCCACGCGGCCTTGCCGCTTCTGCGTCGCCTTCGTTCAGCTCAACTGGTAGGCACCGCGGCGGCCAAACCCAAGGAAGACGGGCATGTTGAATCGGCGCTCGACCAAGAGTTCCTCGACTTCTTGCGCGCTGGCGGGTTCAAGTTGCCCGACAAGCATCAAGCCGAGGTCGACCAGGCGAGTGCAACCGTCGACTTTCTGTACGTGGATCAGCGGGCCGCCGTCTTCATCGACGGGCCCCACCACGTTCCGGACGAGGCCGACGCAGCGGTCGACGAACGCCTGAGAGCGCTGGGTCTGACAGTCATCCGATTCGGCCATCAGGCTGACTGGCCTCAACGGGTCGACTCATTCGCTCGTGTATTTGGAGGAGGGAACCAACAGTGACCTTTGCGACTGGTGCGCTGGTGAAGGCGCGAAACCGCGAATGGGTCGTGCTACCCGAGTCAACCGACGAGCTGGTCATCGTGCGGCCCCTCGGCGGCACCGACCACGAGATCACCGGGATTCTCACCGCACTCGAGACGGTTGAACCCGCGAGTTTCGATCTTCCGACGCCCGACCAACTAGGCGACTATCGCTCGGCGCGAATGCTGCGCGATGCGCTTCGGCTCGGCTTTCGCTCAAGCGCCGGGCCGTTCCGGTCGGTAGCCAAGATTGCGGTCACGCCCCGCCCCTACCAGATCGTTCCGCTGTTGATGGCGCTCAAGCTCGACCCGGTCCGATTGTTGATTGCCGACGACGTCGGGATCGGTAAGACGATCGAATCGACGCTGGTGGCCAAGGAGCTGCTCGAGCAAGGCGATGCTCGGAAGCTCTGCGTGCTCTGCCCTCCGCATCTGGCCGAACAGTGGCAGACCGAATTGGCCGAGAAGTTCCACATCGATGCCGAGCTGGTCCTCAGCTCAACCGCGGCCCGCCTTGAACGCGGCCTCGGGCACGACCAGTCGATCTTCGACGTTTACGACCACACCGTCGTGTCGATCGACTTCATCAAGTCAGACCGTCGCCGCGACGACTTCATTCGAGCCTGCCCCGAGTTGGTCATCGTCGACGAGGCCCACACCTGCGCCGATGCTGCAGAGGGGTCGGGAGCCAGGCACCAACGCTTTCAGCTCATCCACGATCTGGCGGCCGACCCCGACCGGCACATGATTCTCGTGACCGCTACCCCGCACTCTGGCAAGGAGGGGTCGTTCCGAAGCCTCCTCTCGCTTCTTGATCCGAAGTTCGAGAACCTGCCTGACTCGCTAGCCGGCGACCAGAACCGGCAGCAACGCGAGGAGCTTGCCCGACACCTGGTGCAGCGCCGCCGCGGCGACATTCGCCGATACCTCGAGGTCGACACGAAGTTCCCCGACCGCAAGGAGAGCGAAGCCACCTACGCGCTCTCGGGCGCCTATCGAGACCTCTTTGGAGAGGTGCTCGACTTCGCTCGCGAGACCGTCCGCACGGCAGAGGGTCATCGGCAGCGAGTGCGCTGGTGGTCGGCGTTGGGGCTGCTTCGAGCGCTCGCGTCGAGTCCAGCGGCGGCAGCGGCGACGATGCGTACGCGGGCTTCGGTAGCTGCATCGTCCACCGAGAAGGAGGCCGACGAGATTGGCCGCCAGACGGTCCTCGACCTCGATGAGGCTGAGGAGGGTGTCGATGTAGTTCCCGGGAGCGACAGCGAGGATTCTTCTGACAACCAGGTGACCCGGCGGCTACGGAGCCTCGCTCTGTCGGCCGACGCATTGGCCGGCGACGGCGACCGGAAGCTTCTCGATGCGGTCAAGATCGTCAAAGGCCTGCTCGATGACGGATTCAACCCCATCGTGTTTTGTCGGTTCATCGAAACTGCGGAATATGTCGCTGCTCAACTTCGCGACCGGCTGCCGAAGAAGCTCGGCGTCGAGGTTGAAGCGGTCACTGGGCGCATCCCATCGGCTGACCGTGAGGCTCGGGTTGAGGCGCTCGGAGGGCACGACCGCCGTGTTCTGGTCGCCACCGATTGCCTTAGTGAAGGCATCAACCTGCAGGATCATTTCTCTGCCGTGGTGCACTACGACCTTCCGTGGAACCCAACCCGGCTCGAGCAAAGGGAAGGACGCGTTGATCGCTTCGGTCAGCCATCGCCCGAGGTGCGTGTGCTCACCTACTACGGGGCCGACAACCAGATCGACGAGACGGTGCTTGAGGTGCTCTTGCGCAAGCACGTCAAGATTCGCAACGCACTCGGCGTGTCGATTCCGGGCCCTGGCAACACCGGCGATGTGATCGAGGCGCTGGCCGAGACACTCTTCGAACGGGTCGACACCGCCATCGAAGAGCGGCTTCCCGGCTTCGACGAGATCATCCGACCGACCACTGACCAGCTGCACCTCGAGTGGGACGCGGCCGAGGAACGCGAGCGTCAGTCGCGCTCGGTCTTTGCCCAACACACCATCGACCCTGCCGAGGTGGCCGAGGAGCTAGCAGCGGTTCAGAAAGCTGTCGGTTCGGGAACTGAAGTGGAGCAGTTCGTTCGGACCGCTACGGCGGCCTACGGGGGTATTGCGACGGCCAAAACGCCAACGACTCTCGAACTGGGTGAGACGCCCAGGGCCTTTCGCGATGCGCTCGGCCTAACCGGAGACAGCGCCCGCGTCCGTGCCGCGTTCGACTTGCCCGTGCCCGATGGTGTTTCCTACCTATCGCGAACGCACCCGCTCGTGTCAGGGCTCGCAGGCCACGTGCTCGACGAAGCACTCGATCCTCAACTGAAGGGTCGGGCGGCCCGAGCAGGCGTCATCGAGACCTCGCTCGTCGATGAGATGACCACCCTCTTCCTCTGCCGGTTCCGGATGAACCTGGTCGCCGAGAGCCGGCAAGGCCAATCGGCGATGTTGGCAGAAGACGCAGTGCTGTTGGGCTTCACCGGCAGCGCCACGTCGCCCAGATGGGTCAGTGCGGACCTAGCCGAGACCCTCCTCGATATTCGACCCGACGCCAACGTCAACGAGGCGCTCCAACGAGAGCGCATCGCCGAAGTGATCGCTGCCGAACCAACTTGGCGACCCGAGCTAGACGACGCCGCACGAAGACGGGCCGACGAACTGGTCCAGGCACACGCAAGGGTGCGAGAAGCCGCAGGCCGCCGCGGCGGCACGCTAGCTCGCTACCGAGCCGAGCCTCAGCTGCCCGCCGACGTGCTCGGCATCTACGTCTATCTGCCGAGGTTGGCCCTGTGAGCAACTTCACCGCAATCACATCCGTCGGCGGCCTATTGCCATCAGACCTACTCGGCGAAGTCGCCAGCGGATCGCAACAGCTCGAAGGCACCACCCCCGAGACCTACGGGCTAGTACCGGGCGAACGGCTGAACGACCACATCACCCGAAGCTGGAATCGCCTCACAACCATCTGGACCATCTTCAAAGCTCAGCTCAACCAGCTGCCCGAATCGGAGCTGACGGCAACCACGCTCACGCGAAAGATGGTTGCGACCGCTGCTCGACGAGCTCGGATTCGCAGGCCTTGCTCAGGCCCGGGCAACCAGCATCGATGGCAAGGAATACGCGATCTCCCACGAGTGGGGTGCATCGGTTGCCGTACATCTCCTCGGGGCAAGAGTGCCCATCGACCGCCGATCGCCCCGCGTCCCGGGCGCCGCAAAGAGCTCGCCTCACGGCCTGGTTCAGGAATTCCTGAATCGCAGCGACGCTCACCTCTGGGCTGTCGTAAGCAACGGGCACACACTCAGGTTGTTGCGCGACAATGCCTCGCTAACTCGACAGGCGTACGTGGAGTTCGACCTACAGGCGATCTTCGAGGGCGAGCTCTACAGCGACTTCGCGTGCCTCTGGCTCTCGTGCCACCGCACACGGTTCGAAGGCGACCCGCCCGCGACATGCCTGCTCGAGCGATGGAGCCATCATGCTGCAACGTCAGGCACCCGCGCACTCGACCGCCTCCGCGACGGAGTCGAGGCCGCCATCCAAAGCCTGGGCGAAGGGTTTCTAACCCACCCTGCCAACGGTGACCTGCGGCAGCGTCTAACGGACGGCTCGCTCACCACGGCCGAATATCAGCGTCAGCTCCTCCGAGTGGTCTACAGGCTGTTGTTTCTTCTCGTGGCCGAGTCGCGCGACCTTCTTCTCGCCCCGGGAACCGACGAACAAACCCGAGCTCGATACCGAGAGCACTACTCGGTCCAACGGATTGCACGCCTAGCGCGGGTTCGTCGCGGATCGACTCACGACGACCTATGGGCCGGCCTTCAAGTCACGATCAGCGCACTGTGGCGCGACGGTGAACCGGCACTCGGACTCTCGGCGTTGGGAAGCTTCCTCTGGTCTCCCGCCAGCACGGCGGCACTCTCGGAGGCCCGCCTCGACAACGCCCATCTCCTCGAGGCGGTGAGGCGTCTCACCCTCACCCGCGACGCCGAAGCCAAGACCGACCGCACCGTGGACTACCGCAACCTCGGCGCCGAGGAACTTGGGTCGATATACGAGAGCCTGCTTGAGCTGCACGCCCAGGTCGACGTTGCGGCCCGCACCTTCGCCCTAGGGTCGGCTGCGGGCAACGAACGCAAGACCACCGGGAGTTATTACACGCCCACCAGCCTCATCAATGAGCTACTTGATTCGGCTCTGGACCCAGTACTCGATGAAGCAGCCAGTAGCGCCGACCCCGAGGCGGCCATCCTTGGCCTTTCGGTGCTCGACCCCGCGTGTGGATCGGGGCACTTCCTAATCGCGGCAGCAAACCGAATTGCCCAGCGCCTCGCCAGCGTTCGAGCAGGCGGCATCGAACCCGCACCTGACCAGGTCCGAACTGCATTGCGCGACGTCGTCGGCCGGTGCTTGCACGGTATCGATATCAACCCGATGGCCGTCGAGCTGTGCAAGGTCAGCCTGTGGCTCGAAGCGACCGAACCCGGAAAGCCCCTCAGCTTCCTCGACCACCGGATCGTGTGCGGCAACGGACTGCTCGGCACAACGCCACGGCTTCTCGCCGACGGCATACCCGATGAGGCCTTCCAGGCCCTCGCAGGTGACGACAAGACCATCGTCAATGCTCTGAAGAAGAAGAACAAGAAGGAACGGGCGGGCCAGGCGACTCTGAGTTTGATCGACGATTCGGTTGCTTCCGCTGCCGATCCTGTTGCTGCGGCAATTGCGGCCATCGATGCGCTTCCTGATTCCACTGCACCTCAGGTCACCCGAAAGTCAGAACTCTTCGCCGAGCTTGAGCAATCACCCGAGGCCGCGCGGGCGAGACTCTCTGCAGACGCTTGGTGCGCTGCGTTTGTCGCCCCGAAGTCTTCAGGTGAGCCGCCGATCACCTCGGCGACGGTTAGGGACATCCTCGATCACACCAGGCCGGTTTCCGCCGACGTAGTCGAACGGGTTCGGTCACTCGCCGACGAGTTCGGTTTCCTTCACCCCCATCTGGCCTTTCCCGACGTCATCTCTGTTCCCGACGATCTCGACGACGCGACCAACTCGCGCACGGGCTGGAGCGGCGGCTTCAGCGTGGTTCTCGGAAATCCGCCGTGGGACATGGTTCAACTCAGCGAAAAAGAGTTCTTCGCCGGACGCCAACCCGAGATAGCCGAAGCTGCCGGGGCTACCCGAAAGCGGCTGGTAGCGAAGCTGGAAGTTGAGGATCCGGGTCTCTTCCACGCGTACGCGACGGAACTGCGACACGTTGACGGCCTTCGCCACTTCTTGGGGAAGTCCGGACGTTTCCCGCTGTGTGGACGGGGAAAGATCAACACCTACTCGGTGTTCGCCGAGACGATGCGTGACGCCACAGGCCCCGCCGGACGCGTCGGCGTCATCGTGCCCTCGGGTATAGCCACCGACGACACCACCAAGTTCTTCTTCCAAGACATCGTCGAACGCCGGAACCTCGCCAGCCTTTTCGACTTCGAGAATCGCAATGCGATCTTCCCGGGGGTTCACCGCAGCTACAAGTTCTGCCTGCTGACGCTCGCAGGCGACGAGCGGCCGGTCGACGAAGCCGAGTTCGTCTTCTTCGCGCTCGACACCGCCGACCTCAACGACCCAGAGCGTCGCTTCACCCTCACACCCGAGGACTTTGCGCTCCTCAACCCCAACACCCGCACCTGCCCCATCTTCCGAACCCGCCGCGACGCCGAGATCACCAAGGGCATCTACCGCCGCGTCCCCGTGCTGGTAGAGGAAGGCCCACCCGAGAAGAACCCCTGGGGTGTCACGTTTAGGCAGGGGCTGTTCAACATGACCAGCGACTCGCACCTGTTCCGCACCCGCGAGCAGCTCGAAGCCGACGGCTGGACCCTCCGCGGCAACATCTTCACCAAAGGCGACGACCGCTACCTCCCGCTCTACGAAGCCAAGATGGTTGACTTCTTCGACCACCGTGCAGCGGACGTGGTGTTGAGCAAGACGGCCGCGGTGCGTCAAGGCCAGCCCTCCCCCTCATGATGAAGGAGAAGGAGCGAGCCGATCGCCTGGCAATGCCTCGTTCGTGGGTCCCGGAACGGGCAGCCTTGGCTGTTGCCGAGGGCGAGAGCACCGATTGGCTAGCTGGCGTTCGCGACCTCACCAGTCCTACAAACGAGCGAACCTCGATACCGGTCTTGCTCCCCTTCGCCGGAGTTGGCGACACGATTCAGCTCGTTTGGTCGCGACTTGGTGACTGGCCTATAGCGCTGGCTGCCATGGGTTCGTTCGCCTTCGACTACGTAGCCCGCCAGAAGGTGGCCGGCATTCACCTGCGTGCCTTCACCCTTAAGCAGCTCCCGGTACCGGGTCCGGATCAGGTCGCTGATTTGGGCCAAATCCTCACGGCGGCGATAGCTGAACTCGCAGCCACTTCCTGGGACACCTCGCTGCTACGCCGATCCCTCGGAGCGCCGGACCCCCCCTCGCTGTGGAACGAGACCCGGCGCGAGCTGCTTCGCGCCGAGCTCGATGCAGCTTTTTTCCACATCTACGGGATGGCGCGACACGACGTCGACTACATCATGGACACGTTCCCGATTGTGCGTCGTAAGGATGAGGGCGAATACAGCGAGTACCGGACGAAGCGTCTGATTCTCGAGGTCTACGACCGTATGGCCGAGGCAATAACTAGTGGTCAGCCGTACGAGACGCTGCTCGACCCGCCTCCTGCCGACCCGTCGCTTTGCCATGACCCGAGCACGCGGCCTGACTGGGCGGACCTCTATTTGCCCAGCGATTGATGGTGGGGCGAGCACGTGTTGAACCATTCACGACGCAGCCGACGGAGTGTTCATGAGTAGCGACGGCGATGACGAGCCGATCTTCCATCTGTGGCGAGGTGAATGCAGCGGAACAGGTGTCCGCACCCCCAGCGGCTTTCTGGTGCATGCAGGCGCGGTCGGAAGGGTCGCGGAAACCCCTTCGTTCATATCTGACGCAGGCAAAGCGCGCCGTGCTGAGCTACTCGAGTCTGGCGCGATCCAGGTCGATGGTGAGCGCCTCGTGCTCCAGCGGGACCATGAGTTCACTTCGTCATCGGCGGCTGCAGCCACCTTCCTTGGTCGGAGTGCCAACGGGAACATCGAGTGGAAGCACGACTCTGGGCTGACGCTCGGTGAGTACGAGCGAGGGCAGGCCGACATGGCGGAACAGTCTTTTCGCCGTCGCTGGTACGAGGCTCATCGAGTTCGCTTCGAGGCGGACGGTGAGCGCTACCGCGCGGCACTGGCAAGGGCAGAGGGATTCGATGCAAGCGCGTCCGAGGCATTGGGTCTCCTTGACGGCCTTCGTCGGACGGGGGATCTTTCAGCCTTTCAGGAGTCGATGCAGGCCTGGGCCGTCAAACCGGGAACGCTGGCGTTCAACGGGTTCAGCGGCCAGATGATGCTGAACCAGCTGGTCAAACGCACCGAGGACCCGGCCGACCTTGCTTCACTACTCGTGGAATGCCTCACGATTCCCGGGTCCGACGAAGAAGCAACGGCGAAGATCTCGGCACTTGTTGACTACGTCGAGAGCATCCGGGTCGGCGCGCATCCCGCACCCGGGCACGTCCCGTTCCTTCTGTCGTACTTCTGGGGACTCGCGGACCACGACCGATGGCCGGTTATATGGGCCAGTGCAGCGGCCTACGTCGAGTACTCGACGGGCGACAAGCTTCCAACCGACCCGGCTGTGCGCTACTCGAAGTTCCTGGAGACTGTTCGCGAACTCGATGCTGGCAACGACGAGTTCGAGTCAACTGCGGCGTGGTGGCAGGAGGTGAAGCCTGTCTTCCTTGACGAGGTCCTCTGCGATCGGGCTGCATTTAACCTCGATCGCGACGGCTCTTCGTCTGAGCAACAGACGAAGAACGCCCGCGTGCTGGTCCGCATCGCGGCGGAGCTTGGAAACGAGTTGATCGATGATGTGGCGGCCGCAGTCGGCCGGGAGCTGAGCATCGGAAAGCCAGGCGTTGACTGGGTCAAGGATCACCCACGTGCCGACATGTGGGTCGACTGGTGGACCAAGGACGCTCCAGGGCTCGGGATGAGGGTGTGGGTAAACGAGCGAGGTGCCGCTGTTGCTCTTCGTCCCATGTTCAAACGCCAGGGCTGGTACGACGAGATCACACCAATCATTGCCGCCGCCAGGTTCGAAGGCTGCGAGGTACTGGGTGGCTCACAGTCGCGGATCGGCAGAGACGTCGGCTTCTTCGGTCGGAGTGGTGAGATCGTCTACGGGCGGTGGTACGACCGCGATGAGCTTGCGGACCTGGATCTTCGGGCGGCAGTGACGGAGGTGTCGGCCCAGCTCCAACCGCTGTTCGACGACCTGCTCGCACGTGCCCTCGGCGAGGCCGCGACCAAGCATGTCGACGACGACCCTCTGGAGCCCTTGGTTGCGCAGTTCCTCTCGGAGATGAACTACCCGACGCCGGCCCATGAGGAAGACCATGCTGATCGGCGTCGATTTGCCGAGTTGCTTGCTCCGGACGCACTTCCCCTGGCCGACATCGCCGAGCTACGGCGGATCTGGAACACCGGCCGGTACGGAAACCCGGGCCAGATGCCCGCCCTCAACCGGTCATTTAGGGACGCGTCGGCCGCTGAGTACGACCGCATGATCGACGCACTGTTGTACCTGTGCTGGGGAGACGACGAAGACGCCGAGCGGATCGACCGCATGTTGACTGACGAAGAGCTACGCATCAGCGGGCTTGGCGAGTCGGTCACCATGAAGCTGCTCGCAATCACCCAGCCCGATCGGTCCCTGCCGGTGTACCCCTACAGCGGGCCGAAAGGGAAGCGGCGCATGCTCCAGCGGCTTGGGCTGGAAGAGCCCGAAGGGACTCGCGGGCAGCTCCAAGTTGCGTCCAATGCTGCTCTCTACAGTCGCATGGAGGGGTTCTTCCCGGGTGACCCACTCGGAATGTCGGAGTTCCTCTACTGGTACCTCGAACATGAGGACGACGCTGACGTCGAGGGCGATGTTGATCTTCTCGCCGAGCTTGCTGACGAGTTGTTGGTTGATCGCAGCTTCTTGGCTGACATCGTGGCGCTGCTCGAGGACAAGGGGCAGATCATCTTCTACGGCCCACCCGGTACGGGGAAGACCTATCTTGCCCGCAAGCTTGCCGAGGTGTTGGCGCCCGACCCCAGCCGAAGAGCACTCGTCCAATTCCATCCATCGAGTTCGTACGAGGACTTCTTCGAGGGCTACCGCCCCGAAGCCGACTCGACAGGCGAGATGACCTATCGACTCACACCAGGCCCGCTGGCCTTGATGGCGGAGAAGGCAGCCGACGCACCGGGTCGGCGGCACCTGATGATCATCGACGAGATCAACCGGGCCAACCTGCCCAAGGTGTTCGGTGAGCTGTTGTTCCTGCTGGAGTACCGAGGCGAGAGTGTCCGGACGCTCTATCGCCCCGAGGATGCCTTTGAGCTTCCAAAGGACCTCTGGTTCATCGGGACCATGAACACCGCCGACCGTTCGATAGCACTTGTTGATGCTGCGCTGCGGCGTCGGTTCCATTTCATCCCCTTCTTCCCGAATCAGGGTCCGATGAAGGGGCTGCTCGAGCGGTGGATTGTGGACAAGAGTGAGCCGGAGTGGGTCTGGCAACTGGTCGCACAAGTGAACGACGAACTCGAGATCGCGCTCGGAGGGCCACACCTTCAGATCGGTCCGAGCCACTTCATGAAGACCGGTCTGACTCTCGACTCCATGCGGAGGATTTGGCAGTACAACATCGAACCGTTCATCGAGGACCAGTTCTTCGGTGACCGCCAGCAGATCGAGTTCTTCAGGTTCGATGCCGCTCACCAGCGATATCGCGATCTGTCGGGTGTGCAGGAACTCGAAGAGATGGAGGCTGCCGCCGAACGCGCCGTGGGTGAGCAGCCGACGGGTGGGGTTGGCGGGACGACCGCCGCCGAATCGTCGATAGTCGAGTGAGTCGCACGATCGAACTCGTCGAGTACGAATCGGTCTCGGTCGCGCTCTCGCGTGACGAGGCCAGGAAGCTCGACTTGGCAGCGCAGGGGGCGGTAGTCGTTGGGCTCGACGGTGAGAAGTACTCGATCACAGCCCAGAACTTCGTGGGCACAGTCGTAGTGGACGACCTTCGCATTCTCATCCGGCCGAAGATCCGACCCGAGAATCTGTTCCTGCTGCTAGAGGTCGGGCTTCCCGCAAGTGCTTGGCGCCAGGAGGCCTTCGACTACGAAACCAGCGCAGATCTGCTGCCATCGGTCGTCGCGTTCTTTGCCCGCACACTAGAGACGACTCTCGCTCGGGGAGTGCTTCGCTCATACCGCTCCGAGGAGGATCGTCTCGTTGCGCTGCGAGGGCGGATCGACATGGCAGGGCAGTTCCGCCAGGCCGGCGTCCGGATTCCGGTGGCCTGCAGGTTCGACGAGTACACATCCGATATCGCTGAGAACCGCTATCTGAAGGCCGCTGCCCGCGTTGCTCTTCGGGTACCAGGGGTCATGCCCGAGGATCGGCGACGATTGCTGCAGCAGGTGGTTGCGCTGGAGGATGTCGCCGACAGCGCGGTTCGTGCCGAGGATGCCGACCAGATATCGATCACCCGTTTGAACAGTCACTACGAACCGGCGTTGCGACTGGCCCGTGTCCTTCTTGCGAACCTGACGTTGGTTGATCAGCGGGGTGACCGCTCGGCCTCGTCGTTCCTCGTCGACATGAACCAGCTCTTCGAGGACTTCGTGACCCAGCGCCTGCGGCGTGAGTTGCGGGGTCGCCTTGAAGTGTCGGGTCAGTTCTCAACCCACCTCGGTGAGCGCCGGCAGGTTCCGATTCGACCGGATCTCGTCTTCCGGCGTCGCGGCGCCGAGGTGTTCGTCGCCGACATCAAGTACAAGCTCACTTCAGACGCCCGGGCGCGGACGAGCGACTACTACCAGCTACTGGCCTACACGACTGCGCTCGATCTCCCAGAGGGAGTACTGATCTACTGCATGGCGGACGGTGGCCGGCCCGAGCGTCAGGTCACCGTTCGTCATGCCGGCAAGATCCTTCACACTGTCGCAGTCGACCTGACCGGGCCGCCGGCTTCCGTTGCCGAGGCGATTGGCGAGCTAGGCAACTGGATCGATGAGCGGGCTCGTTCGTCTCGCTTGAGTTCGACTGTCCCAGCCCCTGGGTAGGTTCCCCAACGTCTTCCCCCGATCGAACGAGCGACATGAAGGGAAGACGATGTGTGCGAGCAGCGAGCTGAGGATCGGCCTGGCGAGTGGGGTCCGCTGGAGCGGGTGCTCAAGTTGTGGGCCGCGCGTGGCGGAACGTTGACCGCGTGGGACTTTACCTACCTAGGCGCAGACGAGACCGGACAAGGCATTTTCATCCACGGCTACCGCCATCGCCGAACGCGACGGTGTGTTTCGCTCGATGCACTTGGTCACGCCTTCAGATACGTGGCTCCGTCGGGCGACCATGGCGGAGGGTCATACCAGCCGCTTGGATCCCTTGACCGAGCTATGTCGCGAGTCGATCGTGAAGTTGCTCAGCCGGTCTCTCGCGGCTTCGCCTGTTGGCTGCTTGCCGAGTGAGGGTCCCTGTCCAGTCTCCCCGGGTGCCTTCCATCGAACCAGACCCTGCCGAGTTGACATAGGGGCAACACTCGAATGTCCCAGGTGCGGAGTAGGTTCGAGCGTGATGAGACTGTCTCGGCTGGTCGGATGGGCACTGGGTTGCCTCCTGGTCGTCGGCGTCGCGCGTTCCGCAAATCAGACCGCAAGCGGTGCATACGATCGAAGCGCGACAATCGAGGATCCGCGAGGAAGCCGCCGTGGCCCAGCCCTAGTAACGGTACTAACGGTAGCGCTCGGACTTGTGAGCGCCACGGCAGCCGTCGTGGCGGCAAAGGCAGCGCGCCACCGACGGCCCCGACGGAGTTGGTCCTTGCTGGCGGTGAGCTGATGACCCCAAGCGGAGAACCCAGGGGAGCTGTCGAGGTCTGCTGGGGAAGCATCGTCTCGCTCCGGACCGATGCTCTTCGTTGCTCGGCGGACATGTACGTGGACAGTCCGTACAGTCTGTTTGATCCGTGCTTCGACTCCATGTATTCCCACCACGTCTGGTGCCCAAGTCTCTCGGACTCGGGCGTATTGCTCGAGGTGATTGACAGATCGTCGGTCTCGAGAAGTGAGTGGGCCGAGCCAGAGCTGTCATACGGCGACCTGGACCCCTGGGGCCTTGAACTCGAAACAGGTGCGACATGCATCTTCTCGGGTGGCGCCACGGGAATGGCCGGTAACGACCGGGTTAACTATTTCTGCGATGACGGCACGGCCGTGCTCGGCCTGCCCGACAAGACTCCCGCGTCGTGGACCGTGCTTACGTCGATGCTCGATGGCGACGGGGTGTGGCTACCGCTGCTCGTCGTGCGGGCCTGGGTCTAGACGGCAGGCGAGTATCACCACTCGAGTCACAATGCCAGTGCCACCGATCACCACAGCGGCTCTGCGGTCCATCTTGCGCCGTCCAGGGGGAGCGAGCGCGTGGGGTGGTTAGTCGTGGAGGGCGATTGGTCCGATGAATTGTCGTCGGAGGAGACCGAGTCGGAGCTTTTAGGGCATTCGATCTTGGTCCTGGCTGGCGCGGCATAGGAAGTCGACCTCGGTTGCCGTGACGAGGTAGCGGGTTCGCTTCTCACCGGTGGCCGTGTCGGTCCACTGCTTCTGAACCAAACGGCCCGCGACGAGTACATGGCGACCTTTCGTCAGGTGCTGGTAGCAGGTGCCGGCGAGGCGGCCCCATGTGTCGATGTCGATCCAGAGGCGACCACCTTTGGAGCCGGTGCGGCCTGAGGCAAGTCTGAAGCTGCAGACGACGCTGTCGTTGACTTCCTTTCGGACTGGGTCTTCTTCGAGTCGTCCGGCGATGGTGATGTGGTTCATGGGATGGTCCTTTCGGTGGTGATGCCGGGCAGCTGGAGCTGATCACTCGTGCTCGGTCCGGTCGGTAGGCGGGCCCGCCGAGCCTTCACGGCCGGACGTGGGCGGAGCTGGCTGATGCGGCGGAGTCGCTCGATGGCGTCGACAACCCGGGCACGGTCTCCATCGCCGCCGCTGGCGAGGAGTTCGATGTCGGCGCCGAGCTGACCGGGTGGTCGCGGCATGGCGGAGAGTCGCCGGAGGACCTGGTCGAGGCGTCCCGGCGCTGGTCGTGTCCCTTGCCCGATGCTGTCGTAGATAGCGACGAGCTGACGTGCTGGCTCGGCCAGGCGGACCAGGTCGATGACCTCGGCATCGGGGGTGGTGTCGTTCTCCATGCCAACCCCAGGGACCCTCCGCAAGACCGATCGCGACGAGATTTCTCAGATTTCTTGTCGCGTTTTGCTCGTTCGCGTGTCCCTGGGGGTGCTGTCTGCAACGAGAAGGAGGTCTGCAGATGGCACTGAAGAATGGATGGGGCACCTCGGTGGTGGCTCAAGTGGGAGCAACACCGGACAACGGATTCCCGGCGCCGACCTGGCGCAGGATGTCCTGGACTGGCTGATGTGGTTGGGACTCGCAGGGTCTCTGGCGTCGCTGCTGGTCGGCGGGGCGGTCTGGGGACTGTCACAGATGACCGGCAACACGATTCAAGGCGGCCGTGGACGGGCGTTCGCTCTCGGCGGCGCCGCCGGGGCGGTCGTCGTCGGGCTCGCCCCGACGATCGTCAACGAACTGTCGGGGCTGTGATCATGTCCGCACGTCGAGCAGCCATAGCTGCAGCAGCAACCATCCTCGTCACCGCAGTGGCCGCCCTCCTGTGGCGGACCCCGAGCAGTTCGGAACCCGCACCCGCGGCGGCGATCATCGAAGCCCAGGCAATCGACTCCGAAACTCAGCTCACCGATGAACCTGTATTCATCGATGAGCCAACGACAACCTCGACCGAGGCGCCTACTGCAACCCTGACCCACCTTGTGGAGACTCCGGAGCAGGCCGCAGTCCGGTTCCTCGAACTCACCGAGGAAGTGGTGGCCGTGACTCCCGAGGAGGCAGCGGCCATTCAGCGTTCCGTCGCCTCGGCAGCGTCTGCGGATCGCCTTGCCGCGAGCGTGCTGATCACGATGAGTCAACTCCAAGACGAGTTCCCGGAGGGGATCACCGTGGAGATCGCACCGCTCGGTGTCACGTCGACCCAGGTCGGTGATGGGTGGGAAGTTGAGGTCTGGTACGCGGCCGTGGCCACCTATGGCGACATCGTCGCTATCGAGCGGTGGGAGACCGCCACCTATCGGGTGGTGCTCGAGGATGGTGAGTGGCGCATGGACGACCTGGCCACGGTCGAAGGTCCGGTTCCGACCAGGCCCGAGTCGGTGTTCGCGACTCCGACGGACCTGTTCATCGAACAGGCCGCTCGGTTCTCCGACGACGGAATCAAGCCGTGACTCTGCTCGCCATCGATCTCAATCCGATCGACGATGCGATCGATGGCCTCGGCGGCCTCGTTGGAGGGGCCGCCGAGGCGGCGGGCGAAGCGATCCTCAGTGTTGTCGTTGAGTTCGCCTTCGGTCTCATCGCGGACGCCGTCACATCGGTGACCAACTCGGTCATCGCAGCGATGACGGCTACGACCAGCATCGATCTCGACGGAGGGTTCTTCGCCGCCATCACGCCGATCCGACAGATCGTGCTCGGCATGTCTGTCGCTTTGGTACTGGCGTTCTTCCTCGCCGCTGTCATCCGAGCGCTCGCAGCGGGCGAACCAGGAGCCGTCATTCGCACGGCGCTCGTCGATGTACCGGCCTCGATGCTGCTGATGGCCATGTCCGTGACCGTCGCGTGGATTCTGATCCGGGTCGTCGATGCGGCCTCGCTCGCGGTTACCGGCGACGTCGGAGAAGCGATGGGTGAGGTCTCTGCCACCCTCGCCACGGTCGAGCTCCTCACCGGAGCCGGGCTGCTCGGGCTCATCTTCGGGCTGCTGTTCGTGATTGGGGCGCTGTTGGTATGGCTGCAGCTCTTGGTGCGAACGGCGCTGATCTACATCGTCATCGTGCTGGCACCGCTCGGGTTCGCCACCCGTGCTCATCCAGGTACCCGCCAGATCGCAAGGCGAACGATCGAGATGGCTGTCGCTCTGATCGTGTCGAAGTTTGGGATCGCGGTTGCGTTTGGTGTGGGGGCGGTAGCGATCGAGTCGAGCAACGGCGTCGGCGCCGGAGAGGACGTCGACCTGTCGGGGATGCTTGCTGGTGTCGCCGTGATGTTGATGGCGGCCTTCATGCCGTGGCTGATCTGGAAGGCGTTCCCACTCGTCGAGGCAGCGGGTGCCGCAGCTGGGGTGGAAAGAGCCCCGATTCGCGCGGCTGTTGCGGGTGCCTCAATGGCGGTCGCTGCCACGGTCGGTGTGTCGACGTTGGCCGGAGGAGCTGGTGCTGGCGCATCCTCCGGCGGTGGCGGAGGCGGTGGTGCTTCCGGTGGTTCGGGCGGCGCTGGGGGTGGCGGCGGGTCTGGTCCCGTGCCGGGTGTCGGGGCTGGCGGGGGAAGCCCGCCTGTTCATGTCCCGTCGTCGGGCTCGAGTCAGTCCGGGGGCTCTGCTCCCAGCGGGGGTAGCGGTGGTGGCGCCGCAGGTTCGGCCATTGCGTCAGCCCCGAGGCGACAGCCTTCGACGGTTGTCGTCCCCGTCGAAGACGGATCGGACGGGTCTGGGCATGGTGGCCCGATCGAGGGTGAGAGGCGGTCGCGGTGAGCGCACGTGCTGTTCAAGAGGCCAGGCGCTTTCGGCTGTCGCCTATCGATCGGACCGGATGGATGTTTGGGCTCGGTCTCGCCCAGCTCATCGTGGTCGCCATCGGGGTCGTGACGGGCGTGCTGGTCATGGCTGTCATCTCACCCGTGGTTGGCGTCGTGGTGCTCGCGGCGATCGCAGGTCTTGGAGCCGCCCGCATCGGTGGCGATCCCCTCATCGGGCAGCTACCGCTCGCAACGCGGTGGGCCCGATCGAAGGCCCGCCTCGTTGAGCCGTGGTTCGAACCGGTGCCACTCCTTGGAGGTGAGCCCGAGTCGGCCGTGCCCGAACCGTTCGACGGTCTTGAAGCCCTGATCGTCGACGTGGCCCAGCTCGGACTGGGACCTCCGGGGACGAGAGCCGTCGTGTCTCACGACACCCAGGGCGAAACGGTCGCAGCAACCGTGCGGGTGACGGGTCGCCAGTTCAGCCTCGTCGAGCCGATCGAGCAGGACTGGCTCGTCGACTCGTGGGGCCGGGCGCTTGGGGCGTTCGTCTCCGAACGCAACCCCGTGGTCAGTATCCGGTGGGCCCAGTGGGCAGCGCCAGCCGGGTTGGACGAGCATCGGGTGTGGCTCTCCGAACAGATGGCCACCGATCCCTTGGACGACGTTCGCTCCGCCTACGAGCGCCTGTTGCGAGAGGCGGGTTCCACAGCGACTCGTCACGAGGTGCTGGTCACGGTGACGCTCGCAGTCGGCAAGGTTGCCAACAAGCGCGATGGCAGCAGCCGACTCCAGACCGCCGTCGAGACATTGCTTTCCGAGGTGCGGCTGTTCGGCCAGCGGCTCGAAGGATGCGGGCTGTTCGTGTCCGGGGTTCTGTCGCCGGGGAGTGGTCGAGGGCGATGCGATTGCGGCTCGATCCGACACAACGTCGTGCATTGGATGCCCGGGCGCGGAGTCTTGGCGAGGTCGCCGGTTCGACCAGCCCGGAGAACGCCCTGCCTTCGGTGACGGAGAACAGCTGGTCGGCGTGGCACACCGACGGAGCCTGGCACCGGGCCCTTCGAGTTACGGAGTGGCCTCGGATCGACGTTGGTGCCGCCTGGTTGTCGGACCTGATGCTGTACGCCGGATGCGTCCGCACGATGGCGGTCGTGCTCGAACCCGTGCCCAGATCCCGAAGCCAGCGGTCGATAGTCCGTGACTCGGCCAAGATCGAATCGGACGCCGCTCACCGAGCCGAGAAGGGGTTCCGGGTCGGCGCCCACCATCGCCGGGCTCGCCAAGCGGTTGAGGAACGAGAGGAAGAACTCGTCGCCGGCTACGGCGAGTTCGCCTACGCCGGAGTCCTCGTCGTCACCTCCAGCACACTCGACGAGCTCGACGACGCGACCGCCGAGATGACACAGATCACCGCATCGCTTGGCATGGAAACCAAGCCGCTGCACGGCCGACATGACGTCGCCGTGTTGGCCACCCTGCCAGTGGCGCGGGGCATCGCCCCGAAGGAGTGGCTGTGACCGGACTCCTGCATCGGTGGCGACGGCCCGGGCTGCGAGTGCCAAGACACCGAGCGACCAACGCCCACGTGTGTGCCCTGTACCCGTTCCACGCCAGCGCCGGGCTCGGCCCACGAGGCATCTACATCGGCGAGGACATGTCAGCCGGAGGCAGCGCCTGGTGCTACGACCCATTCCAGGCCTACACCGACGGCCTCATCACGTCACCCAACATCCTCGTGCTAGGCACGGTCGGCTCCGGCAAGTCGTCGGCGGTCAAGACCCTGCTATACCGCTCGATCGGCCTCCTCGGCTCGCCGGGAGGGCGGTCACGTTGGTGCGCCATCCTCGACCCCAAGGGCGAGTACGGACCGCTCGCCGACGCGCTCGGGCTGTCCCGCATCCGCCTTTACCCAGGAGGGGCCAGCCGCCTCAACCCGCTCGACGCCGGACCGATGGTCACCGACCCAGACGAGCTGCGCACCCGACGTTCGCAGATGGTCGGGGCCTTGGCGGCGTCTGTTCTGCACCGGGAGCTGAGACCGTTGGAGGATGCGGCGCTTGGCTGGGCAGTCGATGCACTGACCCTTGGGCGCTCAGCCGGGCAGCCAACCCTCGCCGACGTCGTCGACCTACTCGTCAGCCCGACCGACGAGATGGTCCGACGAGCCCAGGACGACACTGCGCGGGAGCTTGCTCGTGACGTCCAGGACGTCCGACACGCGCTCGGCAAGCTTCTCGACGGGCAGCTTCGAGGCATGTTCGATGGACACTCGACCGAACGACTCGACTGGACGGGGCGAGGCGTTGTCGTCGACCTGTCGGCCGTCCACCAAGACTCGGCGGCGCTCACGGCGGTGATGATCGCAGCGACGGGGTGGCTGCAGTCGCTGCTCGCAGCGCCCGAGTCCGAACATGTGCCCCGACGAGTCCAGGTCCTCGAGGAGATCTGGGCGCTGCTCGGTTCCGAGCGGGTCGCCAAGTACTTCCAGGCGTGCCAGAAGCTGGCCAGGTCGTACGGGGTCGCGAACATCAGCGTCGCTCACCGAATCGCCGACTTGCGTGCCCAAGCTGACGACGGTACCTCGACTGCGAAGGTGTCGATGGGCATCCTCGCCGACACACAGACCCAGATCCTGTTCCGCCAATCCAGCGACCAGATCCCCGAAGCCACCGAGATGCTCGGCCTCACCAGCTACGAAGCCCAACTCCTACCTCAGCTCGTTCGGGGACGAGCGCTATGGCGGGTAGGTAACCGAACGGCCGTCGTTCAGCATCGGATCGGATCAGCAGAATGGTCAATCTGCGACACCGACACCCGCCTCGCGGTGTAAGGCGATCGCTGCGTGGCCGGGGTAGGTGGTGGCGGCCCGTGGCACCACTCGCCGAGTGGCCAGAGTGTCAGTCGGCGACGTGCTCGGTCCAGCGCAACCCGTTCCACCACCGCCACACGTGCAGAGCCGCCGGATCGGGTGCCCAACCGGCCTGCAACCGGTCGATCGCACGGCGACCCATCCGCCGAGGACGACGCCTCCGCAAAATGTCGTTCGGGACGAACCCCGCCCGGGCGAGCTGCCCCCGATAGATCCGCACCAGCTGAAGCGCACCGACGTAGTCGGCGTGCGTCCACCGATCGTCGGGCACGCCGGCGAGCCAGTGCCCGTAGACAGCGTGGTCATAGCTGAACCCATGGCCATCCCGCCGGATCGCTCCATCACATACCGAAGCCAGGTATCTGACAGCGTCACCGGCCGTCGCATGGCGAGGCGAATCCGCTCGCCGAAACCTCGCAAACACAGGCCACTCCTCTCGTCGTGACCAGATCGTCGCAAGCGACTGTGACACCGGGCATCGGTTCGCAGTCGCAACCGGAGCGCCAGTTCGGTTGCGCGACCATGTGGTGAGAGGAGGAATCGGATGCCGACCCGCGGAGCCAGGCAGAGCCAGCGTGACTCTGTCAGGGTGCTATGGAAGGTAGACCAGTGCTGCGCTGGGACGCGGCAGGGGTTTGTGCGATCAGTGACGCCATGGTGAGTCTCCACAGCGGGCCTCGATGCAAGAATTCAAGGTTGCCTCATCGACCTGTACTAGCGGCTCGGAGCGATACTTCCAGGGTGGCGGGCGTCGCTGCAGACGTCTACTGACGAGGCAGCGTTCAACTGTCCACGACTGCGATCCCGGTTGTTCTCGTCGCCAATCACGAACGACCTCGTGCTTACAGATGGTCATGACCCTGCGGGTATGGATTCGACTCAACCGTCGCCCGGCGACTGTGAGGAGTTTGGAGATCGCCCAAGCCCCGCTCAACGCCATGCAGAGGAGCACGACTGTAGACACAGCGGGTACCGAACCGAGGTCGCTGCTATTGATCCAGCGGCTTGTCGGATCGACCCCGTTTCCGCCGACTATGAACGCGAGAGCCGCCGCAAAGGTCAGGAGCGAAACTGCGAGCGCCTCAGCAACGTTGCGACCGCCACCGAGCCGTTGGTATGCGACGTTCGATGCCAGACAGGCGAGCGGCAGATACCAAAGTGCGATGGGATACTGAGATGCCCTGCCTTCAAAGACGACGACACCAAGGAACAGTCCAGGCAAGCTCGCCAAGCCAACGAATGATGGGTAGCGCCTCCACCAGCTCGCGAATCTAATGACTCGACTGGTCGCGAGTTCGGAGGCTGCTGCAGAGATAAGGCCGAGGCTCACCACGGCCAGGAGCGAGAGACCGATCGCCTCGTAGGCCCAGTCGGATAGGCCGTAGTTCTGGTAGTTCGGCCACGACTGGCGGATCATCGTCAGCATGAGAGCAGGGACGGACAAAATCAGGATGGCAGACGCTGCTAGTGCGGCGACTTGGACCGCGTCACCTGCTGCGGCTCGCACGAGCAATCGCCATCCTTCGCGAAGACGGTCGATCGGGTTGGCGTCACGGTTGTCCCGAACGGTACGCGCTTCCTGAATCCAGTCGGGGCCCTCTACATCGCGATGCCCGTTCAGAGCCTCGATTGATTCAGTCCATGCGGTGAGTACGCCAACGAGCCACCTTGGCGCAATCACACCCAGCCGAGCCGCCAGAGTGCCTAGAAACAGCACGGATAGCCAGACGATGTGGCCGGAGTGCAGAACCATGGCTGACCGGTCGGCCATGGCCGAATGAAGGCAAGCATCTGTCCGCGTGGCTTCGACGTCATCGAGCCACAGGATGCGGTCGAGCGATCCCCGTCCTCAGGGTTCCAGTAGACGGAGCAGTAGGTCGTTGACCAGGTCTTTCTCCCGATTTCCGAACCTGTAGGTGGATCGGTAGGTCGAGCAGTAGGTGGGCTGGGAGGTGGGTTTCTCACGGTTCGGGCATGACCGAACGTGCCTATCTGCTGAGGAAGCTGGACTCTGAGTGGGAGCAGCTTGTTGAGCGTCCATCGAACCGGCGCCGAGTGCGCTGCTGGCAGGCTGAGCACGCTTGCCTACGTATCGCCGGTTCTATCGATGGGCTGGTGAGACGGATCGATGATGTCCCTCGTGAGGAGTCGACCGAGATTGTGTGGGCGCTCCTCGAACTCGCTGCTCGGGGCGATGCGCTTGCGTCGAGGACTGTGCTTCAGGTGCTGGTCCCGGGGCTTGCGGGCGAGCTGCGATGGTTGAAGTCGTGGGCTCGGTTGGTTAGACCGCAGATGCTCGACGATGGCGAGATCGACCAATTGGTGGTGGCCGCGGGTATCGCAGCGATCGACCACGCTGCCGGGACGCGAAAGCCCTGGCCCGTCTTGTCGATGCTGCGTCGGGCGCATCGCACGTTGAAGTTCGAAACGCAGTCGATCGAAGCCTGGCAGACGTCCACCGAGGTTCTCGACGATTCCCGGCTGCTGAGCATCGGTGAAAGCGAGTCCGTGTCGCCGAGCGCCGTGTTGCTTGACGCGCTGGTGCGGGCCCGGGATGTGGGTGCGGTGTCGAGCGCCGAGGTGCGACTGCTGTGGTTGATCGACGTTGAGGGCTACACCTCCGCCGAGCTTGCTCCTGACCTTGGAATCTCGCCTCGCTCGGTCGCCCAGCGTCGGCTGCGAGCCGAGCGGCGTCTCGTTGATCTGCTGGCGTCATGACCAATCAGCAAGGTCGAACAACGGCGCCACTTGTCGGCGATGAGGCGATCGCGGCGCTGGTGATCGTTGTCGGAGTGGTGTGTGCGGCGGTGTGGAGTGGCGCTCAGGTCGCTGTGTTCGTGAGCTCTGGGCACTTCCTCGACATCGGTCTAGGTGACGCCCTCAGCGCGGCACTGCGACTTCCCGACAACGCTTCACAGCCACGGCTAGCCTGGAGCGACACGGCGGTGGCCGAGTCGCTGCCGGGACCGTTCCTCTACTGGCTGGCGACCACTGTCACCGCGCTCGTCGAGTTGGGCGCGGTCGTGTGGCTCTGGCTGAAGGTCTCGTCATCGTCGATCGGGACCCGCCAGCGGACTCGCTTGGGGGTTCGGGTCGGTGCCCGACTTGCAGAGCGGCGAGATCTCCGGCCGCTGATCGTCTCGGGTCCTGCGCCGGGGCGGTTCGTATTCGGACGGCTGGACCGCACCACGCTGCTCGCCACCGAGGCTGGAGAGCCGACGAAGCGTCGCCGTCGGCGGATGCGTGGCGGTCGTCGTACTGCGGTGGCGATGATCGGTCCGTCGCAGTCTGGCAAGACGAGCGCTGTGGTCGCCGGGATTCTCGACTGGAACGGTCCGGCGGTGTTGTCGTCGGTCAAGAACGATCTGTTCGACGAGACCGTCGCCCGCCGCATTCAGCTCGGCCAGGTGTACGTGTTCGATCCGATGCGCACCAGTCCCCGCCTGCCCGACGGGGTGAAGCGGGTCGGATGGTCACCCCTGCACGCGGCGAGGACCGTGTCCGGGGCGATCGAGATATCGACCGCTCTGCTCGATGCCGCACCCAAGGACGGGGTCACGAACGCGAGCTACTGGACATCGAAGGGACAGGCCCTGCTGTGGCCGATGCTCTTCGCTGCGGCGCAGGACCCCGAGCGCACCATGGCCGACGTCGTGCGGTGGCTGTCGTCCCAGGACGGCAATCCCCAGCCGCAGCGGCAGCCGGGCGGCAATGGCGCTCCCCAAGTGGACCCGACTCATGCCAGCGAGATCCGCTCGATCCTCAAGCACTACGAGGCGACCGGAGAGGAGCGGGTCGCGATTCAGGCTGCTCACACGCTCTCCCAGTTCGAAGGGTTCTTCCGGCTCGATCACCGGACACGCTCCGACATCTACTCGACTTCTCAGACACTGGTGCAGCCGTGGGAGGACCCGAACATCTCGTACGCATCGTCATCGGCTGCCGGGGATCCTGCTGATCTGCGACAGGTCCTCGAGGGGGCCAACACGCTGTATGTATGCACCCCCCTCAAGGACGCCGCCCGGTATTCGGTCGTGTTCGGTGGGTTGCTAGGCGCGCTGCTTCGAGACCAGGCCTACGACGTTGCCAACCGCTACGGCAAGCGGCTACCCGGACTGCTCTGTGTGGTCGACGAGGCGGGCAACACTCCGCTTCGCTGGCTGCCCGAGGTCGCTTCGACCTGTTCGGGTATCGGGGTTCAGCTCGTCACCGTCTGGCAATCGAAGGCCCAGATCGACGCCACCTACCAGGACCAGGCCGACCCGATGCTCACTAACCACGCGACGAAGATCTTCTTCGCCGGTGCGTCCGATGTCGCGACCCTCGGATACGTCACCTACCTCGGCGGGGAGGAGGAAGTCTCCCAACGCACCGCCAACGCCGATGCCCACATGGGGGGCTACCGAAGGGGCGTGGGCGACTCGACAACCCACCGACCGCTGCTGCCGCCCGAGGTGCTCCGCCAGGCCGACCCCGGCAACGCGATCCTCTTCCACGCAACTCTCGCGCCGGCCCACATCGAGGGCCGATGGGTCGGCGACGAACCCCGTCTTGCTCGTCTCGCCGCGGGTAGGGAACCCAAGCCGAGGGTCGCTATCGACGAGGCGCTGAGGGATGCCCTCGGCTACGACGCGACACCGCCCATCGAAGTGCTCCGACACTTGAGGTCGGGGCCTAGCGGCAGCGTCCCATGAGAGCCGTTGCCCGGCAAGTTCGTACGGACGCCGCAGCGATGGCTCGCACCGAAAGAAGCGCGACCAAGCGCCGATGAGGGATCGACTCGACCGCGCAGGCGAGCGGCAGCGCCTGACGCGGCTTGGCGTCAACGGAGCGGCCACCTTCCGGTACTCACCGTCGGCGTGGAACACTGAGGACATCCGAGTTTGTCTTTAGAAGGCGCCTACGCGAGGTCTGATCGGCGTCTCGAAGCCAGAAGCCCGTCCACGACGGAGTCGAAACAATGTCCCAGGGGCTTCGTATGCTGTCGAGCAGTGGCCGGCGAACGAAGGGGCTGTTGACGTGGCGAGGGAGGAGTTGCTGTTCGCGGCTCGCGATCTCAGGGGGTGGCTCGCAAGTCGCCTTGAAGACGCTACCGATGCCGCGAGACGAACTCATGCGGATGAGGCCATCGCGCGCCCACCCGGCCAGATCACCGACGAAATCGTCGCTCGGTATCTACTCGTGGAACCGCGGCTTCGAATCGAGGAGACGACCGGGGCGGTCGACGATCAGACTGTTGACGTGTCACGCGACTTCGGGCGCGCGGTCTTTGATCGTTCGCGAGCTGCACTCGTCGATGGCACGCGTCTAGCACTACGCGCTCCTTACGAGGGTCCCATCGAGGCACTTCGTTTGCAGGCGAGCACATTCTCGCTAAACCCTCCTCGTGCAGTCATCGGTCCAAAGGACGTGTCCGTCTATCGCGACGTTCCTGCCGATGTGCTCATGCGAGATCGTGAGAAGGTAGTCGAGAGTCTCCATGGCGAGCTGCGTGACGTTGATCGCTATCTCGAGTACGCGCGGAACGACATCCGCGGCTTTAACGCGACACTTCGAGCAACGGTCAAAAAGACAGCGGAAGCCCGCCGCAAGAAGGTGCTGGCAGATCGTGAGACCGAGGCAATGCTCGGAGTCCCGATAGCCCGCAATGGTTCAGCCGCAACCACATACCAGGTCTCGCCCGTCGAGCGTAAGCGTGTGTCGCCATCTTGGAAGAAGCCTGAGCAGCCCTTCGAGCCCGAGCCAGCGATTAGCGACAGCGATTTCGCTGATGTGATCGGCGACATCAGCAACATCACGACGATGTTCGAACGACTGGCCGTCACCTATGCAGCGATGGATGAGGAGCGCCTTCGCGATCAAATACTGGCGATGCTTGGAAACGTCTACGGGCCCGCCACGGGAGAGTCGTTCAGCAAGCGCGGCAAGTCGGACATCTACCTACCCTGGGATGGCGGCAAGCCCGTTTTTCTGGCCGAGTGCAAATGGTGGTCTGGGCCAAAGGCGTTCAAGCAACACGACCTGCCGCAGTTGCTCGACCGATACGTCGTCTGGCGGGATACTCACGCGGCGATGATCCTCTTCATCCGGAACAAGAATGCCACCGCTGTGGTCGAGCAAGCTGTTGAGATTCTGTGCTCCCACCCACGGTACGTCCGTGAAGCGGACTCAATTGGCGACTCGCGCGTTTTCGTTCTGCACAAGGACGGCGATCCCGATCGAGAGATCAAGCTGGCACTCGTCTGCGCAGTCATCCACGCTTGACCACCGACCAGCGCGTTACGGCACGGAGCATCGACGACCTACCTTTCGTCACGCCTACGAATCGGCCACGGGTGCGACCGGCGAAAGCGTCGCTCGCTTGCACGCCGGCTCATCGTTCGATGCCGAAGGGCTGCGGCTCGAATGTCACCGATGCCTGAAGCCAAGCATCGAAGAGGTGGGAGACCGCGGGCGCATGACCGATCGCGGGGTTGTCGGGCGTGATCGAACCGTCGGCGGGTGTCTTGCCGAGGACGGCGTGACGGTAGGTCTCGATTGCGGTTGCTTGTCGGTCCCAGTCGGTTCCGTCGGGTGGGCGTTCGCCGAGGGTTTCGGTGAGGTAGGGCGCGGGGTTGTCGACGGCTGTTCGGATTCGGGGTTCGAGGGCGTGGTCGATGACGTTCACTTCGTGCCTCGCGGCGTCGAGCGCTCCGGGCTGCTCGGCAGCGCTGGCGAGAAGGTTCTCGACGGTGGCCAGGCGCTGGTTCGCGGTGGCGAGTTGGCGTTCGGCGTCGTTGAGTTGGCGGCGTGCGAGTTCTGCCCGGTCTGGGTCTCGTCGTTCTTGCCGTGGCGTCGTAGCGGTCTGTGCTTGCGATCGTGCGGCGGCGAGTGCTTCGGCAGCGTGCTGCACATCGTGTCGTGCTCGGTCGTGGTCGTGTTGCAGGAGCCGTGGCTGGTAGTCCGGAACGGCCAGAGCCTGGGCGATGAGCTCGTTCCGGTGGGCGGCGAGTTCGGCCATCGGGGTATCGCTGAACAGGGTCGCTTGAGCGGTCGCGAGCGACTCGCCGAGTTGCATGTGTTCGGTGCGCTGGGCGGCAGGGGCTTCGCGTGGCGGTTGGGCCGGTGTCAGTTCGGCCCCGGTCGGCGGGTTCCAGCGGGCTGTGTAGAGGGCGTGGCGGGAGACGGCGTCGTCCCATTCGGTCGGGTTGGGGTGCTGGTTTCGCGGTCCGAGTGCTGACTCGATGGCGGCGGGCGGGTTGGTGATGGCGTCGTGGGTGATGCGTGCTCGTGCGATCGTGGCGGCCTGTTGATGAATGGGATCGGTGGTTCGTTCGAGGTCGGCGAGGGGTAGGTGGGTTGCGCTGACGACGGAGGCGATGTCGGGTGCTCGGGTGGTGGCGACGTCGGTAAGTCGGTTCTTGTCGAGCTGCTGGGTGAGGGCCTCGATGGGGTCGTCGGGTTTGGTCTGGAGGCGGGGGAGTTGTGGGTCGGTGTCGATTCCGTTGGGTTCGGTGGCGACGGTGTAGAGGCGCGTGTCGTGGGTGCCTCGGGTGAGGCCGACGTATACGGCTTCGGGTTGGCTGGTGTCTGTGGCGAGCATGCGACCGGCTGCGTAGGTGTCGCCTTGGGCGGCGTGGCTGGTGAGGGCGTAGGCGGGGGAGAGTCCGCCGGTGACGCCGGGGCGGATCTCGGTGGTGAGCCAGTCGTGGGGAACGTCGATGGGTCCTCGGTGGTCGAAGTCGACGGTGAGGGTGGTCTTGTCGATGGCGGTGATGGTTCCGGTGGTGCCGTTGCGGATGTAGTTCTTAGGGTCGTCGGTGGGGTGGAGTCCTCGGTTCGCGGCGCGGGCGATGACCTGGTCGCCGACGTGGAAGGTGGCTTCGCCGATCGTGGTCCCGTTCTGGCTGATGGTGCCGTCTGCTTTGAGGAGTGCTTGGGCTCGGGTGTTGAGGGCGCGGCGTTCGGTGTGGTGTTCGGCGATCATGCGGCTGGGCCGGTCGGTGTGGATCTGGCGGTCGAGGTACCAGTCGGCGGCGAGGGCGTCGAGGAGTTCGGCGGCGCTGGGTGCGGTCACGATTCGTTGGTTGGCGTCGAGTCGGGCTATGGCGTCAGCGATGCGGCCGTTGCGGTAGTCGGCGTTGGCGAGGCGAACGTCGGCCATCTGGGGTGTGGCTTGGCGTCGGTTTTGGGTGAGGGTTGGGGTGCGGTCATGGTGGCGGGCGACGAGTTCGGCCCACATTCCGCCGGCGTCGACGGAGCTGTGTTGGTGGGGGTCGCCGATGGTTCGCATCGCTGCGCCGGCTGTGTCGACGTGGTGGGCGAGGCGGGCGTGGTGGCGGTTGCCGAGGGTTGATGCTTCGTCGACGATCACGATCGTGCGGCGGTCGAGGATCGGGCCTGGGGCGGTGTCGAGTCGGGTGACGAGCCCGGCGACGGTTCGTGACGGGATGCCGGTGGAGCGTTGGAGGACTTCGGCGGCTGTTCCGTTCACGGCTGCTCCGACGACCTGGTAGCCGGCGGCTTCCCAGGCTCGGGCGGCGACTTCGAGTGCTGAGGTCTTGCCTGACCCTGCGGGTCCGACGACGGCCTGGTGGCGGTCGCCGCTGCCGCAGATCGAGTGGACCATCGCGCGTTGGTCGTTGCCGAGGCGGTGACCGCTGGCGGTTTCCCAGCGGGTGATCTCGGCGTTGATGATGTCGGCTGGGACGACGGCGCTGTTGGTGTCGTGGCCGCCGACGTAGCTGGCGGCGATCGATTCTTCCAGGCGGATCATGGTGGGTGTCGTGTACTGCTGGCCTCCGACGCCTACGGGTTTGCGGTCGCCTGGCTCGAGCGGGATCGCTTCGATCGAGTGCAGCCACGCGTCAGCGTGGTGTTCGACCTCGTCGGCTGACAGTCGTCCTGCGGTGTGGTCGACGATGGTCTGTATGACGTCGCGGCGATCGAAGATCGTCTTCTGTTCGGTAACTCCGTCTGGTCCCGCGAGGTGGCGGTAGAGCCGTTCGGTGTCGGCACTTGTCCAGAGTCGTGTGGGTGGTGCGGTGGTTGCGTCGAGGAGTTGTTCGGGCCCGAAGCCGTTGGCTGCGAGTTTCTCTGCCCACCCTCGGCGTAGTGCGGTCGGGTCGGCGCCGGTGGTCTTGCCTGCCCGTGTCATGAGCGCTGCCTGCTTGCGGGCTTTGGTCGAGTCGGCGCCGAGTTCGTCGGTGAGGTTGAGGATCTGGCGACGTCGCGTCGACATGGCGTCGATCGCCTCGCCTGGTACGCCCTCGACGTTGGCGGTCCCACGGTGGGTGGGGGTCCAGGCGATGCCTCGCCGGTTGCAGGCGTGCTGCATCTCGGTCTCGGCGAGATAGCCGGCGGTGGTTGCGTGGGCGAACAAACCGCGGGCGTCGAGTGCCTGGGTCCGGCCGTTGGACCCTGTGCCCATGTTGGCGATCACGACGTGCTCGTGGAGCTGAGGTTCGAGTTCCCGGTTGGTCGAGTGCCGGTACGACGCGGCGATCATGTCAGACACGGGTTCGGAGCCTCGGCCTCGCCGGACCCACACGGCGTTTGCTTCCAGGTACTCCATTCCTCGGGCAACGCCCGCTTCGAAGGCTTCCTCGACCAGTTCCCTGACTTCGGGGCTGCCGGTGGCCCACAGGATCGACAGCGACTTCGGCGCCGAGAACGTCACGTCATAGGCCATCACGACCTGGGGGATCTCCCGGGCAGCGATGAACCGCTCGACCTCGGAACGGGTGACCATCCACTGCCCGTCCACCTTCGTGGCCGACAAGTAGGTGCCCGAACGGCGACCAGTAGATGGCTCAGGGGGAGTAATAGGTGAACCAGTAGGAGCAGTAGGTGAGGTGAATTCGGCCTGGTCAGCGGTGTGTTTCGTGGCCAGCCGCCACAGGTAGCTGCGGTGGACACCGCTCGCCTCGGCCGCCTGGGGTAGCGAGAACAGTTCGTCTGGCTTGCCCGGGGGCAGGCCCTTGGCGTGGTTCTTCGCCCGACCGGCGGAACCGACGGCGGTGACGAGCTGTGCACCAGTGCTCGGGTCCTGGCCGAGTAGGACCCGGGTCAGGTGAGTTGGCTCGACGGTGTCTCCGAGGCCGCTGGCGCCCGCACCGCGCCAGCGGCCGGGATGCTCGGGGGCGTCCGAGTAGTAGCTCCCCGGCCCAGCCTGGCTCTGGACAGCGGCTGGGGTCGATTGACCCAGGCTGCCCGGCCGGCGCGGTCGCCGGTGTTGGCTCCCTGGAGGTAGTTGACGATGTCGCGGGCCGCTCCAGCGGTGCGGTCCGAACGGACTCCGAGTGCTGTGACGCTCACCAGCATGGTGGCGTCCATCGGCGTAGTCTCTCCATGCCCTCCCCAGGGACATGGAAACGCCTCGAACGCGACAGCGGACCGCTGGATTTCTTGGGCTGATGCGCACCTACTGGTCCACCGGAGGTCGGTAGACCTCCAGATGTGTCTCGGCGGATTCGGTTCGGGCAGTAGTTGAGGGCCGTCGACAGATTCGGGATGCGAGCGCGAGGCTGCTCGGACGCGGGTGGGTTGTCCGTGGAGACGTGTGGGGTTGGCGGGAAGCGTCTGGAGTCGTCGAGCGTCTGGGGTTGGACGGTGTGGGGGTTGGGGCGAGTCGTGTGGATTGGTGCTGGCGCGACGAGGCCGAGCCTTTGGGGCTCGGCCTCTGTCGTGGCGGGGTGATGTGGCGGTTTCGCTACTGCCAGTCGGGCCAGATGTTGAGCGGGTGGTAGCCGAGCGTGACGGCTGCGTTGTCAGCCTGGTGGTCGCTGAGTCCTGCTCGGCGCCAGCGGCTGACGGTGCGTGGGCTGACTCCGAGCCGGCGAGCAAGGGCGGTGATGGTTGGGTTACCGGTCGCGGCCATGAGCGGTGCGAATGGCCAGCGGGCCCGGTCGTCGCTCGAGGTCGTGGCGCGGTAGGGCGGAGGGATGTGCATCGGTGACTCCAGGTGCGGAAGGGTTCTGATGCACACCCCAGGGACCTTCGAGGCGCCGAAACGCGACAAGTCAGGGAGAGATTCTTGGAGCAGGTGGAGCCATGGGCGTCTTGGGCCGAGGAGGCGTCTGGCAGTTGGTCCGTCTGTGTTACTTCACGTCGGAGTCCGAAGTGGACGCCCGAGTTGTCAGCGTCCGGGCTGGACTGGTGCCGGGTAGTAGTAGGTGTCGAGCACGTTCACATGGGGCGTGGTGAGAAGCCGCCGGCGGGCCATGTCATAGCTGGTGTTCCAATGTTTGGCGTAGTCCTTGATTCGCCACCAGCTCGCGACCGGTAGGTCAAGGTTCAGTGTGGCGTCGGTGTCCACGTAGAGCCCCCCGGCGAACCGCCAGCCTTCGATCGTGCCTTCGTCTATGGCGCGAACGAGCGCTTCGATCGTTGTGCTTGCCTCGACGGCGGCGTGCTCGATGGGGACCTTCATATGTTTCCGTCGGTAGCTCCGATCGGGCTGTGAGCCGCTCGCCCCGCGACAGGGGTCGGGAGCGGGCCCGGCTTCCCCAAGCGGGCCCGCTCCCAGATCTGGCGTCTACTCTTCGGTGTCGTCGGCCTCCTCGTCCGTTGTGCTGACCGGGGCCTTGCCGAGGTAGTCGATCCTGGCTGCAATGACCTCGAGCCTCTCCCGGCGGTTGCCGTTGCTGTCGGTCCACTGGGAGTGGGCGAGGCGGCCGGTGATGGCGACCTGGCGGCCCTTGGTGAGGTAGCGGGCGTGTGTTTCGGCGGCGGTTCCGAAGGCCTTGATCGGGATGAAGTCCGTGCCGTTGCCTGTCTGTCGGTCGACTGCGAGTCGGAAGGTGGCGATGGGCTTGTCTTTGGGGGTGTCGAGCGTGATGTCGGTGGCGAGGCGTCCGACAAGGGTGAGGTTGTTCACGGCTGGGTTCTCCTGTTGTTGGTGTCCCGGAGGGGTTCCGGGCTGTTCGAGCCGTGACTGGCCACGAGGGGCAAGTGGAGGTGCAACTACACCCGGAGGGTGAGCGAGGAGATTCCTGCGGACCTCGGAACCGAGCGGAGCGTCCCCGTAGGGGCGGTGAGAATGCTGGAGCGGGAATACCGCAGCGGTGGTTGCGCCGCAGCGGCCTCGTGGCAGGGTGCGGTTCGTAACACAGCCCGGGGCCCGTCGAGTACCGGCAGGCGGGGGATACGGGTGCGTGACCGTGGTCTTGTCGGATGGTTCGCGATGTCAGGCGGCGCTGTTCCACCAGCTGGCCCACACGCTGCCGGGGTGCAGTCCCAACTTGATGGCGGCGTGGTCGGCTTGGATCGGGTTGAGTCCTGTGGCCCGCCAGCGCCACACTGTGCGTGCGGACACTCCGAGCCGTTCTGCGAGCACCCTGGTCGGGGCCTGGTCGAGGTGGGCTTCGAGCTCGGTGAAGTCGAACCGGCCGTTCATGCTGCCACCTCCGACTGGGTGGTTGGTCGGCTGTAGGTGGCGAGGTGGTCGACGGCGGTCTGTGCACTGCTGGCGGTCTGGAACAGGACCTTGGGGTTCTGGTCGAGGATCCGTAGCCAGTGGGCGAGGTAGGCGGCGTGATCTGATCGTGGGCTGTTGGTGATGCCGAGGCGTGCCGTCGCGAAGGCCGCGCCCAGTTCGGCGACGAGTTCTTCGACGGCGTAGGCGTCATCTCCGAAGCGTTCACCGAATGTGCGACTCAGTCGCGATTGGTGACCTGTCCAGTGGACGAGCTCATGCAGGATCGTTGCGTAGTGATCCTCAGCCTGCCTGTACTGGCCGATGGCGGGTACTTGGATCCGGTCCACGAGGGGCCGGTACTTGGCTGTGTTGAACCCGTAGTCGATCTGGGCTCCGGTCGCTGTGATGAACGCCTCTGCGCTCTCTGTCCGAACCAGCGCCGGCTCCGTCGTGTCGGTCGGCTCGTCCGGGAGGTCGACCTGGTCGGCGTTGAAGACCGTGAACACCCGCGGGATCAACACCCGGGCGGTGTTCTCACCGTCTGGTGGCTGGTCGGCGCTGGGGGTCTTGGCGATCCACTTGACGCAGCGGGTGCCGTGTTCACCTCGCCGGACCTGAGCGCCCATCGATTGCCACTGGCGGTAGGTCGACCACCGGTTGTCGCTGTAGTCGGCATCGAGAGCCTCGAAGGCGAGGATCAGAACGTTCGCCCCGGCGTATGGCCTGAGGGTCGTGGCGTTGGTCGGGCAGAACAGGTCGGCGGTTCCGTTGTGATGCCACGGCGCCCGCCAAGTGCCGGCGGTGCCGGTCTCGATCTGCTGGACGATTCGGGCTGTGACTTGTTCGCAGAGCTGGTCGTATCGCACAGTCATCACCCGGCCTGCCGGTCGCTGATGGCCTGGACGTGAGCTTCGACGAGCCAGTCGGGCCAACGCTGCTGCAGGCGGCGGGGGACCGTGTCGAGGTGTGACCAGACCGACAACCGGGTTTGGTCGACGGTGTCCCAGCGTGCGGCACCGAAGCGCACCAGCCGGTCGAGTCGCCGCCAGATCGTCGAGTTGCGGCCGCTGCCGCCCGGAGTTCCGAGAATCGTGCCCAGCTCGGGGATCGGGATCGTGGCCTGGTGGTCGGGCTGGTGGCGGGTGGTGCGGTCGAAGAGTCGCAGCAGGCAGATCGCTGATGGGCCGAGGTGGCTCAGCCAGAACGTCTCGACATACTCCGATGAGATCGGATGGCCATGGCGGACCCGCAATGGATCTTCAACGATCCGGACCGCGAGATGGTCGATCCACCCAGGTGGTGGTTCGGCTGGTCTGGTGAGATCGGTGGTTGGCATGTGGTGCTCCCTTCGTGGGCTCGGTTCGTGAGCCGTCCCAGGCCACGGGGACGAAGAGAGCGAAGAAGGTGGAGCCCCTGAGCGCAGCGAAGCGGAACGACCTCCGCAGCGAGCAAGCCCGTGGCAGGCTCACATTCGAAGCGACCCAGACGGGGGCAGCTTCTGCTCGTGCGGTGGCACTCACAGATGAACGACTCGCGCACAGGTGAGCCGTCGTTTCGTGTCAGGCTTTCGCGGTGATCTGTCGGGTCGACCTAGATTGCGAACGGTTCGGGGGAGACCACCGACTCCTCCGAGCCGCCGACATCGGGTGTGGCGACACCGAGTCGTATCGACGCCCTGGACGGTGGACAAGACCAAGACTCGCAGAGCGGGCCGGCAGGAGGTGGGGCAAGTGGGCATCGAGAGACTCGTCGACACTCGTGGGGGTCGCAGACGACAGCGGGCGCTACCGATCCGATCGCCCTGGCTGTAGAGCTGGCCAACGAGGTCGACGTCGCTGCACGCCACGATCAGCTACACGGCGACCTGCTCGAACGGTTCCGCACCGAAGCCCTCGACTGCGTCCTTGCCCTGGCCCGCATCCGCTGAGACTGCATCCCCGACGCTGGACGAATCAGAAGCGGTGGATCGAATGGCAGGTCGCGCGATTCTGATGACCACGAGGAATCGTGTGTCTGCCATGACCGTTCGGGAAGCTCCAAAAGGCCCAACCCCCGAGGCTGATATCAGTGTGACCCATACCGGTGAGACTGATATCGCCCCGGCGACGGGGCACCAAAGTGCGGTCCGAAAACAGACCCCTACCTGCTACGACGCATTTCCGGCAGGTACAGGCACTGTTGCGTTGGTTGATCGGCTGGCGCGGATGGGCGGTTCGGTGTCGGTGATCGATCAGATCACATGGGCGAGTTCGTTGTGGCCGCGCCGGAGGTTCTGGACGAAGGCGTGACCACGTATCACGACCGACGCCGTTCGATCTGTTCGCAATCCGCGCATCGGCCGGAGTCTCGCCTTGAGGCGACCGTGATCTGATTCGATCCGGTTGTTCCCGTACTACTCGGTGTCGTGCATCGCTTCGGGGATCAACTCGTCGATGACACGAAGCAAGGGCGCCGCGAGATCTGTGGTGACCTCGCCAGGCCGTCCATGGGCATCGAGTGCCGATTCGAAGAAGTTCCGGGCCGCGGCGATGTTGCGTCGTTTCGAGACGTACACGTCGATGACCTGCCCATGCTGATCGACCGCCCTGTAGACGTAGCGCCACACACCGGCGACCTTGACGTAGGTCTCGTCAACGAACCAGCGCTCACCAACCGCGTGACGACAAGGCGGGCGGCGTCGATGAGCAGGGGTGAGAATCGTTGCACCAAGCGGTAGACGGTGTCGTGATCGACCTCGACACCACGTTCCGCGAGAAGTTCCTCGACGTCCCGGTACGACAGCCCGTAGCGCAGATACCAGCGCACCGCCAACAAGCTCACCTCGGACGGGAACCGGTATCCGGCGAAGGCAGCGGACTCAAAACGACGTCGGCGATTCACCCCGACATGCTCGCCGCACACCGCCCTGTCCGTCAACGCAACGGTGCCCCGTGACGGGGATTCCGTCGGTGGCGAGGTCGGTCACGACCGGGAACATCTGTAATGGGTTCCGGTTGGCCCGTGGCTGACTGAGAGGCTGCGTTCCGGCCACCCGGGTATATCCGACCCTTCAACTACGAAGGTGTCTTCAAAATGACGTGTCCACGTTCTGGTCGAGACCAAGCCTCTTGTGCGCAGATGTCCTGATTAGAAGCCTGTCCGCTCGTCCGGGTTCCGGATGAGCGTGACTCATTACAGATTTGATCTCTGAGCAACCACACGGCTTGGCCAACATCCCACATCAACAAAGTTCAGGAGCTCAGATGGCCATCGTTGCAGACCGATTCGACCACGTTGTCGGAGTCGACACACACGCTCGCTCACACACCTACAGCATCATCGAATGCCGGACCGGAGCCGTCGTCGACGCTGGTGTGTTCCCGGCGACTCGAGCTGGCCTCGTCCGAGCGCTCAGATGGATAGACCGGCGGACTGAGGGGGCAACCTTGGCGGCAGTCGAGGGAACGTCTTCCTACGGAGCGTCGATCACTGCCCTGCTCATCGAGGCCGGTCTTGTGGTTGCAGAGGTTCGTCCTGCAACCAGGGCTATCCAAGCCCATGGCGGAAAGTCGGACTCCATCGACGCTGAGGCAGCGGCCCGCAGCGTGTTGGGCAAGAACGTCGACGCTCTCGCTCAGCCACGCAGCACCGGTCGACGAGGCGCTCTGCGGACTCTGCTTGCCGCCCGGTCACTCATCGACCAGCAACGCACCGCCAACCGCAATGCGCTGATCGCTCTGGTCCGCGCTACCGATCTCGCTTTTGACGCACGCAGGCCGCTCACCAACGCTCAGGTGCGCGAGATCTGGCCGGTCCGAACTCGACTCGGCGGCAGGTATCGCTCGCCAAGAAGCCCGCCGGCTTGCCAAGACCCGTGATCGACCAGACCGACCTTCTTGCTCGCAACCACCGCCAACTCGAAGAACTTGCCGACCAAGTCGCGCCCGGATTGCAGGACCAGCGCGGGATCGGGCCCGTCACCGCCGCCATCCTGATCTGCGCCTACTCCCACAAAGGACGGGTCCGCTCTGACGCAGCGTTCGCTTCGTTGGCCGGAGTTGCCCCTCTCCCAGCCTCATCAGGGAACACCTCTCGGCACCGGCTCTCACGAATCAGGCGACCGCCAACTCAACCGAGCGCTCGACATCATCGTGCGAACCCGGATGAGCTGCGACGAGACCACCAAGGCCTACGTTGCGAGGCGACGCGCCGAAGGGCTGAGCAACCGAGAGATCCGTCGGTGCCTCAAGCGCTACGTCGCACGATCCACCTACCGCCAGCTCGAAGCCATCATGACTTGACACGATGCATAGAAGCGTCATTTTGGATCCAGGTTCGCCTGCGACAAATACGCGGCAGCGCGTCGCAGAACCTCGTTCTCCTGCTCCAGGAGCTTGATCCGCCGGCGAGCTTCGCGCAGGTCCTCGCTCGGTGCGGTCGTGTCCGGTTCGTTCTCGGCTTCGGCAGCCTTGCGAAGCCAGTCCGACAACGTCATCGGGTGGATCCCGAAGTCACCGGCGATCTCCTCGAGCGTCGTCCCTTTGGGACGCTGGCGAGCAACCCGCACGACATCGTCACGGAACTCCTGTGGATACGGCCTGGGCATGATGCGTCATCCTTTCAGACCTACCTGTCGGCAAGTCATCGAAGTTGACACCCCTTTCCGCGGCAGTCCCCAGACCTTGTGCCGAGTTCCGCGTTGACGATCAAGCCGGAGCCGGGTACCGTCCGCGATGAATCGGGAGATCTCGCTAACCGTAGGTGGAGTCAAGGTATGTCCAGGTGGTTCGCACCCTTGTTGGTTGTCTCGATGGTGGTGGCGATCGTCGCCCCATCGGGAGACGTCGGGGCGACTGAGCCCGTTGTCGAAAGCGACACTTATGACTACGGCGGCGCAGAGGTCCTGCTACCGACCGACGCACCACCCCCAGTGGACGGAGACCCAGACGTTCCATGGCTTGATGCAACCTCTGCCGCGCAGGAGGACGCGCGTGTGCTTGCGGCCGCCATGGGTTGGAGCATTGATGAGGCGATCGCGTACGGCCAAGCTGGGGTGCGCGCAGGGCCTGTCAATGCGCTACTTGAGCAGGACACTGGCCGCCACGGCGGTCTCTGGCTGGAGATGCGGAACGGTACGCCGTGGCTCGTGGTGCAGTATGTAGGAAAGGCTGATGCAGCCCGGCAGGCAGTGCACGAGATGCTTCGAGGAGAACTCGACGTCGAGTTCAGGCCAGTTCCTACCTCGCTCGCCGCTGAGCTCGATCGCCTGGCTCGGGTTCGTGAGGTTCTAGCCTCGGTCGCTCCGAGGGCGGCATCTGACTTCGACGTTCGTACTCGCAGCATCTCGGTCCACGTTGGCTCCGTCGCCGAACGCGCGTCGATCAATGGAGCGCTTGCCCGGGAGCGTGCAGCTGGACAGCAAGACATGGTCGCTGATGTCGAGGTGGTGCAACTTGCGGCTACGCCAGCTGTGGACATCACTGCTGGTCTCGCGTCGATTCCTGCTTGCACGACCGGGTTCGTTGCCAAGCGGATCTACGAGTACGGGTACCTCTCTGCCGCTCACTGCTCGAATAACCCCACCGTGAGCGGTAAATCGAGCTTCACTCGTGCCGAGCAGAACTACGGGAGCGCCGACCTCCAGTTCAGCAGCACCCAGGGCACCATGACTCCGCGGAACCAGATGTACAACGGCTCGTACACGCGGGACATTACATCGACGGTAGCGCGGCCAAGTCAGGTGGTCGGTCAGGCTCTGTGCACCTACGGGAAGACCACGGGGAATGACTGTGGAACGCTACTCACAAAGAACTACGCACCGAGCCCAGATCACGCCAACCACTTCATGATCATTGAACATCCTTCCTACGAGGACTACTTGGTCTGGGGTGGTGATAGTGGCGGACCGGTCTACTGGGGTAACGCCGCTTACGGCATCAACCACGCAGCCTCTCACATCGGCGGGGAATGTGCTGGAGCTGGAAACCCCAACGCTTGGCCCCCCTCGTCCTCGGAGTGTTCGTTTACCAACGCGGTGTACACGGGCATCAACTACAGCTCTGTGCTGAACAGTACCGTGTTGACAGGTGCGGCGACTGATATTCAGTTGCTGTACAACACCGGCTACACGAACGGCTCGGTGAATCACTGGAACAGAAGTCCCTTGGGAATGAACTGGGCGGTGTACGGCGGTGGCCCTGGGGGGAGCAACCGGCTTGAGTTCAACTGTGCTCCAGTCTCGGCTGGCTGTTCTGTCTACAACCAACGCAACATGCTGACGAACCAGAAAGCCACGTACCGATTGAATGCTGACCTGTACTGCAACAGCGGAGCATGGTGTCCCGTGCGGCTCGCCCTGTGGGGCATCGGTGGAGCGGCGAACCAGGTAGCTGTCGAGAACCTGCTATTGCCACCGAACTCCTGGACCTCCAGACAGTTCTATGTGACGTACACGCTTGCGCACACGGCACTTCGGTTCGAGGTTTACAACGATAGCGCCTACCAGAATGTGGACGTCTCAAATGCCCGCGTCTATACGGACCAATAGCCTACTCGTAGGTCTCCTGGCACTGACGGCAGGAGGTTGCTCGGCACCTGGTGTATCCAACAGCGCATCGACGACGTCCACCTCGACTACGGTAGAGACATCCCAGCCCGTAACGACCTCAACCCAGCCCGAGGTCGGACTCGAGCTGTTGATGGTGCGTGATAGCGAATACGTCAACAACACCTCAGGGCCGGTTGAAGGATCATTCAGTTTCCTTGAACCCGGCTGCATCACCTATACAGATCCCGATGGCAAGACCTTTGGCGTCGTAGTCGCTCATGGCGAGCGGTACGTGGATGGCAACGTCGTGTCCCGTCTGGGGTTTTCGCAGCCAGTGACCGAGCTGTTCTACCGAGGAATCGTGGTAGACCTAGAGGGCCTGGAAGGGATTGCCGACCCTTCACAGAACCCGTCTGATCTGTGCCCCGGGATGACTGAGTTCGTTGTAGCGATAAGCCCAGTGCCTGACGACGTCGCAGAGACTCTGTACGGCGATTGACTGGCGCTTCTTGGCGCGCGTCCTCAAATCCATTGAAAGCAGCCTGTGGGGTGGAGCTGCCTGACGCTCTCTTGTCAAGCGGCGAGGGTGTGGGTGCCCGAAACCCTGTCGTGGCAGGTCAGGCGGCTGTTCTGTATTCGTTGATGAGTCCGTCGCAGCGGGTGAAGCTGCCGAGAATTCGTCGGTGGTCTCGGGCGTGGCGTCCAGAAACTCGGTCGCCCCTGGTCAGGCGGCATTTCGGTATTCGTGGATGAGGCCGTCGCATCGACTGGTTCGAAGTACGGTGACGGTCGCCGGTGGCACTTTGGGCGGGTCGTGTTTCGGCGTCGGCGGCTGCTGGTTGAGCGACTGGTGAGGTCGATGCTGGTTGAAGTGGTCGATGTAGTCGCGAACGAGTCGTTCGAGCTGCTTCTGGTTCCACACGATCGTGCGGTCGAGGAGTTCGCGGCGGATCGAGCCGATCCACCGTTCAGCGAACGTGTTCGCGACAGGAACCCGCGCCGGTGTCTTGAGGATCTTGAACCCTTCGGTTCTGAATACCTCGTCAAACGCGTCAACGAACTGGCTGCCACGGTCACGAACGAGTGCTCGTGCTCCTTCGAGGCGTTCGGCGTGGCCGATGAACAGGTTCCTCGCGGCCTGTGCCTGCCGAGAATTCGTCGGCCTGGTTGGTGGGGGTCTCAGTAGCGGCCTTCTAGCTCCGGTCTGGTCCGTTCGGGCGTTTGTGGGCGCGCCGTTATCATCGTCTGAGAGTCAGGGTGGAGGGTCGGCGGGGCGACGCGAGTCAGGCGGCGTGGTGGTATTGGTTGATGAGTCCGCCGCAGACGGGGGTGCGGGTGACTGCTCGGCCGATCTCGACTGGCACCACGGGTTCGGTGTCGTTGGGGGCGCGTTGGTCGATGCCTTGATGGGGCCTGCTCGCGTTGTAGTGGGCGACGTATTCGTCGAGGAGACGTCGGAGCTGGCGGCGGTTCCAGATCAGCGTGCGGTCGAGGAGTTCGTGGCGCATGGTGCGGACCCATCGTTCGGCGAAGGCGTTGGCTCTTGGTGCGCCTGGTGGTGTGGGGATGACTTCGGCGCCGATGGCTGCGAAGACGTTGTCGAAGGTGCGGGTGTACTGGCTGCCGCGGTCGCGTATGACGAACCGGGTCTTGTGGATCCAGTCCATAAGCAGGTTCCGGGCCGCTTGGGCTGTCCATGGCCCGTCGGGGTTGGTGGTGATTCCGGCGATGTGAACCCGTCGGCTGTCGATTTCGAGGAAGAAGATCACGAAGTAGCGGCGCAACATGACGGTGTCGACGGTGAAGAAGTCGGTAGCGACCAGCACCTTGGCCTGCGACGCGATGAACTGCGACCACGAGGGACCAGTCCGATTCGGTGTCGGTTCGCGGCCTGCTTTGCGAAGGATCGACCACACCGTAGAGGCTGCGATTCGGTGACCGAGGCGGACGATCTCGCCGTGGATTCGCCGGTATCCCCATGTGGGGTTCTCGTCGTCGAGGCGCTGTGCCGCCCGAAAACTCGTCCGTGTAGTCTGACCTGCGTGTTTGGCTGTTTCGAGCCGTTCGAGACGCCATCGCCATTGCTGGTCGATATGAGTTCAACTAATATTAGGTGAGCTGATGTCGATATGGGAAGTGGAGTACACGCACGAGTTTGAGGAGTGGTATGAGTCGTTGAGCGAAGTGCAGCAGGATGCAGTCATCTCGCGGGTCGAGGTGCTCGAGTCGACGGGTCCTGGATTGGGTCGTCCGACGGTCGACAACGTGCACCAGTCGAAGCACTCGAACATGAAGGAACTGCGCTGCGAGGGAGCGATCCGGGTGATGTTCGCCTTCGACCCGCGCCGCATGGCGATCCTGTTGATCGGAGGCGACAAGAGCCCCGATGACCCGGGAACTCCCAACTGGAACCGCTGGTACGACCACTACACACCGATCGCCGACGACCTCTACGACACTCACCTCGAAGAACTACGCAGGGAAGGACTGATCTGATGCCAACGACCAAGAGATTCAGCCAGCTACGAGATCGCGCCCGTCGCGACCCGGTTCGTGCTGCGCGTATCGATGAGGGCAAGGTCCGCGCTCTCGAAGAGCTCGCGTCGTACCGGCTGGCCGAGTTGCGCAAGTCGCTCGGGGTTACCCAGGCTGAGTTGGCCGAAATGATTGGCAAGTCCCAGTCAGCGATCTCTCAGATCGAGCACGGCGAGATTGGCCTCTCGCTGGAGATGCTGCGCTCGATCGTGGGTCAACTCGGTGGCACGGCAGGTTCAGTTCTCGGTAGACGGCTTTGCGGTCTTCGGGGTCTGCAGTGGCGAATCGCCACGATTCCCTTGAGTTGTCGGACGATTGTTTTGATTTCGGTCGCTGTGAGGCGGTTGTTGCCTGGGTTGGGTTGGAGTGCGAGCTCTGCGGCTCTGCGGGCGAGTCTGACTTCTTCTATCCATTCGCCCACGATGGTTGGGTCGGTGCCTGCTTCGAGGGCTTGGCGGTACTTGGCGAGCTTGTTGTCGCACTCGGTGAGCTTGGCTCGGGCTACGGCGATGCGGTTCTGTTCGGCGAGGTCGGGGCCGGCTGCGGTCTCGAGGGCGGCGCAGGTGGCGTCGATGTGTTCGTCGTCGAAGAGCTGGGCGAGCCAGTTGTCGATGGCGGGGGTGATCGCGTCTTCGCGTACGTAGATGGTGTTGGGGTGTTCGCCCTTGCCTACGGCGTATTCCTTGGGGAACTTGCAGCGGTAGTAGGGGCGGTCGTGATTCCAGGAGCCTTGCATGCGTCGTCCGCATTCGGCGCAGTAGACGTGTCCGCTGAGCAGGTAGGTGTGCTGGGTCCGCTCACGGCGGACTTTGGAGCGTTGTGCTCCGGTGAACACGGCTTGGGCGGCGTTGAACAGTTCGAGGCTGATCAACGGTTGGTTGAAGCTGCCGAGAATTGGTCGGCGGCCTTGGGGGAGTCTTGGTAGCGGTTTCTTGGTTGTGGACTCGGTTGGTCGGGTCTTCGTGGACGCGCTGAGGGACAGGTGGATTCTGGGATGGGTTGTCGGCGGGGAGGTGGGCGGTTAGGCGGCGTGGTGGTATTGGTTGATGAGTCCGCCGCAGACGTGGGTGCGGGTGACCGGTTGGCCGATTTCGACTGGTTCCGCGGGTTTGGTGTCGTTGGGGGCGCGTTGGTTGATGCCTTGATGTGGCCTGTTCGCGTTGTAGTGGGCGACGTATTCGTCGAGGAGCCGTTGGAGTTGGCGGCGGTTCCAGATCAGGGTGCGGTCGAGGAGTTCGTGGCGCACGCTACGGGCCCATCGTTCGGCGAAGGCGTTGGCCCGCGGTGCGCCTGGTGGTGTGGGGACGACGTCGGCGCCGACCGCGGCGAATACGTTGTCGAACGTGCGGGTGTATTGGCTGCCGCGGTCGCGGGTCACGAAGCGGGTCTTGTGGGTCCAGTCCATGAGCAGGTTTCGGGCGGCTTGGGCGGTCCAGGGTCCGTCGGGGTTGGTGGTGATGCCGGCGATGTGCACTCTGCGGGTGTCCAACTCGAGGAAGAACAGGACGTAGTAGCGGCGCAACAGGACGGTGTCGACGGTGAAGAAGTCTGTCGCGACCATCACCTTGGCCTGCGACGCGATGAACTGCGACCACGACGGACCAGTCCGATTCGGTGTCGGTTCACGGCCTGCGTTGCGCAGGATCTTCCAGACCGTCGAGGCCGCGATGCGGTGGCCGAGGCGGCGGAGTTCACCGTGGATTCGACGGTATCCCCACGCGGGGTTCTCCGAATCGAGACGCAGAACGAGTTCGCGAAGCTGAGCAGGTGTGGCTGGCCGTCCGGCGCGAGGCTTGGTATGGGGGTAGATCCATCGGCGGGTCACGAGGCGGCGGTGCCAGCCGATCACAGTTTCAGGCTTGACGATCAACATCACCCGTGGGAGTCGTTTACGGTCGAAGACCTGCGAGAGCACACCCAGGACGGCACGATCGGCTGGCGTGAACTTGGGCTTGTCGATCTGGCGCTGCGTCACACGGAGTTGATGGCGCAGGGCGAGGATCTCAGCGATGCGGTCGTCACCAGAGACCAACATGAGCGCCAGACGTTCGAAAGCCAGGCGAACCAGCCACGACAACAGCTCCCTCATCTTCGGCTTCACCCGCCGCAGGGTAGAGTCCGAAAACAGCCTCCCACCTGCTACGACGCATTTCCGGCAGCTTCACGCTCGAACTCTTCGTTATAGGTATGGCGATTCACCAGGCTCGTGGACTCCTCCCCCGAGATCTTCTCTCAGGTAGCGGTGTCTCACACAGCGGGGAACTCCACAACCGCGGCTTCATGGGTCGCCGGGCAGAGTCCAACATCGCCTCTCGCCTGCTGCGATCGGTTTGCGGCGAGCAGAAACCCTGTGATCTGGTCCACCCGGCGCTGAACGCTTGTTCATGTGTGACGCTTGTGTGGTTTGCGGAAACTTGCTGGTCGGGCTAGACGGTCGGGCGACACGTTCGGGACTGTCAGATTTCGTGTGTAAACGGTCGTGGCTGTCATTGATTAGATGTGGTTGGTGATGCGTTCACCGTAGTGAACGGTGAGGGTGTTGAGGACGGCTTTCCAGCCGTTGGTCTTGCCGATGAGGTCTTGGCGGTTCTTGCGCCGTTTTGTCGCCGTGAGGTAGAGGACCTTCAGCGCGGCCTGCTCGGTTGGGAAGTGTCCTCTGTGGCGGACGGCTCGTCGGAATCTGGCGTTCAGCGACTCTATGGAATTGGTCGTGTAGATGATCTTGCGGAGCTCGGGTGGGAACTCGAGGAACGGGACGAACTCGTTCCACACGTTCTCCCATGAACCGATCATCGCCGGGTAGATGTCTCTCCAGCCATCAGCGAACTCGGCGAACGCTGCCTCGGCGGCCGGAACGGTCGGTGCGGTGTAGATCGCTCGCATCTGCTTCGTGATCTGACCCCAGTGCTTCTTCGACGCGTAGCGCAGACTGTTGCGCACCATATGAACGACACACGTCTGGACGGTGGTGTCTTTCCAGATCGTCCGGATCGCCTCGGGCAGACCCTTCAACCCGTCACAACAGGTCACCAAAACGTCGGTGATGCCACGGTTGCGGAGCTCGGTGAGCATGGTCATCCACTGCTTGGCTCCTTCACCACCGGTGGGGCCCATCCACAAGCCGAGCACGTCTCGTTCCCCGTCGAGGTTCACGCCGATCGCCACATACACCGGCCGGTTCGCGACCTGCGTGTCGCGGACCTTGACCACGATCGCGTCGATCAGCACGACCGCGTAGATCGGATCAAGCGGCCTCGACTGCCAGGCCTCCATCTCCGCGACGATCGTGTCGGTGATCCGTCTGATCGTGTCCTTGGAGATCGAAGTGCCATAGGTTTCTTCGAGGTGGTCACGGATCTCACCAGTTGTGAGCCCTTGCCCATACAGCGAGATGACCTGGCCGGCCAGACCATCAATCCGCCGCTGACCATGAGGCACGAGGACCGGGTCGAACGTTCCGTTACGGTCCCGAGGAACCCGCAGCTCAACCTCGCCGACCTCGGTCGTCACAGTCTTGGGAAACGACCCGTTACGCGAGTTCCCAGTGTTGTGCCCGTCGGGCGAGTGACGCTCATAACCCAGATGGTCGGTCATCTCGACCCCCAGGCCGGTCTCGAGCACCCGAGCGATCAGCTGGGGCAACAAACCGCCCTCGCCAGTGAGAGCGATCCCATCAGCACGAGCCTGATCCACCAGCTGCTCCGCCAACAGGTTCAGATCGTCACCAACGACGAGCTCCCCCGGCGGCGCCACAGGCACCAACTCCCTCGACGTTGACGTGTTCTTTCGTGTGGTCACAAGCGTGATCCTTCCCGACCCACGACCAACAGCCGCGGACCATTCAGGCCACACCATTTACACACACGATCGGACAGACCCTCCGTTGCGGTATAGCGACCCGACAGGCCACATATATGATACGCCCGACATGTCCTATGCGCTGGACCCAGACGACCCCGTCGCACAGCTGGTCGTGAATTCGTGGCGCTACTTGAACCAACTACAGCAGATGGGGTGGGAGTACACCGTCACGCGCTCGACAGATGTATTCGCTGGAAGCAGCTGGTCAGGGTCAAAATCTGCCACGGTGTCGGTGACGTTTGTGAAGCCGAACGGCAAGACATCGAGATACTGGTGGAATGCATCCGCGACATACTCTTGGGAAGACTTCGAGAACCTCATAGAGGGAGAAGCGATATCTGACCGCGGGGATCGGTTCCTCTTCTATAACAGCGACAGAACGCAAGCCGAGATTCTCGCCTGTGCAACGCGTCTAAACGATTGTCGAGCTGCAGAAAAGATCTCGGCTGACGCGTTTGGACGAACCGATTACGCCCTCGGAGGCCATGGTCGCAGAAATGCGCTCAGGCACCTCTACGGCTCGGCGCGCGCTCTCCTCGAGCTCGGGGACGATGGTCGCGCGATCCTTGATTCGCACGAAGCTATTGTGGTTGACCCGCTCGACTCATACATCGATGATTTGAACAACGACGTTGCTGCTCAGATAGCCGAGGAGTTCTCGGGTAGGGGGTCGTATTCAAACGATGAACTCTTTGCTCGCGCTCAAGAGCTGCTTGAGACCGAGGCATCATGTCGACGAGGATTCGGAGTTGGTGGCTGTGCGCTTCCCTAGGGATAGTCGATCGTTGAGGCGCAGCTTGTTCTTGATTGCTCTGGCCGCGTTGGCATTGTGGACTGTCTTTCTATTTGTCGACCGCTCATCTGGTCCCAACCTGCCGAGTTTCGTTGATCCCGATACCGCCCTCGAGGACGCAATTGACGTTGGGGATATGGATGCGCTGCGCGTGCGGGCAAGCCAGGTGGGTCGGACTCAACTAGACTTGGCGCTGATCCTGGCGGTCGCGCAAAGGAAGCCTGAAGCAGCGGAGATTCTCGCTTCCAGCGGCGCAGATGCGCGAGACTACGACATCAATCTCTACCTACTCGCGCTTGAAGGCGGCGAGCTGACGTCGGGCGCAGCTGCTCCGACGATTGAGTGGTTGATGTCTGCGGGGTACGATTTGTGCCGACCCGTCTCGCTCGGAGAGGGGTCGGCCGAAGGTTTGTCCGCAAGCTCCCAGATAAGAAGTTTGGCCTCCGCAAGTGGGGAGCCGTTAGACGAGTTCCTTGCCGTACTCGACGAGTGCTCGTGAGTCGTGAAGGCGCTGTTGCGTTGACGGATCGACTGGCGCGTGAGCCGCTCGAATATTCGGTCGCGGCTGGTCAGGCGGCGTTTTCGTATTCGTGTATGAGTCCGTCGCATCTAGTGGTTCGTAGCACGTGTGCCTGCCGAGAACGCGTCGGTCGGGTTGGTGGGGGTCTCGGTGCGGCTTGGTTGTCCGTGGATTCGGCCGGTTGGGCGTTTCTGGGCGTGTGGTGCCCGGAAACTCGGTTGTGGCTGGTCAGGCGGCGTTTCGGTATTCGTGTATGAGGCCGTCGCATCGACTGGTTCGGAGCACGGTGACGGGCGTCGGCGGAGCTTCGGGCGGTTCGTTGACGGGTGTCGGTGGCCGCTGGTTGAGAGACTGGTGGGGTCGGTGCTGGTTGAAGTGAGCGATGTAGGCGCGGACGAGGCGTTCGAGCTGCTGGCGGTTCCACACGATGGTGCGGTCGAGGAGTTCGCGGCGGATCGACCCGATCCAGCGTTCAGCGAACGTGTTCGCGACTGGAACCCGAACGGGTGTCTTGAGGATTTTGAACCCTTCGGTTCTGAATGCCTCGTCAAAAGCGTCAACGAACTGGCTGCCACGGTCACGAACGAGTGCTCGTGCTCCTTCGAGGCGTTCGGCGTGGCTCATGAACAGGTTTCTCGCGGCCTGTGTGGTCCACTCTCCGGTCGGGTTGGCCGTGATGCCTGCGAAGATCACCTCGCGGGACCGAACCTTGACGAAGAACAGAATGTAGTAGCGGCGCAAGAAAGCGGTGTCGACGGTGAAGAAGTCGCAAGCGACCGCTGCTTGGGAGTGCAAGAACTCGGTCCAGGTCACATCCGAGCGGTTTGGGGACGGGTCGATGCCGTGGTCGGTGAGGATCTGCCATACGGTGCCTTTGCCGATCTTGTGGCCGAGTCGGGCGAGTTCGCCCTGGATGCGGCGATGTCCCCATGTCGGGTTCTCTTGGGCGAGTCGCACGATCAGCTGACGTAGCTCGGCGCTGATCGGAGGTCTCCCAGGCCGGCGAGCCGGTGGCTGTGTCCAGTGTTTCGCGATTCGTTTGCGGTGCCATCGCAGCAGAGTCTCAGGCGACACGATCCATCCCTGACGCAGCGCCTTTGGCAGCGCGGCGGCGATCGCGCCGAGCAGGGTCCGATCGTCGTCGGTGAGCGAGGGTCGGCCGACCTGGCGGCGCAGCACGGCATTCTCGTGGCGCAGCACGATGATCTGTAGGTCTTTCCAGCGCCCAGAACGCACAGCGATACGCGCGAACTGGGCAAGGAACCGGTAGAGGAGACGAGACACGAGGATTCAGGATGGCGGCATCAGGCCTGGTCAGCACCCACGCGCGGGTTTCCGGGCACCACACGCTGTTGTCAACCATTCGTTGAGAACCATCCTCGGCAATCGATGGCTCCACTAGGTAGGGTGTCTATCTATGCAAGATGTCGATGTACCGTCGGGGTGGTTTCGTGGAGTGCTGGACCCGTGCCTGTTGGCCCTGGTCGGCGAGGGAGAGACCTATGGCTATGAGTTGGCCGCCCGGCTGGAGAACGCCGGGTTGGGTCGGGTGAAGGGCGGGTCGCTGTATCCATCGTTGGCTCGTCTGGAGAAGCGGGGGTGGCTGGCGCCGCAGTGGAAGGCCGGCGATGGGGGGCCGGGCCGCAAGTACTACACCCTGACCGCTTCGGGCCGGGCTGAGCTGGAACACCAAGCGCAGGCGTGGGGTGAGTTCGCGGGCCGGGTCGCCAGCGTGTTGGGGGCGGAGGTGGCGCGGTGAGGGACGAGTCCTGGTTGAATGCCTTCGATCACGCGCTCGAGGCGGCCGGCGTGGCCCCGGTGGAGCGGGCATCGGCTCGGGTGGAGACCGAAGGGTTTCTCACCGATGCTGGCGTGTCGGCCTTTGAGCACTTCGGACCCCCTGACGTGTATGCGGCGGAGCTGGCGAAAGCGCTCGCGAGCACTGCTGACGTGGGCCAGCGGTCCAAGAAGACCGTTCAGGGTCCGGTGGTCGTGCAGGTCGACGCGGTGTCGAAGTCCTACCGCGGAGCTGTCGCGTTGCACGAGGTCTCGTTGAGCGTGGCCAAGGGCGAGGTTGTGGTGTTGACGGGCCCGAACGGGGCAGGGAAGTCGACGCTGCTGCGCATGCTGGCGAGCCTTGAGCGCCCGGACACCGGCACGATCTCGGTCTCTGGTGCGGTTGGCTACGTCCCCCAAGCAGGTGGGCTTGACCTGTACCTGACCGCTGGGGAGCACTTCGAACTCTTCGCCGCGCCGACCGGAATGAGCGGATCCGAGGCGCGCCGCGAAGGGAATCGGCTAGCCCGTGAACTCGGCTGGGACTCCGCTTCGGGGCCGCTGGCGGGGGAGCTCTCGGGAGGTACGGCCCAGAAGCTGGCCGTGATCACCGCACTGCTTGCACAACCCGAGATCCTCCTGCTCGACGAGCCGTACCAGGGCATGGACGCCGACAGTCAGCAGCGCTTCTGGGCGCTGTTGTGGGCCTGGCAGGAAGGCGGTCGCTCTGCGGTTGTGTCGTCGCACTCGACCGACGCGTTGGCCAAGGCGTCCAAGGTTGTCGAGATCGAAGGGCTGACCCTGCGATGAACACGATCGTCCTTCGGGCCAACACGACGATGCGGGCGCTGTTGCGCCGCCGCCTTGCGCTCGCGGTGCTGGTGGTCATGCCAGTCGCCTTCTACTTCGTCACCCGCTCCTCGGTCGGCCAGTCGGTCCGGGCGCTCGTGTTCGGAATCAGCTGGGCGGTCAGCACCGTCGCGTTCTTCGCCACCGTCTCGGCCCGGAATCTCGAACCCCGCCTGACGCTCGCCGGCTGGCGACGCGGCCACCTGTTGGCTGGAAGGTTGCTCGGCCTGCTGGCGATCGTCGCGGCCTTGACCGTCGCCTATGTCGCCTTGGTCGGTGTCGACCGTGACGTGCGCAGCCTCAGTGCCGTGGCAGTGGACTTCCTGGTCACCGGCGCAGTCGCAGTTGGAGTCGGCACCACCGTGGGCACCGTCATCGGAAGGGAAATGGAAGGCACACTCGTGCTGTTCTTCTTCGCCGGCCTCCAGGCCGTCGCCAATCCGTTCGACACCTGGTCCCGAGCGCTGCCGTTCTGGTCATCACGTGAACTCGGAACCTGGGCCATCGACGGCCCCGACATCGGCTCCCTCGCCGACGGCCTCACCCACGCCGCCACCGTCGTCGTCCTAAGCGGAATTGTCAGCTGGGCTTTCGACCGACGCTCCGCGCCACGCTGACGACTGCACCGCCGGCGCGACCCTGGTTGTACGGGCGACGTCGATGGTTCATCCAACCGAGGGACTGTTGCAGAGCTTGTGGATGGGGGGCCGCCACATCGGCTGGTCGAGATCTTGGGAGCGTCCTGAACCTACGGAGAGCCTGTGCCGCCCGGAAACCGGGTGGCCCCCATCAGGCGGCATTTCGGTACTCGTGTATGAGTCCGTCGCATCGGCTGGTTCGAAGCACGGTGACGGTGGATGGGGACACCTCTGGCGGTTCGTCGACGGGTGTCGGTGGTCGTTGGTCGAGCGGCTGGTGGGGTCGATGCTGGTTGAAGTGCTAAACGTAGTCGCGAACGAGGCGTTCGAGCTGCTGTTGGTTCCAAACGATCGTGCGGTCGAGGAGTTCGCGGCGGATCGATCCGAACCATCTTTCTGCGAGGCGAATTGACCACACAACAGCTCTCTCATCTGCGGTTTCACTCGCTGGAGGGTAGAGCCCGAAACCGTCTCCCACCTGGTGCGATGCATTTCCGGCAGGTTCAGGGGCCGACCGGCACGACGGGTTGGTGGCTGGGTCCAGTGGTTCGCGATCCGTTTGCGGTGCCAACGCAGCAGCGTCTCGGGTGTGGCGATCCAACCTTGCCGCAGCGCCTTGGGCAGAGCTGCGGCGACAGCGCCGAGCAAGGTCCGGTCGTCGTCGTTGAGCGCGGGTCGGCCGACCTGGCGGCGTAGTACGGCGTTCTCGTGGCGCAGGACGATGATCTGGAGGTCTTTCCAGCGTCCGGAACGCACGGCGAGACCAGCGAACTGAGCGAGGAAGCGGTACAGGAGACGAGACACAAGAGGCCAGGATGGCGGGCAAAGGCGCTGGTCAGCGCACACGCGCCAATATTCGAGCGGCACAGGTGGCTGGGTCCAGTGTTTCGCGATTCGTTTGCGGTGCCATCGCAGCAGCGTTTCGGGTGTGACGATCCAGCCGTGGCGTAGCGCCTTGGGCAGGGCCGCGGCGATCGCGCCGAGCAGGGTCCGGTCGTCGTCGGTGAGCGATGGTCGGCCTACCTGGCGGCGCAGCACGGCATTCTCGTGGCGAAGGACGATGATCTGGAGGTCTTTCCAGCGCCCAGAACGCACAGCGATACGCGCGAACTGGGCAAGGAACCGGTAGAGGAGACGAGACACGAGGATTCAGGATGGCGGCATCAGGCCTGGTCAGCACCCACGCGCGGGTTTCCGGGCACCACACGGTGTGTCTCGAAAAATGCGTAACCCCGGCCGTTTGCAGGGCAGGGACGGTTCCGGGGTCTTCGCCGTCCATTGTAGGGTCGGCGGTGAAGATGTCAACGTTCAATCATCAGACGATCGTTGATCGTCTCACCTCTGACAGGCTCTCGTCGTATCTGGCCGTGACGGCTGGCGATGTTCGCGCGGCTGTCGAGTTGTACGACTGGAACGCCCAGGTTGGCGCTGCTCTGTACGAGGATCTCGGTCGTCTCGAGGTGATCTTCCGCAATGCGATCGATGTCGCCCTGATCACATACGGCCAGTCGCGGGGATGGTCCCAGGTCTGGTATCGGCAACGGCCTTTGTTCACGGGGAGGCCTGGACGGCGCGCCTGGGACGATATTGATGCGGCCCGTCGTCGGTCCACTCGTCGCGGTCGGCCGGAGGCGCACGGTCAGGTGATAGCGGAGTTGAGTTTCGGGTTCTGGCGGTTCCTGTGCACCACGCACTACTTGACGTCGTTGTGGGTTCCGGCGCTGGCGGCTGCCTTTTCTCACCATCCTGATGCCGGCGATGCGAGGATTGTGCGCGCCGATGTCGACGACCGGATTCAGCGACTTCACTTCCTGCGTAATCGGATCGCCCACCATGAGCCGATCCACCAACGGAACCTCATACGCGATCATGAGGAACTTCTCGACGTGATCGGGTGGATTTGCCCTGACAGTCACGCCTGGGTCAGCTCGGCGAGCCGAACGCCTGCCGGCATCGGGGACCGACCGTGAACGCGGTCACCCGCCAGGGGTGTCGCTATGCAAATGGTTTGCTAATGGCAGCCTGCGGCAAGGAGCGGAATCTTGCGGCGGGTAGCGTTCGGGCCGGTCGCCAGTTGCCGTTGTTTGCCGCTCCCTGCTACCTATTGCCGCCAGACGCCACTTCGGGGAGGTGAGTTCAAGTCCCCCCTCCGACACCAATACGAAGCACCTAAAACCCCAGGTCACAGGCCTGGGGTTCCTTCGTTTTCGATCGCAAGTGTGTCGGTTGCTAACGGATTTGCTAACGGCAAAGTGAGTTGTGGGTGCCGAATACTCGGCCGGGGCTGGTCAGGCGTGTGGGTGCCCGAGATCCTGTCGTTCCTGGTCAGGCGGCTGTTCTGTATTCGTTGATGAGGCCGTCGCATCGTGTGTTTCGGACGATCTGGAGGACCGGTTTGGGCCTGTCGGGCGAGTCATTTGGGGTATCGGTGGGTCGGGGAGGTTGCTGGTCGAGGGAGCGGTGGGGTCTGTGCTGGTTGTAGTGGTCGATGAATTCGACGACGAGGCGGTGGAGCTGTCGCTGGTTCCAGATGATGGTGCGGTCGAGCAGTTCGCGGCGCAGGGTTCCGATCCAGCGTTCAGCAAAAGTGTTTGCTACCGGCGTTCGGACCGGGGTCTTGAGTACCTTCATACCTTGGGTGCGGAAGATCTCGTCGAACGCGTCGACGAATTGGCTCCCGCGGTCACGCACCAGAGCCCGGGCCGGTTCGAGCCGGTCGGAGTGGGTCAGGAACAGGTTTCGGGCGGCTTGGGTGGTCCACGGCCCTGTCGGCTTGGCGGTGATTCCGGCGAAGAACACTTCGCGGCTGGTCACGTCGATGACGAACAGTAGGTAGTAGCGGCGCAAGAACGCGGTGTCGATGGTCGCGAAGTCGCAGGCCACGGCGGCTTGGGAGCGCAGGAACTGGGTCCAGGTCACGTCGGCACGGTTGGGGGATGGGTCGATGTTGTGTTGTTTGAGGATCCGCCACACCGTCGAAGCGCCTACCTTGTGGCCAGCCCGTCGGAGTTCACCGGTGATACGTCGGTAGCCCCAGGTTGGGTTGTCGGTGGCCATCTCCACGATCAGCGCGACGACTTGGCTGTCGGTGGAGGGTCGGCCGGGACGTTTCTGAGGCTGGGTCCAGTGTCGGGCGATGCGTTTGCGGTGCATCGCAGCAGCGTCTCTGGCGTGACGATCCAGCCTTCGCGAAGTCGTCGGGGGAGTGCAGCTGCGATAGCGCCGAGCAGTGTTCGGTCGTCGTCGTTGATTGCGGGCCGGTCGAACTGGCGGCGCGGCACGGTGAGCTGGTGGCGTAGGACGATGATCTCGATGTCCTTGGAGCGCCCAGACCGCACCGCGAGCCGTGCGAGCAGGGCCAAGAATCGGTACAGAATACGAAACACGGGATGCCAGGATGGAGGGCATCGCCCCTGGTCAGACACCATGACCCTATTTCGGGCACCCACAGGAGGGCAAACGACCTGGTCAGACACTATGGCCCTATTTCGGGCACCCACAAAGGAGGGGAACCGGTACCCGGCGAACGCAGCAGGCTCAGAACGACCTTGGCGACACGCGCGAGTAATCGGCCCCTACACGAATCTCAGCAAGCGTCCTGCTCGGTCAGCTCTGCCAGCCTTTCGGGGTCGTCAAGCTGATAACAGGGTGAGTCAGGTCCGTGGAGGTTCTCGTCGTGGCGCACGCCGCCTTCCGGCACTCCGGCCTCGAGCAGTTCCTCGCGGCTCATGTCAGGCGTTTGCGGCACTGGAAGGGGCACTCCGTGATTGATTAGCGCGTCGATGTCATCAACGCTGGTCTCGAACGCGGTGCCGGGCAGCCGATGCTCGAACGCGCCGCGCGCACCTGCGGCGATAATGCCGCCTGGTCCCAACTTGACCAGCCGTCCGTCGCTGATCGTGAGGAGTCCAGCAGCGTGATCATCGAACCGGCCGAACACTAGCCACTGGTGGCGCGCCTCCTTGGCTTCGAGTTCGGGCCGCAGCAGATCAATTGGTTCGACGGCAATCCGTGCAAGTCCGTCCTCGTAACGAATCAGGGCCGGGTGACCGACCGTCACTCTGTCTCCCGCAGTCGTTCCCGAGAGCAAGCGATCAACCCGGAATTCGAGTCCGTCGTATACAACGGTGCTGTGATCGTCGATGGTCGGATCTGTCACGAGACGCACTTCTGCTACGTCGGCGGACGAGCCTATAAGCGTGCCGACGAAGACTAGGTCTGACTCGTCGATCAGCTCCGCAACATCTGCGACGGGCAGGCGCCAAAAAGCCAGGCTCGATTCGCCGATGCCAACGTCGGTATCGAAGAAGCGGCCTTCGTACAGGCTTTCGTTGGCGGGGGAGGGTTGGGGCGGTTGTTCTGTTTGCGAAGGCGCTGTTTCGGCGCTGTTCTCCGGGGCACCATCGCCCGAACACGCCGAAGCGAGCGCGACGGCAAGAAGCAAGCCAGCCAGCCATTTTACGGACGGACCCATCGTGCTACCACCTCGCATTGATCACGTTGGTCTCGGTCGAGTTGTATTTCGCCGTGTGACCGCCAGTCATGCAACTCGTCTGTGTGGTTCCGCCGTCGTCGAAGCCGATCGTGTGGCCGAGTTCGTGGCAGACGAGGTTGTTCTGCATGTGCGACGGCAGGTTTTCCGCGGTTTCGCTCATCGTCAGATAGAAGCGATCACAGACGCCCGTGTGAGCGTGAGAGCACCAGGTCTGGCCTGGTGCCGATTGACTCTGCACCCACCACCACACGTCAACCCAACTCTGCTGCGATGAGTACTCGTGGAACCCTAGATCTGTGGGTTCAACTGCGTACTCACCGCCGGGGCCTCGAAATCGCCAGATCCACTCGGTCTCGTCCGCGGGGAAGGCCTCCGCACTCACCCAGTAGTGGGCGCTACCGTCAGCCCAGCCGTGGGGGTTCGGGCTCGGGGCGTTCAGTCCAGAGCCCGAGGTGCCACCAGAAGCCGTGTACAAGACCGCCGAGATGGAGTTGTACACCTTGAGGCTTGCAGTTCTTGGTCAATACCCATGTGGATCCTGGGTTGCCTCCAGTGCCGGCCTGCCACTGGGGTACCCAGCTCAGGTTATAAACGACAAGGTTGCCGTCGACCTGGAGCTTCGCCCTGAAGTTGCTGCCGAATGTGTATGTTGCAAACTCAACCGTCACTCCGCCGCCGGATAGATGGCGATACAGGACCAGATTCCCGTCGGTCTGCATTCGCAGCTCGCAGGTGCCGACCCAGATCGACTGGCCCCCGAAAAGCGTTCGATCCGAGTTGTTTGTATGGTATGCCTCGGCCTCAGCCGGGTCCGCTGTCGCCCAGCCTCCGAATACGAAGAGCACCACTACGACACATACGCCGAGCCGGTTCAAGTGCAGAACCGAGCGACCCATCACACCACCCCACCTTGATCTTGGCGCGACTACAGTCGCGCCAGTCAATTCGATCGACAACTACCGACATGACAGTAAGGGCCGGAGCCCCCACCTGTCGAGGGTGTGCTGGGACCGTTGAGGTCGGTCTTTCCTTTGAAGTAGCGGGCCTTGCGGTCGGGGCGGTCGACTTCGACGAGTTGGTGGCCTGCGGTTGTGAGGTGTCGGGCGATACCTGCGCCCGATGCTCCGGTCTCCTCGATGCCAACAGTGTCGATTGTCCCGAAGCTGGTCAGTCAGGTCTCGAGCAAGTGGTGTCCGTCAGTGTGCCGCTCGAATTTTTGGTCGTGGCGGGTCAGGCTGCGATTCTGTATTCGTGGATGAGTCCGTCGCATCGAGTGGTTCGCCGCACGATGACGGTCGCAGGCGACATTTCGGGTGGCTCGGCGACCGGTAACGGTGGTTGTTGTCCAAGCGACTGGTGAGGCCGTGCTTGTCTTGGTGGTCTGTGTCGTCGTGGACCTGTCGTCCGAGCGGACGCTGGTGCCGGATGATGGTGCGAGAAGCTCGGGGTGGATCGATCCGATCCAGCGCTCCGCGAATGTGTTGGCTACCGGGACCCGCACAGGTGTCTTGAGGATCTTGAGGATCTTGAGTCCTTCGGTGCGGAACACCTCGTCAAACGCGTCGACGAACTGGCTGCCACGGTCACGAACGAGCGCTCGGGCGTCTTCGAGACGTTCGCTGTGGCCGATGAGCAGGTTTCTCGCGGCTTGTGTGGTCCGTTCTCCGGTTGGGTAGGCGGTGACGCCGGCGAAGATCACCTCTCGGGTGCGCACTTTGATGAAGAACAGGACGTATTAGCGGCGCAGGAACGCAGTGTCGACGGTGAACAAGTCGCAGGCCAATGCTCTGAGCTGCTCGACGCGATTTCGGCAACCTCACGCGAACACCGCGAGATTGACTTCTGAATTAGTTCAGATATTCTGCCCCTATGCGAGTTGTGGAGCGTCCGTTCTCAGAGTTCTTGCGTCAGCCCAACGACGTGGTCGCTGAGCTGGCCGAGCATGATGTGGTGCTGCGGCGCCGCAACGCGCCCGCGCTGCGATTGACTCAGGCTGATCGTGATGACGACCGGTCCGAAGCCTTTGAAGCTCTAGCGCGTTTGTTGCGGAACCTTGCGGTGCACAACGCTGCGGCGCTCGATAGCGCTGTGGAAGAGGCGTTTGGGTGGTCGATGTTTCTGCCCGCTACTGATCGTGCGCTGTTTGTTGAGGAGTTGACCAGAACCCTGGTAGGTGCGGCCGATGTCGACAACTTCGCACCGGTCGCCCAGCTTCTTCGGGAGTGGAAGGCCACTGCCGAGGTGCACGCCGATCCGGCGCTCGCTCGTCGCCTTCGCGAGCCAGTCGCTGCAGACGGCGGTGCGGTGACCGTGGCTGGTGCCTGACCAGTGCCAAAGCGCAAGGAGCGAATTGCGCCACCGCCTGCTAGGGCTGGTTGGGACTTCCGATACGCCAACAGCGACGCCGTGAAGGGATGGGATCAGATCTGCTCGGCTGCGGCAGCCAACGCTAGAACGGCGTGGGAGCGCATTACTTCCGATCCGCGTCAGCGTGACTCGCGTCAGCATCCGCTGAAGGGCTCCCTTGGTCGGCGAAGCGTGAATGGCGTCGACATGGAACAGTGGCAATATGAGGTCACTGCGGGCGGGCGGCTCTGGTATTGCATCGACGACCGATCGCGGACGGTATGGCTTACAGACGCTCACGTCGGACACCCGAAAGCGACCGAGTAGGCGAGAATTGAGCTCTGATGCCAGCGCCCCAGGTGGGCCGAAAGTGGTGTGTGACCACGGGAAACGTCAGGCCTCCTAGGCCGCCAACGCCAATCCGATCCAGCCGCTGCGATGGCGTGGGTTAAGGGTTGTATTCCCCCCTCCGACACCATCGAAATCCCAGGTCAGAGCCGGTGCAGAGGCTCCCAGGGGTGTCGTTTGCAAATGGATTTGCCAACGGGAGTTTGACCTTGTGGGGCTCGGAAACTCTGTCGTGGCTGGCCAGGCAGCGCTTTCGTATTCGTTGATGAGTCCGTCGCAGCGGGTCGTTCTGAGCACGGCGACGCTGGCTGGCATCGATAGCGGGTGGTCGAGCGCGGCTTCGGGCGGCCGCTGTTCGAGGGAGCGGTGAGGCCGGTGCTCGTTGTCGTGCCCGATGTAGTCGATGACGAGGGGTTCGAGCGGGCGGCGGTTCCAGGCGATGGTGCGATCGAGGAGTTCTCGTCGGATCGAGCCGATACAGCGTTCAGCGAACGCGTTCGCTACTGGGGTCCGGGCCGGAGTCTTGAGGATCTTGAGGCCTTCGGTTCGGAGGATCTCGTCGAAGGCGGCGATGAACTGGCTGGCTCGGTCGTGGACTAGCGCGCGGGCACCGGTGAGCTGGTCGGTGTGTTTGGGGAACAAGTTGCGGGCGGCTTGGGTGGTCCAGGCGCCGGCCGGGTTCGTGGTGAGACCGGCGAAGACCACCTGGCGCGTCTCGACTTAGATGAAGAAGAGGACGTAGTAGCGGCGAAGGCGGGCGGTGTCGACGGTGAAGAAGTCACATGCGACGGCTGCTTGGGAGCGTAGGAACTTGGTCCAGGTCACCTGGGAACGTTTCGGTGCGGGGTCGATGTTGTTGTCTTTGAGGATCTGCCACACGGTCGTCTGGGCGATCTTGTGGCCGAGGCCGACGAGTTCGCGGTGTATCCGCCGGTAGCCCCATGTCGGGTTCTCGGCGTCCAACCTGATCACCAGCAGTTTGAATTCGGCGAGCGTGGCCGGTCGACCGGTTCGCTCTGTCTGCTGTTGGTAGGTCCACCGTCGTGCGACCAGTCGCCGGTGCCAGCCGAGCACTGTTTCGAGTTTCACGGTCAACAGCACCTTGTCGAGCCGCCCGCGGTCGAACTCCCGGCTGGAGCGGCCGGTGTGAAACGGGTGCGGTTGAATTGGCGTTGCAGCACGCGGATCTGATGGCGGACAGCGAGGATCCTGGCGACTCGATCCTCACCAGACCAGCCGAAGGCCAACACGGTCGAACGCCAGCCGGACAAGCCACGGCACCAGCTCGCTCATTTGCCGTTTCACTCGCCGAAGGGCAGGCACCGAAAACCGCCTCCCACTTGCTACAACGTATTCTCGGCTCCCGCGAGCTCAGAGGCTGGTGACCATCGCGGGCATGGGGACCGGCGTCGTCTAATGCCAGGCTGGTCGGGGAAATCCCGAGCGCATCGACTGGTCTGTTCGTAGTCTGCGCTGATGACCGACCCGATCGAATCGTTCCGAAGTGGGCTCGAGTATCTGGAGACGGTAACGACGCTGCTCCACCGTGTTCGGACCGCTCACCCGACAGCAGGCCTGTACGAGGCAGCCGAGGTGCAGTGGTGGTGGGCCCAGAACCCCCGCGCGAGCGATGACTACGATCAGCTGTTCTGGTTCGACGACCAAGGCCAACCGGTAGCGGGTGTCATCGCCACCGACTTCGGTGACGCGACGCAGTTGGACCCGATCGTGCTCCACGACGCCACTCCGGAGTGGACCGCACAGGTAATGCAGCGTGGCCTCGAGCATGCCAACAGATTGGGCCTCGAAACGGTCTGCTTGGAAGTCGACCGCGCTGACGATGTTCTGCGATCGGTGCTCACCGAGCGTGGTTTCGCGATTGAGGAGGACGGGTTGGTCGAGTCCTGGCTGCCTGCCGAATCCCGGCCACCGATCAGCGCCCTCCATGAGGGATATCGTTTGCTTGACCGGAGCACCGCCGCCGACCGCCCTCACCACATGATTCATGAGCGTCGGAACCACCTCGACCCGGAGCCACGCCTCAAGCAAACGTCGCTGTACCGTTCGGATCTCGACCTAGCCGTCTACGACGAACACGGAAACGTCGCCGGCTATGGCCTGTGCTGGTATGACCCCGTATCCGCGGTCGGCGCCATCGAACCCATGCGAACCGAGGACAAGCACCAACAGCGCGGGATTGCACGCCACATCCTTACCTCTGGCATCGACCGCCTGGCACGCGCCGGAGCGACGCGCATCAAGATCTGCTTTGAGCCCAGCAACCCCGCCTCCGGACACCTCTACCGCAGCGCTGGCTTCGAACCCCATCGCCAGAATGACATCTTCGTCGGTCCGACAGGCGCCGGACCAGGCGAAGAGACGCCCCCCGAGGCGCTCGGCAGTCGAGAGCGACGATGACCGACCGGGTTTTCCACAACCAGGACTTCGATCCACCGGGGGCTTCGTCACCGCCACCGAGGGGCTGTCCCGGCAGGAGCTGGCCGCCCGCCTCGGCCTCGACCCGGCTATCGTCGTCGGGCTGGTCGACGGCCTCGAGGACCGCGGGCTCCTGGTCCGGAGAAGGGATCCCGAGGATCGGCGCCGGAACGTCCTGACGCTGACCCGAGCGGGATCGGCATTGCGCACGAAGGCCATACGATCGGTCCGCACGATCGAGGACGGCTTCCTGGCCCCCCTGCCCGACGCGCAACGCGCCAACCTGCGGACCGCACTCCAGGCCGTCCTGGCCCCCCGGCTGGCCTGGCTCGACTGAGCGACCGAACCGATGAAGGGGGCACCGTTGCGGAAGGTGACCTTGTCGTCAACGGGTCCGAAGTAGTCGCGGGGGCGGGCCTCCTGATCGAAACCGCGCCGGCTGTAGAAGCGGCGGGCTTGCTCGTCGTCGTGGGCTCTGGAGGCATGGCAACATGCAATCCATGAGTCTCAGCCGTCTGGGCCTGCTCGTGCCGCCCGTGGGGCCCTGGAGTGCGCAGGCGCGTGGGTACCAGTGGGCCGAGGAGGTGGGGTATGACGTCGTGTACACGGCGGATCATCTCACCCATCCGATCTACCCCGGGTTGTGGCTGGGTGAGGCGTTCACCACGCTCGCGGCCGCTGCGGCTGTCACTGATCGGATCATGCTGGGAACTTTGGTCGCCTCGGCGGCCTTCCGTTCACCGGTGTCGTTGGCCCGGGTCGCGATGTCGGTGCAAGACGTCAGCGCCGGTCGTCTCGTCCTTGGTGTCGGCATGGGGGCGCCGTTCTGTGTCAAGGCAGATCGCGGCGTCCGTGAATCCGTCGGTGAGCTCTCGACCCGGTTCGCCGATGTGGTTCGGGGATACCTGTCGGTACTCGACGGTGCGACCGATTGGCAGGGTGACGTGATGGCGTTCGGTGGACTCGAGACGACGGAGCGACCCGAAGGGGTCGGGAGGCCTGAGCTGGTCATCGCCGGTCACGGTCCACGATCGCTCGCGCTGGCAGCGGCCCATGCCGACACCTGGAACACCTACGGCGGGCCCGGGACCGCCGACATCGAAGGAGGCGACTTCTGGCAGCTCGTCCGCCGGCAGGTCGAGGCCTTCGTCGAGGCGTGTGACCGACAGGGCCGCGACCCGGCGAGCATTCGTCGGTCGCTGTTGCTCGGCTTCGGGCGGGTGCAGCCGACGGCGAGCGTCGGCGACTACCTCGACGCTGTCGAGCGCGCCGTTGCACTGGGGTTCGACGAACTGGCTGTGCTCGGGTCGCCGTGGGCCGACGGTGAACCTCGCGACTTGGGGGTCCACGAGCAGGCGCTCGCTCAGTTGCGCTGATCTCGTGGGTTCGTTCGGGACTTGCCATACGGTCGATGAGGCGATGGTGTGGCGATCCAGCCCTGCCGGGCGCGGTGGGGGAGCGCGGCTGAGATCGCTCCGAGGAGGCTGCGGTCGTCGTCGTTGAGTCCAGGCCGACCGCCATGGCGGCGCAGCACATGGAGTTGGTGGCGGAGGACGATGACTTCGAGGTTCTTGGACCGTTCCAGAGCGGATGGAGCTCTAGGCCTCGTCTAGCAGTCGATGGCGGCCTGAATGGCGGCGCATGCCTCGACCAGTCTGGCCGGTCGTAGTGTGCAGATCTGGTCGACAAGGTAGGCCTTGGGGACGACTCTGAGGTTGTCGAAGCTCGCAACGCAGTCGGTTGGCATGCCATCGTCGGTTCCAAGTCGTAGCTCGGTCGGGATTCCCCTGATCGTGCGGGTGACGGGTGCGGCGAGGACGCTGTTCAGGACCGGGATGGCGGCGGAGCGGGTCATGATGAGGAACGGGCGGCGACCGACGCTCTCGATCTCGCCCCACCAGATCTGCCCTCGATCAAGAGTCGTCACCAGGGCTCGTCGAGGATTGCTTCGCGCAAAGATGCGAGCGCGGCGTTCTCTTCGGTCTCGGTTGGTGGTTGCCGTGTGTAGCCGTCGACGACGGCTCGGTCGGTCTGACGTTGGAGTTCGAGTTTCGTGATGGCTTCGATGCCGGCTCGGACAGCGGCGGCTCGGCTTTCGTAGGCTCCGCTCTTGACGAGCGCGTCGAGGTCCGAGAGGAGCGTCTCGGGTAGTCGTACAGCGATCTGTTCGGTGGCCACGTGAGCAGCATACCGTGTTGGGATGCGGGACGGTATGCGCTCCAGCGAGGAGCTGGTCTCGAGCCGGACCGATCGCTGGCAGGGACTCGGGACCGGAGACACGGCGCTGGGTCACCCTGACCTGATGGTGCAGGGCAAGAAATTCAGCGACACGGTCATCACCGGAGACCAACAGAGTTCGAAATCCTCCTCCCACCTGCCGCGACGCAATCGCGGCAGGCTCACCCTTACCCTCTCGCCGGTCCGTTGCGTGGCCGACGCCGCCGCCATCACGAGAACTGTTGGGTGCTGCGCAACATAGCGGTGGTTTCGTGCATCGTTGAGAGTGGATGGACTGGACGCCTGCACCTTCTGGTCAGCTCGACGAGGCTGAGGGAATCGCTTCGCTGTTTGCGGCGGAGCGACCTGCCATGCTGCGGATGGCGACGTTGTTGGTCGGCTCGGCGGCCATCGCCGAGGAGGTCGTTCAGGACGCGTTCGTGGTCGTCAGCCGGCGGTGGTCGTCGTTGGAGCGTCCGGGCGCGTACCTGCGGACGACCGTCGTGAACGGCTGTGCTCAGGTGCTGCGACGCCGGGATGCGGAGGGCAGGGCACTTGCGGCGCGCACGCGCTCAGGCGACGTCGAGCTGCCCTACCGGCTGATCGAGCTGCGAGATGCCCTAGAGCGGTTGAGCGAGCGGCAACGGATCGTGGTCGTGCTTCGGTACTTCGTCGACATCCCTGACGACGAGATCGCCGAGGTGCTCGGCGTTCGGCCCTCGACGGTGCGTTCGCTGGCCCGCCGCGCGTTGAAGGTGTTGAGAAAGGAGCTGGAATGAGCGGTCTCGAGGAGCGCCTGCGGGCCGATCTCCCCGCGCTGGCGGACGCGATGCTGAGCGACGAGTCGTCACGACTCGTCGCCGGAGGCGGCGAGCCGGTGGTTGGGCGGTCCGAGCCGCCCGATAGCCGCTGGGTGTCACGTCGAGCGGTGCTCGTCGCCGCTGTCGTGGCCGCCGGCGGGGTCATCGCGTTCGGGGCCGATCTCTTCTGGTCCCGAGAGCCGGCAACGCAGGTGAATGTTGTGGGTTGGCCTGTGCCGGACGGCTTCGGATCTTGGGCGCCGATGGCGGAGGCCCCGATCGAACCGCGTCCCTACGCAGCGGCGGCCTGGACTGGCACGAGGGCGGTCTTCTGGGCCGGCTCCAGCTTGAGCCGGGGCTTCGCCTACACCGATGGGGCGCTCTACGACCCAGCGACCGACAACTGGGAGCCAATGGCCGTACCTGGTTGGGGTCACCCCGGGCTGACATCGGCGTTCTTCGATGGAGAGCTCTACGTGCTCGCCAAGGGCGGCGGTACCCGGTTCGACCCAATCGTGGGGGAGTGGTTCGACCTGCCGCCAGTCGAGGGCATGTCTCTGGCCGCAACCGTCGCGACCGACAACGGGATCTGGGGGCTCGGCCCGGCAGATCTGAACCCGGTCGGCCAGCCCGATCTCGCGATTGCCCGCTACCAACCCGAGGACGACACCTGGGTCTACGGGCCGACGTGGGAGGGTACCGACGACCAGGCCTCGATCATCGCTGGTCTTTCTCGCCTGGAGTCGACTGCGTTGTGGACCGGCACCGAGATCGCGATCTGCGGTCGCACCGCCGGATGCGTCGGCTTCGACCCCGCTACCGAAGCCTGGCGTTCGATCCCAGCGGTCAAGGGTGCCGAGGCACACACCGCTCCAGTCGCCACCGATCTAGGCCTCGCAATGATCGTTCAGACCCAGGCCGGCGACTCGCCGGCCGCGGTCGAGGTACTCACGGCGCAGGGATGGCAGCGCTATGCGGAGGAGATTCCTATCGAGCGGTTCGACACCGCCTCCGTAGCTGCTGCGGGCGAGTGGCTGGCCGTCTTCGCCGCCGGCCAACCGCCGACCCTCATCCACCTACCTTCGGGCACCTGGCGTGTAATGGCCGATGGGCCCCTCGCAGGCGTGGAGGCCCCCAACGTCGTGTGGACTGGCGAGCAACTCGTCGTCTGGGGAGGCGTCCCCGACGACCCGACAGCTCCAGCTGGAGCAGTCTGGACACCACCCGAGCCCTGATACCCCACCCGGCCACCTCGGGGACACGCCACGATCGGCCACCGCTTCCACTCAGGTTGGCGGCCGTCCGCGGCCGAGGTGCAGGCGTTCGCCGTGTTCGTTGAGCAGGCAGATGTATTCGACGGGTTCGCCATCGGCGCTGCCGGTCCAGTGGGGGTGGCGGGTGTCGAACTCGGCGGCTTGGCCGGTTTCGAGGGTGATGTCGTGGTCGGCGACGATGAGGCGGAGTCGGCCGCTGAGGACATAGACCCACTCGTAGCCGTCGTGTCGTTGGAGGGTCGGCGCCTCAGGCTCGGCGCGTGCGGGGATGATCTGTTTGATTGCGGTGACACCGCCTGCGTGCTGGGACAGCGGGATGACGGTCCGCCCCCATGCCTGGTAGGGGCGCAGGTCGACCCGGGGGTCGCCGGTCACGGGGGTGTCGACGATCTCGTCGAGACTGACGTGCAGCGCTCGGGCGAGGGGCAGGATGAGGTCTAGGTTCGGGCGCCGGTGGCCCGCTTCGAGCCGCGACAGCGTGCTTTCGGAGATGTCTGTCGCTTCGGCGAGCTCACGGAGTGTCATTCCCTGGCCGGTGCGGATCGACCGGAGCCTTGACCCGATTCCGGCGAGGGCTGCGTTGATCTCTTCGTCCATTCGACTCTCTTTCGACCGGCGCAACCCTCATGCCATTCTGGCACGAACGGTTGCCAGTGCGGCGAGAACGTCCGCAGACTTCGTTCCATGGATCAGCCAGCGGAACTCTTCGATGTCGTGGTGGTGGGCGGAGGCGCGGCCGGCCTGAGCACGGCCTTGCAGCTCGGTAGGGCGCGTCGTCGTGTCCTCGTTGTGGATGGTCGCCGTCCGCGCCACGGGGTGGCCCCGTTCATGCACGGGCTGCTCGGCCGGGATCACACGTCACCCCTGGATTTGCTGTCCGATGGGCGGGCCGAGATCGAACGGTATGGGGGCGTCTGTGTCGAGGGGGTGGTGTCGGGCGCCAAAGCCGAGGAGAGCCGATTTGTGATCGATCTCGACGGCGGCGCTCGGTACGTGGGACGCCGGCTGGTGGTTGCTACGGGCCTTGTCGATGAGTTGCCCGACATCTCGGGCATGAGCGACCTGTGGGGGACGGGCGTGGTGACCTGTCCGTACTGCGACGGCTTCGAGTCGCGAGATCGGACGATTGCGGTCGTGGCGACCCAGCCGATGAGTGTGTTCCAGGCGAAGCTGCTGCGCCAGTGGTCGTCCGACGTCATCTACTTCTCACAAGGCGTCTACGAACCCGATGGCGACGACATCGCCGCCTTTGCTGGACGAGGCATTCGGATCGACAGACGACCTGTCGTTGCGCTGGCCGCGTCGTCGGCCGGAGGCGTGGAGGCGGTCGTCACCGAAGACGGCGACCGCGTGCCGGTCGAGCGGGTCTTCATCGCACCCCGGTCCCGCCCACGCGACGAGGTTCTCCGCGGCCTGGGCGCGTCCGTCGTGGACGGGTGGGTGCAGGTCGACGAAGCGGGGCAGACGAACGTGCCGGGCCTGTATGCCGTGGGCAACGTCGTCGACGTCTACGCCAACGTGGCGATGTCGATCGGCGCCGGCTCAGCGACCGGCGGCGCCGTGAACGCTGACCTGACCATGGAAGACACCCGCCTCGCAGTCGCCAGCACGTCCGGCGCTGGTCAGGAGCCCTGACCGCGACTATCGATACCGAGCAAGATGCGGAGGCATCCTGGGAGCCCAGGAACAGCGCACTCCACCTGCCGGTCATCGCAGGCTTCTGCGCGCCGGACATCACCGTGACAGTTGATTGCTGTCGGGTCTCGCCTAGGTTTCAGTGGATCAGGCCGTAGCGAAGGTCTACGCAGCGGGGTGGAGGTTGTGTATGAAGAGTCGGCTGTTGTGCGGTCTGCTCAGTGTTCTGTTGTGCGCGGCCTCAGCTTGCGCTTCGGCAGCGCCGGACCCGAAGCACGAGTCTGAGTCGGCTCCCTCGTCAGCGCCGCCTGTGGCGCATACGACGCCGTCGACTCAGAACTCATTCACCGGTGAGGTCGCGGAAGTGGGGAGTCCCGTCACGGCGACATCGTCTCCCACGGTCGCGACTTCCGGCGCGACTGGCGGGCCTGGGTCACTCGGTTCCTGCCAGGCGGGACCCATTCTGGAAACGATGTTGGCCCGGGAAGCAAGTCGAGAGGCGCTGCTCGGTGGGCCTTTTGGACCGGCTATCGCCGCTGCGAATGCCGGTGAACGGATTCCAGCGCTGCCCCCCGAAGCCCGAGACTGGATGTGGGAAGGCATTGGTGGTTTCCAGGTTGCGGCTTGGATTAACTGCCCTCGCATTGCGCTGGAGCTGATTGGCATGGGGGCTGACGTGTCGACCCCCGTGGACGGCGATTCGCCACTACTGGCTGCAGCTGCGGCAGGGGCTTGGGAGATAGTCGACTTGCTGCTCGAGGCTGGTGCCGACCCGATGGCTCTTTCTAGTCCGACATCTCTCCTGGATTTCGCTGTAACTGCGGATAGCGAGTCGGCGCTCGGCGCGGTCCTGGAAGCGCTCGAGCCGGGCGACCTCGATGGGGGCATCGGCACGCGAGCGATGGCTGGCCTCTTGGGTGCCGATGGTCTAGATGGCCGGGAGTCACGAGTGGATGCTCTGATAGATGCCGGGGTGAAGCCCGACGTGTGGAACCTGCTGACGGCGGCGGAGGTAGTCGCTACGGATGCGCTTTTCGAAAGGGTCTACGCGGCCGTTGAGGCAGGATTGGCAAACGGTGACTCAAGCTTCGATTGGGGTGTGGTGTGTAGTTTCGATCTCAACGCGGACGATATATCACTGGCCTACCGGGTCGATGACCTAGAGCGGATCGTGTCACTAGCCGTGAGACTCGACAAATGCTGACGCGTCGCCTGATCTGCGGAATCTTGCCCAGACTCGCCGTTTCGTGATGAGGCTGCCCTTTTCGAAGCCGAGGGTGGGCAGACGGATGTCATCTCGGCGGAAGAGGAAGGTCTGAGGCGGATCATGGCGCCGCCGGTCCGAGAACGTGATGGAAGGCCGGCCTCGGTATGTGCGCTCGGAGTCGGTGTTGGGTTGAGATCCAGAGGCGTAACCCCCGGTGCCGTGTCAATCGGTCGAAGCGACGAGCTCTGCGGAGACGTCCCAGAGCCTTCGTGCGGCTGCTTGGTCGAGAGCGGCGTCGCTGGGTTGTTTCGGCTTGCCGGACGCCCAATAGAGGCAGGTTTCGAGTTCGTCGGGTTGGGCAGTGGCGAGCAGAACACTGGTGGCAGCACCCTTCTCGGGCGTGGCCAACACAGGCTTGAGCAGCGTCATCGCCAGACCCATCCAACGGGAACTGCCGGGGTCTTTGCCGAAGTTGGTGGCGACGACGCCGGGGTGAAGGGCACGGGCGGTGACGCCGTCGGGTCTGAGGCGGCGGTCGAGCTCGACGGTGAACAAGATGTTGGCCAGCTTGGAGGCGGCGTAGGCCTTCGACGGCGAATAGCCGTTGGTCATCTGGAGGTCGTCGAAGTCGAGGCCTCGCTTGACGCCCCGGTGGTTCTCGCTGCTGACGTTGATCACGCGGGCCGGTGCACTGTGGACGAGGAGCGGGGTGAGCAGGTTGGTGAGAAGGAAGGGGCCAAGATGGTTCACGGCGAGTGTCCATTCGAGGCCGTCTTCAGTGGTGCGCCGCTTGCCGGCCATGGTTCCCGCATTGTTGATGAGGATGTCCAGCCGGTCGTGGCGGTCGGCGTAGGTGGCTGCGAATGTGCGCACGGCGTCGAGGGATGCCAGGTCGAGTTCCGCCGGCTCGACCTGAGTGCCGGTGGCTGCGGTGAGTTCGTCGGCGGTGTTCTGGGCGGTGGCGAGCGTTCGAGAGGTGATGGTGACTCGGGCGCCGCGGCTAGCGAGTTGGGCGGCGGTGGCGCGCCCGATACCCGACGTGCCGCCCGTGACGAGGACGTGTTTGTCGTTGATGTTCCAGGTCATTGCGGGTTCTCCGGTCTTGCGGTGATGGCGGCGAGAAGGGTGGCGGTGGCGTCATCGACGATGTGGGCGGCTCGTTCGGGGGTTGCGGCGACGAGTTCGGAGACGCCGGTGAGCGCATGGCGCAGCAGGAGGGCGGTGGCGTCGGGGTCGAGGTCGTGGCGGAAGTCTCCGCTGGCGATGCCATCGGTGAGGATCGAGCGGAGTCGTCGCTCGAGTTCGGTTTCGAACGCCGAGAGCTGGTCTCGAAGTTCGGGCGGGAAGCCGTGGTGGGTCGCGAGGGTGTGTCCGTGGCTGGAGATGGCGGCGATGTGGCGGACGAGTTGCTCGATGGCCTTGGTTGGGGTGGAAACGACGGCGAGGGCTTGGGTCAGGCCATCGATGGCGTGCTGGTTGTGAGCGGTGGCGGCGTCGGCCAGGATGCTGGGGACATCGGGGTAGTGGTTGTACAAGGTGGCTCGGGCCACGCCGGCCGTTTTGGCGACGGCGACCATGGTGACGCCGGCGAGCCCTAGCTCGGAGACAAGAGTCAGGGTGGCGTCGATGATGCGCTCGCGAGCCGACGTCATGACGCGTCCCGTGTGTACAGCCGTGTTGACAGAGGGGCGAAGATGGCGAGCAGGCCGATCGTCCAGGCGCCGATCAAGAGCAGGTCGGTGCTGTTGGCTGTGCCCTCGCACAGGCCACGGACCGCTTCGGCACCGACGGAGATCGGCTGATTGGCGGCGAAGGGGCGCAGCCAGCCGGGCATGGTGTCGGCCGGGGTGAACGCGGTGCTGGCCAACATCAGGGGGAAGAGCCAGAACATGGAGAGCATGCCGACCATGTCTGGTTGTCGGACCTTTGCTGCGATGGCGGCGCCGAGCCAGGAGAATGCGAAACCGATCGCGGTGGTGACAGCGATTGCGGCGACGGCTCCCCACAGCGAGTCGAACCGGTAGCCCATGACGAGAGCGAGCGATGCGACCATGATCAGGCCGATCACGTTGCGGGCAGCGTCGGCGAGCGTCCGTCCGGCGATGACTGCGAACTGGCTCATCGGAAGTGACCGGAATCGGTCGGTGACCCCTTCGGCCAGGTCGGCGGCGAAGCCCATGCTGGTCTGTTGCGCTCCCTGCAATGCGGTGATGACGAACACGCCGGGAACCAGGAATTGGAGATAGTCGACCTGGGCGCCTGCGCCGATCGCGCCGCCGAACACATAGTTGAACAGCACCAGAAAGAACACGCCCATCACGACCGCGAACACGAGCATCTCGGGCTGGCGAGCTGTGCGGATGAGGTCACGCCACAACATGGTGACGATGTCGTCGACCGCGGCGCGCAAACCGCCAACCGGCGGGGTCGAGAGGGTTCGGGTGTCGGTCATCGCGCCGCCTCCATGTCTTGTGCGGTCGGGGAGCCGGTCAGGGTGAGAAAGACTTCGTCCAGCGTCGGTCGACGAAGCTGGAAATCCTCGATGCCCGCTCCGGTTGCCTGAAGCGAGCGCAGCAGGTCGAGCGATTGCGCCGTGCCACCGGTGATCGGGATATCGACAGTGCGGTGGTCCTGGTCGACGGCAACACCTTCGATGCCCGATACGAGGTTTGCGAGTTGTCCGAGGTCGGTGACACGCACCTCCAGGACATCGGCACCGATCTGCGACTTGAGCTGATCTGGGGTGCCCGCCGCCACCGGTCGGCCGTGGTCGATCACCAGGATGTCGTCGGCGAGTTGATCGGCCTCCTCCAGATACTGGGTGGTCAACACGATCGCGGTTCCCGCGGCCGTCAGGTCCCGCACCGACTCCCAGACCTCGGCTCGACTGCGAGGGTCCAGACCGGTTGTGGGTTCGTCGAGGAACAGTGCCGCAGGATCGGCGATCAGGGCCACCACGATGTCGAGCCGGCGTCGTTGCCCACCCGAGTAGGTCGATGCCGGCCGATCGGCGAACGATCCCAGGTCGAACCGGTCGATCAATTCGTCGGTGCGGGCTCGACGTCGACTGCGCGGAAGCTTGTAGAGCCGGCCGAACAGCTCCAGGTTCTCTCGGGCAGTGAGCTTCTCGTCGACCGCTGCAGCCTGACCGGCCAACCCGATCAGCTGGCGGACTGCCCCCGCCTGTTTCGAGACGTCGAACCCGCCCACACGTGCCGTGCCGCTGTCGATCGACAGCAACGTCGTCACCATCTTGACGAGAGTTGTCTTGCCCGCCCCGTTTGGTCCGAGCAGGCCCAACACCTTGCCGGCGCCAACCTGGAACGAGACCCCGACGACAGCGTCAACCTCCCCGAACCGCTTCGTCAACCCTTCGGCCTCGATCACTGCATTGGACATAGTGTCCAGTATAGCAGACGAACTGCCTTGGTTCGATGGCGATTGATCGTCACTTCTCGACGAGGGTCGGCTCCGCCGCTGTGTCGGGGATGTGTGCGTCAGACCTGCGCCGCATTTCTGAGCTCCACAAGGCGCTGGTGACATTCAGCACTAGCCGAACGAGCTTGGGTACCGCAGCGTTGTCAGTGAGCGATCGGAGGCGCGAGATACAGATGAGACGCTTGGTAGCCAGTGGGGCTCTTGCGGTCGGCATGGTGGTCGCGGCTGCCTGCGGCTCCGGGGAGAACGGGGGCGCGAGCCCGGCTGACACCGCAATGGACCCGGACCCAACGGTCGAAGATACGAAGGTCGAGCCAGTCGCGGCGGGCGTCGAACGGATCGTGGTCGATCTGGTCGGGTGCGAACAGTTCGCGCTCATTACGGCGGTCGATAGGGCGGCAGCGCGAGCGGTGGTGCCCGACGAGTTCACGAGCGGCAATGTTCTCACTCACGTCGCCAAGCAGTGTGAGGATCTGCGTGTCGACGGCATCTCGTTTGGTGCTGGGCATTTCGACGCCCAATGGATCAGCGTGAGCCGACCGGCCGACATCGATCTCTCGGAGACGAGCTTGGGTGCCGACGTCAACTACCCGGTGCTGTTCCAGACCGACAACATGGCCTGGCAGGAGGCTCTTGCGTCGTTCGGTATTCCCGTTGATTACGCCGAAACGATGACCTTCGAGGCGACTGCAGACTCTATGGGCGGCGGCGCGAATGGCAGCACGGGTGTGCCGCCCGCGAACTACCAGTGGAGTGCTACCGGCGGCGTGCGCGAGGTGGATACGACGGGCACGGTCGCCCATCTCCTGCTCCGACGCGACGACGACGCGCTCTACGTCTACGACATCTTCTGCCCGTTGTTCTCGATCGTCGGGTCTGGGCAAGCGAGGCTCGAGCCCGAGCCCGGCTCGTTCGCCTACGACGCTTTCGGCCCCGAGATCTCGGGACAGAACTACCCAGCAAGTTTGACCTGCAACGTCACGATCGAGCGTCGCGCCGACGGCCCGTGACCGGCGATATCACCGATGTTGGTTCGGACATGCGGTCCCGTCAACGGTCCCGGTAGAAGAACAGGGCGTTGCCGTCTGGGTCGTAGATACCGAACTCTCGGGTGCCCCAGGCGGTGTCGGCGACGGACCTGGTGGCGAACGCGTCGCCGTGTTGGCGGAAGTGGTTCAGCAGCTCGTCGGGGTCGTCGACGAGGAATCGATACTGAACGCGTCGAGACTCTGACCAGCCCTCTTCATGATGCGCCTGCAGGTGCACCTGGACGCCGTCGCGCTCGAGTCCGGCGTAGCTCGGGGGTGAATCTGCGTCGGCAAAGACGACCTCGAAACCCAACTCGTACCGATACCAGGCAAGAGATCGGGCCATGTCGCCGACCTCGATCACTGGATGGACTTCCCGAAGCCTTGCCATCTGCCGATCGTAGTTTTCTCCTCGTGCGACCGTTCGTTCGCTAGCCGCTGGATCCGTGGTCTGATGCGGGCGCGGGTGCGGTGGCGATGAGGGCGGGGGCCGGAAAGCGCACGCGTCCCTTGTTGTCGACGAAGCCAGCAAGCTCTTCCTGCGCTGCGGCGAGGAGTTGTGCGTACTGATCGTCGGTGATCATGTCGGCGAGGGTCCAGCCTCGCACGTCGGTGTGAATCCAGGCTTCGAGCGAGCCGAACTGGGCCATGCCCTGGTGGAGGGTGACTTCGGCCTCCGGCAGGATCCTGTCGATCACGCTGTGGAGCTTGTCCTTGGTTCCGAGGGTGAATGGCGCCTTGAGTGCGTTGGCGGCTTCGTCGCCGAATAGGCGTTGGAGGAGCTCGACCATGGCGGCGTAGCCGGGGCTTTGGTCGACGCCGGCCCAGGTGGCGATCGTAATAGTGCCGCCGGGTCTGGCGACTCGGGCCATCTCGCGCACGCCAGCCTCCTGGTCGGCGAAGAACATCAGCGCGAATTGGCTGACCACCCGATCGAAGCAGTGATCAGGAAGCGGCAGGTGCTCGGCTGGGCCGTGTCGCCAGGTCACGGGTTCGGGGGCCTTGCGGGCAATGCTGAGCATCCCGTCGTTGATGTCGATGCCGGTGACCGACCCAGAGCCGTTGAGGCGTCGGGCAGCGGCGCGGGCCAAGATGCCGGTGCCGCAGCCGACATCGAGGACGTCATCACCAGCGGTGACGCGCGCCGTGTCGAGCACGCGTGCGGGCCACTGTTCGAAGAGGGCGGGCACGAAGAATTCCTCATAGACCTCGGCCGCGGATTTGATCACCTGTCCATGGGTCGCTGCACTCGGCTCGTTCATGGCCCCACCTTGCGCCCCGGTCCGCTGTCGATCTAGCGCGAAAATAGAACTCGACTGTTGGACCTTGGTAGGTCAGGCTGGACGGCATGGCGAGCTACCGGCAGTACTGTCCTATCGCCCGGGCCACCGAGATCTTGGCCGAACGGTGGAGCCTGCTCATCGTGCGCAACTTGATGTTCGGGGCGACCACCTTCTCGGCGATCGCCCAGGGGGTGCCGACGATGTCACGATCGATGCTGACGAAACGTCTGCGAGAGCTCGAGCGGGCTGGGGTGATCACCTCGTCACCCAAGCCCAACGGCCAGGGCTCGACCTACGCCTTGACCGACGCAGGCGCCGATCTGGTCGGCGTGGTCGACAGCTTGGGCCGTTGGGCGGAGAGATGGGTTGAAGTGATGCCCGAACACACCGATCCCGGGTTTGCGCTGTGGGCTTGGTGTCGGGTGCAGCTCAACCACGGCGCCTTGCCTGCAGGTCGGGTGGTCGTGCACTTCGAGTTCCCCGACGAGCGAGAGGGCAACCGGTACTTCTGGCTTCTGGTTCAAGACGGCGGTGCCGAGGTCTGCGCTACCGACCCCGGGGGCGAGCCCGAGCTTCGAGTAGTCGCCCGCTCGGCAGCATTTGTCGACTGGCACCGAGGTGTCCTGTCGTGGTCCCGTGCCGTCCGCAGCGGCGAGATCACCGTCAGCGGCAACCGCTCACTCGTCCGAGCCTTCCCGACCTGGAACACCCGCACGCCGGTTCTCGCCTGAGCGGTTCAGTGCCCTCGGGCGAGGTCGCTCTGCGTGTGCGTTAGCTTCATCGCAGTCGTCGCACTGTTGAGGAGCACCATGATGCAGCTGATGGTTGGAGGGGCACAGATCGAGGTGTGGCGCTCCCCGGCGTCCGCGATGCCTGAGGAGCGGATCGCTTCGTTGATGCCGGACCTCAGGGAGCTCGTGCGCGACGCGTTCCCGGGGCTCGATCCGTACGTTGGGGACGAGGACCTGATCCACCACTGCCTGGGGCCAAACTTTGGCGCCTACCAGTTCGCTGACGGCAGGGTACGGGCGCTGGCCACGGCCGACCCCTTCGAGCTGGAGCACGGCCGGACCCTCTACTTCAGCCTGTCTGCCATCCACTCGAGCCTCAGGGGACGAGGACTCTACGAGCAGATGCTGCTGCTTCGCATCGCGATTGGCCGCTCGATGGGATGCCAGTGGTGGGCGACGAGAACGCAGAGCCCGATCGTGGGGCACAGCTTCGAGCGATTCGGCTGCTACCCATGGCTCGACGACGACATCGTGCCGATCGTGGCAACTGAGGTATCAGCTGTGCTGTATGAACAGTTCAGTGCCCTAGGGCGACGGGAGGGCGAGATGTTCAACCCGACGACGGGCATACTTCACGATGCATACCCGGCGGGACCGTACGAGACGATTCCCGCGGTAGGCAACGCGCGGGTTCAGGCGCATTTCGACACCCACGTCGATAGCAGCTCGGGTGATGCGCTTCTGCTCGTGGGCAAGCTCGACGACATGATCGAGCGGCTTGCCCCACGATGCGATGCTCGCTTCGGCATGTCTTTCGACCAACTCTGCGAGCTGCTCGCGGACCTGTGACTTGGCGCCGCCCGACTCGATCTGGGGTCGGATCGCGGTCGATCACGAACCGGATCCGCCCCCAGAATCGCCGGCGGGCATAGTTGGCGTGGGCTGCATCAGCCCGGTGTCTCCACGACGGCAGGTGAAGGTGCGACCACTCAAAGCTACGAAACGCGCCCGCGGGCGGGTCTGGTCACCCGAGGTGGTGTTGCCGACCGTTCTCCGTTGTGAGCCGAAGATGGTCAGCTCGCAGCGCCTCGGCTCGCCGCCGGATCTCGGTTGGAATTGCCGCTCGCTCGCCGGACGACCGATCGACGAACGCCAAGACGTACCGGGCCCGAACGAGCACTGCCTCTGACTGAGCGTTCAGCACGCGGTGTTCCATTCGCAGGGACTTGTCCCGCACCTCCATGACCGAGGTCCGGATGACGAGGGGGGTGCCAAGCGAGATCTGGCTGTGATGGGTCAGGTCGAAGACGGCGGCGCCTCCTGCGAGCCCGAGCGTTCGGAAGGTTGTGCGATCGGCTCCGATGGCCGCTTGGGTGGCCCAGAGGGCGCGGGTCAGTTTGTCCCAGAGTCCTCGAGCGAGCAGAAGGTCGAACTCGTTGCACTCGTGGGGTTCAACGGTGCCTCGGTAGGTCTCGGTCCCACCCACCGCCGATGTTGGTCCGACGATCGGGCCAGGCCCATCGGGTGGCTCGACCTCGAGGCATGCGGCTTGCTCGAGAGCTGGCGCAGCCCAGTCGGCGAACCCACCTCCGTCGGCTCGAAACGGGCGGATACGGCGACGAAACAAGCAAACGGTTCGGTCGTCTAGTACTCGCCGCACCGTTCCGTGGTGGACGATCCAGCCGTCTGCGATCTCTTCGACGCCTCCCGTTGCGAAGACCGCGGTGCCGGGCACGAGCTCGACCAAGAAGCGGAACTGCTCGCTCGCACACCTCACGACCGTGCTTGCGCTCCGCGCTTGCTGGGCGTCGAATCCGAGTTCGTGGCCCAGTGCGCGACTGCAGTCGTCGGCGATCTGGGCGTAGTGCTGGATGTTGATGTGGCCAGCCTGTCCTCGCTGCCAGTGGCGCACGACCCCTCTCCAGAGCACCCGGTCACTCACCGAACACCTCGCTCTCGGTGAGGACTTGACGCTCACACCTTGCGATCAGGTCGGGGCTCAGCTGATCGATTTCCGCCCCGCCGACCGGTGCGACGGTCGTCCAAGCACGGGCAACGGCCGACGACCGGAAGGCCGAGACCGATGACACGAGATGGGCGAAAGTGAGCTCGCGGGGCTCGGCGGCGACAAGGCCGCTCACGATCTCTATCGACTCGCCGACCGAGACGGGGGCGATGACGTGAATACGTTGCTCGGACTCCAGCAACGATGGCCCGGTGGCGCCGACAGCTTGGTCGACTCCAAGCACAGCCAGAGCTCCTGTAAGCGCATCGCTGACCGCTCGGGCCCAACCAACCATGGTCATCTGCCCCTGGGGGTCGCAGTCTGTTGCCGCGACGATGCCCCGAAATGTCTGCACCCCGGTGCGCTGCATCCGAGCGATCATGGTGTCGGAGACCGAGGGTCGCCGGGCCGGCGAGGCGACTGCCCGGTGAGTAGCTCGACGCAGGCGGCTGTGGCGGTGCGGGCGGCGGCTGCCAATGCCTCGGGGTCGGCGCTGCTGATGGGGTGGGGAATGACGACAAATGGATGGTCGGGCGCGCCCAGGGTCGTAGCCATGAGTTGGGCGGCGGTGACGAACTTCTCGGTCATGACGCTGACCGAGGGGATGTCGGCGCGTTCACCGGACACGGCGTCGTGCAGACTGCACGACGAGCAGCTGCCTCAATCGCCGACGCCGGCGATGAGTGCGTGCCAGTGTCTGGCCTGGCTCATCAAGCCAGCCGGGGCGGGGGCGCTGTAGTTCGGCTTGGTGAGTCGCACTACGTCGGCGACGCGGTGCCGGTCGCGCAGCTCGGCCTCCATGGCGTCGAAGAACGCGGCAGTGCCCTGCTTGCCGTTGGAGATGATGCCGACCGTCGAGCCCTCGAGGCTGGCGACCCGCGGTGCGGGCTGGAAGACCACGGGGCGTTCGTCGTAGGTGGGGATGAGGACTTCGATGGTCACGGGGTCTTGGTCTCTCTTCTCTCTGTTCCTGGGACGGGTCAGCAGTCGATGCATGCGCCTACGGGCATGGTGACGGCGCGCGACTTGGTGCCGAGCCATGGCGGGATTACGGCGCCGAATCCGCCTGCGGGACCGCCGGCGGCAATGACGAGCAGGTCGTCGGGTTCGGTGAGTGCTCGATAGACGCGGTCGCCCTTGGCGCCGACGGCGCTGGCCTTGCCGACGTCTGCCCATTCGCGTCGGTGAATCCAGGCGTGTTCGTGTACGTAGTGGCGGATGTCGGCCTTTGACCAGCCCGCGTCCTCGAAGTGGGCCCGGAGCTGGGGCGCGATGACCAGGGCGTAGTTGCCGCCCCAGATCGAGTAGGTAGCCATGTTGGCCTTGATCTCGGCGACGAACGTGTCGAGGATCTCGGCGGGCTCGGTGGTCCACTCGTTCATGATCTGGCGCAGTCCCATGGCGGCCATCACGGTGACGGCCGAGGCGTCGGGGTCGCCGATGCGTTCGGCTGCCAGCGACGCCCACGTGGTGTGTTCCTCGTCTTCGGCGATGCAGAAGCTGATCTTGCCGGGATGCCCCAGGGTGGCCCGGTCGATCTCGCCGGGCCGGACGTCGAGCAGGTTGCCGAGCACGAGCCGGATGGCGCGGCCTATGCAGGTGCTGGCCCGGTCGCTGGGCCCGACAGCGTTGAACCCGGCGCTCATCCCAGCTTCGAGGCGGATCGGACCGTTGACCACGGCGAGGATCGCGCAGCCACCGGTACTGGCGGTGGCGCCGTGCAGCAGGAATTCGTCGTGCAGCATCGCGGTGACGGCCGTGACGACGACGGGGAAGTGCGACGGCAGACATCCGGCCATCACGGCATTTATGGCCACCTTCTCGGCGGTGATCGCCCGCTCGCGGACCGGCTCGACCCCGATGAGGTGGTCGGCTGGGAGCAGGGCCCATTCGAGGCATGCAGCTACGGCGTCTGGGGTGGGCGGCACGATCGGCAGACCGTCGGTCCAGCCTTGGGAGTGGAAGTGCTCCTGCAGCGCGAACGGATCGTCAAAGGAGACTCGATTGGTCTGAAAGGCCCCGGTCGTCATCGCTTCTGTTCTACCGACTCAGCCAGCGTCGAAGGTAGACGTCAACGGTTTGCCAGGAGGCGGGCCATGCCGTAGATGGCGGCGATGGTCGGGGTTTCGACTCCGACCCGCTGGGCGATTTCGTGGACCACGCCGATCAAGGCCTCGACCTCGAGGCTCTTGGAGGCCTCGACGTCTTGGAGCATCGACGTCTTCATGGCCCCCAGTTCGAGTGTGACGGCGTTGCGCTCGTCTGGCGACTGAGCGATCGGAAGTCCGATTGCTTCACCTACCGCAGCGGCTTCGCTCATCGCCCGCATGCAGAAGTCGTTGACCAGGGGGTCGCCGATGATGCGATCGGTAGTGGCTCTGGTCAGGGCAGACACCGGGTTCATGGTCATGTTTCCCCACAGCTTGAACCAGATCTGCTGCTGTATCGACGCGTCGATCGGGGCGTCGAAACCGGCCTGGTTCAGTGCATCGGCGGCGGCCTGGGTCTGTGGCGAAATGCCACCGTCTGGCTGACCGACGATCAAGGTGTTGCCGAAGCGGTGGTGGCTGACGCCCGGCGCGGGGTTGGTGGCCGAAAGGTGGGCTACACAGCCGATGACCTGCCCGGTTGGGATGAGGTCGCGAAGCCGACCGTCGGGATCGACCGATGCCAGCGTCGCCCCCTCCAGCGGCCCTGCTCTGCCGTCGAAGAACCACCACGGAACGCCGTTCATCGCCAACAGCACCCGGGTTTGCGGGCCCATCAGCGGCTGGATTGCTTCGGCGGCCGAACGCAAGGCCGGCTCTTTGACGGCCACGACGATCAGATCCTGCTGGCCGAGCGATGCGGCGTCGGCCGCGGCCTCGACCGGGTAGTGGTGCAGTTCGCCGTCGACCTCGAGGCCCAACCCGTTGGCATGCAGGGCGGCGAGGGTGTCGCCTCGGGCAATCGCCGACACCCGCTGACCGGCCTGGGACAGTCGCGAGCCGATCAGGCCCCCGACCGCTCCGACACCGACCACACAGATCTTCATGATGCGTGGGTCCTCAGGTACAGCGCGGACGCTTCTGCCGACAAGTCGGGAGCCTTCAGCATGCGTGCAAACTCGGCCCTCTCGTTTCCGAACCTCTTCGCGTCTTTGCCATCGGTCAACGCGTCGAACTCGAGGCCCCGCGCCTTGATCGTCGTGTGTTGCAAGATCGTTTCCTTTGAATTGGGCTCGGCGATCGTCAGGCGAACCGTGCCGGGCTTGACGAGTAGCCCTCAGTCGGTGGTGAAGACGAAGTGGTCGTCCATGTTGGCCTCGATCGTTGCGATGTGATCGATGTAGGCGGGGAACCCACCGTTGTAGTTGCCGTCCTGCCGACGATTCTCCTGGCCTTCGAAGTTGTAGTAGCCAGGCGTGCACTCGGCATTGCGGTTGGTCTTGCCTCGGTGTTTGATGACCTCTTGGACCCACCACTCCTCGGCGTCGGGCGTCACGTCGATGGTGTCGTACCCGTTGGCCCGGGCGTACTGGATGGCGTTGGCGATATGGTCGCCCTGCACCTGCAGCAGGTCGGTCAAGTTGAACTGGAACGACGCCTGGTAGCCGCCCATGATGAAGAGGTTCGGGAACCCGGCGGTGTGGATGCCCAGAAGCGTGCGAATGCCTTCGCCGTACTTCTCGTCGAGGTCGACCCCACCCTCGCCGACGATCCGGTTGTAGATGCCGGTCTTTTGGACCTCGAAGCCGGTCGCGTAGATGAGCAGGTCGACCTCGTACTCGGTGCCTTCGAAGATCGGGCCTCGTTCCCCGATCTCGGTGATGCCCTTGCCCTTGGTGTCGACCAGGTGGACGTTCGGCCGGTTGAACGTCGGGAGATAGTCGTTGTGGAAGCACGGCCGTTTGCACATGAGCATGTACCAGGGCTTCAAAGCCTCAGCGGTCTCGGGATCTTCGACAACCTCGTCGATGCGCCGATGGATGCGCATCATGGCATCGATGTTGTTGTTCTCCTGGCGGCGGATCTTCTCCTCACGAGTGACGCCAGGCTTCAGGGTGCTGCGACGTTCGGCCTGTTCTCTGAACTTCGAAACGATCTTCGCCCGGCGAGCCGCCTGCCATCCGGGTTGCAGCTTTGCCGCCCACTCCTCGCTGGTCTCCCAGTCGTCGCGGATGTCGATCGACGACGGGGTGCGCTGAAACACGTGAAGGCTCTTCGCGTGCTCGCCCAGATGCGGGATGATCTGAACGGCGCTGGCGCCCGTGCCGATTATGCCCACCCGCAGATCGCCGAGCTTCTCGAGGTCGGGCCCTGTGAAGTCGTAGTCCCAGCGCGACGTGTGGAACGCGCGGCCACCGAACTTCTCCATGCCGTCGATCCGTGCCAGGCGCGGCTTGGCCAGGGTGCCGTTGGCGCACACCACGAACTTGGCCCGCATCGAGTCGCCGCGGTCGGTCGTGATGTTCCAGCACGCTGCCGCTTCGTCCCAGACCGTGGACGTGACGGTGGTCTGGAAGACCGCGAGATCGTAGAGGTCGTACTTGCGGGCGATCGCCTGACAATGGGCAAATATCTCGGGCCCCTCGGCGTAGTGACGTGAAGGGACGTAGTCCATCTCGTCGAGGAGCGGCAGGTAGTCGTATGAGACCACATCGCACGCCACGCCGGGATAGCGGTTCCAGTACCAGGTGCCGCCCACGTCGGCCCCGCGTTCGACGATGCGGATGCTCTGAACGCCTCGTTCTCGGAGCCTGGCCGAGGTGAGCAGCGCCGAGAACCCGCCACCGATGAACAAGACGTCGACGATGTCGTCTTCGCCGTCGACGATCGGCTCTCGTTCGACCCAGTCGTCGGCGTAGGGATCGCGGGCGAGGTCGGCCATGGCGCCGTCGAGATCTCTGTACATCTCGGTGCCAGGCGGCCGATAGCCGAGCCGGAGGTCGCGCTCTCGAGCGAACTTCTCCTTGATGCGGTCGTAGTACTCCTGAGGTGGCCGGTCGCTGCGGTCGGAGGCGTCGAAGTTCAGTGTGAACTTGTCTTCCTTGGCTGTGTTCGAAGCGGCGTCAGTCGCCATGTTCGATTCGCCGTCAGTTGCCATGTCGGATGACCTCGGTACTCGGTTCGGTGCGGGCGTGTCTGGGCAGTGCAGACGCAGCCCTGGCCATTTGCTCAGTCTTCAGGACACTTGTAGGTTCGGCAAAATCTCGGGGATGGGGATCGGCTTCGGCGGTCTCGACCGCTCGAAGGGGGCCACACATGCAGAACGAGGCGGATGTCTCGAGGACGTTCGACGCTGCTCCTGCTGCACTTCCCAAGCCGCTCGATGGAGTGCGGGTGTTGGACTTGACGCGGGTGTTCGCCGGGCCCATCGCCGGACGCACCCTCAGCGATCTCGGCGCCGACGTGGTGAAGGTAGAGCCGCCCGATGGCGACGTCACCCGTCTGTGGGGTCGCAAGATCGCAGGACTGTCGACCTACTTCACCCAGCAGAACTGTGGGAAGCGCAACGTCTGCATAGACCTGAACGCGCCCGGCGGCCCCGAGCTGGTCGCTCGGCTGGCCGAGCAGGCCGACATCGTCATAGAGAACTTCCGGCCCGGGGTGATGACCAGGTTCGGTCTCGACTGGGAGACCCTGTCTGCCAACAAACCTTCACTGATCATGCTGTCGATCAGCGGCTTCGGCCAGGACGGTCCCGAGTCGCAGCGTGCCGCCTATGCGTCGATCATCCACGCCGAGTCGGGGATCCTGCCGGCTGCCGAGGATGACGAGATGCCGCTGGACATAGAGCTCAGTGCCGCAGACGTGCTGTCGGGCATGCACGGTGTCATTGCCGTGCTGGCCGCCCTTCGAACCCGAGACGCCACCGGCATCGGTCAGTACATCGACATGGCGATGATCGATGCCATGACCTTCTCTGCCGACATCATCATCAACGCCCTCGATGGCCATCGGCGCAGCGAGTCGCTCAACGGTGAGGTCTGGCCCACCGGTGACGGGCCGAAGATGCTCACCGGCGGCCTGCGCTGGATCTGGCATCAGCTGTCGGCCACGGCCGGACTGTCCGACCCGACCCCGGCCGACGCCGACGTGTCGGTCAAGATCGCATCCCGGCGGGCGATTATAAGCGAGTACCTGTGCAGCCTGCCCGACCGGGCGACGGTGATCGCAGCGTTGGACCGCGCCAACCTGGCCTGGGCCGACGTACGCGAGTGCGGCCAGGTTCTGGAGTCGCCGACGCTGGTGCATCGTCAGACCGTCGTCGACATCGACGATCGGGCCGGTGGCACTCGACCGGTCATTCGCAACCCCTACCGAATGTCGGCCACCGACCTTTCCGACGTCGGGGTCGCCGCCTTTCGCGGCGAGCACAATGTCGAGGTGCTCGACGAGTGGCTCGGTGTGAGCGCCGAGGGCATCGCTGCCTTGAGCGCCGACGAGTGGGTCGAGAGGTCCGGGGCGTGAGCGACGAACTGGTGCGGCGCCTGGTGGACGAGTCGGACCTGAGGGACCTGCTCCATCGGTACGCGTTCGGGCTCGATCACGAGGACTGGGAGCTGTGGCGCGGCGTGTTCGCCGACGAGGTCACGATGGACATGAGCGACTACCAGCCCGACCCGCCACCGCGTGCTGCCCCCGCCGACCGAGTGGTGGCCAACGCCAAGGTCTTGTTCGCCGGGCTCGAACGCTCGCAACATTTCATGGGGTCGCACCGCTTCACCATCGAAGGTGACCGGGCCACCATCACCGCACACATGCGAGCAGAGCACTGGTTGCACACCGGGCAGGGCGGTGACCGCTACACGATGTACGGCACCTACTTCGACGACGCAGTCCGCACCGACGACGGCTGGAAACTCGTCGTGGTGCGGCTGCGGCTGCTCCGCGAGGAGGGCAACCGAGCGCTCATGCGCGAGGCCGTCCGCCGGGGCAGAAAGCTCATCTCGGACGGCGACGGAGCGTGACCACCCGATGAGCGACGCGCCAACCTTCGTCGGTCTTGACGACTTCGTCGTAGTAGGACGCTGTGCCCGCCAGCCCCTTCGGTTGCAGGGCGATGATCCGGAAGTTCAGCTTCACGCCATCGGTGGTCTCATCGACGTAGATGTTGGTCATCGTGTGGGTCTTGGGGTGCCTGGCGTCCTCGTCCATGAACCTCTTGATCGCAGGCAGCCCTTCCAGCAAAGGGACACCCAGATCGGTCAGGTCGAACACGGCGTCGTCGGTGAAGATGCGGTCGAGCCTGTCCCAGTCGCGGTCGTCGATCGCATCTCCGTAGCGGCCAGGGAGTTCGTGCAGCTCGAGCCGGTCGGCGACCGAGATCGGATCGTTGTTGGGGATGGCCATGTCCAACAGTACCGAAAGGCAGCATCGTGACGACCTTCGAAGAGGTCCTGGAACAGACTCTCGGCGAGATCGACTTCGATCCTGAGGCGCTGAAAGCCCGCTACCTGGCCGAGCGCGACAAGCGGCTGCGACCCGACGGCAACAGCCAATACGTGGAGGTCACCGGCGACTTCAGCAGCTACGTCGATGACCCGTACGTCGAACCCTCCGAGCGCGAGCCCAAGCGCGATCACACCGACATCGTCATCATCGGTGGCGGGTTTGGTGGGTTGTTGATGGGCGGTCGGCTGCGCGAGGCCGGCTTCGACGACCTGCGGGTCATCGAAAAGGGAGGTGACTTCGGCGGCACCTGGTATTGGAACCGCTATCCGGGTGCGATGTGCGACGTCGAGTCTTACTGCTACCTGCCGATGCTCGAGGAGCTCGACTACATCCCCAAGCACAAGTACTCGTACGCGCCCGAGATCATGGAGCACTCGCGCAACATCGCCCGCCACTACGGGCTCTACGACAACGCGCTGATGTCCACCGAGGTCACGGCGATGCGATGGGACGACGAAGCCGGGGTCTGGCACATCGGTACCAATCGAGGCGACGAGCTCACTGCTCGGGTGGTGATCACCGCGGCCGGGCCGCTGAGTCGCCCCAAACTGCCCGGGATAGAGGGCATCGACGACTATCAGTGCCACACCTTCCATACCAGTCGCTGGGACTACGCATACACCGGTGGCGACAATTCGGGTGGACTCACCGGCCTGGCCGACAAGCGGGTCGGCATCATCGGAACCGGTGCCACCGCCGTGCAGTGTGTGCCCCATCTCGGCGCGTCGGCCCTCGAGCTCTTTGTGTTCCAACGCACACCGTCGTCGATCGACGTGCGGAACAACCGTGAGACACCAGCCGACTTCGCCGACTCTCTCGAGCCCGGCTGGCAGTACCGCCGGATGGAGAACTTCAACCGCATGGTGATCGGGGCGAAGACCGATGTAGATCTGGTCAATGACGGATGGACCGACATCTTCCGCAACCTCACGGGCATAGCGGCCAAGACGGCATCGGAGAAGCTGGGGCGACGGCTCACCGGCAAGGAAAAGGGCCGTCTGATGGAGATGGCCGACTACAAGAAGATGGAGGCCATCCGCCGGCGAGCCGACGAGCTCGTCGACGATCCAGAGACCGCAGAGCGGCTCAAGCCCTGGTACCGACAGTTCTGCAAGCGGCCGTGTTTCCACGACGAGTACCTGCCAACGTTCAACCGGCCCAACGTGCACCTGGTCGACACTGAAGGCAAGGGGATCGAACGATTCACCGAGACCGGACTGGTCGCCAATGGGCAGCACTACGAGCTGGACTGCATCATCTTCGCCACCGGTTTCGAGGTGGGGACGTCCTACACCCGGCGGGCCGGCTACGACGTGATAGGCCGGGACGGCCTCGCCCTCAGCGACAAGTGGGCCGATGGGCTGCGCACGCTGCACGGGATGCAGACCGCCGGCTTCCCCAACTCGTTCCACATGGGATTCACCCAGGGGGCGGTGACGGTCAACGTTCCTCAGACGCTCAATGAACAGGCCGTCCACATCAGTCACATCCTGGCCACCACACGCGACCGCGGCGCGACGGTCGTCGAGGTCACCCCCGAAGCCGAGCAGGAGTGGGTCGACGAGATGATCGACAAGGCTCGGATGGGCGAACGGTTCCGAGCCGAGTGCACGCCCGGCTACTACAACAACGAAGGCAAGGCGGGCAACGGCAACGGCTTCTTCGCTGCCAACTACGGAGCGGGGCCGGTTCGCTTCTTCCAGATCCTCCAGGACTGGAGAGACGACGGCTCGCTGCCCGGCTGTCAACTGCGCTTCACCACCACCAGCAGCGACGAATCGAAAGCGAGCATGCCGTGACTTCACAGAACGCGAGGTCGGGTCGCCTCGAAGGCCAGGTCGCCATCATCACCGGGGCCGGCAGCGGTATCGGGGCGGCCAGCGCACGGCGCTTCGTCGAGGAAGGCGCGAAGGTCCTGATCGCCGACATGACCGACAAGAAGGCCGTTCCGCTGGCCGAAGAGTTGGGCGATGCCGCCGAGTTCTTCCAGGCCGACGTGTCCCGGGAAGATGATGTCGAGGCCATGGTCGGAGCCGCTCTGGCGAAGTGGGGACGCCTCGACATCATGTTCAACAACGCCGGATTCGGCGGGGCGATCGGCCCGGTCGAGACGCTCACCGTCGACGATTTCGACATCACGTTCGATGTGCTGGTGAAGGGGGTGTTCCTCGGGATCAAGCACGCAACGCCGATCATGCGCGAACAGGGATCTGGTTCGATCATCAACACTGCGTCGGTCGCCGGGCTGCAAGCGGGTTGGTCGCCCCACCTGTACAGCGTGGCCAAGGCGGCGGTGATCCACATGACCAAGTCCATGGCACTGGAACTGGGCGAATATGGCGTGCGCTGCAACTGCATCTGCCCGGGCATCATCGCCACACCGCTGGCCGCCGGCTTCGCCAAGGCGACAGACGAGCAGCTCGCCCAGATGAAGGCGAGATTCGGCAAGACCCAGGTGTTGGGTCGCATCGGTGATCCGGTCGACATCGCCAACGCAGCGGTCTTCCTCGCCAGCGACGAGTCGAGCTACATCACCGGTCACGCGCAGGTGGTCGACGGGGGAGCGTTCGCCGGCAAGCCCTGGAACAAGCAGCACTCGAACATGACGGCTGCCCGCCCCATCAAGATGTATCGCCCCGAGGGTCGCTGAGCTACAGGCGCTGGCGCGCTGTTGTTCAACCCTTGCCGTTGACAAACAGCGGTCTGTGCGTAATGTACAACCATATGGTTGTATGTGGAGCCGATGAACTGAGCGATGACCGGGTCGACCGGATCTTCCGAGCGCTGGCCGATGCGACCCGACGCGACATCGTGCGACGAACGCTGGCTGGTGAGGCGTCGGTCTCTGAGCTCGCGGCCGCGTACGACATGTCCTTCGCCGCCGTGCAGAAGCACGTCGCGGTGCTGGAAGAAGCGGATCTCGTCACGAAACGTTCGGTTGGCCGCCAAAGGATCGTTCGCGCCAACCCCGACACCATCCGCCGTGCTCAGGCGTTGCTGGACCGGTACGAGCAGATCTGGCGGTCGCGGATTGATCGGCTCGACGCCCTGCTCGCCGAGGACGAGTGACGCCGTCGCCACACCGCCGTCCACTCAACGAAACCCGAACCCCGACACAAGGACAACACCCATGCCGATCACTTCGGTCGAGAAGGATCTCGACGCCGTCACCCTGACCATCGTCGCCGACTTCGCCGCCACTCGTCAGCGCCTGTGGGAGGCATACACCGACCCCCGCCAGATCGAGCGATTCTGGGGTCCGGTCGAGTGGCCTGCGACGTTCACCCGTCACGACGCGTTTCCTGGCGGACGATCCGAGTACTACATGACCGGACCCGACGGTGAGCGATCGGCCGGGTTCTGGGAGTTCCTTGCCGTCGACGAAGGTAGGTTCTTCGAGGTGCGTGATGGGTTCGCCGAGCCCGACGGGCACGAGAACACCGAGATGCCGTCGATGCGGATGACGTTCTCGTTCGAGGACACCGACGCGGGGTCGCGTCTTGTCATCACGACGCATTTGGTTCGGTCGACGAACTCGAGAGGCTGATCGAGATGGGCATGGAAGAAGGCATGAAGTCGGCAATGGGCCAGATAGACGATGTGCTGGCCGACCTCGAGTCGTTCGCCGCCGGGCGTGGCACCGAAGTTCAGATTCTCTCCGAGCTTCAGATCCGGGTCTCGCGGATCGTCCGCGGTTCGGTGGACGAGGTGTGGCGGGCACATCACAAGCCCGAACTGCTGCAGCGGTGGATGCTGGACCCGACGGCTGGACGATGCCGGTGTGCCAGGCCGCCACCGAGGTCGGCGAGACCTTCCGGTACGAATGGGAACCCGAGGACGGATCGCCGGGACGTTTCGGCTTCACCGGCGATCTGCTCGAATCCGACCCGCCACACCGGGCCGTCACAACCGAGCAGATGATCGGGATGGACGGTCCGGGAACGACAAACGAGATGACCCTCACCCCACTAGATGGGGGCACGCTCCTCAGCGTCGTCATCACGTACCCGAACGTCGAGATGCGCGATGCGGTGCTGGGGACCGGAATGGTCGACGGCATGGAAGCCAGCTACCGCAGGCTCGAAAGCGTGATCGATCGCGACGCCTGACGCGAACGCCACCACCGGCGACCCTTGCACGTCGAGCGGCTTCAGCGCAGCCAGTACCGCCGGACTGGGCCGCCGTCGCCATCGACGACGCTTTCGAGCTGGCCGCCGCACCGCTCTATCACCGTTGCCGAAGCGGTGTTGGTGTCGTCGCAGCAAAGCAGTGACCTTTCGACTCCTTCGCTGCGGGCGATCACCAGCGACTGCCGGAGGATCTCGGTTGCGTGGCCGAGGCGTCGATGATCGGGTAGAACCCCGTATCCGATGTGGCCGCCCTGACGAGCGAGCCAATCGTTGAGCTCGAACCGAATGGACGTACGTCCGACGATGCGCCCGTCGACCTCGGCCACCAGGAACGCCGCGGGAACGATACCCGCAGGCAGGTTGATGCCTCGACGGATGTCGCTGAGCCGCGCAATGTAGTCGTTCCAAGACACCGACTCGTCGAGTCCGAGTGCGAAGGACCACCCATCGGTCGCCAGCATCGTCCGGTGCCCAGCCAAGAACTCCGCTTCGTCGTCGCTGCGAAGAGGGCGTAGCCGAAGAACGGACCGGGACATGAACCGGAACGTATCAGCCAGGCACGGTGCTAGTAGTCGAACGACTCCAGGGGGTTGAAAACGTCCCCGCGGGGACGTTTTCTCACGGCTCGTTTCGGTCGTCTCGAGGCCGCGTCCACTGGAGAAGGCGAGGGATCGTAAGCGGACGCCGAGTCAGTGCCGTGCGCTTTCGCCAGCTTCGATGACGATCGGCGAAAGGCCCGATCTGGGGTCGGATAGGGGTCGTCCAGGAGCGGGATCTGACCCCAGAAGCGGCGGCGGCCGCACCGACGGCGACTGAGCCGATCCGGGGCCAGCACGCGGGCGCTGCGCTCGCACTGCACATGCGCCCCGAAATGATGTTGAACTAGCTTTGGAGGGTGGCGGGATCGGCGACAGAAGGGCTCAGGCTTGGCGTCCTCGGGCCCCTGATCGCCTTCGATTCTTCGGGCGCTGAGGTTGTGTTGCCCAGCGCTACGTTGCGCCGTCTGGCGGCGGTTCTCGTCTCCTACGGTGGCGCGGTCGTGTCGTTGCCGTTTCTCGCAGATGTCCTGTCGGTCTCCCCGGCCGCAGTTCGCACGAGCATCGCTCGGCTGCGGCGCCTGATCGGTTCGGACGTCGTGGCTACGGCGGCAATCGGCTACCGGCTGGTCGGGGCGCAAACCGATGTCGGCAGGTTCCGACACGCGGTCGAGACCGAGGGCAACCCGGGGGACCGTTTGGCGACCCTCGAAGCTGCCCTCGAGCTCTGGCGTGGCGACGCATATGCGGAGTTCGCTTCGGAGCCGTGGGCCCTGGCAGAGGTTGTTCAACTGTCTGAGATGCGCAGCCGGGCCGAACTGGAGGTGGCCGACATCCATCTCGAAGAAGGTCGCGGCATGGTTGCACTCGAGCGCCTCGCGCACTTGATCCATCGCGACCCGTTCAGCGATGCACCACGAGCCACACGCATCAGGGCGCTCACGGCGCTTGGCCGTACGGCGGAAGCCACTCGCGAGTACGAGTCTTATCGTCAGTTGCTCGATCAAGAGGTGGGGGTGGCCCCATCGGCCTCCTTGACCCGGCTCGTGCAGTCGATCCTCGCAGGTGACTCTGATGCGGTCGAGGCGCTTCGGCCGAGGGTCGCTGCGGTGGCTCGACCCGCTGGGCTGAACCGGCCAGCGCAGCTGCCACGGCCACCAACTCCACTTGTCGGTCGGCAAAGCGAAGTGGCGCAGGTTCGCGGTCTGGTGTTCGAACGATCGCTCGTGACGCTGACAGGACCAGGGGGAGTGGGTAAGACCCGAATCGCCCAGCACGTGGCCATGGAGGTCGCTGCGAGTGGCACCGAAGTCGTCTGGGTCGATCTCGCTGTGGTCGGGTCCGACGACCTGGTCGCGGAGGCGGTGCTGGCGGTTCTAGCCCCGGCGGCACCTCCCGGCCGAGACCCCATGACAGCCTTGTCGCTCGAGGCTTCGACCCGTGACCAGATGCTGGTCGTGCTCGACAACGCCGAGCATGTTGCGAACGGTGCGAGTTCGGTCGTTTCGACGCTGGTCGATTGTGGCGTCCTTTGTGTCTTGGCCACGAGCCGCGTGCGCCTCGGCCTTACCGCAGAACGCGAGTACCTGGTCCGGCCCCTGGGTCTTCCTCCGGCCACGGTCGAAGACGCAGCCGAACTCGAGAAACACCCCGCGACAGCACTGTTCCTGAACCGCGTCGAGGACGCCGGTGGGTCGGTCGAGTTTGATCCTGGTTCGGTGGCGGCAGTGGTTGCGATATGTCGTCGCCTCGACGGCATTCCGCTGGCCATCGAGTTCGCCGCCGCACACGCCAGGCACCTTCCCCTGGCGAAGGTTCTCGAGGGTCTTTACGGACCGGTATCTCTGCTGACGGTGGACAACACCGACACGACTCCTCGGCATCGCACGATAGAGCGAAGCATCGAGTGGAGCATCTCGTTGCTTTCGGACGACCAAGCGAGTGCGCTCGAATGTCTGGCGGTGTTCAACGCCCCGTTTGTCCTGGATGCGGCAACGGCAGTGATAGGCGACCGGTCGACTCGGGGACGAGACCTGCTGGTTGCCCTGGTTGACCGCAACCTCGTCCAGTTCGACCCGGGTTCGGGTCGGTACCGCCTCCTCGAGCTGGTCAGAGAGTATGTAGACCGTAGGTGCGACCCAGCCCAGCGCAGGCAGGCTCGCACCCGCCACATGGAGTACTTCACTCAATGGGCGACCGACGTGGGTGCAGGACGTCGCGGCATTCGACGCGAGCCGGTGTTGGCCGAGATGCAACACGTGGTCACCGCGATGGCGTGGGCGCGAGAGAACGATCCAAGATCGGCTTTCGCAATCTGCGCAGGTTTGGCGAGCTTCCGCAGCACCCTGGGACACCATCGCGAGTTGGCCGACACCTGGAACTGGTTGGTCACCACCGAGTTCGACGCGGACCTTCGTCCCGCCTGGGCCGAGGCTACGGCAAGCCTCCTCGCTGCGGCGACCGGCGCCCAGATCGATGTCACCGATGTGCTTCCGATCGTGGCGGCTTGCGTTCCTGAGGATTCGTCGCGGGCCAGAGGTTGGCTGAACCGCGGCACTGCAATGGTCCCGGCCTATCGCGGCAACATGGAGCCGATCTGCTCTTATGTCGATCAGGTGATCGAGCGTGGCGACGATCCAGAGGTGTCGGTTTACGCGGGCTTTGCCGTGTACATGCTCGCCATGTCGGGTCAGCTGGATCGTGCCGACACCTACCTCGCTGCCGTCAAGGCGATGATCGAACGGCACCGTACCGAGTTCACCGTCGATTCGGTCGGCAACGGGTTCGCCGGAGCCATTCACGTCGAGCTTGCGAGAGGACGGTGGGGAACGGCGCTGTCTGCCGTCGGGACCGAGATGCCTGCGGATCCGGCATTCACGGCCACGGCAGCAGCCGCGATAGCTCAAGCGGGAGCAAGTCTTGGCCGGACGGAACTGGTCGACCTCGCAGTCCGATGGTCTGAACGCGGAACCCTTCAGATCCTGGGCTTCCTCGAACCTCTCGTCCGCCACTACGCCGCCAGCATCCGCGGCGACGTCGCAGGCTCTGCCGACGCAGCCGAAGCCTTCTGGGAGATGGCGTATGTAGTACCCATCAGCCACATCAACCAGGTCGGCACGGTCGTGTCGGCGCTGGTGGCGGCCGGTCGGCTCGACGCAGCCCGGTCGGCCATAGACACCGCTTCATCAGCCGTAGCGGCCATGAACGAAGTGCCCTTGTTGAGCTGTTTGACCCACTGGTCCGAGGCTTTACTCGAACTGAGCTACGACCGCCATGCCAAAGCGCTCGCGGTCGGTCGACAAGCGCTCGAGGCAGCTATCGGCCACGGGTTCGCTCTGGTCATGATCGACTCCTTGGAAGTTCTGGCCCTTGCGGCTACAGGTGTTGGCCGGACCCAGATCGCGGCCAGCCTGGCGGCTGCCGCGGCACGCGAGCGCAATCGAACCGGCTATGTCCGCTCGCAAGTCGCCGGGATGCCGAACCAAACCGACCTCGCACGTATCGCTGTGGGGGCCGAGACGTTGACGGTTGGCGATTTGGTAGCTCAAGTCGACAGGGCACTCGAGGCCTGACCCACGCTGCTGGTGTCGTGCACCTGCAACCGCCGATTCCAACCCGGACGCGATGCTCAGGTGACGCGTGACTGACGCGGCCTGCTGCGAGCCTTCGCCAACAAAGGCCTTTGGGGGGCATTGCGAGCGGTCAACCAAGGTCAAGTGATTCGTTCGGCGAAGCCACGAAGGAGCTCAGTGACGTGTTGACACTCGGTTGTGGAGCCTGTGAGGCTCAAGCGCCTCTGGGGAGTCGATTCTGTCCTTCTTGCGGCACAGAGCTGGCGGAGCCGGGCGAGAGTCATCTTGCAACAGCCGACCAGTCGCGAGAAGAGCGACGTCTGGTGACAGTGCTGTTCTCTGACGCGTCGGGTTACACGACGCTGGCCGAGACACTGGATCCCGAACTCGTTCGTGAGCTGATGGGGGCCATCTACTCGAAGGCGAGTGACATCATCAACCGCTACGGCGGTCGGGTCGACAAGCTGATGGGCGACGCGGTCCTGGCGGTGTTCGGGGATCCGGTAGCTCACGAGGACGATGCTGAGCGCGCGGTTCGAGCCGCCATAGAGCTACACGAAGCTGTCGACGAACTGCGCCCTCGTTTCGAAGCAGCAGCGGGTACGAGCTTCGAGATGCACAGCGGCATCAACACGGGTGTGATCGTCACCAGCGATATGGAGAGTGATCGGCTCAGCGGGCCGCTTGGTGACATGGTCAACGTCGCCGCCAGGCTTCAGGGGAAGGCCCAGAGTGGCGAGATCCTGATCGGACCAGACACCGCCCGTCTGATCGGTCCGCGGTTCGAGCTGACAGACCTCGGGTCGATCGAGCTGAAGGGAAGACGAGACGCAGTCCAGGTGCACCGGGTCGAGCGAACTGCAGCAGCACAGCCATCTCGACTGGCGTCTGCCTTCGTGGGGCGCAAGGAGGAACTGGGTGTTCTTCTGGGCGCCGCCGATGCCTTGCGCGACGGCCGATCGAGTGTGGTGACCATTTGCGCCGAGGCCGGCGCCGGCAAGACCCGCCTGCTCGAGGAGTTCAGGGCCAACGCCGAAGGCGACGTGCGATGGCTCGAAGGTCGTGCCTACCCTTACACGGCGGACACGCCCTATGCCGCGCTCATCGACCTGCTCAACCGGGTAGCTCGCATCGACGAGAACGATCGGGCCGCCGAGGTCAAAGCCAAGCTCGACGACATGGTTGCAGCGGTACTGCCCGATGACACCGAGGCGGCCGCGGTCATCGGTCACCTGTATGGCCTCGAAGTAAATCGGACGATCGACCTCGAGGCCTTTCGGACGAGGCTCTTGGACGTGCTCGGGAGATTGCTGGACGAGGTAGCAAGGCAAGGGCCGACAGTTCTCATCTTTCAGGATCTGCATTGGGTCGACCCATCGACGGCGTCTCTGATCCGCAGGCTCGTGACCTCGCTGTCGGCGCCTCTGTTGACGGTCTGCAACTTTCGGCCCGGCTTCACCCTCGGGGTCGAGGGCGAGAGGGCCCTTCAGTTGGGTGTGCTGTCGCGCCGCGAAACAGGCGCTTTGGTCGAGTCCCTGCTCGACAGCGCAGTGCCGCCGGACGGGTTGGTCGCTTGGCTCGCAGACAGAACCGATGGCAATCCGTTCTTCGTCGAGGAGATCGTCAACAGTCTCATCGACAAGGAGGTTCTCGTTCGCACTGACGCGGGCTGGAGCCTTGCGGGAGCCCTAGCCGACGACACGGTGCCGCCGACGATCAGAGGTCTGCTGGCGGCACGTATCGATGGTTTGAGCCCCGATGCCAGACGGGTGCTGCGAGAGGCATCGGTCGTCGGGAGGGAGTTCCTGTATCGCATCATGGCGTCGGTCACAGACACGCCCGCAGATCTCGAGTCTGGAATTGCGCGTCTGTCGGCCGCCGACTTCATCCGCGAGAACAACCTCGACCCCGAACTCGAGTACATCTTCAAGCATGCGCTGACGCAAGAGGTGGCCTACGAAGGTCTTCTGATTCGCGATCGTCAACGCCTTCACGAGCGTGTCGCCCAGGGCATCGAGCTGCACCTGAGCGATCGGATCGACGAGTTCGTGGACACTCTGGCGTACCACTACGAACGAAGCGGTCATGTCGTCGAGGCAGTCCGGTACCTACGAAGTGCGGCAAAGAAGGCCGTCGACCGCTTCGCCGTCGAGGAAGCAGATCGCAAATACGCCGCCGCCTATGCCCTTCTGACCGCCGAAGAGGCTGTCGGCGTTGTGATCTCGGCAGACGATCGAGATCGACTGCTACTCGAGGTGTTGACCGATTGGGCCGTCGTCTTCTACTACAGCTGCGACCTTCACCGTTTCGACGCCCTTTATGAGCGACACCGCGAGTTGGGCGATGCGGTTGGCGACGACACCCTTGCCGCCCGCTGGAATGCTTGGGCGGGAATGCTGACCTGGTTGCATCGCGCCGACAATCGCGCCGCCGGGCAGATGCTGCTGGGCGCCATCGAGCGGGCCCAGAAGGTGGGTGATCCGGTTGCTGAGGGGATGGCGCGAAGCTGGATGGTCTGGATCGACTGGACCAGTGGGCGAGTCCGCGAAGCGATCGACGCATGGCCTGTCGTTCAGGAGCTGCTGCCGCAGATCGACGATCCGGCAACACGACTCTACGTAGAGATGAAGACACTCGGTGGAGCCGCCACAGCTTCTGCATTGGCCGGCGATCTCACCTTCGCTCGGGAAACGGTCGAGCACCTGTTTGCCATCGGCCGCGCCACAGGCAACCTCCGAGCGACGGCGCTGGGCTATGGGGTCGAACTCGTGGTTCACATGTGTTTGGGTGGATTCGAGGCCGCTGTCGCGTCTTGCGATGCATGCATAGCCACCGATGTAGACCCGGTATACAGCGAGGTGACCAAGCTGTGGGCGGCGGGCATTGCTCTGTTCCTCGATGACCCCGACGAAGCGAGACGCCGGCTCGAAGTTGGCAGCGCAAGAGTCGACGAGCTCGGGATGGGCTGGGTCGATCGGTATTACCGGTACATGTCAGCTGAGCTCGACATCGTCGAGGGTCACCTCAGCCGTGGCTTCCGCTCTCTCGACGAGCAGAAGGAGGGGTGTGAACAGTCCGGCCTCGCCTGGGGAGCAGCCCAGATCGACCTGTTCATAGCCACCTCGCTGGCGCGGGTAGCAACCGGCGAGGTTCAAGGCTCGCTGGGGGACGCTCTTCGAAACCCCGGCTTCGTGCGAAGGTTTGGTATAGGCACGGCCAAGAAGGCACGGGCTCGACTCGAGGCACTCGACTCCGCGAACGAGTGTTCGTTCGCAAGTGTCCGTCCGATGATCAGGCTGGAACTTGCGAAGCTCGAGCTCCATGAACACAACCAGAAACGCGCGCGTGAGCACCTCGACTTCATCCTCGACCTGCTCGCTGGCGAGCCCGAATCCCCGTTGCTACTCGAAGCCCAAGCCCTGTTGCCCAACGCCTAGAGAACTTCGATGCCGACGGACAGCCGTTCGTCGCCTCGATCGCTGTGTCGAAGTCGTCGCCTCCCGGCGACGGTGGACCGACTATGGGGTTGTTGGTCTGGAAGCCAGCACGCAGAACTCGTTTCCCTCAGGATCGGCCAGCACCACCCACGGGACATCTCCCTGGCCGACATCGAGCCGCGAAGCACCGAGCCCGATCAGCCGCTCGACTTCGGCCTCCTGATCGTCTGGACGGAGGTCGATGTGAAGACGGTTCTGGCCCACCTTGGGTTGGTCGTTCGGAACGAACAGAATCCCGGGTAACCGACCGGGCTCTGGCTGGATCTCGGACACGACCGGACCGTCGTCGACGATCACCCACCCAAGAACCTCGCGCCACCAGCGACCAAGCGAAACCGGGTCACGAGAGGCGACTATCACTTGCTCCCATTGGACACTCACGACCTGAACTGTAGACCGGGCAGGAACCACGAACCCCCGTCACGCTCTTGACCGCACGGCTCCGAGGAGCCGTCCACTAGCTTCGCTGTCTGATGACCGAAACGGCGGGTTGGCTACTACGAGTCGCTCAACTTCAACAGCCCGATGACCGAGGACTCCGCCGATCGTCTGGTCGGCGAGTTGGCAGCTACCGACCCCAGACGCGTTCTCGATGTCGGGTGCGGGTGGGCCGAGCTGCTTCTCAGGCTGCTGGCCACCTGCCCTAACGCCACGGGCCACGGTGTCGATCGTGACGACGTTCTCATCGACCGGGCCAAACGCAACGCTGACGACCGCGACCTCTCGTCCAGAGTGTCCTTCAGCTCCTCACTCGACGGTCAGGACCCTGTCGACCTGGTTCTCAACATCGGAGCCGAGCATGTCTTCGGCGACTTGGATCGAGCGCTCGTAGAGCTGCACAAACTCGTACTTCCCGGTGGTCGGCTCCTGCTCGGAACGCTGTTCTGGGAGCAGCCGCCACCCTCGGACCTTGTCGAGGCCATGGGCGAATTGCCGAACCTCATCGGTCTGGTGGATGCTGCGACCTCGGTTGGCTGGCGCCCGCTGGGACTCAAGGTCGCGTCGCTCGATGACTGGGACCACTTCGAGTTCGGCTATCTGATGGATTGGGAGCAGCAAGTCATGGCGCCCACAACGCAGGCCGCCGCCGACCGGGCGGCAGAGGATGCCGACGCCCGCCGTCTCAGCTACCTGCGTCGCCGAGGGATTCTGGGCTTCGCGTTCCTGACACTCGGGCGACCCGGTCGATCACCTCAGGGTGGATGACGCTCCCAGCAAGAAGCTCACATCGGCGGGGTCGCCACTAAAGTCGGCGAGTGGCCCGGTTGATGACTGGGATCGGGGTCATGCGTCGAAGGCTAGCTGGAGGTCCCAGTGCGCAGCGCTAACGGAGGGTGGCGGTATGGCTGGTGTCGGGGGCATCGCAATAGCGGATGCGGTGGCGGGCGAGTTGCCAAGAGTGTGTGTCGCGACCGGTGCGGTATCGGACAGCTTCTTGGAGGTCGATGTCTACACGTGGCCACTGCGGCGCTGGTGGTTTCTCCTGCTGTTCGGCGGACCACTGGGATTGGTGACCCTCGTGGCACTTCTCTGGGCTAGCCCGCAGATCTCGGTCCGGCTTCCAATGACCGAATCTTCGGTCGATCGCCACCTGAGCGTCCGGCAGCGCAAACGCCTCAGCTGTTGCGCATTGGCCATTCTTGCGCTGGCCAATGCGTTGGCAATCGGCAGCGTGGAGGCGCCGACCCCTGTGATTGCGGTTCTCGTTGCGGCCCTGCTCCTGAGCGCCGTCGCAACAGGTCGCTACCTTCTTCTCACAGTTGGCACTGACATCGAAGTCGTCATCGATCGTTCGACCGGGACTCTGAAGCTCGACTTCGTCTCGGCCGAGTTCGTTCGGGCATATGAAGCTGGCGTCGTCAACCCAGAGCGAGAGGTATCCGGTTGCGGAGCGAGCAGCTGAAGTCGGTCTGGGTGGGCCAGCCCTGGCGTGTCGTTCTCAGAGACCTGGGGTTGGACGAACTGGCGGTCTTACGTCGTGCCGGCCAGCCGTCGAACCTGTTCGCCGGCGATGGTTCCTGGATCTCGGTCGACGAGTTCTACGCGCTGTTCGACGCTGTCGAGGCCGAGGCCGGCGATCCTCTGGTCGCTGTGAGGGGAGGCACGATCTTGTCGGCCGAACTCTTCGATCCGGCCTATTTTGCGGCGATCTGCTCCGCCGACCTGAACTCGGCCTTGAGCCGTCTCGGAGAGCACATGCGCCTCGTCGGGCCATTCAGTCTCGACGTCGAGGTAGCGGACAACGAGACGCGTGCCTGGTGCCGATGCAAACACCGGCCCGATGTGGCGCGGGGGCTGGGTCTTTCCCAGTTGGCGTTCCTCGTCGCATTGGCTCGTCGCGCCACCCGCCATCGGATCGTGCCGAAGAGGGTCACGGTCGCCGGGTCGGCGGACGCCCTGGGCGACTCCAGCGACTTCTTCGGGTGTCGCCTGTCGAGTGGAGATGTGCACGAGGTGGTCTTCGATGCGGCCGACGCACGGCGACCGTTCCTCACCCACAACGAGGAGATGTGGGAGGCATTCGAGCCCGGTCTGCGGAGGCGAATGGCCGAGGCGGGGCAGCGTCGTTCGTCGACCGAGGAGGTCGAACAGGCGCTCTTCGAGCTTCTTCCCAGCGGCCGAAGCGGAATGGCCGACGTTGCGCGAGAGATTGGCATCGGGGGTCGGACACTGCAGCGTCGCCTGGCGGCGGAGGGCACCACCTGGCTCGAGGTGCTCAACCACACGCGGGAACGATTGGCCCGCTATTACCTCGAATCGACCGAGTTGAACCCGACCGAAATCAGCTTCCTTCTCGGCTTCGACGACCCGAACTCGCTGTTTCGGGCCTTTCACCGATGGACAGGTACAACGCCCGAGTCGTGGCGCACGCAGGTTCGGGGGGCGGGATAGCTCCCCGGCTGGTTCCGCGACTTCGGCAAAGCGAGAATGTCGCATCCGGCTAGCGAGTTGTCACAGCCGGCGAGTGGGCCCGTGTTTCGTGGACCGCAAACTCGATGGCATGACAACTGACCAGGTCCCCGTGATTCGGCGGCACGTCTCGCACGGCCAACCGGTAATACATCAACAGCACAGCTCTGGGCGCTTCTCCCAGTTGGTCGTCGCAGCCACATCGGAGGTCGAGCGATGAACGTCTCCTTCTGGGTCGATCCTGCATGTCCCTGGTGCTGGATGACTGCGCGCTGGGCGGTTGATGTCGTTTCTCCAGCTCGGGACCTGACCATCACCTGGGAACCGATCAGCTTGCTCTTCAAGAACGAGCCCGACGAGGGCAGCGAGTTCTACGCCGCCAACCAGTTCACCCATCGTCTGCTTAGGGTCATGCAGGCCGTGAACGAGGGCGAAGGCAACGATGCGTCGCGGCGCTTGTACTGGCAGTACGGTGCAGTGCTCCACCACGATCGCGTTGACGGCGCAGTCGATATTTCCCAGGTGCTCGCCGGCGGTGCGGGACCATTCCTCGAGGCGGCTGGTCTGCCGTCTTCGTATGCCGAGGCGTTCGAAGACGACTCGTGGGATGCGGTGATCCGCGAGCGTATGCAGGTGGGGCTCGAACTCGTAGGCAACGACGTGGGTACCCCGATCATCGCCTTCGAAACACCCGCGGGGCCCAAGGGCGTGTTCGGTCCGATCATGAGCCGCATGCCTGAGGGTGCCGACGGGGTCGAGTTGTGGGACGCAATGGTCAAGCTCGCGACCCACGACGGGTTCTGGGAACTGAAACGGACCCGCACCGAAGACCCACACCTTCCGGCGCGACCCTGAGGCGGCTCTAGCCCGATGAGCAACCGCTTGGAGGTGCTCACGTGACCCGGACCTTGTGCTGCGGCTGGTTACGGCGCCGGAGGCTGGGCAGCAACGGTCGCGAGCCATCGGCCCATCGACCTGAGGGCGCTGTCGGCCTCGGGAAGAACACCGGCGAACATGTGCCACACATGCGGCATCTCGTCGTATAGGTGTTCGGTTACGTCGACACCCTGGGCGCGGGCGCGTTCGGCAAATCGGGTCGTGTCGTCGCGCAAGATCTCCGCTCGACTGGCTTGAAGCAGAATCGGAGGCAGGCCGTGCAGGTCGGCGAACAGGGGAGAAGCGTAGGGGTGATCGAACCGGGACGGGCCCGCGTATAGATCGGCCGAGTATCGAAGTCCGTCAGCGGTCAGCATCAGGTCTGTCGCAGCGCAAGTCGTCACGGACGACCCAGATGCCGTGAGATCGGTCCATGCCGACAGCGCTATCGCCGCCACCGGGAGGGCGACGTCCTGGTCTCGGAGCGCGACGAGCGTGGCCAGGGCGAGCCCACCGCCCGCAGAGTTGCCGGCGACCGCGATCCGTTTGGCGAGAACACCGGAGTCGAGCAACCATCGATAGGTGGCGACCGTGTCATCGACCGCCGCTGGGAACGGGTGCTCGGGGGCGAGCCGGTAGTCGATCGACAGGACGCGGCGTCGGGTCGCGTCAGACAGCAGCGACGAGAACCATCGATTGGTTGCGAGTGACCCGATCGAGTAGGCGCCGCCGTGCAGGCTCACCAAGACGTCTTCACTGTCGGCTCCGGGGGCGACCACCCACTCGGCGGGAACGCCGTCCGCATCGACGGGCGCGATGGTCGTGCCGGTCAACGGGGCCGATGCGCTCTGTTCCATCACTTGGCGCTGTTCGGCGACCGTCAATCCATCGAGTGAAAACGACCCCAGCAGGTCGTTGACGAACTCCAACTCTTCGCTGGCCATGACGACCCCCCTGTTGCTAGCGCCGCCTCAGCGATCGCGCCAGTGCAGCTCGTTCAAACGGTATGGGCGCTGTCAATCGGCCAGGAAACGGCGGGTCTGGGTCAAGAACTCGTCCAGCTGGTCATGGTGCGCCCAGTGTCCGGCGCCTTCGATGTTCAGCACCTGCGCGTCCTGAAAGTGATCGATCCGGCCGTCGGTCGCTGGATCCGATGCCCACGACTCGCAACCGCGGACCAGCAGCGTCGGGCACGAGATGCGGCTCCAGAGTGCGTATTGGTCCTCGAACGGCAGCCTGACCGGTGAGAAGTTCCGGACATAGTTGTCGAACTTCCAGCTGAACGTGCCGTCCTCGTTCTGATTGCTGCCATGAATGGTCAGATGGCGCGCTTGCTCTTCGGTCAGGTGAGGGTTCTCGGTCTGCATCCGTTCGAGGGCTTCCTCGAGGCTTGCGTAGCGGCGAGGCAGGCGGCCCGAAGACTTGCGCAGGTTCTGCACCCAGGTGTCGAGTCGCTCGTGGATGGGGACACCGGTCCACTCGGTGAGCATCTCGGGCGGCGGGCCCATGCCCTCGATCACCACCAGCTTCGCCACTGTCTCGGGGTACAGGCCGGCATAGGTCAGCGACACTCCGCCGCCCATCGAGTGGGCGATGATGGTGACCGGGTTCATCTTCTTCTGGTGAATCAGCTGGGCGATGTCGTAGACGTAGTCGACGTGCTGATAGCTGGAGCCGACCGCCCACTGGCTGTCGCCGTGGCCCCGCAGGTCTGGGGCGATGATGTGGTAGTCATCGCGGAAGGCCTGCGCAACCCAGTCCCAGTTGCGACAGTGGTCGCGCCCACCGTGCACCATGAGCATCGCCGGAGCGTCCTCGTTGCCCCAGTCGACATAGTGCAGCCGCAGTCGCTGGGAGAAAAATGAATGGGAAGTGGGGCCTTCCATCGATCCAGACTGCTCCTATGTGACGTCGGCTGGCGGGAACCCTATCGGAGCGGGTGCCGCGGCCGAAGTGTTCGGGTTCGAGACGCCTGACCTGTGGCCGTCGACTGCTTGGTCAGGCCACGATCTCTTCGATCGCCTTTACCAGCGGCCAAGCTCCCGATGATGTGTTCGACAGCACCGAGTACCTCACGCCAGCGCCTCTGAACACGCCCGACTGGAACGAAACGCCAGCGTCCATGCCCTCGATCCAGACGTGGTCGGCGCCGGGGCTGAGCCAGAAACCACGTCCGTACGACCGTGTGTCGTCGCAGACGCTGACTTCGGCCGTCATCATCTCCACGCTCTGTGGAGAAACGATGCGGCCGCCAAAGAGCGCCTCCCAGAACGCAGAGGTGTCGTCGAGCGTGAAGAAGGCGCCGCCGTCGCCCATCCCGACAACCGGCAGGTGAAACACATTGCTGCGCCCGTTGGCCAGGTATCCGAGGGCGGTGTTGGCAGGCAGGTCGTCGGTGCGTGCGAACTGTGCGCAGGACATGGCAGCAGGGGTGAACACATGGTCGCGAACCGCTCGATGATAGGAACCGGTCAACTTCTCGATCACGAGCGACAGCATCACGAACGCACTGTTGTTGTAGGCAAAGCGCTCTCCAGGTGCCGACTGTTGCTCGTGCGCGTTCAGCAGCGGCAGGTAGTCGCTAGCCCTCTCGAGGGTGTGGGCCGACAGCGAACCCAGTATGTGGTCGTCGATGTCGCCGCCTGCAGACTCGTCCAGATAGTCGCCCACCCCCGAGCGGTGGCTCAGAAGGTGGTCGATGGTGACGGCCTCGTCGACAAGCGGCAGGTCGTCGTGGACCACCGACCGCAGCGTCGTGGCCAGTGAGAGGGCTCCGGATTCGACCAGCGACATGACGGTGAGAGCCGTGAGCGCCTTGGTGCCGCTGGCGACAGCAAAGTGGGTCTGCAGATTGTTGACGCGTTCGTTCGCTCGGTCGCTGTGACCACAGGCGAACTCGATGAGTAGTTCCCCCGCCGCTCGGCGCGCACCGCGCCAGAGAAGTCGTGCTCCCGGCGCGCTGTTCAAGCTCGGCGAAGACAATGCTCATCGCAAGATCCTGTCACCACACGGAAGTGTCGCCGCGGCTCTGTGCGAGCTTGTGCCCATACCAACCGGTTGGTATGTTCTCGATATGTCAACGATCAGTCCATGCTTGTGGTTCGACGGGAACGGCCTGGAGGCCGCCGAGTTCTACGTTTCGTTGTTCCCCGAGTCGAAGGTCGACTATGTCAGCCCCGGGCCAGATGGCTCGCCGATCATGGTTGGTTTCACCATGATGGGTCGACCGTTCCAGGCCCTCAACGGTGGGCCGCAGTTCCAGTTCAACGAAGCGGTTTCGCTGGTGGTGCCATGTGAGACCCAGGCCGAGGTCGATCACTACTGGGCTGCCTTGACCGATGGTGGGGAAGAGAGCATGTGTGGGTGGCTCAAAGATCGCTTTGGGTTGTCGTGGCAGATCGTGCCGACCCAACTCGGCGAGATTCTCGGCGATCCCGACCCTCAGCGGGCGGGGCGAGCCACCAGGGCCATGCTCCAGATGCAAAAGCTCGACGTGGCTGCGCTGCGTGCTGCCGCAGACGGCGCCGATGCCTGAACCGTCGGCGGGTTCGGCGCCGCCGCGGGGTGGCGCTCGAGTGGCGTTGCTCGATGCAGCGCTGCGGTTGATCAGAGCCCAGGGTTACACGCGACCACCGTCGATGATCTGTGCGAGGCGGCGGGGGTGACAAAGGGAGCCTTCTTCCACCATTTCGCCACGAAGGAAGACCTCGCTGTCGCTGCTGCTGACTACTGGTCCGAGACCACCGGTGCCCTGTTCGCGGCCGCGCCCTACCACGAGCCCCAGAATCCGGCCGATCGGGTATTCGGATACCTCGACTTCAGGGCTTCGCTGGTCGCCGGGCATCCTGCGGAGTTCACCTGTCTGGTGGGGACCATGACCCAGGAGGCATTCGAAAGCAGTCCGGCGGTTCGCGATGCGTGCGCAGCGAGCATCTTCGGGCACGCAGCGACCCTCGAAGCCGACCTGGCAGCCGCGCTGGCGGCCAGCGATGGCGAGGTCGAGGTCAGCGCGGCCAGCTTGGCTCGTCACACCCAGGCGGTGCTCCAGGGCGCTTTCGTTTTGTCCAAAGCCGCCAATGATCCGGCGCTGGTGCTCGAAGCGATCGACCATCTGCGTCGCTACCTCGAATGTGTCCTCGGACACCCATCAACTCAACCGACCTGATCCGAAAGGACGCTGACTTGTCTGCAGAAGAGATCGACCAGTACCTCGCCACGCTCGACGAACCGAAACGAAGCACTCTGAACTCGCTCCGCGAGACGATTCTGGGACTGATACCCGAAGCCGAACAAGGGCTTTCGTACGCTGTGCCGGCCTTCCGGGTCGATGGCAAGCTGATCGCCGGATTCTCAGCGGCGAAAAACCACCTCAGCTATCTGCCCCACAGCGGCGACGTCCTCTCCAAGCTCGACGCGGCAGAGTTGCAAGGGCTCGAGGCGTCGAAGGGTGCACTCAGGTTTCCCGTCGACGCGCCGCCGCCCGAGGCGCTGGTCGCCAGGCTGATCGCTGAGCGCTTCGCCGAAATCAACCGCTGACCAGCACGGTGGCCTTGCCTCTGACGGCGGATTGAGGACCCGAGCCCAACGGCTCTGTTCCCACCGCCGGCCCGGGTGGATGCTTGAGGCATGGGAGTCATGAACACGATCGTGGTTCGCCTACTCGATTCGCCGTTGCACAGGTTGATGTCGGGGTCGACCGATGTGATCCGCTACGCAGGGCGCCGTTCCGGGAAGACCATCACCCTGCCTACCCAGTACGCGGCACGTGGCGAAGACGTGATCATCTTGGTCGGACGTCCCGACTCGAAGTCATGGTGGAGAAACTTCAGCGAAGACCGCGACATCGAGGTCCTGATCAAACGCCGATGGTTGGAGATGGTCGGTCGCGCCGTCGTGGGCAGCGTCGATCCAGAGGTCGCTGAGCCTCTGTTGGATGCCTACCTTGCCAAGTTTCCGCGGGCTGCCCGAGTGCTCGGGCCCGACGACGGGCACCGGGTCGAGCGAGCGGTCTTGGTGTGGTGCCGACCCAGAGCGAGGTGACCTGCAACGGACACCGCCGCCAGCGTCGCTATGCCCCTAGGGTTTGGGTATGACCCACACCTCACGCCAAGTCAACCTCGCGTCGCGCCCCGAAGGCATGCCAGTCCCTTCGAACTTCGAGGTGGTCGAGGTGCCCGTTCGGGCCGCCGGAGATGGGGAGGTCGTCGTCAGAAATCTGTTCATGTCGGTGGACCCCTACATGAGGGGCCGGATGAACGATGTGAAGTCATACGTGCCGCCGTTCCAGATCGGCCAGCCCCTCGAAGGTGGTGCGGTCGGCGAGGTGATCGAGTCGAATTCTTCGGATGTGGCCGTCGGAGACCACGTAGTTCACGGCCTCGGTTGGCGTGAAATCGCGGTTGTGCCCGCCGCCCACACTCAGCCGGCAGCCATCGTCGAAGGCGTTTCGCTCTCTGCCAACCTCGGAGTGCTTGGTATGCCCGGCATGACCGCGTACGCCGGTCTGTTCGACGTTGCCGCCTTCGAGGAGGGCGACGCTGTGTTCGTTTCTGGTGCTGCTGGCGCAGTGGGTTCCCTGGTCGGTCAGTTGGCGAAGCTCAAGGGTGCGTCGCTGGTGGTCGGGTCGGCCGGTTCCGACGACAAGGTTGCTTGGCTCACAGACGAACTCGGCTTCGACACCGCTTTCAACTACAAGTCAGGCCCGGTTCTGAACCAGCTGACCGCAGCTGCCCCCAACGGCATCGACGTCTATTTCGACAATGTTGGCGGCGATCACCTGCAGGCTGCGATCCATGCCCTCAAACCCCACGGCCGGGTGGCCCTGTGTGGCGCTATCTCGATGTACAACAACACCCAGCCCGCACCAGGTCCGAACAACCTCAGCTTGGCCATCGGCAAACGCCTGAATCTGCGCGGCTTCATCGTGAGTGACCACGCAAACATGCGCGAAGACTTCATAAGCGAAGTCGGAGGATGGCTCGCCGACGGCACCATCAAGTCGAAAGAGACGATCGTGGTGGGCATCGACGGCGCCGGCGAGGCGTTCATCGGGATGCTCGCCGGAGCCAACACCGGCAAGATGGTCGTCGAACTCTGACAGGTGCCTAGCGGGCGACCCGCCTAGCGCGGGAACCTCTGGTGGGTGAGGATCAGGCGTGAATCGAGCACGGCTGCAGTGCGCGCCGAGGCTGCGGTTTCGTAGATCTCGGAATTGGCCATACGGCGGAAGTCGTCGATCGAGGGATAGGCGACGAGCAGTATGCGATCCCAGCTCTCGTCGGCGGGCCCGATGATGGTGGCCTTGCCCTCACCGTCCCAGATGATGTTGCCGGGGAAGTCGTCGCTGTTCATGGTCGTCATCCGTCGTCCGTATTCGGCGTAGGCCTCTTCGCCGGTCATACCGTCGCAGCCCAAGCCTTCGATGGCGGTGTCGCGGTATCGGATCAGGTTCAGCATCACGATCGGATCCTCGGCGGTCCCGGCTTGGGAGCCGGCCCACCGCCTCATGCCATCGCCGACATTGACCGTTTGGCCCATCAACACGAGCCGCGAGTCGGCCACAGCTGCCGTTCGGGCCTTGGCCGCCTGCTGGTAGAGGTCGGAGTCGAGCATTTCGCGGAAGATCGTGACCGACTCGTAGCCGACCAGGAGCACCATGTCCCATTTCTCCTCATCGGGTCCGATGTAGGTGCGACCGGCATCACCAACCCAGAACGGGTTGCCTGGGAAGTCAGCGGCCAGGGCCCTCAGCCGCCGTCCGTATTCGGCGTAGGCCTCTTCGCCGGTCATGCCGTCGCAGCCCAAGCCTTCGACTGCGGTGTCGCGATAGCGGATCAGGTTCAGCATCACGATCGGAACGTCTGGATCTGCTTCGCTGAGCAGCCTCCACTGGTCTTCGGTGCGATCTACATGCATGTCGGCAGACTAAGCGATCCGCTAGGGCAGCTACTGATGAGCCGGCGGTTTAGAGGCGGCAGCGAAGCTCTCGTTGATCACCTTGGCGATGGGCTGATCACCATGGGCGTCTTGCCAGCGGGTGAACGCGACATCGAGAGTGGCGAGCGCAATCGCGGCGGTGACGTCGTCGGCGATGCCGGGTGCGTCGCGGCCGTCGATCAGGGCGAGGGCGGTCGCGAGTTCGGAGCGGTTGGTCGCTTCGTTCTGGGCTGCGACACCGAGGATGGACGGGTGGCCGTAGACCAGTTTGAGGCGTCGCAAGAGCAGGTCGGTGTCGTCGCGCTGACCGTAGGCGGCCACCGCTGCGTCGCGAAACGCCTCGAGGGGTGGCTGTTCGACGAGGCGATGCGCTAGCTCGGCGTCGATGGTGCCATCGAACTCGTCCCACAAGACGATGGTCTCCTTGTTGCCGAAGTGGCGGTAGATCGTGGCGGTCGATACACCGCTCGCCGCAGAGATGGCGTCGATGGTGGTGTCGTCGTACCCGTTGCGTTCGAACAGGTCGATCGCGGTGCCTTGGACGAGGCGCATGGCGGTTAGCCGTTGGCGCTGTCGGAGCCCCATCGCCTTCTTCATGCTGACCATCCTATCAAACTGATAGTAGCCATCAATTTGATGGACTCTACGGTAGAGTCGAGTGATGGCCGCCGTCACCCCGACACCTCGCCGCCCGACCGCTGGCAAACGGATCATCGGGCTCGACATCGCCCGCGCGTTTGCCATCGTCGGAATGGTCATCGTCAACTTCAAGGTCACCATGAGCGCCGAGACCGACGGCCCTCAATGGCTGCGGTCGTTCGCCGCCGTGTTCGATGGTCGTGCGGCCGCGACCTTTGTGGTTCTTGCCGGCATCGGCGCCAGCCTCGGGTCTAGACGTCAACGCGACTCGGGTTCGCCGGCAGCGAGGAGGGCTGCCCAATGGACCCTCGCCAAACGTGCCCTGTTCCTGTTCGTCATCGGCTGGGCGTTCTATCCGATCTGGCCTGCCGACATCCTCCACTACTACGGCATTTACCTCGCAATCGGCGCCGTCGTCTTGTTCGCTTCCAGCGAGCGACTGCTCGCGCTTGCTGTTGCAGTGATCGTGGCTTCCTTCGTTTTCGTCATCGCCTTTGATCCCTTCGCCAACTGGGATCTCGACGACTACTCGTACCGAGGCATCGACACAGTCGAGGGATTCATCCGCAACCTGTTCCTAGACGGCTTCCACCCCGTGCTTCCATGGGTCGCGTTCTACTTGTTCGGCATGTGGCTCGGCCGGACCGACTTGCGCGACTCGGCTTGGCGGCGCCTGCTCGTCATCCGTGCCGCCATCATCGTGGTCGCGACAGAGGCAGCTGCATGGATCGTGCTCGGGCCGAAAGGCTCCGACCTGAGCGAATTGGACGACCAGAGCTGGCGGTGGCTGTTCTCGGTCGAGCCGATCCCGCCGCTTCCGCTTTACCTCGCGGCCGGAGCGGGAACCGCAGTGCTGGTCATCGTCGGGTCGATCTGGATAGGCGACCATGTCTCTGATCGACTCACCGAGCCGCTCGTGTCGACCGGTCAGCTGGCGCTCACCATCTATGTCGCCCACGTCCTGATCGGAATGGGAACTCTGGAAGCGATGGGTCGACTGGAAGACCAGACACTCGGCTGGGCGGTGCTCACCGGTCTCGCTTTCAGCGGGGCCGCTGTCGTCGCGGCGTGGGCGTGGCGACGTCGGTTTGCGCGCGGACCGCTCGAGGCCGTGATGCGACGAATCGCCGGATGAGTATCCGTCTCCACCCGCCCGGGCTGCCTGACCTTTCGACCTGACCCGATTCACTCCGGCTGAGGTCGTGCTCACGCCGACGTCGGCCACATGCGGGAATCGCCCTTGATGGAGCGCCGGGTCGAGCCGATAGGAGTTGATGAGTCGGCCGGCTCCGATGGCCCCACATTCGTTACGCATCGCACTACCGCTCGTCGTCTTCGTCGCCGTGCTCGCATCCCTGATCGGTGTGTCGGGCGCCGACGATCAGATTCGCCATGGCGGGGTTGTGCCCGAGGCTCCCAGGCAGGGCCTCCCGCAGATACAGGACGGGGTCGTAAACGCCAGCGTGGTCTTTCGCGACATGGTCGTCGTGGCGGGTCAGTTCCAGAACGTGAAGCTGCCGGACGGGACGATCGTCCGGCGGTCGAACATCATGGCCTACGACATCGACACCGGTGAGTTCGTCGACTGGTTTGATCCGATCGTGAATCGAGAGGTGCTCGCTCTCGACGTGGCCGACGATGGCAGCGGCCTGCTCGTGGCCGGCAGGTTCACCAAGATCGATGGCATCAGCCGCAACAGGGTCGCGAAGCTCGATAGGTGGGGCGAGGTCGACCGGCGATTCGAAGCCGATGTGGATGCGAAGGTCAACGCCATCGTCGACGACGGCGAGCGTGTTTACGTCGGGGGCGGGTTTGCGAGCATCGACGGTGAGGCGAGGAGGCATCTCGCAGCCTTGGACCTGACGACCGGCGAGGTAGATGCGTTCCGAAACGATCTGTCCGGAGACCTAGGCGTTGATGGGGGCAGCTCGGTCCGGGCGCTCGACCTTCACCCCGACGGCAACCTCTTGCTGGTCGCGAGTTCGAATTCGCACATCGACGGCAAGCAGAGGGTTGGCGTAGCCCAGATCGATCTCCGGACCGATGAGGTCACCGACTGGCGTACGGACTGGTACCGAAATGCCCGTCGTCAATGCGAGCCCGACGACGCGGTGGCGATACGCGACGCCGAGTACTCGCCCGACGGCTCATTCTTTGTGGTGGTCGAGAAGGGCCGCTACAAGTGCGACAAGGCCGTCGCCTTTCCGACCGCAGACGGTGCAGGCCTCGAGCAGAACCTCTGGGTCACGGCGCTGTTCGATTCGGTTTTTTCGGTCGGAGTGTCAGACGCCGCCGTCTACGTCGGCGGACACTTCTGCTACGTCAAAGCCTTGGGCCCAATCCACAGCGACGATGCCGCGACCTACACGTTCGACAACAAGCCCGAGCCGTGCGACGCATTCCGCAACCAGGACCGAGACGGCCACAGCGCGCGCTATCAATTGGCCGCGCTGCATCCCCAGACGGGCGTGCCTCTGGACTGGAACCCGACGACGAATGCGTTCTCGGGCGTGTTCGACATCGAGGTCATCGACAGGGGTCTGCTGCTCGGCCTCGACCGCGATCAGGTCAACTTCCAGACCACCGGCCGTCACGCTTTCATCGAGATAGGCCCCGGTGGGCCGCGCCCTCCTGAGGGGGCCGAGCCCGGGTACTACCTATTGGGAGCGGACGGAACCGTGTACACGTTCGGCGCAGCGACCGACCGCGGTTCGGCAGATGTTCCACACGGCGCGCAGGCGACGGCAATCGCAGTCACTCGCTCCGGTGGTGGGTACCTGGTCGTCGGCTCGGACTGGTCGGTGTATCCCTTCGGCGATGTGCCGACGATGAAGCCTCGCAACCGGGACGTGTCTGTGGGCGACACTCCTGTCGACATCCGGATCGACCCCTATCAGCGCGGCTATTGGATCTTCACAGACACCGGACGGGTGGTTGCGGTCGGCGACGTACCGCACCTCGGCGACGTCTCGGATCTCGAGCTTGCCGGCCCTGTGATCGCGGGCGATGTGAACCCAACCGCAACCGGGTACCGAATGCTCGGCACCGACGGCGGCGTCTTCAGCTTTGGCGCCGACCGGTTCCTCGGCAGCATCCCCGAAGTTCTGCCCAGGGTCCGGCTGGATTGCCCGATCGTCGGCCTCGTCGCTTCGGGGCCCGACGGCTACTGGCTGGTCGCCTGCGACGGCGGTGTCTTCGCGTTCGGCAACGCGCCGTTCCTCGGTTCGCTACCGGGCATCGGGGTTTCTCCGCGGTCGCCGATCAACGCCATGGTCCCGTACGAGCGTGGCTACCTGCTGGTGGCAGGCGATGGCGGAGTCTTCGCATTCGGTGGCCCGTTCCTCGGCAGCCTCGGCAACCAGCAACTGAACTCCCAGATCGTTGCTGTCGCCACGACCCGGCGGTGAGCTCGATGGTGTCTCGTGGCAGTCGACACGAGCTCTGGTCGTCGGTCAGCGGGTGTTGGTCGGTCGCGGGCAGGGGCGATCCGCGGGCCGGTCAGAAGCCTGGGATGCTGAACGACACAGTGGTGCCTTTGCCCGGCATGGAATCGATGGCGTAAGAGCCGCCGACCGCTCGGGCGAGTGACTGGGCGTAGGTCAGCCCGACATGGCCTGGCTTGTCCTTGGCAGTGATTTCGCCCGTCTCGAACCCAATACCGTCGTCGGCGATGACCACAGCGAGTCCGCCATCATCGGATCTGTCGACCGACACGCTCACCTTGGTCGCTCGAGCGTGCTTGATGGCGTTGATGAGCGCGCCTCGGGCGAGCCGAAAGGCCAGCGCCTCTACATCGTGGGGCAACCTCAGGGCTTCGTCTCCGTGTAACTCCCACGCAAGCCCAGCCTTCTCGACGTAGGTCTCCAGGTAGATCTCGAGGGTGATCACCAAGCCGTCCTGTTCGAGAGTTGGGGAGCTCAGCGAGAACAGCATGTGGCGCAGCCGCTCGATCGCTTCGTCGACCTGGTGGCGAAGTTCGACCACGGATTGCCTCAGCTCGTGTTCTGCGAGCCTGGCTTGAAGCCTTTGCAATCGCAGTGAAACGGCAGTCATCGCCTGAACCGAGTCGTCATGCAGTTCACCAGCTATGCGTTCGCGCTCGTGGGCGATGAGCGCCATGCGCTGCCAGTGCGACTGCTGACGGTCCACCACGGCTTGGGCGAGAAGAGCGAATTCTTGGAAGAGCCATAGCTGGTCGTCTCCCGGCTCGACAGCATCGGGCCAGCCCACGGAGAATGTGCCTATGATGTCGCCTTCGACGGTGACCAGCGGTGTCGTCCAGCAGGCTGTGACCCCACGTTCCAGGGCCCTCTCCGTGACGGCCGACTTGGGTTCCCAACCCGCCGTGTCGTCGACGAACAGAGCCTGGCCGGACCTGAACGTTTGCGTGAACCAGTCGTTTGATGAGTTGATGTCGAGGTCTGCGATGGAGGGAGCGTCGTTCATCGGGCCCGCTCCGGCAACGTGTTCGAGCACGTTGTCGGTGGGAGCGACCAGCATCAGAACCGCTCCGAGCGCGCCGGTGCTCTGCACGTAGCGCTCGCACAAGGTGTTGAGGACCTGGCGGGGATGGACGTGCCGGGACTGCCGGCCGAGCAATGCAGTTGCTGTAATCGCGAACTGCCGCACTACATCTACATCGACAGACTTGGCCGCCCGGGCTGGCAGTTCGGAACGAATTTGGTGACTGGTCATACCACCGCTCAAATTCCGCTAGTTGCTACCCGCGCTATCACCTCTGCGATGTCTTGTCCACCGCCCTTGGCTACGACATCGGATGCGCCGCTGGCCAACAGTCGTTCGCGCGTGCGTCGGTCGGCGTGGGCGGTGAACGCGATGACCTTCGTGGTGGGCGAGACTGCGAGGATTGCCCTTACGGCGGCGACCCCTCCGCCCGGCATCATGACGTCAACAACAGCCACGTCTGGGTCAAGTTCGGCGCACAGCGAGGCAGCGGCTTCTCCGTCTTCGGCGTCGCCGACGACTTCGATGTTCGGGTTGTCGAGCAGCAGGTCTAATAGCGCCCGGCGGACGAACTCGTCGTCATCGGCCAGAACCACCCTGTGGGCTGCAGGGACCGCTCTCTGCACCGCCGTCACCCCGCCTCGTCGATCGATATCAAGCGTGCCCGGATCGCCTTGACCACAGCGTCGAGTTTGGTGTGGGCGTCCAGCTTTGACATGGCATGTCGCAGGTGATTCTTGACCGTGTGGGGGCTTGGGTAGAGCCGGCTAGCGATCTCGTCGGGGTTGAGTCCATTCGCGGTCAGCTGGAGAACATCGCACTCTCGTGACGACAACTCTTGGTTGTCGATCTGGTCGAAGCGCCTCAGGTGCACCAGATGGTTCAACATGTCGCGCGTGAAGTAGGAGTCGTTGTGGGCTGCAGCTCTGACCGCCGACACGAGGTCTTGCCTGTCGGCGTTCTTCGAGACGAAGCCAGCGCAGCCTGCCTCGAGCGCCTCGTTCAGCACGCGACGGTCTGCGGCCGAGGTGACCATGACCACGGTGGGAGGGGCAGGCGCTGCTCGGACCTGCCTCGTCGCATCGGCACCTGTGCCGTCCGGCAGGCGATAGTCCATGAGTATCACGTCAGGGTTCAGGTTCCGGGCTGCAGTGGCAGCCTCGGCGACGCTGTGGACACAATCCAGCACCTCGATATCGTCCTCGTCCTCGAGAAGGGCCCGCAGTCCGAGGGCCACTACGTCGTGATCGTCGACGATCACTACCCGGATCGGCTTGGACTGGGTTGACGGCGCTGCGGTCATCTCGCTCCTACCTTCCTGGTCCAATGATCGGCTGATTCGTCCGAGCCTCCAAGACCCATCTGTGTCATTGAGCCTTTCTGTGAAGGTGCCGGCGGACTCTTGCCACCACACCAACCAGGGTCGGTATGACCTGATCGCGTCATCGAATGGGTGCCTGCTCGTCAGTCACCGGGCGTTTCGCTGGGCCGAGAATGACTTCGATGCGCCAAACGAGCGACGTGGGTTCGGGCCGGCACACACCCTCGGGTGTCAACTACATACAGACAGGAGAGCCAAAGTGAATACCTCCATGGTGGTGTTCGGAGCCACGGGCGATCTCGCCCACCGCCTGCTCTACCCGGCTCTCGCCAGACTCGACGGTTTGGAGCGCCTCGACGACCTGATGATCGCGGCGACAGGTTTGGAGAAATGGAGCTCCGATCGGTTCGTTGGCTCGGTAGCCGAGTCGGTTGCCGGTCTCGGCCTGGGTCCTACCGAGCAGCGGAGATTCCTGGAGCGGTTCACCTATTACCAGGGGGATCTGTCGCCCGAAGCCGTGGCTGGGCTCGAACCCTCGTTGGCGGATTCGAACGTCTACTACCTGGCTCTGCCGCCTGGGCTATTTCCCAAGGCAGCGCGCGGCATCGCCGACTCAGGAATCACGAGAACGGGAGAGCATCGCCTCGTGGTCGAGAAGCCCTTCGGCACAAGCGGCGAGAGCGCGGCCCTGCTCGAAGCCGAACTCCACGAGTTCTGGGCAGAGGAACAGATCTTCCGGATCGACCACTTCCTCGGAAAGGAGACGGTCCAGAACCTGAGCGTTTTGCGGTTTGCCAACCGGGTCATCGAACCGCTGTTGTGTGCCACCCACGTCGATCAGGTTCAGATCACCGTCGCCGAGACGCTCGGCGTCGAGGACCGATATCGCTACTACGACGGCATCGGCGCCATGCGCGACATGATCCAGAACCACCTCATGCAGCTTTTTTGCCTAGCGGCCATGGATGCCCCAGCAGCGTGGGACGCCGAGATCTTGCGGGACCACAAGGTCGAGGTTCTGCGCTCGGTGAGACCTGATGCCCAGGTGGCGGGCTGGGCCGCCCGTGGACAGTACTCGGCGGGTGTCATCGACGGAGTGGACGTCCCGAGTTACCTTGAAGAGCCCGGAATCGAACCCAACTCGACCACCGAGACCTTTGCGGCTGTTCGCCTGCAGGTCGACAACTGGCGCTGGCAGGGTGTTCCGTTCTACCTGAGGTCGGGAAAGCGGCTCGGGTCAAAGCTGTCCGAGATCGCCTACCGATTCAGGGAGCCTCCGACGCAGCTGTTCGCCGAGACTTCACTCGCTACGGCAGAGCCGAATTGGTTGGTGTTGAGATTGAACGATCCTGAAGGCATTGACCTGACGGTGCAGACCAAGGCACCCGGCCTCGAGATGGTGGCCGAACCGAGCCGCCTTCACGCCGACTATGGCTCTGGTGAGGAGACGGTTAGCGCGTATGAACAACTGCTCCTGGATATTTTGGAAGGTGACCACACCCCATTCCTGCGTTGCGACGAGGTCGCAGCGGCCTGGCGGCTGCTGGACCCGGTGCTGGAAGCGTGGCGGTCGGGAAGGGCCGAGTCGTACCCGAGCGGCAGCGACGGCCCCACGAGTGCTGACTCGATCTTGCTCGACGGGCACCGTTGGAGGCCGATCGGCTGAGCCCGTCGGGCGCTAGCCCTCAATTGAGATGTGGGCGATGACAGCCCCGTCGACCAGCATGTCGGCCTCCAGTGGCAGACTGATGGCTGTTACCCGCAGGCCTTGGCGGCCCATCGCTTCGAGGGCGCTTTCAACGGCGTCGTCGCCCCGGCGAATCGAGAATGGCATCGGGTGGTCGATCAGAACATCGACGCCGGAGGGCACCTTGGCAAACGGTGCGTCGATACGCCAGACCCAGGTGGCTGCTGCGGGGTGTGACGCATAGCGATCGACAACCTCGTCGAGCATCTCGATCGGGCGTCCCCTCCTTGCGAAGGTCGCCAGCTTGATCAGCTCCGCGTGAGCCCACGCCAGCGGCATGGCCGACCCCGAGGGGTGGCCTGGTTCGAGGCCACGCTCTGGGATGGCATCTGCGTCCCAGACCTGTTCGGGCAGTAGTTGCCCGGTGCCCGTCATCGCGACCATCGAGTCGAGGTACTTGGCCGGGTCGTCACCCGCCTGGTGCGCGTAGTGGCCCCGCTCGCCCGCCAGCAGCGGCCACGGCCGTCCGATTCCGGTCCCGTCGAAGGGGCTGCCATCAGCGTGTTCTCCGTACCCGTCGTTGTTGTAGCGCCGGTAGGCAATTCCCGTGGGCAACTCTGTGGCGAGAACACGGTCGATCAGACCAACAGTGTCGACGATCTTCGGGTCGTCGGCCGAGCGGAGGCCGAAACGAACCAGGGCGAGGAAGTCGCAAGCGATCAGATCCTCCGCATCGATCTGGGTGTCCGGCCTGTTGCGAACGTCAATCCGGCCGCGAGCGTCGGCGACCGCTCCGAGTCGGCCCAGCCTCACATAGTGGCCACCGATCGGATGGTCGCCGAGCTGGCCACGAGCTGCGTAAAGCCAGTCCTCGATCCGTACATTCCAGTAGTCGGCGACGAGACGACAATACGCAGCGTCTTGCGCTGGCAACCAGCGCTCAGCTGCGACGAGTGCCGCTATCACCGAGGCGATGGTGAAGGCGTTCGTGCCCTGGTTTTCCTCCCACCGATCCTGAGGGCTGGACGGACCGTTGGTAACCAGGAACTGTGCTGCCCGTCGAACCATCCGCACCACTTCAACGTCGTTGGTCGGGGCTCGCAGGGCAGCGGCCAAGATGATTGGAAGGGCAGCCTCGTCGAGTTGGACGCCTGTCCAGAATGGCCTTCCGTCGGGATAGCTGTTCTGGCCCCAGTGGCCATCGGCGTGTTGGGTGGCGCACAGCCAGCGCAGGGTCCGATCAGCTGCTTGCGAGTCGCCCACGGCGAGGCGGGCGAGGGCCGATTCGACGGAATCGCGTGCCCACACCAGGTGATATCCGCCGAGGTCACTGCGGCTGTTCCCCCATGGGATCGACAAGCTGGCGACCATCGCCCCGGGGAATGTGCGGTCTTCGTGGCAGGCGAGAACCGCGGCCGAATGGGCGACCATGCCGGCCCAACGTTCATCGATTCCGGTGAGATCGAGTGAGTCTGCGTAGCGCTTCCAACCGCCGACGAAGCGCGAGCGGGCTTTGTCCACCCCAGCAGCGACCGCCGATCGGCTCAGGACGGTCGCACCCTCGCTGGTGGTCGCGAATGCGATCGCCAGCGCACCCCGCCTGGGCAGCTGGGCTGTGAGGGCAACGTTTCCGTCTGCTGCGCGCTGATAGGTCCAGCTCATTCGGCCGTTGGCGGCAAAGTCCTGCCATCCGTCCGACGAGCCCACGAATCCGGCTGAGGCTCGTGTGAACCCACCCTCGCAAGAAACGGCGAGTGCGGCCTCGGCGCCGACTGCGATTGCATGCAGGTCGTCGTCCACCCATGCGGTGTTCTGGAATCCTCCACCGCCCAGGTGTGGAGCGATCAGGGCGTAGCAGGCATCGGCGTCGCCCGAGAGCTCGTAGTCGACGATGATTGCGTCCCGGTCAGGGTCGACGATCCACTCGAGTCGCAGTGCCCAGCCGCTGCCTTGATGCACCACCGTCGGCGCCAGAACGGAGGGAGACGGTGAAGACAACGTGTAGGTGCTGTGTCGCTTTACCTCTATCCAATCGCCCTGAGTCTCGACGATGAAGCCCAGATCTCGCAGCTGGGGCTGCCCGGTGGAGGGCCAGTAGATCTCGTTGCCTATTCCATGGCCCAGGGTAAGCCAGATGCGGCTCTGGCCCTCCAGAGCTGTGGTGACGAAATCCTTGTCGGAGGAGCACCACGTGGGCCCGATACCTGGTGCGCCAGGGGCTTCGTCAACCGGCTCCCATGAACTCGAATCGGTCATCGTGGCGATCCTTGCTCTATGTGGCCGCCGAACTCCTCGCACATGGCGGACAGGATTTCGGCCAGGTCGAGGTCGTACCGGTAGGACTCGGGGTCGGCCAGTGGGGCGGTCTCGGCGTCGGCCTCGATGCGGTTGTGCACCATCTTCACAAGGTGGCCCGCTCTGGTGGGTCCGCACCCACACTCGCCGGATCGAGTCCCAGATGCCTGCCCGCCACTGGGGCAAACCCAAACCAGTGCGCTGCGAGAATGCGCAACTGGCGTGCGGTATCGAGTGCTTCGGTGAGTGGCGAAGTCAGCTTGCACGACCTCATGGCTCCGAGGCGAGAGCGGCTTCGGTGACGGTATGGGGGATGACCATCACCGGCCTGGGTGGTTCGTGGAGCAGGTGATCTGGCACCTCGCCCAAGAACAATCCACCGATTGACCAGCGGTCGCGTGCCGATACCACGATGACCTCGGCGCCGTGCTCGTCTGCTACATCGGCCAAGATGTGCTCGGTGCGGCCTCCGAGCCGCTCGATGAACTGCACCCGGTCAGCATGTTCATCTGCTTCGGATCGGGCTTGCTGCTCCTCCTTGCCGTAGTACCCGGCCGAGTTGAACGTGGTGTAGATGTCCTTGATCGCGTAGACGGCGTACGCCGTGCCGCCAAGGGCGTCGGCCATGTCTGCGGCCTGCTGCAAGGCGACCCTGCTTGCATCGGAACCGTCAATACCGACCACGACGTTGCCCGTCGGGGCGAGTTCGGTCGGGGGTACGACTATCAGCGGGCACTCGAGCTCGTGTGCCAGCTGGTGAGCCAACGAACCAATGCCCATCTTGGTGAAGCCCTCGGTCTGGCGACTGCCGATCACCACAGCGTCGGCCTCGGTCCGGTTGGCCGCCCCGAGCAGGGCAGGCCGGGCGGGCACGTCGACGATGACGATCTCGGCGCCTCCAGCGTCTTTTCCGGCCAGCCACCCGGCCAGCCGCTCCTTCACGGAGGATTCGTAGTCGCCGAGCTCGGCAGGCGAGTGCTCGGTGCTGGTCGGTTTCGAGCTCTCGACCATGACCAGTCGCGCCGACACCGACTTCGCCAGGCGGTGGGCGAAGCGAACGGCGTTGGCTGACTCTGTCGATTCGTCTGTTCCTACGATGATGTTCTTCATGTTGTTGCCTCCTGAGAGTGGAGCGATTCGCGGCGCTCGCGCGCCTTGGCGATCTGCTGTTCGTGTCCTGCCCAGCGCCACACCGAGGCGATGACCACTGGGACCATCGCCGCCATCAGCCCGATCCACATGAGGGATGCTCCGACCCGCTGATCGGCGATGGCGTGGGTGAGGCCGAGTCGGTCCAGGTAGACCGATGACACAGGGATGTCGGCGGTGGTGAGAATGATCCCCAGGAACACCAAGGGAACCGTCACGGCCCCGGCGAGTCCGAACCGCGCCGGGGCAAGCGAACGCGGTCCGCTGAGCAGGGCGGACCACAAGAGCAGGGCCGTGCCCAGGTACACGAGGTGTTCGACATCGTGGACCCACTGGTGATGTAGCGCCAGGTCGTAGAACCTGGTCAGGTGGGTTCCGTACATCGTGCCAACGACGAGGAACCAGATCGATGCGTACATCGTCAACGGGTGGCCGTGGGTGATCCGGCCACTCTGCAGGGGTGGACGCAGGCCAGCGCGGCGAAGCACCAGCACCGGATGGGCCTTCACAACAGCCAGCGGAACGATCACCCACAGCACGAGGTGCTGGACCATGTGTGCGGCGAAGGACTTGGCAGCTGCTGCTTCGAACGATGGAAGCGACGAGAGGCCAAGCGCGATCGTGGCGCCCGAGAACCACGCCACCGGCGCAAAGGACCGAGTAGGGCGTGAGGCCCAGGCTGCGACGAAGGCCGCCAGCGCCCCGAAGGTCATCGCCAGCGTGATGGAGTGTGACGCCGTCGAATCGTGGGCCAGCATCATCGTCTGACCTCGGTAGCGAGTCGAGCCACTTCCACAGCGAGCAGTCCTACGCTCACGGCGGTTACCCACAGGCCCACCGCTACACCGAGCAGGATCCCGGTGATGGCCACGGCGAAACCGAGTGGCCTGATGCTCGTATCGATCGGTTCACGAGCGGTGTGAGCCAGTTCGGTGTCGACCATCACTGTCCGGCCGACTTCGCCGTGTGCGGACCAACGAAGGTCGAATAGTGGTCGTTCCGACCTGATCGGAGGCAGCCAGTCGAAGTTGTGAGCTGGGGGTGGCGACGTCGTGGCCCACTCGAGGGTGTTCGCATGCCATGGGTCAGCGCCGGAGGTGCGCGGTCCTCGAAGCGATGACACGACCGCTGCGAAGAAGGGGATGAACGACACTGCGATAAGCAGGTAACCGGCGGTGGCGATCGAGTTCCAGAGCTCGAAGTTGGTGAACGGGGAGTAGTCGGCGATACGCCTCGGCATGCCGGCCAGCCCGAGCAAGTGCATCACGAAGAACGTCATGTTGAAGCCGATGAGAAGGAGCCAGAACTGGATCCTCCCCAGCCGCTGGGAGAGGAAACGCCCCGTCACCTTGGGCCACCAGTAGTAGACGGCGGCAAGCATCGAGAAGATCGCGGTCCCACCGAGTACGTAGTGGAAGTGGGCGACCACGAAGTACGAGTCCGACAGCTGGAAGTCGAGTGCTGGGGAAGCGAGCAGAACGCCGGTTACACCTCCCCCGACGAATACGGCTACGAAGCCGAGTGCAAACAACATCGGCGGCTCGAAGCTGAGCGACCCACCCCAGAGGGTGCCGATCCAGTTGAAGACCTTGACCCCTGTGGGGACGCCGATGAGAAGCGACGTCGCCGAGAAGAACGGCAGCGCGACCTGGTTGGTCACGAACATGTGGTGGGCCCAAACGGTGGTCGACAGGGCGGCGATGCTGAGGGTCGCCAGGATCAGACCCTTGTACCCGAACACGGGACGGCGGCTGAACACGGCGATCACCTCGGTGACCACACCGAAGAACGGAAGCGCTGCGATGTAGACCTCGGGGTGGCCGAAGAACCAGAACAGGTGCTGCCACAGGATCGGCGACCCTCCAGCAAAGGGATCATAGAAGTGCGCCCCGAAGCGTCGGTCTGCGATCAGCATCAGCAGTGCGCCGGTCAGCACGGGGAACGAGATCAACACCATCACGCTGGTGAGCAGAAGGTTCCACACCATGATCGGCGTTCGAAACATGGTCATACCCGGAGCCCGCATCCTCATCACGGTCGTGATCACGTTGACTGCCGACAGGGTTCCCGAGGTTCCGGTGAGGATGACCGCCACAATCCAGAGATCGGCCCCGAGGTTCGGCGACAGGCCGGCGCCCGACAGCGGCGCGTAGGCGAACCAGCCGAATGCAGCGGCGCCGCCGGTGGTGACGAACCCCGACAGCATCACCAAGCCTCCCAGCACGAACAGCCAGTACGAGAGTGCGTTGAGGCGCGGGAAGGCCATGTCGTTGGCCCCGATCATCAACGGAACCAGGTAGTTCGCCAGCGCGAAACCGAACGGGATGGCGAACAGATACATCATCACGCTGCCGTGGATGGTGAACAACGAGTTGTAGGTCGCCTCGTTGACCACCTGCATGCCTGGCCGGGCCAACTCGGCGCGCATGAGCCCAGCGAGCAGCCCGCCGATGCCCATGAAGACGAACGACGTGACTGCGTAGGCGACGCCGATCGCCTTGTGGTCTGTCGTGGTGATCCACCCGAGGAACGTATTGGGAAGCCCCGAGCCAGCGGCACCCCTTCCGCCGAGGATGCCGTCGATCTCTACGAGCCTGGTCTCGCCGGGCCGAGTGCCCTCGATGATGGTGGTCATGGTCGCACGGCCCCCTGGTCTTGAGCTGAGGACTCGAGCCAACGATCGAAACCGGGACGGTCGAGAATCGTCACTGAGAACGTCATCTGGTCGTGGTAGAGCCCGCAGAACTCGGCGCACGCTCCACCCGGGTACAGGCCCGGGGCTCCGCTGACATTCACATCGAAGCTCGTGGGCGAGCCCGGAATGACGTCTCTCTTGAAAAGGAATCCCGGGATCCAGAACGAATGGATCACGTCGTTCGATTCGAGGTTGAACCTCACCGACGCTCCCTCCGGCAACACGAGTTCTGGCGCCATGCCAGGTTCGCCCTGCACGACCACCCCCGAGTCCGGGTAGGTGAATCGCCACTGCCATTGGAAACCGACGACGTCGACGACCAGGTCTGGTGAGGCGATCGAGGCGTCGACCGCTTCGACGGTTCGTACGGTCGCGACAAACAGGCCGGTGACCAAGAAGAGTGGCACCATCGTGTACGTCAATTCGAGCCTGACGCGGTATGAGGTCTGGTCTGGGAGCCCTTCCTCTCGGCGGCGGAACCGGATCACTGTGAAAACCAGCAGCGCAATCACGAGGGCGAACACGCCTATGGCTATCGACGCAAACGTCGTCCAAAGCCCCGCCATCGCCTTGGCCTGCTCGGTGATCGGTGTCGGCATGTTCTTCATCGCTGAGGACTCGATTCGGGCACGCCCGTCAACGCTTTGCAGATTCGCCAGGTGGTCCAACCCGAGATCGCTGGCACTACCAGAAGCGAGATCTGGAGGATGGTCGTGACCCTTCCGACCGGTATCCCAGAGGTCTCGGCGACGATGTCTTGGGCGCCGCCGACGAACAACAGCGCCATGAGACTCAGGGCGGCGACACCAAGGCTGGTACGTACCGGAGCATCTCGGGGGCGGTCCAGCAGGTGGTGCTCGGCCCTGTCACCCGTGACGCGGCGTTCGATGAAGGGCACCATGAACAGGGTGGTGAAGATGATGCCCGGTAGAAGGACGGCGGCGTAGAACGGGTTCGGCAGCATGTGGCCGCCGATGTGGGGTTCCCAGTTCGGGAATAGCCGGACCGTGCCCTCGAGAAATCCGATGTACCAGTCGGGCTGAGCGAACGACGTGGCCGCCGCAGGCTCGTATGGCCCGTAGAGCCATACTGCGTTGACGGTGAACACCGCACCCATGGCGGTGATGACCGCGGCGGTCAGGAACAACAGTCCGATCGACTTCATGGCGAACCCGGGCCAAACCCGCTGACCGACGACATTGTGTTCGGTTCGTCCCTCGCCGGGGAACTGGGTGTGTTTCTGGCGCCACACGATGGCGAGGTGCACACTCAGCAGGCCGATGATCAGAGCCGGAATCAACATGATGTGCACCGGGTAGAGGCGTCCGATTATTCCCGCTCCCGGCCACTCGCCGCCGAAGATCATGTCGGCCAGCCATTCGCCGATAACCGGGATCGACAGGATGATGCCGTTGGCGATCCGAAGCCCCGTGCCCGAGAGGAGATCATCGGGCAACGAGTAGCCGGTGAACCCAGCGCCCAACGCCAAGACCAGGAGGCCCGAACCTACGAGCCAGTTGATCTCGCGCGGCTTGCGGAAGGCCCCGGTGAAATAGATGCGGGCCAGGTGGAGCACTATCGCTGCGACGAACGTTATTGCCGCCCAGTGGTGCGTCTGGCGGATCAGGGCGCCGGCGCGAGTGTCGAACTGGGTTCGCATGACAGAGTCGTAGGCCAGAGACACCTCGCGACCGTTCAGCGGTTCGTAGGAGCCGGTGTAGGTCGTGACTTCCTGTGAAGCCTCAAAGAAGAAGGTCAGGTACACGCCGGTGACGAGCAGCACCACAAAGCTATAAAGGGCAAGCTCACCCCACAGGAACGACCTGTGCGTTGGAAACACCTTGTGCGTGACGCTGGACAGCGCTCTGCCGGCGCCGAGGCGTCCCGCCACCGCCTCGATTCCAACGCGCGGCGAAGGTGCCTTCATGCTTCGTTCCAAGTCGCTGGGCCTACCGGGCGATCGAAATCCCCGGCAGCGACCAGGTAGCCCTGATCGTCGATCTCGAGTGGCAGCTGGGGTAGGGGTCTGGGTGCCGGGCCGCCAACCGGCCGGGCTCCGTCGAGCGGGTCGAACACCGACTGGTGACATGGACACACCAGCTGGCGCACCGTCTGGGGCTCTCTGGTATCGATACCGAACAGCCCGACCGAGCATCCGAGATGGGTGCATATCTTCGAATACGCGATCCAACCGTCTACCGACCCGGCCTCGATCGTCTGGCGGCTAATCGAATCGCTGGGTACCCGCAGCAGCACGACCTGCGAGTCGTCGGCGGCAGGGTGGCCTTCGGGAAACACGGTCGCGAGTTGGTCAAAGCGGTCGGCGTCGGCCTTGATGGCAACCCCCTCGGATGTGACGAGCCGCCGGCCTTTCGCCCATGACGTGTGCTTGCGGTTTCCGGTCGCACGCCGTCCGAGGGCCCCAACAGGTGGCAGCACCGCTATCGCCAAGGCGCCCACAGCACCACCCGAAGCATGCCCAGCAGTGGCCGGCGGCCGATCGTGGCCGGGTCGCGTCGATCTCCGCAGACAGATCGTCGATGTCGTCGGCGGTCAGCGACAGTGGGTCGTTCTTGCACCACGTCTTCATCGAGACCGGAGCGACTTTGACCACCAGACCAACGCAGCACCAATCGCGCCAAGGGCGGCGGCGACCGCGATGCCAAACGTTCGTGCGCTTGCGTCGGCCAGTACAGCGGCGATCGCCGCCAATGCCGAAATTAGCGAGACGACCAGCGCTGCCACCGTCAGGCGTTCGTGGACGCACGTGCGGTCGTGGCCGCCGGTCACGATGGCCCGCCCTCATCGACCGGCTTCGGGCTGGGACGGTGGGAGATCCAGAAGGTGATACCGACCAACGGCACCAGTGCGAGCAGCCATCCGGCCAGCCCTTCGGCGACCGGACCGACACCGCCGACAGCGTCGATGTCGGTTGTTCCCTGGCGCTGGAGTTCCTCTACGTAGGCGGCGAGATCGTTGAGGTCTTCGTTCGAGAGTTCCCCGAACACAGGCATTGCTCCAGGCCCGACCAGAATGGCCTCGGCGACCTGTTCGGGTGTTGCTTGCATCAGCGACGGTGCCCGCCTCGCGCCCCCGATCACCGCTCCTGCGCCCGACGCGACATGGCACGCCGCGCAGTTCAATCGATACAGATCTCCGCCATCGACGAGATCCGCGCTAGCGGTGTCGATGATCGGGATGGTTGGGCCGCTACCCCAGGACCCGATCAGCGACACGATCGCGACGATCTCGTTGTCGGTGAACCGGACCGGTCCACGTGTCGCCTCGTTTTCTGGCGAGGCGAGGGGCATCCGGCCGGTACGCAATACGAAGTCGACAGCCGCCTCGCCCTCGTTGACGATCGATGGGCCTCTGTCGGCGACTCCCTCCCCGTTCATGCCATGGCAACTCGAGCAACGGGTTTCGTAGAGCTGAACTGCGTCGACGGTTGGCCTGTTCGAGCCGGGATCAGCATCGGCCTCGGCGGCGGCCGGCCGCATCGAGTACAAGACGGCCGTCGCGACCACGGCGACGAGCGCCACCGCCCGCACCGTGTGACGGCTGGTCATCGGAGGATCCAGATGGTGGTGAACACGACTAACCAGACCGCGTCGACCAGGTGCCAATAGGTGGAGATGCCCCACGCCCACGGATCCCGTCGGCCGGTTTCGGCAAAGTGGCTAGACCGCATGCCCAACACCAAAAGGGCGACGAGGCCGGCGGCGACGTGGAGCGTGTGCAGTCCGGTCAGCCCCCAATAGGCCGAGCCGTAGACGTGTGTGGCGATCCGAAACGAGAGGGTCGAGTATTCGAGCAATTGGTTGACGAGAAATGCACCTCCGAGCGCTACGGCAGCCATGTTCCACCGCAATGCGGCCGGACGGTTGTCGCGTTCGGCCGCACGTTCGGAGGCCACCAGAGCCGCCGACGAGGCGAGCAGTGCTGTCGTTGCCAGGCTCGCCCTCGCCAGATCGAGGTGAACGCTGGCAGGCGGCCATGGCTGATTCGATGCTCTCAGCAGGTAGTAGGCCCCGAAGAAGGCGGCGAAGATCATCGCGTCGGACGCCAAGAACAAGGTCGTGCCGAGCGGTGAGACGCTTTTGCGCGGTGAACCCGCGACGGTTGCTCTGGCGGTCGAGACCATCAGGCGGCCTCGGCCGTGTTCACACCGTCCTCGATCCACGGCACAGCGACCGTGGGGCAGGTCACCAGGGTAGGCAGGTGCCGGGCGACCGAGGCACCGAAGAAGCCGGCGACTGGGCCAGGGTGGTGTGAGCCGATGACGACCAGCGAAGCGTCGACTCCTTTGGTGATGGCAGCGATGGTGTCGGCCGCAACCCCGTCCCTGACCTTCGACTTGACGTCCAGGTCGGGTGCCGCTGATCTGATCGACTGGACCAGAGCGTCCATCTGGGTTCGCAGCGCCCCGCGGACGTCGTCCATCGTCCACTCGAACTCGGAATCGATGAACGAGATGGGCTCCAGAGCGGCCGCGAGCACCAAGGGCGTCGACCGCTCGCGGGCGAAACGGATCGCCCATTTGAGCTCGGGGTTCATCGGGGTGGTGGGACGGTTGACAGCCACGACGACCGGCCCCGCCTGTTCGGCGATTGGGGCGTCCTCGCCAACGACGATCACGGGCACATCGGAGCGGTGCAGTAGCTTGGCGGCAACGTCGCCAACCTGACGCTGGCTCCAACGGGTGTGGCCTCGCTGGCCCACGACGATACCGTCAGCCCGCACCTTGTCGGCGATCAGGCTGAGAGCGCGGGCCGCGTCGTCATCGATCAGCTCGGTGCTGACTTCCATCCCGGCATGTCTTGCCGGTTCTGACCACTCGCCATCCAGCAGCTTGCCGGCGGCCGCCCTTGACGAATCGAGTCCGATCTGCGCGGCCGCGGCCAGCAGTTCGATCCCGGGAGAGAATCCATGTACAAGCGTGAGCGAATCCGCTTGGGCATGAGCGACCGTCCATTGGAGCGCTCGCCGCGACTCTGGCGACCCGTCTACCCCGACCACAAGGTTCGAAAGTGTGCTCATCGTGATCCTCCTTCGTTTCGGCGCTCATTGGCCTCTCGCCATGAGCGTGCGTCGTGGAGGGCGGGCGTGTCGTGACCTCTAGCGGTTCGTCGAATGGCACGTATGTGTCATTGGAGGTGGTGCCAGGCAACGCGGGCTCTGGCGCCGGTGAGACAACTGAGTGTCGATCTCCGACTGCTTCTGGTCGTCGGTCAGCGGGTGATGTGGCGCAGCTTGGCCGGGTTGCCGATGGCGTGGATCACGTCGATGCGTCTGGCCCGCACCCCGAGCGACAGCACGGCGACCAGGTCGGTGCCCGTGGTGATGAGCATGCCCGGTTCCCCATTGACCCCTGCCGGCTCGAAGGTCAGCCCGCGGTTCAAGACGGTCGCCAAGAGCTGGTGTGCGACGGCCGTCGCCCCGTCGAGGGCGAGCAACGGGGCCGTGGGCAGGGCCCCGCCAGAGTCGAAGTCGCCGATCACCCCCGGGTCCAGCACGGCCAACAGGCTGTCGAGGTCGCCTCGTTCGCAAGCGTCGATGAACCGGGCCACCACGAGCTCGTGTTCTGAGCGGTCGACCTGGAACCGTGCGGCCGCTTCATGAGAGGCGATGCGCCGTCGGGCCCGGCTCGCCAGCTGACGGCACGCTTGAGGCGAGCGGCCGACCAACTCGGCAATGGCGACGAAGTCGACGCTGAAGACGTCGTGCATCACGAATGCGGCGCGCTCGGCCGGGCTCAGCTGTTCGAGAACGACCATCAGCGCCATACGCACGGTGTCGTCGAGGGTGACCCGGTCTGCCAGGTCGGTCTCGCCACTGGGCAAGTCGACGATCGGCTCGGGTAGCCACGGTCCGACGTACGCCTGCTTCACCCGCTCGTGCGCCCGGAGGCGATCGATGCACAGCCGTGAAGTGACCGCAACGAGCCAACCCCGGGCGTCGTCGAGTGATTCGACGTCCGCAACCAGAAGCCGGCTGTAGGCCTCTTGCAGCACGTCCTCGGCGTCGTGAACGCTGCCGAGCATGCGGTAGGCAACGTCGAGCACTCGCCGGCGGTGCTGATGCCAGATCTCGTCGATACGAGCCGCTGGTGTCGGAGCTTCATTCATGTCATCCAGGACGATCGAGTCGGTCGAAGTGTGACATCGATTGCGATGTCACACCGAAGGCGTGCGGATCGTCCATGTAGTCGTTCATCCAACTACTGGAGATGTGACATGACAACATCACCCGCCACCACACCGCCAAGCTTCGCCGCCCGGCCCGATTGGCTGTCCGACGAGGCCTGGCCGTACCCGGTTAGCGCTTTGAAAGTCGGCGACGACACGATCGCTTATACCGATGTCGGCGACGGCCCGACGCTGCTGTTCGTGCACACCGGGATGTGGAGCTTCGTGTGGCGAGATGTGATTGCCGACCTGGCCGGCGACTTCCGCTGCGTAGCGCTCGATGCCCCGGGTACCGGCCTGTCGTGTGGCCCGGGCCGTGTGGATCTCCCGATGTCGTCGCGGGCTATCGACGCTCTCGTTGGTCACCTCGATCTGAGCGACATGGTGTTGGTTTTGCACGACCTGGGAGGCGTTGCAGCCCTCCATGCCTCAGCAGTATGGACCGACCGGGTTCGGGGAATTGCGGCGGTGAACACCTTCGGGTGGCGGCCGAGCGGTGTCGGCTTTCGAACGATGCTCGCCCTCATGGGGTCTGGAGTCATGCGAGAGTTCGACGTACTCACCGGCTGGCTCCCGCGGCTGACGTCGACCACATTCGGGGTCGGCCGGCACTGGGATCGTTCGATGCGAAAGACGTTCGTGCGCGGTGTCGACCGTCGAGGACGCCGCAGCTTTCACCACTACATGCGGTCGGTCATGCGGTTCGACTTCGAGCGGGTCGACACTGCCAGAGAGGCCTTCAGATCGCTGCCGGCTGTGTCGGTGTTCGGTGAGCGCAACGACTACCTCGGCTTCCAAGCGAGGTGGGCCGAGGCACTCGACGACCTCGAACAGATCGAGATTCCGAAGGGAAACCACTTCCCGATGTGTGACGCACCAACCGTGGTGGCTCGGGCCATCCGCTCACGTTTTGGTCAGGTGGCCGAGCCTCGGGCGTAGTTGGCCATGGAGAAGGCGCTCATCGCCACGGTGCTAGTCAGCGGGCACCGGCGGAACCCCGCCGTCGCGTCGCTCGGGATGCTGTCCCAGGGGGTGAGTAGGGTCGGTTTGCCGGTCGTGGCGTGCTGCGGGTGGCGGGTGTTCGATTGCCCACCCGGTTTGTGGCGGTCCTCCAGTGCTCGCGCGTCTCCGAGGAACCGTCATGTCTCCGTTTTTGTCCACTCCGCCGTGCTCTACGCCCCGCCATGTCGAGCCGCTGTCGACGAGCGAGCAGTTGTTGGCGCTCGGTTGGGAGATCCAGGCCAACCAGTACCGGCTGTTGCACCTGGCAGCCCGGTTCGATGACGAGCTCGAGTGGTTGCGGCAGGGTGTCAAGAGTGCATCCCAGTGGATAGCAGACCGGCTCCAGATCCGATCGGCCACGGCCCGCGAGTGGATTCGTGTGGGTCACGCATTGCGTCACCTGCCTCTTATCGACGCCGCGCTCGCAGCCGGCGAGATCTCTTATGCCAAGGCACGAATCCTCACTCGCTGGGCTGACGTCGACAGCGAGGCGCAATTGCTCGGGCTGGCTCGCGAGCGCACAGCGGATCGCCTCAGCGTGGCCATCGCGCGGGCGCTGGCCGATGGAGGCGAGACCGACGACGAGCGCGATGCCCGGCTGCACGAGGCGAGGTCGGTCACTACCTGGACCGACGGCGATGGCATGACTGTCGTTCGTGTCGTCGTGCCGCCATCGGTAGGCAAGCCGATTGTGGCGGCAATCGATGAGCTGGTGCGTCGCATCGCTGCGCTACCCCCGGAAGGTCCGGTCGACGCGCCGACCGTTCCGGACGGCGCGCCCGCGGGAGCGGTTTGTGAACAGAAAGTGGTCGACGAGGTGACCGAGAGCGGTCAAAATGCGCCCGCGGGCGCGACTGGTCGACAGAGTGTGAGCGCGCCGCCACCGAAAGCATCCGGGTCGATGTCGGGGCCTACGGATTCGTTGGACGACACGCTCCACAAAATCGGGCTCAGGTGGCATCCGTCCGGACACGACGAGTGGACCTTCCCCAGCCTGGCCCAGCAGCGCGCCGACGCGCTGGTCGTCCTGCTGCTCGGCGCTGGGGTTCAGGTTTCCACCGAGGTCGTGTTTCACGTTCGCGGCGACGGAGCGACCTTTGACGACGGCACACCAACCACCGATAGCGCCATCTTTCGTCAGCTCGACCAGGCATTTGTTCGTCTGCTAATTCACGATGCCGATCGTCGCCCCGTCAATGCGTCCAGTGCGAGGCGACTGCCCACTACCCGCCAGAGGCGCGTGGTCATGGAAGCGCACGGTCACCAGTGCGTCGAATGCCACAGCACCGATCTGCTGGTACTGCACCACGAGCCGCCCTATGAGCAGACGGGCCGAACGATCACCGACGAGCTGGAGCCCCGGTGTGCGCCGTGCCACCGGGCAAGGCACCGCGCCGACTCGCCCCGCCGTCAGCCGCTCGAGCGTGAGCTAGTGTCGGCAGCCGTGAGTTGGCCGGGCGACCAGAAGCTTGCTTGAGGTGAAACCCGCCTCGCGCCTGACCCCCGGCCAAATCAGCGGTCTTGTTGCTGGCGCGTACGTCCTGGCCGGAATCCTCCTTGGGGTGCTGTTGTTGGGTTTGGCATCGTTCGTGTCGCCCACAAGCTCGCTTTCCGCGACGGTCATCGGGGCGGGCTACTCGAACGGCGCCGCTGTCGAGTACCGGTCGCCGGGTCGGGTCGACGTGGGTTTCTTCGTTGTTCTCGTCGATTCGGACGGCGACGAGCACCGCGTCGAAATAGGCGACAGGCCCGACGCCGACCCGGTCGGAGCTACCGGCACCGTCGAAGTCGCCGCCTGGACCGGCTCGGTGCGCTCTGTCGATGCAGGGCCAGTCGACTGGCGACGGGGCTTTCCGGTGGGCCTTCCGATCGGGCTGGCATTCGTCTGCTTTGCCTCGGTCTTCCTATGGGCTGTAGCTCCCGGCCAGGGGATAAGTAAAAGTCAGCGCGCGAGGCTGGGGGTTGTTGCGCTCACCACTGCGATGGCGGCTGCTCTCATAGTCCTTGCGATCGGCCTGCTGCGATGACCGCGTGCCCTGTTTGTGGCGTCGGCTTGGAGCTGGTCGACCGATACCCGAACAGGCTGTGTGACGACTGTTGTGCGCTAGCGAGCGACGGCAATGGGCGTCGAGTCGAGCTGGCCAATGCGTCTGCATGGGGAGGCCTCGCGTGGCGATACCTGGGCGACGACGACTGGATCACCAGCGACATCAGGCTCGTGGCGCTGGTCGGTTCGATGCCTGTCGTCATCTGCGAGGCCCGGTTCGGTGGCGTCGTCGCCCAGCCACTCGATCCCGAAACGCCAACGCCCGCCGCGACTCATCGAGACCTTCGGTGAGGCGGCCCACCAAACTCGGCTGAATTCACGTGGCTAGGAGAACGCAACATGACCTCGGACCTCATCGTCGAGTTGGTCGGGTATGCGGCGTCGGCCCTGATCATCATCTCGATCACCCAGCGTTCGATCCTGCGCCTTCGCCTGATCGGCCTGGCCGGAGGATTGACCTTTCTCGTGTACGCGCTGATCATCGGGGCATATCCGATCGCTGCGGTGAACCTCGCAGCTAGCGCCATCCACATCTGGTACTTGCGAAAGCTGATCAGCCGCAAGGAGGAGGTGTTCCGGATCCTCCACGTCCGGCCCGATTCGCTGTACCTGGCCGAGTTCCTGAGCTTCTACCGCAACGAGATTCAGGGGCGCTATCAGCCCGAGTTCACCTACGAACCGCGGGCCGGGTTGATCACCGCCTTCGTGCTGCGAGACATGGTGCCCGCTGGCCTGTTGATCGGTTCGGTCGAGGCCGACGGCACATTTCGAGTCGACCTCGACTTCGTGATCCCCCAGTACCGAGACTTCCGGATTGGGCAATACGTCTTCTCGCCCGACTCGGCGCTGCTCGACGGGATTGCACCCACCGTCGTGTGGGCCGAGGCGTCGAACGACGACCATGCGTCCTACCTGCGGCGGATCGGCTTCAAGTGCACCGGCGACGCCAACAGGTACGAGCTCGAGGTGACCAGACCTACCGGGGCGCACGCGGCCGAAGCGATTGGCGCGGTTCAGGAACTGCCACAACCGCCGGCTCCGCCCGAGACGTTGTAGCGGTCGGTCGGCATGTCATGCCGGCCTCCGGTTCAGCGGTGCTCCTTGCGCCATACAACCTTGAGCCCAGACCAGATCTCGGAGATGGCGCAAACCTTGACATCGACGAGGTGGGTGCTCAGAACAACAGATCTGACGACGTCACCGGTCAGGTCGGTTTCGACGCCGCTCGTCTTCTTGGGCCACGCGATCCAGGCAAACCGGTCGGGGAAGACCGCTTTGCCCAGCTCGGCTATCTGATCCTCCAGCTCGGTGCCGCCGGTGAAGAAGGCCAAGACCGCGTCGGGCAAGTCGGCGAGATCGGTGTCGAGGCTCACGTCCTCTGGGAGGTCGACCAGCAGATCGCGCAACTCGGAGGGTTCGTTCACGGTGGCCACTCGAAAGCCGCTCTTGATGCCGAGCTTCTTAGCCAATGGTGTGCCCGAGTAGCCGGCGGTCATGGACTGGTCTGCCAGTAGCCGCGCATGAGTTCGCGGCTCCAGTCGGGTTGGCGTACAGCCGACCGAGGGAGGAACTCGTTCATGGTCGGTTTGATGTCCAGCACCGGCGAGCCGTCGATGGCGTCGAGACCTCGTACGACAAGCCGCCGACCGTCGACCTCGAGCAGTTCGCAAGTGGTCAGGCCGATGCGATTCGGGCGAGCCTTCGCCCGCTGGGCGAAGATTCCGACCGCGGGCCAATCGGAGCGGTTGCGAGGGTGCCTGGCGCCCACGTGCACGGCCGACGGGTCGACGGCGTTGAACTGGAAGATCACGTCGATGTGGCTGAATGAGTCCAGACCGGCGGTGGCATCAGCAGGAAAGCGCTGGTCGAGGACGATCTCGGCCTGCTCGTCGCCCCAGTCGTCGTCGATGGGGGCTGTCCGGCCACCCACCACCACGCCGATCGGGATCAGCTCTATTGGATCGAGGGTCACGGCATCACCCCTGGGCTGCATCTATTCGCGATTGAAGCCGGCGCATTCCGCGCAACCACTTCTCGGGCTCGTTGGTCTTGAACTGCATCCACTCCTGCGCGATCGGGTCGGTCAGGATCAAGAACCTTTCGGCCTCGAGCGCCTCGGTCACCTGCTGGGCTACCTCTTCGGGTTCGCGGATGGGACCGGCCGCCGAACGTCCCCATTCGGTGTCGGCCGCGTCGCCGAGCATTGGCGTGCGAACACCCAGGGGAGCGAGCAGGTACGACCGGATGCCGCGGTCGTGGTAGGTGATGGACATCCACTCGGCCAGCCCGACCACGGCGTGTTTCGAGGTTGCGTAGGGAGCGTTGCCATGGCTGGTGAGGATGCCGGCCATCGATGCAGTGTGCAGGATGTGGCCCTCACCCCTGGCCAGCATCGAGGGCAGCACGGCACGTATCGCGTGAACATGGCTCATCACATTGACGTCCCACTGTCGCTGCCACTCGTCGATGGGAGTGCTCAGTGGGTCGGCGCCCGATGCGATTCCCGCGTTGTTGCACAAGAGGTCGATCGGGCCATGGCGGTCCTCGATGCCGTGCAGCGCGGCGGTCAGGGCTTCTCCGTCGCCCACGTCCACAGCTTCAGCAAACCCACCGATTGCGTTGGCAACGTCGGCGGCCTGTTCGGCCGACCGGTCGATCACGACAACGGCGCGGGCGCCGTCGGCGGCGAACCGCTCGCATAGCGCCTTGCCTATGCCGCTGGCGCCGCCCGTGACCACACAAACCCGATCTGCGACAAGCATGTCGCCCCCTTTCATGACCGCCGACACAACGAACCTAGCCGGGTAAGAGCCCGGGCGACCGAGTCTTGGCTGGTGTGCGATGGGACGGCAGCGACTCCCGATCTATGGTTCGAAGATGGACATCGTGCTCATGGCTGGGTTGTGGCTGCCGTCGTCGGTGTGGGCCGATGTCGCGGCAGAGTTGGAGGCGCTCGGCCATCGGGGCCGCGTGGTCGATCTGCCCGGCGTGGACGACGGCGCGATCGAGGCAACCCTCGAGGATCAATTGCGGGCTGCTCTGGCCATCGTCGATAGCTCGGATCGCCCGCTGGTCGTCGGCCACTCAGCCGCCAGCGCTTTGGCATGGCTCGTGGCAGACCGGCGACCGTCCTCGATCGCAGGGACCGTCATGATCGGCGGGTTCCCAACGTCTGGCCGCAGTCGCTATGCCGACTTCTTCGAGATCGTCGACGGGGTCATGCCATTCCCCGGGTGGGAGCCGTTCGAGGGACCAGACAGTGCGGACCTCGATGTGGCGGCAAGGGCTGCGATCGAGGCTTTGGCAGTGCCCGTTCCGGTCGGCGTCGCTCAAGCGGTTGTCGAGTTGGGCGATGATGCCCGCTTCGATGTGCCGACGGTCATGGTCTGTCCCGAGTACACCCCAGAAGACGCCAAGGCCTGGATCGACGGGGGTGACATCCCCGAGCTGGCTCGTGCTGCCGACGTGTCGTTCGTCGACATCGATTCAGGACACTGGCCGATGTTCACCCGCCCGGTCGACCTGGCGACCATCCTCGCCAACATCGCAAAACGCCTCTCGCGCTTGGCCTAGCCCGCCTGTGGGTGGTCGGGCGTTCACCGCGCGTGGGTGCCTGGCACCGATAGGTCCGATAAGAGCGATAGTAGGCAGCTTCGGTCAGCCCGCGGCGGCCACGACAGCCTCGAGAGGATGTGGAACCCGGTCCGAATCGATCACCTCCACAAGCAAGCGTGCATATCTGAGGTTTCTTCGGGCACCAGCCCTCAACCAGCGATGCATCTGCGCCTCGAATGGCCGCTCCCGCCATTGTCCCTGGCGTTGCAGCGTCCGAAAAGCCTGAAGGTCGCCTTGCGATTCGAGAAGTGCCTCGACTGCGGCAGGATCGACGGACCGGATGAGTTCATCCTCTAGGTCTTTCACACAGACGAAGAGGCTGTCACGGGAAACGATTCCGGCACGACGGAGTGCCCGGTTGACCATCGCCTCCTCGGCCTCATCGCACATGACGACAACGGTCAGTCGCGCTCCCTGAGGTCCGAATCGGCGCAGGTAGCGCTCCATCGCATGTGCTCCACCGACCGGCACCACGACGGCGCCCGCGGCGGACAGATCGCGACCACGTCGTGCGGCCAGTGTCTCGACGGCGATCTGGTCGCTCACCCCTTCGACCACGACGACGCATCTTGCCGATCCGACCGCAGACATGGCCTCGGCCGTGGCTGCCAGCTGGGAATCGGGACCGCTGTGGAACCCCTCGAGAGCCTGGCGATCGAGCCGAATCTTGTCCTCAATGTCCACCAGGAGAGGCTTCCACAACCGCAACCCCGGTGTCGTCGCGATTCAGGGCAGTGTGCACAAGGGCGGCAAGCGCGGCGATGGCTAGCGCGAGCACAGTGAGGAGTTGATGGTCTACCACCGTCGCCTCGACCGCAGACAGCGGATTGCCACCACCGCCGACCCTTTCGACCGCCCACGCGGTCGACGCGACCAACGCCAACGTCGCCGCAGCCTTGCGGAACCTCGTGTAGGCGCCGGTTCTGGACAAGACCCACAGCGACGGGAACGTGCCGGCGATGACCACCAGTTGCGCCAGCTCGACACCGACATTGAAGCCCAGCAGAGCAGTCGCAGACTGCACCCTGGCGATACCCAAATCGTCGAGGATCCCGGCGAACGCCAGTCCGTGAATCAGCCCAAAACTTCCCGCGATCACGACCTCGCCGTGAGAGGTCAGCGGACGCCACGCGTGAATGGCGGCGATGGCCACCGAGCCCGCTACCAGTACCTCAACGGGCCGTGACGCAAAGTCGACCACGCCGAAGGCAGACAGCGCGAGCGTCAGCGAGTGGCCGACGGTGAACGCCCCCGATACCCGAACCACTCGGACGATCGCCCGGCGGAAGCTGGGGCCCTCGACCCAGCGCCGCCTGCTGACGGCGAGGGGTGCAGGCACCAGCAGTACGAGCAGGAACAGAATGTGGTCGGCGCCGGCGAGGACGTGGTCATAGCCCTCTGCGACCATCACCGTCCAAGTTGACGAGGCATGACCGGTTTCGCCGGTGGACGAGATCGTCACCGAAGGCTGGTCACGGTCGATCACCGCCAGAACGGCCTCGGATGAGCCGGCCAGCCTCTCGGTGACCATGACCCTGTGATCTGGATCGACTTCGAAGATGGCGTCGTAGGTCATCACGAGTGGCGCATCGTCGGCTTCGATGTCGTGGGTCAGAACCAGCCTGGCCCATTCGATGCCGTCGACCGAAACCACCGTCAGCGGCCCGAATACCGGCTCGGCAACCGTTCCGCCGCCGGCCAGTGTCAGGTGCTCATCGAGGTAGTCGACGATGGCCGAGCGCTTCAGCGACAACTCGAAAGCGTCGGAGGTCAGTTCGGTTCCGACGGCAAGGCCTAGCAGGTCGAGCGGGACGTCGATGCTGACCTCGACCTCGGCACCGTCGATGACAACCGACAGCGCCGAGGTACCTGGCTCGTGTGCTGAGACCGGCGATACCGCCAGGCCGACAAGGACAAGGATGATCAGGCCACAGACGACCGCTCGGATCGGATTCATGTCACGCGTCGCCGGTCGAGGCAGACCCGCCGGCGCCCTGGCCACTCGGTGATCCACCAGCGCCCGGCCCTGGCGGACCGCCGACGCCGTCTCCGCTGGCCTCACCCATCGTGCACCGGCTTATGTACGGGTAGTCGTTGGTGACGATGTACACGTACTGGCCATCGATGGTGATGCCATTGCACTCGTCGAGATCGCCCGTCTGGTCAGACCACTGCCAGTCGGTGGTGTAGGTACCGTCTGGCGTGCTGCCTTCGAGCTCGATCGTGGTGCCCCCAGCCGGACCCGATGCCTGGCAACCAGTGCCGCTACGAGCGGTCGAACTCAGAGCGTAACCAGACTCGTAAGCCCCGGACTTCGAGTAGTACATGAGGTGGCCGTCGGCGGCGAAGCCGACGTGCACGAGGTCCTGGTCGGTGTCGTACGCATCGACGAGCATCGACGAGATTCCGTGGTAGTGGTACTCGCCGGTCGGTTGGACGTGGGCGTTGTTGAAGTCGAGGCCCAAGTCGTAGATGTCCTGCAATGCCTCGATCCGGTAAACCTCACCCGACGAGCAGGTGACGGTTTCGGCCGTACCCGGCTCGAACTTCACCCCGTTCACCGCGACACCGGGAACACGAACCTCTGTTGCCTGGCCGGTGTACACCGCAGTTGCAGGGAACTCCCAGGTCAGGTCCTGTGCGGTGATGGTGTTCGGGTTTCCGGAATTCGGGAACTCACCGGTCTCGTGATCCGGCAGGGCGTTCGTCTCGATGGTTCTTGTTCCGCCGTCGACGACGACCGTGACAATGGTGCCGAACTCGGGGTCCTCGAGGCTGTACGAGCCGAGGTAGTTGGAGGTCAGTCCAGCGACGGCGGTCCGGTCGCCGTCAGACGTCGAGTCAGATGGCTGGTCTACCGCCGTCGATGGCGATTGTGGTGTCGACTCGGCGCCGTCGCTGTCTGAAGACGAGCTGCATGCGCCCAGCACAGCTACGGCGGCGACCAGCCCGGCAAGAGTTCTGAGTCTGAGGTTCCTGTTCATGCCGATGACTGTGGAGCCTGGACCTGTGGTCGAGCTGTGAACGTGCTGACAGGTTCTTCACAGGTTCGATGCCACGGGCAACCGGAGCGTGAAGGTCGAACCGCCGCCCCGAGTTTCGGTGACGGCCACCGATCCGCCGTGCTGACGGACGATCCGATCGACGAGCGCCAGACCGAGGCCCGCACCGCCGTGGTCGCGCCGGCTTCGCGACGCGTCGTTGCGGACGAAGGGTCGGAACAGACGCTCGGCAGTAGCCAGGTCGACTCCGGGACCATGGTCGACGACCTCGATCTGCGCCCACTGCATGTCAGATCCGACCCGCAGCGTCAGGTTCGTCTCGGGCGGCGTGTGATGACAGGCGTTGGCGCCGAGGTTCAGCACCGCCTGGTGGAGGCGGGCTGGGTCGGCTTTTACCGTGGGTGCCGCGGCCGAGAGTTCGAGCTCGATTGTCCGCTCTGGGTGCGCGGCTCGAAGGTCGTGGGCGACCGCCGAAACCACTGCGCCGACGTCGACCAGTTCGAACCGGGAACCGTCCTCGGGCCTCACCAGTTGAAGCAGATCGGTCACCAATGCCTCGAGCCGTTGGCTTTCGGCTCCGATGCGTCGCATGGCGCGCTCGAGTCCGTCGCCTTCGAGCATGCCTGCTGTGTAGAGGTCGCTGTAGCCGCGAAGGGCCGTGAGCGGTGTACGCAGCTCATGCGATGCGTCGGCCATGAAGCGTTCCATGTCGTCCCTGGCCCGCTCGGCTTCGTCGGCAGCGCCCTCGCGTTCGTCGATGGTCGAGCGGAGACGGTCCAACATGGCCGCCAGATCTTCGGTGAGCATCGCCGTTTCGCGAGGCCCACTCGGCTCGGGAACCGTCGCGCCCAGATCGCCCTCTCGAATGTCGTGGGCGACTGCGCTGATCCGGCCTATCGGTCTGGCCACGGCCCCCGCCACGACGAGCACAACCAGCGTCTGCAGTATCACCAGAGCGGTGCCGCCGAGGATCAGGTTGCGCAGCAGGCTCGACAGCGACTCGTCCACAGGCGCCAACGACAACGCAGCCACAGCCTTGCTGCCGTCGGCCAAGCGCTCGACCCGCGCGCGGTATCGAGGCTCCCCGTCGACCTCCACGAAGCCGCGCGCTGCGGCCAACGCGTCGAGCTGGGCGTCGTCGAAGGTCGCTGCGTCCTCGGCGCCATTTGCGATCTGGCCACCGGGGCCCACCACGAACTCGATCGGTGCGTCGGTTCCGTCCAACAAATCGCCAGGCTGACGGTCGGCTCCGCCGCCTGGATCGCCCCGCAAAGGATCGCCGCGACCTACCGCCTGACCAATCGAGCCGGTCAGAACCCGGTTGAGTTCGTCGTCGATTGACGCGATCAGGTCGCGCTCGACCGCTCGGTAAACGAACAGTCCGAGTCCGCCAGACCCGGCCACCAGTGCGCCAATTAGTGGAATCAGCATCGTGGCGCGCAGGCTGCGGCGGGTGGACACCGGTCTCACGATGTGGTTCGCAACACGTAGCCAACACCTCGCCTGGTGTGGATGAGCGGCGAGTTCCCATCGTCGATCTTGCGGCGCAGGTAGCTGATGTATAGCTCGACGACGTTCTCGCTTCCGTCGAAATCATCGTCCCAGACGTTCACCAATATCTGTGCTTTGGACACGACGGTGGTCGCGTTGACGAGCAGGTAGTGAAGCAGCCGATACTCGGTCGGCGACAACTCGATCAGGCGACCGGCCCGCCGAACCTCGTGGCTTGCCGGGTCGAGGGTCAGCTCGTCGTAAGCGATCAACTCGCCAGTGGTAGCGGTTCCTGACCGGCGCAGAATCGCCGCGACCCGCAGAACCAACTCGTCGACGCTGAATGGTTTGGTCAGATAGTCGTCGCCGCCGGTCACGAAGCCCTTCACACGATCTTCTGTCTCGGCTCTGGCGGTCAAGAAGAGCACCGGCTCCAGCCGTCCCGCTTCGCGCATCCGTCGGCAGATTTCGAACCCGTCGAGGCCGGGCAGCATGACGTCGAGCACCGCCAGGTCGTGGGGCGAACGGAGCGCCTCGGTCAACCCAGACCATCCATCGTCGATCTGTGTGACCGAATGTCCCTGGTAGCGCAGCGCGGTAGCGACGATGTCGTTGATGGCCGGTTCGTCCTCGACCACGAGAATCCGACAGGCGGCTACCGGCTTGGCAACTGAGGTCACCTGCTCAGTGTGGCTCGTCAACCTGTGTGTTGCCTGTGACCGGGCCGTGTAACCACTGACTTCGAAGGTCGTCGGGATAGGTATGGACCTCTCGCCCGAAATGCAGTCTCTGTTGACCAAGCTCGACGCTCTCGACCTGACCGAAGGGGAGCGGTCGGAGTTCGGCCGCCTACTCGGCGTCGGTACCGGCGACGAAGCCCACGAGGTCGAGGGCTTTGGCGCAATGGCTTCGCCGACCAGCCAAGGGGCCGGCCGTCGTGGCATCACGGTTCAGGGATTCAACCTCTTCGATACGTTTCCGATCCACGTCGTGGCCCCCGGATCCAAGCCCGGCTCAGGTGTCGTCGACCACAAGGCCGAAGACTGAGGAACAGGCTTCGGGCCCGAACGGTTGCAGCGCACAGCAGGACTAGCTTTGCAGCGATGAGGGCTCATCCTGCGAGGCGGTCGGTGCCCAGCGCGCCGGTGCGTGGCACGTCGCTGATGCTGGCGTTGCTGGTGCTGGCGTTGCTAGTGAGCCTCGCGGCCTGCGGCGACGATGGCGTCGGTGTGGCCGGTGATGGTGAGCCCGAGGGAACCGTTCTCGTTTTTGCCGCCGCGTCGCTGACCGATGCCTTCGCCGAGATCGAGGTGGACTTCGAAGCAGCTCATCCGGGCGTCGATGTGATGGTGAACACAGCGGGCAGCTCGGCTCTACGAGAGCAGATTCTCGAGGGCGCGCCCGCCGATGTGTTCGCGTCGGCCAACCGTCCCAACATCGAGCAGCTCATGGCGGCTGGGGAGGTGGCAGGCGAGGTCGAGGTTCTTGCCACCAACTCGCTGCAGATCGTGGTGCCCGCCGGAAACCCCGGGGGCGTGACCGGCGTGCAAGACCTGGCCAGGCCCGAGCTGCTGATCGGGCTGTGCGCCGAGGGTGTGCCGTGCGGCGACTTCGCCCGAGCGGTGCTGGCCCGCGCCGCAGTGCAGGCGTCGATCGACACAAACGAGCCAGACGTCAGGGCGCTGTTGACCAAGGTTGGCGCCGACGAACTGGATGCAGGCGTCGTCTATGCCACCGACGTGATCGCGGGTGGCGAGTTGGTCGAGGGGATCGACATCCCCAGCCAGTGGAATGTCGAAGCCGACTATCCCATCGCCCGAATGGCGGGTGCGCCCAACCCGACGGCGGCCGACGCGTTCATCGAGTTCGTGCTGGGGCCCGATGGCCAGCGCATCCTGGCCGGGTTCGGGTTCAGCCCGCCCTGATGCGCGCGTTCAGGGGCTGCGACGCCTGAGCGTCAACGAGCACAGACCTAGCGCAGCGATGGCCATGAGTGCTGTGATTCCGAGGTCGACGATCACCGAACCCGACACGCCCGAGTTGTCCGAAACCGCGCGTAGGGCGTCGTAGGCAAATGTCAGTGGCAGGACCTCCGACACGATCTCGAGCGGTCGGGCCATGGCATGGCGCTCGACGAACAGCCCGCACAGCAGAAACTGTGGCAGCAGGAACGCGGGCATGAACTGGATCGCCTGAAACTCTGTGTGGGCGAATGCGCTGACGAACAAGCCGAGCGCCATGCCGAGAAGCGCATTTGCGACCGCCACCGCAATTGCCAACCATGTGGGGCCGGCGATGTTCAGGCCGAGAACGGCCATGCCCACAGTGAGAACAACAGCCGTCTGGGCCATTGCGACAATTGCGAACGCCGCCGCATAGCCAACGACAAGGCCGAGTTTCGCCGTGGGCAGCGACATCAGGCGCTCGAGGGTGCCAGACCTTCTCTCGCGAAGCATCGCTATCGAGGCGACCAGAAACATCGAGACCAGCGGGAACACCCCGATGAGTGGCATGCCGACGCGCTGAAACACCAGCGGGCGGGCATCGAACGCAAAGCGGACGAGGACCAGCAGCAGGGTGGGCACCACCAACAACAGCGCAACCGTTCGATGATCGCGCCGCATCTGGCGGAGCACCCGGCTGGTGGTGGCCGTCGCCGTTGCCATCATCGATCTTCGCCTTGCCGTGCGACGAGTTTCATGAATGCGTCCTCGACATCGCTTGCGCCCGCTTCTGACACCAGCCCCGCCGGGGTGCCCGAGGCGAGGATCCGGCCTTCACGCATCAACACAAGCCGGTCGCATCTTGCGGCCTCGTCCATCACGTGGCTGGACACGACCACAGCAGCACCCGACGCCGCAATGGTGGCGAACTCGGCCCATAGCTCGGCTCGCAGGAGAGGGTCCAGGCCCACGGTTGGTTCGTCGAGAACCAGCAGCGGTGGGTTGGCGAGCAGTGCAACTGCGAGCGACACACGAGCGCGTTGACCGCCCGACAAGCGCTCGACCACCGCGTCCCGCATGTCCTCGAGGTGCACAGCGACCAGAACCTCGCTCATACGTGCAGCCGTACACCCCAACAGAGCGGCGAAATAGGACAGATTCTCGCCGACTGTCAGATCGCCGTAGACAGAGGCGTCTTGTGTCATGTAGCCGATGTCGCCTCGTCGAGAGCCGATTCGGGCGATTGACCCAGGACGAGGACCGATCCGGTCACGTTCGCCTGCACGCCCACGATGGTGCGCATCAATGTTGTCTTGCCGCACCCGCTGGGCCCAACGAGGCCGGTGACCTTTCCGCGGGACACGGTCAGCGAGAGGCTGCGCAACACCGATCGGTCGCCGCGCCGAACGCTGACGTCGGTCAACCGGACCGCATGGTCGAGTTGTGGGGCCGTGGATGGTGGCCCGGGTTCTTCAGCGGACATTGGCAGCGCCTCGCTGTTGTCGGCCCGGCGCAACTCGTCTCTGTCGGCGAGCACCGCCGGGCGGCCACCTTGCCGTGACCAGACCAGACCTTACTGCGTGCAGGATGCTCGACAACCGGGCCTATTGTTCGGGCCGTCGCAGAGGGATGGAGAACCAGTGAACGCCGAGCAGAGCATCGATGACCACCCAGCTTGGGAAGCCCTCGCCGAGCTGTACCACCGATACCTGACGGGTTTGCTCCTGGGTATGGTCACGCGAATCGGAACCGGGCCCGCAGCCGAGGTCGTGTTCCGCACCTTCCGAAACCAGCATCTCGAAGCGTTCCTGCCCGGTCTCGACAAGCTGGGTCTGACCGACGAGCCCGATGCGGTGGCGTGCGCCAAGTACCACGTCCTGTCCAACGCTCTGGGAGGGGTCAGGGTCGAGTGGATTCCCGAATCGGACACCAAGTCCTGGGTGCGCTATCTGCCGCCCCGGTGGGTGTTCGACGGCACCGCGGTGTGTGGAATACCCAGCGAGTTGAGTCGCGCCATGCTGCGCGGCTGGCACGGCCACAACGGCGTGTCTCTGGGCAACGACAGGCTGGGGTTTGTCGCAACCTCCCAGACCACCGACGGTCAGCCCGGCTTGGTCGGCTACTACATCGAAGAGTCCGCTCCGCTGCAACCCGAAGACCGCGTCAGGTTTCGCCCGGGCGAACGCCCGCCCGGGCCGGCCGCAGAGCTGCCCACTCCGTCGTGGGACCCGGTGCGCCTGGCGAAGGTCAACCGCAACTACGCAATGAACTACATCCACACGATCCTGCCGGCCATGACCTCGGTTCTCGGTCCGGCGGGCACCAGAAGTGTCGCCGTCGTGGTGGGCCATCAGATCGGAATGCAGTTTCATCCTGCTGTGATGGACCTTGTGGGCGCCGACGGTTCGTTCGCGGATCGGCTGGGGCGACTGCTGAGCGGCCACGGCACCCCGGCCCAGGTCGAGCGGCCGGGCGAGCACCACCGCGTTCGGCTCGATCGGTGGCGGCTGTTCGATCCTGACTCGACACACGCCGTGGTGTTCGAGGGTTGGAACGCTCTTTGGGAGGGCCTGGCCGTCATGGAAGACGTTCGTCTGGTGGTTCGTCAGAGGCTGGACCTGGGCGACCCGTGTTTCGAGTGGGAGGTCCGCCCCGAGTCTCCCGAATGAGGCTCGGTCGTCGCTGTCGACAGTCGCGGTGGGGAGGGCTACGTTGCACCATGGCCGCAAGCGAGGAAGCGTCTTTGGGTCCGCGCTTTTGGACGCTCTGGTCGGCATTCACCGCAACCAACCTGGCCGATGGTCTGAGCCTCGTCGCGCTGCCGCTGTTGGCCCTTGCCGCCACAGACGATGCTCGTCTCGTGGCGATGGTGGTGATGTTCCAGTACCTGCCATTCCTTGTCATCGGGTTGCCGGCTGGGGTGGTAATCGACCGCTTCGACCGGCGTCGCATTGCGGTCGCGGCCCAGATGGCGCGCGCCGCTGTGGTGGGCGGGCTCGGCCTGGCGTTGCTGCAGGGAACTCCGGCTCCGGCAGTCCTGTTCGTCGTCTCGTTTCTGATCGGCGTCAGCGAGGTCTTGACCGACGGCGGGCTCCCGGCACTGGTGAGGGCGTTGGTGCGTCTGGATCAACTCGAGGTCGCGAACGCCAGGCTTTCTGCCACCCAGACCGTCAGCAACGCGTTCGTCGGTCCGCCCCTTGGAGCGCTGCTCTTCGAGCTGGACATGTCGTTGCCATTCATCGCCTCGGCCGCCGTGACGATGCTGGGCGTCGTTGGCCTCTTGCGCCTGCCGGGTACCTATGAGCCAGCGGTCGAAGAAGCCGAATCCCTTGACATTCGCAGCGTCCTGGTCGGCGTTCGCTACGTATGGTCCCACGACGTGCTGCGGCCTTTGGTGGTGGCCGTTGGACTGTTCTCGTTCGTCGGGGCGGCGGGCAACGGCGTGTTCGTCGTGCTCGCGTCCGAGCGCTTCGGGCTGGACGGCGTCGGGTTCGGCTTGCTCATCAGTTTCGACGCGATCGCGGCCGTTCTGACTTCGACGGTTGTCGCCGGCTTCATCTCCCGAACGTCCCATTCGTGGAGCATGCGAACGGCGGTGATCTGTTTCGTCATTGCGTCGATGCTTTACGGGTTGTCGACAAACCCTGTCCTGGCGTTTGCCGGTGCCTTGTTCGCCGGAGTTTCAGGACCCGGCTGGAACATCGTCTCGGCCACCGTCCGGCAGAGACTTGTTCCCGACGCCGTGTTCGGCCGGATGATGACTGCCTACCTGTTCATCGCGTGGGGAGCGCGCCCGCTGGGTGCGTTGATTGGAGGATTCGTCGCCGAGCGCTGGGGACCCCAGTGGGTTTGGATCGGCGCGGGGCTGGTCGTGGGCTCGCTGCTGATCACCGCAAGATCGATGTTTGCCCGCATCGATGCGGCCATGGATCCAGGCAGGCCAGCTGATTAGTGGCAGCTGCCGAGCGGCCGACCCTGGGGTGACCCGTCAGTCGTCGTGTCGGCGCTTGGTGCGGTCGCCGAACAACTCGGTGTAGTCGGCCAACGCGGCCTCGACCACCGCGCGGGCGTGCTCGGCCCCGTAGGTGCCAATCACCTCGATGGCATTGGGCTTTTGGCCCGTGATGTCCATCTTGTAGGTGGCGAAGTAGTGCACGATGCGCTGCACCACCGCAGTGGGAAGGTTCTTGATGTCCTTGGCGTAGTCGAAGACGGTGTCGCTCTCGAGCACGGCCACGATCTTGTCGTCGGCCTCGCCACCGTCGAGAACCTGTATACCGCCGAGGATGCGGGCCGGAAGCACCACCTCGGCCCGGTCGATGCGTTGCTGGCTCAGCACGCAGATGTCTAGAGGGTCGCCGTCCCCGGTGTCGGCACTCGGTGTCAGATCGGCGACCCTCTGACCGCAGTACGTGCGCGGTATGAAGCCATACAGCGTCGGCGGCAGGGCAGACGAACCCTGGGGTCGGTCGACCCGCAGATAGCCGGTGATCTTGTCGATCTCGTACTTGACGGCATCGAACGGGGTGATCTCGATGAACGCGTCGACGACGTTAGGGGCCTTGTCCCCGATGGGGAGGCCATGCCATGGGTGGGCGCGGAAGCGGTCGAAATTTCTGATGAGCCGATGGTACGCGATGCCCCCGACCGATGGTGGTCGAGCGTCTAGCGCCCGGTCAGCTCGGTGAACTTCTCGGCGAAGGGGCCCGGACCCGCCGTCTTGACGATGTCGAAGTCGACCGAGGAACCATCGACGAAGGTGATCAGCATCTTGCCCGCCAGCTTGCCCTGGTCGACCTCGATCGATTTCACCTGATCGAGCGGGATCGACGCGTTGAGACCCTTGGGGCGACCCGACAGGGCGCTGTGGCCAAACACCAGCAGCCGCTGGGCCGACAGGCCGAGCACCGCCTTGCCGGCGGGGATGTCGAGGGTGATGCCTTCGCCAGACTTCTGATCTGAGTCCTTGATGCGCTTGCTCGCCAGCGCCTCGCCGGCGATCGCCCCGACGGCCCCTCCGATGGCACCGAAGGCAACCTGGCGGCGGATGGCGCCCGGGGGCTGGCCGAATGTGGCGGCCAGCACTTCCTCACCCGGAAGCAGGTCCTGGGTGCAATGCTTGTTGATCTTCTTCGCGAAGTCGATCATCGCCATGTGAATCTTTCCCCTGTCTCGCGCTCTGCGTCGGCCCGATCCACAATTGTCGCACGCACGATCGAGGCCGACGGTTATCGATCGGCCCACAAGTAGTCACCTGAAGCCTTACCGGTTGCCGCCGAGTTGGTCGCCGTAGACCCTTTGACGGCATGATGGCCGATGGCTCGTCGACTTCTAGAGGGTGACTCTCGCAAATGGAATTCCAGGATCTGATCTTCGACCGGCGCAGCATCCGGGGGTACAAGCCCGATCCGGTGCCGCGCCAGCTGCTGGCAGAGATCATCGAAGTGGCGGCGCAGAGCCCATCGTCGATGAACACCCAGCCCTGGTACGTACACGTCGTCACCGGCGACGTGCTCGACCAGATTCGGCGTGGCAACACCGAGCAGATGCTCGCAACGGGCAAACCCGATCGCGAGATCCGAGGCCACGGCCGCTATGAGGGCGTGCACCGCGATCGCCAGAAGCGTGTAGCCGCCCAGCTGTTCGAGGCGGCTGGCATCGGGTGGGAGAACAAGGAGCAACGCACCGACTGGACAATGCGCGGCTTCCGCCAATTCGACGCTCCGGTGTCGGTCATCGGATGTATCGATCGCGAGCTCGAAGACTCGACCGAGGCCTACTTCGATCTCGGGCAGTTCGTGCACGCGATGGTGTTGGCAGCCTGGGATCGAGGTGTGGGCTCGGTGATCAACGGCCAGGGAATCATGCAGTCTTCTGTGGTGCGTGCCCACGCCCAGATTCCCGACGACCAACTGATCGTCATCACTGTCGCGATGGGGTTCCCCGCCGAGGGTTTCGCGGCCAACGACGTGGTCTCCGAGCGTCGCTCCGTCGACGAGATTGCGTCGTTCCTGGGTTTCGACGACTGACCAGTCGCCCTGAAATTGCACACTCGCTTACGGATCCCACCAGGGTCCTGACCTAGCGTCGGTCGAACCGACGCCCGCCAAGGAGTTCTCATGGACATCATTCTCACCGGAACCGGGTCGCCGCTGCCCGACCCCAACAGGGCCGGGCCCTCGACGCTGGTCAAGGCCGGCGACACCCAGATCCTGGTCGACGCGGGCAGGGGCACCGTCATGCGCCTAGCGGGCGCTGGCACGTTGCCCGGCTTCTTGTCGGCGGTGCTGATCACGCACCTGCACAGCGACCATGTGTGTGCGTTGAACGACGTCATCACGACGCACTGGATAATGACCCAGGGCAACGTTGCCCTGCCCATCTATGGCCCGGTGGGCACGGCCGAGTTCGTCGAGCGCCAAGTGCATGCACTCGAAGCCGACATCAGCTATCGCATCGCACACCACGAAGCGCTGACCGTGGGCCCTCAGGTCGCGGTGACCGAGCTCGAACCCGGCGATTCGTTTGTGGTTGGCGACGTGTCGGTGACCACCGCAGCAACCGAACACGCCCCCGTTCGACCCACGATCGGCTTCCGGCTCGAGCATCAGGGCAGCACCGCAGCGCTGGTGGGCGACACCCTGCCCTGCGCCGGAGTCGACGAGCTTGCGAACGGCGCAGATGTCTATGTGCAGACGGTAATCAGGCGCGACATCGTCGAGAAGTTCCGCAACGCGATGATGCTCGACATCCTCGACTATCACTCCGGCGTGGTCGACGCAGCCGAAACCGCCGCCAGGGTCGGTGCCAAGCGCCTGGCGATGACCCACCTGGTGCCCGCGCCCACGCCCGAGCAATATCCCGAGTGGGTTGCAAGAGCGGCCGAGCACTATGACGGCCAGATCATCATCGGCGACGACCTGACGACCATCGAGGTCTGAATCGATGGCCGAGTTCAAGGGCACCATCGGTCGCACGCTCGCCGACAGCACTCCACACTTCGAAGAGCCGCCGCATCCGGGTGAACAGGCCCCCAACGTCGTCATCGTCTTGTTGGACGACACCGGCTTTGCCCAGTTCGGCTGCTATGGCTCCGACATCGATACCCCGAACGTCGATGCTCTGGCCGCCAACGGGGTGCAGTTCACCAACTTCCATGTGACGCCGCTGTGTTCGCCCACCAGGGCCGCACTGTTGACCGGTCGTTCGCAGCACGCCGTGGGCATGCGCGGCGTGTCGAACTGGCGCACAGGGTTTCCTCACCAGCTGGGCCACATCTCGAACTCGGCGGCAACCGTTGCAGAGGTGTTGAAGAGCCACGGCTACGCCACGTTCTGCACCGGCAAGTGGCACCTGGCCCCAACCGAGGACACCTCGGCGGCCGGGCCGTTCGACCAGTGGCCGCTGGCGCGTGGGTTCGATCGCTTCTATGGCTTCCTCGAGGGCGAGACCGACCAATTTCACCCCGAACTGGTCCGTGACAACACCCATATCGATGCACCGGCGACGCCCGAAGAGGGCTACCACCTGTCCGAAGACCTGGTCGATCAGCTGCTGCAGATGATCAACGACAGCAAGGGAGTCAGGCCAGACCGACCGTTCTTCGCCTACCTGCCGTTTGGCGCGACCCACGCGCCGCATCAAGCGCCACAGGCCTATCTGGACAAGTACCGCGGCCGCTACGACGAGGGCTGGGATGTCGTTCGCCAGCGCTGGTACCAGCGCCAGATCGACCTAGGAGTCATACCCCAGCACGCGGTGTTGGCGCCCCGTAACCCCGGTGTCGTTGCTTGGGACGAGCTTCCAGAGAATCAGAAGCGTCTGGCGTGCAGGCTGCAGGAAGCATTCGCCGCCTTCCTCGACCACACCGACGATCAGATCGGCCGACTGGTCGACGGACTCGCGCAGATGGGCGAGCTCGACAACACGATCCTGGTGGTCTTGGCCGACAACGGCGCTTCCCAAGAGGGCGGTCCGTTCGGGGTGATGCACGAGATGAAGTTCTTCAACGGCATCCTCGAATCTCCAGACGAGGCCATCGAGCGCATCGACGAAATCGGCGGGCCGAACAGCCACACCAACTATCCGTGGGGCTGGGCCCAGGCCGGCAACTCACCGTTTCGCTGGTACAAGCAGAACACCCACGAGGGTGGTGTGCACGTGCCGATGATCATGCACTGGCCGGCCCGACTGGGTGGTGGCAACGCCGGCACCAAGCGGTCTCAGTTCGTCAACGTCTCCGACATCGCTCCGACCATCTACGAGCTGTTGGGCGTCACCCCACCAGAGGTCTATCGGGGTATCGAACAGATGCCCGTGACGGGCCATTCGTTCGCCACCCTGCTCGACGACGGCGACGCGCCCGCGGCCAACCGGCTGCAGTACTTCGAGAACGCCGGCAGCCGGGCCGTCATCGCCGAACTCGATGGTGTGTGGTGGAAGGCGGTGACCAAGCACAAGCAGGGCGACGACTTCGACACCGAACCCTGGGAGTTGTACGACCTCGACGCCGACCCGTCCGAATGCACCAACCTGGCCGATGGCAACCCCGAGCGACTCGCCCAGCTGGTCGACCTGTGGTGGGCCGAGGCCGAACGCCACGGGGTGTTGCCGCTGGACGACCGCACGCTGGCGCTGTTCGCCTCTCGCCTCAGCGACCAGTCGCCCCACCGCACCGACCGCCGCTATGTCTACCGACCGCCGATGTCGCCGATACCGGCACAACCCTCGGCAACGCTGGGAGGCCGGGCGTTCGACCTCCCGGCGCAGACCACCTGTCGCCCGGGCGACGAGGGGGTGTTGTGGGCCACCGGCAACCAGAACTCTGGCTGTTCGGTGTTCGTCCAGAACGGTCGCCTGGTGGTCGACTACAACGCATTCAACGATCACACCATCGTCGAGTCAGAGATCGAGGTACCCGTGGGCGACAGCGAGGTGGCAGTTCACCTCGAGCGAGACGGACGCAAGACCGGTTGGGTCGAGGTGTCGATTGACGGCACACCTTGTGGCCGAGCGCCCATCGGGTTCTACATGCGCATGGTTTCGTCGGTCGGTTCCAGCGTGGGAATGGACCACGGGTCGGCGGTGTCTGCCCGGTATTCAGCACCGTTCGCCTTCACCGGCACGTTGCACGAGGTCGCCATTCAACTGCCGGCGCGCAGCAGTCGCTCTACCGACTCGGCTGCCGCCGCCAGCGAAATGGCCCGTCAGTGAGGCTCAATCTCGGCGCGACTCTGCTGTGTGTTTCACAGCGGCAAGTGTCGCCTGAATAGCGCCCAGAGTTTGTTCGGCTCGTTCGAGAAAGGCCTCGTGGCTACGCTCGACCCACGCCGGCGGCTTGTTGACGACCCACCACTTCTCGGTAAGCCGCGTTCCCGTGTCGGTCGGCGCCATCTCGTAAGACCACCAGGTGCGGTTGTTTTCTACGCCGCCTGCCACGAAGGTGAAGTCGCGGCCGGGCTCGGCCCTGGCCACCTGGACTTCGCGGGTCCACTCGAAGTCGCCGGCGCGGTTGGTCCCGTCGAACCAGTCGCCGGCCTTGCCGGTCGCGCCGTCTCGCCAGGCTCCGCCGGTCGACTCGGGGCTCCACTCGCCCATACGGGCGAGGTCAGAAACCAACCCGTAGACGGCTTCGGGTGAGGCATCGATGTCGATCGAGGCTTCCTGGTATGCGATTGCGTCTGCGGGCTTGTCCACGCCTGTGACCCCCTGGTTGCGATTTCGCCGAACGCTAGCGCCCAATGCGAATCTGGGGTCGGATCTTGCCCACCAGTGACCCGTTTCCGACCCCAGATCGCCGGTGGCGGTGGCGGTGGTGGTGGGGGACCGGGGGTGGCGGTGGCGGACCGGGGCCGGCGTTGCGCTAGGTCGAGGTGAGAGCGGCCAGCGAGTCGCTCAACGCGGCGCGGCGCCCCTCATCGCCGAGGCTCGACAGCAGATCCCAGCTCTCGAACGACGTCAGCGCTGCAATGGCGGCGGCGCGTCGGGTGGCACGCGCTCGACCCAAACGGTCGAGTTCTGGGGCGAATTGCTGGGCCACCTGATCTGTGAACGTGGATCGCAGTCGCTCGAGTGACTCGGCCAGGTCGGGCACCTCGGGGGAATGGCGTCTGATGAGGCGCGCCATGGGAGCGCTGGCCTGGTGGAAGCGGTCGCGGGCGGCGACAAATGCGCCTATGCGGTGCTCGAGCGACCCCTCGCCGATGTCGGGAATTGCGATCAGGCCGTCGAAACGCTGGAAATAGCGGCCGATCGCCTCTTGGCGCAGGTCGTCGAGGGTGGCGAAGTACCGGAACAACGACGCCTGCGACACTCCAGCCCGCTCGGCGACGGCCCCGGCACTGGGCGGGCCCGACCCTTCCAGCACCAGATCGATCAGGGCGTCGATTGCGGCCAGGCGGCCGCGTTGGCGCCTCAGCCGCCGACCGTCGGCCCTTTGCTCTGCATCGGTCATCGACATATATTGATAGTCGCACTCTCACAAGAGAAGCGAATCATCGTGCCAGCCCGACACCACATCAGGAGCTCGACGTGAACTACTGCCTCGACGAGGACCCCGCCGGCTGGCCGTCATGAGTGTCGCCCGCATCGAGCAAACCAAGACCGTCCCAGGCCAGCCCGCCGATGCCTGGGCGGTGCTTGCGGCATTTGGGCAGATCTCGGCATGGGTTCCGATGATCCAGCATTCGTGCCTGCTGTCCGACCAGCCCGACGGGGTCGGGGCGGTGCGCCGCGTACAGATCGCCCGCCAGACCCTCGTCGAACGCGTGGTGGTGTGGGATCCGCCCAGCCGTTTGGCCTACGACATCGAGGGTCTGCCGCCCATCGTGGGCAAGGCCCGCAACACATGGACACTGTCGCCCGGGCCCGGGGTGACAGACGTGGTGTTGGCAACCGAGATCGATACCGGGCGCAACCCGGCCCGGGCCGTGGTGGCCAAGAAGGTGCTGGAACGAATGGCGATGGCCTCACAGTTCATGCTGGCCGGCCTGGCCGAGGCCGTCGCCGGCGAACAACAGCGCGAGGATCGATCATGAGCGACCGAGACGACAACCGCCCCGACGTCATCATCATCATGACCGACGAGGAGCGGGCGGCGCCGCCCTATGAGAACGACGAGCTCACCCAGTGGCGTCGATCGCTGGCGGGTGCCGCCTGGTTCGACGACAACGCGGTGTCGTTCGTCCGTCACTACACCGGATCGCTCGCGTGTGTGCCGAGCCGCCCGACTCTCTTCACCGGCCAATACCCCGACCTGCACGGCGTCACCCAGACCGATGGGCTCGGGAAGATGGCCGACGACTCGCGCATGCGGTGGATGCGGCCTCACGAGGTGCCCACCCTCGGAAACTGGTTTCGCGCCGCGGGCTACGACACGCACTATGACGGCAAGTGGCACATAAGTCACGCCGACCTGTACGACAACAGCGGCCCAGATCACCAGCACAATCAGCCGTTGGCGACCAACACGGCCGAGGGCGAGGTGCTGTCCGACAACGTTCAGCGATATCTCGACGCTGACCCGCTCGCCGACTTCGGGTTCTCGGGCTGGGTGGGCCCCGAGCCCCACGGCGGGCTGTTCGCCAACAGTGGCCTGGTCCGCGACCCCCTGATCGCCGACCGCGTGGTCGCATGGCTGGAAGACCGCTATGCCAGGCGTCGGGCCGGCGACCCCGCTGCGCAACGACCGTTCTTGCTGGTGGCCAGCTTCGTGAACCCCCACGACATAGTGCTGTTCCCGATGTGGATGCGGCGCGGCATGCCGTCCGCGCTCGACGGCATTCGCGTGCCCTCCGTGCCCATGGCTCCGTCGGCGTTCGAAGACCTGCGCACGAAACCGGCAGCCCACGTCGCCTATCGAGCCGCCTACCCATCGTGTTACGGCCCGGCGGCCGCCATCGAGCCGGTTTACCAGAAGAACCACCAGCGCTATCGCGACCTCTACTACCAACTGCACGCGGCCGTCGACGGCCCCCTCGACCGGGTCAGGCGAGCGGTTACCGACGGCACCACCGGCGACGCAGTGCTGGTGCGCACCGCCGACCATGGCGAACTGTTGGGCTCGCACGGCGGGCTGCACCAGAAGTGGTTCCAGCTCTACGACGAGTCGACACGAGTCCCGTTCGCCATCGCTCGTGTCGGCCGGGGCGCCACCGCGGCCCGTCGAGTCGAGACCCCGACCTCGCACGTCGACTTGGTGCCGACCCTTCTGGCCGCAGCATCCATCGACGAAGTCGCCGTGGGTGAAGCGCTGCGTACCGAGTTCTCCGAGGTGCACCGCCTGCCGGGTGTCAACCTGATGCCCGTGGTCGACGGGGCTCAGGCCGACCCCACCCGTGTCGTATACGTGATGACCCGCGACAACATGCCAGAGGGCGACACCGGCGCCAGCGGAGTAGCGCGTGCAAACGGTCGCGAGGCCGACGCTCCGGGAATGCTGCGCATCAATGTGCCCGCACACGTGGCGACCAACTTCGAGGGCATTGTGTGCCGGGTCGACGAGGGTGAAGGCGTGGGCCACCTGTGGAAGCTGGTGCGCACCTTCGACGACCCTTCGGCTTGGACCGAACCGGGTGTCAGGCAGCTGGCCAGCGACGGCATGGGCGGACCTACGTGGCGCACCAACGTGCTGCCAGACCAGTGGGAGCTCTACGACCTCACCGCCGATCCGGTCGAGATGGTGAACCGCGCCGACGATCCTGGGGTTGCGGCAGTGATGGAGCTGATGCTCGACCGCCTGAAGGCCGAGCGGGCCCGTTCGGTGCCCGAGCGCAACAACCCATGGCCCTACGTCGTCAGCAAGCTGACCAACGTCGCCAAGGTGCCCGTTCTGCCACCTGCCAACATCGTCAAGCAGCAGATCCGCGACAGGGTGCGCCAGCGGGTTCAGCAGCGTTTGCAGGCCCGCCGAAGCGGTCCTTCGAGCCGACCGCCCGCACCGGCAAAGGTGGTTCGTAAGGCGCTTCAGCGCGCAGGGCTGCATCCCGACGATTCAGAGCCTGCCCAGTTCGACCTGTCTGGTCGGCGGGCGCTGGTCATCGCCACCAACCACGGCCAGCTCGACGTGGGCCGACCAACCGGAGTGTTCGCCAGTGAGCTCACGGTGCCGTACTACGCGTTCGTCGACGCGGGCATGACCGTCGAAGTAGCCAGCCCGTTGGGCGGCGTGATTCCTGTCGACCCGCAGTCGTTGAAGCCCGCGATTCGCGCCGAAGCCGACGACCGGCTGCTGGGCGACCCAACGCTGCGCTCACAGCTGAACGAGTCGGCCGCGATTGGCGACCTGAACATGGACGATTACGACATCGTCTATCTGGCCGGCGGTTGGGGAGCGGCCTTCGACCTGGGAACGTCCGAGGTGCTCGGTCAACAGATCTCGGCTGCCAATCGGGCCGGAGCAGTTCTGGGCGGCGTGTGCCACGGCCCGCTTGGCTTGGTTCGTGCCACCAACCCCGAAGGCACACCCCTGGTCGCAGGCCGTCGCATCACATCGGTCACCGACAAGCAGGTGCGAGAGCTGGGCATCTCGTCCACGCCACAGCACCCCGAGACCGAGCTGCGCGCAGTCGGTGCCCGGTTCGAGTCGTCGACAGCCCGGCGCGATGTGTTGGCAAATCATTGGGTCGTCGACGGAAACATCGTCACCGGCCAGAACCAGAACGCTGCACCAATGGTCGCTCGCCTGATGATGCAGCAGCTGGTTGACGATCAGCCCTGAGGGTGGTCGCGGCCCCAAACCGGCGGCCCTGGCGATCTGGGGTGCGATTGGGCCCGCATGTGGCACAGAAACGACCCCAGATTCGGGAAAGGGAGGTCGGCTCGGGGCTTCGAATGGGTTGCCCGTGCGGCGACTGAATAGTGTTGCCTGATGGCCCACGACCTCATCATTCGCAATGGCACCATCGTCGACGGCACGGGTGCACAGCCCTACGTGGCCGATGTGGCCATAGATGGCGAACGGATCAGCCGCATCGGTGATCTGGCCGGCGAGGTGGCCAGCGTCGAGATAGACGCGACCCGTCTGGTCGTGTCGCCCGGGTTCATCGATCTGCACACTCACCTCGACGCGCAGGTCGGCTGGGATCCGTTGATGACGTCGTCGTCGTGGCACGGCGTCACGACCGTGCTGATGGGCAACTGTGGCGTGACGTTTGCTCCGGTGGCTCCCCAGAACCGCGAGTTCCTCGCAGAGATGATGGAGAGCGTCGAGGACGTCCCTCGCGACGCAATTCTCGACGGGCTGCCCTGGGACTGGAGTACATACCCCGAATACCTCGACGCGGTCGAGCGCATGCGCCCGGCCTTGAACGTGGTCGGCATGGTCGGACACTGCGCGGTGCGCTATCACGTGATGGGCGAGCGGGCGTTGTCTGACGAGGTGCCAACGCCCGACGAGCTCGACCTGATGCGAGCGACGGTCGAGGAATCGGTTGCTGGTGGGGCCGTCGGGTTCTCGACCTCGCGCATCTTGTTGCACGTCGTGCCCGACGGTCGCTACGTGCCAGGCACATTGGCGCCAATCGACGAGTACCTGGCCATCGCCGAGGGCATGAACGCCGCCGGCGGGGGTCTGTTCCAGGCGGTCAACGACTTCGGCACCAAGTTCGATCACGAGATCACACTGCTAAGTGAGATGGCGGCTGCATGTGGCAACGTCTTGTTGTCGGGCGGGGCTGGCAACGCAACCGGCTCCAGCAGCGGGGTCGATCGGTTCGGTCGGTTCCTCGACGAGGTCAACGCCAGCCGCGGGCGGGTCACCATGGCCAGCCAGACCCGCCCCAGCGGCACGCTGTGTGGCCTCGCGCAGGTGTCTCCCGTGAAGGGAAAGCGCTGGAAGGCCGTCATGGACCTTCCGACCCTCGACCAGCGCGTCGCTGCACTGCGCGACCCCGCCACTCGTGCCGGTCTGGTGCAGGAGGGGCTCGAGAAGGGCATGTGGTACGACCCCAACCACATCTACCCCCGGGGCACCGGCGAGTCGCCCGACTACAGCGAAACCAACGGTCGCTCCATCGCACAACATGCCGCCGAACTGGGTGTGCATCCCGTCGAGTTCGTGATCGACCGCCTGATCGCCAGCGAGGGTCGTGAGCTGTTCAACACCTGGTTCTTCAACCGCAACGTCGATGGGCTGGCCCAGGTTCTGGCGTTTGATCACGTCTATCCGGGCCTGGCCGACACCGGAGCCCATGCGGGTCAGATATGCGACGCCGACATGAGCACCCACTACCTGGCCTACTGGCAGCGCCAGCGCAACCTGACCACTCTGCCCGACGCGGTCAGGCGCATCACGTCCCAGCCGGCTGGCGTACTGGGCCTCGTCGATCGGGGCACGGTGACCGAGGGCAGCTTCGCCGACCTCAACGTGTTCGATCTGCAGGCTCTGGCGCCCGAGCACCCCGTTTACGTGAACGACTTCCCGGGTGGTGCCGGCCGGCTGAAGATCGGCAGTCGCGGTTATGCCGCCACCATCGTCAACGGCAAGGTGGTGACCCAACAGGGCACAAACACTGGCGCCCGCCCGGGCAGGGTGCTTCGCGAGTTCGCGCGCAGCTAGCGGCCGGTCAGGCCGGCGTGGGCCGGTCGAACGCCCCGCGATAGCCGGCCAGGCCCTGAGCCCCGCCCGTGTGCAGGAACACGACGTCGCCGTGACTGTCGAACCAGCCCTGGCGCACCAGGTCGATCAGACCCGCGGCCCCCTTACCGGTGTACACAGGGTCCAGCAAGATCCCCTCGGTGCGGGCGAACAGCTCGATCGCTTCGATCGTCGAGGCGGCCGGAAACCCGTAGCCGGCGCCTATGTAGTCGCAGTTGGCCTCGACCCGGTCGCGATCGACGGCCCCGGCGATGCCGAGGAGGTCAGCGGTCCGGACCGCCAGATCGAAGACCTTCTGCTCTTGGGTCTCGCGAGGAGCCCGAACACCAATACCCAGAACCCGAACCTGGCTTTGTATGCCGGCCAACGCGGCGACGAGACCGGCCTGGGTTCCGGTGCTGCCGGTGGCATGCACCAGATGCGAGATGTCCACGCCAGCTGCGTCGGCTTGGGCGGTCAGCTCCAGCGCACAGTCGACATAACCCAGCGCCCCCACCGGGTTCGAGCCACCGCCGGGAATCACATACGGGATCCGTCCGTCGGATGTGAGGCGATCGGCCAGCTCGCGCATCTGGCTGTCCATATCGGTGCCGCCGGGGAAGCGGGTGATGTGCGCCCCGAAGAGCTCGTTGAGCATAACGTTGCCGTTCGACGTGTATTCGGTGTCGGTCATCGCCGTGCGGTCTTCGAGCAGCAGGTGGCAGTCGAGGCCCTGCCTGGCGGCGATGGCCGCTGTCTGACGGCAGTGGTTCGACTGGGTTGCGCCCTGGGTGATGATCGTGTCGGCACCCTGGGCAAGGGCTTCGGCCATCAAGAACTCGAGCTTGCGGGTCTTGTTGCCACCGCCGGCCAGGCCCGTGCAGTCGTCGCGCTTGATCCACAACCGCGGCCCGCCCAGCAGCTCGCTCAGCCGATGCATCGGCTCGAGGGGTGTGGGCAGGTGAGCGAACCGCAGGCGGGGGAAGGCCGAGAGGTCCATCGGGGTCTCCTCGAGGTGAAGCTGCGTCACTCTACGCGAGCGGTGCCTCTCGGGCAGACATCACACCAGGTCTGCAAACCCGAACTCGACCCCGAAGCGCTCGCACCACACCTGCACGGTCGAAAAGACCGACAGGTCGACCTCGACGGGTATCTCGTAGTTCTGGCTGCCGATGTTTCCCTTCAGCGCTCCGAGGCTGACGAAATCACCATTGGCGGCTCGTAGATACACCTTCAGGTCGGGGCCGTTGCTGGCCTCGAAGTTCTCGAACCGCAGGAACCGCTGCTCGGTTCCGTTGTTCAGCACCAGGGCGTCGCCGACGATGTCATAACGCGACGAACCCGAGAATGCGCCGCTGGCGATGGTCACTATCTGGGGTTCGGCCGGTGCCGTCGTTTCTGTGGGCTGCGCGTCGGCAGGCTCGGCTGGCATGTCTGGCATTGCTTCGGCAACCGACGTCGGCGACGCTTCGGCAGCTGCCATCGCTTCCTGGAATTCATCTGTGGCTGCCACCGCGTCCTGCTGTGCGGGTGTTGCGTCGAATACCGGGCCGGCCTCATCGACCTCGTTGTCGATGAACGCGGCCTGTATTCCGAAGTACCCGAACGCCAACCACCCGATGGCCGCTGCCGCTACAACACCGACCGCAGCGAGGGCGAGCTTGTTTCGAAGAATGCTCATGGGTCGTCAAACCGACCGTGAGACAGCGGGCATTCCAAGGCGTTGGAGAACAAATCCTTAACGTCTTGGCCTGCCGCCGCCCGCATCGCGGTCAGGCCGCACGACGGGCGCCGTTGAGCATGAAGGCGGCAACCCAGACTGCAGCCGCGATGATCGCGACCCACAGCAGCGCCTTGACCACGAAAGACAGCCCGAACAGCAGCGCAACCAATATGGCCAAAACGATCCATCCGGTGGTGCTCATTGATTTTCCTCCTCTGCGCCGGACCGTCCGGCGCTTTGGATTGACTACCCCTGTCCGCAACGGGCCAAACATCAGCACCGCGCTTGGCAAGCGGGAGCCGAAGCTACGGTGGGGCGGTGGTTAACGGCAGCATCCCCAAACGCCCCATACGACCGTCCGATCTTTACCGGCTGCGGTCGGTGTCCGATGTTGCGGTTCATCCAGATGGGCGCCAGGTGGTGTTCGTGGTCACGTGGCCCGACGAGCAATCCGACTCGAACCGGTCGCAGCTGTATCGAGTTGATGTCGACGGGTCCGATCATCGTCGTCTCACCGAGGGCCCGTCGGATACCAGGCCTCGCTTCTCGCCGGATGGTTCGCGCCTCGCCTTCTTGCGCTCGGAGCCGGGCAAACCGGGGAAACTCATGATTCTCGACTGGCCGGTTGGCGATGTACACGAAGTGGCCAGCTTCGAGGATGGTGGGCCCGGGGATCCTTGCTGGGTTGACGCACATCGTGTTGTGACGGCGGCACCACAACGGCCGAGTGGCCAGGTTGGGGTGGGAGCCGAGGAACTGCGGCGTCGACCAAAGATCATCACGTCGCCCTCCTACCGCTTCAACGCGGTGGGCTACAACCACGACCGGCCCCAACAGTTGTGGATGGTCGACCTGTCATCCCCAGCGCCCGACCCGGTGGCAGTAGGTGCGGCCGGGTTGAACCATGGTGCGTTCGCCGTCAGCCCCGACGCCACGGCGGTCGTCGCCACGGCAGCGCTGGGCCCCGACGACATGGTCAACGGCACCAACCACCTGATTCGTTACGACCTTCCTGCCCCGGGTTCTGATGCGGCGGGGTCGCCCGAACCGACCGTTCTCACAGCCCGACCGGGCTACTGGACACAGCCTGTGTGGCACGGCGACGGTCGCCTTCTGACGCTGGGGTTCGACCGGGTCGACGAAATCGGCTTCGACCGTCTGTTCGAGGTCGACCCGACCCACACGGGTGTGCCCGTTCAGGTCGCCTTCGACGACGTCTCCATGGATGCAGGACGGTCGCAGATTCGCTGCGTCGACGGCGCCGTGCTGGTAACCGGCCCTCGGCGCGGGCGCGTTGCCATAGACCGCTACGACATCGACGGCGCACGAACGGTGCTGTACGAAGACGACTCCACAGTGGTCGCGTTCGATGTTGCCCCCAACACCGGCGAGCTGTTCGCAGCCATTACGACCACGCAGCGGCCTGCCGAGCTGTGGAAGGTGGCGGCTGGCCACGCAACCAAGCTGGTCGCTTTGAACGACGACGTGCTGGCCGAAGTCGACATCGCCGCAACCGAGTCCGTGGCCGTGACCTCGCTCGACGGCACCATCGTGGAAGCCTTCGTCACCCGCCCACCGGCATCTGCTCCGAGCACAGGATCGCAGCGGCCGGGCCTGGTCTACGTCCATGGCGGCCCGATGTTCCAGTACGGCCACTACTTCTTCGACGAGTTCCAGTTGGCGGCGGCCGCCGGATATGTCGTCATCGGAGGCAACCCGCGCGGCTCGGACGGCTACGGCGAATCGTGGGCGCGCGACATAGTCGGAAACTTCGGCAACCGCGACTGGCAAGACGTCCAGGCGATCACCCGGTTCCTCGCCGACCAGCCGGATGTCGACGTCGAGCGGATCGGCATCGGTGGGGGCAGCTACGGCGGGTTCATGACCTGTTGGGCTCTGGGTCACGACACAGAAGGCCGCTATCGTGCCGGGCTGGTCGAGCGGGCTGTGACCGACTTCGAATCGATGGCAGGCACGAGCGACATCGGTCAAGACTTCATCAGGCGAATGCTCGATGCCACCATCGAGGACGACGTCGAGGCGATCCGTCGCCAATCGCCCCTCAATTGGGCTCACCAGATCAAGGCTCCCACCCTGATCCTGCACTCCGAAGAGGATTGGCGTTGCCCGATCGAGCAGGCCGAGCGGCTGTATGCGGCCATCTGGCGCAACGCGGGCAATGCGATCCTGGTGCGGTTCCCTGGCGAGAACCACGAGTTGAGCCGCAGCGGCAGCCCAAAGCACAGGGTCGAGCGCTTCGAGATCGTCCACGAGTTTTTTGCCGCCCACCTGGGCGGGGCCGACTTCGGGACCTCGCACCTGAACCAGGCGTAGCGCACTCGACTGCTGTTCGAGGCCGCGGGCCAGGGCTAGGCGGCCAGCGCGGCGATCGTGTCCAAGTGGTCGAGGTCGGCCAGGTCGAGCACCTGCAGGTACATGCGCTGGGCGCCGGCATTCGCCATCGCCGCCAGGGTTTGGCCCGCCTGTTCGATGGTGCCTGCGACGGCGTTGGCTCGCAGCTCGTCTGGTTCGCGGCCCATGGCCTGGGCCCGCCGCTGGAACTCTGCTTCGGTCTCGCCCACGCACACGGCGAGGGTGGCCGAATAGGTCAGGGAAGCCGGATCGCGATCTATCGCCGCGCATGCCGCCTCGACCCGAGCGCGTTGTTCTGAGAAGCGTTCGGCGGTGAGAAACGGGGTGTTGTATTCGTCGGCGAACCTGGCCGCCAGCGCTGGTGTGCGCTTGGCACCGCCACCTCCGACGATGATCGGAATGCCCCCGCGCTGGACCGGCTTGGGCAGCGCGGGCGAGTTGGCGACGCGATAGTGCGCGCCTTCGTAAGCGAAGTCTTCACCCACCGGTGCCGACCACATGCCCGTGATCACGGCCAGTTGCTCCTCGAGCCGATCGAAGCGCTTGCCCAAGGTCGGGAAGGCAATGCCATAGGCGACGTGTTCGGCCTCGTACCAACCTGCGCCCAGACCCAGCTCGATACGTCCGTTCGACATCTGGTCGACGCCGGCGACCGATATGGCGAGGGGCCCGGGGAGGCGAAATGTCGCCGAGGTGACCAGGGTGCCCAGGCGAATCGTCGACGTGTCGCGGGCCAAACCGGCCAGGGTGGTCCAGGCATCGGTTGGTCCGGGCAGACCGCCCGCCTCGAAGGCTGCGCCCATCGCCAGATAGTGGTCGCTGCGGAAGAACGCACCAAAGCCCAGCTGTTCTGCCCGCAGGGCTACCGCGAGCAGGTCGTCGTAGGTCGCGCCCTGCTGGGGCTCGGTGAAGATGCGGAGTTGGTCTAGCGAAAACAATGGAGCGTCTCCTGCTCGGTTCGGGCCGGTTTCGGACCCTACAGCGACTCGGAGCGGTCGACGACCCCGAGGCTTGACCCTTCGGCGAGCGCGCGAATAGCTTGCCGCCGTGCCCAACGCCTACCTCGCAGGACCACTGTTCGACGAGGGCGAACGGTGGTGGATCGAAACCGTCGAGCGCACCGTTGCAGCGCGGGGTTTCCAGACGTTCCTGCCCCACCGCGACAATCCGCCGAAGTCACCGGACAACGTTCGGGAGATCTTCGCCAACGACAAGGCAGGCATCGATCGATGCGATGTCGTCGTGGCGAACCTCAACGGGGTCATCACCGACGACGGAACGGCGTGGGAACTGGGCTACGCGTTCGCCAAGGGCAAGTACCTGATCGGCCTGCACACCGACTGGCGAAGCCGGTTCGACCACGAGGTGGTGAACCTGATGATCGAGAGCTCGCTCGATGTTCTGGTGCACTCGCTGGCCGAGCTCGAGTCGGCGCTGGACTCGTTCCTGCAGCGCTAGTCGTTCCATTCCAGGCAGCCGACGGCCGACTCGTCGAGGCCCGCATACCCAGGGCCATCGGCCCCGGCCACGAAGTCATGCCCGCCCGCTGGGCCTTTGTCCCCTAGGCGCAGAGACAGAGGCTCAACCAGGCTTTTGGTCATGCGGACGAAGATCTCGCCATGACCGCCGAAGCCGATCTCGCCGTCCGATCGCACCCTTCTGGGGACGACCGGTTCGCCCTGATCGACAAGCACCTGAAGCGGGTGCACTACGGCCAGGACCAGCTCATCGAGACGCTCCACATCGCCCAAGATGTGTTCGGGTACCTGTCCGAAGACGTACTGATGTACGTGGCCCGCGCCCTGATGTTGCCGCCCAGCATGGTGTATGGCGTCGCGACCTTCTACCAGCTGTTCGACTTCGAGGCGCCAGGCGACCACTCGTGCACCGTGTGCACGGGCACCGCCTGTTTCGTCAAGGGTGCAACGGACATCGTCACCGCTGTCGAGGCACGGTTCGAAGTCACGGCGGGCAACACCTCACCAGATGGTTCGCTGACGCTCAGAACGGCCAGGTGCCTCGGCTCGTGCGGATTGGCCCCAGTGGTGGTGCTGGACGGTGTGGTCAACGCACACCTGGGGCCGGACGAGACGGTCGAGCTGCTGACCGCCGCGCTGGAAGGCGAGACCTGATGGCCGCCCCGATCGACCTGCACGAAGTAGCCGAACGCGAGCTCGAGGCGCAGAGCCGCTATCCGTGGCGTATCAAGGCGTGCAACAGCACGGCCTGCCTGTCGGCCGGTGCCGCGGCCACCGCCGGGGCCATCGAGGGCGGCGTCGCAGAGCGAGGCCTTGGCGGCGATGTTCAGGTCACCAGAACCGGCTGCATGGGGCTTTGCAGCCGCGGGCCGCTGGTGCGCGTGATACGTCGCGGCGGAGACGAGACGCTCTATGGCGACGTCACCCCCGAGGTGGGCGTCGACATCGTCGAGTCGCATGTGGTCGGAAAGCGACCGCTCGCAGATCACGTGCTCGACCCCGACATGGCGTTCTTTGCGAGTCAAGAGCGCATCGTTTTGGCCAACAGCGGAGTCATCGAGCCCGACCGCATCGAGTCTTACGTTGCGGTGGGCGGCTACACGGCGCTCGAGACCGCGCTGACCACCATGACGCCCCAGCAGATCGTCGAGACGGTTCAACGATCGGGCCTGCGGGGGAGAGGCGGAGCCGGCTACCCAACGGGGAACAAGTGGGCTCTGCTGGCAGCAGCCGAAGCAGATCAGAAATACGTGGTGGCCAACGGCGACGAGGGTGACCCCGGCGCATACATGGACCGCACGGTCATGGAGGACGACCCGCACCGGCTGATCGAAGGAATCGCGATCGCGGCGTTCGCCACCGGCGCGAGCAGGGCCTACATCTATGTCAGGGCCGAGTATCCGCGGGCGGTCGAGCGGCTGGACCGAGCCATTCGGGTGGCCAGGCGCAACAGGCTGCTGGGGCGCCGCATCCTCGACACCGACTTCGACCTCGAAATCGAGATACGCATCGGCGCCGGGGCGTTCGTGTGCGGCGAGGAGACTGCGCTGCTGGCCTCGATCGAGGGACGACGCGGAGTGCCGAAGCTGCGCCCGCCGTATCCGACAGAACGAGGCCTGTGGGGCTCGCCGACGATGATCAACAACGTCGAGACGTTGGCGAACATCTCGACCATCATCAGCCGAGGAGCGGACTGGTTCTCGTCGATCGGCACGCCCACCAGCGCGGGGACCAAGGTGTTCGCCCTAGCCGGAGACCTCGTGAACACGGGTCTCATCGAGGTTCCGATGGGCGTGACGTTGCGCCACGTGGTCGAAGACATCGGCGGGGGTGTTCCAGGCGGTCGACAGTTCAAGGCCGCCCAGACCGGCGGGCCGTCTGGCGGGTGCATCCCATCTGAGTTCCTCGATACGCCTGTCGACTACGACAGCTTGCGAAAGCTGGGATCGATCATGGGATCGGGTGGTCTGATCGTCATGGACGAAGACGTCGGCATGCCCGGGGTGGCCAAGTACTTCATGGAGTTCTCGATGGACGAGAGCTGCGGCAAGTGCACTCCGTGTCGCGCCGGAACCGTGCAGATGCACGGGCTGCTCGATCGGATCGTCTCAGGGCTAGGAACGCACAGCGATCTCGCAGACCTGGAACACCTGTGCCAGATGGTCAGGGACACATCCCTTTGCGGCCTCGGACAGGCCGCACCCAACCCGGTGCTCAGCACCCTTCACTACTTCAGGGACGAATACGAAACCCTGGTCGGGGGAGGTGACGGCGGTGCGTGAACGCAGACCAACCGTTGACGTTTCCTTCGACGGGGTCGAGTACGAGGCATTCGCCGACGAGACAGTGCTGCAGACCGCTCGTCGCGTCGGCGTCGAAATACCGTCGCTGTGCTTCCTGGAGGGCCTGTCGATTTGGGGCGGTTGCCGTGTCTGTGTGGTCGAGATCGCAGAAGACCATCGCCTTCGACCGGCCTGCGCCACACCGGTCTCCCAGGACATGGAGATCCTGGTCGATACCCCAAAGGTCGCGGCCTATCGGCGCGACGTCATCGAGTTGTTGTTCGCCGAGGGCAACCACGTGTGTGCTGTGTGCGTGTCCAACGGCAACTGCGAGCTGCAGGACATGGCGGTCGCGGTTGGAATGGACCATGTTCGCTACGACCAGCAGGCGCCGCAGCGCAAGATCGACGCGAGCCACCCCAAGTACGTGTTCGACCCGAACAGGTGCATCCTGTGCACCCGTTGTGTGAGGGTGTGCGACGAAATCGAAGGTGCCCATGTGTGGGATGTCGCCATGCGTGGGCGCAACGCCGAGCTGGTCACCGAGCTGGCAAAGCCGTGGGGTGAGTCGACGTCGTGCACGTGGTGTGGCAAGTGTGTCGCCGCGTGCCCGACCGGCGCCTTGTTCTTCCACGGCAGGGCGGTGGGTGAGATGAGGCACACCCCAGAGGTGATACATCGGCTGGCCGCGGCCCGCACCCGCGGCGAGTGGCTCGATCCGAAGGACTACTCATGAACAAACCGCGCTTTGCATCGGTGTGGCTGGGCGGCTGTTCGGGTTGCCACATGTCGTTCCTCGACATGGACGAGTGGCTGTTCGAGCTGGCCGAGTTGGTCGATGTCGTCTATTCGCCCATCGCCGACTTCAAGGACTTTCCTCCAGACGTCGACATCACTTTGGTCGAGGGAGCGGTGGCAAACACCGACAACCTCGAGTTGGCACAGCGTGTGCGCAGCAACTCGAGGGTCGTCGCATCGTTTGGCGATTGTGCCGTGTCGGGCAATGTGACTGCGATGCGCAATCCGTTGGGCGATCCGGCCGCCATCATCCAACGGGTGTACATAGACGCTGTCGACCGCGACGGTGTTGTTCCCGAGGCGGCGGGCATCGTTCCGCCCCTGCTGCCCAAGGTCCTGCCACTCCACAAGGTGATCGGCGTCGACTTCTACATTCCGGGGTGTCCGCCGTCTTCGGCCGAGATACGTCGGGCAATCGAGACCCTGGTCGGGGGCGAAGCGGGACATAGGAACCCAGAAGACATCCGTCCGGGCTGAGCCGGTCGATGGTTGAGGAGCTACAAGTGGCCGAAAAGATCATCATCGACCCGGTTACCCGTATCGAGGGGCACGCCAAGATCACGATCTCGCTGGGAGACGATGGCCGCGTCGACGATGCTCGATTCCACGTCACCGAGTTTCGGGGTTTCGAGGAGTTCTGCCGGGGTCGACCGGTGTGGGAGATGCCCAGCCTCACCGCCCGCACCTGCGGTATCTGCCCGGTCAGTCATCTGCTGGCCTCGGCCAAGGCGGGCGACGCGATCATGGGGGCGGTGCCGCCCGACGCAGCCGTGAGATTGCGCCGGGTGGCGAACCTGGGCCAGATCATCCAGTCGCACGCCCTGAGCTTCTTCCACCTGAGTGCCCCCGACCTGCTTCTGGGGATGGACTCGAACCCCGCAGAGCGAAACGTCTTCGGCCTGATGGCCCAGCAGCCCGACCTGGCCCGCAGCGGTATCCGGCTGAGGAGCTTCGGCCAGTCGGTCATAGAGGCCATCGCGGGCCGCAAGGTCCACTCGCCGGGAATCGTGCCAGGCGGCATAGCGTCACCGATGACAGCCGAGACCCGTGATGCGCTTCGGGCCGGCCTGGGCGAAGCCCGTCAGACGGCCGAAGACGCCCTGGCCCTGTTCGTGGGCCTGCTCGACCGGTTCGGCCGCGAGGCCGATTCGTTCGGCTCGTTCCCCAGCCTTCACCTGGCCTTGGCGAACGAAAGCGGAGTGTGGGAGCACTATGACGGGTTCTTGAGGGTCGTCGACGCCGACGGATCCGTCGTCGCCGATCGGGTCGAACCCGAGCAGTACCGGTCGATCATCGGCGAAGCCGGACGCCACGATTCGTATCTGAAGGCACCCTATTTCAAGCCACGGGTGGAGCCATCGGACGATCCCGGCGCAGGCATCTACCGGGTGGGACCCTTGGCGCGACTCAATGTGTGCCGGTCGATGGGCGTGCCCGCAGCCGACGCTGCCCTAGCCGAATACAGGTCCAGAGCCGGTGGTGTAGCCAACTCGTCGTTCTACTACCACTACGCAAGGCTGATCGAGATCGTCGCCGCCACCGAATGGATGGAGGTTCTGTTGAACGATGCAGATCTCCTCGACACCAGGGTCAGGTCGACGGCCGGCATAAACCGCAGCCACAGCGTCGGCGTTTCGGAGGCTCCGCGGGGAACCCTGTTCCACGAGTACTCGGTCGACGATCATGGTTTGTTGACCGACGTGAACATGATCATCGCCACCGGGCAGAACAACCTGGCGATGAACGCCACGGTTTTGCAGATAGCCCGCGAGTGGATCGACGGCCCCGATATCGCCGAAGGGGTGTTGAACCGCATCGAGGCGGGCATCAGGGCCTTCGATCCATGTCTCAGCTGCTCTACCCATGCGGTAGGCCAGATGCCGTTGGCCGTCGACTTGTTGGACGCCCAAGGTCGCCTGATCGGCCACGTCGAGCGTGGCTGAACTGCTGGTCGTCGGCTATGGCAACGATCTGCGCCGCGACGATCGGGCGGGCAGGGAGGTCGCCGCCAGGCTGGCCGAGCGCGAGCTGCCGCACGTCGAGATCGTGTCGGTCACCCAACTGACCCCCGAGCTGGCGCCCGTTGTCGGCGGCCGTGACACGGTGGTGTTCGTCGACGCATCCGTGGCCACCGACAAGGTGGCGGTACAGAGCGTGTGCGCCTCACAAGGTGGGTCCGCTGTCGTCGCCCATCACGCCGACCCTGCCGGTCTGTTGGCGTTGGCCGAACAACTCGGCCATCGGCCCCGGCGATCTTTGTGGGTCACCATCCCCGCAACAGACCTCGGATTCGGGTTCGAGCTGTCGGATGGAACCGAGGCGGGCGTCGACGAGGTGGTCGAGATGATCGCAGCGCTGCGTCAGCCGGGAAGCCGATAGCCAGAAGCCAGCGCTGCGAGCTTGTCGGGATTGCGCACGGCGTGAAGATGGCTGATGCCCTCGCTGGTGGTTCCCATCACCAGAACCACATCGAGTTCGCCTTCTATGAACACGATGAAGGCCGGTTCGCCGTTGACGGTGGCGACCTCGAAGACCGTGTCGGGCGGAGCCTTCTTGGCTATGCCCGCCAGGAATCTGGCAGTTCGGTAGCGACCCACGACCGGGCGCACCGCGGCGTACCTGACACCTCCACCATCGGACGTCGCGACGACATCTGAGGTCAGCAGGGCCTGGATCCGGTCGAAATCGGCGCTGGCGAGCGCCGCGCCGAAGGCCGCCACCAAGACCTGCTCTTCGTGGCTGTTGGCGCGCCGTTTCGGATCGTCACGATGTGCAGCGATCTTGGCTCGGGCCCGAGACGCCGTCTTTCGGCACGCAGAGTCGGTTTTGTCGAGCATGCCGGCGATCTCGTCGAACCCGCAATCGAACACGTCGTGCAGCAGGAATGTGGCCCGCTCGAGGGGTGTCAGAAGGTCGAGGATGCGCAGAAACCCCAGGGTCACCGATTCTGCCAACGCGACCATGTCGTCGGGACCGGGCTGGGGTTCGACCGAGTCGTACAAGACCGGCTCCGCCAGCCACGGGCCCACGTAGGTTTCCCGCCGGGCCTGGGCCGATCGAAGCCGGTCGATCGCAAGGCGAGTCACCACGGTGGTCAAGTAGGCAGCCGGCTCGCGCGCCTCGCCTTCTGGCTTGGCCGACCATCGCAGGAATGCCTCCTGCACCACGTCTTCCGCCGAGGCCACGTCGCCCAACATCCGATAGGCGATGCCGGTGAGGCGTGGGCGGTGGGCCTCGAACTCGCCGGCGCTGATCATGTTCTTGCCCTATCACATGCGCCGCGGTCGCCGGGGCCAACACCGGTTGCGCAATGGGCCGCGGCCAGGTGGGCGGCTTCGACGGCCGAGGCTGCTGCGGCGTCTGCCAGCAACCCTTCGCTGCCGACCCAGTCACCCGCCAGGTACACGCCCGACATCTCGAGTGCGTCAACCGCAGGACGTCCGGCCATGCCACCACGGGCAGCAAGCGGCTGGCCGTGGGCAACGGTCAAGCGGTGCGAGTAGTGGATCTCGGCTATCTGGGCGGCGTCGATGCCCGCAGTGCGGGCCAAGGCCTCCAGCCGCGATCGGGTCGCGGTGTGATCGTGCGATTCACCATGGCGCAGGTAGCGCATCAGCCCGTAAAGGCTGTGCCCTGGCGGGGCGAGCGATGCTGGCGGGTCGTGGCGCGAGCAATAGAGGGGTTCGTCGATGCCGAGGATGAAGCCCACAGCGGCCTCGCCCACGATGCCGACGTCGAGGGTCGCGGCCGCAACCGGTGGTCCGGCATCGGGACGCAGATCGGGCGAGCCAACGACCAACCCCGCAACCGCCTCGGGCGACAGACCCGCCACCACAACCGCCGAAGCCTGGAGTGTTCGCGAGTTGTCCAGGGTCACCGAGGTGCCGTCGACGTGCGTCGCTGCGCACCGCTCTACGAACCGCACGCCCAGCTCGCGGCATGCACCAACCAGCCCGTCGACGATCTGCTGCCACCCGCCGTCGAGGTACAGCACACCAGATGAAAGCCCCAGCTTGACCTGCGCGATGGCGGCGTCGGCGCTGCCGATGTCGTGGTCGGCGCAGTAGGTGGTCAGGCGCACCAGGGCCTCGATCAGGCGCCGTACCTCAGGCTTCAACGCCAGCTCGTCGAGCCACTGGTCGACGCTCTGGTGGGCGTGGTCTGTCGGGTCTACTCGCTGCAACGATGCCAGCAGTTTGGCCAGCTGTGGCTTGGCCCGGCCGGGCACCAGATCGGAACGCATCAACGAAACTGCGCCGCCTGGCAGCAGCCCCAAGCGCTGATCGACCAGGCCCATGGCCCCCTTCAGTGGGGGAGGGGCACCCGTCACCTCGACGCCCAGATGCGAGAGCGCCCGGTGCAAGTGCTGGCCCGTGTACAGCGCGTGGGGTCCATGTCCGTGGCAGTATCCTTTTGCGTTTCGGGGCGACCGGCCCCGCCCGCCCGGTTCGCCTCGCTCGACCAGCGTCACCTTGTGTCCCAGCCGCGCCGCATGGCCCGCCGCCACCAGTCCGGCGATTCCGGCTCCTATGACGACGATGTCGGTGGGGTTGTGGTGGGGGTTTGTTGTTGCGTCCATGCCGTCTTGACGAGACAGCGCCGCAAAACGTGACGTCAGCTAGCTGAGGCCCTGCGCCTTGTCCCAGGCGGCGACACGTTCGGTGTCTTCGTAGTCTTCCCATCGGCGCAACCGGCCCCACTTGATGTCGAGGAAAGCAGCAGCCCGGTTGTTGTAGCGGTCCTGTCCGTCTGGTCCAGGTGAGAAGTCGTGAAGCCGAAGAGCCACCCGCAGGTTCCACGGCGGCCCGTTGACCAGGATGTCTTCGATGACGAATTGGTTGCCCTCGCGCACGAAACGATCGGCAAACGCTGTGCACTCGTCGATCCCCCTGTGTGTCGCGTGAGCCTGGCGGCCCTTCACCACGGGCCGGAACATCGTCGCCCAGGAGTTGTCGCCCGGAAACACGATCTCGACGTCGTCGCTGGCCATCGCGATCAGCAGCTTTGGATCGCCGCTGTTGAGGCGTTTGATCGAGTGGCGCACCAGGGCGCGCACCGCGGTCTTGTACATCACTGTCCCCTCTCGCCCGTAGCCGACGAGCTTGCGGCGAACTCGGCCGAGTGCAACGTTGCCATGGCGCTCAGAACCGCTCGCCTCGATCGTTGCTTGGTGCCCTCGTGTGCGGTCGGGTCCAGCGTGCCAAGGGCACGGGCAGCCTCGGTGGCCCGTGCCAGAACGTCGCCCGGGGCCACCAGCTCGTGGAAGAACCCGGCGCGTTCGGCCTCGGCGGGTGAGTAGAGCTTTGCGGTGACCGTTGCGTGGTCGAACCAGGTCGAGGCCAACTGGTGGCGTGCCAGCTCGATGCCGTAGTGCGGGATCGTCAGCCCGATGGCCACCTCGTTGAGACCTACCTTGAACGGCCCGTCGGCGCCTATCCGATGGTCGCAGGCCAACAGTGTGAACGCCCCTTGGGCAATGGCGTGGCCGTTGCAGGCAGCCACCGTTGGGTGCGGGTGGCCGAGTATCCGCTGGATCAGGTCGCCGCCGGCTCGCATCGTCTCGGCAACGACGGCTTGGGGTTGATCGAAGACCGCCAGGTCGTACCCGGCCGAAAAGATGTTGCCCCTGCCCGTGAGCACCACCACAGCACGGTCGCTTCTGGCCCTGGCGAAGGCCGCGTCGAGTTGGGAGATCATCTCCGCCGACATCACGTTGGCCTTGCCGTCGTCCATGACGATCGTGGCCACTCCATCGGACAGCTGGTAGGTGAGCAGGTCGGTCATCGTTTCTCCTAGAGGGTCGAACGCAGGGCGGCCAGGGCAGAGCGTTGAAACACGGTCGTCAGCTGGGTCGGCCGTTGAGCGACCAGGCCACGAGTCCACCGCCGGCAGTACTCCTGGGCGGGGCCGATGATCAGCGGGTGGCTGACGTCGACAGGCAGGCCTGCACAGAGGCCGTGTTCGGCGGCCCGTGCAGTCAGCTCGCCGATGGCGGCGAAGAACTGGTCGTTTGCCGCGCTCAGCTGACCCGCCGCCAACTCCAACAGTTCGTCTGGCTGGGTCATGAACAGGAAGTGGGCCCGCTGGCGGTTCGACTCGACCCACAACAGGTGGCTGGCCACGAACTGTTCCACCGTGTGTTTGGGGTCGCCGGGGCCCAGCGCAACTCGCGACGCCACGTTCTGGTAGTCGGCCATTGCGCCGACATAGACCTCGGCTGCCAGCGCGGCCTTGGAGGCGAAGGCATGAAACATGCTGCCCGACGACAGACCCAACGCTTTGCGAACCGAGTTCATCGAGAACGCGGCGTACCCGACGTCGAGCAGTTGCCGTTCGGCCTCGGCCAGGATGCGATCTCGGGTCGTCATTAGAGCGATACTCTAGAGAAGGACTCTAGTCACTGCAAGAGTGGGCTGCCAGGCACGCGCGTGGCAATGTGTGCGCCGATGTCGTCGATCGGAGAGTCATGCCCAGCGTGTTCATAACCTGCGCCGTCACGGGTGGAGGCGACACCGTCGGAAAGTCACCGCACGTGCCCGTGTCTCCCGAACAGATCGCTGACGCCGCGATCGAAGCGGCAAAGGCCGGTGCGGCGGTGGTTCACTGCCACGTTCGCGATCTCGACACCGGCAAGCAGAGTCGCGATCTCGACCTCTACAAGGAACTGACAGATCGCATCCGGTCGTCCAGCACCGACGTGGTGCTGAATCTCACTGGGGGCACGGGCGCCGACCTGACGCTGGGCGGGGTCGAGAATCCCCTGCCTTTGGATGAGGCCGGCACCGACCTGGCCGGGGCCACCGAGAGGATGGCCCACATACGCGAGTGCCTGCCCGAGATCGCCACCATCGACATGGGAACCATGAACTTCGGCGAGGGCGACTATGTCATGACCAACACCACAGGGCAGCTCGACGAGATCGCCCGCCAGTTCGCTGACCTGCCGGTGACCCCCGAGCTCGAGTGCTTCGACACCGGACACCTTTGGTATGCCAAGGACCAGGATCAGCGAGGCCTTTATGAGGGCAAGACCGTGCTGGCCCAGCTGTGCATGGGGGTTCCGTGGGGCGCACCCGACGACATGAACACCCTGATGGCGATGGTCAACAACGTGCCATCACACTGGCACTATTCGGCCTTCTCGATAGGTCGCCGTCAGCTGGAGTACGTGGCGGCCGCGGCCCTGGTGGGGGCCAACGTTCGGGTGGGGCTCGAAGACAATCTGTACCTGTCGCGGGGTGTGCTCGCGACCAACGGCCAACTGGTCGAGCGGGCGGTGACCATCCTCGAGGCCATGAACTTCGAGGTGCTGGGACCCGAGCAGGTCCGCAGCCGCCTGGGCCTCACCAAGGTCGGCTGAGGAGGGTCCCGGTGAGCGAATCTCACATTGCCATCGTCGGTGCGGGCGTGATCGGCGCCGCATGGGCCGCCCGGTTTGCGATGCACGGGTTCGACGTGCGCATCAGCGATCCATCGACTTCGACGTCCCGAGTGGTCGACGAGGTCATGTCGAACGCCCGAGCTGCCTGGGCCGACCTGGACCTGCCAGCGGGGGACGAGGGGCGCGTGACAATCGTCGATTCGATTGCCGATGCCGTCGATGGTGCGATGCACGTACAGGAATCGGCACCCGAGGACGTGGCCCTCAAGACCGGCATCCTCGCGGCCATCGCGGAAGCATGCCCGGCCGAGACCGTCATCGCATCCTCGACCTCGGGCATCCGGCCGTCGCAGTTGCAGACTGCGATCCGCCACCCCGAGCGGCTCGTGGTCGGTCACCCTTTCAATCCGGTGTACCTGCTGCCGCTGGTCGAGGTCGTGGGCGGCGAAGCGACGTCGACCGAGGCCATCGCAGCAGCGATGGCGACCTATCGCTCGGTTTCCATGCACCCGCTGCACGTGAGGGTCGAGATCGACGCGTTCATCGCCGACCGGCTGCTCGAGGCGGTGTGGCGCGAGGCCCTGTGGCTGGTGAAAGACGGTGTGGCCACCACCGCAGAGATCGACGACGCGATCCGCTATGGGTTCGGTCTTCGGTGGGCTCAGATGGGCTTGTTCGAGACCTATCGGGTGGCCGGCGGCGAAGGTGGGATGGCCCACTTCATGCGGCAGTTCGGACCGTGTCTCAGCTGGCCGTGGACCAAGCTCACCGACGTGCCCGAGCTGACCGAAGACCTGGTGCAACTGATTGCCGATCAGTCCGACGAACAGTCGGGCCAGCATTCGATACGCGAACTCGAACGACTCCGTGACCGGAACCTGGCCGCGATCCTGCGCTCGCTCGAAGCCAACGATTGGGCCGCAGGGGCAACGCTGGCCGAGCAGAGAAGGCGTCTGTCCTCGCAGTAGCAGCCGCTTCGCCGTCAGTCGCTGCCCGCGATGGTGCGGGCGGTGAGCAGCGCTGCGGTGCGCGGTCCCGACCGTGCCTGTGGCTCGGGTCGTTCGGGCGCTCCGTTGGCGGCGGCGTCGGCCAGGGCGAACGCCAAGATGTAGTGCTTGGTTTCGTTGAACGAGGCCGCGACCTCGGCGAATCCACCGACGACATCTGTGGCCGACCTGATCCTCACGACCTGGTCGGCCGATTCGCCTGGTGGCGCACAGTGTTTCGGGTCTGAGGTCACCAGATACTCGCGACAGGCCAGAGGGCGGTCGGGCCTGATCGAGCACACCCCGTCGTCCAGAAGCGGACACGCAACGTCGGCTTCTTCGGGGTCGTCGATGATCCGTCGAGAGCTCGAGTCGATCAGCGCTCGAGCTGCCGCCAGTAGGTCGTCGGGGCCGTAGACCACCGACGCAACGGGTAAGAGGGGCATCGACGTAACTGTCCGGTCAGAACTTGAAGATGCTGCCGACGTCGCGAAGTTCGACCTTGCCGTGGACGTTGCCTCTGTTGAGTTTCGGCGACGACGAGTCGTAGGTCATGGCCCTGAAATCCTGGATTTCGAAGTTGCCCATGAACCCCTCTACCTCGTCGGCCTCGGCCTCGGCCAATGCCGCAACGAGCTCGTTCAAGGCCGTTCGCACACGTGGTGTGGGGGTGTAGTCGTCGCCCATCTCGACGTTGATTCGAAGCTGATCGGAAGCAACAGGTGTAGTCATGCAACCGAGACGTTGGCCGTGGGCGGTGGTTACGTCCATGCGTCCGGTTTCGTCATCGGCGCGAGCGGGTAGGGCTCGATTCGATGAACGAACCCGCTGCCGGCCTCGAAGATGCTGCGAGCGGCCTGTGGTCGTCGATCGAGCGGCGTTGGAACGCTGGGATGGACGAGATCGATCGCATCCAGCGCCGGCGCAAGCCCACGGCGTTCGTGGTCGGCGTGCTGAAGAGGTTTGCCGAAGACCGCGGTGTTCAGCTGGGTACACTGATCGCTTACTACGGGCTGCTTTCGATCTTTCCCTTGATGGTGGTGTTGCTGACCGTGGCCGGCTTTGTGTTCGACAGCCGACCCGATCTTCGCGCCGACCTCGAGCGCACCGTCTTGCAGCAGTTCCCGACGATGGGCCCGACGATCCGCCAGAACACCCAGGCGATCCGTGGCAACTTCGTGTCGTTGGTGCTGGGTCTCGCCGGCGCAGTGTGGGCCGGGCTCGCCGCCGTGAACGCGGCCGAGGTGGCTTTGAACGGCATCTACAACGTGGCGCGCCACGAACGTCCAAACCCGATCAAACGCCGGCTCAAGTCGCTGCGGATGCTGCTGATACTGGGCCTGGGCGTGTTGGCCTCGGTGATGGTGGCCAACCTGGGGCGGGTGGTCGACGGCCTGGGCGGGTTGCAGGCCGTGTGGTTGGCGTGTGCGTCGATCGGCATCAACACGGCCCTGTATGCGCTGGCATACCGATCGTTGGTGTCGGCAGACCTCAGCTGGCGATCGGTAGCACCCGGGGCCGCGCTGGCCGGTTCGGTCTGGTGGCTGCTGACCACCGTGGGCGGCATCTACACAGAGCGCACTCTGGCCTCGGCGTCGGCCACCTACGGCGCTGTTGCCAGCGCGATCGCCCTGCTCGCCTGGATCTACCTGCAAGCGCAGGTGACCCTGATCGGCGCCGAAGTCAACGTCGTGTTGCGGCGGCGTTGGTGGCCACGAAGCCTCACCGGGCGTGATCTGACCACGGCCGACCGCGAGGCGATGAGGCTGCACCTGCAGAGCGAGAAGCTTCACGAGTCGATGCAGCTCGATGTCGACTTCGGTCAATGAGTGCCTCAACGCCCTCTGGTCAATGCCGTTTCGAGCCATGCCCAGTCATCCACGGCATGACAAATCTCACGTCGAATTGGTGATCGGTCGGACTGTTGCTTCAGCCGTTCTCGTTGGACGATCTAAGGCATGGAAACGTGCATTCGACTGAGAGGCGTAGAGAAGGTCTTCCCGGTGCCGGGCGGCGAGCCCGTGCGAGCCGTGAAGGGAATCGATCTCGAGATCGGTTCGGGTGAGATCGTCGCCCTGCTGGGCCCCAACGGCGCCGGCAAGACGACCACCATCGACATGATCCTGGGCTTTGCCGAGCCCACCGCCGGCGAGGTGTCGGTGTTCGCGATGAGTCCCAGGCAGGCCGTGGCCCAGGCCCGGGTGTCTGCGGTGCTGCAAACCGGTGGACTGCTGAGAGATCTGACCGTGCGCGAAACGGTTCAGCTGATCGCATCGACATATGGAAAGACCGACGCCGCCGCTGACGACGTCATCGAGCGCGCAGGACTGGCGGGGCGAAGCACCCGCATGGTCGCCAAGTGCTCGGGAGGCGAGCAGCAACGACTGCGGTTTGCCCTGGCCCTTCTGGCCGACCCCGACCTGTTGCTGCTGGACGAACCCACAGCTGGCATGGACGTCGAGGCCCGCCAGTCGTTCTGGGCGACGATGAAGACCGAGGCCCAGGCTGGTCGCACCATCGTGTTCGCAACCCACTACCTGCAAGAAGCCGAGGACTTCGCAGCCCGCACCGTGTTGTTGGCGTCGGGCCTGATCGTCGCCGACGGCCCCACCGACCTGGTCAGGAAGCGGGCCGCGGGCCGAACCGTGCGAGCGTCGGTAGCCGCCGAACACATGAGTTCTGTGGTCTCGGAGCTGCGAGCCCGAGCCGGTGTGCGTTCGGTCAGCACCGAAGGCGATCGGGTGGTTGTCGACACCACCGAATCAGACCTGATCGCCCGACGCCTGCTCGACCTGGGCGGATTCGACCTCGAGATCGAACCGGCGTCGCTCGAACGAGCATTCCTGGAACTGACGAACCGATGACCCCATCCCAGACAGCAACCCCAATGCCGCCCGCCGCAGCAACGAACGCGGCTTCGCCTAGGAGCTTCCCGATGAACCTGACCTACTATCGACTCGAAATGCGCCGGTTGAGGCGCGACTACGTCACCATGTTTTTCACGGCGGGCCTTCCCGCATTTCTGTACCTGATCTTCGGCGCGTCGCCCGAATACGGTGACGACCCCGTTCGCGACGGCAACGTCGCCATGTGGATCATGATCGCGATGGCCGCCTACGGAGCTGTGTCTGCCACCACCGGCATCGGCGGAATGGCCGCCGTCGAGAGGATGCAGGGTTGGGGCCGCCAGTTGGGTCTGACGCCGATGACCGACGCCGGCTACGTGGCGGTGAAAGCTGCGACGGCCCTCACCGTGGCTGTCGTGCCGATCGTGTTGGTCTATACGGTCGGGGCGCTCACCGGCGCGTCAGCTCCTTTGTCGGTCTGGGTGGTGTCGGCCGCCGTTCTGATCGTGGGTGCCATTACCTTCGCTCTTTATGGCCTTTCTTTCGGGCTTGCCTTTCGATCCGAGGCGGCCGTCAGCGCAGCAGGGGGTTCGCTGGTGATCCTCGCCTTCCTTGGCAACATCTTCATCCCGCTGAACGGCTGGCAGCTCGCCGTGGCGAAGTTCACGCCCCTGTATGGCTATGTGTCTCTGGCCAGACGGGCGCTGACCGGAGGCGCCACGATCGATCCCGACACCGGTGACCTGATCGCGGTGCCTCTCTGGCAACCGCTGACCAACGTGGTCGTGTGGACGGTGGTGTTCGCCGTGGCCGCCACGCTGCTGGTCGCGAGGGGCCGGGCTCGCCAATGAGTGGCGTGGCCCAACCGGCAGCCGCTCACGGCTGGATCGCCCGGCACGGTTGGCTGATGGCTGCCGTGTGGCTGGTGTTCCTTGCCTTTCCGGTGCTGACCGTCGTCTCCGACGACACCGGACGGCCCACCAAAATCGCTGCGATCGCCCTGATGGCGCTGTTCAGCGTTGTGTACGTCGACGGGTTTCGGCGACAGGGCGAGCGAGAAAGCCAAGCGCTGAGCGACACAAACCGACTGAGCTACGACTGGGTCGCGGACGGGTCCAGCGGGGCAGCTCACTTCGCCGTGATGATCGCGCTGGCCGTGGTCACCTACGCAGTCGCCGGGCACGCGGCGCTGGGGATGACCCCATACGTCGTGGCGCTTGCGGTGTTCCACTTCACCTGGCCCATGGCATGGGCGGTCGCTGTCGCAGGAGTGGTGGTCAACCTGGCGGTTCCGGCGGCGACGGGCGATCTCGACGTCTTGTGGTTCTATGCGATCATCGCCGCCTCGGTTGGTGCTTCGACGCTGCTGATTCGGGCCGTCGAGACCAACCAGTTCGAGCAGGCTCAGCTGCGGACCAGGCTGGCGCTCAGCGACGAGCGCGGTCGCGTGGCGCGCGACGTACACGACGTGCTCGGGCACAGCCTCACCGCCATGATTCTGAAGACCGAGCTGTGCCGCCGCCTTCTGGACGGCGTCGAAGCTGAAGACCAGGCCCAACGCGCACGGCTGGACGCGTGCCGAGCTCAGCTCGAAGAGCTCGAGTCCGTAGGGCGCAGCGCGCTGGCCGAGATCCGCTCGACCGTCGGCGGGCTCCGAGCTGCCGATCTCGCCGACGAGCTGACGGTGGCCCGCAGCGTGCTGGGCGACGCAGGAGTCGAGCTGGGGGTGGTGGGAACCCCTGGCGATGTCGACGAGCGCATGCGGTCTGTGGCCGGATGGGTTGTTCGCGAGGCGGTGACCAATGTGGTTCGCCACGCGCGGGCCAGCCGTTGTGTCATCGAGCTGCGACCATCCGAGGTGGTGGTGCTCAGGATCACCGACGACGGTGTCGGGCTGGGGGAGTCTGCGCGTGGCAACGGCTTGAGGGGCTTGGACGAGCGGGTCGCCTCGTACGGCGCAGAATTGCGGGTCGCCCCTGCCCAACCAGGTGATGGTTCGCTAGACGGCCACGGGACGAAGATCGAGGTGCTCCGATGACAGCCATCCGCCTGCTGCTGGCCGACGACCAAGCCCTGGTTCGCGGAGCTCTGGCGGCCCTGTTGGGGTTGGAGCCAGACCTCGAGGTCGTGGCCCAGGTGGGTCGCGGCGACGAGGTGGTGCAGGCGGCGATCGACAACGACGTGCACGTTGCACTTCTGGACATCGAGATGCCCGGCATGAGCGGCATCGACGCAGCCGCCCGGCTGGCCGCCGAGTACCCAGCGGCCCGCAGCCTGATCGTCACCACGTTCGGTCGTCCTGGGTATCTGCGCCGGGCCCTCGAGGCCGGGGCTTCGGGTTTTGTGGTCAAAGACACTCCAGCGCCCCAGCTGGCAGACGCTGTGCGCCGAGTGCACGGTGGCCTGCGGGTGGTCGACCCCGAACTGGCCACCGAATCACTGATCGAGGGAATGAACCCGCTCAGCCAGCGAGAGCAAGAGGTTCTGACCCTGGTTCTCGACGGCATGCCGGTTTCAGACATCGCCAACAGACTGAGCCTGTCGGTCGGCACGGTCCGCAACTATCTGTCGACCGCGGCCGGCAAGACCCATGCGCGATCCAGTGCCGAGGCCGCAATCACGGCGCGCGATCGCGGGTGGCTCTAGCCTGCGTCGCGATGCACTTCGACGACGCAACCAGGGCCGTTCGATCGGGTGAAGCGCCCATGACCGTGGCCCGCCGACTGGTCGCGCACATGACACCGCAAGAGCGTCTCTGGTGCCTCGACGGCGACGGTCCGATATGGGCCGGCCTCGAGTTCATGGGGCAGGGCGGGTACTACAAAGACACTTTCAGCGCCGCTGTCGTCGAGCGCGTGGGGCTTGGCGGTGTGCACTTCGCCGACGGCCCCAGGGGATGCGTGGTCGGCAACTCGACCGCGTTTGCGGTGTCGATGGCCCGAGGAGCCACCTGGGACCCAGACCTGGAAGAACGTGTGGGCGAGGTGATCGGGCGCGAACTGCGCGCGGCGGGGGCCAACCTGACGGGCGCCGTTTGTGTGAACCTGCTGCGACATCCCGCATGGGGAAGGGCGCAGGAGACCTACGGAGAAGACCCGCATCACGTCGCAGAGATGGGAGCGGCGTTCACCCGCGGGCTGCAGCGAAACGTGATGGCGTGTGTCAAACACTTCGCCTGCAACTCGATGGAGAACGCCCGGTTCAGTGTCGACGTCAGCGTCGACGAGGTCGCGCTGCACGAGGTGTACCTGCCCCACTTCAGGCGGATAGTGCAAGAGGGTGTCGCCGCGGTGATGACCGCGTACAACTCGGTCAACGGCCAGTGGTGCGGCGAGAACCAGCACCTGATCGCCGATGTGCTGCGAGGCGAATGGGGTTTCGAGGGCTTTGTCATCAGCGACTGGATCTTCGGGCTCAGGGATGCCGCCAAGTCGTTGTCGGCGGGGCTGGACATCGAGATGCCGTATCGCATGATTCGGTACCCGAACCTTCCCCTCGCCCTCGAAGCGGGCGAGGTCAGCTGGGCCGAGGTCGACGAGGCCGTGGCGCGGGTCGTGGCGACCTTGCTCCGATTCGGCGATCTGTTGGCGGCGGATGCGCCGTCGCTGACCGTCGTCGGCTCCGACCCTCACCGCCGACTGGCGCGCGACGTGGCAGGCCGTTCGATCGTGTTGTTGCGCAACGAGCCCGTGGGTGGCGCTCGGGTGTTGCCGATGCAAACCGACTTGTCGCTGGCCGTCCTGGGGCACCTCGCCGACAGCGTGAATCTGGGCGATGGCGGATCCAGTGATGTTTGGGACACCGACTGCCACACAGCCTTGGCCGGCCTGACCGAGCGCTACTCGTCGGTCGCCCACGACGATGGTAGCGACCTCGACAGGGCCTCGGCGGTGGCCCGAGGCGCAGACGCCGCTGTGGTGGTGGTCGGCTACACCTATCTGGACGAGGGTGAGTACATCGGGCGCACAGACCCGTCCCTGGGTGCTCTCTTCCCAGCCGGCGACGAACCCGAAGTGGCCGACCGGTTCGCCCGACGTATCTCGCAACTGGCGCCGGTCGAGACGCCCGATTGGCGACGTCGGCCGCGTGGGTTTGCCGTTGGAGGCGACCGGTCGAGTCTGCGCCTGCACGAAGCCGACGTGGCGCTGATTCGGGCGGTAGTGGCGGCAAATCCCCGAACCGTGGTGGTGATCCAGGCGGGCAGCGCGGTGATCGTCGACGAGTGGGCATCCAGCGTTCCAGCGATCGTCCAGTCGTGGTACGGCGGATGTCGTGCAGGGGAAGGGCTGGCCGATGTGTTGTGCGGCGATGTGAACCCCTCGGGCCGGCTCGCTTTCAGCGTTCCGACCGACGAATCGCACCTGCCCGCATTCGACGCCGCAGCGACCGAGTTCGTGTACGACCGTTGGCACGGTTGGTGGCACCTGGCCCGGCATGGCCATCAACCCCGTTTCGCGTTCGGATTCGGGCTGTCGTACACCAGCTTTGAAATCGTCGACTCGCATGTCCAGCGCGGTGCCGATGGCCTGGTGGTGCGGGCGCGGGTTGCCAACACGGGCGCTCGCGACGGCGCCGACGTCGTGCAGGTGTACGCCGAACTGCCGGCGGCCGACCGCCCACCGCGCCTGGTGGGCTTTGCTCGCGTGGAAGTGCCTGCCGCCGGCGAGGCCGAGGTCGAGGTAGAGGTGCCGTTCGACAGGCTGGCCCTTCGCGATCCGTTGGCCGGTGCATGGGTACAACCCAACGGACGGCACATCATCTGCGTTGCTCGCAATGCCGCGGATGGTGCTGCACATCTGCACCACGTCGATATCTGAACCGACTCGCTCGCTGCCCGCACCGGGCGGGCCCGCTCAGGACGAGGCGTCGTGGTGGCGCGGGTCTTGTCGATAGATGCCGCGCAACCCCTCGTAGAGCCGGGGCCTGGCCGCGGCCAGATGCGCAGGGCGGCAGAAGAACACCTCGGTTGCCACCGCGAAGAACTCCGACCGGTTGCTCCAGGCGTAGGCGCGAAGAGGCTCGTCTTCGAGGGGCTCGCCCAGGTACTGGTCATCCAGCAGGGTCTTCCAGTGCGAGGCTTCGGCACCACGAAGTGGAGGCTCGCCGTCGCTGAAACCGCCGGCCATGTCGATCTTGTGTGTCATCTCGTGGATGACGACATTGCGGCCGCGATCTGGACGTCGGCTGTCGACGATGGCCTCGCTCCACGCGACACAAACCGGGGTCGAGTTGGGGCCGGTGCGTCCCGCAACCCGCATCGGCGAGTCGGAGAACACGCCGCCAGCGGGCCCGGCTCGGCGTGCTGTCACGGTGGTGGGCGACGATGTCACGATGATCGATCCGACGTTGCGGTAGAGCCACGTGTCCAGCGCCAGCACCGGTATGGCGGCGTTGGCTGCCACCGTCACCAGCACCTCAGGAGACAGGTCGACCGTGCCCACCGCCTCCCATCGTTTGGTTTCGATCAGCTCGAGGGTGATGTCTTGCAGCCTGGGTGCCAGGTCGACCTCGAGGCGCGACGCCAGGGCGACGTTCGTGTTGATGATGGCGCTGCACTGGTCTGGTGAAACAGCCGGTCGGCGGCGTCGGCCAAACATCGGGGTCCGTCGACCCGTCAGCCCGGCTCGGTGTATTCGCAGTGAACAGAGTGGACCTCACCGCTGAATACGAACGGCCGCTCGTGCATGTAGTCCAACGCCACGGGCGAACCGAGGTCCTTGCCCACGTCGAAGGTCTCGGAGAAGCTGAACATCGCCGGCATCGTCTTGGGCACGCGGGCCTGAGCCACCAGTTCCCCGTCGAGGTGCAGCCGGATGTCTGCGGGGCATCGGGCACGCCCGCCGTCGGAAACGAACTCGACGATGGCCGTGTGCTCGCCAGGGTTCATCGCGCCGGCAGCCACCGCCTTGGTGCGGTAGATACCGCCCGCGTTGTACTCGGCGCGCAGCACCCCGTTCTGGACATAGACGGTGAAGCCGCCGGTGACACCGCCCACGCAGAACAACACACCCTCGTCGTGCGGGCCACCGGTGAACGAGATGGTCGATCTGGATGAGGTGCCGCTGGTGAACTTGGGCGCCATCGACTCGGCGATGCGATCGTCGTCGCCGCCGAAGTTCCACGAGCGGATGGGCGTGGACCTCATCAGGTCGGGCCGATACACCGAAGACAGCAGGCCCGCACCAATCGGGAACACGTGGTTGGCCTCGGCATGGCGGTCGAACATCTCGCGCAGTTCTGCCAGCTTGGCCGGGTGTGTCTCGGCCAGGTCGCGAGCCTGGCTGAAGTCGTTGGTGAGGTCGTACAGCTCCCACTGGTCCTGGTCGGGGTCCCAGTCTTTGAGGCGGCTGTAGCTGCTGTCCCAGGGGTTGCGTGGCCCGAAGGCTCCGGCAAACCAGCCTTCGTGATAGACGCCGCGGCTGCCCATGATCTCGAAGTACTGGGTTTGGCGGCCCGTCCCTGCGTTGGCGTCGTGGAACGAACGGGCCATCGAAACGCCGTCGATGGGGTCTTGGTCGGCCCCGTAGAACGAGCCCGGAGCTTCTATACCCACGACGTCGTAGATGGTGGCGGCAATGTCTATGACGTGGTGGAACTGGCTCCGCGGCACCGGATCGGGTGCGAACCCCTTGGGCCACGACACCGCGAGTGGTGTGCGGGTGCCACCGAAGTGGGCGGCCACGAGCTTGGTCGACTTGAAGGGCGTCTCGCCGGCCCAGGCCCAGCCCGCGTGATACATGGGGTCAGATACCGCAGATCCCAGGCTGTCGAGCCCGCCGTAGTCGCGGTCGAGTACCTCGGTCTGTTCAGCTGGCATCACCCGAAAACCGTTGTGGCACAAGATCTCCGAGATCGTGCCGAACAGCCCCTCGGCCGAAGCCCCGTTGTCGGAGTTGATGTAGAAGACGAGCGTGTTGTCGAGTTCGCCCATGCGCTCGAGCTCGTCGAGCACCTTGCCGTATTGGCGGTCTGTGTGTTCGAGGAAGCCCGCATAGACCTCCATCAGACGGGTCTGGAAGCGCCGCTCGGCCTCGGGCACATTCTCCCAGCGCTGCATGGTGGGGTTGATGGGTGTCAGCTCGGCGTCGTCGGGAATCCAGCCAAGCGCCCGCTGGCGTTCGTAGGTCTGTTCGCGCAGCGCCTCCCAGCCATCGTCGAACGCCCCGGCGTACTTGTCGGCCCACTCGGTCGGTACGTGGTGGGGCCCATGAACCGCTCCGGGCGTGAAGTACAGGAACACCGGCGCCTCGGGCCGCGTGTTGCGCTGTCTCCTGAGGTAGTCGATGGCGCGGGCGGCCATGTCTTCGGTCAGGTGATAGTCGGGGTCGTGCGGGGGTTCTATCGGAGTGGTGTTCTCGAACAGCCTCGGCTCGTACTGTGACGTCTCGGCGGCCATGAAGCCGTAGAAGTAGTCAAAGCCCATGCCCGTGGGCCAACGGTCGAACGGCCCGGTGCGGTTGACCTCGTTGGCGGGAGTGTTGTGCCACTTGCCGAACGCCGCGGTGGCGTAGCCGTATTCGCCCAGCACCTGGGCCACGGTGGCTGCACCGGCGGGGATCTCGCCGATGTAGCCGTCGAAATCGGTCGAATACTCGGGTATCTGCCCGAACCCGACAGCGTGGTGGTTGCGGCCGGTCAGGACACATGCCCGCGTCGGCGAACACATCGCAGTGGTGTGGAACCGGTTGTAGGCAACCCCCGAACGCCATACCCGCTCCATAGTGGGCATCTCGACCGGGCCGCCGTAACACGTTGCGTTGGAATAGCCGGCGTCGTCGGTCATGAAGATGACCACGTTCGGTGCATCCTCGCGCAGGCGCCTGGCCTCGCTGCGCCAATGATGCTCGGAGTCGAGAAGTGTGCGACCCGCTGTGCTGGACGACGTCGGCGGCGGAAACGGCAACGAGGGACCGGTGGGGGAGTTTGCTTTGACCACGGGGCGATCCTAGGTGCACGGCCCGCAACGGCCTAAGGCGGCCGATCTCGACACGTGGGCCGACAGGTGCTGGATAGGGTTCTGGCCATGGCAACCGAAGTCCACAAGACCAGCTCGGGTCTCCAGTACTTACGCACTCCAGACGAACGGTTCGACGACCTGCCCGACTTCGACTATCGGCCGCGGTATGTCGACGTCGACGGCTTGCGCATGGCCTACCTGGACGAGGGTCCGGCCGATGGTCAGGCCGTCCTGCTGCTGCACGGCGAGCCGGCCTGGAGCTTCCTGTACCGGCGCATGCTGCCGCCGTTGCTCGAGGCCGGTTATCGCTGCGTGGTCCCAGACCTCATCGGTTTCGGGCGCTCGGACAAGCCCATAGATCGTGACGCCTACAGCTACAACGGCCACGTCGCCTGGTTGCACCGTTTCCTCGACACCATCGAGCTTCCGCAGCGGAGCTTGCTGTTCGCGCAGGACTGGGGAGGGCTCTTGGGCTTGCGCTTGGTGGCCGAGCGCGTCGGTCAGTTCGGCAAGGTCGCCGTGGGCAATACCGGCCTGCCCACCGGCGAGTCTCTGGGCGCCGGGTTCGACGCCTGGCTGGCGTTCTCGCAAAGCGAATCGTTCCGCAACGTCGGCCCGATGTTCGGTCGGGCGGTGCAGTCGCGTCGGCTCACCGCAGCCGAGATGGCGGCATATGACGCCCCGTTCCCCGATGTCGACTACATGGCGGGCGCCATCGCCTTCCCTGCGCTGGTGCCGATCACGCCGCAACACGGTGCGGTTGCCGAGAACCGGGCCGCTTGGCGGGTGCTCGAAGGCCGCACCGAGCCGTTCTTGACCCTGTGGTGCCCCGGCGACCCGGTGCTGGGCCACCTGGCTCACCAATTCATCGACCGGATCCCGGGAGCACAAGGCCAACCGCATCAGACGTTCGAACCCGGCGGCCACTTCATCCAGGACGACCGCGGTGAAGACATCGCCGCCGCGTTGCTCGAGTGGTGGGCCGGCTGATCCACTCGCACCGTTTGGCCGGGGCCGAAACGGGTTAAGACCCGCTGATGCAGCAGACGTTCGCCCTCGACCTCGCCAGAGACACGGCACTGGGAGGCGCAGCCTGGTCTGGCGTGCTGGTGGCGGTGCTGGCGGTCGTCACCTGGATCGCCAACAGGTTGGCAGCCCGGGCGTTCAGCGACGTCGAGCAGAGATTCAACGCCCGCCGTGTGGTCCGTGCCGTGGTGTGGTTCTTCGGGCTGTTGGGCCTGATGGTGATCTGGCAGCCACTCGGCGGCACTCTGGCGCCGACGTTGGGCCTGGCCACAGCTGGCCTGGCGTTCGCCATGCAGGAGGCGGTGGGCGCGGTCGCCGGGTGGTTCAACATCACCTTCGGCTCGATCTTCAAGGTAGGAGACCGGGTGCAGATGGGCGGGGTGCAAGGTGACGTCATCGACATCTCGCTCTTGAAGACCCGGCTGATGGAGGTCGGCGACGACTCGGGCACCACATGGGTGGGCGGACGCCAATACACCGGAAGGGTCATAACCGTCTCGAACAAGGCGACCTTCACCCAGCCGGTGTTCAACTACAGCAGCTACTTCGAGTACATCTGGGAGGAGCTGGAGGTCGCAATACCTCACCACGAAGACTGGCCCCGCGCCAGCGAGGTGCTGGAGGAAGAGGCGCGGCGCCTGGCCACAGCCGAAGGTGCCAAGGAAGCGATGGAGGCCGTGCGCCACAGGTTCCCGGTACCAGAGACCGAGCTCGAGCCGCGCGTTTTTGCCTCGGCCGACGAGGACTACATGCGCCTCGCCGTGCGGTTCGTGGTGCCGATTCGCAGCGCCCGCTCGGCCAAGGACGACATCATCAGGCGCATCCACAGCAGGCTCGAGGATGCGGGCGTCGAGGTGGTCTCGACGAGCGTGGTGCAGCAGGCCAGCGAGGTCTGGTACCCCGTGGGCCGTGCAGGCGGCTCGCCGCATCGACAGGAGAACTGACCTAAGACTGGGCTAAGACTTCTGAAGCATTCCATTTTCGGCGCATTTTCCGCAGAGCCTTCGACCGGGCATCGATCGGAACTATGGTGCGCGGCTATGACTTCTTCTCTGCTCACATTCCTGCGCGGTCTGGCCTCACGGTCTGGTCGCGGGCGGGCCCGAGTGCCCGTGTTGTTCCTGGCGCTGGTGCTGATAGCCGCGGCGTGTGGATCTGACTCCGACGATGGCGATGCCTCCGACGATTCCTCGGACACCACCGCTGCTGCCGACAGCGGCGACTCGGGCGACGCATCCAGCGATGCGCCCAAGCTGGCCATCGTCTATTCGGCCGAGTGGTTCGACGGCTCGTGGGGCGAGGCGGCATATGACGGCGCCAACGCACTGCTGGACGCAGGACTGGTCTCCGACATCGCCCTCAGCGAGAGTGTTCCGCCGGGCGCCGAGTCCGAGCGGGCGCTGCGCGCCTACGCCGAAGACGGCTACAACCCCATCATCGCCCACTCGTTCGACTTCGGCGACGACGTCAAGAAGGTCGCCGCCGACTTCCCCGACACGATCTTCGTGTACGCGGGCGGCTTCGGTGATGTGAACGCCAACGTCGGCGACTACGACCAGCCCTTCTATCAGGCCGCATACCTCGAGGGCATCCTCGCTGCGGGTGCCACCGATGGTGGAGCTGTAGCGGGCGCGGGCGGATTCGAGATTCCGGCTTGCTACTCGATGTACGAGGCCTTCCTGGCCGGTGCCAAGGAAGTGCGTCCCGACACCGAGGGTTCGTTTGTGGCCGTCGGCGACTGGTACGACGTGCAGCTCGCCAAGGAGGCTGCCCTGGGCCAGGCCGAGGCCGGTGCAACGATGTTCATCGGCTGTGGCCAGGGTCCGACGTTCGGCCAGATCGAGGCGGCCAACGACGCCGGTGGCGTGTCCAGCGGCTATGTGGGCGACATGTCGGGTGTGGGAGACTCTGTGCTCGTGTCGTTCGATTGGAACCTTGGGGCGGTGTTCGAGCAGATGGTCGCCGATGTTGCAGCAGGCAGCAACGAGGCTCGTTACTACAGCGTGCCCCTGTCTGAGGGCGGCATGAGCGTGGTCATCGACGAGGCCGACGCCGACATGATCTCGGCTGAGGCCATGGCCCTGTACGAACAGCGACTGTCCGAGATCGAGGCCGGCACCTTCGAGGTGCCGTTCGTGCCCGAGCGGGGCTGATCGTTGAAGCCTGTCGACCGCCCCGACGGTGAATCTGTGCCGTCGGGGTCGGTCGCGCCCGCCGTCGAGATGCGCGGCATCGAACGCCGCTTCGGGTCGACCGTTGCGTTGGACGGAGTCGACCTGACACTGCGCAGCGGCGAGATCCACGCCCTGCTGGGGTCAAACGGTGCAGGCAAGTCGACGCTGATGAAGGTGTTGGTCGGGCTGGAAGAACCCGACGCGGGCACGGTCGACATCATGGGTGCGCCCGTCGACCGATTCGACCCCGGTGCCATCAGGGCGCGGGGAGTGGCCATGGTGCAGCAGCACTTCACCCTCATCCCCACGCTGACGGCTGGCGAAAACCTCGTCTTGGCCCGGCCCGAGAGCAGGCGTCTTCCCGATCGTGCCGGCTGCCGTGCCAGGGTCGAGCAACTGATCGAACGTTTCGGCCTGCCGGTGCGCACCGACGTGCCGGCCGGAGAACTGTCGGTGGGCGAGCAGCAACGCCTCGAGCTCTTGCGGGCACTCGATGCCGACGCCCGCGTTCTGTTGTTGGACGAACCAACAGCGGTGCTGACCGATCACGAGGCGGCACATCTGCTGGTGGTGTGTCGCAAGCTCGCCGACGACGGCCGGGCTGTGGCGGTCATCACCCACCGCCTTGGCGAGGTGTTCGCCGGTTGCGATCGGGTGACCGTGCTGCGCGAGGGTCGCGAGGTAATCGGAGACGACCCGGTTTCGGCCCACACCAGGGCCGATCTCGCGACCGCCATGATCGGCTCGATAGCAACCGGCAAGTTCACCGAGCGTGCCCGCCCCCAGCACGATGCCGCCGATTCGCAGGCCCAAGGCCCGCCTCGTTTGTCGGTCAGCGGCTTGCGTTCGGGCATGCTCGCAGGGGTCGACCTCGACCTGTACCCGGGCGAGATCGTCGCCATCGCCGGTGTCGACGGCAACGGCCAGGCAGACCTGGAGGCCGCCCTGTCCGGACGCACCCAACCCGACGGCGGGTCGGTGCAGGTCGACGGGGTGGACATGGCGGTGTCTCAGCCCCGAGCCAGGCGCGGCTATGGCGTCGCCTACATCCCTTCAGATCGATATCGCTGGGGCCTGGTCAGGCCCATGGATCTGGCCGACAATCTCGAATTGGGCCGAGTGGCCGCGGTTCGGCGAAGGCGCAGGCACCGCCGGGCCGACGCCGCAGATGCGCTCGAGGCATGGAACGTCCGCAGCGCCGGCCCCGCGGCCCGAACCGCCACCCTGTCTGGCGGCAACGCCCAGAAGCTGGTTCTGGCGCGCGAGCTAGACGAGGAACCGGCGGTGGTTCTGGCCTGTTATCCCACACGCGGGCTAGACCCCTCGGCCGCAGACTCGGTAGCCGGCAAGCTCATCGAACGGGCCGAACGCGGCGCCTCTGTCTTGTGGATCGGCTCCGAACTCGACGAGCTGTTCGCAGTGGCCGACAGGCTGTTCGTGATGTTCGACGGCCGATTCACCGGCCCGTTCAAACCTCCATTCGACCGCGCTGCCATCGGCCTTGCGATGGCAGGCGCCGAGCTGGACACCGACGGCGAGATGGTGGTCGATGTGCGCGACGGTGTTGGTGTGGCGGAGGCCGGTTCGTGACCTCGCTCGAAACACCGCCCACGGGCATGGGAACCGACAGCCCCGCGACAGGTGACGCCGCCAGCCCATTCACAGAAAACGAACCTGGTGGGCACGGGCGGCGTTCGTACTCGACGTGGGTGCCGGCGGTGCTGGTTCCATTGGCGGCCGTCGTATTCGCGCTGATCGCGGGCGCGGTGATGATCGTGGTCGAGGGGGCGGCACCACTCGACGTGTACAGCACCGCTCTGTCGGGCGTGTTCACCAAGTCGAGGGGGTTGTCCGACACCGCCACCGCCGCCACACCTCTGATCATCATCGGCCTGGGCTATGCCCTGGCCTACCGGGCCCGGGTGTTCACCATCGGTGCCGAAGGCCAGTACCTGGTGGGCGCCATCGCATCGGTGGGGGTTGTGACGGCTCCGGCTCTGTCGGGCCTGCCAGGTCCGATTCTGGTGGTCATCGGTTTGGCCACAGCGGTTGTCGCCGGCGCGGTGTGGGGTGGCATCACCGGTTGGCTGTGGACCCGATTCGGCGCCAGCATCGTGATCTCTTCGTTGATGTTGGTGTACGTCGCCCAGGCCCTGCTGCAGTGGTCGATACGAGTGCCCATCCGAGATCCCGACTCGTTCGTACCCGCCAGCCGTCAGCTCGGCGATGCCCAACTCGATTCGCTTCCCATCGTCAACACCCACCTCGGGTTCGTGGTGGCCGTCGCCGCCGGGCCTGTGCTGGCGATGCTCCTGGCGCGTCACCGGGTCGGGTTCCGGGTCTCGGTGTTGGGATTCAATCCCAGTGCTCTCGACGCCAACGAGGTCGCATCCAAACAGGTCGTCATGACCGTGGTCCTGGCTGCGGGTGGCCTCGCGGGTGCCGCCGGTTTCTTCGAGATGTCGGGTGTCAACGGGCGCCTGGGCGCCTCGGCCAGCGTCGGCTTCGGTTTCACCGCCATCATCGTGGCCCTTCTAGGCCGGCTGCATCCGATCGGTGTGGTGGTTGCCGGTCTGGGTGTTGCGGGGCTCGACATCGGCTTCGAGGTTGCCGCCCGCTCGCACGATCTGCCATCGTCGTTGGTGGGTGTCATACAAGCTCTGGTAGTGGTGTTCGTGGTTGCGGGCGATGCGCTGTACGCCCGCTTCGGCAACCCTGGGGAGGCGGCGTCATGAGCACGATCCTGACCATGGCCACGGTTGCCGCCGCTCTGCGGCTGTCGATTCCCGTGGCACTGGCCGCCATGGGCGCGGTGGTCAGCGAACGCAGCGGGGTCTTGAACCTGGGCGTTGAGGGAATGATGCTGACCGGCGCGTTCGCCGCCTACTCGGCGGCCGAGGCATCGGGATCGCCCTGGTTGGGGTTGGTCGCCGGGCTGGCCGCCGGGGCCGCAGCCGGATTGCTGCTGGCGGTGTTCGTCGTCATCGGGCGATCGAACCAGATCGTCACCGGCATTGCGTTCACCCTGCTGGCGGGTTACCTGACCACCTACCTGTTCCAGCGCAACTACGCCATCGGCCAGATTCCGCCCCGCCTCAACCGCATCGATCTGCTGGCGTTGGTGGTGTTGACGGCGGTCGTCGTCGTCGCCGTCTACTACCTGTTGCAGCGCACCACCTTCGGCTTGGCCTTAGGCGCCGTCGGCGAATCGCCCGAGGCTGCCGACGCACTCGGCTACGACGTGGTGCGCATTCGTGTCGCGGCCACCATCATCGGTGGTGGCCTGGCCGGGCTGGGCGGCGCGGCCCTGGTTTGTGGCCCGCTGGGGTTGTTCATAGAGAACGTCACCGCCGGCCGCGGATGGGTAGCGCTGGCGTTGGTGGTGTTCTCGGGCTGGAAGACCTTCCCCGCCGTGGTGGGCGCCTTCTTGTTCGGTCTGTCCGACGCCATCCAGCTTCGACTGCAGGGAACCCAGTCGGCCATCCCATATGAGTTCTTTCTCGCTCTGCCGTACATGCTGACCCTCATGGCCCTGGTGCTGCGCGCACGCGCCAGCCGCACCCCGGCCGCACTTGGGGTCGCGTTCGTTCGCGGAGCCCATTGAGGTTCGCCCGATTCGTCAGCGAAAGGATCAACTGATGAGCCTGCCAGACATCGACCTAGCCCCATTCGCAACCGGTGTTCCGCTTCCCAACCCGGAGGCCGAAGCCATCGCCAGAACCATCGACTCGTCACTGCGCGAGATCGGCTTCTTGACCGTGCACAACCACGGCATCCCGGCCGAGGTCAAGGACCGCTACTTCGCGGCGATGAAGGAGTTCTTCGCTCAGCCCGTCGAGGAAAAAGAGCGCATCGGCATCGGCAAGAGCGATGCACACCGCGGCTATGTGGGTTTTGCGGCCGAGACCCTCGAGGGTGCCATCGGCGGTGAAGAGACCATCGGCGACATGCTGGCCGGCGACATGAAGGAGACCCTCGACACCGGCACCGAGCAGGGTCCGGATCATCCCGAAGTCATCGCCGGGACCCCGTTGCACGGCCCCAATCAGTTCCCCGAACTGCCCGGTTTCCGCGAAGCGTGGGATGCCTACCGCGAGGCCGTCATCGAGACTGCGTTGCGCATGCAGAGGGCGCTGGCGATGGCCTTGGAACTGGAGCCCACCCTGTTCGAGGACATGCCAGGCGAGACGATGTACCACCTGCGCATGATCCACTATCCGCCCATGGACACCCTGACCCCCGAACCGGGCCAGCTCGGCTGTGGCGCACACACCGACTATGGAACCATCACGGTCCTGGGCGACGACGGAAACGGTGGGCTACAGGTCCGCAAGCGTTCGGGCGAGTGGATCGACGTCGTCGTGCCCGAGGATCACATGGTCATCAACATCGGCGACCTGATGGCGATCTGGACCAACGACCGCTGGGTATCGAACCCTCACCGGGTGGTGAACCCGCCTTCTACCGACCGCTACTCGAGCCCTTTGTTCGTGACACCGCCATTCCACCTGCGCATCGAGACGCTGCCCACCTGCCGTGACGAGCCGTTGCGGCACGAGCCGATGATCTCGGGTCCGTACCTGATGTCGCGCTTCGACGGAACCCACAGCTATCGCAACGAATTGCTCGAAGAACACAACCGTCTCGTCAGCTGACCCATGTCGGCGCCATGAGCAGCCCGAAGGGGCGCTACGACTTCGTCATCGTCGGGGGAGGGTCGGCAGGCTGTGCGCTGGCCAACCGGCTGAGCGCAGACCCTGACGTCACCGTGCTGGTGTTGGAGGCCGGCCGCCGCGACTGGCGTTGGGACGTGTTCATCCATATGCCGGCTGCGTTGACATATCCCATCGGCAGCCGCTTCTACGACTGGAAATACGAGAGCGAGCCCGAGCCACGCATGGGTGGGCGACGGGTGTACCACGCTCGCGGCAAGGTTCTGGGCGGGTCGAGCAGCATCAACGGCATGATCTTCCAGCGCGGAAACCCCATGGACTACGACAAGTGGTCCGAGGCGCCGGGTATGCAGCACTGGGACTATGCCCACTGTCTGCCCTACTTCAAACGGATGGAGCAGAGGCTGATCGGGGGTGATGCGTGGAGGGGCGACAGCGGGCCCCTGCGCCTCGAGACCGGTCCGGCCGCCAACCCCCTGTTCGACGCCTGGCTCGAAGCGGGCCCTCAGGCCGGGTTTCACCGGACCCAGGACGTAAACGGGTACCAGCAGGAGGGGTTCGCGGTCTTCGACAAGAACGTGGTGCGAGGTCGTCGCCTCAGCGCTGCACGCGCCTACCTTCACCCGGTTCTCGATCGTCCCAATCTCGACCTTGTGACGCTGGCGCAAGCGAATCGGATCGTGTTCTCGGGCAATCGGGCCACCGGCGTCGAGTATCGCCGGGGCCGGCGAACTCATGTGGTCGAAGCCGGAGAGGTCATCAGCTGTGGCGGGGCGTTCAACTCACCCCAACTGCTGCAGCTGTCGGGCGTCGGCGACGCCGAACACCTGAGGGGGCTGGGCATTGGCGTCGTCACAGACCTGCCCGGCGTGGGCGAGAACCTGCAAGACCATCTCGAGGTCTACATACAACATTCGTGTAAGCAGCCCGTGTCGATGCAGCCCTACATCGCAAAGTGGCGGATGCCCTTCATCGGTCTGCAGTGGCTGGCACGGCGCGGCCCCGCTGCCACCAACCACTTCGAGGCTGGCGCGTTCGTGCGCAGCAACGACGATGTGCAGTACCCGAATCTGATGTTCCACTTCCTGCCCATCGCGATCCGCTACGACGGGTCTTCGCCTGCGGGTGGTCACGGCTATCAGGTGCATATCGGGCCCATGTACAGCGACGTTCGGGGTTCGGTGAAGATCACATCCGACGATCCCCGGGTGCATCCGGCCATTCGATTCAACTACCTGTCCACCCAGGACGACCGTCGCGAGTGGGTCGAGGCGGTGCGCACGGCGCGGCTGATCATGAGCCAGCCTGCGTTCGAGCCATACGACGGTGGCGAGATCTCACCCGGGCCATCGGTAGAGACCGACGAAGAGATCCTCGCCTGGATCGCCCGTGACGCCGAGACGGCTCTGCACCCTTCGTGTACTGCGCGCATGGGCGTCGACGACATGGCTGTGGTCGACCCACAGACGATGAGGGTCCACGGCGTCGATGGTCTGCGCGTAGTAGATGCGTCGGTGATGCCGGTGATCACCAACGGCAACATCTATGCACCGGTGATGATGATCGCGGAACGGGCGGCCGACATGATCCTGGGCAATCAGCAGTTGCCCGCAGACGACACGGCGGTGCACCGAGCTCCTGATGTGGGCCGCTTCGGATAGTTGACAACATTCATTAGTCTCGACTAATCATTAGATGTGGCTAATGAAGCGGCTCTGCAGGCAATCGGCAACCCAACCCGTCGAAGGGTGCTCGAGCTGTTGCGGAGCGGTGAGCGCACGGTCGGGGAACTGACCGAAGAGATGCCGATCACCCAGGGCGCGGTGTCCCAACACCTGAAGGTCCTGAAAGACGCCGGCATCGTTCAGGTCAGGTCCGAGGGAACGCGACATCTCTACTCGGTAGACCTGGGAGGGCTCGGCGAGATCCGCGCCTGGGTCGACTCGTTCTGGGACGACGTCCTCGATGCCTTCGTACGCCACGCAGAGCAACCCGATTCGGAGAAACCATGAGTACCGCCCAAACGCAATCCGCTCCGCCCGTTGTCCGCGCTGCAACGGTCGAACGTTCGGCCGATGCTGCCTTCACCATCTTCACCGACCAGATCGGTGCCTGGTGGCCGCTGCCGACCCACGGCATCTTCGGCGATAGCTCGGGCGGCGTGCACTTCGCCGATGGCCACCTCGTCGAGATCGCAGTCGATGGCTCGATGACCACATGGGCCAAGGTGCTCGAGTGGAGTCCAGCCCAACGGCTCGTCCTGGCCTGGCATCCGGGCGGCGAACTCGAGGATGCGAGTCGTGTCGAGGTGACCTTCGTGGCCGAGAACGCCGAACGAACCAGGGTCGAGATCAGGCACTTCGGCTGGGAAGCCTTCGGCGAAGCCGGGGTTGCGCGGCGCCGTGGCTACGTCGGCCCTTCGGCCTGGGGTTACGTGCTCGACGAGTACGCCGATGGGGTCGAACCCAGGGCCGACCGACCTGATCTGTCGGGCCTGCAGTCGGCCTACGACGAGTTGTTCGCCGAGTTCGAGGCCGGTGGGTTTGGCCCGGCGCCGGCAGGGCAGTGGGACGCCCAGCGGGTGCTGGCCCACGTTGCACTCAACGACCTGGCCATGACACGCATCTGCCTCGGGCTCATCCACGGTCGGGAACGAACCTTCGAGAACCACACATGCCAGGTGCCCGACAACCTCGCCTCGGTCATCGAGGGCTGCGGTAGCCGTGACGAACTGGTGCACTTCGGCCGCCAATGCGCCGAGCAGATGATCGCGGCGGTGGCCCGCCTGGACGACCAGCAGCGGTCGACCCTGGTGCATTGTCGGCTTGAACACGATGGCGAGGTCGTCCTCGACGAGCCGCGCCCTTGGGGCGTCATCGCCATCGACGTTCAAGCCGGCATGCACCTTCGCGCCCACATCGACCAGCTCCGCGACCTGCGACAGGGCTGAACCAGCAGCCCATCCGAAAGCGGGTCGGCCTACTCCGCGCCGGCCTGGTGCAGTCGACGCAGCAGCCCCAACGATTCGTCGACACTCGAACTCAGGGTTGCGGACACGTCGACCGGAACGCCCACGGCCTCGAAGCAGTTGCCGTCGAGATCGGTATAGACCTCCATCGACATCGTCAGGGCCGTGCCGTCGGGCAGCAGCCAGTCGATCGCGTCCGAGAATTCACCGAACGAGGACGACCCGACCAGCCGCGCATCGGACGTGGCGGTGACCGCCAACAAGAACACTTCGGCTGCACTTGCCGTCAGCGGCGATGTCATGACCACGATGTCGCCGTCGAAGAACACCCCGGCACGGTCTACCTGTATGAGCTGGGGCAAGGGATCGGGTGATGCGTACGCCCACTTTTGATAGGCGGGGCCGGGCCTTTGGGCGAAGTACCCGGCCGCCAGCACGGCCAGGTCTTCGTGGCCACCCGGGTTGAATCGCATGTCGATTACCAGTGAGTCGAAGCGCGAGTCCAGATCGGCGACGGCTAGGTCGAGGGCCGAGCGCAACGAGGTCACGTCTGCCCAGGCGTCTTCACCACCTTGACCCAGATCGACGAAGCTGGACATCAGCAGATACCCGGTGTGCGCATCGAGCCCACCCCAAACGACGGTGCCCGTTTCGTCGATCTGGGGCTCGGTGAGCCGGCCCAGAGTCGACGCAACCTCTCCATCGATCAAGACGACCAGGTCTTGTGAATCCGATGCCGCTGCCAGACCGAATCGGCCCAGGTCCGGTTCGATGTCCTGCCCGTCGAGGGTGGTGTGGCCATCGCCCAGCGTCTGAAGGAACGATGCCAGGGTCGGCTCGAGGTCGTGGCCGGCTGAGACGGCCGCTTGTATGGCTTCGAACCGCTCTGGCCAGTCGATGCCGCGCTGGTCGAAGAAGGGGTAGTGGCGGGTGAATGCTTCGTCGAGGGCGGTCAGTGTGTCGGCGACGTTGGCCTCGCACCGTGGGGGCCCCACCAGCGGCAGCAGCCGATAGTCGGTGGTGGGGCCCACCAGATCGACCACCACAACACCGTCCTCGGTCTCGGTGTGGTCGACGACCAAGGTGTTGTCGAAGCTCTCGCCCACAGTGCATGTCGACGGTGTCACGAAGTGCGGCGTTATCTCGTCGCCTTCTACATGCAGCACCGTGCCGTATCCCGACATCTCGAACCAGCCGTCGGGCAGCACCAGCGGCTGTGCCTCGACCGACTCGTCGGCCGAACCGCACCCGACGAGGAACAGGCCGCACGCCAGCGTCACGGCCCGCAACACCGCTCGCGTCGAATTGGAACCATTCGTGGTCATCTCGCACTCCTAGTGAGCGATGGCGTCGAGTACATCGAGGTGTCCGGCGCGCCTGGCGGGAAGCACAGCGGCGAGCACACCCGAGAACGCGGCGACCAGCATCAAAGACAGCAGCGGTTGCAACGGCACCGACACCGAACCGGCGATGGTTTGGGGAAGTGCGGTCACCACTGCCCAGCCGAACAACAGCCCGACGGCGATGCCCAGGACCGCTCCGAAGGTGGCAACCATGGCCGCTTCGAGACGCACCATGCGCCGAAGCTGCCTGCGGGTCATACCGACCGCACGCACCAGACCCAACTCGCGCGTCCGCTCGAACACAGACAGGGCCAACGTGTTCGCAATGCCGATCAAGGCGATGACCACGGCCAGAGCCACCATCACGTTGACAATGGCCAGCAGGGTGTCGATCGAACCCTGGACACGCTCGACGTAGGCATCGGCGGTCTCGACGTGGACGTCGGGAAGTTGCTCGGCGACCGCGTCTGCCAGGGTGTCGGCCATCGAGGCGCTCACCCCGTCGGCCAGGTTGAATGCAACCCACTCGTAGCTGGGCGACAGGCCGATGGCTTCGGCGCTGGCGACGTCGTATAGATAGTCGGTGACCACCCCGCCCGACTCTCCGAAGGTTCCTGTGACGGTGGCCTCGACCGTCGTGCCGTCGGCGAGTCTGGTGGTGATGATGTCGCCTTCGACGATCGCCAGGCGCTGAGCCTGCTCGGCTCGAACCACCACAGGAACCGCAGTGGGGTTCGCCAAGGCGCCGGGCGAGAAGTCGAGATCCAGCAGCGCGTCGACGGTCTCGAAGTCGGTCACGGGTATTTCGACCACCTCACCGTTCAGTTCGGCTTCGGTGTATGCGAAACCGGCGACCTGGTCGACCAGGCCTGTCTGAGCCAGCTCGCTGGTCAGCTCTGCCGGAAGGTCCACCTCGTCGAGATCGTCGGTGATGAAGTAGTCGGCCCTGGCGACCTCCTCGATCGTTCCGCCGATGTGTTGCTTGATCGAATCACCGACGACGATGGCGGTCGACACCAATGCCAGACCGATCATCAGCGCCGCTGCCGTGGTAGCGGTGCGCCGGGGGTTCCGGGCGGCGTTGCGCTGGGCCATGGTGCCCGCCACTCCGGACACCCTGCGCAGTGGCCAACCGATGATGGTGGTTACCGTTTCGACCATCAGCGGGCTCAGCGTTGCGACGCCCAGGAACACGCCCATGGCACCAAGCGCCATGGCGGCAACGGTCACCGCGGTCGACCCGGCACCGCTGAGGCCCAGCGCTCCGATGACAGCACCGAAGGTGATCATGGCCGTGCCGGCCACCTTGCGGGTCCGGCTGCCCACCGATGTCGACTGATCAACAGCACTCAATGCGGCGATCGCCGGGATGGTCGATGCCTTGCGTGCCGGGCCGGTAGCTGCCACCACCGTCACGCCGAATCCGATCACGACGGCGGCCACGATGGTGCGACCCGACAGCACGAACGGATAGTCGGGCAGGCCCACGCCGAGGGCGGCAACCAGGGCGTCGATTCCCTTGGCCGTCAATACACCTCCGCCAATCCCGAGAGCCGAAGCCAAGGTGCCGATGACGACCGACTCGCCCATGACCGAGCGGCGTATCTGCGATGGCGAGGCTCCGAGGGTTCGAAGCAGGGCCAGCTCGCGGGTTCGCTGGCCGATGACGATCGCGAAGGTGTTGTAGATGATGAACATCGAAACGAACAGGGCTACGCCACCAAAGCCCAGCAAGATGTTCTGCACGATGTCGACCGCCTCGGTGAACTCGGCGGTGGTCTCGGCCAGAACGGTGGCGTTGTCGACGACCTGCAGCCCGGGCACCACTGCAGCGATCTCTGCCTGCACTGTGGCGACATCTGCATCCGGCGCGACCCGTACCTCGACGGTGTCGATTCCGTCCTTGTCGAACAGGTCGGCCGCTTCGTCGGTGTTCATCGCCATCAGCAGCGAACCCAGGGTTGCGTTCTGTGGCCCGAACGTGAACGTCCCGGACAGTTGCAAGCTGACCAGACCGCTGGGCGTGAACACGTCATACACATCGCCGACGACAAAGCCGTGGTCGGCTGCCGAGTCGATATCCATCACGAACTCGCCCGGCAGGGGCGCGGCTCCGGTCACGAGCTCGAAGGGGCTCATCTGGGCGTCTTCGGCCCAGTTGAAGGCGAGCTGTGGCGGGCCGTATATCGATATCGGCTCACCATCGGGCGGTATCGGTCTGACGGCCGACTCCCCGGCTTCGATGTTGGCCTGGGCGGCGGCGACCCCATCGACTTGGGCGATGACGTCCACCAGTTCGGGCGGCAGCGGCGGCGGGTCGCCGAAGTCGGATACGGCTCGCACCTGGATGTCCACTCCAGACGTGATGTCTTGGGAAACGCCGGTGAAGCTGCGGCGAAGACCATCGCCTAGCACCAGGGCCGACACCACGAAACTGACCGCCAGCACCACGCCGAAGGTGGTGAGGGCGAAACGGATCTTGTTGGCTTGAAGGCCTTTGAGCGTGAGTTTCAACATGAGAGAAGTGCTTTCTTTGAGATGTTCCTGGTTGCTGGTCAGCCGAGCCGACGCATGGCGTCGATGACCGCGTCCGAAGTGGGGTTGTGCAACTCGTCGGTGATGCGCCCGTCGGACAGGAAGAGCACCCGATCCGAATACGAGGCCGCCACCGGGTCGTGAGTGACCATCACGATCGTCTGCCCCAGGTCGTCCACCGCGTGACGCATGAAGGCCAAGATCTCTGCGCCGGTCGTGCTGTCGAGATTGCCGGTCGGTTCGTCGCCGAAGATGATCTCGGGACGGCCCGCCAGCGCCCGCGCCACAGCCACTCGCTGCTGCTGGCCACCGGACAACTCGCTGGGTCGGTGGTTCAGGCGCTGGGCCAGCCCGACCGTGTTCACCACCTCGTCCAGCCACTGCTGATCGGGCTGGCGGCCGGCCAGCATCATGGGCAGGGTGATGTTCTCTAGCGCGGTCAGTGTCGGCACCAGGTTGAACGCTTGAAAGATGAAGCCCAGCCGGTCGCGGCGCAACAGCGTCAGATCGCGTTCTGACGCCGTGGCCATGTCGGTGTCACCTATCACTGCCGAGCCGGCGTCGAGGCGGTCGAGCCCTGCCATGCAGTGCATGAGGGTCGACTTGCCCGAGCCCGAAGGGCCCATGATTGCGGTGAATTGCCGGGCGAAGAAGCTGACGTCGACTCCGTCCAGCGCTGTCACCTTGGTGTCGCCGCTGCCGTAGACCTTGGTGGCGCCGCTGGCCTGGGCGGCTATTTGGCCTGCGCCTGCGGTGTGTTGGGATGGGTTGGTAGCTGGGTCGATGACCAAAGACATGACTCGGTGCCTTTCGAGAAGGTGACCGACGGGCCGGTTGGCCTGTCGCAACGCCGCTTGGCGCTGCACCGAGATTCCTGGGTCATGGTGTGAGCGGTCGTCGCCCCGTGTTCGATCTCACCCGGGTGATGAACCGACGCCGCTCTAGAGCAGACCCAGTTCGCGCGCTGCCTGCACCGCGGCCTTGCGATCGCCGACACCGAGCTTGCGGTATATCGCCTTGCAGTGCGTCTTCACGGTGTTCAGCGATACGTAGAGCTGGTTGGCGATGTCGCGCTGCGACAGCTCTGATGGCAAATAGTGAAGGACGGCGAGTTCGCGGTCGGTCAGTTCCTCGACGAGCCCGACGCTGCGCACCACCGCTTTGCGGCCGTGGCGCAGCTCGGCGCGGGCGAGGTAGGGCCCCACGATGCCTGGGTCGGCGCTGCGATCGACCACAGATCTGGCTTCGGTCAGCATCTCGGCGCCGTCGGGGTGGTCCAGAGCACTCAAGACATCGCCCGCAGCGGTCAGGGCATATCCCAGCATGATGTTCTCTGGCGAGCGACGGGCCAGCTCGACACCTCGCCTGACGGCCGCTGCGGCCTCGGCTGGGTCGTCGGTTGTGATGCCCACCACGCTGTGAGCCAGCGCCATCTGAGCAGCCTCGTCGATGCCACGTTGGGTTGCGAATTCGATAGTGCGCCGTGCCAGCCGACCGGCGGCATCGGGGTTGGCCGACTCGAGCTCGATGATCGCTTCGAAGATCGGTGTCACCGCCGCAGCGAAGTCGTCGGGTGCGGAGGCGGCCATGTCGGCCGCCGCGCGCAGGTGGGGTCTGGCTTCATCGAAGAGGCCTCCCCACACCAGCACACCTCCCAGAACCATCGCGTGGGTCGGATCGCTGGGCCTCGAACTGGCGGACGCCACCGCCAGAGCGGCAGACACGTTGCCCTTCGCCAGTTGGATCATGGTGCCGAGCGCGGTGATCAGCCCGGCATCGATGCCTTCGGTGTCGAGCCTGCTCGCCTTGTCGAGCCAGATCTCGGCCTCGCCGAAACGGCCGGCCACGAAGGTGGCCCAGCCCCTGACGATGCAACACCCCGAGTGGGTTTCGATCACCTCGCCGAGACGGTCGAGATACCGCAGCACAGTAAACAGGTGACCACCGTTCAACAGCTTGGTTGCGTTGTCGGCTATCAGGTCGGCCGCTTCGGTGAGGTCACCGGCCTCGAGCAGGTGCTCGACGGCACTGGTCAAATCGCCGTCGGTCATGTGCCAGCCACCTGCGCGGCGGTGAAGCTCGGCGCGGTGGCCGGCCAACACCACACTGGCTTCAAGGCGAAGCATGTCTCGCAGCAGGTGGTGGTACCGGTACCAGGTTCCGGTGCGGTCGAGGCTTATCAACAGCTGGTTGGTCTCGGCGGTCGAGCGAAGCCACGCAGCCCCATCGGAACTGCCGCAGACCGCGTCGACTAGGGCTCCGCACATGCCTTCCAATACCGATGTCTCCAGCAGCCGTCGCCGATCCGCCTCGCCGACGTGCTCGAGAAACTCGTCGGTCAGATAGTCGACGACCAGCCGGTCGTCGCCCTCGAAGGTGGCTACGAACTGGTCGAGGTCACCGGTCGCACCAAGCGACAGGCCGGCGAGGACCAGCCCGGCGGCCCAACCCTCGGTGCGGCTGCACAGGGCTTCGACATGCCGTTGGCTCATCCCGGCCGCCCTGCCGGTCAAGAGGTGCTCGGCCTCCTCGGAGGTGAACCTCAGGTCGTCTGCTCGTATCTCGGTCAGCTGCCCCCTGACCCTCATCCGGCTGAGGCGCATTCCCGGGTCGAGGCGCGAACCCAACACCAGCATCATGTTCGGCGGTGCCAGATCGAGCAGGCGCTCGACCGCTCCATCGATCTGAGGTCCGGCGACGAGCTGGTAGTCGTCGATAGCCACGAGCACGGGTTTCCCGAAGCGCATCAACTCGGTTGCGACATGGGAGATCAGGGCTTCTGGGTTGCGCGCCGCCGATGTGATCAAGGGCCCCAGCGCGAGATCCAGCCCTGGTAAGGCCCGCGCCAGAGCGGCGATCAGGTAGGTCCAGAATCGGGCCGGATCGCGGTCGGCTTCGTCCAGCTGAACCCAGCACGAAACCTCGGGCCTCGCCTCCAGCCATGCGGCCATCAGGGTCGACTTGCCCGAGCCGGCTGGAGCACTCACCAGGGCCAGCCTGCGGTTCGGGTCGTCGACGACGCTGTCCAGCGCCTTCATCAGACGTGGCCTGGCAACCAGCGACGTCGGGGGAGTGGGAGGGGTCAGCTTGGTGGGCACGAGCGGGATGGGCGGCTCCTCCATCCCGACAACCATAGGCGGGTATCACCCGGGTGAGTTCGGTGTGCGAGCGATGCGCGTTCACACCGGTCGGCCCGACGCTTGTGTCCATGCACAAGCCAACCGCCTACGAGATCGTCATCGCCGGTCACGCCACCGAGCGACTGCTGCGTCCGCTGACGGACGACTTCGTTCTCGATCACCCCCACCCAAGCCAGACACGTCTGGTCGGGGTCGTTGCCGATGCCGCCCACCTTCACGGCGTCTTGAACCACCTGACCGCCGTCGCCGCCGAGGTGATTCGTGTGGCCCCGATCGAGACAGACCCATTCGAAGAAAGGAAACAACAATGACCATCATCGACTCCGATTCCGCACAGGCTGCGAAGGCCCAACGAGCCAGATGGGCTGGTGAGCGCGCAGGGGGTGTGGCCGCGCTGACGGCTGCAGCGACCTTCCTGTTCGGCATCGTGTTGTTCGTGACCAGCTTGGCCGACTACACCTCCGGCGACCCAACGGTGGCCGAGTCTGTAGCGTTTGTGGGTCAGCACCAGACTGCGTTGTTCGTCTGGTATCTGGTGATCTTCCTGGTCTTCGGGGTGGCGCTGGTGCCCCTGGCCAAGGCCCTTCATGCGAGGTTGGCCCAGGGCAGTCCGCTGCTGGCCGACCTGGGTGCGGTGTTTGCGTTCATTTGGGCCGGTCTGATGTTTGCCACCGGCATGATCTCCAACATCGGCATTCAGGCCATCACCGACCTGGCCGACACCGACCCTGCCGGCGCCGAAGCGCTGTGGTCCAGCATCGACGCCATCACCGACGGGCTCGGAGGTGGCAACGAGCTGGTCGGCGGGATGTGGATACTGCTCGTCAGCCTCGCAGCGTGGTCGACCGGTGCGTTGCCCCGGGCGCTCAATATCGTCGGTCTGCTCAGCGCAGCCGGAGGTTTGGTGACGCTGGTGCCGGGCCTGTCCGAACTGGGAATGTTGTTCGGCCTCGGTTCGATCGTGTGGTTCACCTGGGTGGGCGTAGTGCTGCTGCGGGCCGATCCTGCCACCTGAAGCCCTTCGCTTCTGTCCCGACACGCGGCGCTAGGGTTGCCCGATGGCTGACTCTGAGCTGGAAGGCGAGCACTCCCGGGCATTCGAGTTCTTCGTGTCGGTGTATGGCACCCTTCCCCGCGCCGGCCCCGGCGGCGACGAGTACACGCTGGAAGCCCTTCGGCATGTGGCTGGCCCTGGGGCCAGGACGGTTCTGGACCTGGGCTGTGGTCCTGGTGCCCAGACCATCGCCCTGGCCCGGGCCATGCCCCAGGCGACCATCATCGCTGTGGATGTGCTCCCTCAGATGGTGGATGAGGCCAATCGCCGAATCGCGCTCGAGGGTGAGGCCGGCCGTGTCCGGGCGGTGGTGGGCGACATGGCCGAACCCGATGCAGCGCCAGGCAGCCAGGATCTCGTGTGGTGCGAGTCGGCGATCTACAACGTCGGCATCACCGAAGCCCTGCAGGCGTGGCGCCCGCTGCTGGCAGATGGTGGAGTGGTCGTGTTCAGCGAACCGACCTGGCTGGTCGACGATCCACCGGCCGAGATCCGCGATTGGTGGCTGGCCGAATACCCGGCATTCTGCGACCGAGCCGGCATCGAGGCAAAGGTCGCGGCCGCCGGGTTTCGAGTCGTCGCAACGTTCGACCTGCCCGTGGACGCGTGGTGGGACGACTATTACGCGCCGATGCAAGAGCGCATTCGCGAACTGCGCCGAGATCACCCCGATGACCCGATCGCCGACGAGGTTGCATCATCGGCCGAGCACGAGATCGCCCAGTTCGTCGAGTTCGGTCACACATACTGCTACGCGTTCTTCGTGGTAGAACCCGTCTGAGCGCAAGCAACGATAGGGGAGGTCGGCATGGCAATCGATGTAGAGGCGGTCGACGAGGCACTGACCACGACTCGTGCGGTGCGGCTGCGCCTTGATCTCGACCGGCCGGTCGACCACCAGATGATCCTCGATTGCATCGACGTGGCCGAGCAGGCACCTTCGGGTGGCAACCAGGGCAGTCGCCGCTGGATCGTAGTGCGCGATCAGGCCACAAAGGATCGACTGGCCGAGCTGTACATGGAGTCGGCCGGCAACTGGATGGTCGACACGCGCGACCGCCTCGAGGGCACCGGTCACCCCCAGGAACGGGTGATGAAGTCGGCGGCCCACCTGGCCGAGCACCTTGCCGAGGTGCCCCTCATCGTCATCCCGACCATCATCGGGGTGCACGATGGCAGTGGCAGGCCGGGCTTGTTCGATTCGGTGATCCAGTCGGTCTGGAGCTTCTGTGTCGCAGCCCGCGCCAGGGGATTGGGCACCGCGTGGACCACAGCGATACTGAGCCGCCAAGACGACATCGCCCAATTGCTGGCGATTCCCGACGGGATGACGCAGATTGCGATGATCCCGGTGGCTTGGACCAAGGGCACCGAGTTCAAACGGGCGCCGCGCTATCCAGCCAGAGAGATCACCTACCTGGACCGTTTCGGGCACACGTGGGAACACGGCCCCAGCGACCCACCGCGGCATTCGGACGGGCCCGGGGTAGTGGTCGAGATCGACATCGACGCGCCCGCCGACGTGGTGTGGAACTACATGACCGACATCGGTTTCGGCGCCCGCTTCAGCGAGGAATTCGTCGGTGCTCGGTGGGATGTCGACGACAGCGGAGCCACCCAGGGTCCTGCGGTCGGGGCCCGTTTCATCGGATCCAACATGCACCCCGCGATAGGCGAGTGGGAGGTGCCCTGCTATGTCGACAGATGCGACGAGCCCAAAGAGTTCGGATGGGTCACCTCCGACCCCGACAATCCCGGTGCCAGGTGGCGCTTCGAGGCGGCGTCTATCGCCGGAGCCACCCGCCTGCGCTATTCGGTGATCATCGGGCCTGGTCCGTCTGGCATCAATCGGGCCATCGTGGCGATGCCAGACAAAGAACCGCGCATCCTGGCAAGGCGAGTCGACGAACACCGCTCGAACATGACCAGGGTCATCGAGGGCATCAAGGCCGCAGCAGAAGCCGACGCCAGGGCGGCCGACTAGCCGAACGGGTGCCGGACGTCCTTCGGTCAGAACTGGGTGCGGATCGCCCAGAGATCGGGGAACGCGGGCCGCAGGGTCGTCTGCAGATAGCCGGCGCCATCGGAGCCGCCGGTGCCGGCCTTGGTGCCGATGGTGCGCCTGACCATCATCAGATGCCGGTAGCGCCACTCGAGCAGGCCCTCGTCCAGGTCTGTGAGAGTTTCGCAGAGGTCTGCGAAACCATCGTCGGCGTAACACGAGATGATGGCCGCCTGCACCTGAGCGTCGGGTTCGACCGGAGCTCGGACGTCGCGTTCGAGTGTATTGGCAGGCACCTCGAAGCCTGATCGGTGCAGCAGGCGCAAGAACGCGTCCCACAGGGTCGGCGATTCGTACCGTCTGTCCAGCCGTGCCAGATCGTCGCCCTCGAACCACTCGAGCTGGATTCGATCCTTGATGCCCAAGGCGAACTCGAGCTCGCGAAACTGCACAGACTGAAACCCGCTCGCGTTGGCCAGGAACGAGCGAAAGCTGGCGAACTCGGCCGGGGTCATGGTCTCTAGCACGTCGACCTGGCCGACCAGGGTCTTCAAGATCTTCATCACCCGCTTGAGGCTGTGGCGCGCCGAGTTGACGTTGCCGGCGTCGAGTTGGGCCACGATTCGGTCGAGTTCGTGGAGCACCTGCTTGAACCACAACTCGAACACCTGGTGGATGACGATGAACAACATCTCGTCGTGCTCGGGACCACCTGTGGCCTCGTCGTAGGAGACGCATCGCTGAAGCGACAACAGCTCGTCGACCGCCAGATAGCGACCGTATGTGAAGTCGTCGTTGTTCTCGAAAGGCAGGCTCATGTGGATGACAGGCTCGGCGTCTGTGAGTGTTGGTGTGGTCGGTACGACCGCCAGAGTAGAACCGGGCTGAAGGCCATCACGGCAACCATCGTCCACCACCCCAGACGAAACTCTTCGATGCGTTCACCCACCACCGCATCGCCGATGATGGCGGTCATCAGCGCAACGCCGAACGCCGACGTCGCAGACCTGACGGTGTTGAACGCCGCGTTGGCCGCACCGAGCTGGGATGCGGGGATGTCGCGTAGGGCCGCAGCGTTAGCCGGCCCCAGCATGAACGCCATGCCAACGCCGATGGAGAACGTTCCGGGCAAGAAGGCGGTCACGTACTGGCCGCCCGGTCTCAACCGCCAGGCCATCCATGCTGTGCCGAGGGTGGCCATCGTGCCGCCGAAGATCAACAAGCCGCGATAGCCCCTGCGGTCGACCATACGTCCGGCTATCGGCGCCAGCACCACCATCACGAGCGGCCCCGGTGTCATGGCCAGACCGATCTGCAGGTTCGAGTAGCCCCAGACGTCGTTCAGGAACAGGGGGTACAGGAACCATGTGGCAGTGGTGGACGTCGACAACAGAGCGCTGGCCAGGGTCACCACACGAAACGACGTGATTCGCAACAGGTCGAAATCGAGCAGTGGTTCGGCGTGTCGCATCGAAGATGTCACGAACACGGCCGCACCACCGAGAGCGACGAGCAACACCACCACGATGCGGACGTCGTTCCAGCCCCACGCCCTGCCTTGCACGATCACGAAGATCGCACCTCCGATGGCGAGCGTGCCGGTGACCGTGCCCAGCAGATCGAGGGGCGGCGGCCGCTCGGCCACCGAGTCGTCTGCCATGAACTGCGAGGCCAGGCCCATGGCCGCGAGGCCAATGGGTGCTGCCACGGCAAAGACAATGCGCCACGACGAGACCTCGAGCAGGAACGCGGCAGCGGTGGGCGCTATGGCCGCTCCAAGCACACCCATCGACGACCACAGCGACACCACCGAGCCGTGTTCTTCTTTGGGGTACAGCGGCAGTACCGCCGCCAGAGACGATGGAAGCATCAGTGCGACCCCGACCGCCTGCCCCACCCGTGCCGCTATCACGAGGTCGATCGTGGGCGCTATCGCGGACACCGCCGCCCCAACCGAGAACACGGCGAGGCCAGACATGAAGATGCGGCGCCGTCCGATGCGATCGGCGAGGCGGCCACCCAGCAACATGAAGGTCACCTGGGTCACGGCGAACCCCGAGATGACCCACGAGATGTGCGTCAGGGAGGCCGACGAGAACTCGTCCTCCAGCACCGGTACTGCGATGTTGGTAGCGGTGCCCACGAACGCGGCCAGCAACATTGCGGTCGCGGCGACAGCGAGCGCGATTCGGCTGGCGCGGCCCGAGGCCGAGGTGCTCCCCAATGTGTTCCCCCGTCTTTCCGGTAGCGGTACGAAACAGCTTCCCGGTGTCAAACACCAAATCGAGCCAGCCCGATACCGAGTACGCATTATCCGCTACGCAGGCCGCGGCGCTGGCCAATGTGAGGCAAACGGCCCTACATGAACAGAACCAGGCGCCCTACGGTCGAACGAAATCGACGGCGGAGGTCCGGCCATGACGGCATCGGATGCGGATGTGACCCCGGTCGAGTCAGGAGCTTTCGGGGTCAAGACCATTCTCGACCGGTTCTCGTTGCGAGTGCACGATCAGCCCGATCGGGTTGCACTCAGATACCGAGATGGCGACGAGTGGCGGACGATCGACTGGGGGCACTATGGCCAAGCCGTCGAAACTGCAGCGGCGGGCCTGATCGGCCTTGGAATCGAACCAGGTGATCGCGTCGGGTTGCTGTCGGCCAACCGGCCCGAATGGCACATCGCAGACCTGGCGATACTGTCTGCCGGGGCGGTGACGGTTCCGGTTTACCCAACCAGTTCTTCGTCACAGGCGGCCTACGTGCTCGAGAACTCGGGCTGTCGGGTGTGTTTCGTCGACGATCACGAGCAGCTGTCGAAAGTGCTCCTGCGCCTCGGCGACCTTCCCGCTCTGGAGCGCATCGTCTGCTTTGGTGCAACCGCAGGTCTCGACCGCGCTGACCTGCTGCTCTCGCTCGACCAACTGGCGCAGCAGGGCGCAGACCGCTCGACGGTCGTCGAGCGCATCGCGGCCCTGGGCCCAGACGACCTGGCGACGCTGGTGTACACCAGCGGAACAACGGGCCCGCCGAAGGGGACAATGCTGACCCACGGCAACATCGTCTGGACCATCGAGTCGGTCGAATCGATGGTTGGGCTGATGCCCAGCGACCGCCTGCTCTCGTACCTCCCGCTGAGCCACATCGCCGAACGCATCACCAGCCACTTCGGGCAGATCGCGGCCGGGGGAGAGACCTGGTTCGCCCGAAACCTCGCTTCGGTGCCCGAGGATCTGAAGGCGGCCAGGCCAACGATCTTCATGGCCGTGCCGCGAGTCTGGCAGAAGCTGCACGACGCGATCCTCGAGGAACTCGACTCCAAACCGGTTCATTTGTCAGGCGTCCTGGACCATGCGGCCAAATCGGTCGGGCGCGAAAGCACCGACGGATTCGTGCGTTCGATCGCAGAGCGGGCCGGCAATCTGGTCATCGAGCAGACGCTCGCAAGGGCTGTGCGTCACAAGCTGGGCCTCGACCAGGCGAGGTTGGTCGCTTCGGCGGCTGCGCCGATTCATCCCGATCTCGTCAACTGGTTCCACGGAATCGGGCTGCCGATAGCCGAGGTGTACGGCCAGACCGAGGATTGCGGCCCGGCCACGATGAACCCTCCGGATGCCATACGAATCGGCTCGGTGGGCAAGGCCATTCCGGGTCTCGAGGTCGCTATCGCCGACGACGGCGAGGTGTTGGTGCGCGGCGGAAGTGTGTGCGCCGGCTACTTCGGTTTGGCCGACGACACGGCCGAGCTGATCGACCCGGAGGGGTGGATGCACTCTGGTGATCTGGGCCGACTCGACGACGACGGCTACCTGTGGCTGACCGGCCGCAAGAAGGATCTGATCATCAACGCTGCCGGCAAGAACATCGCCCCAGCCGAACTCGAAGCCCGACTGTCGATGGAGCCCATCATCGGCCAGGCGGTGGTTGTGGGTGATGGCCGCAAATATCTGACTGCGCTGCTGACACTCGATCCCGACGCTGCCGCCGAATGGGCGCACCGCCACGACGCCTTCTGCGACCTCGCGGAACTGTCGCGCGATGCCCGGATCCACGACGAGATCGCAGCAGGAATCGCCCGGGTCAACGAGACCCACGCACCCGTCGAGCAGATCAAGTACTGGCGCATTTTGCCGGACGCGCTGACCATCGAGAACGGGGAGCTGACCCCGACCCTCAAGGTCAAGCGAAATGTCGTTCGCGACAAGTACGCCACCGTCATCGAGGAGATGTACGCCGAGGGAGGCTGACCTGTACCTTCCTGACCTGACCTGACCTGACCTGACGTCAGCGGAGTGATTGGTCGACTATCCCGGCCAGGTCGTTCTCGAGCCCTTCGGGAAGGCGCGCCGGATCGACACCGAACAGGCCGGCCCGAGCAGCCACCACCTGGCTCCAGCCGTGCACGGCGTGCACGGCCTGCCACGCCAGGACACGCTCGGGGTCTGGCTTGCGATGCGTCTCATACGCCCGGCGGTATGTCCGTTCGAGGCGTGGACCGACCGCCTTGAGAATCCTCGCTTCGAAAGGCGAGGAAGCTCCCAGGTACGCCACTTTGAACAGCAGCAGGGTTCTCGCAAGGTCACCATCGGCATCGCCGAGCCCGGCATCGGACCAATCGATCACAGACAAGCGACGGCCATCGGCCAGAACGTTCAGCGGGTGATAGTCGCCGTGGCAGATCACGGGCTCGCAGTTGCGCAGATAGCCCGAGCGGCCCTCGACCCGCTGAAGAGCCTGCTCGAGGTTCGGGTCACGCACAGCATCCAGTGTGTTGCGGACGAGGGCTAGGCGCCGGTCTAGGAGATCGGCCCCGTCGGGAAATCCCACCGTGGACATCCGGGTCAGCTCTACCTGCAACCTGGCCATGGCACCGATCAGACTCCGAGCGCTCCACGGCCGACGTTTGGCAGCGTCTATCAGCAGCAGCCCCGGAGCCCTCTCCATCAGCTGGGCCGGCCGCCCGGTGGGCCCGTCTTCGTCGAGGACCTCCAACACCCTGGGTGCCGGAAACCCGCTGTCGGCTAGCCAGTTCTGGATCCTGGCTTCGTGACATGCGCTTTCGACCGGAACACCTTCGGGCCGAACTCGCAGCACCAGCGGGCCCCGCCATCGGTCGACGAGGCTTTCGCCTTCGAACCGAACGAAGTAGATGTCGCTGTCGAACCCGCTCGAGTTGCCCTCTGGCTCACCGACCAATCGAACGTCGGGTCCGTGGCTCTCCTTGGTCCAGCCCTCGAGCCTCGCCGCCAGCTCGGTCGAACCCAGTTCCATCGAGCAATACATACACCCGTCTCCACCCACCCCGCCATCGAACACCGGTGTTTGGGGCAGGGAGCCGTGGGGTAGTTCGCTGACATGTTCACCCAAACCGAAACGATCGAAGACCTGACGGAACGAGTAACCGACGCGGCTGGCGAGATCGCACCGACGACTTCCCGTCTCGCCGGAAGGCTCTGGAACGAACACCGTGCACTGACCGTTGCGGCTCTGGCCGCGACGACGGGTCTGCTCGGCTATCTGCTGATGCGACACCGCGATGACGCCTCGAGGTCGGGAAGCTAGACCCACAGCCATGGCCGACGACCTGGCCGATCGGGCCACCGAGGCACTCTTCGGTGAGGGCGCCGATCGCGTTTGCGAGGACATTCCAGACAGCGCATGTAACGAACAACCTGCCAACCTTCGCCGTCATCTGGCGAGCCTCTCTGCGACCAAGACTGGCGACGGACTTGCCGACCCCAAGCTGGTGCTGGTGTGGCTGGTGTCGGCGTTGGGCGGCTCTGCCCTGGCGGTGGGGCTGATCGTGCCGGCACGAGAGGCCCTGGCCCTGCTGCCGCAGCTGTTCGTCGGCCACCGGGTCAGGGCCATGTCGGTACGCAAGTGGGCCTGGGCCGCGGCGAGCGCTGTGCAGGGAGCGGCTGTGGCGGCCATGGGCCTGGTTGCGCTGACCTTCGATGGTGGAGGGGCCGCCTGGACGATAGTTGCGTTGGTAGCCGTGTTTGCCCTGGCTCGCAGTGTGGCTTCGGCCTCGTACAAGGACGTGCTCGGCAAGACGGTGTCGAAGTCGCGCCGTGGCACGGTGACAGGCACGGCTACGTCGATCGCCGCGGCCGCCACCCTGGTGTTCGGGCTGGGTCTGGCCACCGGCTGGATTCCCCTGACGACCACCAGCGTAGGGGCGACGCTGTTGTTGGCCGGAGCTCTCTGGACGCTGGCTGCCGGCCTGTTCGCCGGACTGGAGGAAACGCCAGGGGCCACCGAAGGTGGCGTCGACGGTGTAGCCGCAGCCATCGCCAATCTGGCAATACTTCGTACCGAACGTCAGCTCCGATTGTTCATAACGGCTCGGTCGCTGCTGACGGTCACCGCGATCTCGCCGCCCTATGTGCTGGCCCTGACGGCTTCGGGAGGGCGAAGCGCCTCCAGCCTGGGGCCCTTCGTCATCGCATCCGGTGTCGCAACGATCATCGGTGGTCGTTTGTGGGGTCGGCTTTCGGACAAGTCGTCGCGCAAGGTCTTGTTGGGCAGTGCGGCAGCCAGCTCACTCCTGTTCGCGGCTGCAGGGGCGATGGTTACGATCGACCGAAACCTGCTGTCGTCGGTTTGGGTCGCCGGCGGCCTGTTGTTCCTGGTCGTGCTGGCATATCAAGGTGTCAGGCTGGGACGGTCGACCCACCTGGTCGACATGGCCGCTGCCGACGAACGCGCAGTCTTCACCGCCGTCTCCAACACCGTCGTTGGCGCGGCGCTGCTGGTCACCGGCGTGTTCGGGACACTTCAAGACGGGTTGGGTCTGGGGTTTGTGTTCCTGGCGTTCGCCGCCGCGCCGATTGCAGCGATGTTCACCGCCTACCGGCTCGACGAGGTTCAGTAGAGGAACGTGATCCGGCCGGCCGATGCCCCGGGTGGGGGCGGGCATGGCCATGTACATAACATGGCAAGTGCGTCGAGCAGGGGGAACACAGATGAGCATCACCGATGAGACACGTTCACACGGTGGGGCGGCCGGAGCAGATCAGGGAACGGCCTACGGAAAGGCGCCCGGCGAATACGACCGCGAGCTGGCCGAGGTGGGTCCGGGTACGCCTATGGGAGAACTCCTGCGCCGGTATTGGCACCCGATCGGTCTCAGCGAAGACGCCACCGAGGTGCCCAAGCAGGTGCGGCTGCTGGGCGAAGATCTGATCCTGTTTCGCAACCGCGACGGAAGGCCGGGACTGGTTCATCCTCGCTGCATTCATCGGGGAACGTCGTTGTTGTATGCGCGCGTCGACGATTGTGGCATCCGCTGCTGCTATCACGGCTGGGCGTTCGATACGCAGGGCAACTGCACCGACCAACCCTGCGAACCGCACAACGGCCAGAACCGCGACAAGTTCAGGCAGCCGTGGTATCCCGCCGACGAGCGGTACGGCCTGGTGTGGGCCTACATAGGACCGCCCGAACGCAAGCCGTTGCTGCCGCGATACAGCACGTTCGAGAACCTCGACGACGACGAGCAGCTGTTCACCGACGACAAGAACATCGGCAGCGGCCGCTACTTCCGCGGCGAGGTTCCGTTCAACTGGTTCCAGCACTTCGAGAACATTCTCGACCCAGCTCACTTCATGTGGCTTCACTTCTTCCACTCGGGTCCACAGTTCGGGTCGCGATATGGCGAGTTCGACACCCTCGACTTCCAGCCATGGGAACGTCTTGACCAGACCACCTTCGCCACCACCGAAACCGGGGTGGCCGCAACCCGAATAATGGACATCCCCGACGGACGAAGCCTGCGAACCGTAACCGAGACGGTGCTGCCGGGAATCCGTGGCGTCTCGAACCCGTTCGGCGCACCAGGCCGCGGCGACGCTCTGGGTTTCGTGGTGCCCGTCGACGACACTCACTTCCGTATCTTCACGGTGCTGCGAGGTAAGGATCGCACCTTCTTCGAGCGGATAGAGGCGCTGCGCCCCAGCGGAGAGCCCGATTTCGAGACCACCCAGCGGTTCCCGGGTGACTGGGAAGCGATGAAGAGCATGGGCGAAATAACCCTTCACTCAGACGAGCACCTGGCCAGCTCCGATCGTGGTGTGCGGACCCTGCGAAGGTTGTTCCGCGAACAGATGGAAAACGTTGCCGGCGGCGGCGATCCGCTGAACGTGGCATTCGACGAGGGCGACGAGCTCGTCCAGATCGAGTGCGGCCAGTACTTCGACTGACCTGCACGGGCGGTCGGGTCAGCCGACAGCGACCTCGGCTTCCAGCGATATGTGGTGCTCGTCGTCGGGTGTCTCTTCTGTGCCGTCGGGTGAGACGGCTGTCTCTTCTGTGCCGTCGGGTGTGACGGCGTTGGCAACACGGCTGACGCTGGACCTGAGGTGATCGAGGTCACGGCGGCGCCGCTCTGCTGCGCCGGCCAGGCGCTCGCGCCTCAGCTGGCCCGACCGCGGGTCGAGGAAGTACGACGCGACAGCGCCAGCCAATGCGGTGAACGCCATCGTCTTCAGTGTTCGGGTGATCTTCATGGCGGTGGGTCTACCCGCAGACGCGGGGTCACAAACCAAGCAGCTGTGAGTCAGGTCCGATGTTTCAGATGCCGCTCATCGGGTAGTCCATGCACGTACACCGACAAACACAGAGGAGTGAAACCCATGACGCAGACTTTGCAGTTCACGGAAGGAACCCAAGTGGTGTCGGCGGACGGCAACGATCTAGGCAAGGTCGAGCGGCTCGTCGCGGACCCACGTCGCAAGCAGATCAGCCATCTCGTCTTGTCCAAGGGATTCTTCTTTCCCGAGGAACGTGTCGTACCAGTGGCGTTCGTCGCCCGTGCCGACGAGGATCAGATCACGCTCAACGAGGAGGTCGACTTGGACGACCTGGCTCGTTTCGAGGAGAGCTACTACGTGCGAGTCGAGGAAGCCGACGCATACAACGAGTACCCGCCGCAGGCCGCAGGCCCTTTGGTTTGGGGCTATCCCGCCTACGGGGCTGGTGGCCCTGCGCCCACCTACTCGAGGCACATGGCTACGCCGCGAGTCATCGAGCGCACAGACCGCAACATCCCCGATGACGAGGTGGCGGTCCCGACAGGAGCCGACGTGTTCTCGTCCGATGGAGAGAAGGTCGGCAGCGTTGCGGGCGCCGAGGTCACCGATGGCGGGGCGATAGTCGCCATCGAGGTCGACCCCGGGTGGTTCCGAGAACCGCGGATGATTCCCGCCCACTTCATCGCCTCGATCGATGCCAGATCGGTCCGGCTGGGCCTGCCTGCCTCGTCCCTCGAGGCATGGCGTCAGCAGAACTGACGCCCGAAGGGTATGGCGTCAGCAGAACTGACGCCCGAAGGGTATGGCGTCAGCAGAACTGACGCCCGTATCGAGGCCATCCACGTCCCCGCACCCACGCCCCAAGGGTGCGGGGACGCCGCGTCATGACATCTCGGAGAGGTTTCAGGCTCAGTCGGTACTCCACTTCAGGGGCAGGTAGAACCACGCCCACACCAGCACTGCGGCCAGGGAGGCGGCGACGGCACTCGACCACACGGTGTCGAACACGAAGGTCGACACCAGGAAGACCGTTGCGACGATGGCGACGCCCATGGCGACGGTGCCGGCGATCGTCAGCCAGGTTGCGATGATGAGGTGCTTCTTCGAGCGGCGTCGCAGCCCGGACCGCGGTGCCCGAAGTCGTTGGTGAACGCTGGGGGCGATGAGCAGCATCGACGACACCGCGGCCGACAAGAAAGCGACGGTGAAGCTGACGATGGTGCTGCGGTCGTAACCATCGAAGTCGGACTGGAAAGGCGCCACCAGCAGGAAGCCGAACAGCACCTGTACTCCTGGAAGTGAGGTGCGCAAGCCCTCCAGTAGGGCTCGGAACTGTTCGTCGACTTCGTCGTCTTCCCCTGCGCCCGAGGGTTGTGCTGCTGAGTCTGGTGTTGTGGTCGTTTCGTTCATCGTCATCTCGTGGTCGTTCCCCGAGGTACGGCCTACCCCCGGGTGGGGTCGGGCGAAACCCGACCCACACGACAACGGTCGGTACGTTTGGCGCCGGCATTGGCGGGGTAGGTCGCCACCGATGTCGGAGGCCCAAGCACCAGACCGAGCGTTTCTCGAACCACCCAGGTGGCTGGTGCGCCTGACCGGGTGGGCCTGGCGTCTGTTGGTCATCGGCGTCGCTGCACTTGCGCTCGGATGGATGGCGCTGCAGTTGCGCGTCGTCGTGGTGCCGATACTGGTGGCGACGATGGTCGCGTCGGTGTTGTCACCGCTGGTCAGGAGGCTGACCAGGAGGGGTGTACCCGCTCTGGCGGCGACATGGTTGGTGCTGGTGGGCGTGTTGACGGTCGTTGGCGGCGTGCTGGCGGGTGCGGCTTGGGGCCTCACAGCCGAGCTGACCCAAGACTCGGCGCGCTGGAGCGACGTTGCGAACGATGTTCGCAACTGGCTGGCAACCGGCCCGTTAGACCTGTCCGAACAGACCATCGACGACATCGAGCAGCGGTTGCGTCAGTCGGTGATAGGTGGCGTGTCGTCGTTGGGGACGAGCCGGGCGACCCTGGTGGTCGAGCTGCTCAGCGGCCTGTTCCTGACCGCAGCCCTGACCTTCTTCTTTGTCAAGGACGGGCCCGAGATGTGGGGCTGGCTCGTCGAACACGTTCATCCGCAACGCCGTCGCGCCGTCGACCAAGCGGGCCGCGAGGCGGTGGCCACGCTGAGCGCCTACCTGAAAGCGGTGTCGATCACCGGGGTCGTCGACTCGGTTGCAATAGGCGTCGGCCTGTTGTTGATCGGCGTGCCGTTGGTGATACCTCTTGCCGTCATCACGTTCTTCGGGGCGTTCCTGCCCGTTGTCGGAGCCACCGCGGCCGGCGGGCTTGCAGCGCTGGTGGCCCTGGTCGCCAATGGACCCGGCGATGCTGCCCTGGTCGTCATCTTGACGCTGGCGGTGCAGCAGATCGAAGGCGATGTAGTGATGCCCGTGGTCATGGGGCGCCAGGTGCCTCTGCATCCCGCCGCGGTTCTGGCCGCCTTGGCTGCCGGCGGAGCGATTGCCGGGGTAATCGGTGCATTTGTCGCAGTACCCCTGGCAGCTGTGATGACGACGGCGATCGGGGTACTTCGAAGCCATCGCGCACCCTGGCCTGTCGGCGCGGGCGACGGCTGAGGTTGGTAGGCGATGTTTGACATGTGTGTGTCTGGGTAGGCACGAGGCGTACCCAACACGAGGAGACACATGTCTGCTGAAACCGACAAGCTGAAGGGCCGTGCCAAGCAGGCGGCCGGAGATCTCACCGACGATGACGAGCTCGCGATGGAAGGCGAGCTCGACGAAGCCGAAGGCGAGGCCAAGGAGAAGGTCGACGACCTGAAGAGCAAGTTCGACGACCTCGCTGACAAGGCCAAGGACACCGCCGACAAGGCGAAGAACACCGCCAAAAACAAGGTCGACGACCTGAGACAGAAGCTGTCGTGAGCGCCAGCGCCGGACCGGTCGCCCGTTTCGTCAGACACTGGGTGGCCGGTTAGGTTTGGCCGATGGCTCAGATCAGGTCTGTCACAGCCGAGATCCTCACCGACCGGACCCTTTCGAACCTGGTGGTCGAGGTCGAGGACACCGACGGCGTGGTGGGCCAAGGCGAGGCGTGGTGGGGTCTCAGAGACGCTGCGGAGCCAGGTCGAGAGGCCCGGCCCATCAAGTCGGTCGTCGACGATCTGTTGGCGCCCCGACTGGTGGGCCGCGAGGCCGACGAGATCGAAAGCATCTGGTTCGAACTGTCGGACTGGGGCTACCGCTACGCCGACCAGGGAATATTCACCATGGGGCTGTCGGGCGTGGATCTCGCCCTTTGGGATCTGCTGGGCAAACGCCTCAACAGGCCCGTTATGTCGTTGTTCGGTGGGCCGGCCCAGGCGGCTATCCGCGGCTATGCCAGCCTGCCTCCGCTACGAGAGCCGGCCCTGTTGGTGGCCGAGACTGCCCGGGCCATTGAATACGGGTTCACAGCCGTGAAGCTCCACGAGCTAGATCCAGAACTGACCGGTCTGCTGCGAACCGAATTCGGCGACTCGCTCGACATCATGGTCGACGTCAACGGGCACTTCGATGTCGTCGAAGCCATCGAGCACGGTCGGCGCCTCAGCCAGTTCGGCATCGTCTGGTTCGAGGAACCGGTGCGACCCATGCGCGACCACCGCGCCATCACCAGGGTCGCAGCGGCGGTGCCGTGCGCCGTCGCCGGCGGCGAGAACGAGTACACCCTCGAGGACTTCGACCGTCTGCTTCGCACCGGTGCCATCACTTATCTGCAGCCCGAGATCACCAAGATCGGCGGGCTCACCGCAGCCAGGCGGGTCAGCACGCTGGCCGAGCTGCACAGCGTGGCGCTGAGCCCCCACAACTTCAGACTGGGGCCTGCGCTGTACGCATCGATCCAATGGGGCTTCACGAGTCCGGCCACGAAGTGGCTCGAGATCCCGTGGGTGCGCCCCCAGGTCGGTTTCTCGCACCGGGCTCAGCTGCCACCACTGGTCGACGGCATGGTGCTGCCGCCGACCGGCCCGGGCCTGGGCGTAGTCATCGCGGACTGAGCACCACCCGCGGTTCAGAGGTCGATGTGGGTGCCTATGTCGACGCTGTGGGCCGGGGATAGTCCGTAGTACTCGGTGGGGTCTCCAGCGTTGCGGTGCATTAGGGCAAACAACCTCTCTCGCCAGCGCGCCATGCCTGGCTGCTTGCCGACATGCAGGCGTTCGCGTCCTAAGAAGAAGGTCGTGTGCTGCGCGTCGAAGCTCACGCCATCGATCAGGAGCCGGCCGAGATCGCGTTCGAGATCGACCCTGTCGCTGAACCCATAGCGCATCTCCAGCTCGTGGAACCCAAAGTCGTGGGCGCGGTGCTGGTGCCGCTGTGCAGGGTGCACGTGTGGGCGATCGTCGGTGACGATCCGCAAGATGACCACGGTCTCGTGGAGGCTTTCGTTGTAGCGGAGGTTCGTGAGCAACGCCGGCGGCACCAGGCCTGGCTGGCGATACAGATACACACCGGTTCCGGGATGTCTGGCCGGTTGCGCCGACTGAAGTCCTTCGACGAAGTCGTCTATCGACAGGCCGTCGCGTTGTACCCGGCTGGATATCTGTGATCTGCCTGTGCGCCAGGTGGTGAACACCAGGAAACCGATGAGCCCGATCGACAGCGGGAACCATCCGCCGGCTGCGATCTTGAACAGGTTTGCCCCGGCGAAGGCCAGGTCGATGGCCAACAGCGGCAGCAGGGTCGCGGCCGTGCGCAGGTTGCTCCAGCCCCAGCGGTGCCGTGCGATCGAGGCGAGCAACAAGGTGGTGACGGCCATGGTCAGCGTCACCGCAACCCCGTACGCCGCGGCTAGCGAACCCGAGGAACGAAACGAGAACACCAGACCCAGACACGCGACCAGCAGCATCCAGTTGACGCCAGGGACGTACACCTGGCCCCGGTGGGCCGACGAGGTCTGCACCGTGCGCATTCGGGGCAGGTAGTCGAGGTTCATGGCCTGCACGGTCAGCGAGAACGCCCCGGTGATCAGGCCTGCGACGCAATGATGGTGGCTGCCGTGGCAAGTGCCGTCAGGGGCAGTTGGGCCCAGTCTGGGGCCAGGTGAAAGAACGGGTTCTCGATTTCGGTCGGGTCCTGCAGCAGCAAGGCGCCCTGCCCGAAATAGTTGAGCGTCAGCGCCGGCAGCACCAGCACGAACCACGACAGCTGGATGGGCAGCTTGCCGAAGTGACCCATGTCGGCATACAGAGCCTCGCCGCCGGTGACCACCAGGAACACCGAGCCGAGGACCAGGAAGCCCTCGAGGCCGTTGTTTGCGAAGAACACCATGGCGCGGGTGGGGTCGAGGGCTCTGACGATGTCGGGTTCGTGCGAGATGCCGATCACGCCGAGCAGAGCGAGGGTTGCGAACCACACCACCATCACCGGTCCGAAGAAGCGCCCCACAGTCTCGGTGCCGTGACGCTGAACGGCGAACAATCCGATCAGGATCGCAGCCACTATCGGCAGTACCCAGCTGTGGACGCTGGGGGCCGCAACCTCCAGACCCTCGACCGCCGACAACACCGATATGGCGGGCGTGATCATGCCGTCGCCATACAAGAGCGCCGTTCCGAACAGCCCCATCAGCATCAGGGTCTGGCGCGAGCGGCCGCGTTCGATCAGCGAGGCGAGGGCCAAGATGCCGCCCTCGCCGTGGTTGTCCGCACGCATGACCAGCAACAGGTACTTGACCGTGATCACGACTATCAGCGACCAGAACATCAGCGACAAGACGCCCAGGATGTTTTGTTCGGTGACCGCCAGGTCGTGTTGACCGGCCAGAGATTCTCTGAATGCATACAGCGGGCTGGTTCCGATGTCGCCGAACACGACGCCCAACGCCCCCAGCGAAAGGGCGGCGGTGTAGGTGATGCGAGGTCGGCCTGAATCGTGCCTATTCACCAGGAGGCGAGTGTATGCCCGCCCAGCCGACCGATGTCAGCGGGTGGTCGAGGCCTTGGCGACGTTGCGGAACGGAACGTCGCGATCGAGCTCGGGTTCTTTGGGCAGGCCCAGTACCCGCTCGCCGATGATGTTGCGTTGAATCTGGTCTGTGCCTCCACCGATGGACGTGAAGTAGGCGTTGAGCGACATGAAGTTGGCCGCGTCGCCGTCGGGGTTGGCAGGTCCGGCCAGCATGGCTTGGGGCCCGATGATCAGCCGCTGCAGGTGGGCGCCGTCGTGCAGGATCCGCGACATGGCCAGCTTGCCGAGCGACAGGATCGGAGACGACGTCCCCTGCTTGAGCTGAGCCTTGGCCCTGGCCGCGTTCCACTTGTTGACCTGGCGCAGGCTGTGCACGCGCATCAGCTCCTGGCGAATCGTCGGATCGTCGGCGCGGCCGTACTCTCTGGCCAGCGAAACGAGGTCGATCTCGGCGCCCTTGCTGTCGGTGCGGCCGAACTCCTCGTCCTCGGACGCCCTGGGTCCGCGCGCCGAGTCGCCCATCACCGAACGCTCGTAGGCCAGTGCGGTCTGCAGCACCCTCCAGCCGTCGCCCAGGCCGCCAAGAAGGTTCTCGGCCGGCACCCTCGCACCGTCGATGAACACCTCGTTGAAGTGTTTCTCACCCGTGATCTGTCTGATGGGCCTGATCTCGATGCCGGGTTGGCGCATGGGCAGGAAGAAGAACGAGATGCCTCTGTGCTTGGGAACGTCCCAGTCGGTGCGGGCGATGAGCATGCCGTACTCGGCCAGATGGGCACCCGAGGTCCACACCTTCTGGCCGGTGACCACGTATTCGTCGCCGTCGCGCTCGGCGCGTGTCTGCAGCCCGGCCAGATCAGAGCCGGCACCGGGTTCTGAGTACAGCAGGCACATTGCGACCTCGCTGCGCAACAGGGGGCGGATCAGCTTGTGCTTCAGCTGTTCGGTACCGAACGTCAGCAAGGTGTTGGCCCACAGGTTGTGGATGTCCTGGCCCGAGCCGGGCGCCCTCACCGCGGCGAACTCGGTTGCGATGGCTCGGCCCTGGTCGGCGCTGAGCCCCAGCCCGTGCCACTCGGTGGGCCACGTCGGCACCGCGAAGCCACGGTCGATGACCATGTCGAGCCAATGGCTTCGGTCCATACCCGGCGACCAGTTGTCGGCGAGCCATTTGCGCGCCTCTAGGCGGATCTCCTCGGTCGAGGAAGCAGCGTGTGACGAGCCGGTGTTGGTCGAGGATGCGCTCATGCGCACAGCCTGTCACACCTCCCGACGAGGTACCCCCATCGGGTTGGGGTAGGGCACCTGGGTTGCGGCCATGTCGGCCAGCGGGGCCACTGCGTCGAGCACCGCCGCAAAGCGTTCGCCAAGCGACGAGATCGCCGCGGCGCACAGATCGTCTGTCAGGTTCTCGACGTGTCGATGCACTTGCAGGCCGGCGACCGTGGCCTGGTGTTGCCGGTCGATCAGCCCGCGCTGCACCAGGCGATCTAGTGCTTCCGACCAGTCTTGCTGGGTCCAGCCCCGGTGAGGTTCGATCACCTCGCGTGGCGTACCGTCTACCGCCAGCCGCAGAACGGTCGACTCGAGCCCGTCCAGATCGTTGGTCAGCAGGGCTGCGACATGCCCATCTCCGCGATATTCGCGATACATCGTCGCCGCGTGCCACAAGGCCGGCAGGGGAGCATCGGGCACCTCGAGTCCTCGGTTGGCAGCGAAGATGGGCCGTCCACCCACCGGTGCCGCATGCAGCGCGTCGACCAGGGCGCTCGCAGCCATGGCCCAGCGGGGGTCGGCCTCGTCGATACCCAGCCGACCGAAGCAGCGCCCGACCCCGTCCAGGCGGGCCTCGAGGGCCGACTGGGGCGATACCACGCTCCAGATCTCTGGCACCGACCGGGCCACGAAGTCAGGGTGAAACCCATAGAAGGCGGCGGTCACAGCGCCAGGACCCACGGCTCCCATAGGCGCCGACCGGGCGGCGAAGTAGCCGCGCCAAAAGCCCTTCAAACCCCGATCGGCGAACGCCGCCGTGACCTCGGGAGCGAAATAGACGACTGCGTGGATCGGCTCGAGCAGCTTCCAGAGTGTGCGAGCTCCTTCACCGCTCGGTGATCGACGGTCCTTCTGCATACCATCGATTGTGGCCTCGGCAGGCCCAACGTGCTGAAAGGGAACCTCCTGTGAGAATCGCGAACCACGACGGTCGGGCCGTCATCGTCGTCGATGACATGGTGGCGGACATCGCTGTCGTTTCGGGCGGCGAATTCGGCCCAGATCCGATGTCGCTCTACGAGCGGTGGGATGCCTTCGTCGAATTTGCCCGAGCCGTGACCGACACGACGGGTGCGCTCGACCAGTCGTTGCTCGGGTGCCCGGTGCCGGCCCCGCGGCAGTCGTTCGCCATCGGTCTGAACTATCGCAAGCACGCCGAGGAGTCGGGTTTGCAAGTGCCCTCGGTTCCCGCGACCTTCACCAAGTTCCCCGCTTCGCTGTCGGGGCCATTCGACGACATCGAGATCGTCGGCGACACCGTGGACTGGGAGGTCGAACTGGTAGCCGTCATCGGCAGACGTGCTGATCGTGTCGACGCGGCAGACGGCTGGGCACATATCGCCGGGTTGACCGTTGGCCAAGACATCAGCGACCGAACCCTGCAGATGGCTGCGGGCGCCCAGTTCTCGCTGGGCAAGTCGCGCCGGGGTTATGGGCCGATGGGGCCCTGGTTGGTGACGCCGGACGAGTTCGAAAACCCCGACGACCTGGCGCTCGGTTGCTCGGTCGACGGAGAGGTCATGCAGTCCGACCGCACCAGCGACCTGGTGTTCAGCGTGCCTCAGCTGGTCGCCGAGCTGTCGTCGGTGCTTCCGTTGCTGCCTGGCGATGTCATCTTCACCGGCACACCCTCGGGCGTGGGTATGGCGCGCAGGCCGCCTCGGATGCTGCAGCCCGGCCAGCTTCTGGAGACCTGGGTCGAGGGCATCGGAACCATTCGCAACCGCTGCGTCTGACCCTGCCCTCTGCGTGAGGGGTGGCTCAGACCGGGTAGGTCACCCCGGTCAGTTCGGCCGAAACCGCCCAAAGTCGCTGCTGCGTCTCTTGGTCGTGTGAGTCGGCGTTCGACTCGACAACCACCGGATACCCTCTGACCTCCATGAACCCGCCCGGCCCGTAGTACTGGCCGCCAGTCGCCTGTGGGTCGACGGCGGCCCGGAGCGTGGGTAGCGCGCCCATATCAGGACCCTGCAGCATCAGCCCCACCACAGGCCGCAGCAGCTTCGCACCCGGGATGTGGCGTCCGAGTTCGGTGTCGGACACGCCGGGATGGGCAGCCAGCGCCTGGGTCGGCGCGCCGGCGTTCGACAGGCGGCGCTGCAGCTCGTAGGTGAACAGCAGGTTCGACAGCTTCGAGCGGCCGTAGGCGACGACGCGGTCGTAGCTCTTTTCGCTCTGGAGATCGTCGAAGTCGATGCGCGACCGGATCTTGTGCCCGACGCTGCTGACCGTGACCACCCGAGACCCATCGGTGCCGACCAGGCGGTTCAGCAACAACCCTGTCCAGGCGAAGTGGCCCAGGTGGTTGGTGCCGAACTGCATCTCGAAACCGTCTGCCGTCTTTTGCTGCGGGGTGTACATGACCCCGGCGTTGTTGATCAGCAGGTCGATTCGATCGTGGGCGTTGACCACGTGGGCTGCCGCAGCGCGGATCGATTCGAGCGATGCCAGGTCGAGTTGCTGAACCTCGAGCTGGGCGTCAGGTACATCACGCTTGATGTCGTCGGCCGCCTCCTGACCGCGCTCGAGGCTGCGCACAGCCATCACGACGTGTGCGCCCTTGGCTACAAGAGCCCGCGCGGTCTCGAGGCCCAGGCCCGAGTTGGCACCCGTTATCACCGCGACCCTGCCCGACTGATCAGGCATGTCCTGGGTTGTCCACTTTTGGCCCATGGCCGCGTCTCCAAAATGTTGCCCGATGTTCCTGGACGCCAACCTACCCAGCCGAGCCGCGCTCGACTGATCAGACCTGAGCCGTGCAGGACCTTCGCCCCTCGACCGGTCGTGCCTGGCTGCAGATACTGCCAAGGTGCAAAGCGTCGAACACCCAGCGCCCGGATCGGGGCCCGAAGGGGCGCGACCCAGGCCCTTGTGGCGCCAAGTGGCGATACCTACCGAACACGGGGGATGGAGCCTCACCGCCGAACCGATCGTGCTGGGGCTCGTCGTCGAATGGTCGCCAGCAGGCGCAGCGCTGGGCCTTGCTGCCATGCTGGCGTTCGTCGCCAGGACGCCCTTAAAAGTGGTGTTGGTCGACCGCTGGCGTGGCCGCACTCTCGACCGAACGCAGGTGGCCGCAAGAATCGCCACCGCCGAGTTGGTTGCGATCGCAGCCCTGGGTTTGGCCGCGTTCTCCTGGTCGCTCGACCCCCGGTTCTGGGTGCCCCTGGCGGTTGCCGCGCCATTGGTCGGTGTCGAGCTGTGGTTCGACATGCGCTCGCGCAGCAGGCGACTAGTGCCGGAGCTGGCCGGAACCGTGGGAATGGGGTCGGTGGTTACCGCAATCGTGTTGGCCGGCGATGGGTCGGCGTCGCTGGCCTTGGGCCTTTGGGCCGTCGTGTCAGCTCGTGCAGCTGCGGCTATCCCATACGCCCGAAATCAGGTGCTCAGAGCTCACGGGCGTCCGATCACGAGATGGCACAGCGACCTGGCCCAGGCTCTGGCCGCCGCTGCGGTGCTGATGGCGTGGCTGCTGGGTGCGGTCCCGCTGGGCGCGTTGGTGGCCGTGGCCGGCGCCGCGTTGCTGAACCTGGGGTGGTCGCGAGGCCCGGTTCGACCCGCAAAGGTCGTGGGCATGCAGCAGCTGTTCCTGGGTGTGGCGGTGGTGGTCGTCACCGCTGTTGCGGTGTTGGGCTGATCACGGCCCCAAAACGGCGAAACGCCGCCGCCCCAATGGGCGACGGCGTCGACCGCGGGCGGATCTGCCCGTCAGATGGCTCGTACGTTCTGGGCCTCAGGGCCCTTCCGGCCGGCGCCGACCTCGAACTCCACCTTTTGTCCTTCGGTGAGCGACCGGAAGCCACTCCCCTCGATGTTGGAGTAGTGGACGAACACATCGTCCTCGCCTTCGCGCGAAATGAAGCCGAAGCCCTTTTCGCTATTGAAGAACTTGACAGTTCCTTGCATTGCACTTGCTTTCTTCCGAGACGGCCTCGTGACCGGCTCATCTTTGACTCTACGGCTTCGGCGTGCCTTGGCTGCGCCTTCACCGCGGTTGTTGTTGGCGGGAGCGGCCTTGTTGACCGGTCCCGATCCGACATGACCCGGTTCGGTTTCAGCGAACCCCAGCTGACGCTGGAGGGTCTTCAGGTCTGCGACCTGGTCGGGCTGTACCAGCGACACGACCACACCATTGCGACCGGCGCGCGCAGTGCGCCCCGAGCGGTGGATGTATGTCTTGTGATCGGCCGGTGGATCGAAATGTATGACGGCGGCAACGTCGTCGACGTGTATGCCACGAGCTGCGACGTCGGTCGCTATCAGGGCTTGGACCTTGCCCCTGGTGAACTCGTCGAGGGTGCGGGTGCGCCGATTCTGGGCGTGGCCTCCGTGAATGGCCGCGGCCGTGACGCCGCTGCGGTTCAACTGCTTTGCCAGGCGATCAGAGCCGTGACGGGTGCGGCAAAAGACCACCGCCTGGCCAGCGTCGGAGATCACCTTCACGCTGGCATCGACCCGCTCGGTCTTGTCGACGGCCCAGAAGCGGTGCTCGGCGGAGGTGATGTCGGGTGTGGCGTCGCCGACCTCGTGGGTCACGGGGTTGTTCTGGTAGCGCTGGGTCAGCTTGGCCACCTCGCCGTCGAGGGTCGCCGAGAACAACACGGTCTGGCGCGTCGGAGTGGTCTGGTCCAGCAGGCGCTTGACAGCCGGAAGGAAGCCCATGTCGGCCATGCGGTCTGCTTCGTCCACGACCACACGGTCGACGTCGGCCAGGCTTATCGCATTGCGATCGATCAGATCCTCGAGACGGCCCGGGCAGGCGACGACTATGTCGACGCCCTTGCGCATCTGGTTGATCTGGCCGGTGTAGCCGACGCCGCCATAGACGACGCCGACTGTGACGCGACCCGAGAAGCTGCGCAGTTCGGCGGCGATCTGGTCGGCGAGTTCGCGGGTGGGTGCCAGCACCAGGCCCTTGGGCCGTTTGGGCTGGGCGTGTCCGACTGTGGCGACGAGTGGAATGCCAAAGGCGAGGGTCTTGCCAGAACCGGTGGGGGCACGACCGCACACGTCGCGGCCCGCGAGGGCGTCGGCGATGGTGGCGGCCTGGATTTCGAAGGGGTGATCGATGCCTCGCTTGGCCAGCGCGCGACAGATCGGATCGGGAACGCCCAGTTGGGCGAATGTGGGGGACATCTAGCTCCTTGCCCGCGGCGGCGGGCAGCAATGGGTTCGAGTTTCGCCTACCCCGTTTGGGGCGGCCTTGGGGGATACGGGTGGTTCGATGGACAGAAGAACCGAAACCCGTCTGCGAACCCACCGGTCGGAATGCCCGACCAGGTTGTGGGTAGGGTACCGGAATGATCGTCGAATCGCTCCTTCCACTCGGAAAGCTCGACCCGGGGCTGCGCGAACCCGACACGCCGCTGGACATCAGGCGCTTTGCAGAGCTGGCCCGCACCGCCGAGGAGGTGGGTCTCGGAGCAGTGCTGGTGGAGGAAACCAAGGACGATCCGCTCCAGCTGCTGGCGCTCGGTTCGACCACGACCTCGACGATCCAGCTCGGGACCTCGGTGGCGATGGCATTCCCGCGCAGCCCAACGGCCACGGCCCTGTCGGCCTGGTCGCTGTCGAAGGTGTCCAACGGTAGGTTCCTGCTGGGTTTGGGCACCCAGGTGAGGGCTCACATCGAGCGGCGCTATGGCCTCAAATGGCACGCCCCGGCGCCGTGGATGCGCGACTACGTCAACGCCATGCGGGCGGTCTGGGACTGTTGGCAGAACCGCACCCCGCTGCAGTTCGAGAGCCAGCACTACAAGCTCGATGTGATGGTGCCCCTGTTCGACCCCGGCCCCATCGAGCATCCCGACATCCCCGTGCACATAGCGGCCATCGGTCCCAACATGTGCGCCCTCGCCGGCGAGGTCGCCGACGGGGTGCGATTGCACCCGGTGTGTACCCCCCGATATATCGACGAGCGGGTTCTGCCAAACCTCGCCAGGGGAGCCGCACGCACCGACCGCAACGTCGACGACGTGGAGGTCTGCATGAAGCCGCTCATCGGCACCGCTCCAGACGAGGAGCGCCTCGAAAAGGTGGTGCGCACGGTGCGCGCCCGTGTGGCGTTCTACCTCTCGACCCCGTCGTATCGCCAGACCTTCGAACTGCACGACTGGGGAGACATCGCAAGGCAGGCTTCGGTGCTGTCGCGCGAGAAACGCTGGGACGAGCTGCCCGGCCTGGTCAGCGACGAGATGCTGAACACCGTGGCCACGATCGGCACCTACGACGAGATAGCGGCCAAGCTCAACGAGCGCTATGCAAACCGGGTCGATCGCATCGAGTTCTCGATTCCTGTCGAGACCCCCGACGATGCCGAGCGCTTCCGCTCGATCCTCGCCGACATCGAATAGCGGCTCGCCCAGGCGGGCCATACTTGGTGATTCATGATCGTCAGAGTGACTCCACAGAACGGCCCGGTCGAGCTCGTCGATCCACACGCTTTCGACGGGTTCCACGTCGAGGCACCCGCCGACGCGACGCCGTCGGAGGTGTCGGCCGCGCTGGGCACCGCTGAGGCCGGCTCGCCCTCGAACGATCACGTTTGGGTGAGGGTCGACCAGGTTCGTGGCCTGGCCCCGGCCGGCGACGCAACATGGTCGGCGGGCTTTGAAGCCATGTTGGCCTATGCGCAGGGCAAGGGCTGGATGAACGCCGGCGGCGACATGATCATGGCCCACCTGGTAGCGGCCTCTTCCGGCTGAACCCCCAGCGACCGACGAAGGAGCGCGTATGGCTCGGTTGACCGTGAAGGACCTGCTCGATGCCAAGGGCACCCGCAGGTTTTGCCAGGTCTACATCCGAAACGCCAAGGAGGCGGCCGCTTGCAACGCGGCCGGCGTCGACATGGTCATTCACTGGGAGGGTGGCGACATCGCCGCGGTCAGAGCGGCCGCACCCGACGCCTTCCTCACGGTAGGCCTGGTCTACGGCCGTCATGCAAGCATTCCCGAAGCGCTGGGTGCCGCATATCGGGCCCTCGAGTTGGGTGCCGACGCTGTGTACTGCCCCCAGAGTCTGGCCTACGTCGAGGCGTTTGCTGCCGAGGCGATACCCACCGTTGGCCACGTCGGTTTCGTCCCCTACAAGCGCACCTGGATGGGTGGTTTCAAGGCCGTGGGTAAGACGGCCGACGACGCTTGGCGTATCTACCGCGACGCGCTGGCCTATCAAGACGCCGGCGCGTTCGCCGTGGAGATCGAGATCGTTCCTGCGGCGGTCGCCGCCGAGATCTCGTCGCGCCTCGACCTGTTGACCATCGGTATGGGCGCCGGGTCGGGGTGTGATGCGCAGTACCTGTTCGCAACCGACATCCTGGGCGACAACGAGGGGCACATACCACGTCACGCCAAGGTCTACCGAGACCACCGGGCCGAGTACAAGCGCCTGTACGAAGACTCGATAGCCGCCTTCTCGGAGTTTCGAGCCGACGTGATCTCGGGCGCATATCCGACGCCCCAGCACAGCCTCGGTATCGACCCCGATGAGCTCTCCCGGTTTCGTTCGCTCATAGACGACACCCCATAGGGCGCGGTTTGGGTTGGTGCCCGGCTCCGACGTGCGGCAGGCTCTGTACATGAGCGAACAGCCGTGGACCGGAGACGTAGTGGGCCTCGTCGATGCGTTTCGGGCGGGCGAGCGAAGCCCGTCAGAGGAGCTCGAGGCCACCCTGGCCGCCGTCGAGGCGAGCGACCTCAACGCGGTGTGCTACATCGACGCCGAAGCGGCCCGCGAGGCGGCCGCCAACGCCGATGTTTCGCTGCCGTTCGGTGGAGTGCCGCTGGCGGTGAAAGAACTGCTCGCCGTTGCGGGGTGGCCTGCCACCCAGGCCTCGTTGGCTCTGGCCGACCAGGTGTTCGACCGCGACAGTGTGTCTGTCGAGCGGCTGAAGGCGGCTGGGGCCGTGGCAGCGGTGCAGACGACCTCGAGTGAGTTCGGCGGCACCAATCAGACGTTCACGAAGCTGCACGGTGCGACCCGCAACCCGTGGAACCGCGAGCGAACACCGGGTGGCAGCTCGGGTGGCTCGGCGGCGGGCGTCGCCGGTGGCCTGTTCGCCCTGGCAACCGCCAGCGACGGCGGCGGATCGATTCGTATACCCGCGGGCTTCTGCGGCCTCATCGGGCTGAAGTCGACGTACGGGCGTATCCCGCGTGGTCCTGGCGTGATCTTGGGCAATGCGACTTCGGTCGAGGGGTCGGTCAACCGCAGCGTGCGCGACGCTGCCCGCTTTCTCGATGTGACCAACGGATTCGACCTGCGAGACCCCAAGTCGCTGCCGCGTGTCGAGGGCTACGAAGCCGGTCTCGGTTCGCACCTGGACGAGATCAAGACACTGCGCGTAGCGGTGGTTCCAGACCTGGGTTGTGCAACCGTGGGTCCAGAGACCACCGAGCTGGTCATCGCCGCCGCCGACGAGCTGATAGCGGCCAGTGGCATGCAGCGGGTCGAGATCGACCTGCAGTTGCCCAGGATCATGGCGGCTTGGGGACTGACGGGTGCCATCGGCGTCCGCAAGTCGCTGGGCGACAGATGGCCGGCCTGTGCCGACGATCTGGGCAGCATCGAAAGGGCAGGGCACCGGTCGGCCGAGCAGCGCATCGACATCAACTCGCTGGCTCGTGCCGAGGCCAGGAGGGTCGAGCTCGACGAGGCCATGGCCGAGATGTTCGGCCATGCCGACATCGTTCTGGCAGCGACCAACCCCGCCCCGGCATTCGGCGCCGACAGTTGGCTGCCGAGCGTGTTCGAGGGTGTCGAAGCCCACGCCAACAACAACGGCGCACTCACCGCACCTTCCAACATCTTCGGCAACCCGGCCATCGCGCTGCCTATAGGTCTCTCCAGCGATGGCCTGCCGGTGAGTTTGCAGGCGTTGGCGCCGCACTATCGCGAAGACCTGTTGCTGGATCTGGCACTGGTGTGGGAGCGCGACCACCCGGTGAAGCTCGCCGCCGCCTGAATCAGCCCTGCGCCCTCTTGCCCTGGGCTGCGTCGGCAACTATCCGGTCGATCCGCTTGGCTCGGGTGTCGTCGCGCGCAGCACTGATCACCCACCACAGCATCGCCTTGCGCGCCGTTGGCGGAAACTGGTTCCAGTTGTTGCGGGCGGCGGTTTCGCGGTCGAGCGCGGCCGCCAGTTCGGCGGGTTCGATGAGGTCCTCGACAGGGTCGAGGATCGTCCACCAGCCGTTGGCCTTGGCGACCTCGACGGCACGGCGGCCGGCATCGGTCATCAGCCCGGCGGCCTCCATGTCGGCCACCCGCCGGCGATTGAGTCGGGTCCAGGTGCTCTTGGCCTTGCGCGGGGTGTACAGCTGAACCCCGCGCTCGTCGTCGATGATGCCGACCGTCGAGTCGATCCAGCCGAAGCAGATCGCCTCCTCGACAGCCTCGGGGTAGGGGCACCGAGGTGAGTCGACGTGGTTGCGCCAAGAGCACAGCCACACGCCTCTGAGGCCTCGATGGTTGGCGGCCAACCACGAGCGCCATTGGGCCCTGCTCTCTGCGTGGTAGATCGGGTAGTCGAACTTCCACGTTGCGGGGTGTTCTGACGCCGACGGTGGGTGCTTCATCGGCCGCTACACCGGGCGCACCGGCCGTGAAGATCGAGGCTGTGCCGCAGCGGTTCGAACCCGACCGCCCTTGCGGCCGATGCCAGGTGCTTGTCGACCAGGGCCTCGAGCTCGTCGTCGAGTTGGATGTCGGATATGGCACCACAGTCGATGCAGATCAGGTGGTGATGGTGGTCGAGCAGGGGCTCTGCGAGCTCGAAGTGGGCGTGTTCGGCGCTGCCCGCAACGCGGTGCACCACGCCGCACTGCTCTAGCACGTCCAGGTTTCGATAGGCCGAACTGGGCGCCAAGTCGGGCTCGAGTTCGGTTATCTCGGGCAGTGTGACGGGCCGCCCAGCCTGGCTCAGTACCTCGACCAGGCGCCGACGACCGGCCGTGTAGCGCTGTTCGTTGTGGGCGAGGCGCGCAGAGACGTGGTCGTGGATTTCGGCGGCGAAGTCGGCTCTGGAGACCGGTTCCATCCAGCCCAACGCTAGCGGTTGCTCTCGGCCGTAGTGGAACTGAGAATCATTCCCACTAGGATCGGCGCCGTGGGTCGTATGTGCCCGACCACCGTCCGCTGTGAAGGAGAAGTAGATGCCCCGACTGCGATGGCCAGGTGTCGGCGTCGTCGTGTTGAGTGCGGCTCTGGTGGCGTCGGCGTGTGGTGACGACACCAGCGAGCAGGCCCAGCCCCAAGGTGTGCCGGTGGTCGTGGTGACCACCGGCATCTGGGCCGATGTGGTGGACAACATCGCATGTCAGGGAGGGGTGAGGATCGAACAGTTGGTGCCTACCGGTGGCGATCCGCACTCGTATGAACCCTCGATGGCCGATCGGGCCACGACGGAAGATGCCGTGCTGGTGGTGGCCAACGGTTTGGCGCTGGAGGAGGGGCTCGACGACACCCTCGATGCGGTCGAGGGCGACGGCACCCCGGTGTTTCGGGTCGCCGAGCACGTCGATGCCATCGAATACGCGGGTGGCCACGACGACGAGCACGATGACCACGCCGAAGACGACCCGCACGGGCACGAGGGCGACGATCCGCACGTGTGGTTCGACCCCATCCGTGTAGCTGGGGTGCTTCCCGAGCTGGGCGACGAACTCGCGGCCCGGGCGGGCCTCGACGCAGGTGAAGTCGCCGATTGCGTCGATCGGTACGCCTCGGCCCTCGCCGAGGTCGACGCCGAAATATCGGCATTGGTCCAGTCGATCCCCGCCGAGAACCGCAAGCTGGTGACCAGCCACGACTCGCTGGGTTATTTCGCCGACCGCTACGGATTCGATCTGGTTGCGACGGTGAGTCCAGCGTCGTCTGGACTCGCCGAGATGGACCTGCGGCACCTCGACGAACTGAAGCAGGTCCTAGAGGCCACTGGGGTGCGTGCCATCTTCGCCGAAACCCAGCACTCGTCAGATGATGCCGAGACGCTGGCCGATCAGCTGGAGGGTGTCGAGGTCGTCACCCTGTACACGGGCAGCCTCGGTGAGCCGGGGTCGGGCGCCGACACCTACATCGGGCTGCTGCGCACCAACGCAACGCTGATCGCGGAAGCGCTCGCCTAGCCGCGACGCGGGCTGGGGGCACAACCCCAACGGCAGCTACCTTCGCGAGACGAGACAGCTATCTAGGGGACGGTCATGGACCTTCAAGGGATTCGGGCGGCGATTGTCGGCGGAGCGAGCGGGATGGCACGAGCCACCGCAGTGCGAATCGTCAACGGAGGTGGCAAGGTCGCCATCTTGGACCGCGAGGAATCGGCCGGCGCCGAGGTGGCTGCCGAGCTGGGTGGCACCTGGCATCCCTGCAACGTGCTCGATTTCGAGGGCATAGAGCTGGTGTTGGGAGAGGCCGTCGCAGCCCTCGGTGGGTTGGACGTGGGCGTCAACACGGCGGGCGGTGGCAAGGCCGGGCGAACCCTTGGCAAGGACGGCCCCTTCTCGCTCGATGACTTCCGTTACGTGGTCGACCTGAACCTGATTGCATCGTTCAACCTGAACCGGCTGATGGCCTCCCACATGGCCAACAACGAACCGAACGAAGACGGCGAACGCGGTGTCATGATCAACACCGCTTCGATCGCTGCGTTCGAGGGTCAGATCGGTCAGGTGGCGTACACGGCCGCCAAGGCGGGCATCGCCGGCATGACCCTGACCATGGCGCGCGATCTGGGTTCGTTGGGCATAAGGGTGATGACCATCGCCCCCAGCCTCTTTCACACCGGCCTCACCCAATGGATGCCAGAGGAACGGGCCGAGAGCCTTGTGGTCGACGCCGCGTTCCCCAAGCGGATGGGCAGGCCCGACGAGTTTGCCCGCCTGGCGATCTCGATAATCGAGAACCCCATGCTGAACGGCGGCACCATCCGCCTGGACGCGGGTCAGCGGTTCGGTCCAAAGGTGGGCGGGCCCAAGGTCACCCGGCCTTCATCCAACCAGCGTTAGCCGGCCGGCATCTCGCAACCGGGCCGGCGCGGTACCTTTCGCGTCACATGATCATCGTGCATGCGGGCATGCCCAAAACCGGAACCACTGCGCTTCAGGACGCGCTTTGCGCCAACCGTGATCAACTGCGCGACGCCGGCATCGACTATCCGGCTCTTTGGGGCGGCGAGGTCGAAGGCCACCACGACATCGGGCGCCGCCTGCTGGAAGACGACCTGTCGATCGTCGAGGAGATCCGAGAACGGCATACTCCCGGCCTCGATCTGGTGCTTTCCACAGAGACGCTCTCGAACCTGTTCACCGTGGAGCACCGCGATCGGCTGGTTGCGTTCCTGCGGGGTCTCGAAGCGATCGACTCGGTTCATCTGATCGTGTGTTTGAGGCGCATGGACGAGTTTCTCGAAGCGATGTACCTGCAACATGTGCGTCTGGGCCTCGATACGGGCACGGTCAACCAGTACATGGAGCCGCGAGTCGACTGGGCGCAAGAGGTCATCGGCGAACTAGCGCGCCTTCGGGCCGACCCTCCGGTGCATCGCACGACGATGTTGGCGTTGGTGCCTGGCGTCGACACCGTCGCCGAGGTGGCCGCAGCGATGGGAGTGCCAGCACAGCTCGCACGCAGCGATCGGGCCCGGAGAAATCGACGCCTCGGGCTGAGGGCCACCGTGGCACTGGCGCACGTCGACCTGGTCTCGGAACGAATTGGTGCGGCCATCAGCATCGACCAACTGCGAACTGCGTTCGAGTCGGGCCTGATCGACCTCGTCGACGACCCGCGCGACCTCCACGTGGTCCCGCGAGACCTGGCGGTTGAGGTGTTCCTCGGTTCGATGCGGGCCGCGCGTGTGGGAGGTCTGGACGTCTATAGCGATGCATACCTGCACGATCTGGTCGACGACAGTCCGCATCACGATCTGGACCCCAGTCTTTTGACCGACGACGACATGAGGCGCATTGAGGCCGGGCTCGGTCTTGGGTCGGGGCCGGCGAAGCGGGTCGCCAGCCGCGCAGCACCCGGGGTGGTGTATCTGGACACCGCCAGCGTCGGAGTTCCGCCCGCTGCCGCCGTCGAGGCGCTGCGACGCGGCGTCGACGCGTGGGCCGTTGGCGCAGCGATGCCACCCGACTACGACGAAGCGATCGAGCGCAGCCGGTCTGCCTACGCTCGAATTGTCGGCTGCGAACCCGATTGGGTTGCGATACCGACGCCGGTGTCGGTGGCAACCGCTCAAGCCAAGACTGCACTTCGTCCAGGCGACAAGGTGCTGTTGGCCGAGGAGGACTTCACCTCGGTGCTCTTCCCGTTCTTGGCCGACCCCACGATCGAGTCGGTAGTCGTGCCACTCGACCTTCTTGTCGAACGGATCGACGACGACATCGCCATGGTGGCAGTCAGCGCGGTCCAGTCGGCCGACGGTCGTATCGCCGACCTCGACCGGTTGGCCGCCGCATGCAGGGCCACCGGCGCCATCTCGTACGTGGACACAACGCAGGCGTCTGGCTGGCTCGACTTCGACGCATCGCGGTTCGATCTGACCGCCGCGGGTGCCTACAAGTGGTTGATGTGCCCTCGCGGGGTGGGGTTCTTGACCGTCAACCCTCGGGTAGGCGAGCGAATGGCGGCGCTGGCGCCGGGTTGGTACTCCGGTGAGCAGCCGTGGCAGACCGTCTATCGGCCGCCATATCGAGCCGCATCGAACGCCAGAAAGTTCGACGTATCGCCGGCCTGGCTGCCCTTCGTCGGGGCTGCGCCGGCCCTCGAAATGCTGGCCGACATCGGGCCCGCAGCGGTGGGCCGACACGGAATCGACTTGGCCAACCGATTCCGCTCGGAGCTGGGCCTCGCTGCCGGGGCCAGCCCCATAGTCAGCCTCGACCTGACCACCGCTCAGGTCGAACGGCTGCGGCTGGCGGGTGTTCGATTCGCGTCCAGAGACGGCCGCAGCCGGTTCTCGTTTCACCTGTGCAACACCCAGATGGACGTCGACTCGGCCCTCGACGCGATACTGGTGGAATGAATCAGCCAGAAAGCTTCTCGGTCGGTGATCTGTTCTCGGTGAAGGACAAGGTCGTGGTGGTCACCGGTGGGTCCCGTGGAATCGGCGAGATGATCGCCGCCGGTTTTGTGGCCAACGGCGCCAAGGTCTACATCAGCTCGCGCAAGGCCGAGGTGTGCGACGCGACGGCGCAGCGGCTCAGCGAACAGTACGGCGGAACCTGTGTGTCGATTCCGGCCAACCTGGCCGACCTCGCCGGCATCGACTCGTTCGTGTCGTCGTTCACCGACAGCGAGACCAAGCTCGACGTGCTGGTCAACAACGCCGGTGTTTCCTGGGGTGCCCCCATCGACGAGTTCCCCGAGGTTGGCTGGGACAAGGTCATGGACACCAACGTCAAGGGTGTCTTCTTCCTGACCCAGCGTTTGCTGCCTCAGCTCGAAGCTGCAGCGACCGCCGAAGACCCGGCGCGGGTCATCAACATCGGTTCCATCGACGGGATCCGCACCCCGATATTCGACAACTTCTCGTATGGTCCGTCGAAGGCCGCGGTGCACGCCCTGACCCGCCAGATGGCGGCCTCGCTGGTGAAGCGCAACATCCTGGTGAACGCCATAGCGCCAGGACCTTTCCCGACATGGATGCTCAGCACCGGTATCGGGGGCGGGGGCGACGTCGAGGCCACCGACTGGGAACGCTTCGGCAAGACAATGGGTCGTGGCCGCGTCGGCACACCGCAAGACATCGCCGGCCTGGCGATCTATCTGGCGTCGCGCGCCGGTGCATTCACCGTGGGTGACGTCATCACCTGCGACGGCGGCATCGCTGTGTCGTAGAGCGCAACCCCTACTTGCGGCGGACCTGGACTGGTAGTTCGGAGTAGCCCTTGACGAATGATGAGAGGACTCGTTTGGGTTCGTCTTGGACTTCGATGCGTTCGAAGCGTTGGAGGATTTCTTCCCAGAGGACGCGGAGTTGGAGTTCGGCGAGGCGGCTGCCCATGCAGAAGTGGATGCCGTAGCCGAATGAGAGGTGGCGGTCTGCGTTGGGGCGTTCGATGTCGATGATGTTTGCGGTGTCGCCGAAGACGTCTTCGTCGCGGTTGGCAGAGACGTACCACATGAGTACTTGGTCGTCTTTTTTGATCTGCTTTCCGCGGAACTCGACATCGTTGGTGGCGGTGCGGCGCATGTAAGACAGCGGCGTCTGCCAGCGGATGATCTCGGGCACCATGCTGGGGATCAGGTCGGGGTTGGCGATGAGCTTGTCGTATTGCTCGGGGAACTTGTTGAGCCCGTAGACGCTGCCCGACATGGTGTTGCGGGTGGTGTCGTTGCCGCCGATGATCAGCAGCAGCAGGTTGCCCAGATGGGCGATGGTGGGCATGTCCTTGGTGGCATCGCCGTGCACCAGCATCGACACCAGGTCATAGCCGGGGTTCTCGCGGCGCTCGGCCCACAGGCGCTCGAAGTAGTGGACACACTCCATCATCTCGTCGCGCTTTTGTTGCTGCGACTCGACGAGGCCGCCCGGCTCGGGGATGGCGAACGTGATGTCAGACCAACGGGTCAGCTTGCGGCGGTCTTCGAACGGGAAGTCGAACAGCGTCGCCAGCATCATGGTGGTCAGCTCGACCGAGACCAGGTCGACCCAGTTGAAGGTCTCGCCCTCGGGCAGCGAATCGAGAACACCGATGGTGCGCTCGCGAATGAGCGGCTCGACATTGCGAAGGTTGGCCGGAGCTGCGACCGAACGCACGGTGTTGCGCTGGGCATTGTGCTCTGGTGGGTCCATCGAGATGAACGAGGTCAGGGACACCTGCGGGTTGTCGCGCACCCATTGGGCAGGTGCGCCCAGCGTGATGCCCATGGCCGACGAGAAGTTCTTCCAGTCGCCGTCGATCTCCTTGACGTCTTCGTACTTGGTGATCGACCAGTAGCGGCCTGCGGTTTCGATCTCGTTGAAGTGCACTGGGTCTTCGGCCCGAAGACGAGCGAAGTGATCCTGCCAGCGGTCTTCGGCGAACAGGTGCGCGTTGGCCGGGTTGATGTCTTCTAGCGCCAGTTGATCGGCAGCGGGAACGTTGGCTCCCTTTTCTGCCATCTCTTGTTCCGGGGTGCGGAACTCGCCCGCTGGCCAGCCGAGGCGGTCTTCGGTGGTTTCGGTCATTGGGTGGGCCTCCGGTTCGTGAGACGATCGGATCGATTTCGTCTCATCAGATCATCCTAAAGGAATCGGTGGCCCAGGGGGAGACTCAGTCGGCTGCTGGGTCTTGATGGCCGATCGCGTCGATGAGGTCCTCGATGTCGTGATGCTGCTCGAGCGGATGTCGAAGCGGATGGCCCGCGTTGACCACGTATCGGTTGCGCCTGCCTTCGCGCTCGCGCACGACATAGCCGTCGTGCTCGAGGTCGTCGATGATCTGCGAGGCGGTGCGTTCGGTGATGCCCACCAGGTCGGCGATCTCGCGCAGCCGTAGGTCGGGCGTTCGTGCGATGGCCAGCATCACGTGGGCGTGGTTGGTGAGGAACGTCCAGGATCGCCGTTCTGTCTCCATGTTGGAACGGTAACAACAAATCTTGAATATCAATACAGGAGTTGCAATACAGGAAATGAATTTCCTATGATGATCCTGCAGTGCCGATCCCGACCCACGACGCTCGGAGAACCCCATGACCACCCTGATCCTGCTGATGCTGGTGATTCCGCCCGCCGCCGGCGCCGTCGTTGCGCTCGTTCGTCGCGGATCCGACAGGGCGGCTCGGGCGGTGATCGCCGGCGCAGTGGTGTCGACAGCGGCCGCAGCTGCGGGTGTGGTGGCTGTGGGACGCGAGCCCGGCGGCGAGATCGCAGCCATGGGGTTGAGCCTCGACCGCCCCATGTCGTTGCTGGCGCTGGTCGTGGCCGCCACAGCGTCGGTGGTCGCCGGCTTCACCGGCCGCAACCTCGACCCCGAGCCTCGAACGGTGCGGTTCTTCGCTGCCATCGGAGTGTTGGTGTCGGCGTCGTTGCTGGCCCTGACATCGGCCGGCCCGGTAGGTCTGGCAGTTGGATGGGTGTTGTCTGGCTGGGCGCTGGTGGACATGGTCGGCCATCAGCAAGGTTGGGCCCCGGTGGCCAAGGCGCGCCGGCGAATCGTCGTGTCGTTGGCCGTGGGAGATGTTGCCCTGATCTCGGCCGTGCTGATAGCAGCCGCCCATGGAGCCAACGGCGCGTGGTTTGGCGCAGAGATGCGGGCCGAGCTGGCGGGCGCAACGGTCGCAGGCGTGGAGGCGACCCATGTGGTAGCCGTTCTACTGGTCGTCGCCGGCCTGTCGCGTTCGGCGCTGTTCCCATTCCATCGGTGGCTCGAGGGCACCCTGGTGGCCCCCACGCCAGTTTCGGCACTGGTTCACGCGGGCCTGGTGAGCGGTGCGGGCATATTGCTGATTCGTACCCACGAGGTGTTTCTGGCGTCGCAGCCCGCTCTGTACTCGGCCTTTGCCGCCGGTGTGGTCACCATCTTGATCGCCGGCCGGATAGCTGCCGGGCGGCCCGACGCAAAGGGATCGCTGGCCTGGTCGACGGTTGGTCAGATGGCTTTCATGGTCGTGCAGTGCGCGGTGGGAGCCTTCAGCAGCGCAGTTGTGCACATCGCCGGTCACGGCATGTACAAGGCCGCCCAGTTCCTCGGAGCGGGCGACACGGTCTCGGCGACACTTCGGGCCAAACGGTCACCGGTGGCGCGTGACTCGGTTGGGGCCACCGCGCGAGTGGTGACATTGGTGGTGGTTCCGACTGCAGCGGTGGGGCTGGCCGCTTGGTTGGTCACGCCTCAACTCGGCGATGCCGGTCTGCTGGTGGTGGTGCTGTTCGCGTGGCTTTCGGTGATGCAGGCACTTCGCGGGTGGCTCGATCGCAACCCGCTGGCGTCAGCGGCCACGGTCGCCATCGGAACGGTCGCCTCGTTCGCAGCCTCTTTTGCCTACTTCGGCGCACTGAACGCGCTGGAGAGCTTCATGAAGCCGAGCCTGGCAGCCGAAGCCAGTGACGTTGGTGTGTGGGCGGTGCTTGCTGCGCTTGCCATCGCCGCGCCGGCCTCGCTGGTGATGGGTCGCCGGGCCGGGACCCAGGCGGTGGTCAGTCCGGCGCCCGACCCATCGACGGCGATCGATCGGGCCCAGATCCGCTCGGACGTGGCCAAGGCGGCCTCGATCATCTCGCCCATGTGGCCCCTGTCTTCGTTTGTGGCCGTCAACCCCTTGACCGGTGTCGAGGCTCAGGGGTTCGAGAGCGCCACGGCTACGGCACGGCGCTGGTTGCGGGCCCGAACCCACCTGTCGCTTGCCCAATTCAGGCAAGACCACCAGGCGGGCCTCACCACCCTCGACGACCTCGGCTATGCCGTCAACCAGAGGTGTGTCGACGTGTGCGCAGGGCCACCGGTTCTGGTCGACGGCAGTTCGATAGGGCGAGACGAGATCATCACAACAGACCTCCTGCACGGTCCCGACACGCCCAGCGTCGAAGCCGCCCGCACCACCCTGGAACGTGCCGGACTGAGCGAACAGGCCGACAAGGCAGACACCATCGTCGCCGACCACCTGGCGCGCTACATGACCATGCCGACCGATTGCGCCGACTTCGTTTCGTACTTCGCGACGGCGGCTCGGGCCGACGCCAGGCTGCACCGGTTGGCAGGTGCACCCGGGCGGTCGTGGTTGACCGCCACCCTCGACCAGGGCAACGACCCAGCAATGCTCTTGGCCGCGGCCTTCGCAGCGATGCACATCGGTCCTGAGGCCAGGGTCGACGAGATGCGGGGTCTGTTGGCCCGGCTGAACGGGTGGGCCGGCCTGTCCAAGTGGCGCAACGACTGGGCCGCCCCAGACGAAGAACGGCCTCGCCTGGCACCCATCGACGTCGTCGCCGCCCTGGCACTGACCGAGGCAGCGGTTGCAACGGGCATGTCGGTCGACTTCGACACCCAAGCCGAGCACGATCTGGACGAAGACGCACTGCTCGACGCCAGGGTTGCGGCGGTGGCTGCGATCCTCGCCCCGTCGCGGCAGGACGCCAGCAGCCTTGAGGCGATCAGGGAAGTGCTGTCGGGGGTTTCGACCCACGAACGCCATCACATCTGGCTGATGGCCCAAGAACATCACTTCGACCGGCACCTGATCGCAAAGATCGACCGCATCGATCCCGGGCCTGGCACGACCAGGCCGGCGGCTCAGGCGGTGTTCTGCATCGATGTTCGTTCTGAGGGGCTCCGGCGCCACATCGAAGAACTGGGTTCGGCTGCGGGCACGCCGATCGAAACCATCGGGTTCGCCGGATTCTTCGGCGTGCCGCTGAAGGTGCGCAAGCTGGGCTGGGACCACGCCGAGGCCCGCTGCCCGGTGTTGGTCGCCCCGACCGTGGGTTTCTCGGAGCATCCTCACGTCGAATCGGTGGATGCCGCCGCGGGCAGGCTCGGCGCCGCCAGGGCCCGTGATGCCGTGCGTGCCGCACACTCCAAAGCCAAGAAGGGTCAGGGATCGGCGTTTGCAATGGCCGAGGCCGCCGGGTGGCTGGTGGGCCCGATGGCGGCCGCCAAGACGTTCGTTCCGCGCAAGGCCCAAGCCCCCAGCCCGCGGGCTTCCCGGGTGATTCCCGACGACGGCGTGCTGGTCGACCAGAAGATCTTCGCCGCCGAGTCGGTGTTGCGCACGATGGGCCTCATAGAAGGTTTCGCGCCGCTGGTTCTGTTGTGCGGACACGGCAGCGCAACGGTCAACAACCCTCATGCCACGGCGTTGGACTGCGGAGCTTGTGCCGGAGCCTCGGGCGATGACAACGCTCTCGCAGTCGCCGGGCTGCTGAACGACGCAGACGTCAGGCTGGCCCTGCACGACCGCGGAATCTCGATTCCCGATGACACGTGGTTCGTGGCCGGCCTGCACGACACCGCCAGCGACCACGTCTCGATCCTGGACAAGGCCTCGGCCCCGCACACACATCTGGGTCAGATCGACCAACTCCAGGCGCTGCTGGATCGGGCCGGCAGGGCCAACGCGGCCGACCGGGCGCAGCATCTCGTCGGCCCGCAACACAAGGTCCGCGACCGGGGCGCCGACTGGGCGCAGGTGAGGCCCGAGTGGGGTCTGGCGCGGGCCGCCGCATTCATCATCGGCCCGCGGTCGTTGACCGCGGGAGTCGACCTGGAAGGTCGAGCGTTTCTGCACAGCTACGACCAGGCCAACGATCCGACGGGCCGGGTGCTCGAGACCATCATGACCGCCCCGCTTGTCGTAGGGCACTGGATCGGGTCGCAGTATTACTTCTCGACCGTCGACCCCGAACGCTTCGGAGCCGGCGACAAGTTGGTGCACAACCCGATCGGCTCCCTCGGGGTGGTGTCGGGCCCAGGCGGCGACCTGCGGGTGGGTCTGCCGCTGCAGAGCACACACGTGGCCGGCGCCAGGCACCATCAGCCGCTGCGTCTGCTGGCGGTGATCCAGGCCGACCTCGAGCTGATCGAACAGATCATTGCCAAGAACAAGGTGCTTCAGACCCTGATAGGGGGCTCGTGGCTGCGCATCGCAGCCCGGTCACACCCTCACGAACCATGGTCGCTGCGCACCGCCGCCGGCACCTGGCTGTCTTCACCCAGCTCGATCTCGGCTGGCACACTGCGGCCGGGAATCGAACTCGAACCGATCGTTCACACACGGAGCTGACCCATGCAGGCAAACGATTCTAACAAGTGGCCAGGCCTCACTCCCATGGCCAAGGTCGAGGTGGTGGTAGACGGCGAGTTCGTGCCCAACGTGCGTGATCTTCTGGTGTCGGCGGGTGCTACCGGCTACACCGCCCTGCACGGGGTGTCGGGCTATGGGCATCACGGTGAACACGAGGGCCGCTTGCTGTTCAACGACCGCAACAGCTTGGCGCTGCTGATCTGTGTGCTGCCTCCCGAACAGGTCGAGGCGGTGGTGGCCGGAATCCGGCGCCTGCTCGACGACCAGCACGGAGTGGTGTTCGTCAGCGAGACCCACGTCAGCCGGGCCGACTATTTCAGATAGCCCTTGGCCCGATCCAGGCCCGCCACGGTCTGGTCGACCAGTCGCTGCATCACCTCGCCAACCGACAGGAACTCGCGAACGAACCCGATGCTCTGGCCGGCAGCGCTGTACAGCAGCGGATCGATCTCGAACTCTTCGACTGCGGTCATGACGTCGCCCACAAGGGCATGTTGGTACGGCATCTTCAGCGGCGGGGGAGCGGCCGCCGAGTTCCATTCCTGCGCCCACATCGAGTTGATCTGACGCTGGGGCTTTCCGCTCGAACCCCGTGTAACCGTGGTGTCGCCGCTGCCGGCGGCCAGCAGCTTGGCGCGCAGAGCCTCGCTGACGGCGTGGTCGCCGGTTGCGTGTTCTCGAGTCGCCAGCCATATGGTGCCGGTCCACACGCCCTGTGCTCCCATAGCCAGAGCCGCCGCGATCTGAGAGCCGTGGGCGATTCCGCCGGCTGCGAGCACCGGAAGATCACCGGCCAGCTCGACCACCTCTGGAACCAGCACGAGGGTGCCGATGGTGCCGGTGTGCCCACCTGCCTCTGACCCCTGTGCCACCAAGAAGTCGAGGCCGATGTCCAGATAACGCTCGACGTGACGAGGACTGCCGATGAGGGCGCCGACCATCTTGCCAGCGTCCTTCAATGCCTCTACGGCTTCCTTGGTCAAGCCGACACCGAAGGCCACCATGGCGACATCGCTGTCGAGCAGGGCATCGAGTTGGCCTTCGAAATAGTCGGGCGTGCGAAGTGTCGAGTTGAAGAACGACTTGCGCGTTGCGGGCGGCACCTCGTAGCGCCGCACGATGTCGTCGAGGAATTGCTTGTGTTCCTCCGGCAGCGACGCCTGCACCTGGTCGAGGGTCACGTTCTCGGGCATGCCCGCGGGAATGATCATGTCGACTGCGGTGGGCGCAGTTCCCGATTGGGTCCGCAACGCCTCGAGCTTGGCCGGAAGGTCCGATGGCTCGTCGTGGGCGATGCCGTAAACGCCCAGCCCACCAGCCTGTGTGATCGCCGCCGCGACCTGGGTGTCGTGGGCGAAGCCCAGTATCGGTACGTCGATTCCGAGCCTCTCGGTGAACACGTTGCTGATTCGAGCCATGAACAGAAGCTAACCCCGCGCCTGTCGAGGTGAGAAGCTGGCCCGGTGAACACACGGGGCATGCAGGGGGCGGCGGTCGATTCGCCGAGGGCTTGGCTAGTGGTCTTGGCCACGTTCTTCGGGTCGGCGGTGACGCTGGGCACGGTGTACAGCTTCGGCTCGTTCTTCGACGCGATGGCCGCGGACTTCGGCTCGGGACGCGGCGAAACGGCCGTGGTCTTCGGGATAACGACGTTCACGTTCTTCTGGCTGAGCCTGGCCACGGGCCGCCTGGCCGATCGGGTCGGGCCCAGGCCTGTGATGTTCCTGGGCGCGGTTTCGTTGGTGGCCGGACTGTTGGCTACCAGCCAGGTCGGCTCGTTGACCGTTGGCTACTTCACCTACGGAGCCGGCGCAGGCTTGGCCGGCGCGTGTGCGTACATCCCCATGGTGGCCACGGTTGGTGGCTGGTTCGAACGTCAGCGCGCCGCTGCCGTCGGTGTGTCGGTAGCCGGAATAGGGGTGGGCACGCTGGTGATGAACCCGTTGGTGACGCGTCTGCTCGAGACCTATTCGTGGCGCACGACCTTTCGCATTCTCGCCATCGGTGGCGGGGCGATACTGTTCGCCTGTTCTGCCCTGGTGGCCAGAGCGCCAGGTGCGGCGGGGTCGGCTCCATCACGGTTTGGCGAGGCGGCCCGGTCGACCCTGTTCCGGCGGCTGTGGCTGGCGGCCCTGTTCTCGGGTCTGGCCCTGTTCGTGCCGTTCGTGTTCGTGGTGCCATACGCAAAAGACAACGGCGTGTCGGCATCTTCGGCCGCCTGGCTGGTAGGACTGCTGGGCGGTGCCAGCGTGATATCGCGCATCGGATTCGGCACGTTGACCAGGCGCTTCGGGACCTTTCGTCTATATCGCCTGGGGGTGACGCTGTTCCCGATCGGATATGTGCTGTGGCTGGTGGCCGGGTCGTCTTACCTGATGCTGGTGCTTTTCGTGCTGGTCCTGGGCACGGGTTATGGCTCGTTCGTGGCGGTCAGCCCTCTGGTGCTGGCCGGGCGCTTCGGCGTGGTGGGCCTGGGGTCCTTGATGGGGCTCTTCTACACAACGCAGGGACTCGGGGGTCTGATCGGGCCACCCGTCGCCGGGCGGATGATCGACAGCACCGACTCGTACACGGCCCCGATCGTTCTGGGGTTGGTGCTGGGTGCTGTGTCGGTCGCGATGTTGTTCGCCATCTCGACCGACGCCAACGGCGACCTCGAGCCCGAACCCGCCTGAGCGGTTCAGACCGTCCCGATGCGGTCAACCTCGAATGGTGTGGTCTGGTAGATCTCGTTGATCCAGTTGCCGAACAGCAGATGAGCCGACGACTTCCAGCGGTTCTGCGGGGCGCGGCTGGGATCGTCGCCGGGGAAGTAGTTGACCGGAACGGCTATCGGCTTGCCGGCAGCGATGTCTCGTTCGTACTCGCCGCGAAGAGAGTGGGTGTCGTACTCGAAGTGGTTCAGGTTCACCAGCAGCCGATGGGTCGGGTCTTCGACCAGGCACGGGCCCGACACCTCCGAGTCGACCAGCACGCGCAGTGCGCCAACGCGGTCGATCTCGTCGCGGGGAATCGAAGTCCAGCGGCTGACCGGCACCACGAACTCGTCTGAGATACCCCTGAGATACGGCGAGGTGGGGGCCAGGTTCTCGTGCACGAAGCAGCCGAAGAGTTTGTCGGCCAACTCGACCTTGGGCACCCCGTAGAAGTGGTGCAGCGCGGCCATGCCACCCCAGCACACGGCCATCGTGGAGTGCACGTGGGTGCGGGTCCATTCGAAAACCTGCTCGAGCTCGGCCCAATAGCCAACCTGTTCGAACGGCAGGGTCTCGATCGGAGCACCGGTGATGATCAGCCCGTCGAATCGGTCGGAGGCGACGTCGCTGAACGGCACATAGAACTGCTCGAGGTGACTGGCCGGGGTGTTCTTGGGGCGATGCTCTGACATGCGCACCAGCGACAGCTGGATCTGCAATGGTGTGGCGCCGATCAGACGCGAGAACTGGGTCTCGGTGTCGATCTTGTTGGGCATCAGGTTCAGCAGCGCAATGCGCAACGGCCTGATGTCCTGACGTTCGGCCACCGCTTCGCTCATCACATACACGCCCTCGTGTCGGAGGGTGTCGAACGCGGGCAGGTCTTCTGGAAGTCTTATCGGCACGAACCGGTGAGCCTAGCTACCCTGGCCGCCCGTGACCGCCCTGTTTGCGCTCGCCGGCGCTCTCATAGTCGGCGCATCCGATTTCGGAGGCGGGTTCGCGTCTCGGTCGACGTCGGCCTTTCGCGTCGCCGGCTGGATCCAGGCGTTCAGCGCGTTGTTCATAGCGGTGGCTGTCTGGCTGGTCGACGCACCCGACGTTCGCAACGCCGATCTGCTCGCCGGCGCCGTTGCCGGCGTGTCGGGGACCTTCTCGTTCGTTGCCCTTTACGCCGCCTTCGCTCGCGGCCAGATAAGCAGGCTTGCGCCGGTCACTGCAGTGGTTGGCGCCGTGGTTCCGACGGTGGTCGGCGTGGCGCGAGGCGAATCGCTCACCGCTGTTCGTGCGCTGGGTGTGGTGGTGGCGTTGATGGCGATAGCACTCGTCACCCAGGAACGATCCGACGGTGGCCCGTCGTCCACGCCGGCGTCGGCATTCGCGCTCGCGACGGCTGCTGGCTTGGGCTTCAGCGTGTTCTTCCTGGCCCTGGCCGAGACCCAGCAAGACGCTGGACTGTGGCCGTTGTTGGTGGCGCGTTGTGTCTCCGTCCCGATCGTGGTGGTGTTGGCACTGCGTCTCACCGGCTCTTTGTCTGTCGAGCGAAGACTCCGCCTGATCCTGATCGGCGCCGGGCTGGGCGAGGCGATATCGAACGTGTTCGTGCTGTGGTCGTACCAGCGCGGACCCATAGCGGTGGCCGCGGTGCTGGGCGCCTTCTACCCGATCAGTACCGTGCTGCTGGCCCGGTTGGTGCTGAACGAACGGCTCCTGAACATCCAGTGGGTCGGGGTGGCGTTGGCCCTGGTGGCAGTGCCGTTGATAGCGGCGCCGTGACCCAGGTGCCGAGTTCTGGAGTTGGGTGCGTCAACCGATCGAGTAGACGCGTTTGGCGGTGCCGCTGAACATGGCGGCCCGCTCGTCGGGGCTATAGCCGATGGCCAGTCGCTGCAGGGCGTTCCACACCACCGGATAGGTCAGGCACTGGCGGTCTATCGGGAAGTTCGACTCGAACATCGTGCGATCGGGCCCAAACGCTTCGATGGTGGCCTCGACCCACGGGCGCCAGCGATCGGCGACCTGCTGGGACGTAGGCGGAGCGTCCAGGTCGCTCCAGCCGGTGCCGAACTGGTGGTCCATTCCGAGGCCACCGACCTTCACCACCACGTTGGGGCAAGTCGACGCGGCGATCAGCGACGAGTGCCACATCGACCAAGACTCGGCCGCGTTGTCGGCGTAACGCCCGACGTTCAGCGGCCCGCCGAAGTGGTTGAGCACTATCGACGCCTCGGGCACGGCCCTGGCTAGGGCAACCAGCTCGTGCAACTGGTCGTGGTACATCCACGCATCGAAGCTCAAGCCCCGCCGCGCCAGCTCTCTGACACCGTCGGCGAAGGTCGGATCGAGCATCATGTTCGGCTCGGGCCTCTGGTGGCCACGCCTGGCCGCCGGTTCGGTGCTGAGGTTGGTGCCGTGACGTATGCCGCGAAACAGACCACGTCCTGCTTCGATGTGGGCGTCCAGAACCTCGCCGACCGCGGCTCCGAGCGACATGTCAGCGAACCCGACTATGGCCGAGATGCGGGCCGGTCCCAGCTCGGCCATGAGTTCGGCCTGGGACGCGACTGCGCGGGTCTCTCCCACCGGCTGCAGATGATTGGGCCCCTCGTCGTAGGCGTAGCGGCACTCGATGAACACGGTGTGGGTGACGTTGTGCGACGACGACACGTCGGCGTTCAGTTCTGCCGCCAGGTAGCGGCTGGTCGGCATGTCCCAGAGGTGGTGATGGCTGTCGACGATCTCGATGGCGGGGTCGATGGGGTCTTCTTGGCGCAATGCCAACCAGTCGAAGCGTCCGTAGGTGTCGCCGGGAGTCTTTTCTGTCACTCGCCAATGGTCGCGCGGTGTTTGTGCCGCCACCCAGAACTGGGGCACGCTATTACCCGGAGCGCAGAGCTCCGCTAGTTCAGGGGGTACAAGTGGGTACGTTGCAGGTGACGCCGGTCTCGCCGATTCTCGGTGCCGAAGTTCGCGGGGTGAACCTCGCCGACGGTGTCGATGACGCGACCTTTGCCGAGATTCACCAGGCGTTTCTCGATCACGGGGTCTTGTTCTTCAAGGATCAGCCCGAGCCGATGTCCGAGGCCGTGCAGATGGCTTTCGGCAAGCGCTTCGGGCCGCTGCACATCCATCCGGCAGCACCCGGATCGGGCGACGACAACGCCATCTTCGTGATCCACGCGCATCGCGACAGCAAGGTCGCCAACGGCAACGGCTGGCACAGCGACGTGTCGTGCGACGACGAGCCGCCGATGGCCACCATGCTTCAGCTGCGCTTGCTGCCCGAGGGCGGCGGCGGCGACACCATGTTCGCCAGCATGGAGGCCGCCTATGCGGTGTTGCCCGAGGCCGATCGGCAGTTCCTGAAGGGCCTCAGCGCAAGGCACACCTCAGAGCACATTTTCAGGGGCCGCTACTCCGACCGTGGCGTCGACGACAGCGACCGGGCCGAGTACCCACAGACCGTGCACCCTGTGGTGCGTACCCACCCCGAGACCGGCAGGCCCAGCATCTATGTGAATCGGGCGTTCACCACCAGCATCGTGGGGATGGAGGACGAACAGGGCCACGCATTCTTGAAGCGCCTGCTGCGCCACATCGAGCGGCCCGAGTTCCAGATCCGCTTCCGCTGGGAGCAGTACGACGTGGCGCTGTGGGACAACCGCTGCCTTCAGCACTACGCCTTGTGGGACTACTGGCCCAGCGAGCGCATGGGGCACCGTGTCACGGTGTTGGGCGATCGTCCCAGCTTCGATCCTTCAGCGCCCGATGCGGGCGAATCGTCGATCCGCATCAAGCTCGAATCGTTGGTGCCGGCGGTCGCCGCCGCGGGCTAGCCGCCGAGGCGCCCGTCAGTGCGACAGTTCGCGTTCGGGTGAGCCCAGGCCGGGGAATCCGGCGTAGGCGGGCAGTGCTGGCTGCCCGCCCAGGTGGGCGTACAGCACCCGCGACCCTGCGGGAATCTCGCCAGAGCGAACCATGCCTATCAACCCGGCCATCGACTTGCCCTCGTAGACGGGGTCGGTCAGAACGCCCTCGGTGCGCGCCACCAGTTGGATGGCCTCCACCGTCTGGCGGTCGGGAACTCCATATGCGGGGCCTTCGTAGCCGGCGATCACCGTGACCTCGTCGTCGCGCAGCGGCCTGTCGACACCGATCATCTCCGCTGTGTTGCGAGCTATGCGCGCGACCTGATCGATCGTCTGGTCGAGCGTGCCAGACGCGTCGATGCCGATGACCTTTCGGTCGTTGCGGTCTTCCAGGGCAAACCCGGCGACCATTCCCGCGTGGGTCGACCCCGTGACCGTGCAGACGATGACGGTGTCGAAGAAGAGGTCGAGCTCTGCCTCTTGCGCCGCCACCTCGCGGGCCCAGTTGGCGAAGCCCAGGCCTCCCAGCGGATGATCCGAGGCGCCGGCCGGTATCGCATAGGGCTTCCCGCCGGACTCCTCGACCGATTCGAGGGCCCGCTTCCACGAATCGCGGTAGCCGATGTCGAACCCGGCGGGGTCGATGCGCGGGTCGCCGCCCATGATGCGGGTGAGTTGGATGTTGCCGACCTTGTCGTAGGCCATGTCGTTGTAATCGACCCAACCCTCCTGGACGGTCACCGCCTTGAGACCCAGCTTGCACGCCACTCCGGTGACCTGCCTGGTGTGGTTCGACTGGATGCCGCCGATCGACACCAGGGTGTCGCAACCCGTGTCCAGCGCCTCGGCCGCCAGGTATTCGAGCTTGCGGACCTTGTTGCCCCCGAACGCGATGCCCGAGTTGCAGTCTTCGCGCTTGGCCCAGATCTCGACCTTGCCACCCAGGGCTTGCGACAGGCGCGGCATCGGGTGCACGGGCGACGGGCCGAACAGCAGCGGTTCGCGGCGAAAGTCGTCGAGGCTCATCTGGGGTCTCCTTACCACACGTTCAAAAGTCAGATAATCGTATACTCTGCGACGTATGGCGACGGCCGACAGGGTTCAAGCCCAGATCATGGACAAGATGCTTCGGGGCGAGTTCGCCCCGGGCAGCTGGCTACGCCAAGACGAGTTGGCCGCCCGCTTCGGGGTCAGCAAGATTCCCGTACGAGAGGCGCTGCAGCGCCTGGTGGCCATCGGATTGCTGTACCTCGAGCCCAACCGCGGTGTCGTCGTGCCCCACCTCACGGCGGCCGAGGCAAACGAAACCTTCGAGTTGCGGCGAAGCATCGAACCGCTGTTGCTGGAGCGGTCTATCGAGCAGCTCACCATCATCGATCTGGCCGAAGCCGAGATGGCGTTGGGCGAAGTCGGGGGCTCGGTACCCGCCAGCAACTGGGTCTTCCACCGGGCCCTCTATCGATCCAGCGGTTGGGAGCGCGGCCTGGCCATAGTTCACATACTGCAGGTGGCGGTCGCCCCCTATGTGGCGCTGTACACCGAGGGCCTCGGCGGGGCCCAACAATCAGATGCCGAGCACCGCGCTCTGCTGGAGCTCTGCAGGTCCAAAGACCTGCCCGGTGCCATGATGGTCCTGATGGACCATTTGCAACATGCTCAGACGGTGCTGGCCGACTTTCTGGACGGCGGCCTAGGCGATGGCTAGCTGGGCATCGTTCGAAGAGGCCGAACCCGAGTTCGCAGCCAAGGTGAAGGCCGCGTTCGAGTCGGGCCGGCACAAGATCCTGGCGACCTTGCGGGCCGATGGGTCGCCGCGGATCTCAGGCATCGAATGCGAGTTCGTCGACGGTGTGCTGCGGTTCGGCTCTATGCCCGGGTCGCGCAAGGGCGCCGACTTGCGGCGCGACCCTCGCTTCGCCCTGCACGGTCCGCCGTCACACCCAGAACAGGGCCTAGAGAACGAATGGATCGGCGAGGCCAAGGTCTCGGGTCTGGCGCGGCCTGGCGGCGACATCACCACCGACGAGGCGCCCGGCGAGGTCATGGGCGAATGGTTCCACGCCGACATCGAGCAGGTGGTGTTCACCGGGCTCAACGCGGACGCAACGATGCTGTCGATTCAGACCTGGACGCCGCAAGGCGGCTTGAACACCATCGAGCGAGCCTGACCGTCGCCTAGCGGTCGCGAAAGCCCTTGCCCTCGAGGATCTTGGGTACGTACTTGTCGATGCGGGCCGTGCGGGTCTTGGCCTGCTTGGCCCCGGCAAAGTAGAGGTTGTATTCGCGACGGCGCCCTGGCGTCAGACTGTCGAACGCTTCGGCCAGCTCGGGGTCGCCTGCCAGGCGCTCGACGAGTTCGTCAACCAACTCGGGGTCGGGTGCTGGCGCGACCTCGATGCCTGCATCCTCGACCTCGAGGGCCAGGCCAACGAAGCGACGCACTGCATCGGCGGCACTCTCGACCTCGGCAACCGACCTGAAGCACAGCCTCTTGGCCGAGCGCGAGTTGGGCCCCTGTTCTTCCAGCAGCGATTGTGGGTCGTCCAACAGTGCACCCTTGAAGAACATCAGGGCCAGGAAGTCCTTCATCTCCTGCATGATGGCGATGTTCGAACCGCCGCTCGAATAGCAGGGCTTGTTCCATTTGATCGCCTCGTCGAGCCCGGCGCCGAGCAGTATCGGCCGAAGCGCCGACATCTCGTCTGGCCACTTCTGCGAGTTGTCTATGTAGGAATCGACTGAGGGATCCATTGGGCTCCTGTGCCGGTTGAGCGTCGTGCCGTTCAGACCCGGTTTGGTACGGTCGGATGGTCGAACTGGCTTTCGCCAATACGTTGCCATCGGTGTCGAGCAGCTGACCCTCGGTGAACACGGTCTGCTTGCCCGCACGCTCGATCCAGCCCTCTGCGATGACGGTTCCTGGCACGGCCGGCCTGAAGAAGCTGACCTTCACCTCGAGGGTCGCTATCCAAAAGGCCGTCGTGTAGCGGGCGATGCACGCGTGCGCCATCGCCGAGTCGATCCAGCCGGTGACGAAGCCACCCTGCGCAACACCGCCCGAGTGGCACATCTCGGGCTTGCACTCGAACTCCAGAACCGACCGGCCGCTTTCGCCGTCGGATTCGACGACCCGCCCGTCGCCCAAGGTCGCAAGGACCTCGCTGCCGGCCGCTGGTTCTTGTGTGGTGTCAGTCATCGGTCGAGCATGTTAGGCGAGCGGTGTCCCATTGCCATCGTGTGTAGGCGCAGCCCGAACGACGCCGCCGCGGACGTGGTGGCTACTGGTCGTGTCAGCGCCGACACACAACGTGGTGTTTCTTTATCAATAGTGACTGTCCCACCCTTCAGTAGGCTTTCGATCACAGATCGAAAGCCTGTTCGTCCGTTGGGGTGAGGCGAGAACAAAGAGGGGAACATTCATGGTGGAACCAGCGATCTACACGACCACACAGCTCGACGTTTGTCGTCGGGAAGCCGACGTGCTGATCGAAACCGGCCGCCGTATCACCCAGGCCCACTATCGGCTTGTTGTCGGGTGCGCGGAGTTTGCTGATGGTCCGGTGTGGATCGCAGACGGGCAACCATCGGCCGCGCACTGGTTGGCGCCACGCCTCGACGCTTGTGCGTCCACGGTTCGTGACTGGATACGCGTGGGCCGCGCTCTGAGGACCCTTGACGCAACCGCGGTTGCGTTCAAAGGCGGCCAGTTGTCTTATGCGAAGGTGCGAGCCCTCGTGTCTATGGCCACACCGGCCAACGAAACCGAACTAGTGGCTATCGCACGCACCACACCAGCAGCAGACATCGCCAAAGCATTCGCCCGCTGGTCACAACAACACGAACCCCACGCGATCATCGACAACCGCCACCGCCGCACCCGCGGTCTGCGGAGCCGCACCGAACCAGACGGCACCGTCTCGACCAGCCTGCGACTCCCACCCCTACAAGCCGGCGTGCTCGAACGCGCCGTCGAGGCACAGGTGATGCGACGCAAACTCGAACGCGAACCCGACGGGACGTGGCCGTCGTTGGCTCAACAGCGAGCAGACGCCCTCACCGAACTAGTCACATTGAACGCAAGCACCGGTTCGAGGTCCTCATACATGTGGACCACACCGGCTGTCGGTTCCCCAACGGAACACCACTCACCAACTCGACCGTCGCAGGCGTTCTCGACCAGGCAGCTGTTCGTCTCATCGTCCACGACACCAACAGCAAACCGGTCAACGCGTCAGACGCCAGACGGCGACCAACCATCCGCCAGAAACGCACCACCCAAACCGAACAACCCGCATGCACCCAATGCGGAACCACCGACCTACCAAACCTCCACCACACAACCCCACACGCACAAACCGGCCACACCCGAACCGACCAACTCCAAACCCTCTGCACACCCTGCCACCGCAAACACCATCGAGACGGGTGAGGGCTCGAAGCGTCAGCAGGCAGCCCTGCGGTGCTCGGAAAAGGCCACTGCCGCAGCCAGCAACAGCGTCCACGTCAGCAACAGCAGGTCGTTGCTCGCACCGCCGGCGATGCCGTCGGGCAACAGCCCCTGGACCAGTCGATACGGCCACGAGGCGGTGTCGGCGAAGTCGACGATCAGGGTGCGGCGTTCGGTGGACGCCTCAAAGGCCAGCCACAGCCAGTTGACCGCACCCAGCAAGCCGAGGGCGGCAGCCAGCGGGAGGCGTCGGCGCACATCGGCCTCGACCCAGCCCGCGACCAGTATCAGTGCTGCCGGAAGCGCCACCACCAGTTGCCGGCCAGGTACCCACCACCCGTGCATGGTGAGGGCCACGAAGGTTGCGTTGAGCCACGCAACTCCCACCACGGCGGCGACAACAGTTGTCGGATAGCCCCTGTGTCGGCGCAACCAGTGGACGACGGCGAACGGCAACACGAGCCAAAGGGGGCTCCAGGCTGCGATGCCGAACTGCCGATCGACGAGCAGCCCAACCAGCCGACGTGTGCGGCCGACCGGGTCGGCCTGGGTGCCGACAACGCTGAACTCGCCGTCGCCCACAAAGTGATCGCCGGCGGCGTAGACGGTCCAGCCGCCATACAGCCATTGATGCGCTGCCAGGTACGCGATGGCGGCCAGAGCGGCGATGGCGGCAGCCGAAACAAGCTGGGTTCGATGGTTGCGCAGGCGCACCAGCAAGGCCACGCCCAAAACGGCAGCCACCGGCACGTACTTGACCGCCAACCACGGCAAAGCGATCACGGCTGCCAGCGTCAGCACCAGGGTCCGGCGCAGATCCGAATCGCAAGCCGTGCCGCCCGTCAGCCCAGCTATGCCTATCAGTACTGCTAGGCCCGCTGCCATCTCGGGGTAGACCTGGGTGCCATACGCGGCCAGGGGAATCGTGGTGAAGCCCGCGGCGACGACCGTGACGGCAACCCGCTTGGAGATCCCGAAACGGCTGTGCGCCAACCCGGCGGTCAGGGCCGCACAGCAAGCCGCGACCGCGGCCAACGCCACCTTGGCACCGACCCAGCCCGCCACGGCCATCGGAACGGCCAGAAGCGCTGGCAGCAGCGGGTCGTGGGGACTCACCTGACGACCGGACGAATCGAGCGGGTAGGTCTGCGGGTCGAGGGTCACCTCGTGATAGGGCAGGTAGGCGCGCCGTGCCAGTTCGTCGCTGATGTCGATGCTGAAGTCGTCGGCCAAGGACTGGGCGGTCAGCAAATACTGCGGCTCATCGGCCGAGGTGCGCGCCGAATACGTTGCCCTGGCGCCCAGGCCCGCCAACGCCGAAGCCAGCGCCAACAGCGCGACACCCAGCAGCCACAGGTGTCTGCGGCGTGGACGCGCCGCCATGTCAGTCCTCGACGACGAAGTGTTCGAAGCGGTCGAGGTGCGACGCCCAGGCGGCCGCATCCCAGCTGCCGTCGTCGCCGATGCAATCGACGGCCGACAAGCCCATGTCGACGACGTGGTGGAGGTTGTCTGCCACGGCCAGGCCCTGGCGGCCCAGCACCGTCACGCCGGTCGGGCTGTCGTCGGGTGAGGGGCGAAACCCGCCCTCGGCCGCCTGCTCGACGGTGACGACGGGATACACACGTGGCAACCGCTTGACGTGCACCGATTGGGGTTGTGCCGTCGGCAGGTCGCACGCGGCCAGCCCATCGGTGACCAGCTTGGACAAGTCGTGGTCTGAAGCAACCCACACGTCGTCTCCGACGCTGGCCGGAAGCTCGGCGCACAGCACCGTGCGGTCGTTCGCGTCTGGGCCGTCGCGATAGTTGCGGGGTTCGGACAGGCGGCTGAAGGCGACATCTGTGTGAGGCACGTAGTGGGCGTCGAAGGCCGTGTACTGCTGGGTGCTCAGCTCGAGGTAGACCAGCACCAATCCGCGCATGGCTATGTCGGTGGCGGCGGCGCGGGCCGGGTCGCCTGTCGCTTGGTGCATCGCCTGTGCCGACGCGGTCCACAGGACGCGACGCGCCGTCACGGTGCGCCCGTCCGACAACCGAGCCACAACCCGGCCGGTGCCGTTGCCGCCAACGGAGCCAGCAGCGGGTGTTTGGGACATCGAAGCGACCGCCACACCGGGGGTGATGGTGGCTCCCGCGCGCTCGGCTCCTGCAGCCAGTTCGTCGACGATCTGGCCGTATCCGAGGCGCGGATACAAAAAGGTGCGGTCGCTGGCGCGCCGGGCCATGGTGCGAGCCAGCTTCGAGGCCGAGTTCACCGAAACCCGCTTGTGTGCCAGTTCGGCGCTGAGGCTTTCGGGCGGCAGCCCCCACAGCTTCTGGGCCATGGGACCGTGGAAGTCTGCCAGCGCCGTGGGGCCCAAACCGGTGCGGATCACGTCGGCGTAGGACGTGTTGGCGCGCCCCCGGAGAGGCTTGGTGAGAACGTCGCGGGCAGACGAAGCCACGAAGCTTCGTGGCATGTTTGCGACCATGTCGACCGGCCTGAGGGGAAACTCGACCCAGCGGTCGCGCAGGCGCAGCCTGCCGTTGCGGCGGCGGATCTGCAGGTCAGGCCCCAGGAGTTCGTCGAGAATCAGGCGCACCCTGGGCGACATCGAGGGGTGCAGGCGGTGGCTGCCATGGTCGACCCGAATTCCGGCGACCGTGAAGCTCGCGGCCATTCCGCCCAGCTCGGCCGCGCTGTCGACGAGCTCGACGTCGAGCCCGCGCTTGGCTGCCTCGTAGGTGGCGGCCAGACCGCACGGCCCCGCGCCGACCACCAGGACGTCGACATCTTTGGAGTGTTTCGTCGGGTCGGCTGTGTGCTGGTGTTGTGCTTCGGGGAGCGTCACGATTCCTCGGCAATGGGCACTTGGGTGTGCCCGGCCACCAGCTCGACCGTTCCGCGGCAGCCCAGGTCGAGGGGCTCGAGGTGCGACCGGGCGGTGACGATCTCGGTTCCGTCGGCCAACGCGATGGTGTAGTTCCAGGTGGTTCCGCAGAACTCGGCACGGGTCACGCACGAACCGCCAGACGGATCGGGCCTGAACGAGACGTCATCGGGCCTCACCATGGCCAGCGAGGGAGTGGCCCCGTCGGCGGCGTGGCTGGCAACGGGGCCAAGGGTCGTGGCCCACCCGTCTCCACTTCGCTCGACAGGCAGGAACGAGGCCTCGCCCATGAAGGCGGCCACAAACCTGCTGCGAGGCTGATGGAACACCGTCGAGGGCTCGTCCACCTGTTCGATGCGCCCGGCGCGCATGATGGCTATGCGGTCGCCGATGGCCAATGCGTCGCTCTGGTCGTGGGTTACGAACACTGCGGGCGTGCGGGTCGAGCGAAGGGCCTCGATGATGTCGCGGCGAAGCCCGCCCCGGAGGTTGGGGTCGAGGCTGGCGAAGGGCTCGTCCAGCAGCATCAGCGTGGGGCGTGGTGCGAGGGCCCTGGCCAGGGCGACCCGCTGGCGTTCGCCTCCCGACAGTTCGTGGGGGTAACGATCGGCGAACCCGGAAAGACGCACCAGGTCGAGTGCTTCGATGGCGCGAGCACGCACGTCGCGCCTGGCCGCATCGCGGATGCCGAACGACACGTTGTCGATGACCGAGAGGTGCGGAAACAGGGAATGATCCTGGAACACCAGACCCACGCGACGCTTCTCGGGAGGCACCACATGCCTGGAATCGTCGACGATTTCACCACCGATGTGGATCGAACCAGAATCGAGCCCAGCCAGGCCACCGATCGAGCGCAGCAGGGTGGTTTTGCCGCAACCGCTGGGGCCGACAAGCGCCAGGATTTCGCTGCCCTCGAGCTGAAGGCTGACCCTGTCCAGAGCAACGGTGTGCCCGAACCGCTTGCCCGCGTCGTGCACACGCAGCGTTGGCGGATTGGCTTCGCTAGGGGTCACCGCTGTGCCTCGGGTTGGATCGGGTCGATCATCGGGGCTATCGCCCGTTCGGCTTTGGAACGAGATTCAAGGCTACGCGACAGAACCGCAACCGGAATCAGCGCCACCACCACGATCGCCAACGCGGGCAGCGCCGCCTGCTCGAACCTCGACTCGGAGGCGAGGTTGAACGTCCACACCGACAATGTGTCGAAGCCGAAAGGACGCAGCAGCAGCACGATGGGCAGCTCCTTCAGGGCGTCGACCGCCACCAGCACCATGGCGGTGAACACGCTGGTTCGGGTGAGCGGCAGGTGGATGCGTGTGGCCACACCCAAGGGGCGAGAGCCGAGGCTTCGCGCCGATGCGGTCATGTCGTCGTTTACCTGGCCCAGGCCGGCCTCGACCGCGTTGAGGGCCGGAGCCAGGAACCGCACCGAGTAGGCGTACACCAGGCCGATGAAAGAGCCCGTGGCTATGAGGCCCGGCAGCCCCAGGCCGATCTGTTCGAGCGAGTCGTCGAGGGCCACCAAAGCAAGCAAAACGCCGATGGCCACCACAGGCCCAGGTACGGCGTAGCCAACAGCGGTGAGCCGGGCGGCCATGGCCGTAGAGCGTCGGGCGCCAAAGCGAGCCGCGTTGGTGACCACCAGGGCAACCACGGCACAGATCGCGGCGCACAAGGTCGCAAGCTGCAACGAGTGCCACAAGAACTCGACGAATCGATCGGTGACCGGGGTGCCGTTGTCTGACGATGCGCGCTGCACGGCCCACGTGACCAACTGAACGGTGGGCAGAACAAACGACAGCGCCAACACAGACGAGCACGCTGCGAAGGCTGCGGCGGCCCGGCGACCGGTCAGGCGGCGGGGCTGGATGCCGCCGGCGCGTCCGGCCGCGGTTCCGAAGCGGGCACGTCCGCGCAACACCCGTTCGAGGCCGATGATCAACAGGGCGAACGCCAGAACGAGGGTGGCCAGCTCGCTGGCGGCGTCGCGGTCGAATGTGCCCCGCCAGATGCGGAATACCCCGACCGAGACGGTGTCGATGTCGAAGTACTGCACTGTGGCGAAGTCTGTGAGGGTCTCCATCATCACCACTGCGGTGCCGGCCGCGATCGCCGGACGAAGCTGTGGCAGGACCACCCGACGTGCGGCCTCGATGGGGCCCGCGCCGAGACTTCTGGCCGCCTCGTAGGAACTGCCGGCCTGGTCGTTGAGCGCCGCGCGGCTGAGCAGATAGACGTAGGGGTACAGCACCAGGCTGAACACGATGATGGCGCCTGGCATCGAGCGCACGTCCGGAAACCATGCATCGGCGCCGAAGGTGTCGCGCCACCACCCCTGGATGGGCCCGGTGAAGCCGACCACCGAGAGGGTGACGAAACCCAGCACATAGCTGGGCATGGCCAGCGGGGCTATCAGCAGCCATCCGAAGAGCTTCGATCCTGGGAAGCGATAGGCGGCGGTGAGCCAGGCCAGCGACACTCCCAGCACCAGGGTTCCGAGGCTGACGCCCACCAGCAGCACGATGGTGTCGCGTATCTGGCCGGGCAGCCGGGTGTCCCATTGCTGGCGCCAGACGTCGCCGCTGGGATCGAGGATGCTGGTGGCCAGGAAGGCGACGGGCGCCACCACCAGCAGGGCCGCAACCCACGACAGCGACGGCCACGACAGCGCGCTGACCCGGTCGGAGAACCCTGGCCGAACGCGGCTAGAGCGCTGCCGCTGCGGGGCAGGGCTGTCCAGGTTCAGGGTCGACGAGTCGGCGGCCACGGTCGATTTAGCGGTAGCCGGCTTGGTCCATGATCCGCACGGCCTCCGCGTTCAACCCTCCGAAGGTCGCCGCCGACAGGTCGTCGGTCACGAAGTCGGTGCCGAACTGGGTGGCGATGAGCGGTTCTGGCTGGACCTGCGGATTGGCGGGATATTCGTGGTTGCCATCGACGAACGCGCTTTGACCGTCGGTGGCAAGCCACTCGAGGAACCGCTGTGCCAGGTCGGGGTTGTCGGCGTATCGGGTGACACCGCCGCCCGAGATGTTGACGTGGACGCCCCGTCCGTCCTGGTCGACCCACGTGAGCTTCACGGGGAAGTCGGGGTCTTCCTCGAGCAGCCGGGCCAGGTAGTAGTGGTTGGTGATGCCCACGTCGCACAACCCGTCGGCTATGGACTCGAGGATGATGATGTCGTTGTTCAGGATCTGGGCGTTGTCGGCCCAGCCCGAGACGATGCGCAGCGCCTCTTGTTCGCCGTGGTGGGCGATCATCGCCGCCACCAGAGACTGGGTGTACACGTTGGACGAGTCGCGCAGGCACAACCTGCCCGCCCACTGAGGGTCGGCGAGTTCTTCGTAGGTCGTAGGAATCTCGTCGGCTGCGACGCGGTCTGGGTGATAGACGATGGTGCGAGCGCGCATGGTGAGCCCGAACCAGTTGCCTTCTGGGTCGCGCAGGTTCGCTGGAATTGCGTCGTTCAGCACCGCTGAATCGAGGGGAGTGAACAGCCCCTGCTCGGCCGCGACGGCCAGATTGCCGGCGTCGACGGTGAGGTACACGTCGGCTTGGGTCTCGTCACCCTCGGCTGCGATGCGTTCGCGCAGTTCGCTGTCGGTGCCGGTCAAGAACTCGACCGATATGCCGGTGTCCTCGCTGAACTGGACGAATGCCTGCTCGAGGTCATAGTGGCGGCCCGAGTACACACGAATCGTCTCGCCATCGCCGCCGCCAGAGCACGCACTGGCGACGGCGACCACGAACGCGGCCGCGGTGGCTAGCTTCAGCAGTTGGCGGTGTTTCACTTGGTGCGAATCTCCGGGTTTGGGGGGCGGGTCGCAGGGCGAGATCGAATCTCCCGACCAGGTGTTTGCGGTCGCTTGTTCAGCATGCTTAACATACGTCGCTGTGTTAGGTAATCCTAATCGAAACGGTAACCACCGCCTACGCACCGTTCTGGTGACGGGGGCTGCAGGATTCATCGGTTCGGCCGTGTCGGCTCGTCTGCTCGACAGTGGCTATGCCGTGGTGGGGGTCGACAACGGCTGCGAGCCTCGGCACGCCGCAGCCCGGGCGCGGCTCGATCGGGTCGAGTGGATAGCCGCAGACGTCCACACCGTCGACCTGGTCAAGCTCATGAGGCGGTGCGCTCACGTCGTTCACCTGGCGGGAAGGCCCGGGGTTCAGACCTCTTGGGGATCTGGCTTTGCCGGACACCTGCACGACAACACCCTGATGGCCCAGAGGGTGCTCGAGGCGGCAGCGGTGGTGGGCGGGACTCGGGTGCTGCTGGCCTCCAGCAGCTCGGTATACGGCGACATATCGGCGGGTCGGGCCGGTGAGGATTGGCCGCTGGTGCCGGTCAGCCCCTACGGGGTGACGAAGGCGGCGCTGGAGATGCTGATGCCGGCCTATATCGGCCGGGGAGTGCATGTGTCGGCGCTGAGATTCTTCACCGCGTACGGACGGGGACAGCGACCCGACATGGCGTTGAGCCGCATCATCGAGGCCGGTCTGGGTGGCGAACCGTTCGAAGTCAGAGGATCTGGGACGCAGGCCAGAGACCTCACCCACGTCGACGACATAGCGTTGGCCGTCGCGGCAGCCGTTCGCTCGCCCACACCGGCCGGGCTGGCGATCAACATCGGCACCGGCAGGTCGACCCGGCTCGACGAGCTGATCTCGATGGTGGGCCGACAACTGGGGGTTGATGTGCCCGTGGTCTCGACCGCGCCGGCGCCAGGCGATCCTGCACGAACCGCCGCCGACGTCACGCTGGCCCAGCGTCTGCTCGGCTGGTCTGCCAAGACCCAACTGTGCGACGGCATCGCCGACCAGATCCAACACCACACACCACTTGCTCGCGCCGCCAGGAACGTCGCGTGATCAGGCGATGGGCGACATCGAGGTCGACCAGGGTGGCCGCATCGGTGGCCGCTGTCGCCACTGCGATGGTGGCCCTCGGCCTCGTCGTTGCCGTCGATGGCGAGCTGCTGGCGGATGGTCTGCGATCGGGCGTCGGCGATGGGCCGGGCCTGGTTGCTATAGCTGCGGCGCTGTTCTGTGCGCTCTCGCTGAGGGCATACGCCTGGCGTCGAGTGCTGCCAGAGCTGGGGTTCGGCCATTCGCTTGCCGCCATCCACCTGGCCCTCGGCGCCAATCACGTCCTGCCCTTCCGCCTGGGGGAAGCCGCGCGGGTCGTGTCCGTCGTGAGGCGCACCCGAGTCGGTGTGGCCCGCGCAACCTCCAGCACGGTGATGCTGCGGTCGGCAGACTTCGTCGCCCTGGCCGTTCTGGGTGTTGTCGCCGCCCCCGGCCTCATCACCGATCAGCTGGGTCTGGGCGGGTTGGCCCTGCTGGCACTGGTAGCCGCGCTGGGTGTGGCCGGCGGTCACTTCCTGAGCGCCAAGAGCGGGCACGACCGATCGAGGCGACTTGTCGTGCCCGGCCCAGCCACCGTGGGTTTGGTGTTCGCGGCCTGGCTGGCCGAGGCGGTCGTCGTGTGGCGGGTGGCCCAATGGTTCGATATCTCCCTGGGTGCCAGAGAGGCCATCGCCGTGTTGGCCGCCGCAGTGGTGGTGCAGGTGGTCGCAGTGACGCCTGGGGGAGTGGGCACCTACGAGGCCGCCGGCACGGCGGCCCTGGTGGCAATGGGTGTTGAGCCTTCGACGGCCATCACTGCGATGGTGGTGTTGCACGCCGTGAAGACCGCGTACAGCCTGGCTGCCGGAGCGATAGCGGTATTCGTTCCCAACCCCACCCTCTTCGGCCGGGTGCGAATGGAGCGGTGCGAGGTGCACCGACCGGGTATGGCCGTCGACGTGGGCTCGGGGCCGGTTGTCTTGTTCCTGCCCGCATTCAACGAGGCCGAGCGGGTTGGTGCCGTCGTGGCCCGGGCTCCGTCTGTCATCGACGGTCATCGTGTCGAGGTGGTGGTCGTCGACGACGCCAGCCACGACGACACGGCCAAGGTTGCCGCCGACTCGGGTGCCACCGTCGTTTCGCACCCGCACAACATGGGCCTGGGTGCAGCAGTTCGCACCGGCTTCCGGCATGCCACAGCCCGTGGTGCTGTCGCAGCTGCGTTCTGTGACGCCGACGGCGAGTACGACCCGGCCGACGTCGCCGACCTGGTCAGGCCGATTCTGGCTGGCCGAGCGCACTATGTGGTTGGCAGCCGGTTCCGCGGCGACATCAGGCGGATGTTGCCCCACAGGCGCTTGGGCAACCTGGCGCTCACCCGTTGCGTGCGGTTCATGACTCGCGTCGACGTGTCGGATGGTCAGTCGGGGTACCGGGCCGTGTCGGCGGCCGCGCTGGCCGAGCTGGAGATCGCTCACGACTACAACTACGCACAGGTGCTGACCATCGACCTCGTCGGCAAGGGCTTTGGCTACCACGAGGTGCCCATCGGCTATGAGTTCAGGCGTTCCGGCCGCTCGTTCGTGCGCCTGGGCAGATACCTGCGCCAGGTCGTTCCGACCGTTTGGCGCCAGCTCAACTCGCCCGCGTCGGCATCGGCCATGCCTTCGCCGCAACACAACAACCCAATGGAGATCCCGGCATGATGCACACGTCCCGGCTGCGTTTGGCTTCGGCTCTGGTCGTATCGGTCTTGGCGCTGGCCGCCTGTTCCGGCGACGACGGTGCCACGGTCCGCGACCTCGGCAGCGAGGACTCGTCGGCCAGTGGTTCGACCTCGCGAAGCTCTAGCGCTTCGGCCAGCGCACCTTCCGGTTCCGATGTCGGCTCCGACGAGGAGGATGGCGGATACGCCTACGCATCGAATGTTTCGGCTCACCGCATGCTGGTGGCCGATCTGTGTCCCCTCGGCGACCTGCTGGATGCCGGTGAATTCGAGGCAGTGGCCGCGCTGTACAGAGACGGCGGCAGTTCGGTCAACTCGGATGGTTCGGTGCGCACCATCGCCGGATTCGCCACCAGCGAAGATCGCTTGCATGGTCTGGCCGACTATTACAGCGCGGCCACGCCACTGGACGACTTCGTCAGTGCTGCACTGGATGGCACCGGAATGTTCGAGTCGGAGAGCCAGGCCGTCAGGGCCCAGGCGGTCGAGAAGGGCATACGCAACCAGGCGATGATCGCCTGGTTGGTCCACGAGCTCGAGTCGGCTCTGGACAAGGCCCGCTCTGGCGACTTCGACGTGGCCGAAGGAGCAGTGCACAACTGGGACGAAGCCTGGGCGTTCTATCACGGTGCTGAGCCAGGCTGCGCGCCCTATGCAACAGCTAACAGCCGGGCGGGCAACTTCGGCACGGTCGCCGACGACGGAGCGACGGCGTTGGCCAACATCGACATCCTCGACGCGATGATCGCAGGCCGCGACGCGCTTGTGGCCCAAGACCTGGCCGGCGCCGAGGCAGCTGCCGCCGAGGTCCGGCGTGGTGTGTTCATCACCTACTCGCAGGCGGCGGTGCGCTACGCGAGCGTCATCGAAGCCGATCTGGCTGCTGACGACATCGCTGCTGCCGAGGAGCACCAGGCCGAGGGTCTGGCCTTCTGGAGGGTGATCGAGGCCTACGCAGCGCAGGCCGGTGCCGACGTAGCCACCGTCAACGCCATCTTCGATCTGGCGAACCCGCCTGGTGCCAACGGGTTCGGCGACGATGTACGCGCCGCCCTGGCCCCGGCCTGGCAGCAACTCGGAATCACCGAAGCCGACATCGGCACCCTGCAGTAGCAGTCGATCGGCACACTCAATCGGTGCAGTCGGCCGGTGCCTCGCCCTATGAGGTGGCCGGTCGCTTGCCGAAGTCCTTGAACGTGTCACCGATAGAGGTGGTGACCGAGGCCAGGCCATTCGTGCGGTTCGCCAGAAGTCGCGGTGCCATGGCGGCCAGGCCGTCAACCGTCCAGCGGCCGTCGGTGGCGATGATCTCGTCGTCCGACAGGCTCCACCCTCCGTACAGGCCCACCTCGTTGCCGCCGACATGGAAGACGCCTCCCGTGAACGGGCATCCCTCGGTGGCCAGGTAGGCGACCAGGGGGGAGACGTTTGCCGGATCGTAGAGGTCGAACTCGGCCGGGTCTTCGGGCGGCGCCACCACCTCGCCCAGGCCAGGCGTCTGCAGGGTCAGGCGGGTCCGCGCTATCGGGGCCAGGCAGTTGACCCTGACGCCGTAGCGCTGCAGTTCGCCTGCGGCGACCAGCGTCATGGCTGCGATGCCTGCCTTGGCCGCCGAATAGTTGAACTGCCCGAGGTTGCCCAACATCGCACCAGACGCGGTGTTGACGATGCTGGCGTCGACTGAGTGGCCGGCCTTCGTGCGTTCTCTCCAATAGGCAGCGGCCCACCGGGTGGGTACGAAGTGCCCCTTCATGTGAACCGCAATGACCGCGTCCCACTCGCCTTCGGTCATGTTGACCACGACGCGGTCGCGCAATATGCCCGCGTTGTTGACCAGGATGTGCAGGTCGCCGAAGGTCTCGACGGCCTGGTTGATCATTCCCTGGACCTGTTCCCAGTCGGTGACGTTGGCGCCATTTGCCACGGCTTCGCCGCCCATGGCGACGATCTCGTCGGCTACTTGTTGGGCCGCGGTCGTGTCGGCGCCGGTGCCGTCGGTTTCGCCGCCCAAGTCGTTGACCACGACCTTTGCGCCTTCGGCTGCCATCAACAGGGCGTGTTCGCGGCCGATACCCCGGCCGGCTCCGGTGATTATGGCGACTCTGCCGTCGAGGGATCCCATGGCATCCTCCTGCGCTTCAGCGGGCTGTTGGCGAAGAACCTATGTCAACCCGCGAAGTGGATGGAAGCCGGGATTCAGGCCTCAGCTGTCGGCGGCGCCGGTCGAGAACCACTTCGATCCAGAACGGGCCCAGGAATACCGCCATGGGTGACCATCGCCATCTCGACTCGCCCGGGGCGGCGAACAGCGCGGCACTTCCGACACCCAGCAACACCCACACTGCAAAGACCATCAGCTCGATCATGCGATAAGCCTCCTATAAGAAAGGTCTAAGAAAAGACCTATTAGAGAATGTCTATCACGGAGATTCCAGGCAGATCAAGGGTGTCCAGAACGAACATGGGGCTTCGAAGGGTGTGTCCAGGGCCCATAATCGTTTACGACGTCAACGATCAGGGAGTCGATGAGCGAGAACGAGCTTCCGTTTCATCTTCGGGGCAACTACCGACCGGTTACCGCAGAGGTCGAGGAGTTCGACCTGGGCGTCACCGGCAAGGTGCCGCCGGCGCTGTCGGGTTTGTACGTGCGCAACGGACCAAACCCGGTCTCAGGGGCGCTCGTCGCACTGGTTCGTGGGCGATGGGATGGTGCACGGCGTGCGCCTGGAGAACGGCAGGGCGGCCTGGTATCGCAACCGCTGGGTGCGCACCCGCCAGTTCGAGGACCCGACCCTGCGATCGATCTCACCAGACGGGTCCGTCGACCGCTCGGTTGGGGTCAACAACACCCACGTCATAGGGCACGCGGGCCGGATCTTGACCCTGGTCGAGTCGTCGTTTCCCGTCGAGCTGGACCACCAGCTCGACACCGTCGGGGTGCACGATTTCGACGGGGCGCTCACCACAGCCATGACCGCCCACCCCAAGATCTGTCCGCAAACGGGTGAGCTGCTGTTCTTCGGTTATGGCTTCGCCGAGCCGTACCTGACCTATCACCGAGTCGATGCGTCCGGTGCGCTCGTGCAAAGCGAAGAGATTCCGGTCGCAGGCCCGACGATGATCCACGACTTCGCCATCACCGAATCGAGCGTGGTGTTCTTCGACCTGCCTGTTGTGTTCGACATCGAGATGGCGATGACGGGTCGGTTCCCTTATCGGTGGGACGACGACTACGGCGCTCGGGTGGGAGTGATGCCTCGCGATGCGACGGCTGCCGAGCTTCGCTGGTTCGAGATCGAACCGTGCTACGTGTTTCACTCGGTCAACGCGTACGACGATGCCGATGGCTCGGTGGTCGTCGATGTAGCCCGCTATCCCGAGTTGTGGCGACGCGACTCGGCGCGCTTCGCCAACGACGCTTCACTGTGGCGCTGGCGCCTGGGACCGGGCGGAGCGGTCACAGAAGAACAGTTCGACGACCGCCCGCTCGAGTTCCCGCGCATCGACGACGCGTTGACCGGAGCCCAACATCGCTTCTCGTATTCGGTTGCCAGCTTCGGCGACGACAACGACATCTTGAAGGCCGATCATCAGACCGGTTCGGTGAGCGTGCACTCGTTCGGGGCCGATCGCATACCGGGCGAGCCCGTGTTTGTTGCGTCGCCAGACGCGCTGTCCGAAGACGATGGCTGGCTGCTGGCTTACGTGTACGACAAGGTTCGCGACAGCAGCGACCTGGTGGTGCTCGACGCACGCGACATGTCGGCCGAACCGGTGGCGGTGGTGGCCCTTCCCCAGAGGGTGCCGTTCGGTTTCCACGGCTCGTGGGTGCCAGACCAGGACTGACACAAGTCAGGACCGGCGCAAGTCAGGACCGGGGCAACTCAGGCGGCCAGCTCTGGTCTGCGCGAGCGCAGCCACCTCGACACCAACAAGCCCGCCGCGGTGAGCCCTATCGACAGGGCCAGCAGAGGCGCGTCGATGCTCGGCTGCCCGTCGGTCAGCGACTCGATCGAAGAGCCGAACGAGACGAAGGCGATCGTTCCTGCGATGGTTCCCAGGAACGAGGCCGCCATGAACGCTTTGAAGTCGAGCCCCAGCACGCCGGCGGCGACAGCCACGGCGTCGAACGGTGCGGCCACCAGGCGCAGCACCAGGGTGGTCTCGACCGGGTTGGCCACCAGTCGCTCGACCGCCCGCTTGCCTACGGGGGGCCGCAGCACGCGCCTGCCAGCCAGCAGTCGCGACGCCTGAAAGGTCACCGCGGTCGACAGGTTTGCGCCGATCGCCGTGTAGGCCACCCCGTAAACAGGCCCAAAGACGATGCCTCCCAAGATCGTCAACACCGACGCAGGGAACAGCACCAGCGGCCGAACCGCATAGATGGCGACGTACAGCAACGGTCCCCACCAGCCCGATGCCAGCAGGTCGCGCAACGAGTCGGCGGCCTCGGCAGGGCCGATGCCGCGGCTGCGCGAGATTGCAAGCCACGCCACCACAGCGGCGACCCAAAGCGCGGCCAGCACCAGCCGCGGCCACCGCCTGGTCTCGTCGCTGGGACTCATGCATCAGTGAACTCGCCGGCTCGGTCTCTAATTCCGTTTGGGCTGGAGCCATATGGGTATTACCCCCTCCATGAACCGAGCCCCCTCGACATCTGCTCCATCGACCGTCGGGTTGCGAAAGCTCAACCTGGTCTTCGGTTTGGTTCACCTGTTGTCCGGTACTGCGATGGTGGTGCTGGGTAACGACTTCGGTCTGTGGGTGACATCGACGTTTCTCGACGGCGTGCCCGGCGGCAGGGTCGATCCCGGCCGGCTCACCAACCAGTTCGAGGTGCCCCTCGCGTGGGGCACTGCCGCCTTCATGTTCTTGTCGGCGTTCTTTCATCTGCTGATTGCGTCGCCCATCGCCTTCGGCGCGTACCGCAACGAGATCACCAACCGACGCAACCGTTTTCGATGGGTCGAGTACTCGCTGTCGGCGAGCCTGATGATCGTGCTGATCGCGCTGCTGGTGGGCATCAGCGACATCGCTGCACTGGTGGCAATAGCAGGGGTCAACGCGGCGATGATCCTGTTCGGCTGGTTGATGGAGACCTCCAACGACCTCGAGGGCGCCGAGGTCAACTGGAGCCCGTTCTGGTTCGGATGTGTCGCCGGCGCCGTGCCCTGGGTGGCTGTGGGCATATATCTGTTCGGTCCGGGTGAAGGGGCCCCGACCTTCGTATACGCGATCTTCTTCTCGATCTTCGTCTTCTTCAATGTCTTCGCTCTCAACCAGGCCCTGCAGTACGCGCGGATCGGGCCTTGGAAGCGCTACGAGTTCGGAGAGAAGGCCTACGTGTGGCTGAGCATCACGGCCAAGAGTGTTCTGGCGTGGCAGATCTTCGCCAACACACTCGCCGCATGAACTGCGCCGCTCAACCACCGCGCCCGCACCACGAAAGGAGATCAGGTGGCATCGACCACCGAACACGAGATGAGCAAGAACAACACCAAGCGTCGCCCGCGGCGCAAGCAGCGCGGCCGCAAGGGTCGCGACGACGTCACGAAGGTGGTGCTTGATCTGCCGGTGGCCCAAGAGGTCATCGAGCTGATCGAAGACCGGCCGGGCGAGGCCGACGAGGACGCGCTGGACGAGGCGCTTGCTGCGCTGGAGGAAGCCGAGGCGCGGGTGCCAGCTGCCGACCAGGAGCGTGCAGCCAGGGGCGACGTGGTGGCCATCGAGATGACGTCGGACGCCGTCGATGCGGTGTCGAAGCTGATCGTCGAAGACCAGGAGACCAAGCCACGGGTGCTGAAGCGAGTTGCCAGGCGCCTGCGCGGCAAGCTGCAGAGTGCGAGGCACAAGTCGAAGGGCTAGCCGGCTTCTAAAGACCGAGGCGAGGCAGCCCGGTCGGCCTCTTCGGGACCCGCCGTTTGCCTCAGCAGCAACAGGCCGTCGATCATCGCAATGGCCGCGGCCGCCTCGCCCGCGGATCTGGCGCCGACTGGATGAACTCGGCTGCCCACGAGATCCACGCTTCGATCAGCTGGGGTACCAGCGATGCATAGGGCTCGCGGCCGGCGGCGGCCAGACCGGTGGCTTCGAAGAACAGTGCGAACACGGCATCGGCTTCGGGCTGAGAAAGCACGGGCCACGCCTTGGACGCCAATTCGTGGTGGTTCGTCGATGGCTCGGTGAACGCCTGTCCCAGAGTCACCTGCAGTTCGAGGCCCACGGCCATCAGCACCGCCGACACCAACTCGTCCTTGGACGGGAAGTAGTACACGACCACCCGATCGCTGGTGTCCAGCGTCTTCGCCACCCGTGCGAATGTCAGCTGGCTCAGCCCCGATTCGAAAGCGGTGGCCAGCGCGCCTTGGAGGATCTCTTCCTCCGTGTGCTTGTAGCCCATCGGGTGTTGATTGTAGTGGCCACTACGATTAGGGTTCGTAGTGCTTACTACAAACTGACTCGGAGGTACTTCGATATGACCCAGATGAACGCCGCTGAGGCCTCCGAGTTGTTCAGGGGTGCGCCCCATCAGATGATCGATGTGGGTGAGGGGCGGGTGGCCCATCGCAAGGTTGGAACGGGCCCAGATGTCTTGTTCGTGCACGGGTGGCCGGTCAGCGGAGCGACGTTTCGCACGCTCTTGCCCCACCTCGTCGAGCACGTGACATGCCACCTCATCGACCTGCCAGGGGCGGGATCGAGCGAGTTCGGCCCCGACACCGTTATCACCGTCGAGCAGCACTTCCAGAGCATTCGCCGCGTGGTCGACGCGTTGGGTGCCGACGAGATCGCCGTGGTCGGACACGACAGTGGGGGTCTCATGGCCCGCCACGCACTCGCCGGCGACAGCCGTGTGCGAGCGATGGCGCTGATCAATACCGAGACCAGCGGCGCCATCAGCTTTCGATTTCGTTCGTTCATTGCATCGCGACACGTCCCCGGCTTCGGCCGTGTACTCGGCTGGCTGGCGGGCAAGCCGTCGCTCAGGCGCAACCGGTTCGTGCTCGGCGACGCGTTCGCAGACTCGTCGCTGCTCGACGGCGAGTTCGATGAGTTCTTCCTGCGGCCGTTGCACGAGGAGCCGGCCCGGCTTGCTGCTGCCATGAAGCTCCTCGACTCGTTCGAGATGCGCCACGTCAAGGAACTGGCCGATGTTCACGGCCGCATAAACGTGCCCGTGAAGATGGTGTGGGGCGACAAGGATCCGTTCTTCCCGCTGCGTCACGCTCAGGCCATGGTCGGCACGTTCAGCAACGCAACTCTCGACGTCATCGAGGGGGCGGGACTGTTCTCGCACGAGGAGCGTCCGGATCGTGTGGCGAAATCACTGCTCGAGGTGATCGCCTCCTGAGATGTGTGCTGCTGTGGCTACTGTGGCCTCGGGCGGTGCCGCGAGGGCCCACAGGAGTCAGTCATGGCAGCACTAGATCTGGTTCGATCCGAAGCGTTCATCGATGGCCAATGGTCGGCCGCCGACGATGGCAGCCGCTTCGACGTCGTCAACCCCGCCGATGGCTCGGTCATTACGAGCGTCGCGGACTTGGGGCGCGCCGAGACGGCCAGGGCCATCGAAGCCGCGGCGATCGCTCAAAAGGCATGGGCCAAGCGCACCGCCAAAGACCGGGGTGCGGTGATGCGACGGTGGTACGAGCTGTTGCTCGACAACTCCGAGGCGTTGGCTCAGTTGATGACCGCCGAGATGGGCAAGCCGATAGGTGAATCTCGTGGCGAGGTGACCTACGGCGCCAGCTTCGTCGACTGGTTCGCCGAGGAGGGCAAGCGGGCGAGGGGTGAGGTGCTGCCGACGTTTGCCCCCGACAAGCGCTTGTTGGTTCTGAAGCAGCCCGTGGGTGTGATCGCTGCTATCACCCCGTGGAACTTTCCACTGGCGATGATCACGCGCAAGGTCGCACCTGCGCTGGCTGCGGGTTGTGCCGCGGTGGTGAAACCTGCCGAAGCGACGCCGCTCACCGCTCTGGCCGCAGCCCAGTTGGCTGCCGAGGCCGGTTTGCCTGCGGGGCTGTTGAACATCGTCACCACCAGCAATCCGGGTCCGGTGGGTGAGGAACTCACCACCAACCCGATCGTCAGGAAGGTGTCGTTCACGGGCTCTACGGCCGTTGGCAAGAAGCTGATGGCTCAGGCGTCGTCGACGATGAAGAAGGTGTCGTTCGAGCTTGGCGGGAATGCCCCATTCATCGTCTTCGACGACGCCGATCTGGATGCTGCGGTGGAGGGTGTCATCGCATCGAAGTACCGCAATGCGGGCCAGACCTGTGTGTGCGCCAACCGCATTCTCGTGCAGGACTCGGTACACGACGAGTTCGCAGCCAAGCTCGTGGCGGCGGCGTCCAAGCTCGAGGTGGGTGTTGGCGACGATCCGGGTACCGATATCGGACCACTCATCGACGATGCAGCGCTGGAGAAGGTCGAGACCCTGGTGGCGGATGCGGTGGAGTTGGGTGCCAGGGTGCTGAGCGGTGGGCGGCGCCATCGGTTGGGGCGGACGTTCTACGAGGTCAGCGTCATCGCCGACGTCACGTGTGGCATGCGCATGGCCAACGAGGAGATCTTTGGCCCGGTGGCGCCGCTGATCCGTTTTGGTGACGAGGCAGAGGCGATCTCGATCGCCAACGACACTCCGTATGGTCTGGCTGCCTATTTCTACGCCGGCGACCAGGGGCGCATTTGGCGGGTGGGTGAGGCTCTCGAGTACGGAATGGTGGGTGTGAATACGGGGCTGATCTCGACCGAGGTGGCGCCGTTCGGCGGTGTCAAGGAGTCAGGGATCGGGCGCGAGGGTTCCCATGACGGGCTCGACGAATACCTCGAGACCAAGTACATGGCCGTTGGCGGTATCGCCTAGGGCACGCGTTGGTGGCGCCCGCCCGTCTTCGCGTCCGGCTCGTAGCGACAACTGGGGTTTCTGTTCTGTTGTCTGGTTGATGCTGGGTCGAGTGTCCCACCCCCTGTTTAGGGTTTGTGGCGTGACAGAGGTGCGGGTGGTGCTGAGCGGCGCCGACGAACTAGAGGTGATGGATGTGGCCGGGCTCGAGGCCGAGCTTGGTGGTGTTCGTCGTGTGCGTGCCCGCCTGGATGGCCACGAGGCCCGTTTGCTGCACGCGTTGACCAAGGCCCGTCAGAGGGCCGCGAACCGCAAAGGCAAGGAGCCTGACACTGAAGCTGGTTCGGGGTCCGAGTCGCAGGGTGCACCCGATCCTGGGCCGCCTGCTCCTTCGCGTAAGGCCCAGCGTGAGGCCGAGGCCAGGTCTCAGCGTCTAGCGACCAATCCCGATGTTGCCGAGGCGTTGGAAGCCGGGGAGATCAATTCGGAGCAGGCCGACTACCTGACCAACACCGACCTACCAGACGACACCAAAGCCCGCCTGCTCGCCGACGCGAAAGGCCAATCCGCGGACGAAACGAGGGCGGCGGTTCGTGAGGCCGAACGCGAACAAACCCGCGAAAACCCCGAAGAGCGGCTGGCGCGGCAGCGTCGACGCAGGCGTGGGTCGTGTGGGATCGATGGTGAAGACATGATCTGGTTCACCGCCACATTGGACCCAGTCACTGGTGCGGCGTTGAAAGCCGAGTACGACCGACGCGAACGTGCTGCGTTTCATCACGACATGCGCACCATCCGCGACCCACGCCAACGCAGATCACACCAACAACGGGGTGCTGACGTGATCGCCAGCATGCTCACAGACGGCCTCCTCCCGGCAGCCGACCAAGCCGACCCGACCGAGGGCTTCAGGCAACGGGCCGCTGGTTGCGTGAACCTGATAGTCGACATCGACCAACTCGACAGGTCGGACGGGCTGGCCTACACCGTCGACGGAACCCAGATACCGGCATCGATCGCACGATCGATGCTGTGCCGGGCTCAGATCAATGCTTGGTTTCAGCAGGCGGACCGTCGGCTGTTGGATCTGGCATATGACGTCGAATACGCCACACCAACACAAAAACTCGCCCTAGCCATCCGCGACGGCACATGCAGATGGAAACACTGCAACACCGAAGCCACACGCTGCGAAGCCCACCACCTACATCACCGCGAACACGGCGGAACCACCAACCTCGACAACCTGGCGCTGTTGTGCCCTCATCATCACGACCGGTTGCACCAAAACGGCAACCGGCTGGTCATGGGTCACACACCGGACCAGTGGCGACTCGAGGACAGCCACGGCACCGTCATCAGCGAGTGGACCAAACCACCACCACGACAACGAAGATCGGCCGGCAAACCGCCAAACCCGGTCGCTTAGGTGATCTCACGCGGTCCGACGCGGCGCGGGTCTGGGGTCTATCAGCTTCGTACTTGTTGGGCGGTCAGCAGGGCGGAGCTGGGGGTGTGGGCGAACCAGACCTCGGGATCTACCTGCCGCTGGTGGGTGATGTCTCGTTTGATGTTGCGTGCCGATGCGGCGGGGTATGCGGCCAGTCGTTTGGCGTGGGCTTCGGCGGTGGCCACGACCTGGGTGTCTGGGACCAGGTCGTGTACCACGCCCAGCCGGTGCATCTCGGCGGCGGGCACGCGATCGCCCATCAGGGCGACCCGGGCCAAGACGGTCTCGGAGACCTTCAGCTTCAGCCAGGCAGCGTTCATCGGAATGCGCGCGCCCTGGTTGATCTCGCCGATCTGCATGAAGGCCGATTCGCCTGCGACGAGGATGTCGGCGGCCAGCGCATAGGCGGTGCTGCCGTTGATCGAATAGCGCTCGAGGGCCACCACGATTGGGCACTTGCAGTTGAACAGCGCCAGGTGGGCGCGCCGGACGGTGGTGTGCATGGCCACTGCAGCGTCAGGGCTGGTGTTGGCCTGCAGGTCGGTCAGGTCGATGCCGGACGAGAAGGCTCCCTCGGCGCCGCGCAGCACTATCGCGGCGATCGATTCGTCGGCGCTGAGTTGGTCTATCGCTGTGGCCAGCTGGTCTAGTAACGGGCGGGTCAAAGCGTTTCGGCGCTGCGGCCGGTTGAGCACCACGGTGGCCCAGCCGTCGTTGCGTTCGACCAGAATTTCGGCGCTGCTTTGATCGTCCATCCCCCCGATCTATCACGAATTAGCATCGTGACGATGACCACCAACGAAGAACTGCTCGAGCGCTATCGCTCGGTGCTCCCGTCGTTCCTGAAGCCCTTGTACGCGGAGCCGATCTCGATAGACCGAGGTCAGGGCAGCCACGTCTGGGATCTCCAGGGAAACCGCTACCTGGACTTCTTCGGTGGTGTGTTGACCACGATGATCGGTCACAACCACCCTGCGGTCACCGCGGCGGTGCAGGCCCAGGCCGCCAAGGTCATGCACACTTCGACCCTCTATCTGAGCGAGCCCATGATCGAGCTGGCAGAGGAGATAGCGGCGTTGTCGGGGATACCCGACGCCCGCGTGTTCTTCACCACTTCGGGTTCGGAAGCCAACGACACGGCCATCTTGTTGGCCACCTCGTACCGCAACAGCAACCAGGTGCTGGCGATGCGAAACAGCTATCACGGGCGCTCGTTCACCGCCCAGGCGATCACGTCGCATTCTTCGTGGACATCGACCAGCCTGTCGGGCCTCGATGTCACCTTCGTGCAGGGCGGGTACCGACTTCGCAGCCCGTTCCGGTCGTTGGACGATGCCGACTACACCGACGCGTGCGTGGCCGACCTGACCCAGCTGGTCGACATGGTTTCTGCGGGCAGCATCGCATGTCTGATCGCCGAACCGATCCAGGGCGTGGGTGGGTTCGCCACTCCTCCCGACGGCTTCTTCGGCGGAATGCACAAGGTGTTGCGCGAGCACGGCATCTTGTTCATCAGCGACGAGGTGCAGACGGGTTGGGGGCGCACGGGTGAGCACTTCTGGGGCTATCAGGCCCACGACGTGGTGCCGGATATGCTGACCTTCGCCAAGGGTGTGGGCAACGGCATCACCTTGGCCGGCATAGTGGCGAGGGCCGAGATCATGGACACCATCGAGGTCACGTCGTTCTCGACCTTTGGCGGAAACCCGCTGTCGGCCGCGGCGGGCCTGGCCACATTGCGCGCCGTCAAGGCCGAGGACATGCAGGGCAACGCCTTGCGAATGGGGCAGCGCCTGACCGAGACCCTGGCTCCCGTGGCCGAGCGAACCGACTGGATCGCCGAACTTCGGGGCAAGGGCCTGATGCAGGCCCTCGAGATGGTGCAGCCGGGCTCGATCGAACCCGACGCATCCAAGGCCAACGCGGTTCTAGAGGCGTGCAAGCGGCGCGGGCTGTTGATCGGCAAAGGCGGCCTGTACGGCAATGTGATTCGGATCACGCCGATGCTGAACGTGTCGCAGGCAGATCTCGACGAGGGGCTGGCCGCGCTGGTGGCCTCGATCGAAGAGGTCGACGCCGGCGCCTGACGCCGGTTCTGGGGTCAGCCGTTGTGGTTGCCCAGCCAGGCCACGACCTCGTCGACGCCTTCACCGGTTCGAGCCGAGGTCTTCAGGATCGTCACGCCAGGGTTGACAGCCTCGACGTTGGACAGGAACAGGTCGATGTCGAAGTCGAGGTGGGGGAGAAGGTCGACCTTGTTCACCACGATGGCATCCGCCGAGCGGAACATCACCGGGTACTTCAGCGGCTTGTCCTCGCCTTCGGTGACCGAGAACACCATCAGGCGGCGGTTCTCGCCGACGTCGAACTCGGCCGGACACACCAGGTTGCCGACGTTCTCGATGACCACGACATCGAGCTCGTTCAGCGGTAGTCGGCCCAGGGCCGATCGCACCATGGTGGCGTCGAGGTGGCACTCGCCACCAAAACCATTGGACGTGTTCAGCAGCGAGACGGCCACGCCGGTTTCGGCCAGCCGATCGGCGTCGATGGCGGTCTCGATGTCGCCCTCGACAACTCCGTATCGGACCGTGTCGGCCGAGCGGACGAACACTTCGTGGAGCAGGGTCGTCTTGCCCGCACCCGGCGACGACATGACGTTCACCACGTGAACGCCCGCATGGGCAAAGTCGTGACGGTTGGCCTCGGCGGTGTGATCGTTCTCGCTGAGGATCTTCTCGAGCACCTCGACGCGAAGGCCGCCGGTCTCGTAACCCGAGTGATCGCCTACGTCGTGGTGGTGATCGTGGTCGCCGTCGTGGTCGTGCGAGTGCACCGTGCCGTCGGCGTGGCGGTGGAATCGGCCCATTTCTAGTCTCCTCTGAGCTGTAGTGATCTGACCAGCAGTTCGTCTCCGCTGAGCAATTTGGTGTCGGTCGAGCCGCACCCGCAGCGAAACACGGGAGCCTCGAGCGTGGTGACGACGCCACATTGGTGGCACTCGATCTGGGCGGCGATGTGGTTGATGACCAGCTCGGAGCCTTCGAGGGGGCCTTCGCCCACGATGATCTCCCACGAGTACATCAGGGTCTCTGGGATTACCTGGCGCAGGTGGCCGATATCGAGGTGGATCTGCGCGACGGGTCGGCCCGCGGCGTGTTCTTCGACTATCGCGGCCAGAGCGCTGCATATCGACAGCTCGTGCATCGATTCCGACAATACGATGACCACCGTGTCGCTCGAGCGCATGCGCGTCGTGGCCACCGGTGTTGTCCAGGGCGTGGGCTTTCGACCCCACGTCTATGGCGTCGCGACCCGGCTAGGCCTGACCGGGCACGTCTCGAACAACCCTTCGGGCGTTGAGATCGAGATCGAGGGTTCGCCGGGTGCGCTCGCCGAATTCGTCCGGCAACTGAACGCCCAGCTTCCGCCTCTGGCACGGGTCGACTCGATCGACGTCCAACCGATCGCGACGAAGGGCGACGACCATTTCGCCATCGGCGAGTCCGAGACCGGGCAGGCTGGGCTGACCCTGGTGCCGCCCGACGTCGCGACCTGCGACGACTGTCTCGCCGAGATGGCCGACCCGTCCGACCGTCGCTATCGCTATCCGTTCATCAACTGCACGAACTGTGGCCCCCGGTTCACGATCATTCGAGACCTCCCTTACGACCGGGCCAGCACCACCATGGCCTCGTTTGGGCTTTGCGACAGGTGCCACGCCGAGTATGTCGACCCGTCCGACCGGCGCTATCACGCCCAACCGGTGGCCTGCCCCCAGTGTGGCCCGCAGCTGCAGTTCCGACAGGGCGACATGACCGTTGCCGGTACCGACGCGGTCGTGGGCGCCGTTCAAGCCAGCTTCGCCCAGGGCCAGATCGTGGCGATCAAGGGCATCGGCGGCTATCACCTGGCCTGTGATGCCACCAATGCGGCCGCGGTCGACGAGCTGCGGCGCCGCAAGGGTCGCAACGACAAGCCATTCGCGCTGATGGTGGTCGACATATCGACTGCCTCGCAGCTGGTCGACCTCGACGACGCCGAGCGCCAGGTACTGACCAGCTCGGCCCGTCCGATAGTGCTGGCGTCCAGGGCGGCGTCCCCTGGGATACACCTGGCGCAAGGCGTGGCACCGGGCAACCCCCTGCTGGGCGTGATGGTTGCCTACAGCCCGCTGCACCGGTTGTTGTTCGAGCCGTGTCCCGGCGCGCAGGGGGCGCCGCCCCAGGTCTTGGTGATGACCTCGGGCAACCTCTCGAACGAGCCGATCGCCTACGACGATGCCGACGCATTGCAACGGTTGGTGGGTCTGGCCGACGCGTTCTGCCTGCACGATCGCCCCATCGAGTTGCCATGCGACGACTCGGTGGTGAGGGTCGTCGATGGTGAAGTGCAGCCGGTGCGAAGGTCTCGCGGCTACGCTCCGGTTCCGGTCAGCTTGCCGTTTCCTGTGGCTCCGGTCGTGGCCGCCGGGGCCGAGCTGAAGAACACCGCTTGCGTGGCCAAGGGCCGTCACGCGTGGGTCAGTCAACATGTGGGCGACATGGAGAACCTCGAGACGCTGGCTGCGTTCGGCAGCAGCGTCGATGCGTTCACGCGCATGTATCAGGTCCGGCCCCAGGTGCTGGCTGCCGACATGCACCCCGGTTACCTCACCAGGCGCTGGGCGTATCAACAGGCTGATCTGCCGGTGGTCGACGTCCAACACCATCACGCCCACGTGGCGGCGCTGATGGCCGAGCATGGGCTCGAGGGAACGGCGCCGATATTGGGAGTCGCCTTTGACGGCACCGGATATGGCCTGGCCGCCGACGGATCGGTGCAGGCTTGGGGCGGCGAGGTTCTGCTGGCCGACTACGACGGCTTCGAGCGCGTGGCCCATCTGCTGGCGCTGCCGTTGCCGGGCGGCGACGAAGGCGTACGCAACCCCTGTCGCACGGCGGTGGCCTACGCAGCTGCGGTGGGGCTCGACCTCGACCACAACAGTCCGGCGGTAGTGGCATGCGACCCGACCGAACTGAAGGTCGTGCGCCGTCAGGTCGAGCGAAACATCGGGTGCGTGCCCACCACCAGCATGGGTCGGCTGTTCGACGTCGTTAGTTCGCTGATCGGTGTCAGGCACCGGGTCGGCTACGAAGCCCAGGCCGCAATCGAACTCGAGTTCCTGGCGGGGCGCGGACGCGAGCAGGCCCTGACCCTCGCGTTCTCGTTGCATGGCGATGTCATCGACCCAGCACCAGTGCTGGCCGATGTGGCCGATGCCGTTGCCGCTGGCGTGGCGCCCGCCGACATCGCCCTCGCCTTTCATCACGCTGTCGCCGACATGGTGGCTGCCGTGGCCGAACGGTTCGATCATCCCACCCCGGTCGGGCTCACGGGCGGGGTCTTCCAGAACACCTTGCTGACCCGTCTGGTCACTCGCAGACTGGTCGGGCGCACGGTTTTGACGCACCGACTTGTACCACCCAACGACGGAGGCTTGGCTTTGGGTCAAGCGGTCGTCGCCGGACGCCAGCTCAACGAAAGGAACCGGCCGTCATGTGTCTAGGAGTTCCCGGAAAGATCACCGAGATCCGCGAAGAACGCGGCACGCGTATGGCCACCGTCGACTTCGGGGGTGTCACGAAGGACATCTGCCTGGCCTTCTCGCCAGAGGCCGGCGTTGGCGAGTACGCCATAGTTCACGCCGGGTTCGCCATAACCATCCTCGACGAGGAGTCTGCGCTGGAGACTCTGGCGATGATGCGCGAGGTGGGCCTGCTCGACGACGAGCTGGGCATCTCCGATTCGATGATGGCGCGCGTCGACACCAGCGAGAGCCCGTCGTGAAGTACCTCGACGACTTTGCCGATCCAGACTTGGCCCGCGGGCTGTTCGCCGAGATCGAGCGGTCGCTCACCAGCCGATGGGCGATCATGGAGGTTTGTGGGGGTCAGACCCACTCGATCATCCGCAACGGCATCGACCAGCTGCTGCCCGACGGTATCGAGCTGATCCACGGCCCGGGATGCCCGGTTTGTGTGACCCCGCTCGAAACCATCGACAGGGCGCTGGCGATTGCGTCGATGCCAGACGTGGTCTTCTGCTCGTTCGGCGACATGTTGCGCGTGCCCGGAAGCGACCGCGACCTGTTCTCGGTGCGGGCCAGGGGTGGTGACGTGAGGGTCGTCTATTCGCCGCTCGATGCCGTGCGTATCGCGGAGGACGAACCGCACAAGCAGGTGGTGTTCTTCGGAGTTGGCTTCGAAACGACGGCGCCCGCCAACGCCATGGCGGTGTTCCAGGCTCACCAGCTGGGCTTGCGCAACTTCTCGATGCTGGTCAGCCATGTCCTGGTGCCACCCGCCATCGAGGCCCTGATGACCTCGGGAACCTCCAGGGTCGACGGGTTCCTGGCCGCCGGACACGTGTGCACCGTCATGGGTACGGGGCAATACGAACCCCTTGCGCGCCGATTCGGTGTGCCGATCGTCGTCACCGGCTTCGAGCCGCTCGATGTGCTCGAGGGCATCAGGCGCACCGTCTTGCAGCTCGAGCGGGGTGTTGGCGAGGTCGAGAACGCCTACCCCAGGGCGGTCAAACCCGAAGGCAATCCGCCGGCGCGGGCACTGCTCGACCGGGTGTTCCAGGTGTGCGACCGCCAGTGGAGAGGCATCGGCATGATCCCGCAGTCGGGCTGGAAGCTCGCAGCGGAGTTCACCGACTTCGACGCCGAGCTGCGCTTCGACGTCGGCAACCTGCACGTCGCCGAGCCCGACCAGTGCCGGGCCGGAGAGGTGCTGCAGGGCCTGATCAAGCCCGACCAGTGTGAGGCCTTCGGAACAACCTGCACTCCGCGCAACCCGATGGGCGCCACGATGGTGTCTAGCGAAGGGGCGTGTGCCGCCTACTTCCAGTACCGCCGATTCGAGACACCAGTGGCAATCGGCGATGCCTGATCGGCCCCCCGCACACCTGGCAACGGCAGCCGATATCGAGGGGTGGTCGTGCCCGATGCCGCTGCGCGAACAAGAGCGCATCGTCCTCGGACACGGTGGCGGCGGCAAGCTGTCGGCCGAGCTGATCGAGCACCTCTTCCTGCCCGCTTTCGGACCAGCCGCAGCTTCGGCCACGCCGACAGACGCAGCCGTCCTGGGGCTTGACTTGGGGCCCGGTGAGCGACTTGCCTTCACCACCGACAGCTATGTGGTGCAGCCGCTGTTCTTCCCCGGCGGCAACATCGGCGAGCTCGCCGTCAACGGCACCGTCAACGATCTGGCGATGGCCGGCGCCCGCCCGGTCGCCCTGTCGACGGGCTTCATCCTCGAGGAGGGGCTCGAACTAGACACGCTGGGAAACATCGCTGTTGCCATGGGTCGGGCCGCCCAGCGGGCCGGAGTGTCGCTGTCGACCGGCGACACCAAGGTGGTCGACAAGGGTCATGGCGATGGGGTCTACATCAACACCTCGGGTGTTGGTGTGGTGCCCGCCGGTGTCGACATCTCGCCCCGGCACATCACGCCTGGCGATTCGATCGTGGTGTCTGGCCCCATCGGTGCCCACGGCGTTGCGGTGCTGAGTGTGCGCGAGGGGCTCGAATTCGGCACCGAGATCAGGTCGGACACAGCCCCGCTGAACCACATGGTCGCCGATATGTTGAACGAATGTCCCGACGTTCACGCCATGCGCGACTGCACCAGGGGAGGCCTCGCTGCCAGCTTGTGTGAGCTGGCCGAAACCGCCGACGTGGGAATCGAGTTCGACGAGCGCGGTTCCGGTTCCCGAAGCCGTGCGCGCTGCCTGCGGCTTTCTGGGACTCGATCCGCTGCACGTCGCCAACGAGGGCACCATGGTGTTGTTCGTGCCCTCCGACCGCGCCGAGCTGGTGGTCGAGGTGATGCGCAGGCACCCGGCGGGCGCCGGGGCCGTTCGCATCGGTTCTGTTGTGGACGCTCATCGCGGCTTGGTTGCAGCCCGCACCGCGCTGGGGGCCACCCGGGTGGTCGACAGGCACCTGGGCGAACAACTTCCCCGCATCTGCTGAAGCGAGTAAACCCGCGTGCGGTTCAGTCGGTCTGCAACACCAGCTGGGCGTCGATTTCGATGTCTATCTGGTTCGACAGCATCACCCCGCCCGACGACAAGGGCACCTGGAAGTCGATGCCGAACTCGGTGCGATCGATCGATCCGCTGGCCTTGAAACCGGCGTGTGTGGCACCACTGAAGGGGTTCTCTGCGACACCGTTGAACTCGGCCGCCAGGGTGAGGGGCTTCTCGACGCCGCGCACGGTGAGGGATCCGACGGCCTCGTAGCCCGAGCCGGTGTCGACGATCTGGTCGGCTTTGAACACCATCTGCGGGTGGGTGTCGGCGTCGAACAGGTCTGAGCCCGCCTTGACGTGGGCGTCGCGGTTGGGGTCACCGGTGTCGAGCGACGCCATCTCGATGGTGGCATTCAAACTGGTGTCGGCGAGCGATTCGCCGACCACCAACGAGGCCTCGAACTCGCTGAACCGGCCGCGGATGCGGCTGATGGCCAGGTGTCTGACCGAGAACCCCACGGTGGTGTGGGCGTGGTCGGCGATCAAGGTACCCGAAGACAGCGGAAGGGTCATTTGCAGGCTCGTTTCTGTCGGTGTGACGCGGCTCTCAAGATAGCGCCGTGCGCGATCGGACCGTCGGGCCCGCGACGGTCATGTAGAGCTTGGCCAGCTCGTCGGGAAGTGACTCGACATCACCTATCACCATGTAGCGGCGGGCCGGAAACATCACCCTCAGATAGTCGTGGCCGGCGGGGTCGATCGTCACGCAGAACGTGTCGACTCCCATGGCCGAGGCCTCCTCGACGGCCTTGGCGGTGTCGTGCAGGCCATAGGTCTTGTCGCCGCGGGTTGGGCCGTAGTCGATGTCTTGCGGATAGCCGTCGGAGATCACGAACAGCAGCCTCGTGCGGGCCTGAACGGCGGCCAGCTTGGCGGCCGCGTGCCTGACGGCGGGGCCCATACGCGTGTACCGGATGGGCTCGAGCCCGGCGAGCGCGGCCCACGTGTGTACCGAGGCCCGTTCGTCGAACTCCTTGCCGACACGAAACTCGACGTCGAGCCGACCGTTGCCCGAGAAGCCGTAGACCGCGTGCTGGTCGCCCAGCTGGTCGAGGGCGTCACACATGAGGGCCACCGCGTCCTTGGCCACATCGATGACCCTGCGCACTGGGTCGGTATCGGGCGTGTCGGCCACGAAGTACGGATTGAGAACGAAATCGTCGTCGTCCTCGTCGGATGCGACGTAGGGCTCGGGTTCGACCGTGGGCGCGCTGGTAGAGGCGCTGAGGTCGATCAGGAAGGCGGTGGCGACCTCTCGCGCAACGCGGTCGCGTCTGATGTTCACCCGGTCGTCGACGGCCACACCGGTGCGTCGGTCGACGATGGCCTCGATCGCTGCGTCCAGGTCGAGCTCGTCTCCGTCGTCGCGTTTGTATACCCGCAGCCGATCCTCGGGCCGCAACAGCCCGAACTGGCGGCGGATGCGTCGCCCCAGGTCGGCGTGGCGTCTGCGCACCTGGCCGGCGAAGTCGTGATCGTCGCCTTCGACGCGGCGTTCGACGACGCGGCACCACGAAGGTTTGTATGCGCGGGCCAGATGATCCCACTCGTCGTACAGATAGGTGCGGTCGTGGTCGCCGATGTCGGCCGGTTTGGCGACGAACGCCGCAGACGACGGTGTGGGGTTTGTCGCCGCTTGAAGCTGTTCGATCTCGGCGCTGATCGATATCGGCGCCGACTGAACCAGGCCCTGGAGGTCGTCGCTTTGCGAGTCGGCCTCTACGTCGAGGGGTGGGGTCGATAGGTTGCTCCCCTCGAACTCGAGTTCTTCGCCCTCGCCGGGCGACTCGGCGTCGGGGTCGTCGCCCATCGACACCAGCGGCTCACCGTCGTAGAAGCGCTGTGGGGGTTCACCCAACAGTTCGCTGACGATCGTTGCTGCGATATGCGCGGAGTCGTCGAGGGTTGCTCGGGCGTCTGCCAGGGGCCCTATCTGGTCGTGCAGCCATCGGGCGGTGCCAATGTCGACCGCATCGCACGCCGTCACCACCTCATCGATGGTTCCATCCAGGCACAGGATCTGCACCGCGGCGGCTATTCCGTGGGGGCCGGCGACAGCGGATAACGCTTGCAGCAGCGCCGAACGCCCCAGCGACAGGGCGCGGCTGGTTTCGTCGGTGGCCCCGGGGTAGCGCCGTCGCGTTTCCCACACAACGCGCAGGTGCTCCAGCATCGTCGCCAGCGCGGCCGCTGCTGCGGGGTTCGGCGATTCGATGACCAGCCGGTGGTGCTGCACGGCCAGCGGGTCGGGCGCCGTGGGCACGGGCCCGAAAGTGCCGAACTCGACCATCGCCAGCTGATGCAGCACCTGGGCCCGAAACATCAGGCGCTGTTGGTGGTCGCCATCGGCCAGGGCGGCCTCGGGAGGCAACTCGACCACCGCCGGGTCGGGAAGGCTCAGATCCCAGGGCCAGCCGGTGTGCTGTTCGTCCCGGGCCTCTATCCGAACGGTGTGACCGGCCAGACCCTCGGCAAACAGACCCAGAGATCTGTGGACGTCTGACAGCCTGAGTGTCATCGCCTCAGGGGAAGACGACGTCGACGATGTCGGCCACCGCCTGCTGAACATCGGCGTCGTCGCTGACAGCTGACACCAGCGCGGCCTGACAGGCCCGCCTGGGGTCTACCCCGCCCGCGATGAGTTGGGCTGCATACACCAGCAGCCTGGTGCTGACCCCCTCCTCGAAGCCGTGCTCGCGCAGGTTGCGGGTCTTGGCCCCGATGTGTGCCAGGCGTTCGCTGATCTGCGGGTCGACACCCGTCTCTCCGGCGACGATCTGGGCCTCGGTGTCGGCCGGGGGATAGTCGAATTCGAGGCTCACGAACCGTTGACGCGTCGAGGGCTTGAGGTCTTTGACGATGCTCTGATAGCCGGGGTTGTAGGAGATCACCAGAAGGAAGTCGGGGTGGGCTTCCAGACGTTCGGCGGTCTTGTCGATGGGCAGGATGCGGCGGTGATCGGTGAGCGAGTGAATCACCACCGTGGTGTCTTTGCGCGCCTCGACGACCTCGTCGAGATAACAGATGCCGCCGGCCCGCACGGCTCTGGTGAGTGGTCCGTCCATCCACACTGTCTGGTCGCCCGACAGCAGGTAGCGGCCGACCAGGTCGGTTGCCGTCAGGTCCTCGTGGCACGCCACCGTGGTGAGGTCGATGGGCGCCGCGCCTGGCCGCTGGGACAGGCGCCACGCCATGTGCTCGACGAACCTCGTCTTGCCACAACCGGTGGGACCCTTCAGCAGCACCGGCAAGCGGGCGTCGAAGGCGGCCTCGAAAATCTCGACCTCGTCGGCCAACGGAACGTAGTACGGCTCGACCGGCGGGGGTGTGTTGGCGGGGGGCGTTGGTGACTCCATCTTCGGCGGCCGATGCTAGTGCCCCGGCCGTCGCGTCAGGCCAGTCGGGTCAGGCTCGGGCCAGCGGAATGGCGAAGAACGTCACGGCAACGTAGTGCTGGGCCACCGCTGCGATCACCAGCAGGTGGAAGATCTCGTGGAAGCCGAAAACCCGGGGCCAGGGGTCGGGCCGGCGCATCGCGAAGATCACCGCACCCAGCGTGTGGGCAACTCCGCCAGACAGCAGCAGGACAAAGCCGGCGACGCCCATGGCGTCCCAGATGTCGGCCAGCACCAACAAGGCGACCCAGCCGACGGCGGCGTACTGCAGCGCCTGAAGCCGGGGCGAGATGTCGGGCCAGAACCACTGCCATATCGCGCCCACTGCCGCACCTGCCCATGTGAGTACCAGGACCAGGTTGCGCGACCGTGCGGGCAGGGCCACCACGGCTATGGGGGTATAGGTGGCAGCGATCATCACGAAGATCATCGTGTGGTCGAGGCGTCGCATGAAGTCGCGCAGGCGCGGACTCCAACCGAAGCGGTGGTACAGCGCGCTGACCCCGAACAGGCCGATTACTGCGCTGGTGTAGATGGCCGCCGCGGAGCGTGCACCCGAGGCGGTGACGATGACGATGGGGCACAGGGCTATGGCTGCGACGGCGGCCAGAGCGTGCGACCACCCTCGGAGAATCGGCTTCTCGTGATGGGCCGGCAGCGTGGTACGAGACACCTGAAGGACCGTATCGCACCGCACTGGGTTTCCCCGGTCACGCGTTCGGGGGCACGATCTACAGTGGTGCGTCGTGGCAGAGCAAGCATCGAACGCGCAACGGGTGGCACTGGTTACTGGCGCCTCCAGCGGCATCGGCTCGGCAACCGCGGCGCGTCTGGCCGCCGACGGCTTCGTCGTGCACGCCGTCGCCAGGCGCGCCGAGCGCCTCGAGCGGTTGTCGGCGGCAACAGGCGCTGTGTCTCATGTGCTCGACGTCACCGACCTGGCGGCGCTGGCTTCGCTGGTCGAGTCGGTCGGTCCGCTGGACGTGCTGGTCAACAATGCCGGTTTGGGGAAGATGGACACGACCCTGGCCGACACGTCGATCGAAGACATCGTGAACGGAGTCGACACCAATATCGCGGCCGTGATGGTGGCCACCAAGGCTGCCCTGCCGGCCATGGTCGGGCGCCGCAGCGGTCACATCGTCAACATCGGCTCGATGGCGGGCCTGTACCCGCTGGGTGCGGCGACCTATGGCGCGTCGAAGGGTGCCGTTCATCGATTGTCTACCAACCTGCGGTTGGAGCTTCGCGGCAGCGGCGTTCGGGTCACCGAGATCTGCCCTGGCCGGGTCACCACCGAGTTCTACGACGTGGCCATCGCCGATGCCGGCCAGCGCGCCACTGTGCAGAACTCGGGCATCGACGAGGTGACGCCCGACGACGTCGCAGACGCCATCGCCTATGCGGTGGGCCTGCCCAGGCACGTCAACATCAATCGCATCGAGCTGCAGCCCACCGAGCAGACATATGGCGGCAGCCAGTTCGACCCCATCAAAGGCCAGGAGTAGCCACAGTGTCAGCCGATTTGTCGACCCAGTTCGAGGGCAAGGTCGTGGTGGTGACCGGGGCCGCGTCGGGAATGGGTGCAGCCAGCGCCAGAGAGTTTGCGTCGCGTGGTGCAACCCTGGTGTTGGTGGATCTGAACGACGCGGGGGCAGCCGAGGTGGCAGCGCAGTGCCGCCAGATGCAGCCGCGCGACGCCGCCGTGTACACCGAGATCGGCAGTGTCGCCGACTCGGCGTTCTGTTCGGGGTTGATCGACCGCACGGTCGGGTCGCTGGGAGCGGTCGACGTGCTGGTGAACGCGGCGGGCACCATTCACCGGGCCGACTCGCTCGGCACCTCCGACGACGACTGGCGAAGGGTCATGAGCGTCAACGTCGACGGCATGTTCTATTTGTGTCGGGCGGCGCTGGGTCCGATGGTTGCCGCGGGTGGCGGAGCCATCGTGAACTTCGGTTCGATCTGGGGAGGGGTCGGTTCGGCGGGTGCCACGGCCTACTGCGTATCGAAGGGTGCCGTCCACCAGCTGACGCGCGCGCTGGCACTGGATCACGTCACCCAGGGAGTGCGGGTGAACGCGGTGGCGCCGGGCGAGGTTCGCACCCCCATGTTGAGCTCGCAGCGGTCGGCCCCGCCCAGCGATGCCGATCTGCAGGCCTTGGCCGACGCAACCATTCCGATGAAGCGCCTGGCCGAACCCGAAGAGATCGCCAAGGTGGTTGTCTTCCTGGCCTCCGACGACGCCAGCTACATGACCGGCGAGATCGTTCACGTCGACGCCGGCTACACAGCCCGCTGAACGCCCTGGCTACCTACTCGGCGTTGACCATCGAGACGATGTCGAGCAGCCGCGCGATCTGATCCAGTCGCTCGGTCGACGTCTCGCCCGCAACACCGACGCGCAGGTTGTCGATGCCGACGTCGCGATACAGCCTCAGCCGGTCGGCGATGGATCGATCATCGCCGATGAGGTTGGTGCGCAGCCCGATCTCGATCGGCACCCTCTGGGCAGCGGCCTCGCGATCGCCCCGGCTCCACAGTGCTTGCACCTCGTCGACCGCTTCGCCGAAACCCTGCCGTCTGAAGGCGCGGTTGTAGAAGTTGGTGCTGGACGACCCCATGGCACCGATGGTGAATGCATAGCCGCCCGCATGTTTGCGGCCGGCGGCTTCTATGTCTTCGGTGAACTCGAGGCCCACCGCGACCGTCAGCTCGATGTCGTCGAGCCGTCGTCCGGCCGAGGCCGCGCCCTGCTCGATGGGCTCCAAGAACACATCGGCGGCCTCGGGTGTGAACGCGGTGCCGATCCAGCCGTCGGCCTTGGCGCCGGTCAGGCGCAGATTCGCCGGACCCATCGAGGCGATGTGAATGGGTATGTGTACACCGTCGCCGACCACCGGTGAGCGAATGGCGCGCCCCTGGCCGTCGGGTAGCGGCAGCGTGTAGATGTCGCCTTCGTAGGAAAGGCGTTGGCCAGACGCGATGGCGCGCACGATGTCGATCGTCTCGGCGGTTCGGGCCAAGGGTTTGTGAAACGGCACTCCGTGCCAGCCCTCCATCACCTGGGGGCCACTGGTGCCGATTCCCAGAACGAACCGCCCTTGCGACATCTTCTGTATCGCCAAAGCCGACATCGCCAGCATCGCCGGGGTTCGGGCGCCGAGCTGAACCACGCCTGCGGCCAACCGCAGACGCTCGGTGATGGCGGCAAGGTAACCCAGCGGCGTGAGAGCGTCGTACATCCACGCTTCGGGTGTCCACACCGAGTCGACACCCAGCCGCTCGGCGTCCCTGACATAGTCGAGGTCCGTTCGTTCGAGGCCCGATGGGCTGATGCCTACCCGCAGCGTCACGGCCTGCCCCCTGCCTGTCCGGTGGCCGCCGGGGGCTCGCTCAGGGGGTAGACGGGGGTGATGGCGGCTACGGGGGTGTTAGGCGGGTTGCCTCCGAGGCTGCCGGAGAAGGGCAGGTTCGAGAAGTTGAACACGCCGCCATCCGAGGCCACCTGGAGATAGCCGTTGCCGTAGGGTGTCATCCCGATCACCGGCTGGTCCAACGCTCCGAGCCCCAGCTCGGGAAAGCTTCCGCGGAACTCGGCGTTGAAGGCGAACACGCCACCGTCTGCCGCCACGATCCAATAGCCGTCGTTGTCTGGGTCTGGAACCAGACCCACAGCGGGTTGGTCGAGCTGGTCGATGCCGATTCCCGGGATCGAGTTGACGAACCTCGCATCGCCGAAGGCGAATATGCCACCGTCGCCGCCCAGCATGTAATAGCCCAGCCCCGTGGGCGTGGGAATTGCGTCGACGATGTCGGCTGCGAGGTCGATGCCGCTCAGATCGACCAAGGTTCCGGCGTTGCGGTGTTGGGCGTTGCCCACCAGCAGCACCCGCCCCTTGTTCGTAAAGCCCCAGAGCCCGTCGTCGTCTGGCGTGGGGGCGAAGCTGGTCAACCGTTCGTCGGTTTCGAGCGAGTCGAGGTCGAACGACGAGTGCAGGTGTGCGTCGCCGTGGCTGGTGACGGTGCCGTCGGACTGCAGTACCCAATAACCGCATCCGGTCGACGACGCTTCGATGTCGATGACGTCTAGCTGTTGACCCGCGGGTTCGCCGTGGTCGCTAGCTGATCCGAACGGGTAGACGTTTCCGTCTGTCTCGACCAGCCAGTAGCCAACCGGGCGCTCGGCATGGCATGCCTCCCATGGCTCGGGCGGGGCGATAGGCACGCAGTCGTCAAGTGAGGTAGAGCCGGTGTTGAAGGTGGTGGTGTTCTCAGGACAGGCGGTCTGGGTCTGCGATGCCGACGCGCTGACATACAAGCCGAGCGCGGCTTCGATGCACGAGGCTTCGCCATCGCCTGGCTGGAACCATCCGGGAACGCACGGTGTCTGTGATTGGGCTGCGGGCCCGGGCGCGTGGTGACCCGGCGCCGCAGCGATGCAGTTGGGCTGGCCCGGGTCGGGTTGGTAGTAACCGGAGGGGCAGTCCTCGAAGCTCGTCGACCTGGTGAACTCGACGAAGCTGCCCGCCGGCGCTGGATCGCATGGGCCGAAGCCGTCGCTCGAGTACGTGCCCTCCATGCAGGACGGGGCGTCCGCGAGGTCGGCCGAAACGTTGACCTTGAAGAACCCGCCCGAGGTCGTGAACCCGGGGTCTGCGGTGAACTGTGTGGCACCGGGTGCCAGGGCGGCGCTGCCTAAACCTATCGACGACGCCCCAGCATTGTTGGAGAAGCAGCCGTAACCGTTGGCCGACGACGACGGGATCTGAAGTCCGAGCACGTCTCCGGCCTGCACTTCGACCGTGGGTTCGACCTCAAACGATTGCAGGCCAGCGGCACCGCTGAGCGTTTCCTCCTGGCCCACGTAGACCACGTCGTACACGTTGGGATCGACTGTGGGGCGGACGATCACGACTTGCAGTGTGGGGGTGTCGCCGGGATCCGCGAACGTGCTCCAGCCGTGCAGGTACCACGTGCCGGACGGAACGACGTAGTTGCTGTTGCCCGTCTGCACGATGATCTGATTGTTCGAGCACGAGCCCGAGACGAACTGCTCAGCCTCGCCCATGGAGCTCTGAGTGGCAGCGGCGGCCGGGTCGAGCGGCCTCGTCACGATCATTGTCGACCATACGACTACAACAACTGCCGCCACCTTGAGCATGCGCATCTGCATTCCTCCGTTTCGACGGAGGGTACAGATGCGCTCCGCATCGGTCGCGGCAAGTCAGCGCCGCTGTGATGGCCGCGTCTACTGTCAGGCGGCCAGACCGGCGACCGGCCTGGAAGGCATGCGATCGGTGCTCGACTGGATGTAGTCGGTGGCGTCGGAGTGGCGTCCTGCCCGCACGTACGCGGCCAGCAAGGTGTTGACCGCCAGGTCGCGTTGGGCGCGGCTGCCGCCGATGCGCACCACCTCGTCGATGCGCGGTTCGAGCAGGTCTATCACCTGTGCCCACCGGCTCTGGGCAAAGGCGGCGAACGCCTGGGTCAGCACCAGACCCATGTCGCCGTCCGGCAGCCGGCCGGCATCGACCAGGCCTCGCAGTGTGTCGATGTAGGTCGCCAAGGCGTCGGTTCGTCCGGTGGCGATGTAGGGCAGCCCGGCGTGGGCGTCGAGGAACACGCCTGGCTTGGCGAAGGTGGCCTCGTAGAAGCCCATCAGCTTCTCCCACGCTGCGGGGTCGGTCTCGATGCCGGCCAGCTCGCAGCGCCACAAGAACGACGCCCCGTCTGTCATGACGTTCAGCGGGGGCGCAGGTGAGCGGCCCGGGGCACAGTGCAGCTCGTAGGTGGCGAGTGCCTCGGCGGCCTGCCCCGTGCCCATCAGCAGCAGCGCATAGTGCCACCAGGTGTGGCAGTACATCGTTGCGTCGTGGTCGAGGTCTGGCAGCCAGTTGCCGAGGAAGTCGAGGGCCTCTTCATTGCGACCACCCTCGTACAGAGCGTGTGCCAACACGTGGGCCGAGTGGGCCGACCTTGGCTTGACCTCGAGGGCCTCCATGACCATGTCGCGGCCCTTCTCCCATTGTCCCGTCTCGACATGGGCAAACGCGTGGAACGAGCGGAACCACCAGTCGTCGCCGTACATCGGTGCCAGGCGGTCGAGGTATTCGAGCTGTTCTGGTTCGCGGCCCCGTCGGCCGCTGAAGCCGATGAGGCCGAAGACGCTGCTGGCGGGAGCCAGGACGAATGCGTCGGTGGGCCAGGTTTCGAGATGGCGCCCGATGGCGCCAAAGCCATCGACGGCCTGGCCCCGTGTCAACAACCCCTGAACGGCAATGTGCGATCGCTCTCGCTCGGTGGCGTCGGGGGCCAGGGCCTCGGCGGCTTCAATCGCCGCCAGCGCTTCACCAGGTCGTGCGTTGGTCTGGTGGATGCGGGCTATGGCTGCATGGGGCAGCGCAAAGGCCGGGTCGGCCTCGGTCGCCGACACGAGGGCATCGAGGCTGCCTCCCACGCCTGCCAACTGGCGGTCGATCCCGTCGACGTAGAGGTCGCGGGCTGCCGGTGACGAGGTCGAGATTTCGAGTCCGTAGGCGTCGAGTTGCATGGGGCCAGTCTCGCGCACGGTCGCTCTTGCCACCTTCCGGCTTGGCACCGCCTGGTGCTCGAGGGCAGGATCGCTCCATGAGCGGTATCGAACCAGATCGACTCGGTGAGCGGACGACATCCAGGGATCCGCTGTTCAGAGACAACCCCCACCTGGTGTACGACGAGCTGCGCTCTGCGGGCTGCCCGGTGCATGACCCCACCTATGGCCGCTTCATCGTGACCAGCCACCAGACAGCGCGCACGGTGATCCGGCACAAGGACTTCGGCGTCGATGCCCGCCGCGCGTCGGGCGATTCGTACATGCGAAAGGTCGCGGGCACAGGGGTGCTGGAGGGGAAGGGAAACAACTCCTACGAGCCACCCCTGGTGCTGCTGGACGATCCGGCGCACCGTCGCATTCGCCTGCTGGTGTCGAAGGCCTTCAACGCCAGACGTATCGAAGACGAGGGACCACGAATCGAGCGCATAACCGAGCGTTTGCTCAGGCGACTCGACGGCTTCGACCCGGTAGATCGCGTCGATCTGGTATCGGAGTTCGTCAGCTTGTTGCCTGCACAGGTCATCGCCGAGATACTCGGTCTCGAAGGCGGCGATGTGGGGACGCTTCGAACCTGGTCCGAGGACATCTTGTGGGGCTATGACCCGCACCGTGACATCACTCGCCAAGAACGGCTTCGCACCGCCTACGAAGGTCTGGTGTCGCTGATCAAGGGCACCGTGCAGCTCCGCAGATCAAAGCCGGCCGATGATCTGATCTCGGAGATGGTGAGGGCCAGTCAGAACGACGATCGGCTCGACGATCTGGAGATCATCAGCCTTTGTGTCCAGCTGATGGTGGCGGGAAACGTGACCACCAGCGATCTCATGGGCAACGGCCTCTATTGGCTGGCTGGCCATCCCGACCAGCGTTCCCGGCTTGCGGCTGACCCATCATTGATGCCCGGCGCCGTCGAGGAGATGCTGCGCTACGACTGCCCCATAACCGAGACTGCGCGCATCGCCCAATGCGACCTCGACCTCGACGGTGTTGCCTTGCAAGCGGGCGACACCATCACCGTGTCGCTGGCGGCAGCCAACCACGACCCTGCCGTATTCGAGGATCCGCACCGCTTCGACATCGAACGCGACGCCAGTGGCCATCTCGGCTTCGGGTCGGGGGTGCACGTGTGCCTCGGCGCTCCGTTGGCCCGCCTCGAGGCATCCATTGGCTTGGGTCGATTCCTGGCTCGGTATCCCGACTACGAAATCGTCGAAGACGGCCTGAGGAGACGCGCGCTGCCGTTCTTCAGGGGTTTCGAGTTGTTGCCGGTGATGTTGGGACGACGCTCGGGCGGCTAATTCGCCTGTCGGCCATGGCGGCCAACAGCCCGGCACCAGGGGCGGCGCAAGAAACCCACAAAGCGACCTGATAAGAACCGGCGATCGACTCGATCAGGGCGAACAGCGCCGGACCGATGGCGCTGCCTATGACCATGGCGCTCATCTGCAGCCCCGAGATGGCGCCCAGATGCCTGCGGCCGAACAATCGAGGTACCGCGGCCGACGTCAGCGGCGAGAACAGGCCCTGAGCGACACCCCAGCCCGCAACCGCCACCAGCGCCGGGCCAGGCTCGTCGATGTGGCTGACCGACAGATACATGACCAGCTGCGCCACACACGCGGCGATGGCGATGTTGACCGGTCGAATCGTGTCGGCCAGCCACCCGCCCAGCAGAGACACCGGCACGCTGACCAGCGCAATCGGAACGAAGATGCGGACGACCTCGGTGTCGGTGAGCCCGATCTCGGCGCCGAAGTCGACGATGTGGAACGTCAGGGCCGTGCCCGTCGAGCTGAGGGCGGCGACCGGAAGTGTTATGGCCCAGAAACTCAGCGACCTGGCCGCCTCGGCCCGTGTGGCGTCCTGGTCGGTGCCGATAGGGGCGGCGGGTGACGCCGAGTGCGATTCCTGTGCGATGCCGCCGTCGATCTGCAGCCCGGCGGCCTCGGGGCTCTCTCTGTAGAAAACGACGATGACGGCGCCCACACCGAAGACCAGCACCAACGCCATCAGGCGCCAAGCCCAACGAAATCCGTCGACCTGAATCAGCGCCAGCAGCACTGCGGGGCTCGAAGCCAGTGCAAAGCCCATGCCGGCGCTCGAAACCGAGCTGACGACACCCCGGCGACGCTCGAACCACTGGGAGACCATGGTGCGGCTGGCCAGCGTCAGCAGGCCCTGGCCGCTGAACCGCAAGAATCCGAAGCCGACGCTCATCACCAGCATGCCGACCGGGAGGTTCATCGGGCCGATGAAGCTGAGGGCCACGATGGTGGTCGCCAGCGACAGGGTTGCCGTGAAAGCGACCACCCGGGCGCCATAGCGGTCGACAGCCCTGCCGCCGCGCGGCAGGAGGAAACCGCTCGACGCTGTTCCCACCAGGTACGCGATCGACAGCTGCAGGCGGCTGAGCCCGGTGGCGTCGCTGATGTGGTCTGTGAAGACGCTGACGCCGGCCGTTTGGCCTGGCGCCGAGGCTATGGCGCCGATCGTTCCGGCCGCCAAGATCACCCAGCCGTAGTAGAAGCCGGTACGCGCCGGGTCGAACGGCCATTTGGAAGCCTTGGCCCTGGCGCTGGAAAACACCGGCCGACTGTACCCGGTGCGATCTACCCGCCCGGGCGTGTGCGCCCGGTGCGTCTGGCTACAGCTCGCTGCCAGCCGGGTCGTGCTCGATGGCAGGCGCGCCCTTGTGTGACGGCATGGTCACGACATCGGGGTCGGGGGTCTCGGCGTACAAGCGGGCAACCTCGGCCGAGCGAGCGTCTTGAACCGCGCGTTGATTGATGTACCCCTTGTCGGTGATCTCGTAGGCGCCCGGGTCGGGGGGCTCTTCCAACAGCAGAAATCGGGCGACTCTGGTAGACGACGCGGGGTTGGCGTGGTTGTGCGCCGCCAGCCCAGAGGCAATGGCTTCTCGAACCGCGCTGGACCGGGCCGGGTGCACACCATCGGCCAGCGCCTTGCACTGCTCGAGGTTGGGCCATATCAGCAAGGTGACATCGGATTGGTTCAATCCACACACCACTGCGTCCCTGACGAACGGCGAAGCGGCAGCGACGACCTGCGAGCGAAGCGCACCGGCCTGAACCCAGGTGCCCGACAGCAGCTTGAAATCCTCCGACACACGCCCGGCGAAGCACAACCCTCTGACCGGGTCCGCCGGATCGGCGAAGCGCACGGCGTCGCCCATTCGGAAGTAGCCCTCCTCGTCGAACGCGGCTTCGGTGATGGCGGGTTCGCCCAGATATCCCGGGGTGATGCCCCGGCCGCGAGCGCGAATCTCCCAGCGGTTGTCGCCCACCGGAAGCAGCTTGATGTCAGCACCAGGGGCGGGCAAGCCGATCACGTCGTGGTCTTCCGTGGGCCACCAGCGCAGAATTCCAGCCGACACCTCCGTAGACAGCAGGCTGGTGTTCAACATGATGGGTTCGCCGGTGTTGGCCACCGCCAGCTTCTGGATTCGTGCTGCGAGGGCGTCTGGCATGGCAGCGGACCCGAAGTTGAACTGGGTGGTGTTGGCGAAGAACGACGCAGCCAGGTCGTCGTCGGCCTCGAGCGCGTCGACCACCATCGACCACCCCAACGGCGACCCGCTGTAGTTGGTGGGTTTCACCTCGGCCAGGTTGTGGATGGTCGGCTCGAACTGCCCTGGCACAGGCCTGCCCGTGTCGAGGTACACCGAACCGGCGTCGAACACGACCGTGTTGAGCCGCATCACGCCGGCCCCGACATGGCTCCATGGCATCCAGTCGAGCACACGTGTGTCGACCGTCTCGTCGAAGGGTTCGCTGAACGCATTGCCGGCAGCGAGGAACGCAGCGTGCATTCCGTGGTTGTGGATGACCCCCTTGGGCATGCCGGTCGAGCCAGAGGTGAACATGTAGCGGGTGACCGTGTCGTGGTCTATCGCATCGATGGATCGGTCGACGGCCTCGGTTGCCTCGGTCGCCAGCAGTTGTGAGAACTCGACCGAGCCGTCCGCCCCGTCGCCGGTGACGAACGTGGCAGCGGCGATCGTCGCAGCCAGGGGAGTGTCGGCCTCGATGGTGTCGAGTGCGGCTTGATGCACCGACAGGTCTTCGGCAAAGACAAAGCTGGGCGACACTCGGTCGAGTACCCAGCGCAACTTCGGGAAGGCACCCCGCACCGTCGAATAAGGAACGCTGACAGGGCAGTAGGGCACCCGTGCCATCTGTGCACCCCACGCCATCAGGAAGTGCATTCGCGAGCTGGGCGACAAGATCACCAGGGGGTGATCGACACCGGCACCGCGGTCCAAGAGCCACTGGGCCACGCTGCGACAGCGCTCGAGGGCCTGCCCGTAAGTCAGGTGCTGCCACTGGCCGTCGGCGTCGACCTCGGCCACCAAGGTGCGGTCGGGGAACCGTGTGGCGCGGTCGACGAACACGTGCACCATCGACCGTGGCAGCGGCATCGTCGGATATGGGCAGGTCATGATCAGTTCGCCGGTGGGCCGTTCCTCTATCTCCACCGCTGCGACTCGAGGACTCGGACTCCACGAACTCGGCTCGCCGGATGGATCGGTCGCTTCGTGGTTGGCCATGGCGCGGAGGTTAACGATCGACGATGCCGCGGCCCAACTCGGTATGTACAGCGGCGGCCGAGCGCCGGGCGTTGCTGCTGCGCTAGGTTCGCTCCGGACCTGAGACGCAAGGGGGCTCGATGGACCAGAACACTCAGGCACAATCGGCGGCCGATCGGCCCAACGTGGTGTTCATCCTCGCCGACGATCTCGGCAGTCGCGACTTGGGCTGCTATGGCTCCGACGAGGTGCGGTCGCCGGTGATCGACCAGATGGCTGCCGACGGCATTCGGTTCACCCACGCCTACGCGGCATCGCCGTGGTGCTCGCCGACCCGCATCGCCCTTTACACCGGTCGCAGCCCTGGCAGGCTCGAGGGCGGGCTCGAGGAGCCGCTCCGCACCCGAAGCGAAGAGATGGGGCTTCCGCCCGAGCACCCGACCATCGCCTCGCTGCTGGTCCAGCAGGGGTATTCGACCGCGATGTTCGGCAAGTGGCACTGCGGCTGGGCACCGTGGTTCGGCCCCAACAAGAGCGGTTTTCAGACGTTCTTCGGAAATCTCGACGGTGCCGTCGACTACCACGGCCACTTCGGCACGCTGGGCGAGCCCGACATGTGGGAGAACGAAGAACCGGTCGAGGTCGAGGGCTACTACACAGACCTCATCTCGCAGCGCACCGCCGACTACATACGCGCCAACGCCTCGGGGCCGTTCTATGTGCAGGTCAACTACACGGCTCCTCACTGGCCGTGGGAGGGGCGCGACGACGCCGACATCAGCGCCGAGATTCTCCGCGAGTACAGGGACGGCGAAGTACCTGTGCCGATTCTGCACCTGGCCGGCGGTTCGATAGCGAAGTACGTCGAGATGATCCAGCTGATGGACGAGGGGATAGGCCAGATCCTCGACGCCATCGACGAGGCCGGGGTGCGCGACAACACCCTTGTGATCTTTGCGTCTGACAACGGTGGCGAGCGGTGGTCGAACAACTGGCCCTACGTCGGCGAAAAGGGCGACGTCACCGAGGGTGGTATCAGGGTGCCCTTGGTTGCCCGCTGGCCCGCGGTCATCGAGCCGGGCCAAACCAGCGAAGCGCCCAACATCACCATGGACTGGACGGCCACCATTCTGGAGGCCGCGGGCGCCGAGCCGCACGCCGACTATCCGCTTGACGGTGTGAGCCTGCTCGACTGGCTCAGCGGCGAGGTCCCATACCCACAGCACGACCTGTTCTGGCGTATCGCCAGCCAGGGGGCCATGCGCCGGGGCCGGTTCAAGTACGTGCGCGACCTTCGGCCGAGGCCGGTGTTAGGGGCCTGGCCCAGGTACCCAGGCGAGTACCACCTGCTATATGACGTGACGGTCGACGGGCGCGAGGCAGCCCAGATAGCCAGGCATCATCCCGACATCGTCGCCGAGATGAGCCAGGCGTGGGATGTGTACGACGCCGACCTGTTGACGTATCCGCCCAACCACCCCAACCTCCCTCGACACGCGTCTGCCGGAAAGCCGGCCGTCAGCCAACCCGACTGACCGGGGCGCCCGCCTCGGGCCGCTGCGGTGATCAACGAGTGCGCTCGGACGGTGTCCAGCGCCTACGCTGCGGGCGTCCACGACAGGGGAGGGGTCATGCGGATTTCGGTCTCGATAGGCAGCGCGTACTACGACGGTGAGAACTGGCAGGACGTTGTCGAGTATGTGAAGGCCGCCGACCGTCTGGGCGTCGACAGCGCCTGGTCGGCCGAAGCATGGGGGATGGAGGCGGTCACGCCGCTGGCCTACATGGCCGGCATCACCGAACAGATCAAGCTCGGCAGCGGCATCATGCAGATCAACGCCCGCACACCGGGCACTGCTGTGCTCACGGCTCTGTCGATGGCCCAGATCTCAGGCGACCGTTTCATACTGGGACTCGGCGTCAGCGGCCCCCAGGTTGTCGAGGGTTGGCACGGCGTGGGTTTCGCAAAGCCGCTCGGGCGCTTGCGCGAGTACATCGAGATCGTGCGCATGGGGCTCAGGGGCGAACGGCTGGTCTATGAGGGTGAGCACTATGTGTTGCCCCGACCGGGTGGCGAGGGCAAGGCCCTCAAGTCGTCGATCCCGCCTCGCCCCGACCTGCCCATCTATCTGGCGACTTTGGGCCCCAAGGCGCTGGAGCTGACGGGCCAGTTGGCCGACGGCTGGCTGGGTACCTCGTTCATTCCCGAGGCCGCCGACACCATGATCGGCAAGATCGCCGCAGGCGCCGAGGCCGCTGGTCGCTCCATCGACGACATCGACATCCAGGTCAACGCCACCATCGAGGTTTCCGACGACGTCGACTCGCTGATCGCCAAACACAAGCCGGGCATGGCATTCACATTGGGAGGCATGGGATCGGCCAGCACGAACTTCTACAACGCGGCGATCTCGCGAGCCGGGTATTCGGACATCGCCGCCGAGGTGCAGCGCCTGTGGGTAGAGGGTGACAAGGCGGCGGCAACCGCAGCAGTCCCAGACGAGTTGGTGTTGGCAGCAAACATCATCGGCACGCCAGACATGGTCCGCAGCCGCATTGGTGTGTACCGAGACGCAGGCGTCAAGTGCCTGCGGGTTCGGCCCGTTGGCAAGACCCCTGCCCAGCAGATCGAACACCTCGAGATGGTCATGGACCTGGTCGACTGATCCCCGCCGTGGGTGGGTGCCAGGCACCCACCCACGGCGCCGGCGATATCAGGTGGGAATCTGGGTCCAGGGGACGTCCTTGTCGACACGAACGTCACCGGGCAGGCCCAGCACCCTTTCGCCGAGGATGTTGCGCATGATGTCGGACGTACCACCCTCGATGGTGTTGGCCTGAGAACGCAGGAACCAGCTGCTGAGCGTCCAGTGGGCGCGGCCGCCTTCTTCGGCATCTCGGTTCAGCGGATAGCCGGGCTCGTGGATCATCGCGTCGACGCCCAGCAGATCCATGCAGGTGTTCCAGATGCGCTGATTGAGTTCGGCCGACGCCAGCTTGCCCACCGACCCCTCTGGGCCGGGGTTGCCCATCTTGGCGTTGGCGCGCGCCCGCAAAGTGGTGAGGCGGCCGACCTCGGCCTCGATCCACAGCCGGGCCACGCGATCTTGCATGGACCGGTGGGCCACAGGGTCGAGCGACCCGGCCCGTTCGGCCCACAGGTGGACGAGTTGGCTGATGTTGCCAGAACCCTTCGGTGCGGTGCTGCCGCCGAGGGCGACGCGCTCGTTCATGAGGGTGGTTGTGGCCACCCGCCAGCCGTCGCCGACATCGCCCAGCAGATTCGAGTGCGGCACGCGCACGTCGTCGAAGAAGACCTCGTTGAATTCGGCGCTGCCGGTGATCTGGTAGAGCGGCCTGATCTCGACCCCGGGCGAGTGCATGTCGAGGATGAAGTACGACAGTCCGCGGTGCTTGGGGACGTTGGGATCGGTCCGCACCAGCAGCATCCCGTAACGCGACACGTGGGCACCGCTGGTCCACACCTTCTGGCCATTGACGATCCACTCGTCGCCGTCGCGCACGGCACGGCTCGACAGGCCGGCCACGTCAGAGCCGTGCGACGGCTCGCTGAACATCTGGCACCAGATGTCCTCGCCGGTGAAGATGCGCTTCAGATACTTCTGGTGGTGTTCTTCCGAACCGTAGGTCAGCACGGTCGGCAGTCCCATGCCGATTCCGATGGTGTTGATCGAAAGGGGGTGGAAGTTGCGCCCGGCGTCGCGAATGGTGCGCTCGACGACCGTCTGCAGTGACGGCGACGCGTCGAGACCGCCCTTGCCCACCGGAAACTGCACCATCGCCAGGCCCGCGTCCCACAACGCTCCTCGAAACGTGACCTCGTCGGCGTCGATACCGACCTGATCGATGACTTCGCGGGTGAGCTGAGCGATCTGTTCTTCGGTCATCGCACCAAGCTAGATCGCGGCGAAGGCACCGACGCCATTTGAAAAGCCTCTCTCACACTGCCAAAATGCTTAGAGGGGCTAAACAAGGGGATGAAACCAATGACGATCACCGACTCTCCATCGGTTCCAATGCCAGAGGGCTTGGTTCAAGGGCCGGCCGCTTGGTACGGCCGAGACCTCGAGGCAGACGGTTCGTGGCTCGAACACCTCAGCGAAGACGAGATCTCCGAGATCCTCGCTGCCGTCGAATCGGTAAACCAGCGAGGCCTGGCCATGCTGGACATGACGGCGGCCGACTTTCCGCTGCCGACCTTGGCGGCCCGAATGCGCGGCCTCGCCCGCGAGCTCGACCAGGGCCGGGGTTTCTGGGTGCTGCGGGGCTTGCCCATCGACCAGATGACCGAGCGCGACGCGGCATTCGCCTATTGGGGCTTGGGTCTGCACATGGGCACGCCCGTGTCGCAGAACGCTCGTGGTCACCTGCTCGGCCACGTGATCGACGAGGGCGTCGACTTCAAGACCAACGCCGGGGCCAGGGGCTACCAGACCCGTCTGCGCCTCCCGTATCACACCGACAGCTCTGACGTTGTCGGCCTGCTGTGCCTGAACCCGGCCAAGTCGGGCGGGCTCAGCTCTGTTGCGTCGACCACATCGGCCTACAACGAGGTCGTCAAGCGGCGCCCCGATCTGGCTCACCTGTGGTTCGAGCAGTGGCACTTCGACCGGCGCAACGAGGAGCTGCCCGGCCAAGACCCATTCTTCTTGACCCGGCTGGCAACCTGGGACGGCAACAACCTGTCGATCCGTTATGTGCGCAGCTTCCTCGAGTCGGCGCAGCGCCACGAGGCGGTTCCCGCCCACACCGCTGACCAGAGCGCGTTCCTCGAACTGGTCGACGAGATCTCCAACGAAGAAGGCTTCGCGCTGAAGATGGACTTCAGGCCCGGCGACATCCAGTTCGTCTGCAACTACACGACGTTCCATTCGCGCACCGCCTACGAAGACCACGAAGATCCGGCCAAGAAGCGCCACCTGCTGCGTCTTTGGCTGACCCTGCACGAGGGCCGTCCGATCCCCGACGACTTTGGGCGCGGTGCTCAGGCTGGCAAGGCGGGTCGCGGCGGCATTGAGCCCGTGCCTGGCGTCGCCGAGGAGATGGCGGGCACCTACGCCTGACGGCGTCTAGCCAACTCGGCGAACGGCGGCAGCGGGGTCTCCCACGACCTCGCTGCGCCGCCTACACCGACGACCAACTCGATGGGGTCGTTGCCGTGGCTCGTCCACCTCAGCTGATGCGCCTCGAGTTCGATGGTTGCCCAGCTGGCACTGGCGCGGCCCTGCGTGGTGTAACTCTCGGTGAGGCTCTGAAGCGACACATACGGAACGCCGTCGATGCGCGACAGGTTGTTCCAGTGCACGTGTCCTGCAACGCAGGCGGCCACGTTGCCGGCGGCCGAGATGACCTCTTGCGCGGCTCTGGCGTTCGAGTAGCCGCCGTACTGCGGGTTGGCCTCGAAGTAGAAGTTGCCGCGCATGGAAGCCGAGTCGAGCGGTATGTGGGTGAACACGATGCTGGGTAGGTCGGTGGCGGCCAGATCCGACTGCAGCCAGGCGAGATCGTCTGGGGCGATGGTCGGTTCGTGTGCGCCAGACATCGACGGGTCGGCCTGCCAGAACACCAGATGCCAACCTGCCAGGTCGACCGAAGCCGATGCCATGGGGTGTGCGAGCAGCTCCTGGTTCTCGTCGACCGTCAGGTGAACGAGGTCGTGGTTGCCCATCAGGTGGGCCCGGGGTGCGGCGACGGCATCAAATGACCTGGCAACCGCGTCGAGCGCTGCGCGGTCGGCCTCTGGATCGGTGTCGGTGATGCGGTCGCCCAACTCGACGACCATGTCGGGTTCATAGTCGGCGACGAAGCCCGCGAAGCGATCGAGCAATTCGGGGGCCAGCGAACCCTTCTTGGTCAGAGATTCGCGGCCGCAGTGAATGTCGGTGACGAGAGCGAGTCGGAGGCAGTCTGGCATCGGCCCATCTTCGCGCGCCGACGACCCATGACTAGGGTTGGGCCATGTCACGCCGAGTCGCCCTCATCCACAACACCTCGTTCTATGTCGGGCCGCCGCTGGCCATGATCCTCGCCGAACGGGGCCACGATCTCGTTATCGGTGACCCACAAGAGGGCCTGGTCGACCAGCTCGAGCAGTTGGGCGCCAGCGTGGAGGTGGTCGAGGGCGTCGAGCGACTGTCCGATCCGGACAACATCGCCAAGCTGGTGGACGCGGGCCTGCGCCGCTTTGGGCGCATCGACGCTGCTACGGCGTTCACCGGAAGGGTGGTAACCGGGTCGTTCGAGACTTCGAGCGTGGACGATCTCGACTCGGCCTACGCCGGTTGTCTACAAGAGCCGTTCCACTTCCTGAAGGCGGTGGTGCCGGTGATGGCTGACCAACGCGACGGTCAGGTTCTGCTGCTGACCAGCGCAACCGGTGCCAGGCCGACCAAGAATGCGCCGCTGTATTCGGCGGTCAGGGCCGGAGCCAACATGCTGGTGCGAAACGTCGCCGCCGAGTACGCGTCGCGCAACGTTCAGGTAAACGCTCTGGGCACCAACTTCATGGACTTCCCCGAGTTCAGGCGGGCTTCGGGTGCAGACGACCCCGACGTGAGGGCCCGCATCGAGGCGGGCGTTCCGATGCGGCGTCTAGGGACAGTCGACGAGTGCGCCGCGCTGTGCGCTGCGTTCTTGGACGGCTCCAGCCGCTTCACCACCGGTCAGTTCGTCGGGTTCGCCGGCGGGTGGGTGTAGCAGCGGGCAACGTTGGCTCCAGATCTCATCGAAAGATGGATAAAATAGAAAGTTGGACTAAGTCTAAATCGTGGCTATCCTGATCTGACGTCGAGAGTTCAGGGAGTTCCGATGACCAACGAAGACCATTTCAGCCAAGACACGGGCGCCGTCGTCGCCGCCGAACAAGACAGCACAGCGGCTGCCAAGTGCCCCGTCCTGCACAGCTCGCACTCCGCCACGGGATCGATGGCCAACCAGCATTGGTGGCCCAACCAGCTCAACCTGCGTCCGTTGGGCAAGAACTCGCCACTGATCGATCCGATGGGCGACGAATTCGACTACTCGGCCGAGTTCGAGACTCTCGACCTGGCCGCCGTCAAGGCCGACATCGAAGCCGTGCTGACCGACTCGCAAGACTGGTGGCCCGCCGACTACGGCAACTACGGCCCGCTGTTCATCCGCATGGCGTGGCACAGCGCCGGCACCTACCGCATTCACGATGGCCGAGGCGGAGCCAACACCGGTACCCAGCGGTTCGCCCCGCTGAACAGTTGGCCAGACAACGCCAACCTCGACAAGGCCAGGCGCCTGCTGTGGCCAGTGAAGTCGAAGTACGGGCGCAAGATCTCGTGGGCCGACCTCATGATCCTGGCAGGCAACGTGGCCCTCGAGTCGATGGGGTTCGAGACCGCTGGCTTCGCCGGAGGCCGAGCCGACGTATGGGAGCCAGAGGAGGACATCTACTGGGGCCCCGAGGACGAGTGGCTGGCAGACGAGCGCTATAGCGGCGATCGCGAACTGGCAAACCCGCTCGGCGCGGTCCAGATGGGTCTCATCTACGTGAATCCCGAGGGTCCCAACGGCAACCCCGACCCGGTTGCCGCGGCGCGAGACATCCGCGAGACCTTCGCCCGCATGGCGATGAACGATGAAGAGACCGTTGCGCTGATCGCCGGTGGCCACTCGTTCGGCAAGGTGCATGGGGCAGCGAACGCCGACGAATATGTCGGACGCGAGCCTGAGGGTGCCGGCATCGAAGAGCAGGGCCTGGGTTGGAAGAACACCTTCGGCACCGGCAAGGGCTCAGACACCATTACCAGCGGGCTCGAGGGAGCCTGGACGCCAACGCCGACGCAGTGGGACAACAGCTTCTTCGAGGTGCTGTTTGGGTACGACTGGGAGCTCACCAAGAGCCCGGCAGGTGCTTGGCAATGGCGCCCGACCGACCGCTCGGCCGACGATACCGTGCCCGACGCCCACGATCCGCTTCGGCGGCACGCACCGATGATGCTCACCACAGACCTCGCTCTGCGGTTCGATCCCGACTACGAGAAGATCTCGAGGCGGTTCTTCGAGAACCCTGCCGAGTTCGCCGATGCGTTTGCCAAGGCTTGGTTCAAGCTCACGCACCGCGACATGGGTCCGGTGTCTCGATACCTCGGGCCCGAGGTGCCCGCCGAGCAGTTCATCTGGCAAGACCCGATTCCGGCGGTCGATCACGCACTGGTCGACGAAGCCGACATTGCAGAGCTGAAGGCCAGGGTGCTCGGCACAGGCTTGTCGGTCGGGGCGCTGGTGAGCGCCGCCTGGGCCTCGGCTTCGACATTTCGCGACAGCGACATGCGCGGCGGCGCCAACGGCGCGCGCGTCAGGCTTGCACCGCAGAACGGTTGGGAGGTCAACGATCCTCAGCAGCTGGCTTCGGTTCTTTCCGAGCTCGAGGCCATCAGGGCCGACTTCAACTCGGGACGCACCGACGGCAAGGCCGTGTCCATGGCCGACCTGATCGTCCTGGCCGGCGCGGCAGCCATCGAGAAGGCGGCCGCCGATGCCGGCCACGATGTGAAGGTGCCGTTCAACCCGGGCCGCACCGACGCGACGGCAGAACAAACAGATGCCGATTCGTTCGCGGTGCTGGAGCCCCGCGCCGATGGGTTCCGCAACTATCAGCGCCCGAGCGACAAGCGTCGCCCCGAGGAGATGCTGGTTGACCGGTCGAGCCTGCTGACCTTGACCGCACCCGAGATGACCGCGTTGGTGGGCGGTCTCAGGGTGTTGGGGGCCAACACGGGCCAATCGCTCCACGGCGTGTTCACCGACCGGCCAGGTCAGCTGACCAACGACTTCTTCGCCAACCTGCTCGACATGGGCGTCGAATGGAAGGCGTCGACAACCGAGCACGTGTTCGAGGGTCTCGATCGCGGTACTGGGCAGGTGCGTTGGACGGCCACTTCGGTCGATCTGGTGTTCGGCTCGAACTCGCAGCTGAGAGCGATCGCCGAGGTCTATGCCTCCGGAGACGCCGAGAGCAAGTTCGTCGACGACTTCGTAGCCGCGTGGACCAAGGTGATGGACCTCGACCGCTTCGAACTGCGCTGAGGCAGCCCTGGGTACGGCGGTGGTCCTAGGCCGAATGTGGCGCCGGCGTCGGGCGGGAACGAATCTGGCCGATCCCGAACCTGATCGCCGCAATGGTCGCCACACCCAGGACCGCCGTCGAAACCAGCAGGTCTCCTCGCTCGGACCATGCAAAGGCAAGCCTTGCCAACGGGTGGCCGGCGATGGCGGCGACGGCGGCAACGGCGGCGACCGCTACTGCGGCTACCCAGATCCGATGTCTCAGCTCTTGCCTGGGTGCCGGCCACGCTACGACAACCGCATAGACGGCAAGGTTCGCCATGAACGCAATGTTCAACACAAGCGCCACAGACATGTGGAACAACACGGCGAAGGCCACAACTCGGCGGGTCCACCGAACCGAGAAGATCGCCGGGATCCATGCCAGCTCGAACAACACAGTGGCCCAGTCGACAACCTCGTCGACCACGCCGATGTGGTTGTCGACCGCTTGCCGGGCCAAGAAGCCGTCGCCGCCCCTGGCGAACACATGATTGAGTTGGTGACCAAAGGTGGCTGAGTAGGTCGGGTCGAGCCATCCGCCGCGCATCTTGGCGATGGCAGCGGTCGCCATCGCTGAGGCCAACAACACCATCAGCAGGGACACGGCCCAGCCGCTGGACGTGTCGGCGCTTTCGTCTTCGTCGGAGTTGCGACTGTCGAAGGAGATCGCATTTCCCCAGCCCGAGAAGGCCATCGCCAGCGGCACCGCCCACATGAACGTGTTGTGGTCGATCTTGCCGAACGAGTACTCGATGCCGGCAAGGGTTGCCAACGCGCCTGCAGCGACCAGCGACGCCGCCTTGGTCTTGAATCCGGCTACGACGGCTACCAGTGCCAGCGCTGCCACCGTGGTCACGGCGAGGATCGCCCAGGCGGGCGGGGTCGATTCCAGGATCAGCATGGGGCCGAACGGTGGTTCGAACCAGCTTCCTGGCAAGTCGGAAACCCAGCCGGGCACCGGGAACAACAAGGTCAGGGCGTAGATGCCGTAGATCATCCGGATGATGGCCAGGCGGTCGGGGCAATCACCCAGGTGCGAAAGAAGAACCGATCGAGATCGCTCACGAACACACCTCGCAGATCACGACCAGTGTCGTCACGTTGCGCTCGATCACGTCCCCCGAGTCGGTGTCGGTGAGCGTTTCGTCGGTTATCACTTCGAGCCGCGACGGTGAGGCGCCGGTGGCCTCGGTCACGGCGTCGACCAGAACCGATTGTGTGTCGGCGGCGGTGCGGTAGTCGAGGGGTTGATTTCGCCTGAGAGGCGAGCCCGCGCCGACGGTGTCCCAGACGATCCGCGCCAGACCACCGCTGGGAGCTTCGAGCTTCGGACGCATGCGGTTGGCGACTATCTGTTGGATGCTCACCTCGACATCGGGGAACACCTCATCGAAGCCGATCTCTGCCACCTGGTCGGCATCTCCGAACGAGGCGAGCAGCTTGTACTCGCGCGCCGTGGTTACGCCGTCTTCGACCGGTGCGTCGTCGAAGCCGGGGAGCCTGCCGGTTGGGAAAGGTTCGGCTCCGTGACGGGCAAGGCCGTAGCTGCCGAACGAGAACAGAACAATCGCTATTGCTGCAAGCCGAATAGCGATCGCGCCTCGTCGGGATCCACCCATGGTGCAGATGGTACAACGGCACGATCGCGGCGGAGCCGTATAGGCGCGAGAGTCCCGGCCCGCTGGGGGCTGCGCCGAGCGCGGCGCCGACAGCACCCGATCGGCTGGCTCAAGCGAAGGTGTCGAGCCAGCCCACAAGCGCTTCGCGCTGCTTGTCGCTGCCTCCGGTTCCGGGAACGTACTGGGTCGATCGGGGGCGTCGGTCGAGCCAGAAGGTTCCGGGCTGGTGGTCGCCGCCGGTGGCGGCCAACCAGATCATCGTGTCGGCGCCTTCTTCGGCGTTGCGCAGGAGTGGCCCGGTGACCTTCTTGAAGCCTGGCAGAGAGGCCGCGACGCCGGGGGTGTCGACCCAGCCCGGGTGCATCGAGTGCATCACCACATCAGGAGCCCACTTCGGACCAAGGTGTGCAACCAACTCGACCTGCGCCCGCTTGGCGCGCGCATAGGCGACCGAACCGTTGTAGTTGCGCTCGGACATCTCGAGGCGCTCGAGGTCGAACTTCTGGGTGTACATGCCGCCGCTGGACATCCACACGACCCGTGCGCCGTCGGTGAGTCTGGGACGGAGCCGCGTGGTCAGCAGGTAGGGCCCGATGAGGTGTGAGGCCAGTGTCTGCTCTATGCCAGCGGAGTTGGTCTCGTAACGGTCCGTGAGGGCCCCGGCGTTGTGGCACAGCATCGATATCGGCGGACCTTCGCCAAGAGCGGCGACGGCCGCCTCGACCGATTCGAAGTCTCCGGTGTCGACCGCCAACGAACTGGCGTGGCCGGCATGACCTGCATCGTTTAGGTCGGCGGCTGCCGCGGCGGCCCGCTCGGGTGAGCGCGAGGTCACCACCACCTCGGCGCCCAGCGCCATCAGGCCCGCGGCAGCGGCGCGTCCGATTCCGCTTGAAGAGCCGGTTACCACGGCGCGTTGGCCGCTCAGGTCGACGTGTACAGGTGCGTGGTCGAACAGCGCGCCCCTGGCCCGGCTGCCTATCTTCGTGAAGCTGCCGACCACGGTGGCTTCAAGGGCTGTGTCGGCGATCTGGCGTAGCGAGAGCATTTGTCTGTTCTATCCGCCACCGCGAGCTCTGAAACCCGGCGGCGATCGGATGCCAGCGTGTCTAACGGTGAAACACCGCACTCAACGCGTCGTCGAACGTGTGGGCCGATGGGGCCATGCCCGTATGGCTGCGCCAGGCGATGTGCTGGTCTGGGCGCACCAGCAGTGCAGACTCGGCCGGCAGGCAGCACAGGTGGCGCCACTCTTCGAGCGGCTCGGTGTCGATCCCGACCCGGCAATGAGCCATCGGGATACCCGCCGCCCGGGCGCTGCCTACATGTCGGATCCATCGGTCGTGGCTGTCGGTAGGGCCGAAGCTGATCAGGGTCGGTCCGTCGTACCCCACCAGGTCCAGGGTCGATCGACCGTCGACGAGCCACCAGTGAGGCAGCCGGCTGCCGACCACGGCCGTTGGGTCGAAGGGTGTGGGGTCGACGATGGGCTCGGGCGATGGGCCGTCCCGCAACAACGACCCTTCGCCGTAGGTGTAGCCAAGCTGCAGGCCAAGCATGTCGAAGTGGGTCGACTGGGCGTCGACAGCAGCGGCGATTTGCTCGGCCGAGGCAGGGTCGTCGAGCGCTCTGTGAAGGGTCTGCGTTGTCGGGTCGGTGGTCAGACCCAGAGCCTCGCCCAGCAGCACCATCTTCATGGCGTTCTCGGTGCTCTGCCTGCAGTTCTGGTGGGCGATCGGCAACCGCTCGGTCTGGAAGTCGTCCAGCAGGCTCGGCTCCGCCCAGCCCTCGGCGATGGCGGCCAGGCGCCACACCAGGTTGTGGGCGTCGGCCACACCGGTGTTGAGGCCCATACCTCCGGTAGGGGGGAACCTGTGGGCAGCGTCTCCGACCAGGAAGACGCGGTCTGCGGCCATCCGCTCGGCCACCTGTGCGCTCATGTTCCAGGGGCCAGAACCGATGATGTCGACGTCTGGTGCACCGTCGGCCATGGCCTGTCGGACCAACTCGCGGCAGCGATCGGCTGTGAAGTCTGCCGGAGCGTCCTTCGACGGGTCATAGGCGCTCATGAACACCCACTCTGACCTGATGTCGTGGGCGACGAAGGTGCCGCGGGCGGCAGGGTCCAGAACGAAGTGCAGCACGCCCGGATTGTCGGCCAGCAGGCCGCTGAGGTCGGCGGTGAAGTGGATGGCCATGTAGCTCTGCAGCGAGGCTGGGCCAAGCATCTCGATGCCCAGGGCCTTGCGCACGCGGCTGGAGGCCCCGTCGGCAGCGATGAGCCGGTCGCTGCGAATGGTGCGCTCGTTGCCGTGCGCGTCGGCCACGGTCGAGGTGACACCGTCGTCGTCCTGGGTGAGTTCGAGCCAGGTGGTTCCGTAGCGAAGATCGACCAGAGCGTGGTCGTCGGCGGCAGCTGCCAGCAGCGGCTCGAGGTGGTGCTGAGAGATATTGCGCAACGGAGTGGGGGTGTGGCACAGGCTCTCGTCGCCCTGGCGTTCGAAGGGCAGCCGGCCGACGACCCGTTCGCCCAGGCGGGTGACGAAGTTGACGTGGCCGGCATCGGCGGGGTCTTGGGCCAGCGCTGTGACGGTCTCCATGTCGAGACCCATCTGGCGGAAGATCTCGAGGGTCCGGCCGTTTATGACATGGGCCGCGGGTTGGGTCTGGAACCCCTTGCGCCGCTCCACAACCACACTTCGCAGACCGCGCCGCGCCAACAGAAGAGCTGTGGCCAGGCCCACGGGTCCGGCGCCGACGATGAGATGGTCTGTCGCTTCAGATGAGCCCGTCATAACTGCCCCCGTCGAGTTGCAGGTTCTGGCCCGATATGTAGCCCGCCTGGGCGCTGCACAAGAACGCGCACGCGTCGCCGACCTCGGAAGGTAGGCCCAGCCGGCGGGCCGCGATGGTCGATCGCATGTGTTCGTAGGCCTGCTCGACGGTGATGCCGGCTCGCTCGGCGTGGCGCGACGCCATCTGCTGCTGGCGAGCGGTGTTGATTCGTTCGGGCAAGATGTTGTTGATCGTGACGTTGTGGCGGGCCACATCACGCGACAGCGATTTGGACACCGATGTCAGCCCGGCACGGGCTCCCGTCGACAAGCCCATGGCCGAGACCGGCGTCTTCACCATGGCCGACGTGATGTTGACGATGCGCCCGAACCCTCGTTGGCACATGCCGTCGAGCACGGATCGGATCATCGCAAGGGGAGCGAGCATGTTGGCGTCGAGGGCGGACAGCCATTCCTCGCGTTCCCAATCGGCGAATCGGCCCGGGGGAGGGCCCCCGTTGTTGTTGATCAGGATGTCGGGCTCTGGGCAGGCGGCCAGCAGTGCATCACGAGTCGACTCGTGGGTGATGTCTCCCACCACGTACTCGACTATGGCCCCCGTGTCGGCAAGGGTCTTGGCGGCGGCCTCGAGTTGCTGGGCATCGCGGCCGTTGATGATGACGTTCACACCCTCGCGGGCCAGCGATTCGGCACACGCGTAGCCCAGCCCTCGGCTCGACGCACAGACGATGGCCCGTCGGCCCGATATTCCAAGGTCCATCGGTCAGCCCTGGCCGGCGTCTGAAAGCTTGGCGGCGAAGTCGGCCTTCCACCGGTCGAAGGGTTGGAACTCGGGTTGGTCCTGCAGCTGGTCGCGGGTCCACAGCTCGATCGCCTCGTTCGATTGACCGAGGTCGAGGCTTTCGCCGTAGGGCTGGGCGACGTGAAAGGGCGTGTCGACGAAGCACTCGAGGCCGTTGCCCTCGGGGTCGTTGAAGTAGACCGACCAGGCGTTGCCGTGGGAGATGGGGATTGTGTTGTCGACGCCGGCATCGGCCAGGCGGGTGGCGATCGAGCGCAGATCGTCGAGCGTCTCGACGCGGAAGGCGAGATGGTCGGCCAGTACGAACTGGTGTTGTGATGATTCAGAGCCACCCACCAGGACGATCTGGTGATGAGCGGTGGGGTCCTGGCTCAAGAACGCCATGTCGGGTGCGCCAGGCATTGGGGCGCCCCGATTGGTGACGTGAAATCCCAAGACGTCGCAGTAGAAGGCGACCATGCGGTCGACGTCCTGGACCGCCACCGTTGCGTGGCCCAGCGTCAGCCGCGGCCTGGATGTGTTGTCGTCGGACATGGATATCCCCCTCGGAGTCAGACTGGGAGTCTTCCCAATATTGACATCATTGTCAAATTGAGTGACCATCGTGTCGATGAGCCAGTCGACCCAAAACCCCACGCGGGGGCACAAGAAGAAGGCGCGCACGAGGCGCCAGTTGCTCGATGCGGCGATGGCGGTTGCAGCCAAGCGGGGCGAGGCGTTCACGATCTCAGAGGTCGCCGAGCATGCCGGGGTGTCCAACGGCACCTTCTACAACTACTTCGCCGATCGCGAGGTGCTCGTGAGCGCTTTGGCAGTCGACATCGCCGAACGTTTCACGGCCGCCGGGGCCGAGGCCTACGCCGACGATGAGCCGGTGGTGCGCTTCGCCACCCTGTCGATGCTGGCCCTGGTGCAAGCCCGCACGGCCCCCGAGGTGTTCGGCGCGATGTCCAGGCTCGATGTGCTGCGTGATGCGTCGCTGGACAAGGGGCCGCTGCGCTTCTTGGTAGAAGACCTGCGCTCGGGAGCCGAGGCCGGACGGCTATCGCTGGCTTCGGTCGATGCCGCCGTCGACCTTGTGGTGGGCTCGCTGCTGATGGCATCCAGGCGCATCGCCGAAACCGGCGACGATCCGAACCATCGCCGAGCGGTGATCTCGCACGTGTTGATGGCGTTGGGTCTGCCCGGCGCCGAGGCGGCGGCGATCACCGAGATCGCAGATCAGCGGGTGGGACGCGTCTAGGCGTCGCGGTGCTGTGCGGTCAGGTGGTCCTGGGTGCCTCGCGCCATAGCTTCCACCGACAGAAGCTCTGCGGCCCGCTCGCGCGACATCAGACCGGTTTCGACGACCTCGTCGACCAGTGAACGTCCGGACGCCAGCGAGCTCTTCACCACCGAAGCGGCTCGGTCGTAGCCGATCTCGAGATTGAGGGCCGTGGCAACGGCGGGCGACAACTCGGCCAACCTCTTGCAACGTTCGCTGTCGGCCCGCAATCCGACGATGGTCTTTTCGGTAAGCGAGGTGCACGACCCGGCCAGAAGATCCACCGACTCGAGCAGGTTTCGAGCCATCACGGGCAGGTACACGTTCAATTCCAGCTCGCCGCGCGACCCTGCGAATGCGATGGCCGTGTCGTTGCCCACCACCTGTGCGCACACCTGTATGACCACCTCGCATATGACCGGATTGGTCTTGCCCGGCATTATCGACGAGCCGGGCTGTAGCTCGGTGAGGGTCAACTCGCCCAATCCGGTGCGGGGGCCGCTGGCCATCAGCCTGATGTCGTTGGCGATCTTGAACATCGCCAGGGCGGCTCCGCGAAGCTGCGCCGAGGCCTCGACGAGGGCATCCTGGCCGCCCTGGACTGCAAAGTGGTGCAGCGGGGGCTGCCACCGAACCCCCGTGCGTTCCGTCAAGAGCTCACGAACCATGGCCGCATGCCCTGGGGGAGTGTTGAGACCGTTGCCGGTTGCGGTTCCGCCAAGCGGCAGGCGCACCAGACGGGTTTGGGCAGAGGCGATGCGCTCGATCGACTCGCGGATCTGGGCGGCGTAACCGCCGAACTCGTCGCCGAGCATCACAGGGGTGGCATCCATTAGATGGGTGCGACCGGGCTTGACGACGTCGCCGAACTCTACGGCCTTGTCGGCCAGGGCATCGGCGAGTTGCCCGAGCGCTGGTAGCAGCTGGTCGCGTATGGCCAGCGACACGGCTACACGTATCGCGGTAGGAAAGGTGTCGTTGGTCGATTGCGACATGTTCACGTGATCGTTCGGGTGCACGGCCAACCCCGAAACCGACGAAGCGATGGAAGCCAGGACCTCGTTGACGTTCATGTTGGTCGAGGTGCCCGACCCCGTCTGGAAGACGTCGACGGGGAATTGATCGCGGTGCTTGCCAGTGGCGACCTCTTCGGCGGCGCCTACGATCGCTGCTGCGATCTCGCGATCGAGACGGCCCACGTCGGCGTGCGAATTCGCGATGGCACAACATGCCTTGATGTGGGCCAGGGCCTCGATGATGCGGTGGTCGACCGTTTCGCCAGAAACGTCGAAGTTGGCGATGGCCGCCTGGGTGTTGGAGCCATAGAGCCGAACGTCATTCATGTTCGCCGTCCCTTCGTTGGTTGAGTGCGACGGTTTGACGACGTGGTTTCCAGGGTAGGAGCCCACCCATGAGAAACGAGCTTCAAAATCGCGTGCTCATGCCCACCGAGGTCCGCGACCTGACGGCACACCTGAGCGCCGGAGGCGCCAGGGGCTGGGCTACGGCTTCCACCTGGTCGTCCGAGCAGCTGCTCGAGATGATCCATGACTCCGGGCTGCGCGGCCGGGGCGGCGCCGGCTTTCCGACCGCCACCAAGTGGCGCACCACCGCCGAGCACTCAGCGTCGGCAGCCAGACCGCCGACGCTGGTGGTGAACGCCGCCGAGGGTGAACCTGGTTCTTTCAAGGACCGGCTGCTGATCAGACGCAACCCATACAAGGTGTTGGAGGGAGCCCTGATTGCGGCCCGAGCGGTCGGTGCGGGTCGCGTTGTCGTGGCAACAAAGGCCAAGTTCGAAACCGAGGTCGAGCGTCTGCAACAAGCAATCGGCGACATCGAGGCCAGCTCGGCCTTCGCTGACGCGCCCTCCGTCGAGTTGGTGCTGGGGCCCGATCGCTATCTCTTTGGTGAAGAAACGGCTCTGCTGGAGGTGGTCGCCGGCCGCCCGCCGTTCCCGCGCGTGAGTCCGCCCTGGCGCCATGGGACCGACCTCGAAGGTGATGATCGCTCGACTGCCGAAGTCGAGATGGCAACGGTCGACGGTGCGACGGACATACCGCCGACTGTGGTCAACAATGTCGAGACGCTGGCACACGTCGCCGACATCGCCCGGTTCGGTTCGGCCTGGTTCCGCGAGCGGGGCACCAAGGACCAGCCGGGCACGATGTTGTGCACCATCACCGGGCCACTTGACCAGCACGGCGTGGTAGAGGTGCCAGTTGGTTCAACCACAAACCAGGTTCTGTCCGAAGCCGGCGTGTCGGCCACTTCGCCCCTGCTGGCGATGATGCCGGGCGTTTCGCACCCCCTCGTGCCGGCCGACCGGTTCGATACCCCTCTCGGATATGGGTCCGGCGACGAATCGATCCATGTGGGCTCGGGTGCACTGCGGTTCTTCTCCAGCGAACAAGACCCGGTCGCAGTTGCTGCCGGGGTGGCCCGATTCCTGGCCGTCGAGTCGTGTGGTCAGTGCACACCTTGCAAAGCAGACGGTCTCGAACTAGCCGACATGATGTCGGTGCTGATGGGCGAGGGCGCGGTTCACGACGAGCTGCTCGAACAGTTTCTCACGCGGACCGAGACCGTTGTCGAGGGTGCCCGCTGTGCGCTGGCGTCCCAGCAGGGCGACATCGCAGGCGCGCTCATCACAGACTTCTCCGAGGCGATACTGGCCCAGGCCGCCGGCACCGCCCCTGCCGTAGAAGCGGTGCCCACGGTTCCGCTGGTGGACATTGAAGGCGGACGGGCGCGCTACGAGCGGGCCCACCTCGAAGTAAACCCCGACTGGACCGAAGGTCAGGCGTGGGAAGGTGCCTACCCGGCCCAGTTGCACTCGGGTCCCCAGGGTTAGTCCTGGGTCTGGTCGGTTGTTTCGGGAAGGTTCTGTATGCGGACCTGCCCGCGGGCCAGCAATCGTTGCTGGCCGTCCACTATCTCGACCAACCACAGCTGCTGAAGACGCCCTCTGTGGATGGGGGTGGCCGTTGCGGTCGCCCTGCCATCACCGATGGCTCTCAAGAAGTCGGTGTGGTTCGAGACGCCGACGACCTTGCCCTTGTCGCCGTACCAGGTCGCAGCGGCGACACTGGCCGCGGTCTCCACCAGGGCGCACCACACGCCGCCGTGCACTATTCCGTACGGCTGGTGGTGCTTGGGTTGCACATCGACGGTCAGCACGACCCGATCTGCGGTGACCTCTTCGAACTCGATGCCCAGAGCATCGTTGAATCCGCTGGACGGGACCTGCATCAGAACCTCCGTTTCGAGCAGCGAGCTTACGACGGCCGCTCTGGGCGAACGCCACGAGTTTGGGGCGCAGCGAGGCCGGGTAACGACAACCCATGAAAGCATTGGTTGCGATTGATGAAACCGAGGCCTCGTGGGACGCGGCCGTATTCGCCGGGGAGTTGTTCGGCGAGGACGACGAAGTGACGTTGGTGAACGTCTACGTACCCGTTGCCCAGGCGATGGCCGGAGCCGGCGGGCTCGTCGGCTTCCCGACGGTGGGTCTGAACCCCTACCTGAGCGATGTCGGCAAGAACGTCGAGCAGATCAAGAGCCGCCTTCGCCCCGCCGCCCAGGCGGCTGGGGCTGACGACATCGTGGTCGAGGAGGGCAGCGTGGTCGACGGCCTGTGCCAGGCCGCCGAAGAACTCGATGCCGATCTGTTGGTCGTGGGCAATCGGGATAGGGGCTGGTTGATGGGGCTTCTCAGCCCGTCGGTGAGCTCGCGCCTGGTGTCGTCGGCTCCCTGCCCAGTGTTGGTGGTCAGGCCCCGGGATCCTCGTTGAGGTCGTGCTGATCCACGATGGCGTGGTCGTCGACGGTGGCGAACTCGGCTGTGATGCTGATCTCGTCGTCCACCGTCGCGACCGCGACCCGGTCGGCAAGGGCGGCAACGATGCCCAGGCCGCGCCCGCGCTCGGCCGACGGATCGGCAGGAGCCCAATTTGAAGTGTCGGGAATCGCCGGTCCGGAGTTCAGGTTGGTCACCGTGAGCCGCAGCGCTTCGTCATTACGCCACGCGAGCGACACGCGAACGTTGTCCTGATCGGTTGGGGACGCCTCTACGGCGTTGGTGACCAGCTCGCTGACGACCAGGGCAACCCGCTCTCGGCCGTCGTCGCTGACGCCGCCGAGCGAATCGAGCCACAACATCACGTCCGCGCGGGCCACCGCCACCGAGGACGATTTTGGTGGATACGTGAGCACCCGGGGGTGGCTCGAGCCGCTGGCGGGGTGCGGGTTCATGTGACGCCGCCTAGCCCTCTACGTTGAGGTGGCCTTCGAGCGAAGTGATCTCGAACAACCGACGCACCGAAGCGCTCGGCTTGGTCAGAACCAGCCGCTTGCCCGCCGTGTCCAGGCGTCGATGCGCCACGACGATGGCCCTCAGCCCAGAGCTGTCGATGAACTCGATGTTGCTGAGGTCCAGGACGACGTCCTCGTCGGCCCCGAGCTCGTCGAGTTTGTCCGACAGGATCGACACAGAGTGCAGATCGACCACGCCGGAAGCTACGAGCAGCCTGGGCTGGGTCTCGTTTACGTCGAGTTCGGATGTAGCGGCCATCGAGAAACGAGCCTACCGCCCGAGCCACGTCAGGCGCTCCTGCGGTTACCACCAGAAGAAAACGATGGATCACGCACCAGCACACCGATGTCTTCGGCGGGTCCTCGGTCGCCGGTGCTGGGGATCACTCTGATCTCCATTCCGGCGAGCAGCGCTGTGCGAATGGCCAGGTCGACCATACGAGCGTTGTTCGGGCAAGAGTCCAACTCGATCGCTGACACGTCGAAGGCGCCGGGCCCGAAGAAGGCCCGCCTGGTGTCATCTGGGTCGTCGTGCACGATAAGCAGGTCGCCACGGCCGGCGGCGAGGAACTGGAACGTCTGCTCTACCCCTTCTGCAGCCGCACCGTGTTCGAGCAAGAAGCGGAACTCGCGCAGTGCCGAAACCGTGCGGCGGGCCACAGAGTCGGCGACATGGCGCACCACGGCATCTGCAAATGTCGAGTTCTCGTTGCCTGCGTCGTCGTCGATGGCAACGACCTCGCAGCCAGCCGGCACCGTGCCGCGAACGTTGGGCAACAGCTTGTCGACGGCTTCGGGCCGACCGCCCATCGCGATCAGCTCGACCTCGCAATCTCGCGCCAGGCGGCCGATGCGTCGCGCCGCCTCGTGTTCATCTGTGCCTGCCGGCCTCACCGCGGGCTCCTGGTCAGGGATGAACTCGACCACCTCGAACCCGGCGTCGCCGGCCACCACCGTCAGATGGGGGACCCGCCACTGCTCCCACTCGAACAGCGGTGCCGCGTAGGGCAGCGAGTCGAGGAACCACCAGTCGTGGGCTGGACCCTCGTGGGAGGTGAACGAGATAGTGGTGCCGTCATCGGCCGCGATGATCGCCTGTCCGCCGACGTCGCCGTAAACGGGAAGCGCCAGACGAGCAGTCAGTGCGTCGACAGCCTGGCGGCTGGCGCCGCGGGCCAGCAGCTGCTGGATCTGGCTGTCGCGATGCTCGATGTTCTCGTCGTCACCCCTGATGACGAAGGCGCTTATGTATGGGCCCGGGTGACCGTACAGAGACAGAAGTGATTGGTCGGGTTCTGCAACTCTTCTCGACATTTCTTTACTCCCAGTAGTCGGCTAGACCGGGGCCTACCCGATCGAGCCGGTACCAAACCATGCTTGCTGCGTGGAAGTCAGCGCGGCGAGATAGCGTCTCGTGGGTGACCATCGAGGACGCGGGATCGCCCGCAGGACACGCTGAGCCGAGCCCGCCGAGCGGGCGGCAGGCGGGCGTGTCGGGAGCCGGTCAGCTCAGGCCCAGGGCCGATTCGCTGCTGGCATTCGCTCGGGCGCTGGCTGCGGCGTCCACCTTCGATTCGGTAGCCCAGTCGATCGCCGCTCACTCGGTGAGGGTTGTGCAAGCCGATCGTTGCCGCGTGATCTACCGCTGCGCCGACGAGGCCGGCGTCGGGCTCGAAGGGTGGGTTTCAGATCGTTCAGGCGAGGCGACCAGCACCGTCTTCGCCAACGGGCTGGGTCGGTCGTCGGCTATAGCAACCGCTCTGCGAGAGCGCCGGCCGGTGGTGGCCGACGGGCCAACCACCGACGGTGGCTCGCCAAGCCAAGATGAGCCGACCACGCTGGTTGCGATGCCCCTAGGCGGGCCCAGGCGCGCCGCTCTCGAGGTGTCCTGGAACGGGCGCAATCGAGTCGAGCGCACCACGCTCGACGACCTCGAGTTCCTGGCCGAACTGGGTCGCCAGGCGCTCGATCGCTCGTATCTGTTCGACCGCCAGCGTCTGGTCGCTCACGAGCTGCAGAGCTCGATGCTGCCTCAAGGGTTTCCCGACTTCGATGGCGTCGATATGGCGGCGCACTATTCGCCTTCGGCCGTCGACATCGAGGTCGGCGGCGACTGGTATGACGCGGGAGTTCTGGGCGATGGGCGGCTTGTCATGGCCGTCGGCGATGTCGTCGGCCGTGGCCTGGGGGCAGCCTCGACCATGGGTCGGCTTCGCCACGCCTTTGCAGCCCTGCTGGCCAACACCCACAGGGTCGAGGCGCTGACCGAACGCCTCGAGAAAGCTGCCTTCGGCATCGAGGGTGCATTCATGGCCACGTCGATCTTCGCGGCCCTCGACCGCGCCACCGGCGAACTGGCGTTGTTGTCGGCAGGCCACGTGCCGCCCATCATCCGCCGCAGCGATGGCTCGACGGCCGTCGCCGAGGTTCGGGGTCTGCCGCTTTGTGTGGTGGCCGACTCGTACCGCGAAGTCGGGCGGGAACGCCTCGAGGTCGGTGACGCGCTGCTGCTCTACACGGATGGTCTGGTCGAGGGCAACGGCGAAGATCTCGACGACAACCTCGCACGCCTCGCCAGGTCGTTGTCAGGCACCGTAGGCCTCAGTGCGCAACGGATCTGCGACCATGTTCTTCAACAGATGGGCGCCGATGCCAACATCGACGACATCGCCTTGATGTGTTTGGTCCGGACCTGATGGCCCAGGTTTGGCTCACCGTCGAACTGGGAAACCAAACACCGACCGCCGACCGCCCCACGACAGGAGCCACCCTCTCATGACCGAGGCCGCCATAACGATGCGGATTCCCGCCCAGACGAGGTTCGTCGGAGTGGCCAGGGTCACCGCTGCCAGCCTGGCTGCCGATCTCGGCTTCTCGGTCGACGGCATCGACGACGTGGTGGCCGGGGTGAACGAGTTGGTAGCGATGCTGATCGAGTGGGCTGAGGACAATGGCTGTCAAACGATGGCTCTGCAGTTCACGCTGACCGATGACGAGCTGAGGGCCGACGTACACGTCGAGGACGCAGATCGGGTTCCAGCTAGCCCCGAGCCCGACATCCTCGACGACCTCGCGCGCCGTATTCTCGACCGCGTTGTCGACGAGTACCACATAGACGGCCCCAGCGGCTGGGTTCGCAGAGGCCTCCAGACCCCGTGAGTTCGCGTCCGGACCAGGGTGAGATAGACGCCCTCTTCGAGCGTTACCGCCAGACGCGCCGCCGCCGCGACCGTAACGCTTTGGTCGAGGCTCACATCGGATTCGCAAACCATCTGGCCAGGCGATATTCAAACCGAGGGCTCGAGCGCCAAGACCTGGAGCAAGTGGCCCTGCTGGCGTTGGTCAAGGCGGTCGACCGATTCGATCCTGGTGTTGGAGCGGCCTTCACGACCTTCGCCGGGCGCACTATCGAGGGCGAACTCAAGCGCCATTTTCGAGACGCAGCTTGGGCGGTTCGGGTTCCGCGTTCGATGAAGGAGTTGCATCTGTTGGTCCGTTCGACCATCGAGCGCCTCACCAAGGACCTCTCCCGCTCGCCCTCGGTTTCAGAGGTTGCCGAGGCGCTCGACCTGGATGTGGATCAGGTGGTGGGAGCGCTGGGTGCGGGCAATGCGTTCTCGACCAGCTCGCTCGAGGGTGGCTCGTCTGTGGAAGGAGACGACCTCATCGATCGTTCGGCGCGGATTGCCGAGGTCGATGAGCAGGTCGAGGCCACCCCGTCGCGGGTTCTGGTCGAGCGGCTGCTCGATTCGCTGCCCGAGCGCGAGCGCGACATCGTGCGCTTGCGCTTCTACGACGAACTCACCCAGACCGAGATCGCGGACCGTGTTGGGGTCAGTCAGATGCATGTATCTCGGCTGCTGCGCCGGTCGATGGCGCTGATGCGCGAGGAGGCCGCCGGCGGTGACTCCTGACGCGTCTTCCGGCGACTGATCCAGAGTCAGTCGGCAGTCTCGTCAGTCGGCAGTCTCGAGAGCTGTCGCCCCGCTGAGATCGAGCCGTTCCAGGACGTCGGCGTCCTCGGGGCTCGCATTGGGCCCGTATCCCAGCACCAGGTTCGATTTGGTGGCGCAGCGTGGGCAGCGACCGGCGATGAGGATCAACATGTCGGCGACGTCGCTGGCGCCTTCGAGCCGATGCTCGAAGATGGCCTCGTACTGTGAGGCCGAGTACTCGGCGCTGCAGGTCGAGCACGCGACCCTGCCGTTGCTGAGCGACCGCATCGACCCGTCGAAGCCTGCTTCTCGAGCAGCTTGGGTGGCTCCGATGAGTGTGTCGGCGCCGGTGGCGTAATCGCCGAGCGTGTTTGAAGATCGTTTGTCTTTTTGTCTGTTGGCCATGGGCCTGACCTACCCGCACCGCGTGCGAATGAAACCCGGATGTGTTTAGCCATCTCGGTCGCTGGGTAGCCAACCCAACGAAAGCAGCCAAGCCAAAGACAAACAAAGGTAGTAATGACACTCGCAGACACTCTTGCCGATCATCCGGCCCGATCGACGTTCGACTTTCCCGAGCTGATGCGGGCAATCGAGGCGACCGGGCGGTGCTCGATCCTTTGCACCGTTTGCGCCGACAGCGAACTGGCCCGAGGAGCCGCGTCGATGCACGACTGCATCCGCACCTGCCTCGACTGCGCGGCCGTGTGCGACGCAACAGCCAAGGTCTTGTCACGACCCACCCCCAGCGGCGACATGTGGCAGGCCCAGGTCCGCGCTTGCATCCTGGCGTGCGTCGAGTGTGCCGCCCAGTGCAGCCAGCACGATCACGTGAGCTGTGCAGCCTGTGCCGAGGCCTGCCGTGAGTGCGAGCGAGCGCTCCAGCAACTGGTCGCTGCGGCGACCGAGTCGGGATGATTCCCGGCAGCCGAGCACTGGCCGTGTGGCTTCCGTCCGAGCCGGGTACCGACCCGCTCGAGCACCGCATGACCTTCGGGCTGGGCGCCGAAACAGAAGACCCCGACCATCCAGAAACCCAACACAGAAAGAGGACAACGACCATGAGCACCGAATCGAACCTGCACCGCACCGTCCCCGGTCTCGACAGCAAGGACGCATCCAAGATCGTCGAGGTCGCGCAGACCAGGCTCGTGAGCCTGCTGGACCTTCAGCTGACGCTCAAGCACATCCACTGGAACCTGGTCGGACCCGATTTCTTGAGTGTGCACGAGATGCTCGACACCCAGGTCGCGCAGGTGCGCGAGGCCACCGATGAGCTGGCCGAGCGGATGCGGACCATGGGCGGAGTACCCGCCGGCACCCCCGGCGCCATCGTCGAACACCGCACGTGGGACGACTATGCCATCGGCAGGGGCCTGGTGACCCAGCACCTCCGCGAACTCGACTCGGTCTACACGGGCATCATCATCGACCACCGAAAGGCGATCGAGGCCTCTGCGGCAGATCCGGTCACCGAGGACCTGTTCATCAAACAGACCGCCATGCTCGAGATGGCGCAATGGTTCGTCCGTTCGTTCATCGAGAGCACCAGTGCCCAGGATCTCTCCGACGAAGACCTGCGCCGCCTGGTCGAGCACAAAACCGGGATGGACCTGGACGAGGTCGGGCGCAACATCGACGAGATGAATCGTGTCGGAGCGAACATCTCTGGCGAGGGCGCCATCTGACGCGGGCTTCTCCGGCCCTGCCGCGCCGGGGCACAATGCTGCGATGGATTCGCAGCTCGGTCAGGCCCCACCCACACAGATGAACGAGCTGGGGTTCTACACCCTGGCCGGCGCGCCAGAATCACCGCGAGACCTGATCGACGAGATCCGCAGAGCCGAGGCCATGGGCCTCGGCTCTGCCTTCATCAGCGAGCGCTTCAACATCAAGGAGGCGGCGACCCTCAGCGGTGCCGCCGGCGCCGTGTCCGAGCGCATCGGCATCGCCACCGCCGCCACCAATCACAACACCCGTCACCCGATGGTGACGGCGTCTTACGCGATGACGATGCACAAACTCACCGGCGGGCGCTTCTCTCTGGGTTTGGGCCGAGGTATCGAGAGAGCCATGAAGGCCTTCGGGCTGGGGGCCATAACAACTGCACAGATGGAAGACTTCGTGTCGATCATGCGCCGCGTTTGGCGTGGGGAGGCGGTGTTGGGCCACGACGGCCCCGCCGGCCGCTTTCCGGCTCTTGCGATATCGGGCATGGGCGCCCAGCGCATACCTATGACGCTCACCGCGTTTGGTCCCAACTCTTTGGCCCTCGGGGGCCGGGCATTCGACGCGGTGGTGCTGCACACCTTCTTCACCGACGAGACCACGTCGCGGGTCGTTGCCCAGGTCAAGCGGGCAGCCGAAGAGGCCGGCCGCAATCCCGACCACGTGCGTGTGTGGTCGTGCCTGGCCACCATCGGCGACCATCTGCCCGAACCGGTGGTGCTGAAGAAGACTGTGGGCCGGATGGCGACCTACCTCCAGGCCTACGGCGACTTGATGGTGCGCACCAACGACTGGGACCCCGAGGTTCTGCGGCGTTTCCGGCAGGACGAATTCGTCGCCGGTTTCAGAGGGGCCCTCGACCAGCTGGCCACCACCGAGCAGCTCGAGCACGTGGCCACGCTGATACCGGCCGACTGGTTGGCGCCGGCGGCGACGGGCTCGCCCGAGCGATGTGTCGAGACCATCCGAAACCAGTTCGACCTGGGGTGTGACGGCGTGATCCTGCACGGCGCGAGCCCTGCCGATCTCGAACCGATCGTCGACGAGTACCGTCGGACCCGCCAGGCGGGGCTGTTCGACCACCTGCCGGCAAACCCCGGGGGAGTGGCCGTCGGCAACTAGTGGTCGCCAGGGGCCATGTAGAACCACACGGGCGACTTGACCCCCGCCTCGCGCATGGCCGCTCGCGCCGCCAGCACGACCTCGCCACCCCGGGTGTGGTCGAGGAACCAACGGGTACCCGCCCACGCCGAGGGGACCGAGTCGGCCAAGCCCAATGCTGCGGTTTCGTAGTAGCCGCGGATGTCTTGGGCCACCCGGGCCGGAATGCCTGGGACACCGGCCTCTTTCCACGGCACACCGTCGGCCACCCTGATGAACGCTTCCAGCGCGTCGACGACGTGGTCGGCGTCGACCACACGCCCCGCACCCATGCGGTTGCCATAACGTTCGACCGCACGTTCGTAGGCCGGGCGCAATCCGCGGGCCTCGTCTACGGCCGGGTGTGCGTTTGGGTCGTGGCGAGGGGGCAGCGGGCAGGCCATCACCTCGACGTTGTCGTCGACGATGCTCTCGCCGAACTCGGCGAACACCGGCTCGGTGGCGTCGAGCAGCGAGAAGGCATGGGCCAACACCCGATGTTGAAACTCGGGGTCGGCCGGTTTGCCCAGCGGGCGGCCGAGCGGGAAGTCGCACCACAGCCCTCGGGGTGGCGCGGTGGCCTCGATCTGGTTGCGTTGAGATCCCAAGGCGATGGTGGCCAGGCCGGCGGCCTCGAAGACGTGGGCGAGCGTACTCACGGTACGCGTGCACAGCGGTCAGACAGGGGTGAGCAACACAACGTCTATGTCGTTGTCCAGCAACAGCTTGGCCCCAGCGGGGCCGCTGTCCATGCGGATGGCGCTGAGCTCGAACTGGTTGCCGGCGTACGAGAGGTGGACGTCGGAGACCTGTCCGATGACGCCCTGTTGGGCGAGTTCGTCGAGGCGATCGATGGGGAACACGGGGTTGATGTCGACCGCAAATCCGGTGGTGTCGAAGTTGGGGCTCCAATGACCGAGCACATAGTCGCGCCTGGCCGACGACAAGACCCTGAAGCCGGTGTCCGCGGGCGCGAAGTCGTGGTCGTCGGGGTGGTGCAAGCTGGCCGAGGTGACGATGGCGACCTTGGCCTCAGACAGCGGCTTGGGTGTGGTGAACGCGGTTGTTTCGAACACCGGTGTCTCGATGTCGGCCGTCATGGCCTTGACCTGCTTGTCGGTCAATGTCGTCACCTCGATGCGGAGCGGGCCGGGTCGGCCGGTGACCAAGTGTCATCGATTGTGGTCAGCGAGTCCAATTGGCTCGACACCGCTGCGAGGCGAGTGTCAGATCGCGCCCGCAACAACCGCCACACCGAGGGCCGCGCCGACCACCAGGCGATACCAGCCAAAGATCGCGAACCCACGCTGCTCGAGCCAGGTGACCATCCAACGAACGGCGATGACCGCGCTGACGAACGCGACGACCAGCCCGATCAGCGGTGTGGTGATGCCGTAGGTGTCTATCAAGTTCTGGCCGTTGTCGAGCCCCTCGTAGATGGTGGCGGCACCCAGGGTGGCCAGACCCAGAATGAAACTGAACTCGACGGCTGCCGACAGCGACATGCCCACCAGCACTGCCGCGACGATCGTCGACAGGCTGCGGCTGACGCCGGGCCACAACGCCAGACACTGGATCAGCCCGATCAGGAACGCCTGGCGCAGCGTCATCTCGGTGATCGAGGCTCCGGTCTGGTTGAGGCGATCTGTCCGCACCAGGTACAAGATGCCCAAGCCACCGACGAACCAGGCGATGGCGATGGGGCCTGGGCCGAACAGACGCTCACGGATCGGATCCTGCAGAGCCAGCGCGATGGCCACGGTGGGCACGAACGCTGTGATGGTCGCCAGCAGGACCCGGCGGCCTTCGGCATCTCGGCCGAACATGCCTGCGATCATTTGTGCGATGCGCCGGCGGTACAACACCAGCACCGCCAAGATCGCTCCGGCTTGAATACATATCGCGTACGTGTCCAGGGCCAGGTCGGCTTGTTCGGTGCCGCCCAGACCCAACAACTCCTGGGTCACCAGCAGATGGCCCGTCGAGCTGATGGGCAGGTATTCGGTCAGACCCTCGACAACGCCGAGGATGATCGACGCCAGAATCGAGAGGTCGTCGGGCGACGACGCGGGCCTGGCGATGGCTATTGCCACGGCCAAGGCCACCAGCAGTGCCAGGGCGCCCGCCGCGGTCAGCTTGTCGTTGCGATCCACGCCAGAAGTGTGGCCGAAGCCGGGCCCCTGCGGGGTGACCGCTGCCGACGACGGCTCGAGGTCGGCGGCCGCGGTGGCTCGTCCGTTCGAGCTCGTCGTTGTCGTACCTTGTCTGGAGAGGCGCCTCACCTGATCGAAATCGGCGCCTGGAGGCCGAAGATGAGCGACAGGCTTGCGGGCAAGGCGGTGTTGGTCACCTGCGCCGATGCCTACATGGGTCCGGCGATAGCAGCGCTGTTCGAGGCCGAGGGCGCCGACGTCATCGCCGACACCGACCCGCTGACCCACCCAGACGCCCCCGACGAGCTCATCGCTCGTTGCGGGCCGCTCGACATCGTGGTCGCCAACACCGATCTGCCCGCGTATGGCGCCAACACCGTCGACATCGAGGATGGACCGTGGCTCGAGGGCTTCGATGCAATGGTGCATCCCCTGATGCGAATCGTCAGGGCCGCTGCGCCCGCAATGATCGAGCGCGGCTGCGGCTCGATCGTTGCAATGACGTCGTCGTCGCCGCTGCGCAGGATGAAACCACACGCCATCGCCTACGTAACCGCCAGGGCGGCCCAGAACGCCTTCGTCCGGTCGGCCGGCCATGACCTGGCGCGACACGGGATACGGCTCAACGCCATCGCCCAGAACTTCGTGGCCAACGACACCTACTACCCGCCAGAGGTGCTCGAGAACCCCAGGTTCATCGCTAGGGTCGACAACGAGATTCCGGCCAAACGGGTCGGAGACCCGGCCGAAACCGCCGAGTTGGCCTTGTTTCTCGCCAGCGATAAGGCGTCGTTCATCTATGGGCAGGTCATCAGCCAGGACGGTGGTTGGAGTTGAGACGGCCCCTGTCGAATGCCGCCGCCGCGGCCGTGGTCGTTACGGCGCTGGCGTGGCTGATGCCGCCGGCCCCGGCCAGCGGAGGGCCAGCGGCAGCGTCGGTCGGTGGTTCTGTCGCGGCCGCCCAGACGACGGGCGGGTTCGTCGACATCGACCTGACCGCCGATGAGCTCGGGCTTTGGATAACCAGTGCCGACGGAACGGTGCAAACCAGAGGGCCGGCGGCACACTTCGGCGACCGTCCGGCGCTGGGACCCGGCGAAACCGTGGTCGAGCTGGTTCCGACGCCGTCTGGCAGCGGCTACTGGATGTTCACCAGCCTGGGGGCCGTTCACACCTTCGGTGATGCCACCTACCACGGCGATGTGTCGAACCTCGAACTGGCCGGCCCCATCGTGGCGGCCGCGACCCTGCCCGACGGCTCTGGGTATTACCTGCTGGGTTCGGACGGCGGCATGTTCGCAATGGGTGCAGCCCGCTTCCACGGATCAATCCCTCAGGTGCTTCCAGGGGTGCAGCTCGATGCTTCGATCGTCGCGTTGAGCGCCACCGCCGCGGGTTATGTGCTGATCGGCGCCGACGGTGGCACGTTCACCTTTGGCGACGCGCAGTTCCACGGATCGATCCCTGGAGTGTTGCCGGGTGTGGCCCTTGCGTCGGGCATCGTAGGTCTGGTTCCGGGCCCGGCGGGTTATCTGATGCTGGGTGGCGACGGCGGCATCTTCAACTTCGGGCAGAGTCGCTTCCACGGCAGCCTGGCCGGGTTCGACGCGCCTGGCGTGGTTGCGGTCGCAGTTCTTTCTGACCTGTCGGGGTACCTGATGCTCGACACCAGCGGCACGGTGTGGCCATTTGGCGACACCCGCGGCGTCGGCGTCGAAACATCCAACGGTGCCGGGCCGGCGTCGGTTGCGTTCGACCACGACGATGGGGTGATCGTCGAGGTGTCGATCAGTACGGCCGGCAGCTCGAGTTTCTTCTACGAGGGGCTGGGGCAGGCGATCGAAGTGCCGTCGCCCGGCGTCGCCCGGGTGGTGGTCGATGCTCCCGATCTGGCGGCCGTCGACATCGATACAACCGGCATCTGGACGATGCGGGTGCTGCCGTTGTCCTATGCAACCCACTGGCGCAAGGGTGGCGACCCGGTGTCGGCCGAGGGCTCCGACGTATACCGAATCGATCGAACGCCGGCCGGCACTCGTCTGGAATTCGTGTCAGACGGATATATCGCGGTGTCGGCACGAGCGGTCGACGGGTCGGATGCGCGACTGCTGTACAACGGGGGAGGTCACATGGGCGATCAGACCGTGACCGACGCGGTCACGCTGCCCTTGGTGGGTGGGCCGATGATCGTCGCGGTGCAATCGAACTTTGCCCACACTGTCGAGCTGAGCGATCCGGTGTTGCCGCGTTCGGTCGAGGTCGTGGGCGACTCGGTGGGCATCACCCTGGTCATCAATTCGCCGTCGTCTCTCGACGGGGTTTTGTCGCTTCGCGACTCGGCCATCGAGGGCTGCGGCATCATCGACAGCGGGTCGATGATCAGCGGCGGACGAACCAGGCGCAACTTCTCGGCCTGCGTCAACTTCGCCCAACGTTGGGCAGCCGACGTGGCCGCCCACCGGCCCGATGTGGTGCTGGTGGTCATCGGCGCCTGGGAGGTGTTCGACCTGTCGATCGATGGGGTGGTGGTGCCGTTCGGATCCGAGGCCCACGACGAGGTTCTGCGCAATGGTCTCGAGCGCGTGCGGGCAGCGTTCGAACCCGTCGACACGTCGGTTGCCCTGCTCGAGGTTCCGTGCCAATTCCCTCGCCCGGGTGGGGGGTTGACGCCATTGCCAGAGCGAGGCGAACGTTGGCGCACCGACCATCTCAACGAACTGTTGGCCGAGATCGCAGCGACAGACGACCAATTCAACGACCGGATGAAGTTGGTGACCTCACCGCCCGCCTTGTGCGACGACCCTTCGATCGCCGACAACCCGTCGATTCGCTGGGACGGCACCCACTATGGGCCTGCCGGCGGTGCGTTGGTGTGGAGCCACCTCCGCGACCAGCTCCTGCGCATGCCCTGAGACCGCCGCGTCACCCACAGCGGGTGCCGGGTGTGGGTCAGACGCCGAAAGCTGCGGTCATCACCTGGTCGATGGCGTTCTGGTCGCCTGCAACATCTACGTGGGCCACCGCCTGGCGTCCGTACATGAACAGAACCAGCTCGCCTACCGGGCCGGTGACGCGCACGGGCGAGGGGCCGCTCTTTATCTTCAGCTCGCGGCCGTCGTCGGTGGCGATGGTCAGCGGTGCTGGAGACTGGCGTCGCAACACCGGCGCCACCCGCTTGAGGCCGCTCCACAACTCGTCTTCGGTCGCTGCCGGCAGGTCTCGTCCTGCTCCCGACCCAGATCCGCGCCGCACGTCTTCGTGATGAACGAAGAACTCGATGGTGTTGGTTGCCTTGTCGACCAAGGCGAAGCTGGCCGGCGACCACCGAGGCGGGCCACTTCGCACCTGGTCGACCAGTTCCTCGAACGGCTGCTGTGTGGCTTCGAGCCGCAGCTTCTCGGTGTGGCCGGCGGCAAAGTCGAAGACCAGACCGGGCAACGAATCGGGTCTGCGGTCGCGCACCACCAAGTGGGCGGCGAGGTCGAGGGTCGTCCAGTCTCCGCAGAGGGTGGGCGCTTGGGGCCCGACCTCTGCGAACAGGTTGCACAGCAGCTCTCGCTCTGTGGCGGCCGGGTTGGTCACGGCGGGCCCCTATCGTCGGCGATGACCGAGCTGTTGCCTCGGCAGTGGCAGCCTATGGCCTCGGTGCCGCCGTCGTTCGGGGCCCGCCGTCACCCGGGCAACTTCAGCTCGCTGTGGCCGGCCACGCGGCTGTATTTCGACCGGTCCAAGCGACCAGGCGTTCGATGGCGGGCGCCGTGCTGGGGACGTCGACAACCCGGTCGAAAGGCACCTCAGGGTCGCTGCGGATTTCGTCGGGCAGAGCCATCTGCATGCCGGCCAGGGCTGCCAGCACCACCAGGTCTGGCCAGTCGATGTTCAGCTGCGCGGCAGCAGCCAGATCCCAGCTGTGGATGAGAATCTCTGCGGTGTACATACCCACCGCCATGGCGCCAGGCATTTGGGCGAATGGCAAAGTGACCACCTCGCCGAGCCTGGCCGGGTCGGCCCACGCGGACCGCACTTCGCCCGTCACAGCGTCGACGGCGGCGACATAGCCGTCGGGATCGATCGCCGGTTCGAGGTCGACAGCGTTCGGGTCGTCGCCCCGACCGGCCGCAGCAAGCCTGCCGGCGGCCCCGACGGTGTGGCCGAGCAGCTGCCCCACGTTCATGTCGTCGCACGGAGTTGGTTTGGAGAGGTCGTCTGGCCCGATCGACTCGGCTACTCGGCGGAACGTGGCCAGTGCTGCCTCGCAGCCCTGGCGCGGGTCGGTGTCTTGTGCATTGATGCTGTCGCTGTTGGTCATGAGCGGATCAAACCATCTTGAAGTGGACATCTGATGGCCACTTTCGGATGGATAATCGAAACATGCGTGCAGATCGACTCGTCCAACTCCTGTTGATGCTCCAGCGTCGAGGAAAGATCACGGTTGCCGAGGCCGCGGACGAACTCGAGGTCTCGACCCGCACCGCGCGGCGAGATCTGGAGGCGTTGGCGATGTCGGGGGTGCCCGTCTACCCGCAACGGGGCCGCGGTGGCGGCTGGTTCTTGCTTGGTGGCGCCACCATCGACCTGTCCGGCCTGAACGAGTCTGAGGCCACCGCCCTGGTGTTGTCGGTGGGCGACCAGGGCGGAGACCAGGTGCTCAAGGGCGCGCTGCGAAAGATCATCAGCGCCCTTCCCGAGCCGTTTCGCGACAGTGCAGACAATGTCTCGAAGCTGGTCTTCACCGACCAGGCGGGTTGGGGTGAGGTCGACTTCAGCAGGTCGACGGCGGTGGTGTTCCGCGATGTCTCGGCGGCCCTGGCATCGGGCAGGCGTATCGAATTCGGGTACGTCGACGGCCGCGGCAACCGTTCGCAGCGAAGTGCCGACCCGCTGGGACTGGTCGAGAAGCGAGACCGTTGGTACTTGGTGGCAGGCACCCAGTCGGGCCTGCGCTCGTTCCGGCTCGACCGCTTCGACGGCGTCTTCGTCTTGGACGACGAGGTTGCTCGACCGCCGGATTTCGATCTGGCCGAGGCCTGGGCGCAGATCAATGTCGTTTTCGTCTAACACGCCCTCACAGTCAGCGCTTCCGGGCGGGTTGCCTCCGGCGGCGCTGTAGCGGCCCTCCGAGCACGCTTGGGTGCCAGGGTGACGCTTGGTGCGACCGGCAAGGATGGATGGATCGAGTTCGAGGCACGCGGCTGGTCTCACGAGGTGCTGGGGCGTGAGCTGGCCGGCTTCGGAGCCGACCTCGACGTCAGCGCTCCCGCCGAGGTGCGTGAGGTTCTGGCCAGGCTGGGCCTGGAACTGGTCGATCTCTACGGCTGAGGTGTTGTTGTCTCGCCAGATCCAGGCGCAGCCAGCGGCTTAGAGGCCACGACCGCTATCAGCGCGCCGCGGCGGACTGTATGCAGGCCGATGCTGGCGTCGTCGAAGCCCTGGGCCCGGGCCATCTGGGCGAACGCTTCGCCTTGTTGTTCGGTCCAACCGTGTGACGCGTGCCCGGTCGCCTTGGGGCTGCGACGCCGTTCGAGAGCCAACAGCCGGCCTCCAGGCGACAGCACGCGCCAGCACTCTGCGAGGCCCGCCTGCACATCGGTCCAGTGGTGAACGGTAGCGATAGACCACACCACGGTCGCCGCGCCCGCGTCGACCGGGAGATCCTCGGCCGTGCCGTCCAGCCAGACGGCCTTGTCGCTTCTCGTCAGTAGCCGAGCGGTGCGAAGCATCACCGGGGCCGGGTCGACGCCGGTCACCTTTGCACCGCGGGCGATCGCTTCGCGCAGGGTCCTGCCTGGTCCGCACCCGATATCGACTACGTGGTCGCCTGGCTCAACGGCCATCAGGTCGCATGCGAGAGAGGCGTCCTGTGAGCGTCCGATCAGGAAGGTCGCGGCTGCGAAAGCACCGGAGATGCCGCTGAAACCTGCCTGACCTCCGTGATGATTTGGTGGGGGTAGGTCTGTCATCTGACTCTCCTTCACTGCAGGCCGTCGATTACTGACCAACGGTCATTACTGGTTTGTCAGTCTTTCTGACCGGCGGTCATTAGTCAAGTTAATGACCAATGGTCAGTGCGGGTGTAGAGTTCGGGCGTGCCTACGTCGAAGAGGTCGAGATCTCCCGAACTGCGGCGCGGGCAACTCCTCGATGCAGCCGAATCGGTCGCCATAGGCAAGGGCCTGGGTTCGCTGACCGTCGCCGCCGTCGCATCCAGTGCCGGCGTGGCCAAGGGCACCACCTACCTGTACTTCTCGTCGAAGGACGAGCTGATCGACGCGGTCCGAGATCGCTATCTCGAGCGCTTTCTGGACGCCATCGAAACCGACGACGAGGCCACATCGGCAGAACAGATCGCACAGCTGATCAGGCAGCTGTTCGACTTCTCCGCCAGCAATCATGCGCTTCACCACGCGTTGTTTCACGAGGCAGGCTTCGGAGAGGAGCACTCCTTCGAACCGATCAGGAAGCGCTTCGCAGACATCGTCGCGGCCGGGATCGGCTCAGGCGAATTTCGAGCCTTCGACCCATCGGCGGCGGCCAGCTTCGTGGTCGCCGGCGTGCACGGCGTGCTGGTGGAGGCGGCACACTCTGATGGCGCACGCAGGAACTTCGCCGAAGCTGCAGTTGCCCTTGCTCTGCAGAGTCTCGACGCGCACTGCAGCTAGCGCGAGGTTCAGAGCCTGGCCGCCAGCAGCATCCCGAAGTCCTGCCGCTGATCGGTCCAGGTGCGAACCAGGTTCAGGCCCGCCGCCTCGACCTCGCCGCAGATCTGCTCGACGGTGAACTTGGTCGAGATCTCGGCGCACAACTCCTCGCCGGCCTCGAACTCGACGGTTACGCCGGCCCCGGGAAGCTCGACGGTCTGGGTGCGAAGCGACCGCAGCCGCATGTCCATGCGGGTGTGCGTAGGGTCCCACAAGCCGACGTACTCGAACGAGCTGGGGTCGAAATCGGCATCGAGTTCGTTGTTGAGCACGCACAGCAGGTTGGTGATGAACTCGGCCGTCACCCCGGCGCTGTCGTTGTAGGCCGCGATGATGCGGTCGACGGGCTTCATGAGGTCGAATCCCAGAAGGAAGGTTCCGCCGGTGGGCAACCAGGCTCCGACCTCGGCCAGGAACTCGGCTCGCTGCGCCTCGTCGAGGTTTCCGATGGTCGACCCCAGGAACGCCAGCATGGGTGTGCCCAGGTTCTCGGTGTCGACCTCGAGCAGGTGTTCGTGGAAGTCGCCGGCCACACCGTGCACCTCCAGCCCCGGGTACCGATCGCTCAGCAGCACAGCCGAATCGCGCAGCGTCTGCTCGCTGACGTCGAACGGCACCACCCGGGTCAGTGACTCGGCCCGCCAGAACGCATCGAGGATGGTCCTGGTCTTGTCCGAGGTGCCAGACCCCAACTCGACGAAGGTGTCGGCGCCGCTCAGCTCGACCAGGTCGTCGCAGATCTCGGCGAGCAGCCGGCGCTCGGCCTCGGTGGGGTAGTACTCGCCCAGTCGGGTTATCTGGTCGAACAGCTCGCTGCCGCGATCGTCGTACAGCCAACGAGGCGAGAGGCGACGAGGAACACGCGTGAGGTTCGCCTGCACCTCCTCGATGAGCGCCCGCTCACGCCAGTGCTCGTCGACGTGGATCTCGAATGTGGGCGCGACAGGCCCAGCGATTGTTGTTGTCGGATTCATCGGATTCCCCCTCGTGCCAGCCTGACGCCGGCCAGCATCCACCTCGCGGAGGTGGAAAGAAGTTGCGGTAGGTCGGTCTTTGGTGTCCAGACGGCGTATAGGCGCAGCTGCCTCTCAGCACCATCTGGTTGGACATGAACTTGCCGTTGTATTCGCCGATGGCACCCGCCGCCGGCTCATATCCCGGATAGGGCAGGTACGCCGAAGACGTCCACTGCCAGCATTCGCCGAATGCCTGCTGAAGCCCGCCACCAGGGACGGCGGGGTTGGGGTGCAGCCGGTCGAGGTCGAGCGGACGCACAGGGCCAGAACCCAGCGTTGCGACGGCAAATTCCCACTCGAACTCGGTTGGCAATCGTGCCCCCGCCCAGCGGGCGAAGGCGTCGGCCTCGTAGTGGCTCACGTGACACACGGGCTCCGCGGGGTCGACCGCGCGGGTGCCTCCCAGTGTGTGGACCAGCCAATCGCTGCCGTCTCGTGTCCAGTACAGCGGGGCCTGCCACCCTTGGGCGCGCACGGTGTGCCACCCGTCGGACAGCCACAGGTCGGGTCGCTCGTAGCCACCGTCTTCGATGAATTCGAGCCACTCGCCGGCGATCACCAGGCGGTCGGCGATCTCGAACGGGTATAGGTGCAGCCGGTGTCTGGGCAGCTCGTTGTCGAAGCAGAATCCGTCGCCTTCGTATCCGACCTCGACCAGACCGGTGGGGTCCAGGGGCAACCAGCCCAGCTCCGCACTGGGCGGGTGTGGGGCGCAGTAGCCCATGTCGGGCCTATACACGGGTTGCAGAGGGTTGATCGAGAGCACGTGTTTGATGTCCATCAACAGCAGTTCCTGGTGCTGTTGTTCGTGGTTGATACCCAGCTCGGTCAACTCCGAAACGACCTCGGGGCGAGAGTGCAGGAGGTCCGCCATCGAAGCATCGACATGGGTGCGGTACTTACCGACCTCGGCCGCGCCCGGACGAGACACCAGGCCCCTCATGGCGCGGGTGAACTGGGGTCCGATGCCTTCGTAGTAGCTGTTGAACAGGTAGCGGAACTGGGCGTCGTATGGCGCGAAGTCGGCCAGGTGCGACTCGAGGATGAAGGTCTCGAAGAACCATGTGGTGTGCGCCCGGTGCCACTTGGTAGGGCTGACATCGGGCATCGACTGGACCGTCTGGTCCTCGGCAGACAGGGGCTCGGCCAAGGCCTCGGTGAGAGCTCTGGTCGACCGATAGCGCTCGGCCAGATCTGCGTGCGATTGCATGCTCGACCAAACCGCTCGGACCGGCCAACAATTCCCTCGCGAAGGTGAACGTTTGATTGCCGTGTCGGGTAGCTGACGGGGTCAGCGAGATGTGCTGCGGCGGGCGACCACGGCACGGGCGAGCACTCCGGCAGCCAGCACTGCGGAGCCGGATACGACCGCTGTCGGGGGCAGGCTGAAGATCAGCACCACACAGCCGGCGAGGCCAAACCATGCGAGCGACCGGGGCCATCGGCGTTGCTGAGGGCTCAGTGTCAGCGCGGCAGCGTTGGTCACTGCGTAGTAGGTCAGCACGGCAACGCCCGACACGGCGATGGCGTTGCGCAGATCCAGCAACACCACCAGTGCCATCACCACACCGGCAACCGTCAGCTCGGCGCGCAGAGGAATGTCGCGGTTGTGGTCGATGTGAGCGAACCAACCCGGCAGTTCGCGGTTGCGCGCCATGGCCATCGACGTGCGTGACACCCCGGGTATCAGGTTCAACAGCACACCCAGGGCGGCGACGCCAGCGCCCACTCGCACAACGGTCGAGAACCCCGTCGGCGCGCCCGATCCGACCAGCCGAAGAGGCGCGTCGGTGGCGGCCAGCGCAGCGCTGTCGACCACGGCCAGGGCAGTCACCGCCACGATCGCGTAGACGATCAGCACCGCCAGCAGAGCTCGAGGTACGGCCTTGGGAATGGTGACCGCTGGATCGCGGACCTCCTCGCCCAGCGTGGCTATGCGCGCATAGCCGGCGAATGCGAAGAACAAGAAGCCTGCCGACCGCAGCACGCCCAACGCGTCGCCTTCGGTCAGGTCGATGCGTGCGATGTCGGCTTGGCCCCCGGTCCAGCCCGCGACCACCACTGCGGCCAGCGCGGCCAGCGAGACCACCAGCAGCATCCGGGTCACGGCGACGGTGCGGCTCAGGCCGCCGATGTTGACGACCGTGATGACGGCCACGGCACCGATCGCCACCGCACGTTCGTGTTGTGGCCACAGGTATGCGCCCACCGTCAACGCCATCGCTGCACACGACGCTGTCTTGCCAACGACGAACCCCCAACCGGCCAGGTGTCCCCACCCATCGCCCAGCTGGCGGCGGCCATAGACATAGGTGCCGCCCGACTCGGGATGTATCGCGGCCAGCTGGGCCGACGATGCCGCGTTGGCGAAAGCAACCGCCGCCGCCAGCGCCTGGCCTATCACCCGGGCGCCGCCGGCGGCGCCGGCCGCGGGTGCCCAGGCCGCGAATACACCGGCTCCGATCATCGACCCTGCGCCGATCACCACTGCGTCGCCCACACCCAGGTGGCGGCGCAGCGAACCCTGTCGGTCGTGACCGCCCGACGCAGCGCTCACCAGGAGCCACCACCGCCGCCGCCCGAACCCCCACCGACCGAGCCGCCACCTCCGCTGCTGCTGGACGGCGCTCGTGCAGCCGTCGATGTTGCGCTGGAGATGCTTGGTGCCATGGTGGCGAAGTAGACGGCGCGGGTGTCAGAGCCCGAGATGGTGCCCATCTTCTCGGCTTCCTTCACGACCTCGGCCCAGTGATCGGCTTCGCCCAAGGCGGTGGCCCAGGCGGTGTATTCGAGCAGCACCCCACGCTTGGCGGCGTCTTCGACGTGGCGTGCGTCGGAGTTCTCGATGAAGCGCCTGAACGACTCGATACGAATCCACATGCCGCTGCCCTCGGGTGTGCGACCCCTCAGTTCCCAGCTGCGGATGACCAGTGCCCAACCGCTGCCGGCGGCGAGGGCTCCTAACGCCACACCGGCCAGCCATGGCAGGCCCCATCGGTTGGCCACGAACGCAAACCCGAACACGAACACCGCTCCGACCACCAGCGCGACTGCGCCGAAGATTCGGGCCAGGAGCTTGCGGCGATCGCCTTCGCCGTCCCACAGTCCCGAGTCCTCTAGCCAACTCGACTGGCGCGAGCCCAGCTTCGTCCACCCGGTGGCGAACTGCTTGTCGTATTTGGCCAGCGAAACCCGCGACCTTCCCCCGAACAGCCGGTCGAGCGCTTCGTGGTCGGGCGAGTCTGTGGTGTTGCGCCGAATGGTGACGTTCTTGCCCGAGCCCTCGATCTCGACCTCGCCGGCTATGGCCCGCTCGAGCAGCCACGCCACCCGATGGTTGGCGTTTGCGCTTTCGGCGTAGAGAACCCCTCCCTGCCAGGCGGTGAGACCCTTGGGCGGAACGAACTCGGTCGATGCCATGGCGTCGAGTTCTTCGTGGTCGACGAGCTTCACAGCGTATTGCTCGCCAAACTGAGGGCCGAACGCGGCATCGGCAGAACCGCCGACCCACACCCACTCGCGACCCCGCTTGCGGATGCGGGTGGAGATGACCGCAGCCGACGCGATGGCAGCCGCGGCGGCGACCACGAAAGCGGCCAGCAGGCCCGCGCCGGGGTCGTTGACGTCGCCCCTAGGCGGTGTTGGCGCAGCAGGCATTGCGGCCAAGCGATCGCCAGGAAGAGCCGAGATCGTGACACCTTCGTAGGCATCGAGCCGAGACACTTCGGCCACCAGGTGGCCCGGTGCGACCGTGCGTACCGAACACCCGTCCCAGGCCCCTGCAGGCCCTTTCGAACATTGCGGCCCCACCAGTTCGCGATCGGCCAGCAGATGAACCTCGATGCCCGAGACTCCGACCGGCCAATCGGTGCCGACAGCGTTCCACGAGATCAAGCCGTCTACGCGCTCGAACTCGAGTGGGTAGGCGATGTTGTAGCGATGCCTCCCGCGGATGGTGGCGTTGGGATCGCCGATTCGGATTCGAGTGCCGTTGTAGGTGGGGCTGAGCTGAAACTGATCGGGAGCGGTCGGCGAAGACACGGTCACCTGCGACTCGTCGGGTATCTGTGACGAGAACAGCCCGGGCACGTCTCGAAAGATGCCGTGGCGGCTGGAGACACCGAAGTCGTAGTCGATCGTCTCGACCACGGCGCCCTGAGTTCCGACGACCTCGGCCGAGGCCCAGTAGCCCACGATCCTCTCGGTGTCGCCGGCGGCCGAGCCGATGAGGGCGACGATGCCCGCGCCCACAGCGCCCAGCACCAACAAGAAGACGTCGAGTTTGCGCCTGGTCCGGTACGCCATCGGCCAAGTCTGCACCAACCGAACCGGTCGCGCCGTCCGGTGGTGCATCATTTCGGCTGTGTCCACCGAACGTTCAGCATCGGCCTACAGCGCCGTGCACAGCCGCGCTCTCAAATCGGTGGCGGTTCAGTTCTTCGTGAACGGTGCCCTGTTTGCGTCGTTCGTGCCCCGACTGCCCGAGATTCGCGACCGGATCGAGGTTTCGGTGTCGACCATCGGCGTGTTGTTGTCGCTGGCCGGTCTCAGCGGCCTGTTGGGAAGTGCGGCGGTTGGGCACGTCATCGGCCGGTTCGGAACCAGGCGGGTGATGCTGTCGGCAAGTGCGGTTGTATCGGGCTGCCTCGCGGTTGTCGGGCTGGCTCGCTCTCCAGCGCTGTTCGTCGTCGGGCTGATGGGCATGATCGCGTTCGATGTGCTGGTCGATGTGGCCATGAACATGCAGGGCTCGTGGCTGAGCGCTCTGCGGCACACGCCCGTGCTGAACCGCCTGCACGGCCTGTGGAGCCTGGGCACCCTGGTGGGGGGAGCGGTCTCGTCTCGAATGGCGGCGGCGGGCGTGTCGTTGACCGCCCACCTTCTGGGTGCTGCCGCGGTACTGCTGTTGGTGCTGGCCTACGTCGGACCCGGTCTTTTGGCCGACGACCTTTCGCCGGAGACTGCGACCGAGCCGGCGAACGACAGCGACCACCGGCCGATGCGCCCGGTGTCGGTGGGAAAGCTGGTGCTGTTCGGGTTCTTTGCGGCCGGCTTCTTCGGCGTGACCTTGGAGCTGACCGCCATCGACTGGGCCGCGTTTCGACTCAGCGACGACTTCGCACTGTCGGCCGGCTCGGCTGCATTTGGTTATGTGGCGGTCACGGCCGGCATGACCGTTTCGCGCTTCGTGGCCGACTCGGTCGTGGCGCGGCTGGGAACCATGACCACGACCTGGATCTCGCTCGGGCTCACGGCCACAGGAATGCTGATTGCAAACCTGTCGGCCAGCTCTTCGCTTTCGCTGGTGGGTTTTGCCCTGAACGGTGCAGGCATCGCCGCGCTGTTGCCGGCCATGTACGACACCGCGGCCAAGCTGCCGGGCCGGTCGGCGTTGGGCCTTGGTGCGCTGACCGCCGGGCTGCGGACAGCGGCGCTGAGCGTTCCGGGCGTCGTCGGGCTTCTGGCCGGCACCGGGTTGTCGGTGGGGCAAGCCGTGGTCGTCGTGGCCCTGCCCAGCGTGGTGGGGTTTGGTGTGGCGGTGTCGCGGATGGGTGTGTTCCGGTGAGTGTCGGCCTGTGACATCCTCCTCTGACGCAAGCTGCGTAGACGGGCCATGATGGGTGCAGGTCCATCGAGAGGAGACCTCCATGAAGGTCCCCGTAAAGCTGCTCGGGCTTCACTTCGCCCCTTCGTCGGGCGCCACCGTGGTGTTGCTGGGTGAGTTCGACAACCCAGACCGGGTACTGCCGATCTTCATCGGACCTGCCGAAGCACGCTCGATAGCCATGGCGATGGCCGAGGTCGAGATATCGCGGCCACAGACACACGACCTGTTCGTCGACGTGATCGAGGCGCTCGGCGCCAAGCTGGTCAGCGTCGACGTCAACGACCTGATCGACAGCACCTTCTTCGCAGACCTGTCGCTGGAACACGACGGCGAGACGGTGGTGGTTTCGTCGCGGCCCAGCGATGGCATCGCGTTGGCCGTGCGGGTCGGCGCGCCCGTCAATGTCGAGTCAGCGGTGCTGGACGAGGCCGCGGTGATGGTCGACCACGACGTCGACACCCCGTTTGCCGACGACGAGATCGACCAGATCGTCGAGCGGTTCCAGAGCTATCTCGAGACCGTCACACCCGACGACTTCGTCGACCCCAACGACTGAGCGGGGTTGGATATCGGCCGCTGAAGCGCTTTGCTTTGTGCTGTGAGCAACACCAAGAGCACCACGGTCCATCATCTCGTCGGCAAGCGGTTTGTGGGCAAGACCCCCGACGGCATGCAGGTGATGATCGACGGCGAGGACGCGGCCAAGACGGGCATGAACCCCATGGAGCTCTTGTTGAACGCCGTGGGTGCGTGCGCAGCGTTCGATGTGGTTGTGATGATCGGCAAGCGGCGCCTGGACCTGCTGAGCTATCGCATTGAGCTAGAGGGCGACCGCGCCGACTCGGTTCCCGCTTTCTATACGGCCATTCGGGCCAAGCACATCATCGATGCCCCAGGCCTCAGCACCAAGATGGCCGAGCGCTTTGTGGGCCTGGCCACCGACAAGTACTGCTCGGTCGCCAGCAGCCTCAACCCCGACATCTCGATCACCTACGAGGTCGAGTTGCTGCACGACGATGCCGAGGGCGAAGACGAATAGCCCTAGTCGCGCACCTGCTGGGCGTTCAGCAGGGCGTTGCTCTTGGGAGCCTCGAACCACGTCTGGGGGTCGATGGTGCGCCGCGCTGTGATGGCTGCCTTGATTGAACGTGACGCGCCAGGCTTGTAACCGGCCATGCGCTCAGCGTGGGCCTGGGCCACCGCCAACACGTGGTCGTCCGGCACCACTTCCTGCACTACCCCCAGCTCGTGCATGCGCGCGGCCGGCACCCGGTCGCCGTAGTAGGCCAGCCTCGCCAGCACGAACTCCGACGCCTTCAGCGACATCCAGGCCGCGTTCATGGGAATGCCCGAGCCCTGGCGGATCTCGCCGATCTGCATGAACGCCGACTCTCCGGCCACCAGTACGTCGCACGCCAGGGCCAGCGAGGTGCTGGCGTTGATCGTGTAGCGCTCGACCGCGGCGATGATTGGGCACTGGCAGTTGTAGAGCGCCATGTGGGCGGCGTTCGTGCTGCTCGACATGTTGGGCACCCATGCGGGCCGCGGATCGGCCTGGAGTTCGGTGAGGTCGATTCCAGACGAGAACGCTCCGCCAGCGCCGCTGAGAACTATCGCTGCGACCGTTTCGTCCGCGCTGAGATCGTTGAGGGCATCGGCCAACTCGTCGTAGAGCGGCCCGATGATGGCGTTCTTCCTGTGCGGGCGGTTGAGCGTGAGCGACGCCCACCCATCGTGGCGTTCGACGAGGACATTCGGATCGGACATGTGGCTTTCCTTGGGACGGGGTTGGTGTCGACCCTATTTCGATGTCGGATGCAGGACCGAACTGGCTGGTGAGCCAACATTGGAGGCGGACGCCTAACGACGAGGAACAGATGAGCAGCATCAATTCCGACAGCCAACAGCCATACGAGGTGATCGTCCTCGGAGCCGGCGTCGGTGGCATCTACCAGATCAAGCGGCTCACCGATTTGGGCATCAGTTCGATCTTGCTCGAGACCGAGGCCGACCTGGGCGGCACCTGGTATCGCAACCGCTATCCGGGGTCCAGGTTCGACTCCGAGAGCTACACCTACGGCTACTCGTTCTCTCAAGAGCTGCTCGACGAGTGGCACTGGAACGAGCGGTTCTCGCCCCAGCCCGAGAACCTGCGCTATCTCAACTATGTCGCCGACAAGTTCGACCTGCGCAAACACATGAGGTTCAACTCACGTGTGGTGTCGATGCAGTGGGACGAGGATGCGAACTTGTGGCATCTGTTCCTCGAGGATGGCACCGAGTTCAAGTCGTGGTTCGTCATAACCACCATCGGGTTGTTGTCGGCACCGACCCTGCCGCGGATCGAGGGGATGGAGACTTTCGCTGGTGAAGCCCATCACACCTTCTATTGGCCATCCGAGCCCGTGCCGATGGAGGGCCGCAAGGTCGGCGTCATAGGCACGGGAGCCACCGGCATCCAGGTCATCGCCGAGATCGCAGACAAGGTCGGCGAGCTGTGGGTGTTCCAGCGACGGCCCAACTGGAGTGCTCCGCTGAACAATTCGCCCATCTCCGAAGAAGAGATGGCCGACATCCGCAGCAGATACCCGGAGATCCTGGCTCGTTGTGATCGCACCCCCGGCAGCTTCGAGCACGAACCCGACCGGCGCGGGTTCTGGAACGTCAGCCGCGAGGAGCGTCTCGAACTCTGGGACCGGCTCTACGACGAGCCCGGCTTCGGTATCTGGCTCCAGAACTTCACCGAGATCTTCACCGACGATGAGGCCAACGCCGAGTTCTCGGCCTACATCGCAGACCGGATCCGGCAGCGTGTGGACGATCCCGAGGTGGCCGAGAAGCTCATTCCGAAAGATCACGGGTTCGGGGTGCAGCGCGTGCCTCTGGAAACTCACTATTTCGAGGCATTCAACCGCGACAACGTGCACCTGGTCGACCTGCTGGAGACCCCGATCGAGCGGATCGTCCCCGAGGGTGTGCAGACGACCGACCACACCTACCCGCTCGACCTTCTCGTGTACGCCACGGGCTTCGACGCCGTCACAGGAGCGTTCGACCGCATCGACATCCAGGGTGTCAACGGCGACAAGCTGGCAACCAAGTGGGCCGATGGTCCGTCCACCTATCTGGGCATCGGAATCCACGGCTTCCCGAACATGATGATGGTTGCCGGCCCACAAAGCGCCTCGTCTACCAGCAACTTCCCGCGGGGGATCGAGCGCCTGGTCGACTGGATCACCGATGCTGTCGTGCACTTCCGCAACAGCGGGGTGAGGCGCGTCGAGGCCTCGGCACAGAGCGAAGCCGAGTGGACCCAACACATCGAAGACCTGTACCAGCCCATGCTGATGAAGCGGGCTCAGGGCTGGTTCACCGGCTACAACTCCAACGTCGAGGGGCATGGCCAGGGCACCGTGCGCTACGTGGTCTACAACGGTGGAGCGCCCAAGTACGCCAAGCTGCTGGGCGAGATCGCCCAAGACGGATACCGAGGCTTCGAAACCGACTGACGCTTCGGCGAGAACTGACCGGAGCCTGGCGGGCCCACATCAGTCGGCGGTGCGGGTCGCCCCGATCTGTCGCAGGCCCACCAGCGCGGCCAACAGCATCGTTGTCGCGATCATGACCCATCCTGCGCGGTGTGCGTCGACCAGCTCTGCAGTTGTCACCGGCGAGCCGATCACGGCGACCAAGACGGCAATACCCAGGGCAGAACCCACCTGGCGAAAGGTGTTGTTGACCGCTCCGCCCACCGATAGTCGCTGGGCGGGAAGGTCTGCGACCGAAGCCGCCGAGTTCACCGGAATGAACATCGCTATGCCCGCGGCCACCAGCTGGCCCAGCGCCATGAACAGCCACGGTCGGGTGGTTTCGTCGAACACGACCACGAACACCAGCATCAGGGCGGCGACCAACAGTGGACCCGCAACAACAAAGGTTCTGAAGCCGAAGCGGCTGGCGAGGCGGCCCGTCACCGGCGACAGCAAAGCGACTGTTGCGGGCGCCACGGCGCTGAGCAGGCCCGCGGTCAACACGTCATATCCCCACGCCTGGCGCAGGAACAGCACGTTGTTGAGACCCAAAGCGGCGAAACCCGCGAAGAAGGCCAGGCCCGAGAAGTTGGCGATCGAGAACGAGCGACTCTGGAACAGCGTCAGGTCCAGTATCGGCTCTGGGTGGGTTCGTTGGCGGGCGACGAACACGACGATGATCGCCAAACCGGCGGCGATCGACCCCAGCGTCCTGGCGTCGGCCCATCCCCAAACCTCAGAGCGTGAGATGCCCAGGGTTGCGCCACCCAAGGCTGCGCTTATCAGGGCTGCGCCTGCGTAGTCGGGGCGCGTCTTGGTGGGGTTTCGGGCCGATTCGCTGAGAGCGCTTCGGCTGGCTGCCAGCAACAGGGCACATATGGGCAGGTTGATCCAGAAGGCGGCGCGCCAATCGGACAGCGATATGGCAAATGCTCCCAGGCTTGGCCCGCTTGCGACGCCGAGGGCACCTATGCCTCCCCACATCGCGACGACCTGCGTGCGGCGCTCGATGGGGAATGCGGCGATCAACAGGCCAAGGGTCGCCGGGGTGAGGGCGGCTCCTCCAAGGCCCTGCAGTGCCCGACCGGCGACCAAGACGCCCAGCCCGGGCGCAAAGGCTGCCACCAGCGAGCCCAGGGCGAACAAGGTGACGCCCACCCGAAACATCAGGCGACGCCCGACCGAGTCTGCTGTCTTGCCCGACACCACCAACAGCGACCCGTAGAAGATGTTGTAGATGGTGACTATCCACGAGGCGTCAACCCGCGAGATGCCGAAGTCGACGACTATGTCCGGGAACGCCACATTGACGATCGAGAGGTCGAGAGTGGTGATGTAGAACGCAGCGGCACACACGGCGAACACTTGCCACGGAGAGGTGGGGGACTGCGTCGGGCTTCTTGTCTGCACGGGGCGAGAGTCGAACACAGCAATTTCCAACTGTCAAATTGGAAACCCCTGTGTGTGATAGGGTGTCGACATGGCACGGCGCTCGTACAACCAGCTATGCGGCCTCGCTGCAGCCCTGGACGTGACCTCGCAGCGATGGGCCATGCTGATCGTCAGAGATCTGGTGCCTGGGCCTCGCCGCTTCACAGACCTGTTCGAGGGGTTGCCAGGCGTGTCGACCGACATATTGGCGCAGCGTCTGCGAGAGCTCGACGATGCGGGCGCAATCCGCAAGATCGAGCTCAGAGATCCTGCGCCGGTGACGCTCTATGAGCTGACCGAGCGAGGTCGCGAACTGGCAACCATCGGCGCTCAGCTGGCCCGGTGGGGTATGCCGTTGCTGCAGGGAGCCGACCGCGGGCAACTCCACAGCAATCCACGGTGGGCGCTTCAGTCGATCGCGTCGAGGTGTGCGTCGTCGCTACCCGAAGGGGTGGCCGAGGGATATGTCGAGTTCGTCATCGACGGCTCCACCGATCTCTCATTGGCGCTCACCCCCGCCGGCGCGTCGATCAGATATGGGCGCGCAGATGAGGCGCCGATCGCCCGAGTCGAGTGCACCTCCGATGCATTCTTCGCTGCGCTGGCCCGGCCTGGTTCCGCAGCAGACACGCCCGACTTCGAAGTCGACGGCGACCTCACCACCGTGCAGGCGCTGCTGGGCGCACTGCGATGAACCCAGAGCCGCCGGCCTAGGAGCCGGGCCGAGAGGTGACGTCTAGTCGTATTGGAACTACCTTCCGCTCTTGTTGGCCCTTGGCCAACGGGCCGCTCGGGCCCCGGGCTAGCTTCTAGGCTTCGCCTATCCGCTAACCCTCTTAGGAGCCGGGCCAGTCTGGTGTGCGCTTTTCGAAGAATGCCGACACGCCCTCGTGTCTGTCTTCGCTGGACATGATGACTTCCTGGGCCGTCCGGGTGACGGCCCAGCCGCGTTCTTCTTCGTCGGCGTGAATCTCGCCGAGAACGGCCAGGGTCTCGCGGATCGAGGTCGGGGCGTTCAGCACGATGCGTTCCGCGAGTTCCACACCAACAGCTACGGCCGTGCCCGGTTCGGCCAGGCGGTTCACCAGACCAAGCCGTTCCAGGCGCGGGGCGTCTACCGGGTCGCCGGTCAGCAGCATCTCGCGAGCAACGTTCAGCGGAAGGGCCCTGGGGGCTCTGAACATGCCCCCGCTGGTGGCCACCAGCCCCCTTCTCACCTCCGGCAGACCAAATCGTGCGTCGCTTGCGGCGACGATCAGGTCGCAGGCCAGGGCGATCTCGAAACCGCCGCCGAAGGCGAAACCCTCTACGGCGGCGATGATGGGCTTTGGCGAGCGCCGGCCGATGATGCCGTACAACCCGCCTCGTTGGGTGGGAGTGCCCGACCCCTCGGCGATGTCGGTACCGGCGCAGAACATGCTGGTGCCACCGGTGATGACGGCCACCCGCGCTGCGGGATCGTCCTCGAACTCGTTGAGGGCACCGTCGATGGCCTCGGTCATCTCGGCGTTGATGGCGTTTCGTTTGGCTTCGCGGTCGAGCCGGATGATCCGAACTGGGCCCATCGTCTCGGTCTGAACTGGCACTGGACCCTCCGGGGTCAAAAGATCTGGGGTACGAAAGTCTGCTCGCGCATGGGCGGGCGGATGTAGGGCATCTCCACACGATCGGGGATGTCGATCGGGTCGGGCACGACATCTTCGTACGGGATCTTCGACAGGATGTGGCTGATGCAGTTCAGCCTGGCGCGGCGCTTGTCGTCGGATGGCACCACATACCAGGGCGCCTGCTTGATGTCGGTGTACTGGAAGGTCGTGTCCTTGGCCATCGAGTAGCGGGTGTACAGGCGGCGCTCTTCGAGGTCCATGTCCGACAGCTTCCAGCGCTTGACCGGCTCCTCGTTGCGGGCCGCGAACCTGCGGCCCTGCTCCTCGTAGCTGATCGAGAACCAGTACTTGAGGATGATGATGCCCGAGCGCACCAGCATCCGCTCGAACTCGGGGCACGTGCGCAAGAACTCCTGATGTTGCTCTTCGGTGCAGTAGCCCATCACCCATTCGACGTTCGAGCGGTTGTACCAGCTGCGGTCGAACAGCACGATCTCGCCACCGCTGGGCAGCAGGGGAACGTAGCGCTGGAAGTACCACTGGGTCTGTTCGCGCTCGGTGGGTTTGGGCAGCGCCTCGGTGCGAACTATGCGAGGGCTCGTGCGCTCGCTGATGCGCTTGATGACTCCGCCCTTGCCGGCTGAACCGCGACCTTCGAAGATGATCAGCACCCGAAGCCCGTGATGGGCAACCCAGTACTGCAGCTTGACCAGCTCTTCCTGCAACTCCTCGAGCTTTTGTTCGTAGAAGCGCTTCTTGAGGGTGCCCTCGGCGGTGTAGTGCTGGTCGCCCGCGGGTGTGTCGTTCAGCAGTGCGTCAGAGGTCTTGAAGGCCATTCGGGCATGGCTCCGGTTCGGCGGACGTGCAACCAAAGGATGGCACACGCCGCTTCAGGTGCTGCATGCGAGAATCTCGGTGAGGGCGCTGAACACATCGGCATCGATATCAAGCCCTGCCAGTGCAGCGATTCGCACCGCCGGGCTCGACTGTGTCTCGATCACCCTCCAGGCCGCCAGCTTGGCCTCGTACTCGATCTGGGCCGAGTTGAGGATGTCGAGGCACCTGTCGTCGACGGTCGTGGTGGCTGCGACTAGTTCGCCCTCGAAGCGAACCTCGATGCCGGCGCGGGCGTCGTGGGCTTCGAGTTCGATGCTGCAGCGACCCGGTGCCGAAGCGATCTCGACGCTGCGGCCATCGTCTGTGGTGGCCGATTCGACACTCGGCCCGCCGATGATTGTGATGGTCCACGTGCGTGAGGGCGGCAACGCATCGGTGTTGCCCGAGGCCGGGTCGATGACCAGCGACGCCGACCGGCTGTCGGCCTGGCGCCACTCGATGTGTGTGCAGGCTGTGGCCGCCCAGATGTCGTCGGGGGTCGAGCCCGAACCATCGTCCTCGAACAGGTCGAAACTGCCGCTTCGGCCGGGAACCACCAACAGCTCGATGGCGTCTGGGTTGGCAGCCGCGGCAGCCATCGGGTCGGTGGTCAATGGAACGATGGCGCCGGGTTGGGCCAGAACCGGTATCGAACTCCACCCCCGGTGCATCTCGACGATGGTGTCGCCCTCGTAGACCGCATCGGTGAAGATGTCGACCCACTGTCCGGGTGGCAGCCATGTCTCGACGGCGCCCATCAGGGTCGACCGCGACAGCGGCTTGGTGATGGGGGCCACCAGCAGTTGGTCGCCAAAGCCGTACTGGTTGCGATGTGTGTAGGCCCGGTCGTCTTCGGGGTGCAGGTGGTACATCGGGCTCACCAGTGGTAGGCCCTGGCGGGCCGCCCGATGGTTCATCGAATGCAGGTAAGGGATCAGCCGGTTGCGAAGACGCAGCGATTCGGCAATCGCACTGCGGGCCTCCAGCGGGAACAACCACGGCTCCTTGATGAGGAATGGGTTGTTCGACGAATGCAGGCGGTTGATCGGGCTGAACACGCCGTATTGCATCCAGCGCACGGTGAGGTCGTCGTCTCGAACACCCCACAGGTGGCCACCGATGTCGTGGCTCCACCACCCATAGCCAATGTCGGTTGCCGACGCGGTGAACTCTGGCTGGAACTGCAGCGATGCCCACGTGATGACGGTGTCGCCCGAGAAGCCGACGGGATAGCGGTGGCTGCCGGGTCCGGCGTAGCGGGAGAAAGTGATCGGCCTGCGGTCATCGCGAGTCGAGTCGAGGAAGTGGAAGTGGTTCAGCATCCACAGCGGATCTACGCCCGGCATCGACGAGGTCCGGCCCTGCTGCCAGTCGATCCACCAGAAGTCGACGCCCTGGTCTTCGAGCCCACGGTGCAGCACATCGAAGTAAGCCTCGAAGAACTGGGGGTCGGTGGGTTCGAAGGTGATGGTGGCCTCCATCTCGGGGTCGCGTGCCAGAGCCGCGCACATGGCCGGGTAGGCGTCCTCGAAGGGCCGAATGCCCTCGTGTGGGTGAACGTTCAGGGTTGTGTGAAGGCCGCGCCGGTGCAGCTCGTCGAGGAAGCGGGGCGGGTCTGGGAACAGGGACGGTTCCCACGAATAGCCGGTCCATCCGGTGCCGTACTGCTCTGGTATCGAGGTCACCCGGTGCCAGTCCATGTCGATGACGGCCACCGACAGAGGGATCTGTTCGGATGCGAAACGGTCCATCAGCGACAGGTACGACTGTTCGGAGTAGCGGTGATAGCGGCTCCACCAGTTGCCGAGCGCCCACCTGGGCAGAACCGGTTGGTGACCCGACAAGGCGTACAGGGCTTGGATTGCGCCGCGATAGTCGTGGCCGTAGGCGAACACGTATATGTCGAGGCGGCCCTCGCCCGAACGCGAGGCGATCCAGCCGTCGTCGGTGAACAGAAACGTGTGCGAGTCGTCGATGACCCCGATTCCGTCGCGGCTGGTGACACCGGGCTCGGCGTCGATACGACCGTCGACGTTGTCGAGTGTGCGGGCGGTGCCACCCAGCGAACGGGGTTGGGTGCCGTAGCGCCACGTGGCTCGATGGTTGCTGAGGCGGCCTTTGGCGGTCACGGTGAGGCCGTGGGGCGAGAACTCCTCGCGGTTGTATCGAAGGTGAAAGCGGTCGGTGCTGACCTCGATGGCGTCCGGCCCGTCGACGACGTCGTAGCGGGGCACCGGTTGATCGCGGTACCAGGCAAAGGTCGACGCCCGATCTTCGAAGCCGCCATCGGGCGACCATTCGAGGCGCACCAAGCCGTCGGTCAGCACTGTGATGCGCCAGTGCCGACCAGATACAACCGCGTCGGGATTTGCCAGCGGGCGGGCGTCTGTCTTGAATCGTTCGTTCATGGTGCTCGGCTCGTCGGGGTGCTCGGGGCGAGATGGTCGAGCGTACAGACAAGCCGACCATCGGCCCTGTTGCCGGCACGGCGGGACCGGTTGAGTGGGGTACGGCCGATATGGAGTGAGCAGATGGAACTCGGACTGGATGGCACGGTGGCGGTGGTGACGGGTGGTGCGTCGACCATCGGCAGGGCGATAGCCATGGCCCTGGCGGCCGAGGGTGCCGTAGTGGCCATCTTCGATCGCGATGGTGCGCTGGCCGACAAGACCACGGCGCAGATCCACAGCGGTGGGGGAGTGGCGACGTTTCATCAGGTCGACCTCACCGATCTGGACTCGACCGAGGCGGCGGTCGGAATCGTCGAGGACGAGCTCGGACCCATTCGCACCCTGGTCAACAGCGTGGGCTGGAACGGTAAGGCGGCCGCATTCTTGGACCTGCCTCCCGAGCGCTGGGCCGAACTGCACACCCGCAACATCGCCACCACCGCCAACGCGACCAGGGCGGTCCTGAGGCGCATGGTCGAGCGCCGCGAGGGGTCGATCGTGTCGATTGCCAGCGACGCCGGCTTTGGGGCCCCGGGCGCCAGCGCCTATGGAGCGACCAAGGCAGGCGTCATGTCGTTCATGCGCTCGATCGCCAGTGAGTATGGGCCTTTCGGGGTCAGGGCCAATACGGTCAGCATGGGTTTGGTGATACCCGAGACGGGCGATCTGGGCGAGCACGGCGGGTGGCGCTATGACACGGGCCTCAACGAGGAGGCGGTCGAGACGATCAAGGCCACCACGCCCCTGCGGCTGTTGGCCGAGGCCAACGACATAGCTTCGGCGGTGGCGTTCTTGGCATCGCATCAGGCTCGTCGCCTGACGGGTCAGATCCTCAGCGTCTCAGGTGGCTACTGCATGCCGCGCTAGACGGCTGCCATGAGGTACTGCATGCCGCGCTAGACGGCTGCCATCAGGTACTGCATGCCGCGCTAGACGGCTGCCATCGGGTACTGCATGCCGCGTTAGTGCGAGTGGTCGAGTTCTTCTCGCGGGTAGAAGCGTTTGATCACCCCGGCCAGCACCACCGCGACGGCGGTGGCCACGAAGAACGCTTGATGCATGCCGTCGACGAACGCCGAGTTGGCTACGCGGATCAGGTTGGCGGCATCGGCCCCACCGATCATGGAGGCGACCTGTGCCGCACCTCCGATCGAGTCGCGGGCGATCTCTGCGAGCTGGGCCGGCAGAGTGTCGGTGGCCGATCCGAGTGACGATTGGTAGCCGCTGGTCATCAGGGTTCCCAGCAAGGCGATGCCTATGGCTCCTCCGACCTCGCGCGTGGTGTCGTTGACTGCTGATGCCACGCCCGCCTTGTCGGGTGGCAGCGAGGTGACGATGGCGTTGGTCGTGGGCGGCATCAGCAGCGCCATGCCGGCCGCCATCGGAGCTATCACCAGGATGATCATGGGGTATGGCGAGTCGGGTTGCAGCAGTTGTGTGAGGGCAAAGCCGGTGGCTTGGATGACGAAGCCGGCGGCGACGACGTTGCGAGTACCGAAGCGGGCGGTGAGCTGAGGGCTTCGTGGGGCCAGCAGAACCATGATCACCGAGAACGGCAACAGCCTTGCTGCTGCACCCAGCGGCGAGTAGCCCAGAACGAACTGCAGGTACAGGGTCATCACGAAGAACATGCCGAACATCGAGAAGAACGCGGCGGTGATGGTCAATGCGCCCAGCCCGAAGCGGGGTATCAGGAACAGTCGGGGGTCGAGCATCGGCTCGGGCCGTTTGAGCTCCCAGATCACGAAGCCCACCAGACCCAGCGCCCCAACTGCGAAGCCGCCCAGGGTGATCCCGGCACTCCAGCCCTTTTCGGGTCCCTCGATGATTCCGAACACCAGTCCGGTGAGGCCGACGATCGACAAGAAGGCGCCAACGAAGTCGAGGGGCCGTTTGCGGGTGTCTCGGCTGTTGGGCACGATCGCAGCTATCGCGATGCCCGCCAGCAATGCGATTGGGGTTGCCACGAAGAACACCGATCCCCACCAGAACCGTTCGAGCAGCAGGCCGCTGCCCAGCGGGCCGATGGCGCCGCCCGCGCCGGCCACGCCTGCCCACACGGCGATGGCCTTGGCCCGTTCGCTCGGGGGAAACACCACGGCGATGGTCGACAGGGTCGCAGGCATGATCAGCGCCGCTCCGATGCCCATGATGGCTCGGAATGCGATGACCTGTTCTGGTGCGTTCGACCATGCGGCGACAGTCGAAGCCCCTCCGAAGATCGTCAGGCCCAGCAGCAGTGCGGGTTTGCGGCCATAGCGGTCGCCGAGGGCGCCGGCGAACAGCAGCAGCCCGGCAAACACCAGGGCGTACGAGTCGAGGATCCAGAGCTGCTCGGTGCTGGTGGGCTCGAGCTCGCGGACGATGGTGGGGATGGCGACGTTCAGCGAGCTGACGCTGGCCACGATCAACACCAGGCACAGGCACTGGATCGCCAGTATCAGCTGGCGCCGAGGGTGCCCCTCGGTCGTTGCACCCGGTGAGGGGTTGGTGGTTTCGGAAGTCACCGGGCCAAGCTAGTGCCGAGCCCGGTGCGCACCGGCCATGCAACCTCAGAGGTAGCTGGCCAGCTCCTCGCCGATCTGCTCGGGTGTGACGGTGGGCGAGTAGCGCTTGACGACCTCGCCGTCGCGTCCGACCAAGAACTTGGTGAAGTTCCAGGGATGTCCTCGTTGCCCTCGTCATCGGGTGCCGACGACTTCAGCCACTTGTAGAGCGGGGCTGCCGCGCCGCCGTTGACCTCGATCTTGGAGAACATCGGGAAGCTGACGCCGTAGTTGTCCTGGGCGAACTGCTTTATCTCGGCGTCGGTGCCCGGCTCTTGGGCGCCGAACTGGTTGCAGGGAAAGCCCATGACCGCGAACCCGGCGTCGGCGTTGGATTCATGCAATGCACGCAGACCTGCGTACTGAGGCGTGAGGCCTCACTTGCTGGCGACGTTTACCACCAACACGACATGACCGTCGTAGGTGTCGAAATCGACCTGATCACCATCGATCGAGGTCATCGAGAACTCGTGGAATTTCCCCATGGGCGAAGCATAGGGGCTGGCGTCCTAGAAGGGGCTGAGTCCCATGCGGTTGCGGGTGCTGGTGAGCTCGCCGAGGTGGTTGTAGCCGTGGCCGATGGCCTCCCACGACAAGAAGAAGTGGCCGGGCTTGCCCGACCACATCGAGTACAACCAATCGAAGCGTTCTGCGGGGGTTCCGATGCGGTCGAGGGCCGACTCGGTGTCTGGCACGGTGCCCAGCACCGACAGGTCGGCTTCGTCTTGTACCCACGACAGCGTCTCGTCGATGGTCGCCAACAGGTACCCGCACACGGCCTCGGGGTCGAGTTCGTCGACCAGCTCGGTGTCTTCTGCCTCGGCCAGGCCACGCCAGGTGTCACCGTCGATGCCCACCCGTGTCATCCATCCGTCGAGCACCTCGGCCCGGCCGCGCAGCACGCCGTTCACCGACAGGTCGTGGTGCCTGGCGGTGTGCCAGGCCACATACACGGGTGCGATGCCCCCGCCGTCGACCCTTTCGTTCATGCGGTCGGGCGGGATGATCGACAGCACACCGTTGGCCAGCCGGTTTCGCAAAGACGCCAGGTCTTCGGTGATCCAGTTCCTCAGATCCATGTGACGATCGTACGATGGCGGGCGTGGATGGGGTGCGTTGCATGTTGATGAGGGGAGGCACGTCAAAGGGCGCGTTCTTCGTTGCCGGCGACCTTCCCGAAGACCCTGCCCTTCGAGACGACCTGATTCTGCGCATCGTCGGTTCTCCCGATCCGCGCCAGATCGATGGCGTCGGGGGTGCCCATCCGCTGACCACCAAGGTGGCGGTCGTCGATCGGTGCGACGACCCGCGCGCCGATGTGAGCTACTTGTTCTTGCAGCCCTCGGTCGATCAGGCGCTGGTATCCGACGCTCAGAACTGCGGCAACATGTTGGCCGGTGTGGGGCCATTCGCCGTAGAGCGGGGTTTGGTGAAGGTCGATGGCGACCGCGCCGTGGTTCGCATATTGATGCAGAACACCGATTCGGTGGCGGTGGCCGGGTTCCGGCTGGCCGATGGCATGCCGGTGTACGAAGGCTCGTTTGCGGTCTCGGGGGTGCCCGGCACCGCGTCGCCGATTCGTCTCGACTTCGAAGATGTGGCGGGTAGCAGTTGTGGAGCGTTGTTCCCCACGGGCAACCAGCTCGATGACGTCGGCGGCGTTGCCTGCACCCTCGTCGACAACGGCATGCCAGTGGTGGTCATCGATGCGGCGTCGCTGGGAATCGATGGGGGAGAGGCCCCGGTCGAACTGGAGGCCGACACGGGTTTGAGGTCAACACTCGAGCGCATCCGACTGGCGGCCGGTCCGATGATGAACCTGGGCGATGTCTCCGAAAGCACCGTGCCCAAGCTCACCATCGTGTCGCCGCCCGCAGACGGGGGCACGCTGAGGACGCGCACGTTCATTCCGCACCGGTGTCATGAGGCCATCGGTGTCCTGGGCGCGCTGACCGTGGCCGTGGCGGCCCGGGTGCCCGGCACCACCGCCCACGACATCGTTTCGGGGGTGACGGCTTCGGACGAAGACGACATGGTGGTGCTCGAGCACCCCACCGGGCGTTTCGAGACGGCTGTGACCGTCGAGATTCGGGATGGTCAGGTCACCGTCGAGCGCGCCGGGTTGGTGCGCACAGCCCGCAAGCTGATGGACGGAACCGTGTTCGCGCGTGGGTATTGAACCCGCTCGCTAGCCGACAATGGCCCGCACCTCGTCCATCTGGTCGGACGAGAGTTGCCAGGTGGCGGCCGCCGCGTTCGAATGAACCTGTTCTGGCCTGGTGGCCCCGGCGATGACCGAAGCCACCTGTGGGTTGGAGGTGTGCCAGCTCATTGCCAGGTCCAGGATGGTGTGGTCGTGGTCGGCGCACCACTGGATCAGACGCTCGACGGCGGCCAGCTTGTCGTCGTCGATGAAGTTGTCGGCCCGGTCGCCCCAAACCTGCAGGCGCGAGCCTTCGGGGCGGGGTTGTCCGAGCCGGTACTTGCCGGTCAACAGGCCCGACTCGAGCGGGAAGTACGGCACGAACGCAATGCCAAGTCGTTCGCAAGCGTCGAACACGCCGTCGGTTTCGGGAGCCCGGTTCAAGACGCTGTAATAGTTCTGCACCGACGCATAGTTGGCCACTCCACTCTGTTGAGCGGACGACGCGGCGTCGTCGAGTTCGGCTGCGCTGAAGTGGGTGCACCCGATCTCGCGGATCTTGCCCTCGGCGCGCAGGTCGGCGAGGCAGCCCAGGGTTTCGGCCTGTGGGGTTTCGGGGTCTGGGCGGTGCAGCTGATAGTGGTCGACGTAGTCGGTGCCCAGACGACGCAGGCTCTGTTCCAGCCGTTCCCTGATCAGCTTCGGGTCTCCGCCACGCTCGCCGTCGGCGAGTTGCCTGGTGTGGCCCCACTTGGTGGCGATCAGCACGTCTGCTCGACGGCTCCCCAGCGCCTGCCCGAGTAGCTCCTCGGAGCGCCCGTCGCCATAGGACTCGGCGGTGTCGAAGTAGTTGATTCCGGCGTCGATGGCCGCGTCGACCACCGCCTTTGTTCCGTCGAGGTCGAGCCTGCCGCCGAAGTTGTTGCAGCCGATGCCGACCACCGAGACATCGAGAGTTCCGAGCTTTCGCCTTTCCATGCGATCAACCTAGTGGCAACTGCGGTTCGCGGTCCGCAGGCTGTGATATTCAGTGCGCCATGTCCGGACAGCTGACGAGAGTCTTCGCCCCCGGCCGGGTGAACCTGATCGGTGATCACACCGACTACATGGGCGGGTTGGTGCTGCCCATGGCCATCGACCGAGGAGTCACGATCGTGGCCACAGGTGGCGGTGCGAAGGTGGACCTCGGATCGGATCAAGAGGTCGAACGTGCCGTGTTCGAGCTGCCGGTTGAAGACCCAGCGGCTGTCGAGCCTGCCTGGGCGCGCCACATAGCCGGGGTTGCTGCCGAGATGAGATCTGCCGTGGGCATGGTGGGCGAGATGACCTCGAATCTGCCGGTCGCGGGGCTGTCGTCGAGCGCAGCCGTCCAGGTTGCCGCAGGGCTGGCGTTGGGGTTCGAGGGACCGGCGCTCGAGCTCGCCGAGCTGTGCCAGCGGGCCGAACACCGGGCCACCGGTGTGCCGTGCGGGATCATGGACCAACTCTCGATCGCCGCCGGTGTCGAGGGCCACGCCTTGATGATCGACTGCCGTTCGCTGGAGGTGGTTCCCCATCGGGTACCCGACGACGTGCAGGTGGTCATCGTGCACTCGGGCCAGCATCGAGAGCTGGTGAACTCCGAGTACGCGATCAGGCGCAGCCAATGCGAGGCCGCCGAGGCCCAGATAGGCGCACTGCGCGATGCGACCCCGGAAGACACCGAGGCGCTCGAGGACCCCGTGCTGAGGGCGCGCGCCAGGCACGTCGTCACCGAGAACGCCAGGGTTGTCGGGTTCGTTCAGGCTCTGCAGGCGGGCGACTACGTCGAGGCGGGGAACCTGATGGTCGAATCGCACCGCAGCCTGGGCGTCGACTTCGAGGTGTCGACGCCGATACTCGATCGCCTGGTCGCCGACCTCACGGCCGTCGATGGTGTTTATGGGGCCAGGCTGACCGGCGCCGGGTTTGGCGGCGCAGTGGTGGCGCTTGCCCGCCCAGGTGCGCTCGACCGCGGCTTCGTCGCGGTGCCCAGCAGCGGAGCACGCCGGCTCTGATCTGTACCGTTCTGCCCAGCCCGGCTCAGGCCGCCGGGTTTGGTGGTTTGGCCCTCGGTTTCTGTTTTCGTGGTGGTGGTTTGGTCCATTGTTCGATGATGGTGCCGTGGGCGTCTTGGAGTTGCCACTGGTCCGGTGTGTGGCCCATGACGAGCCGTGCGTTCATGGCGTGGAGCCGGTCGTGATGATGTGGGCATAGCAGCGCGAGGTTGTCGAGGTTGGTGGTTCCGCCGTGTTCGCGGTGGTGTAGGTGGTGGGCTTCGCAGTGTGTGGCTTCGGTGTTGCAGTGCCGCCACCGGCATGTGCTGTCGCGGATGGCCAGGGCCAGTTTCTGTGTTGGCGTGGCGTACTCGACGTCGTACGCCAGATCCAGGAGTTCTCGGCTGGCTCGTTGGTACCAGCCGTTGATCTGGGCCCTGCACAGCATCGATCGTGCGATGGATGCGGGTATTTGGGTTCCGTCGACGGTGTAGGCCGATCCGTCGGGTTTGTCGAGTTGCCCTGGTCTCGTCCGCGGATTGGCCCATGGCTTCTAAGAGCAGGCGGGCTTTGGTGTCGTCGGGTAGGTTGGCGTTGGTCAGGTAGTCGGCTTGTTCGGAGTTGATGTCTGCCGCTTCCAACGCCTCTGCGACATCGGGATTGGCAGTCAGTCGCTGTGACCTGGCTTCGGCCTCACGTTGGGCCTTACGCCGACGGAGCAGGCGGCCCAGGAACCGGCTTGGAACCACCCTCCGACTCCTTGCCCTTGCGATTGGCGGCACGCTGACGGGCCTTGGCCAACGCGCTCAACAATCGAGCCTCGTGGCCATCCAAACGGGCACGCACACGACGAACACCACCAAGCTCGGCCTCGAGCCCGGCGACATCCATCACTGCTAGTTCGCCGGCGCCGCTGAGCACCACCCGCACCTCTGTCACGCCACAAACCCTAAACAGGGGGTAGGACACTCAACCCAAGCGCACTCAGCAGCGGCGCAAGAAACCGCAGTTGTCGCTAAGAGCCGGACGAAAACCCACAGGCGCCAGAGCAGTTGCGGCTAGAAACTGCCCTCTGCGGTCCGGTCGATGCCCTGGATCAGGATCAGGTCTTCGTGCAACTCCATCCAGACATCGTGATACGACTCGCACATGACGCCGGTGAACTGCTTGGTCTGACCTGCGGCGACGGCCTCGGCCGCAGTGCGCAACCGTGACCGGTAACGACCGAGCCGAGCCACCACTGCGGCCATCGTGTCCAGTACGGGTTCGGCACGGCGGTCCAAGTCGATCAGATCGTCGACCCTGGCCTTGTCATAAGCGGCGTCGGTGTGGTCGTTGGGCTCGCCGTTGCGCATCTGCCAGTCGCTGCAAAGCTGTTTGAACCTGTCGTTCAGCTCGAGGAACTGTTCGTAGGGTTCGGCGAGACCGCCCGACTGCGCCTGCAACCCAGCCAAGACCTCGGCATGGCGCTCGCGGCCTGCTGGCATAAGCATGTACATGCCGCGCGCTTCCATGAAGTTGACGTGACCTGCTTGGGTCAGACCGCCGAGGATCTCGCTGGGCACCGTGCCGAGGCTGGCCCGCAGTCCGTCTTCGGTCGCGAAACCCCTGATCTTCAGCACGTGCAACACCAGGGCCTCGTCGACCTCGAGGGCCGGCGCCGGTGGCCGAGCAGCGACCGCAGCTGTATCGGCCTCGCCATCGGCGTTGCCAGCGCCTGCGTCGGCGGTGGCTTCGAAGCCGAACTCGACATCGTCTATGTGAACTCGCCCGCACTCGAGCAGGGCTTGCGCCACCGCAAGGCGAGCGATGGGGACGCGAAACGGCGAGCAGCTGGCCGAGTCGACTCCCAGGCGCACCAAGAAATCTGCCGACGCAGGATGGCCGGCATGTTCACCGCAGATACCCAACTTGATCGAGGGTCGATGGTGGCGGGCTTCTCGACAGGCGTGTCGGAGAATCTCGCCCACGCCCTCCTGGTCGAGCACAGCGAAGGGGTTCGAGTGCAAGATTCCCTGGGCCTGGTAGGTGGGCAGCAGCTTCGACTCGACGTCGTCGCGGCTGAAGGCGTAGGTCATCTGAGTCAGGTCGTTGGTGCCGAACGAGAAGAAGTCGGCGTGCTGGGCCAGGGCTCCGGCTGTGATGGCCGCCCGCGGCGTTTCGATCATGGCGCCGACGGTCACTACGCCTGCGGCCAGTTCGGGGTGGCCGATCTGGGTCAGTACACCGTCGACCCACGAGCGGGCGATTCGCAGCTCCTCTGCATCGACCACCAAGGGGATCATGATCTCGACGTTGGGTTTGTTGCCCCGCTCGAACAGGTTCGCCGCCGCCTTGCACAGGGCACGTACCTGCATCTCGTAGACGCCGGGCCTCACCATGCCCAGACGGACTCCGCGGGTGCCGATCATGGGGTTGGTTTCGTGTAGGCGGCGCACGGCTGCCAACTCGGCGAGTCCACCGGCATCGAGCTCGCCCCTGGCCTCGGCGGCGGTCAGGTCGAGCAGATCGGGCAGGAACTCGTGCAGGGGAGGGTCGAGCAGGCGCACGGTCACGGGCAGGCCGTCCATGGCCTCGAGCACGCTCTCGAAATCGGTGGTCTGGGCGGCCTCGAGCTCTGCCAGCGCCAGCCGCTCGGATTCGGGGTCGTGGGCCAGGATGAACCGGCGCATGATCGGAAGTCGGTCGGCCGCCAGGAACATGTGCTCGGTTCGGCACAATCCGATTCCCTGGGCGCCGAGCTTGCGCCCATAGCTGGCATCGCCCTTCGTGTCGGCGTTTACGCGCACCTGCACGTGACCGCGGCCGACGTCGTCGGCCCAGCGCAGCAGGGTGTCGAGCTCGGGCGGAGCTTGCGCCCCGGAGGTGGCCAGTGCGCCCCGGTATATGGCACCGGTCGAGCCGTCGATGGTGATGTGATCACCGGCCGACAACACGGTGGTGCCGATGGTCACGCTGTCGACGTCGACGGTCATGGTCGACGCGCCGACCACGGCGGGAATGCCCCAGCCGCGGGCAACTACCGCCGCATGGCTGACCAGACCGCCGCGGGCCGTGAGGATGCCGCGAGAAGCCTGCATGCCCAGCACGTCGTCTGGGGTGGTCTCGGGCCGCACCAAGATGACGTCCTCGCCGCGGTCGGATGCTTCTAGGGCAGCAGCGGCCGACAGCACGATGCGCCCACTGGCACCTCCGGGCGAGGCCGGCAGGCCGTCGCCGATGCGGTCGGGCGAATCGCCGATTTCGAGCTGGCGGTGCAAGAACACAGCGAGTTCGTCTGGCTCGATCGCATTGAGTGCGGCGGCGACTGCGAGCCCGTCTGCGGCTTCGGATGCGGCACGAACGTGGTGGGCGATTCGGCTGGCCAGTTCTTCGCTCAATTGGACCCCTCCCTTGCCTTTGCAGGCGCCTTGGGAGGTTAGCGGCCGAGGTGTCTCTGAGAAATCTGTTGCATCGTGAATGCTAACGACATATCGTTACAGTCGAAAGACAGCAGCCGATATCCGGCTGCGCTGAACCAAGGAGTGTCGATGCATTCGACTGAGAGAACAGAAGGCGGCCGCTACGGTCGCGGCAGACGAGGATCTAGAAGGGGAGCGGGCATGGTCGGCGAAGGGCACAAGAGGGGACCTCACGGCGGCAGGCGTCGCATGCGCCGAGGTGCCCTGGCCGAGAGCGCTTTGGTGTTGCTGGCCCAGCGAGACATGCACGGCTACGAGCTGATCTCCGAGATCGAGGAACGCACGCAGGGTCGGTGGCGGCCCAGCGCCGGCACGGTGTATCCGGCGTTGGCTCGTCTGGAGGAAAAGGGGTTGGTGGTCGGCACAGACTCGCCGGACGGCAAGCGCCAGTACTCGCTGACCGAGGCCGGCCGCGAGCGTGTGTCCAACCGCGACCCCGACGCTCCGGCGCCATGGGACGAGTTCGGCGAGATGAGGGTAGGCGGCGACCTCAGGAGTGCCGTTGCCGAGATCGCCGGCCAAGCCAGGCAGATCGGACGCTTTGGCACCGAAGACCAGCGCAAGGCTGCAGTGGAAGTGCTGGACAAGGCCAAGGCCGAGCTCTACCGGATACTGGCTGGCTGAGCGCTAGTTTCGGGGGGTGGATTCGAGCACCCGGCCCAATTTCGTCATCGTCGTCGCCGACCAACTGCGAGCCGATGCGGTTGGCGCCTTTGGCTCGAAGACCGCCAGCACGCCGAACTACGACGCATTGGCGCAGCGTGGATCCAAGTTCACCAACGCGTTCGTGCAGCACACGGTGTGCTCGCCCAGCCGGGCGTCGTTTCTTACCGGCTGGTACCCCCACGTTCGGGGCCACCGCAGCCTCACCCATCTGCTGCGCCCCGAAGACCCGAACCTATTGAAGACACTGAAGACAGCCGGCTATCACGTCGTCCACGCAGGCGCCCGTGGCGACACGTGGGCGCCGGGGGCGACTGAGGCCAGCTGCGACCAGTACGGCTGGGACGAGCCGCCCAAGATGGGTGCAGACAAGTCACGGCTGACTCCAGACGACCCGATGTCGCGTGCTTTCTACGTGGGGTTGTCGGAGCAGCCGTACGACTTCGACGAGGCATGCACCGTCACCGCCGAGCGCTGGTTGCAGAACCGTCCCACCGACAAGCCATGGGTGTTGTATGCACCGCTGATCTTCCCGCACTGCCCGTTTGCGGTGACCGAACCATGGTTCTCGATGCACGACCGCACGAACGTCGGCCCCAGAAGGCCGCCGGTGGTGACCGGGCACGAACCCGCGTACATGGCGAACCTTCGCCGCCTCTATGGCACCGATCGCCTCAGCGACCAGCAATGGGCCGAGATCGCCGCGACCTACCACGGAATGGTCTCGCGCTTCGACTCGCACCTCGGCCGGATCGTCGACGCGGTCGGCGACGCCCTGAGCAACACGGTCGTGGTGGTGTTCAGTGACCACGGCGAGTACCTGGGCGACTACGACCTGATCGAGAAGTGGCCTTCGGGAATGCACGATTGTCTAGCCCGAGATCCGCTGGTGATGGCCGGCCCGGGAATACCCCAGGGCCGCACCGTCGACGACATGGTCGAGCTGATCGACATCGTGCCAACGATCTACGAGCTGGCCGGGGTCGAGCCCGACTACTCACACTTCGGCCGCAGCCTTTTGCCGGTACTGGCAGACCCCGACGTCGGCCATCGGCAGTTCGCTTTCACCGAGGGAGGTTTCCTGGTCGAAGAAGAGCCCCTCTTGGAGAGGCCGGCGTTTCCCTACGACCTGAAAGGGCAGGCACAGCACGAGAGCCCGCACGATGTCGGCAAGGCGGTGTGCATCAGGTCCAGGGAGTGGACCTATGTGTGGCGCCTGTACGAGCCGCCCGAGCTGTACGACAGAACCAACGATCCCGACGAGCTGCACAATCTCGCCGGGCTGGCCCAGCACGCTGAGGTCGAGGCCGAGCTGCTGGCCCAGCTGATGCGCTGGCTGGTGGCCACCGGCGACGTGTTGCCATGGCAAGCCGATCCCCGGTTCCCGCGCGCGATTTGCCGACGCCGGGGTCTGGAATGGTCAGCTAACCGGGCGTTCCAGCGTCGCTCAGTGCCAAGTCGCCGGCGGTCACGATGTCTTCGACCGCCGATTGCAGAGCCGAAGCGATGTCGGCTGCCAGCACTGCGATTGCGTCGTCGACACCGGCGCGGGCCGACACCACCCCGGGCTCGGCACGTCCGAAGGTCGCTCCGGCCTTGCGGAACAGCGCCCGCGATCCACGATTCTCGGCCAGGAAGATTCCGGTGATCGTGTCGATGCCCGCCGACTTGGCCGCCACCGCGATGGCGCCGACCATCAAGGTGCCCACGCCGCGTCCGCGCCAGGCCTCGTCGGTGGCAAACGCGATTTCGGCCTCGTCGTGGTCGTCCTTGTCTCGTATGTAGCGGACGATGCCAACGCCGGTGCCGTCGGCGTTGACGCAAACCCACGCGAAGTGATCGACGAAGTCGATGTCGACCAGATAGTCGAGGACCTTTTCGCTGGGTTGGGCCGGGGTGAAGAACCTCAGCAGCAGAGTCTGCGCAGAAGCTTCGCGAACGGCCTTGTGGTGCATCTCTCGGTCGGTCGGCAACAGCGGCCGCAGCCACACCGATGTTCCGTCCTTGAGCTGGGCCTGAACTGGGCGAAGGTTCTGTGCGAAGCGCCTGCTGACCAGGTCCTGAATCCGCTCGTGCAGTTCGCGGTTGGCCAGCATCGCCTCGAAGGCGTCGGCGTCTCCGGTCAGAACGTCGAGGTCGGTCTCGGCGACAACGGTTGAAGATCGGCGGCCGGTCAGCAGCCCGAGCTCGCCGACAATGTCGCCACGCTGCAGGGTTGCGACCTCACGTCGGGTGTCACCAGCCTCTACCTCGACTCGAGCTCGACCCCCCAAGACGATCGCGAAGAAGTCTGCGGGGTCGTCGGTCGACATCAAGGCGTCGCCGGCCGGTACCCGCGCTGGTGTGAGCCGTTGTTCGATCGGCCCTATCTGAGCGGCCTCGACACCAGCGAACAGCGGAAGCTCTCGAAGCTCCATGCGGTCAACTATTGCACCCACCCGACGTTGTTGCCGCGATGGCCCGCTGTGCTCTACTTCACAGCGTCGGGGCACGCGCTGAGCAGGGGGGCGGATGGACATCACCACATTCGACACGGCAACACACGAAGAGCTGGGCCTGATGGTGGGCTTTCCACCCCCGCCCGACAAACGCGTCGACCGGTCCAACGGGTTGTGGATGGCGCCACACAACCGCTGGGCGTATCAGCACATGCGGCGGCTGCTGCCTTCGGCGGGTTGGCCCGCGTCGGACGACATTGTTCGTCTGAAGCGTCGCATCGATCCGCACCTCGACAGGATCGACGTGACCCGTGAAGACGGCACCAAGGCTGACTTCGAGACGTTCTTGCGCGAGACGTTCACCGACAGCCTCGTTGTGGTGCAAGGCGGCGATGTGGTGTTCGAGCGCTACATGAACTCGATGAAGCCGACGACACCGCACCAGATGATGTCGTGCACCAAGAGCTTCGTGGGGCTCTTCGCCCAGATGGCGATCGGGCGCGGCCAGGTGGGCGAATCCGACCGTGTCGGAGATCTGGTCAGCGAGCTGGGCGCGCCGTCGATGGGTGCGTTCTCCGAAGCGACGTTCGGTCAAGTGCTCGACATGACCAATTCGATGGCGTTCAACGAGGACTACGTCGACCCGGCAGCCGACATTCACACCTACGTATCGGTGGTTGGGTTGGGTCCCGCCGTCGACGGTGGCGCTCCGACGGTCTATGACTATCTGACAACCTTGGCGCCCGATCCGCAGGTGGGCCACGGCGAGGTGTTCCACTATCAGACACCAAAGACCGATGCTGCCAGCTGGGTCACCTGTCGCGTCACCGGTCGTTCTCTGCTGGACGACCTGCATCAACTGTGGAGCGCGATCGGGGCCGATGGTGAGGCGTACATGCTGCTCGACAGCGCCGGCATGCCCGTTGCCGGTGGAGGCCTCAACGCAACCGCCGAAGATCTGGCCCGGTTCGGCTGGATGATGGCCAACGATGGCGAGATAGGCGGCCGTTCGGTTGTGGAGCCGCGAATCATCGACACGCTGCTGGCGGGCGGCTCGACCGAGGCGTTCCTTGCCGGCCCCGACGCCGTGGGATGTTTCGGCACGGGCGAATGGAGCTATCGGTCCAAGTGGTGGGTCCGCCACACCCCTGGGCGTGAGGCGATCTGCGCCATCGGCGTGAACGGTCAGTGGATCTACTGCGACCCGGCCCGGCGAATGGCCATCGTCAAGCAGAGCTCGCAACCCCTTGCCGCAGATCCGGTCTTCTACGACTACGAGATGAACGCCTTCGACGCCATCGCCGACGCTGTTGCCTGAAACCTCGGGTTACCCATTCGAGAGGCCAAACGGCTAAAACCGATCTTCATGCAGCAGGTCAGCCCAACCGTCCCGGCCCCACTCGAGGGTGTGAAGATCGTCGACATGGGCCAGGTGCTCGCCACCCCATTCGGTACCTACCTGATGGGACTACTCGGCGCCGAGGTCATCAAGATCGAATCGGCCAGCGGTGAGTTCATGAGACGCTCGACGCGTCTGGCATTCGCAACACAGAACGCAGGCAAGCGCCCCATCGTCGTGAACATGCGCGAACCCGGCGCCGCAGAGGTGGTGTTGCGGCTGATCGAGCAGGCCGACGTCTTCGTCGAGGGGTTCGCGCCGGGCACCGCCGACGCCATGGGCCTGTCGTGGGAGACCGTATCGGCTCGCAATCCCAACATCGTCTATGGCTCGCTCAGCGCCTTTGGCGACGTCGGGCCGTACGGCGGTCGCCCCGGGTTCGACCACGTCGTGCAGGCGATGAGCGGCATCATGTACTCGACCGGCTTCGCCGACCATCCGCCCATCAAGGTCGGATCGCCATACCTCGATTATGGAGGTGGGCTGCTGCTGGCCTTCGGGCTGCTGGCCGGTGTGCTCGAACAACGCCGCACGGGCACTGGTGTTCACGTCGACGTGACCATGCTCGACGCAGGCCTGCTGTTCAATGCCAGCGGGCTGGTACGCACCGCCGAGACCAAGACCAGCCCGCCGCGCACCGGCAACGACGCCTTCAGCGGCGCGGTGGCTTCGGGGGCCTTCGAGACCACCGACGGTTTGTTGATGGTGGCTGCGAACAAGGCGCGCCACCTGGTCGACCTGATGACCCTTCTGGACCTTCCCGATTTCGCCGACCCCGGCTTGACAGAGCCGGACGCAGACCCGGCGATGGTGGCGGCAGCCAAGGCGGCGATGGCTCAGCGCTTCTCCCAAAAGAGCGCGGCCGAGTGGGAGGAACTGCTGAACGCACGGGCCATCCCGGCCGGGAGGGTCCGCGACCTCGCCGAGGTGGTGGCCGAGGGTCACGCGGTGGCGCGGGGTCTGTTGCAGCCCGTTGTTGACCCACAAGATCCCGCAGCCAGGCCGTTGTTGCCCGCCGCCGGAGTGAAGCTGAACGGTGTCATGCCCGGCCCCACCGTGATGCCGCCGGGGATCGGCGGCGAGACCGACGCGGTCTTGTCCGAGCACGGTTTTGGCCCAGACGAGATCGACGCGTTGCGCTCGGCCGGGGTCATCTTCTGACGAAGGGTGGCTGAATGGCCGACCATCAGGTCCTCATCGCGGAGAACGTAGGTTTCGGCGTCGAGGTCCTCAGCCTCAACCGACCCGACAAACGCAACGCGCTCAGCTCGACTCTGCGCCAAGCGTTGGTCGATCGGCTCGACGCCTTGTCGGTCGACGAAGACGTGAAAGCCGTGGTGATCACCGGCGCGGGCGACCACTTCTGTGCGGGCTTCGACCTGGACGAGTTGATGTCGTCCGACGCCCCAGACGCTGTCTTGGCCCACGCCGACCGATATCACGCTGCGGTACACGAGTTCCCCAAACCGCTGATAGCGGCCATCGAGGGTGTGGCCGTGGCCGGCGGCATGGACCTCGCCGTCATGTGCGACTTGCGCGTTGGCACCACGCAGGTGCGCATGGGTCAACCACAGGTCAAGTTCGGGGTTCCGGCCGCTTATGACCTGCTGTGCACGGTGATGCGCATGTCCGCAGCACGCGATCTGTGTTTGACCGGGCGCATCATCGAGTCAGACGAGGTGGTCTCGCATGGCCTGCTCGACAGGGTCGTGCCGCCTGGCGAAGCCCTGACCGTCGCCGTACAGCTGGCCCGCGAAATCGCCGGCGTCGCTGGTGCCGAGCCCATGAAGAGGGTTTTTGTCGATCATCAGCCGGCTCTGTTCGGGAGCTGAAGGCCCTTCGGCACTGGCTTCGTACGGGCCTCCAGCGGACAATCGAAGCCATGAGTGCACCGATGTTGACCTTCGTCGGTGGGGCCGGGACGGTTACTGGCTCCAAGGCCCTCGTCGAGATCGGCAATAGCCGAATCCTGGTCGATTGTGGCCTCTACCAAGGACGCAAGGAGCTGCGGGAGAAGAACTGGGAGCCTTTCCCTGCCGAACCCGCGAGCCTCGACGCCGTCGTGTTGACCCACGCCCATGTCGACCACTGCGGATATGTTCCACGCCTGGCCAGAGAGGGGTTCTCGGGCCCCGTTCTGTGCACACAAGGCACCGAGATGCTGGCACGAATCGTGCTGCCCGACAGCGGGCGCCTGCATGAAGAGGAAGCCGAATACGCCAACCGGGTCGGCTACTCGAAACACGCTCCGGCGCTGCCGCTGTACACCGAACAAGACGCTGTCGACTGCCTGCGGCAGTTTCGGTCGGTTCCCTACGATCATTCCGTGGCGCTAGTGCCGGGCGTCAGGGCCACGTGGCGTCACGCTGGGCACATTCTGGGTGCAGCAAGCCTGCGCATCGAGCTCGAGGATCATGAGACGTCGGTGGTGTTCAGCGGAGATCTCGGCCGCTCGACCCACCCATTGTTGTTGCCGCCTCACCCGATTGGCCGCGCCAACTTCGTCGTGGTCGAGTCGACCTATGGCGACGAGGAGCACGCCGATGTCGACCCCGAAGACGTTCTGGCCGAGGTGATATCCGAGGCGGCGCGTCGTGGTGGTGTGGTTGTGGTTCCGGCCTTCGCCGTCGACCGAACCGAGGTCGTCCTGTGGCACATCGATCGGCTGGTGGCCCAGGGCCGCATCCCCGAGCTGCCCGTCTATGTCGACAGTCCGATGGCGTCTCGGGCGTTGGACGTGTACCGGCGCGCGGTCGCAGAAGGATCGGAAGAGATCCGGCCTGCCATCGCCGGCTCCTCGCTGTTCTCGGCAATCGACGTCAGGGAAACCCGCACCACCGACGAGTCCAAGGCGCTCAACTCCCTGCGAGGCCCGATGATCATCGTGTCGGCCTCTGGCATGGCGACGGGAGGCCGTGTCATCCACCATCTCGCCAACCGCATCGGCGACGATCGAAACGCAGTGCTGTTGGTGGGGTTCCAGGCTCCGGGCACCCGAGGCGAGGCCCTGGTGCAGGGGGCTTCCAAGATCAAGATGTTCGGGCGCTATTTCGGTGTCAGGGCCCAGGTCGCGTCGGTCGACCTGTCGGCGCACGCCGACCGCAGCGAGTTGCTCGATTGGCTCGGCACGGCGGCCGGCACGCCCCAGATGGTGTTCGTGAACCACGGCGAGCCAGCGGCGTCGCAGGCGCTGGCCGACGCCATCGAGACCACACTCGAGCTCGATGCCGTGGTGGCACGAACCGGCGAGCGCATCCGCATCGACTGAGCCTCGTAGCCCTTCGCCGGGAACGTAACGTGGACGGATGGTCCACCAGAAACGCCCGAACATCGTCTTCGTGCTCACCGACGATCACGCCGCTCACTCGATCGGTTGTTACGGATCGGTGGTCAATCAGACACCACGAATCGACGAGATCGCAGAACACGGCGTGAGGTTCGACAACTGCTTTGCCACGAACTCGCTGTGCACCCCGTCGCGGGCCAGCATCTTGACGGGCAAGTACAGCCACCGAAATGGCGTCTTCACCCTGTTCACGCCAATCGACGCCAGCCAGCCGACCTTCATCTCGCAGCTCAAGTCGGTGGGCTACCGCACCGCGATGATCGGCAAGTGGCACATGGGACATGGCGATGGCCACGACCCACAGGGTTTCGACTACTGGGATGTGTTGCCCGGTCAAGGCGACTACTGGAATCCGACGTTCATCTCGCCCGAAGGCGAACGGGTCGTCGAGGGTTACGCCACCGACATCATCACCGACCTGTCGATGGACTGGGTCGAGTCGCTCGACGGTGACGACCCCTGGTGCATGCTGGTCTGGCACAAGGCTCCTCACCGGCCATGGGAACCCAAGCCCGAACACCGAGCGCTGTACGAACAGCCGGTGCCGCTGCCATCGACGTTCTGGGACGACTATGCGACTCGCTCTTCGTCTTCGCGACGGGTTGCGATGAGAGTGGCCGATCACCTGTCGTCCGAGGACCTCAAAGGCGACCCGCCGGAGGGCCTGTCGTATGAGGATCAGGCTGTCTGGAAGTACCAGAGATACATGCGCGACTACCTGGCCTGCGTGCATTCGGTGGACGAGAACGTTGGGCGCCTGATCGACTGGCTGCGCAACCGGGGAGAGTTCGACGACACGATCTTCGTCTATTCGTCCGACCAGGGGTTCTTCCTGGGCGACCACGGCTGGTTCGACAAGCGGCTGATGTTCGAGGAGTCGTTGCGGATGCCGCTGGTGGTCTCGTACCCCAGCCGGGTGGCGCCCGGTCAGGTGCGCAGCGCCATGGTGACCAACGTCGACATGGCACAGACCCTGCTCGACGCCGCCGGTGTCGGTGGCGTCGACGACATGCAAGGGACGAGCTTTTGGCCCGAGATGGCCGGCGAGCCGGGGTCGGTGAACGCGCAGGGTGTGTACTACCGCTATTGGGAACACGACGACATGATCCACAAGGCGCCCGCCCACTACGGCTACCGCACCGATCGCTACAAGCTGATCTACTACTACAACGAGGGGTTCGGCCTGCCCTTCACTTCGTTCTTCACCTACCCGCCCGAGTGGGAGCTGTACGACCTGCGGTCAGACCCCGACGAGGTCAACAACGTCTACGACGACCCGGCGTATCTCGAGATCCGTGAGGATCTGAAGGCTGCGATGTGGCGGTTGCAAGCCGAACTGGGCGATGCACCGCATCACTCGCAGCCGGTACCCGCCGGATGCGAATCGGTCGAGGTTGCGACGATGCCCCCGATCCCGCGGTTTCGCTGGCTCAACCTGCCCCGCTGAGGGCGGCTACTGGTAGGTGACGAGGTCGGGGCGCGGCGACAGGCCAAGCACCTCGGCTGGTGAAAAGAGGTTGGTGTCCTCGTCGAGAAACAGTTTGAAGCCGGTGTGGAATGGTGGCTGGCCCGCGTAGCGGACCAGGTCGCCGATCTTGGCACCCCGGCCCCCGAAGCCGTCGGCGTGGAACGTGATGGCCAGACCTGGGCGATCGACGATGTCGTCGCGATCTCGAACCATGTTGTCGGTGAACTGGTGGATCACGAACAGCTTCTCGGGCAGGCCGTCTCTGACGACCATCTCGGACAGCCAGGCCGACACCTCGTTGACCTCGGCTGCGGTCACAGAGCCGATCACTCGCGCCGGAACCTGGCCAGGCCCCATTCTCCACTCGGGGTCGAGAGCCAGCCCCACATGGGGCCTGCCGAGCAGATCCTCGAACTGCACGGCTTGTGACAAGAAGGTCGATCGACCGGGCTGGAGATCGAGGACCACGAAGGCTCCGACCCGCTCTGCCTCGTCGACCAACGCCTCGACCGCAGTCTTGTCGACGGGTGCGCTGTAGTCGCCGTCGGCCCCCGCCGAGCGCTGCGCCACGGTGACGATTATTTCGACACCTGGCACCACGTCGTCGCCGACCGTTCCGAACTGAGCCGCTCGCTCGACCACGGCCTGCAAAGCCCTGTCGGGCTCCAGCTCACCGAGGATTCCCAGGACCGGGCTGCCGGGCGAGCCATAGTGGGCGACGATCATCCTGCCGTTGGCGAACACCTCGACTCCACCGCCGGGGAGTTCGGCGGGTTCGGAACCCACCAGCCAGACGCCTCCGTCGCCAGCGGCCGCGATGGCCACCGTGCGTCCGCTGGGCGAACCACCCTGCGGAGCCGCGCTGCCGAAGCCCAGCACGGCGCCGTCGGCCCGGGCCAGCCAGTAACCATCTCCGTTGGGGTTGGTTGCAACCCCGACCACGGGCGACGGGTCGGGGGCGCCACCGGTCGAGCCGAGGAAGGGTGCGTCTCCGAAGGCGAATACTCCGCCGTCGGCTGCGACCAGGCGATAGCCCCTACCCGTTGCTGTGGCCGTCATGGCTACGACGGGGCGGTTGAGGGTGATGCCGCCCATCGATCCCAGGAAGGTTGCGTCTCCGAAGCTGAACACTCCGCCGTCGGCTGCGACGAGCCAATAACCCTGGCCTGTGGGCGTGGCGGCTATGGCCACCACCGGCGCATCCAACCGAATGCCGCTGAGGCCGCCGAGGTGGGTGGCTTCGCCCAGAGCCTCGACCGTTCCGGCCCGATCGACCACCCACAGGCCACCGCCCGACGATGCGGCGCCGACCGCCCTGAAACCGGGTTGGATCGCGAAGCTCTCTGCGCCGCTGCGCCCCACGACGTAGCCGTCTGCCTGGGACGTCGGCTCCTGTGCGGCCGCCGGGGCCGGCGCCGACGAGTACACGGCAGACAGCACCAAGGCCATGAGCCCGAACACGGTGGTGAGACGCATGGTGCTTTCTACCGCACTGCGATCAGTCGCCGCGCCCTGCGCCGAAATCGAGCACCGACCCCCGAGTACGCTCGTCGCATGGCTGAAGCCGGTGAGCACCTCAACAGCGACGAGGCCACCGAGGTCGCGGCGATGCTGGCGCGGATCGGCATGTCCGAGAGGCTCATCGGCGAGATCTTGGCGCAACCCGTCGATGCTCTTCCGGTCGATGCGGTGTTCTACAGGCATGCCACGATGACCGCGTCCGAACTCGCCGAACGCACGGGCGTTTCGCTGGCCGACGTCGATCACATCTACCGACTGTCGGGCGTGCCGCTGTCCGAGCACGACGGCGTCAGGTTCTCCGAAGAAGATCTCACCCTGGTCAGCCTTTTCCACCTGATCGGTTCGGGGTTCATGCCCGAGAGCGAACGCGACGACCTTCTGCGGCTGATCGGCAGCGCGGTGGCACGTATCAGCGAAGGGTCGATCTCGGCGTACTCACACGCTGTCGAGGGGCCCATCTGGGACTCGGACCAGACCGGGTCGCCCCATCTCGCGTCGCTGCGGGCGCTGGCCACCGGCATCGAGGCGATCGAGCAGGTAGCGGTGGCCATCGCAGCCCTCCTGCGGCACCACTTCGCGGCGTCCACCGAGAGACAGAGACTGGCACAACACCGCATCGAGAGCCGTCTCGCCTACAGGTCGGCGGTCGGGTTCGTCGACCTGGTTGGGTTCACTGCTATCTCGGGCCGTCTCAGCTTCGAAGACCTCGCCGAGGTGATTCGCGACTTCGAGGCCAGGGCGTTCGAACTGATCACCGATGTTGGGGGCCGGGTGGTCAAACACGTCGGTGACGAGGTGATGTTCACCGCCCCGACGGTCGAGGCCGGGTGTTCGGCCGCGCTGGACCTGGTCGGTGGGTTCGCCGACGACCGGGTCATGCCACGTGGGGGGCTGGCGTTCGGAGACCTGTTGACACGCGGTGGCGATCACTATGGGCCGGTGGTCAACCTGGCGTCACGCCTGGGCGACCATGCGGTGCCGGGCGAGGTCCTGTGCGATCGGGGAGTGGCGGCTGCGATACCCCGTCGGTTCACCGTCGAGCCTGCGGGCCGTCGCATCCTGAAGGGGTTCGACGAACCGGTGCCGGTGTGGTCGCTGGGCCGCAGCGCCGGATCGGCCTGAGGGGCCTGCCTACCAGTCGGCGCCCCAGGTGAGGTCGCCGGTGTTGTTGGCCCTGCAGTCGCCACCGGTGGCCTGGTCGCGAATTGCGAACTGGTCGCTGCTGGTGTTGACGGTGTTGCCACGGTCGGTCTGCATGTAGAAGCAGTCGCCAGATTCAGACAGGCCCACCATGACTACGCGAGCGTTGCCCGCCTGGAGGCTGAACCCGACCTGTGATCCTGCTGTAACGACGGTTGCCTCGCCCACATAGTCCAGTGCGGGTTCGATCTCTTCCAGCGTGGCAGCACTGACGGTAGAGAAGTCGGCGTCGTCGGCGAACAGCACCATTGCGGCTGTCATCGCGTTGCGCACGTTGGCTTGCGCCGCCCGATCCTGAGCCCGTTCGCGGGCACCCAGGAACGTGGGCAGGGCCAGGCCGATCAGGATGGCGATGACCAGCACCACCACCATCAGCTCGATAAGGCTGAAACCATCGTCGGCGCGTCGGTCGTCGCTCACCCCACCCAATCGGTAGGCACCCAGGGCATTGTTAGCCATCTCGACGGGTCGGCTCAGCGGCGGCGCTTGTCGCGCAAGCGCAGGAATGCCTCGAGCTCGTCGTAGTCGCCGCTGCGGTTCGAGTACACGACGTGGTTTCGGGCCGTCTCGAGCCACGGACCTATGGTCGACGACGACTCGAGCGCCGCCGTCAGCAGGTGTTGTGTACCGATGGGTTGAACCTCGCCGGTGGCGATCGACGCCGATAGGCACGCCTCGGTGGCCGACTCGACCACGTGGGCGATGTCTGCCCCCGAGTAGCCCTCGGTTGCCTCGACAACCTTGCCTAGATTCAGCTGCTCGGTGGGCTTCGAGCGCAGGTGGTACTGCAACACCGCATGGCGCGCCGGGGCGTCGGGCGGCAGCACCAGCAGCTTGCGGTCGAAGCGACCAGGGCGCAGCAGAGCCTCGTCGACATCCCACGGATGGTTGGTTGCCGCCAGTACGAACACGCCTTCGTTCGAAGCGGAAACCCCGTCCAGCTCGGCCAGCAGTTGGTTGACAACGGTTCGTAGACCGGCCGCATGGCGCAGGTGCGAGCGCTTTTGTCCCAGAGCATCTATCTCGTCGAAGAACAGCACACAGGGAGAGTTGCGGCGGGCGGTCTCGAAGATGGCGGCCAGGTTGCGCTCGCTGGAACCGATCCACATGTCCAGCACGTCCGCCAGGCCGACGTCGTAGAAGTTCGCCCCCATCTCGCCTGCGACCGCGCGGGCCAGAAATGTCTTGCCGCACCCAGGAGGCCCCCACAGCAGCAGGCCACCTCCGGCCTTCTTGCCGAAGGCCGCAGCCATCTGGGGGTTGCGCAGGGGAGCCAGAAACGAGCGCTCGAGCTGCTCTTTCACGTTCGCAAGACCGCCGACGTCCGCCAACGAGACCTGGGCCTTCGTCAACTCGCCGAACAAGGCCTCCTCGGCCGCATCCGACTGGCCGAACCGTTCGATCAGCTCGTCTGCCGTGTCGGGCACTGACAGCGTCGGTTCGGGTTCATCGTCACTCGACATGTGTTTAGGATCGGCAGCCGGGTGCCCGGCATCAAGCAGTGCCCCGGGCGACCGATCTAGATGGTGATGGACGACGTCGAACGGCTCCGCAGACATGGCCAGAACCTGCTGTTGCTGCGCCGCTTCGACGAGGCGCGCTCGAGTGCACTGGAAGCACTGTCGCAGGAGCCCGGCGAAGCCTCGACACATCGCCTTCTGGGCGAGATCGAGTTGGGAGCAGGGCGGCTCGATCTGGCGGCCCAACACGCGACCGACGCAATGGGCATCGCTGCAGACCCGGCGTCGCTGCACCTGGCCGCCCGGGTGGCCAGGCACGCCGGGCGCTACGACGAGGCGATCGAACTGTGCAGTCGGGCCTTGGTGATGGAGCCCGACCTGGCACCGCTCCACATGACGCTGTCGTTGGCAACCTCGGGGCCGTGGCTCGATGCTCGGCCAGATGGCGACGGGGCCTCTGACCGGACGGCAGCGTCTACCAGGGCGATGGATGCCGCAAACACAGCCTTGGCCCTGCAACCCGACCAGACCGGCGGCTACTACGCCAAGGCGGTTGCCCACGTGATCGCGGACGATCTGGTGGGTGCTGCGTCGGCTTTGGAACAGGGGCTGTCGGTTCAGCCGGATTGGCCCGACGGCCATGTGCTGATGGGGGTGGTGCGGGCGCGGCAGGGAATGGTGAAGCTCGCTTCTAGGCATTTTGCGACGGCAGGGCGCCTGGATCCTGGCGACGACCGACACATCGAGCGGCTGAGGGCGATGCGCCCCTCGCGGCGCTTTCTCAACAGGCGACGCAAGCGGCAGGTGCCATGGCACCTTGCCCCCGAAGCACGTCAGATAATCGCCGCAGACGACCGGCTGGCGAGGTTCGACCCGTGAGCCTGAGCGAACTGGCCGCCGGAGCCGTGGTGTTGGCTGCCGTGGCCCTTGTTGTATCGGTTGGGGTGTTCGGCGCCAGATGGGCTGGCCGAACGCTGTTCAACCGCCGCGAACGAACCGTTGAGGAGCTCGCCGACGTCGGTCTCGTATACGGATCTGACGTCGCCATTCGCCTCGCGCTGGTCCTTGTGTGGCTCGGCTTTGCGCTGGGCTCGCTGAGCCTGTTGCCCGCAGCGGTCTGGCTGGTCGACGCCGACCCGGATGCCTCTCGAGCCGCCATCGGCCTGGTCGCGGTAGGGGCGGTGTTCGTCGGCATCGGCCTGGTGTGTTCGCTGCCTGGACAAACCGTCGTGGTGCTGGAGCCCGACCGCCTGACGAAGGTCAAGCTGTGGACGAAGCGGTCGGTGCCGATCGCTTCGATCGAGGCAATCGAAGAGGCACGGTGGTGGCCTGCCAGCGTGCTGTCGACGAGCGACGGCCGGATGCGCCTTTCCAGAACCATGGCCGGCTTCGACGATCTGTTCGACCGGCTGGTTGCCCAGGCACCAAGGCTGGTGTCGGACTCGATGTCGGCCTCGGCCCTCGCGCCCGACCGAGACCTGTCTCACCTAGCGGTCAGCCGCAAGACCATCACGGCTGCAGCCGTCGGTCTGGGTCTCGGGCTTGTGCTGGTTCTCGGCTGGCCTTGGATGGTCGAGGTGATCGGCGACAACCCCACCCGAGACCGTTTCTTGTTCATGGCGATAGGGCTCTTCATGTGGGGCCTGGTCGCGCCTTTGGTCAGGACCGAATCGTTCCCGGCAAGACAGCCGATCGAGCTGAAGATCGCCTCCGACAGGCTCATGTGGCGCGGCCTGCGCGGTGGCTGGCTCGAAAGGCCGGCCAACCAGTTGTATGCCGCCTCGGTCGAAACGACCATCATCTACGTTCGCGGCCAGCCAGGACATCGTCACCCGCTGCGCTTGAGGTTCGTCGACGGAACCGTCGTCGAGATCGGCGATCGACGTGCCGCCCAGATGGGAACCTCGACACACCTGATCAGCGCGGCGGTGAGGCAGCGCTGCCTGTCGGTCGGCGCCAGAACCCACTCCGACCACTCTGCTGCCCGACACGCCATCGGCCAGATCGAGTCGGGCTGTGAGCCGTCAGCCGAGGTCGAGCAGATACGTCGTGCGATTGGGCTGTGGCCTAACGAGGGCGGCCTCGGCCTCCATCTGCGAGCTGGCGACCTACTGCGCCGGCTGGACAGGCCGGCCGAAGCCGCGGCGCACTATCGGGCCTATCTGGACGTTTTCGCAGACGACGCAACCGCCTGGCAAGCCCTGGCCGAGTGCTTCCGCGGCGGGTATCGATCAGAGCTGTACGACGAGACGATCGCTATCGCCGAGCAGCTGTTGATGCGGAGCTAGTGCTGGCCTAGAGCACGCAGCCGTGGTGTGCCGATGAGACGAGGCGCATCCACTTGCCGCGCACACTGCCAAGGTCGACGTGGCTTTGTGGCGGCACCCAGTGCGACATCCGCTCGGCCAGTTCCTCGTCGCTCAGCTCGACATCGAGCGTTCGAGCGGTTGGGTCGATGACGATGATGTCGTCGTCGCGCACGGCGGCCAGAGGCCCGCCGGTGGCGGCCTCGGGCGATATGTGCCCTATGAGGATGCCGTGCGACACCCCCGAGAAGCGGCCGTCGGTTATCAACGCGACGTCTGACCCCAGACCTCGTCCCTGCAGCTGGATGGTCAGCATCACCATCTCGGGCATTCCGGCTCCGCCCACCGGGCCCACGTTGCGCACCACCACCACGCCACCCGGCCGAACGGCACCAGACTTGATACCGGCCATGGCCTCGGGCTCGCTGTCGAAGACCCGGGCCGGCCCGCGGAACCGACCTCGCTCGAGGGTCTTGCCGCCGAGCTTTAGCACACAACTGTCTGGCGCCAGGTTGCCCTTCAGCACGCTGATGTGGTTGTTGGGCGGCGCCAACGGGTTGGTGACGGGCCGCACTATGTCCTGCTGGCCCAGCTCGGCCAGGGTCGGCGTATCGGCGAGGTTCTCGGCCAGGGTGCGACCGGTGACCGTCATGGCGTCGCCGTGAAGCAAGCCCGCGTCGAGCAGTTCGCGCATCACCACCGGTACACCGCCCAGCTGGTGCAGGGCGACCATGGCGTAGGGGCCGTGGGGCTGCAGGTTGCCTATCAGCGGTACCTTCTCGCCGACCGCCTGAATGTGGTCGACCGTCAGTGACACCCCTGCCTCACGGGCTATCGCCAGCAGGTGCAGGTAGAGGTTTGTCGATCCGCCCATCGCGTACGCGGTGACTATGGCGTTCTCGAACGCTGCCAACGTCATGATGTCTCGGGGCCTGATGCCGGCTTCGACCAGGTGGGTCAGGGCCAGCACCGACGCGTGTACTTGCGACACCACGTCCGGGTGCACGGGGCCTGCCGCGTTGTGGTCGGCGGGGTGTGAGGCCCCCAGCGGCAGCATCATGCCCATGGCTTCGGTGATGGTGCTCATGGTGTTGGCCGTGAACATCGCTCCGCATGTGCCGCTGCCCGGCATGATGCAACTCTCGACCTGTTCGAGGTCTGTGCTGGAGATGCGCCCCGCCTCGTGTGCGGCGCGCGCCTCGGCATAGTCGAGGATCGTCAGGTTGTTGCCCTTCGAGGCCCACGGCTGGATGGCCACCGAACCCGGCGAGCTGGTGCCGGGGTAAACCACCAGACCGAAGTCGTTGGTGCGCGCCAGGGGCATCATGGCGGCCGCCCCGACCTTGTCACAGCCCGAGATCACCAGCATCGCATTGGCGTGGTGGGCCCGATGCCCCAGCTCGATGCAGTCGGCTATCAGGTCGCGCGACACCAGGCTGAAACCAGCGTTGGGGGTGCCCTGCGTAAGTGCGTCGGAAACGGCAGGGGTTCCGACCAGCAGGCCCTGGGCCCCAACCTCGGCCAGCGCCGACATGGCCAGGTCTGCGAGTTGGCCCACGCGGTTGTTGCAGCGGTGGGCGTTGGTGAACGGGCTGGCGACCGTGACTATCAGGTCGAGGGCGCGGGTCCGGTCGGGGTCGAACCCCGCGGCCCTCATCTCGACACGATTGGACCGCCAGTACCGGGTGGAGTCGGGCCCACCCATCAGGGCCGGCGACCCGACATGGCCAACAGCTGGGCCTGCGCATCTGCGTCGTCGCCAACGTCTACGCGTGCGGCGAACATGCCAGACGATGCCAGATTGTCGGCGTTGGGCGCCATGGCCGCGGTCACCGCCTCGACCAGTATGGGGTCGAGGCGATCGTCTACGCCGAAGGCCCGGGCCAGGTCCCAGGAATGGATGGTGACGTCGCCCAGCAGACGTCCGATGCCGTCGTCGACCGTTATCTCACCCCAGAAGCTCTGGACCACCCGTTGCAGAACGCCCGGCTGATCCAGGGCGGCCAGCAGCGACTCGAGAGTTGCGGCCCACGTTGCCGCCGGGTCGTCGCCTGCGTTGCGCTCGAGGTCTTGCATCGGGCTCATGGTGGGCTCGCGGCCTTCGATCAACGACTCGACATAGCGTTGCACGGCGTTGACGTGGCCAATAACGTGACGGGCCGTCCAGCCCTCGCAAGGTGACTCGTTCGACCAGGCTTCTGGCGGGGCCAGGCGCACCACGTGGTCGAATCCGTACAGGGCTCTGGTGTAAAGACGCAGGTTCTGACTCATGGAGCGAACGTACACCGCGTGCGCGAGCCGATGCACCGCTAGGTTTGAGGGGCCGGCGTGCCGTCGGCGATCGAGCCGATGGGGGAGCGCCAGTGAGCATGATCGGAACCCGGGTCGTCCGCAAGGAAGATCCCGAACTGTTGACCGTCGGAGGCAGGTATGTCGACGACCTGGCACCGTCCGATTCGCTGTTCGTGACGTTCGTGCGTTCGCTGATGGCCCACGCAGAACTGGCCGATGTCGACGTCAGCGAAGCCCGCGACATGCCGGGCGTCGTGGCCGTCTACACCGTCGACGACCTGGGCCTCAACGACATGGCACCGGGTAACCCCATGATCAACGCGTCGATGGGTCGACCGGTGATGGCCCGGGGCCGGGTGCGGTTCGTGGGCGAGCCCATCGTGGCCATCGTCAGCCAAACGCGGGCCCAGGGGGTCGACGCTGCCGAGATGGTGTTTGTCGACTACGAACCTCTCGAGGCCCTGGTCGACGTGAGTCGCTCGGCCACCGACGAGCTGCTGTTGTTCGCCGACGCGGGAACCAACACCAGCCTGGCGATGCCTTCGGCCAACCAGGACGACATCTTCGCCGACTGCGAGGTCACGGTCGGCCTGCACTACAAGAACCACCGTCAGGCGCCTTGCCCCATAGAACCCCGATCGACTGTGTCGTCGTGGTCGGCCGGTGAAGACGGCCGCCCCAGGCTCACACAGTGGTCGTGCACCCAGTTCCCGCACGGGGCGCGAGACGCACTGGCCGCAGGTTTGGGCGTCGACAAGGACCAGGTTCACGTCATCACCCCAGACGTGGGCGGCGGTTTCGGTGCCAAGAGTGGTGCCTATCCAGAGGACCTGGTGGTGGCGGCCATCGCCAGGGATCTCGATCGACCGATTCGGTGGACCGAGACGCGCTCGGAGAGCATGACCGGCCTGGTGCACGGTCGCGGCTGGACCGTCGACGCTCGCATCGGTGGCAGCCGTGATGGCAACGTGACATCGCTCGAGGTGCGGATCCTGGCCGACGCCGGCGCCTACCCGGCCATCGGGTCGGTGTTGCCGTTCTTCGGCAGCGTCATGGCCACCGGCGTATACGACATTCCCAAGGTCGATGTCGCATCCAGGTCTGTGGTCACCAACACCGTTCCGATGGGTGCGTACCGGGGAGCGGGTCGGCCCGAGGCGGCCCTCACCATCGAACGCATGATGGACATGTACGCCGCCGAGATCGGCATGGATCCCGCCGAGCTTCGCAGGCGCAACTTCGTCGCCCCCGAGGCCTTTCCGTTCACGAGCCCCACCGGCGCAGCCATGGACTCTGGGCAATACGAAAAGGCCCTGGACGCCGTGATGTCGGCGGCCGGCTACGAGCAGCTCAGGGCAGAACAGGCCCGTCGACGCAGCGACCCTGCCGCCAAGCAACTCGGGCTGGGTTGGTCGGCCTATGTCGAGATCGCCAACCCGATGGGGTCGGGTGAGTTCGGCAGCATCCAGATCAACAACGACGGCAGTGCGTTGGTGCTGACGGGTTCGTCGGCCCATGGCCAGGGTCACCACACCTCGTTCGCACAGCTGGCTGCTGACCTCACCGGCATTCCGTTCGACCGCATCGAGGTTCGCCACGGCGACACCGACGAGGTGAAACGAGGCGGTGGCACGGGCGGCTCGCGTTCGTTGCAGGCCGGTGGCAGCGCGGTGTGGGAGGCGACCGAGGCCGTCGTCGAGAAGGCCAAGCACGCGGCTGCCGCTCTGCTGGAGGCGAACCCAGCCGACATCGTCCTCGACACCGACACTGGCTCGTTCTCGGTTGCCGGAACTCCGGCGGTTTCGACAGGGTGGGCCGACATCGCCACCCACATCGAACAGTCCGAGGGCGCGCCGCTGCAGGCCGAGGCCGACTTCACGCCGGGCGGTGCGACCTTTCCCTTTGGTGTGCACCTGTGTGTGGTCGAGGTCGATCCCGGAACCGGTGGTGTCGAGATAGTTCGTTATGTCGCCTGCGACGACGCCGGCACCATCGTCAACCCGATGATCGTCGAAGGTCAGGTGCACGGCGGCATCGCATCCGGAGCGCTCCATGCCCTGATGGAAGAGTTCGTCTACGACGAAGACGGAAACCCTCTGACGGCCAACTTCATGGACTATGCGCTTGGCTCGGCGGCCGAGCTGCCCAGCTTCGAGCGCCTGGTTCAGGAGACACCGACAGACCGCAACCCCCTGGGGTCCAAGGGCATCGGCGAGTCGGGCACCATCGGTGCCGGCCCGGCGGTGCAGAACGCGGTGGTCGACGCCCTGTCTCATCTGGGTGTCAGGCACGTCGACATTCCGGTGACGCCGCAGAGGGTGTGGCGAACACTCCAGTCGACAGGGGCCTGACATGGCCGAGCTGCCGCCGCTGCGGATGGGGGTGCTTGGCGCGGCCAAGATCTCGGCGAGCGCGCTCTACCACCCGGTGGCCACCAATCCAGACGTCGAGCTGGTGGCCATCGCTGCCCGCGACCGAGGCCGAGCCCAGCAACATGCCGCCGAGCACTCGATCGCCTCGGTGGAGGACACCTACGAAGACGTCCTGGCCCGCGACGACATCGACGCCATCTTCAATCCGTTGCCCATAAGCCTCCATCACCAGTGGACAATCGCCGCGCTTCAGGCCGGCAAGCACGTGTTGTGCGAGAAGCCCTTTGCTTCCAACGCAGCCCAGGCCGCCGAGATGGTGGCTGTGGGTCGCAACGAGGGGCGGGTGCTCGTCGAGGCCTTCCACTGGCGCTATCACCCCATGGCGACGCGTATCGACGAGCTGGTCGACGCGGTGGGCGGGGCGACTCGCATCGATGCGTTGTTCAATGCACCTGTGCCCGCCGACGACGCGGTGCGCCGGTCATGGGAACTCTCGGGCGGCGCCCTGATGGACCTCGGCTGCTATCCGGTTCAGTGGACCCGGTTCGCGGCCCGGGCCGAGCCCACGAACATCCAGGCCCGCATGCGCACACACGCTCCGACCGGAAGCGAGCTGGTCGACTCCCAAACCGAGCTGTGGCTCGAGTTCTCGGGCGGGTGCGTGGCTCATGTGTCGACCAGCATGGACGACGAGTTCGCGGCACATCTGGCGGTCGAGGGTCCAAACGGCAGGTTCGTGGTTCACAACCCGCTGGCGCCTCACATGGGCAACCGCATCGACATCGAGCTGAACGGCCGGTCGTCGACCGAGACCGTCGAGGGGCTCACCACCTACCAGCATCAGATGGCGGCGTTCGTCGATGCCGTGCGCAACGGGGTCGCCGTGCCCACGGGTGGCGCCGACTCTGTCGCAACGATGCTGGTCATCGATCGGGCTTATGTGGCTGCTGGGCTGCCGCGCCGGGGTTCTGCGTTGAACTGACCCGGTGCACTGGCGCCGCCCAGCCCGAAGCCCAGGCTCAGCCGCGGACCAGCTCGAACCCCGTCGAGCCAGCCTGTGGCGCCGCCGATCATCTTCTTGACCGGCCTGCCGGCTTGGGCCAGCCTCAAAGCGGCGCGGTCGGCGCCGTTGCAGTGGGGTCCGGCGCAGTAGACCACGAACACGGTCTCGTCCGGATACTCGTCGAGCACACCGCTGCCGAGTTCGCGGTGCGGAATGTGTACCGCGCCTGCGATGTGGCCCTGCTCCCAGGCCCCCTTGCCCCTGACATCCACAAGCACGAAGTCGGCCTCGCCCGCCGACAGCACCTCGTGCACGTCCCAGCAATCGGTCTCGAAGCCGAGCAGGGCGGCGAAGTGCTCGATGGCATCTGCAGGGGCGGCGGCCGGGTGAGCGGTGACAACGGATTTCGACATGTGCACATGTTGAAGGAGCCGACCCGCTCTGCGACAGTGGCTCGAATGCCAATGATCAATAAGATCCTGCCAATGCGCCCGAACAACCGCAGCGTCGTTGCGCTGGCCTACGACGGGCTCTGTCTGTTCGAGTTCGGCATCGCCAGCGAACTGTTCGGCCTGCCCCGGCCCGAGTTCGACTTCGATTGGTACGAGTTCTCGGTGGTGGGGGTCGATTCGGCGCCGTTGCGGTCGTTGGGCGGGGTCACCATGGCCGCCGCGAACGACCTGAAGGTGCTGTCGTCTGCGGGAACCATCGTGGTGCCGGGATGGCGCGACGTGCACCAGCCCGTGCCCGACGAGTTGAAAGCGGCCATCGTGGAGGGCCACCACAACGGGGCGCGGGTGATGTCGATCTGCTCGGGCGTGTTCGTGTTGGCCGCCACCGGGCTGCTGGATGGTCTGCAGGCGACCACACACTGGCGCTACACCGACTTGCTGGCCCAGATGTACCCGGCCATCGATGTCAGACCCGATGTGTTGTATATCGACAACGGCACGGTGCTGACCTCGGCTGGCAGCGCGGCAGGACTCGACTTGGGCATCCATCTGATACGCCGCGACTTCGGAGCCGACGTCGCCAACTCGGTTGCACGTCGCCTGGTCATGCCCGCCCACCGCGAGGGTGGCCAGGCCCAGTTCATCAACCGCCCACCCGACGACCTCAGCGGCGACGGCTCGCTGGCTGCGGTGGCTCAGTGGTGCCTGACAAACCTCGATCAGCGCCTGACCGTGGACGATCTCGCCGACCGGGCTTCGATGTCTGCGCGAACGTTCGCCAGGCGATTCCGCTCGCAGTTCGGCACCAGCCCACACCGCTGGATCCTCCACCAGCGGGTGCAAGAGGCGCAGCGGTTGCTCGAGGCGACCGAGTTCTCGATCGAGCGCATCGCAATCTTGTGCGGCTTTGGTTCGGCGGCGACGCTGCGCCACCACTTCGGCAGGGTGGTGGGTACCAGCCCCTCGGCGTATCGCCGGGCGTTTGGTTGACCCGGCGCTTGGCGACATCATTGTCGGGTGACCGCGCCCGACCGTCCCCCCAGGCCCTTGCCGCCCATCGACATCATCGACCACGCCGACTCGCCGCGGCCGGCTCGGCCGGCGGCCACAGCAGTTCTGCTGCGCGACACACCCGACGGCGTCGAGGTGCTGATGATCCGGCGCAACTCGAAGACAGCGTTCGGTGGCATGTGGGCTTTTCCGGGCGGTGTGATCGAACCAGAAGATGTTCCGCCCGGCACGGCGCCAGATCCGTTGCCGGCGGCCCGGGCGGCAGCGGTGCGAGAGACGAGGGAAGAGGTGGGGCTAGCCCTCGACCCCAACTCGCTGACCTGGCTGAGCCACTGGCTTCCGCCCGCCGATTCGCCCGCCAGGTTCTCGACGTGGTTCTTCGCCGCGCCGGTGCCACCAGGCAGCGTCGAGATCGATGGTGGTGAGGTCCACGAGCACCGGTGGTTTGCGCCCCAGCGCGCCATGGCAGAGCGCGACGCGGGCAACATCTCATTGGTGACCCCAACGTTCGTGACCTTGTTCGCGCTGGCACGGCATAGGTCGGTCGAGTCGGTCATGGCCAGCGACGGGCCGCTGTTCTATGCAACCAGGCTGGGCCAAACGGCGTCGGGGGTGCGGGTGTGCATGTACCCGGGAGACGCGGGCTACGACAGCGGCGAGGTCGACGCTGCCGGCACCATGCACCGACTGGTGATGGACGACACCGACGGTTGGCGCTGGCTCGACACCCGCTAGCGCTGCTGGTCGTCGATGTTTGCGGAATCGGGCGGAAAGTGCAGCACCCGTTGGGGGAACGGGATCTCGATTCCGGCTTCTTCGTAGGCCTCGGCGATGGCCACATTGACGTTGTGCCTGACTCGCCACAGTTCGGCGATGCTGGGCTGGTGCCAATAGCGCACGGCCAGGTCGATCGACGACGAGCCGAACCCCTCGACGTAGACCTCGACCCGGGGAGTGTCGAGCACGCCACTGCAACCGACGACCGCGGAGCGGGTCACCTCGGTGGCGTGGCGGAGGTCGGTGCCATAGGCGACGCCGACGGCCACCGTGGTGCGCCGACGACCCAACTGGGTGTGGTTGGTGATCGGGTTCTTGATGACGGACGCGCTGGGAATGCGCACCGTCTCGCCGTCGGGTGTGCGCACGGTGACGGTACGCGCATCGATGGCCAACACCCGACCCTCTTGGCCGTCGGCCACGATCTCGTCGTCGGGGCCGAACGGGCGCCGAACCTGCAAGATGATGCCGGCGACGAAGTTCTCGAGGATGTCCTGAAGGGCGAACGCCACGGCAATGCCGATGATGCCGAGGGCGCCAAGCACTGGACCAACCGCGATTCCCAACGACTCCAGCGCATAGACCAGACCAAAGGTGATGATGACGTAGCCGGTGACACGTCCGAGCAGGTCGCCCAGGAACGCGTCGGCCCGGCCGCGGCTGACCAGCCGCTTGACCGCCAACTTCACCAGCCGCGACAGCACCAGCGCCGCGGCGAAGATGATGACCGCTTGGGCGTAGTCCCAAGGGCCCAGCCCGTCACCATTGATCGCAGACGAGATCTGCTCGACGTCTACGTCCTGGGCTCGAATGGTGACCGCGAAGTTCAATGCCGCTTGACCCCGCCGTACTTCATGCGGGTGTCGGACATCGAAGCGACCCGCTTCTCGTCGTCGACGATGTCGGCTGCGACCAGCTCGCCGACGAACAGCGTGTGGGTGCCCATGTCGTAGCTCTGGCGCACCTGGCAGTCCATCCAGGCCAAGGCGTCGTCGAACACCGGGGCACCCGTGGCTTCGGAGTGCACCGGCCACCCGTTAAGCGATGTGCCGTCGTCTTCGGCCGGCTTCGAGAACTTGACGAACACCCTGGTGTTGTCGGCATCCCACAAGTTGACGGTGAACGAGCCGCCCTCGGAGATCAGCTGGTGCGTAACGGCGCTGTTGTCGACGCCCACGGCGATCATCACCGGTTCCATCGACACCTGCGTGATCCAGCTGGTGGTCATGGCATTGCGTCGGCCCCCGGCGGCCGACCCGACCAGCGCGAGAGCGTTGGGGATCTTCCAGGTGACCCGGTTGATGAGCTCGTCTGGGAGGTCGGCCTCGGTCATGGGTCGACCCTATCGGCGGCCGCCGCCGGTCTGACGCGTTGTCGGCGCGCCCGCCGCCTCGTACAGTTAAGCAAACCTAACCCGGTTGGTCGCCCAGGCGAGGGGAGAGTGTGATGATCGTTTGCCACTGTGCTGTCGTGAGCGACTCCGACATTCGCGATGCCGTCGCGGCGGGCGCCACGACCTACGACGAGGTGGCATCCAAGTGCTGGGTCGGCTTCGACTGTGGCACGTGTCGACCCATCGTCGAGTCGCTGGTCGAGGCACCGGTCGTTCCGGCCGTCGGCGAAGCGGTATAGGGTCGGTTCGATGAAGGGATCACCGAAGATCATCGAGTTCCTGAACGAGGCTCTCACCGCAGAGCTGACGGCCGTGAACCAGTATTTCGCCCACTACAAGCTCTGCGAGAACTGGGGTTTCACGAAGCTCGCGGCCAAGTACCGCGAAGAGTCGATCGAGGAGATGACCGACGCCGAGAAGCTGATCGATCGCATCTTGATGCTCGACGGCATGCCCAACCTGCAGAGGCTGGGACACGTGATGGTGGGTGAGACACCGCTAGAACAATTCCAGGTCGACAAGGCCCTCGAGGAGGCGGCGATCGAGCGCTACAGGCGCGGTGTTGTGCTGGCCTTGGAAGAGGGCGACCCAGGCACTCGCGAACTGCTGGAAGGCCTGGTCGTCGCCGAAGAAGAGCACCTCGACTGGATCGAGACCCAGCTGAACGTCATCGAGCAGATCGGCATCGAGCGCTATCTGCAGTCGAGCATCTGACGCGGCGTTGCCCGGCCCGAGGGCTCAGTTCGAGGCGTGCAGCTCGACGTTCAACTCGCCCCAGGTTCCGCTGCGCGGACGGGCCTCGAGGCGGCCGGTCTCGGTGTTCAGCCAGAACATCAGGTTGTTCACCCCGCTGAGTTCCTTGCCCTTGACGACGGTTCCGTCGGGAAGGGTGACCTTGGAGCCTGCGGTCACGTAGCAGCCGGCTGCCACTACGCAATCGTCGCCCAGAGATATCCCGATGCCGGCGTTGGCGCCCACCAGGCAGCGCTCGCCGATGGAGATCACCTCGGTGCCGCCACCCGACAGAGTGCCCATAACCGACGCGCCGCCGCCCAGGTCTGAGCCATCGCCCATGACCACTCCGGCGCTGATGCGTCCCTCTACCATCGCCGTGCCCAATGTGCCGGCGTTGAAGTTGCAAAACCCCTCGTGCATCACCGTCGTGCCCTCTGACAGGTGGGCGCCCAGGCGCACCCGGTCGGCGTCGGCGATGCGCACCCCCGAGGGCGTCACGTAGTCGACCATGCGGGGAAACTTGTCGACCCCAAGCACGTTCAGCGGCTTGCCGGCCGCTCGGTGGCGCAGCTTGGCGGCGTCGAGTTCGCCTATTGCGACCGGTCCGGCGGTGGTCCATGCGACGTTGTTGAGGATGCCGAAGATGCCATCGAGGTTGATGGTTCGCGGCTGGACGAAGCGGTTGGACAGCAGATGCAGGCGCAGGTAGGCGTCGACGGCATCGGCGATGGGGTCGGCCAGGCTGGCGATGTCGCAGGCGACCTCGTAGACCTCGACGTTGCGAAGCTGGTCGACGGTGCACGCCGAGGCGAAGTCGAACTGTGAAGCGGCGTCGGCGGGTGCCTGGCCCAGGCCCAACACGGGGAACCAGGCGTCGAGGATGGTGCCGTCTGGGGTGCGGGTGGCAAGGCCGCGACCGTATGCGGCGTCGGTGCGAAGCGAAGTCATGGCCGACCAATCTAACCGCGGTGCTGCTGCAGTCCGCAGGTCGTGCCGCGGTCCTCAGACTCGCCTCAATGCAATTGCGGGACCTGGGGGTGAACAAACCGCGATCGGGTCGCCAACTCGCACCGACCCGCCGTTGATGACTACCGCCATGACACCAGCTCGGCGAACCGTGCCGAGGTGATCATCTCGATACAGCACCCGACCGAGCAGACCGGGCATGAAGTTCTCGATCTGACCGCACGGGTTGCGCAGGCCCGTCAGCGCCAGGATCACTTCGGACCCGACCCTGACAATGGCGCCTGTCGAGAGTTGGTGAAGGTCGATGCCTTTGGTGGTGATGTTCTCGCCGAGATCGCCTGGACCCACGTCGTAGCCGTGCGCCGCCAACTCGTCGAACAGTTCGGCAGGTATCAGGTGTACCTGGCGCAGATTGGGCTGCGTTGGATCGGCACGCACCCTCGATCGATGTTTCACTGTCGGCCCGGCATGCGCATCGCCGATGACTCCGATACCGGCCAACAGCTCAGCGGAGTCGACGGCGCGCTTGGAGAAGGTGTGCTCGTCGCTGACGTGAAGCGCGTGAACCGCAGGATGGTCGTCTGCTGTCATCGCTGAACTGCCGGGTCGTCGCGAACAACCGACCACACCAGCCCGTCGATGAAGTCGGCGTCGAGCGGGCCTTTGGAGAACATGAACCTGAAGTAGATGGCACCCAGGGTCATGTCAACCGCCGTTTCGACGTCGATGGCCCGCAGCCGGCTCGACCGGTGCGCGTCTGCCAGAACCGAGTGCATCAGACGCCGTCGTTCGGACGTCACGGTGTCGAAGAGCGCCTCGAGGTCAGCGTTGTGCCTCGCCGGTGCGATCACCTCGACCACCGCCGGGCCAAACAGCGTCTGAGTGAGAGCCCTGGCCAGGTTTGTCAGGAGCTGGCGCAGGTCGAGGGCCGGGTCGCCGGTGTCGGGAGTTTCGGGGTTGGCGTGCTCGAGCGACCTGTGCAGCACCGATGCGACCAGTTGGGCCTTGGATGCGTGCCGGCGATAGACCGTCGGTTTGCCCACGCCGGCTCGGCGGGCCACCTCGTCGATGGTGAGGTCTGAATAGCCGACCTCGGCCAGCAGGCTCTGGGTGGCCGAGCCGATGGCTTCGTCTACCTCTGCCAGCCTGGGCCGACCGATGCGCGAGCCGCTCACAGCGCACCGGCCTCGAATCGTTTGTATCCGTTGGCCAACCCCAGCTGAACGCTGACGATCTCGGCGTATGGGTGATGGAAGAACTCGAGATCGCGCAGTTCCTCCCAAAGCGAGTGATAACGATCGAGCGAATCGAATGCGCAAAGCACCCAGTCGGAGTATCCGGTGCCCAGGGCGTCGGCGTCGAACCAGGTGACGTCGACGTCGCCGCTGTATCGGTCGACGACGTCGTAGAGCAGCGCGGCCTTGGCCTGGCGCTGGGCCCGGTCGAGGGCCAACCAGTCGGGCAGCAGACGCAGGCTCACGACCGCCGCGTACCGGCTCAGAGTTTGGGCTTCGTGTTTGCTGCTCATGGGTGCTCCTCGGCAGGGGAGTTAGGTTCCGTTACGTAACGGAGCGTAACGTTAAGAACGGATCGGCACAAGCGACTATTTCGTCTGCGGCGATCAGCCCAGCACCTGGCCGAGATCGAAGCGGACGACCCTGGTGTCGGTGACCAGTGCGGTGATCATCGCCGCAGGTGTCACATCGAAAGCTGGGTTTATGGCGTCGATACCCTGCGGCGCTGTCGGGTGCCCCATGACCGACGCCACCTCGACTGGTCCGCGGTCTTCGATGTCGATATCTGCGCCCGATGGTGTGTGCATGTCGATGGTCGACTCCGGGGCCACCACGATGAACGGAACGCCGGCGTGAGCTGCAGCCAGCGCCAGGCTGAAGCTGCCGATCTTGTTGGCGGTGTCGCCGTTGGCCGCGACCCGGTCGGCTCCGATCAGCACCGCATCGGCAGCGCCACGCGCCAACAGGAAGGGGCCGGCCGAATCGACCAGCAGCCGAAAGGGGGCACCCATTCGCTGAAGCTCCCAGGTGGTCAGCCTGGCGCCTTGAAGCAGGGGTCGGGTCTCCAAAGGAAGGGCCTCACCCAGTACCCCTCGCTCGTGAAGCGTCTGAACAACGGCAAGCGCGGTGCCTCGTTCGACGGCTGCGAGCCCACCGGTGTTGCAGATGGTCATGATGCGCACCGGTGTGCGACCGACCAGTTCGAGCACCAGGTCGGCGCCGAGCTCGCCCATCGCCGACGACGCCGCGAGTTCCTCGGCCCGCACGGCGTTGGCCTCGGCCTCGGCGCCAGAGGGGTCTTGGCGGGCCACCGCTGCTACGCGATCGACCATGCGAGCCAGGTTCACCGCCGTTGGCCTGGCGTTTCGCAGAGATCGCACTGCGGCTTCGAAGCCGTCAGGGTCGTGCCGCGGATGGTGTTGCTTTGCGGCCAGGACCACCCCGTATGCGCCTGCCACGCCGATGGCGGGGGCGCCGCGCACCGCCAGTCGCTTGATGGCGTCGACCAGGGTGGCCACATCGCCGATCGACAGGTAGACCTCGTCGTGCGGCAGCCGGGTCTGGTCTATCAATGTGACGACGCCGTCGGCGTAGGTGATGGTGCTCATCTGCTGCTTCCGTAGCCGGGTCCGGCGGACATCTTCTCGAGCACCTCGGCCATCTGTTCGTCTGTCAGCTCTGGCGGCTCGCCGAGGGCCAGTGCTGCCAGATACTGGGCTGCCAGGGTCTCGACCTCGACGGCCAGGTCGAGGGCCTGGGCCGCGCTGTGGCCCACGGCGACCAGGCCGTGATGGGCCATCAGAGCGGCTCGCCGACCTTGCAGGGCGGCGACGACATTGGCGGACAACTCGGCGGTTCCAAATGTTGCATAGGCGGCACAGCGGATGTCGCGCCCACCCGCCACGGCGACCATGTAGTGGAACGGGCCCATACCTCGGCCGTGAACCGCCAACGCCGTGGCGTTCACCGGGTGGGCATGAACAACCGCTTGCACCTCTGGCCGGGCCCGATAGATGTCGAGGTGGAACCGCCACTCGGAGCTGGGCCGGCGGCCTTCGGCCCCCGTCCATCGTCCGTCGAAGTCCATCTCGATGATGTCGGCGGGCGTCAGGTCGGCGTACGGCGTGCTGGACGGTGTTATCAGCATCGTGTCGGCGCAGCGAACCGAGACGTTGCCTGCCATGCCCGAGTTGATGCCGCGCTGGTTCATGGCCTGGGCTGTGGCGATGACGTCGTGTTCGGTCTGATCGGTCACGCGAGCAGTTCCATGGTGCGGGCCACCAGCCGATGCAGCGGTTCGGTGACCGAGCTAACCATCGAGAAGATGTCGTCTGCGCTCAGCTCGACCGGCCCGGCGGCGGTGGTGGTGCCGGCGGCGGGGTTGGACACGATGCCTATCGACGCATAGGGGATGGCGGCCTCGCGGGCCAGCGCCACCTCGGGGTAGCCCGTCATCCCTACCAGGTCGGCTCCGAGCGCTCTCATCATGGCGATCTCGGCGGGTGTCTCGAAGCGTGGACCGTTGGTGGTTGCATACACGCCGCCATCCACCACCGCGATGCCTTCCAGACTGGCGGCTCGCAGCAATGTCGAGCGCAGTTGGGGGTCGTAGGGGTGGGTCATGTCGGTGTGGTGGCGAGCCGCGTCGAACGGTTCGACGACGCCGTCGAAGAAGGTCGCCTGTCGCCCCGAAGTGAAGTCGAGGAAGTCTGAGATGATCACCAGGTCTGCGACCGACAGGTCGCCTCGAATCGCGCCGCTGACAGCGGTGGCGACGATCGATGTTGCTCCGACCTCGCGCAGGGCCCAGATGTTGGCCCGATAGTTGATGGCCGAAGGTGGGACCGAGTGGTCGGACCCATGGCGAGGCAGGAAGACCACCGGTCGTTCGCGCCATGTGCCGGTGGTTACCACCGCCTTGCCATATGGGGTGTCGATCGGGGTGACCGACCGGTTGGCCAGTTCGGCTATGTCGTAGAAGCCGCTACCGGTGATGATCCCGAACATCGATGACAGTCTGGCAGAGATGTCGCATCGTCGGCCGAGCCGAACCCTCGGGTTGTCAGGACGCGATTCGCATTGGAGCAGGATCGAACCACGTAGCGGCCATCTCCGAGTGCACAGAGGCAAGCGCCAGCTGCAGATCGTCGATGAAACCGTGCAGGTCGCCGTCGATCAGCACTGCGGGTTCGGCTTCCTGCAGCAGCTTCTGGGCCGACGCACACGACGCCATCGCAAGCTCGTGCCCGGGAATCTCGAGCAGCCAGCGGGCTGCCTCGACCAAGCAGTGTTCGACGGTTCGGGGGCATCGGCTGTCGTTCAGCAGGAAGTCGACGGTGGCTTCGGCCGAACTGGCCACACCGGTGCGCCTGAACGGCTGAAGGGCACTGACCGACAAGAGCGACGAGGCCCAACACAAATCGACATAGGGCTCGAGAGCCGGGGAAACCCGGCGGGTCAACACGCCCTGATGGGTGTCTATGACCCGTGTGGTCAGATCGGCTCGCTCGAGCTGGCGGCCGATGGTGAAGAAGCAATAGGCGTCGTCGTGGCTCATCGTGTCGGCCAGCGCTGCCGACAGCGTCTGACAGTCGCGGATGATCTTCGCCAGCCACGAACCTCTGGTGCGGCGGTCCAGGGAAGCCTCGCCCGTCGCTTCCACGAAGTTGTGCAGATCGGTGAGGATCTCGACGGCCTCCACCGGCATGACGGCACGCGCTACCCGCAGGTTCTGGTGGACCGACGCTATACACGAGCGGACCGAGCTGGGGTTGGTGGCGTCGGTCGTCAGCAGGGCGACCACCGATTCTTCGCCGACGGTCTGGTCGCGGCGGGTCAAGAACGCGTCGTCGAAACCCAACAGAGCCAGCAGCGGACTCCAGCCCACAGTGGCTTCGCGAGGCAGGTCGACGATGAGGTCTGCGTGCGTCTTGATCAGCCGGGCCGTGCCCTCGGCTCGCTCTATGTAGCGGCCCGCCCAGTAGGCGCTCTCGGCCACTCTCGACAACAACATGTGGAGTGGGGGTCGTCTCATTGGTTCTTCTCCCTCATTGGGGTGACTCTGCTTGGTCGGAGTTGTTCTGGGCTGTTCGGAGTTGTTCGGGGCCGATGGCCGGATCGACGATCCAGGTGTCCTTGCTGCCGCCGCCCTGTGAGCTGTTGACGATGAGCGATCCTTCCCGCAGCGCCACGCGGGTCAGACCACCGACCGACACGTAGGGCTCGGGGCCCGACAAGATGAACGGTCTCAGGTCGAGGTGCCTCGGGGCGACCGCACCATCACAGATGGTCGGTGCCGTCGACAGGGTCAAGACCGGCTGGGCTATCCAGTTGCGTGGATCGCTCTCGATCTCGACCTTTAGCGCCGCCAACTCGGCTTCGGTTGCGTGGGGGCCGATGATCACGCCCTTGCCGCCCGCCTCGTTGGCCGGCTTGCACACCAGCGACTCGAGGTTGTCGAGCACGTGGGCGCGCTGCTCGGGGTCGAGGCATCTGAGCGTGGGCACGTTGGCGATGGCCGGCTTCTCGCCCAGGTAATAGTCGATGATGTCGGGAACGTACGAGTAGACGACCTTGTCGTCTGCAACTCCGGCGCCGGGGGCGTTGGCGATGGCCACATTGCCCGCTCGCCATGCGTCGATGAGGCCCGCGCAGCCCAGCACCGAGTGGGGTTCGAACACGGCCGGGTCGAGCCACATGTCGTCGACGCGCCGGTAGATGACGTCGACGCGCACGAGGCCGCCGACGGTCTTCATGAACACCACCCGATCGTCGACGACCAGATCGGAACCTTCGACGAGGTGACCGCCGATTCTGGAGGCCAACAGCACGTGTTCGTAGTAGGCCGAGTTGAACACACCTGGGGTCAGCACACACACGACCGGTTCGTCGACGTCGCGCGGCGACAGCGCTCGCAGCATCGAGCCCAATCGATCCGTGTACCCGTCGACTGGCAATATGTCGAGGTCGCGGAACAGGTCGGCCAGCACTCGCTTGGAGACCTGCCGGTTCTCCAGCATGTACGACACACCCGACGGGATCCGGAGGTTGTCCTCCAACACGAACATCTCTCCGTTGGCGTCCCTGACCAGATCAGAACCGCTGATGTGGGCCCACACCCCACCCGTGGGAGACACGCCCCGGCACTGGGGCCTGAAGTTCGCCGAGTCGTTCAACAGCTCACCCGGAAACACCCCATCCGCGACGATGTTCTGATCGTGGTAGAGGTCGTCGATGAACAGGTTCAGAGCCTTCAGCCGCTGGATCAGACCCTGTGAGATGTTCGACCATTCGCCGCTTGGGATGACCCGAGGGATGACGTCGACCGGCCAGGCTCTGTCGATGTTGCCGTCGGACGAATAGAGGGTGAACGTGACACCCATCGAGCGGATGGCCGCCTCGGCCGCGTCCTGGCGTCCGAAGAGATCGTCGCCCAGGGCCTCCAGCCGCGAAACGACGTGGTGGCAGCCGGTACGCGGCTGACCCCATCGATCGACCATCTCGTCATAGGTCGAAGCGGAGTCGTAGTCCGCGGGCCAAACCACTCGACGAGTTCTATCGCCCTCGTTTCTCCGAGCTGATTCGGCGCTGTTACGCGTCTGTGAACAGCTCGTGCGGTTCACGTGACGAGACGCTCGAACACCACAATTCGCTCTACGATCGCCGTCACTTCATGTCGACAGGTACTGAAATCCCCGGGGCGTTCCGAGACACCGAGAGCGAACGATCTCTACTCGACCCCTACGCGCTCGGTGTAGCGAATCGTTGCGACGAATTGGTCGAAGCCGACGGTAGACCCAGGGCCCACTGGGACCCCATCGCCCGAGGGCTCGACCGGTTGGGCATCGACGAGCTTCACAGGCGCCGCGGCGAAATCGAGCGCCTGCTCGAGCGCGACGGAGTCACCTACAACGCGGCGCCCGGTTCACACCGTGAGAGCTACGCGGGGGGACGCAGCTGGCTGCTCGACCCGGTGCCGATGGTGCTGCCTTGGTCTCAATGGGAACGAATAGAGCGGGGCGTCAAGCAGCGAACCGAGTTGCTCGACCTGATCATGACCGACATCTACGGTTCGCGGTCGTTGGTCGGCGATGGCTCGATCCCGGCGTCGGTTCTGTTGTCGGACCCACAGTTCTTGCGAGGTTGCCACGGAGTCCGGTTGCCGACGCCGCGACAACTCGTGGTGTCGGCCACCGACCTCGTCAACACTGCCGACCGAGGCTGGCTGGCCCTCAGCCACCGCACCCAGGCGCCATCCGGCGCGGCGTATGCAATGGAGAACCGCCGCGTTGTGTCGCGGGTGTTCCCCAGGCTGTTCCACGGATCCACCGTGCAACGCCTGGCTGCCTACGTGAGGGCCCTGCGTTCGGCCATGCGGGCCGTCGCACCGGCGGGCGTCGACGATCCCTCGATAGTGGTCTTGTCGCCGGGCCCCTTTTCGGAGACGGCCTTCGAGCACGCGTCGATCGCTGCTCAGATGGGATATCCGCTCGTTCAGGGGTCAGACCTGCGGGTCAGCGACGGTCGGGTCTGGTTGCGCACGGTGGGCGACAGGGTGCCCGTCGACGTCATCCTGCGTCGGGTCGACGCCACCTCATGTGACCCGCTCGAACTAGACCCCGAATCGACGTTGGGGGTGCCCGGCCTGCTCGATGCCTGTCGCAGGGGAGTGGTCAGCGTTGTCAATCCGCTCGGCGCTGGAGTGCTGGAAAACGCTGCGCTCTTGTCGCTGTTGCCTCGGCTTTGCAGAACCGTCCTGGGTGAAGACCTCGAACTTCCGGGCCCCGACAGCTGGTGGTGTGGCACCAACGAAGGGTTGGTCCGAACGGTTTCGGGTCTCGGCGACATCGTCGTGCGCTCGTTGTCGCGCAGCTCGCTCGACCACTCGGTCGATACGTCGATGATGTCGTCCGCCGACCTCGACGCCCTTCGAGCGCGCATCACATCAGAACCTCAGCGGTGGGTGGGTCAACAACGGGTCGAGCCCACCACCACACCGGCGCTGGGTGCCGGCGGGCTGGTTCCGAGGCCCGCAGTCTTGCGCACTTTCGTGGTCGGAACCCACGACTATTTGGTCATGAGCGGTGGCATGGCCAGGGTTGCCGCAGACGACTCGGGTCGACCGATCACCAACCGATCGGGGGCACTGTCCAAGGACGTCTGGGTGGTTGGAGGGTCGGCCGAGGTCGAGCGCGACTACTGGCTGGGCGATCTGCACACGGCCCCCAACACATCCGATCTGCCGTCGGCCAGCGCAGCAGAGAATCTGTTCTGGATGGGTCGCTATGCCGAACGCGGCGAGTTCACGGTGCGGCTGCTGCGCGCCGCCCACGGCCGCCTCGACGAGTTTGGGGGCCTCGATGCCGGCCCCGGGCCGCAGCGCTGCAAGCCATCGTCGACGCGGTGAACTTCGTGACCGGTGCAGTCCCCGCCACAACAGCGGGCCCGGGCGACATCGAGAGCGAGCTGTGGCGGCTGCTGGTCGATGGCGATCGGCCTGGCGCGGTCGCACACTCGCTGGGTCGCATGGCGTCAGCGATCGACAGTGTCCGCGACCAGATGTCGGTGGACACGTGGGTGGTGGTCGGGTCGCTCGACGATCGCCTGCAGCGGCTGCGGTCGCAACCCGATCACGAGGAGGCCGCCACCGACGCGCTGAACGACATGCTGCAGGGGTTGCTGGCGTTCGCCGGCCTGAGCCACGAATCGATGGTCCGGGACCGTGCTTGGCACTTCACCGAGGCCGGTCGTCGCATCGAACGAGCCGTGGGTCTGGTGAGCTTGATCGAGGCGGTGCTGGCTGTCGAGCGAACCGCATCGACCGAGAGCCTGATACTCGAGTCGTTGTTGACGGTGGGCGAGAGCATCATCACCTATCGCCGCCGATACCGCTCTCGGGCCGCCGTCTCGACGGTTCTCGATTTGCTGCTGACCGACGCGGGAAACCCCAGGTCGCTGCGGTTCCAGGTCGATCATCTGGCCCGGGCGCTGGCGGCTCTGGATGTCTCGCCGATGGTCTCGGGTGCCGCCATCGACGCCGTCGACGACATCATCCGTCTGGTCGACGGGCTGTCGTGCGCCAAACTGGCCACGCCAAACCAGGCTGGCAGTCGCGTGGCTCTGACCGAGACGTGCCGGGTCCTGCTGGGTCGGCTTCGCGATGCCTCCGACGCTCTTTCGGCCCAGTACTTCATCCGGTCGCTGCCGCAGCACTCGTTGGCGACCCGCCTCGAACCGTCCTATACACCGGGCGGCCAACCGTGATCTACGAGATCGTCCACACCACCCGCTACGACTACGACGCCGCAGTGTCGGCGAGCTATGGGCAACTGCACCAGATGCCCGCCGATCTCGACGGACAGGTGTGCCTCGAAGCAACCGCGACGATCGAGCCCCGGGCCGACTTCTTGTCTGAGCGAACCGACTACTTCGGCAATGCGGCCGCAGTGTTCACCATCCACGAACCACACTCGTCGCTGACCGTGACCAGCCGCTCGCTCGTCGACTGCTCGGGGCGCGACGAGCGTTTTCCCGAAGCTGCAGAACGAGTGTGGACGTCACACCTGGCGACGGCCCGCCCGCCCGGCGACATCGATGCTGTCGAGTTCGTGCTCGACTCGCCCAGGGTGACGCGCTCGCAGGCGTTGGCCGACTACGCGATGGTGTCGTTTGCGGCGGATACCGACTTGGCGTCTGGCCTTCTCGACCTCAACGGTCGGATTCACAGAGACTTCGAGTTCGACGCCGACGCCACCCAAACCGACACGCCGCTAGAGCGGGTCCTCGACCTGCGCCGCGGGGTGTGCCAGGACTTCGCCCACGTGATGATCGGCTGCTTGAGGTCGATCGGTCTGGCGGCCGCCTACGTCAGCGGCTACATCGAAACCGACCCGCCGGCGGGCCACCCCACGCTGGTCGGCGCCGACCGCACCCACGCCTGGGTTGGGGTGCATCTCGGCTCCGACGCCTGGATCGGCATAGACCCCACCAACGATCAGCTCGCGGGCGGGCGGTACATCACCACAGCTCGTGGCCGCGACTATGGCGACGTGGTTCCGATGAGGGGAGTGGTGTTCACCGAAGCGACCCGATCGGACCTGACGGTGACGGTGGACGTTCGCCGGACGCTCGCCTGACCGCTCCGAGGATGCCTCATCGGAGGGCGCGGCGAATGACCGAGCTGGCCCCGTCGATGACAACCGCGATGACGACCATCGCCATCAGGGCACCGGCGACAGCAGCGAAATCGCGGGCCGCCAGATGTTCGTTGATCAGCTGGCCCAGGCCGCCGGCTCCGACCACACCCACCACGACGGTCTCGCGGGTCATCACCTCCCACCTGTACAGCGTCAGCGATGCCAAGCGCGGGGCGGCCACCGGCAGGGTTCCGTACAAGAACGCCGATGTATCGGGCGCTCCAGATGCTCTGATGCGCCGGGCCGGGTGCGGGTCGGCCTCTTCGAACGTCTCGGCAAACAGCCGACCGACCACGCCCAGGTTGTAGACACCGAGCGCGACCGCACCGGGCCAGGTGCCCGGGTACAGCACCAACACGAACAGGAATGCCCACACCGGTGCGGGGACGGCGCGAAACAACAGCAACGTCAGTCGAGCCGCCGGAGCCACCAGGCTTGATCTCAGCGTCCGGCGCGAGGTCGTGAACCGCGAGCGTGCGGCCGCGGCCCCCAGCAGCAGTGCGCCACCGGCAGCGATTGCGACGCTCAGCACCGACATGGCAACCGTCGCCAACGATGCATCGATTAATTCGCCCAGTCCGCCGGGTCCGGTGGTGGGAGGAAACAGGTCGGCGACCAGATCGGCCGCGAGTCGGGGAGTGCGCCCACTCCACAGCGACGACACGCTGAGGTCGACGATCCACCACGAGAAAGGAATCAGACCCACTGCGGCCAGCACCGAATACCTGTTGCTGGTGACCGTCGACGTTCTGACCCTGGCCGACCACCAGTCGGCTAGTCCGCTCAACAACATCAGCGCAGCGACCAGGGTCCAGATCTCTCGATACCGCAGCGATTCGAAGCTGAGGTCGAGCTGAAACCCCAGACCACCGGCTCCGATCACACCCAGAACCGCCGCCGAGCGGATCGCACACTCGAAGCGGTAGAACGCATACGAGGTCAGTTCGCCTGCGATATTGGGCAAGACGCCGTAGGCCAGTGCCGACAGACGACCCGCACCGCAGGCTCGCAGCGCGTGATACGGAGCGCGGTCTGCCTCGTCGATGGTCTCGGCGAACACCTTCGTGGTCACCGCACCGAACGGAACGCCGATGGCGATGACCGCTACCAGCGGGTCAAACCCCAACACCTGTATCAACAACAGGGCCCACAGGACCTCGTGAACCGCGCGCGGAATCACCATGACGGCGCGCCACCACCGCTGCCACGCACCGGTTCCGGCGACCAACTCCGAAGTCAACAAGGCCCCGCCGGCACCCAGCAGCAGAGACAGAGCCGTTCCCAGTACCGCAAAGCCCAGTGTGGTCAGCGCCGCATCGGCTGTCAGGCGCAGGAACTCGACCGACAACTCGGGGCTGATCACCGCACGCCAGAAGCGCCAGAAGCTCGGCCAGCCGCCCCCGTTCAGCACCTCAGAACCCACGCCGGCCTCGAACGTGGCCCACACCAGCGCCGCTGCCATGGCGATGGCCACCCGCCGCCTGGCGCTGGACGATGTTCGGCGGTTGCTGGCTCTGGTGCGCACGCCGGTACGGGTCGGCGTCATCGCGAGCGCTCGTAGAGCCCGGCGATGTCGGTGCGCGATACCTGAGCGGTGGGCCGGTCGAAGACCACCACACCTTCCTTCAGGCCCACTATCCGGCCTGCGTGGCGAAGCGCCAGGTCTGGGTCGTGCATGCTGGCCACGACGGTCCACGGTTTGTCCGGGGCACACAACATGCCCATCAGCGAGTCGGCGAGGTCGGGGTCTACCGATGACGTGGGCTCGTCGGCCAACGCCAGGTCGGGCCTGTGCACCAGCAGGCGGGCGAATGCCACCCGCTGGCGCTCCCCGCCCGACAACGAATCGGTGCGGTCGTCGATGCGGTTGGCCAACCCGACCTGTTCGAGGGCTTCGAGAACCTCGCCTCGGCCAGACGGCCTCACAAGTGACCACGCGGCCCGACCCGCAGACCACGTGCCCAGACGGCCCGCGTTCACGTTGTGGATCACGCGCAGCGGCAGCGCCATGTCCAGGTGCTGGCCGACCGAGCCGATGCGGGCTCGGTGTTCACGTAGTCGCCGACCGCGAAGGCTCGTGGGGTCGGCGCCCAGCACGGTCAGCTCGCCCGAGGTCGGACCGACCAGCCCCGACAACAGCCCCAGCAAGCTGGTCTTGCCCGCCCCGCTCTGTCCGAGCAAAGCGACTCGTTCGTGCGGGGTGACCCTAAGGTCGACGGCGCGCAGTGCGTGGGTGTCGCCGTACGCGACACCCACCGCGTCCAGGTTGATCACCGGTTGTGACACTGCAGTGCAGGGTTGGCCAGGCTCAGCGAATGAGGCCGGCTTCACGCCCCACACGCTCTATGGCGTCGTAGTTCGTGTTGTTGGTCTCGATGAAGCCGCCCGCTCCGAACAGTTCGAGGATCTCGGCCTGCTCGGCGTCGGCTGGGTCGAGGCTGGTCAGCGCGGCCACGAACCGTTCGGTGAAACCATCGCCGAAGCGGGCGTCGAGGTCGGGCTGGGCAACCCAGTGATAGTCGTAGTAAGTCGGCGTGCGGAACACCTCGACCACCTTCGACGTGTCGATGACACCCTCTTCGAGACGAGAGTCCCATACCTGCGAGTTCAACGCGCCAACCTCGTAGGCACCTGCGGTTACCACCTCGATGGTGGCGTCGTGGCTTCCCGAAAAGCCCGGAGCTCCGGCCAGGTCAGAGTCGACATCGACGCCGGCCTCTGCAAGGAACGACTGTGGCATCAAGCGCCCAGACGTAGATGACTCGCTGCCGAACGTGAACGATCGGCCGGCGACGGCGCTGAGGCCAGAGACGTCGTCGAAGGGCGTGATGCCCGTATCGGCGCCGGCGATGAACACCGAGGTGAAGCGTTCGTCGATGTCGCGCTGGGCCACGGCGACCGCTCCGTCTACCTCCAACCGGGCTTGGACACCGGTGAGGCCGCCGAACCAGACGGCGTCCAGATCGCCGACGCGAAAGCCGGCGACTGCACCGGCGTAGTCGGTGACCGGAACGTACTCCACATCGACGCCGAGTTCAGCGGCCAGATAGTCGGAAAGGAGTCCGTAGGTGCGTTGGAGCCTCTCGGGCTCCTGATCGGGAATGGCCCCGATCGTCAGGGTCTCCTCGGATGCGGCGCCGTTGCCGTCGCCAGATGAGTCCGGGGAGTCGTCTCCGTCGCCGCACCCGGCGAGGAAGAACAAGGTCGCAGCTATTGCTGCCAGCAATGCCCGCCAACTGACGGACTTCGATGCGGGGCTCATGCCCGAATTGGGGTTGTAGGTGTCATAGGGCCCAAAACCTAGGCCGTGTTTGGTCGGTCTGCGCGATCGTTGCCGCGACTTTTTCAGACCGCGACTGCCCCGTCGACCACCTCTGGCACGTCCATGCCACTTGGGAAGCGCGCCGCACCCAACCAGGGCACCTCGAGCCAACGCACCGACGGTTCGACCGCGGCCCATGCCATGTTGGCCAGCAGCGAAGGTCCGAGCGAGAAGTTGTGAGGCGCGATGGCGACAGCGGAGTCGTCGGCCAGCGCCGAGATGGGCCCGGTCGCGCTGAGCCCACCACACTTGACCAGGTCGGGCTGCAACACATCGACGGCCGCGGCGGCGAGAAGCCGCTCGAAACCCGACGGGCCAAACTCGTTCTCGCCCGCTGCCAGCAGCGTTCCGCTGTCGTTGGCGACCTTTCGCAGCAGCGCCAACGAACGGTGATCGGTGTAGGGGTACACCGGTTCTTCGATCCACACCAGCCCGGCACGGCCAAGGCGGGGGATGGCCTGTGCTGCTTCGTCGAAGCTCCAGCGGCCGCTGACGTCGAGCATCATTGCGATGTCGGGGTCGAGTGTGCGGCGCACCTCCAGGATCAGCTCGACATCGGCCTCGTGCAGCTTGACCGCCCGGAAGCCGTGCTCGATGGCACCCGAAGCGGTGTCGACTACAGCCTCGGCATCGCCCAACCAGCTGAGGCTGGCGTAGGCCCTGACCGAGTGCTGAAACCGTTTGCCCAGCAGATCGGCGGTGTCTGAGTTGTTCCTGTGGGCCAAGAGATTCCACAAGGCGACGTCGACGCCACTGATGGCGATCGAAGTCACTCCCTCTGGGCCATATTGGGCGACGGCGCGCTGCATCTGGTCGTACACCGCCGCGATGTCTGACACACGGTCGATGCGTAGGCCTTCACAAACCGGCGCCAGGATCGTGTCGATGAACACCGCGATGGCCCTGACCGGGGTCCCGGGTGGTGCCGTGGGCTGGTAGGTGCCCCACCATGTCTCGCCTGTGCCAACCGCACCGGCGGTGTCGCGAACATGTACCAGCAGTTGCGGGTTGGCGGCGTCGGGCAGTAGCTGGGTCTGTACCGACTCGATGGTCAGGCCGGAGATGGTGCCATCTCCTTTGACAGGGTGACCTTGCGGCAGCGATCGAACTCGGTCGACTCGACCAGCGACAGCGATGTCAGGCCCGGAAGCTGGGGCTCGAGCAGGTTCCACAGCTGGCGCACGACTTCCTCGACCGTCGGCTCGTTCGACCAGACCAGAGGCTGGAATCCCTTCCACTCGCCGACGTCTTCGTGGGTGAGGTAATGGCCGGTCCAGGGGGCGACGGTGTCGGTGAGGATGCGCTCGAGATCGTCTGCCGGGAAGATCTTGGACGAGTGCTCGGGTCCCTGGATGGTCGCTTCGACGGTCCACGCGTGGGTGTGGATCAGTCCGTCGACCCTATGACCCCATCGGGCATGGATTGCCGCCGTGATGGTCAGGATCATCGTGCACCTCCTGTGTGTGCCCCGGCAGAGGGGCAGCTCATTTGACTCTCGTCGGCAGTACCTCCAGGTCAGTCCGACGTCGCGATGGTAGAACCACCACGACCCGGGTCGTCAAACCCGAGGCTCTCGGCCGCGGCCTTGATGCCGGCATTCTCCTTGGCCAACGACCTCGCGATCAGTGGTCTGAGCGCTCTGCCCGCGAGCTTGGCCATGCGTCCGTGCAGCTCGACCGTCAGCCGGTTGGTGGTCGTGGGGCCGCCTTCGATGTCGTGGATACCCACCGTGCGCATGCCCAGAGACCTGGTCTCCCACACAAACCGGCGCGGTCGATCCATATGGGTCACCGTCCACACCGCCGATCGCTGCCCGGGCTGCTTGAGCCGGACGCGCGACCCCGGGGCCAGCGGTCCGCCGTCGAGCCGAACGGCATATGTGATCGTGGGCGTGTGCTCGGGAAGCGCCTCTATGTCGACGGTCGCCTCCCAGACGGCCTCGGTTGACGCGTCGATTGTTGTCTCGTGCTGTATCGACAGCATGTGGGCCTCTCGTGTCTCGAAGTGTGTACCAAGTGGTACAGATCGGAACTCAATGTACCATCTGGTTCATGGCGGCGTCGGCACGCGAACAACTACTCGATCGCTTGATAGACGAGACCGCGGCCAACGGCTTGGCCGACCGCAGCCTGCGCGACCTGGCCGAGTCGGCGGGTTCCAGCCATCGGATGGTGCTGTACCACTTCGGTTCGCGGGAGGGTCTGGTGGCCGCGATCGTGCAGCGCGTCGAGGCCGACCAGATGGCTCTTCTCGAGCAGTTGGCAGCAGCTACCGACGATCCGGGAGAGTTGGTGTTGGGGCTTTGGGCCGCGGTCAGCGCGCCCGAGATGATGCCGTTTGTACGGCTCTTCTTCGAGTGTGTGGCAGCCACCGGCGGACGCGGCCTGACCGATCCGTGGCTGGAGCTGGCCGGGCGCCTTGCCGTCTCGCTGGGCATCGGTACCGACAGCGACGAGCTGAGGCTGGGAGTTGCGGTTACGCGAGGGCTGCTGATCGACGTTCTGGCGAGTGGCGACGCGACGGGCGCGACACGCTCGCTGGAGCGGTTCGTGGCGATGTGGGAGAGCGCAAGGGCGGCTCAGTGAAGCTCGGGCGACTCGTCCTCGGCAGGTGCCAGGTCGTCGCGGCACAGATGTGAGTTGTCGTACGTGCGATGAACGGCACGGAACAACAGGTGAACCCCAACCGGCATGGTCAGAACCATCGCCGCGGCGGCGATCACCAGATATGCGGCACCATCCCAGCCCAGCTCGAACGAAGCCCCCGCGGCAACGATCAGGAACGCGACCGGGCTGGCCTTACCCGCCGAATGGAACCTCGCATACGGCGTCGAGAAGCGAAGAACGCCAATTCCGGCCAGCAGCGCCACAGCGGCTCCGGCCACCATCAAGATCTGGGCGAACACGGTCATGGCTGCTCCACGGGAAGGGCTTCGTGCTCGAGGAAGCGACTGGCGGCAACCGTGGCGGTGAAGCCCACGATGGCCAGAACCACCAACAAGATCAGGTTCGAGGTGTCGGAGCGCTTGGCCGCGTCGACGGTCACCGCACCCATCAGCGACATCAAAGTCACATCCAATGCGATGATCCTGTCGCCCAGCGTCGGGCCGACCAGCAGGCGGTAGGTCCCACAAAGCCCCGCAAGGGCAAAAGCGGCAATGGCGATCGTGTACATCATCGGTCAGCGCCTCCAACCGTCGATCCGACCGGCGGCACCGGAAGGGCCTCACACGCCAGATCGGCCAGGAGCTTCGCATGCGCCACCGTGTCGTCGATGCGATCCGCGTGGAGCAGATGCAAGTACAGGCGACCCGTGTCGGGGTCGGCATCGACCACAGCGGTGCCCGGCGTCAAGGTGATCGCAACCACCAGAAACAGCAGATGTTGGCGGCTGGGAGACTCCACATCGACGGCGACAATCGCCTCCTCTGTGTGGTCGGTGGGCGTCAGGATCTCTCTTGCCACGTTGAACGTCGACAGCAACAGGTCCACCAACACCAGCCAGATCAGGCGAACCAGCGGAACGATACGCACCCCACCTCGCCCCGACGTGCCGACCCCAGAGGCGATGACCAACGTCGATACGGCCAGGCCCGACAACAGGTTCGCCACCGACAACGACTGCCACAAGCCGCACCAGGCGACGGTCATCACGGCAATTGTCACTCCGCGACGGAAGGTGAAAAAGCCCATCACCGCGCCTCCTCGGCTGTGTCGATGGCCGATCCGCGCAGCTCCTCGGCTGCGGTCCGGGAAAGGCTGTGGAGCCCGCCGGCAAACATCGAAATGAACAGGGTTCCAGCCACCGCCAGCCCCGTAGCAGCGAACATGATTCGCCGATTGGTGTCAGACACCGGCACAGGGTTGGTCTTGGCGTCGGAGTCGACCCCCCAGAACACCCCCAGCCAGATCTTCGTCATCGACAGCAACGTCAATGCACCACCCACCAGCGCAGCCACCACGATCGCAACCGATGCTTCGTCGACCGCGGCGCCGATGACGGCGAACTTGGCGACGAAGCCCGAGAACGGAGGCAGCCCAGCAAGGCTCATAGCGGGCACGGCGAACATCACAGCGATCAACGGTTTGCGCCGGGCCAGCCCGCCCGAAAGGTCGAGCGACCCGGTGCCCTCGTGGTTCTCGATCAGGCCGCCGACCAGGAACAACACGGTCTTGACCGGCATGTGGTGGATCAGGAACAGGATCGCCCCGGTCAGACCGGCCACCGAGAACAGGGCCAGGCCCATCAGCATGTAACCGATCTGGCTGATCACATGGAACGACAGGATCCGCTTGACATCGCTTTGTGCCAAGGCCCCGAAAGCGCCGACGATCATGGTGATTCCTGCGACCACGAGCATCACCGGCCCGAGGTCGTCCATGCCCGTGAGCGAGTGGAACCGGATCAGCGAGTAGATGCCGATCTTGGTGAGCAGCCCAGCGAACACCGCCGTGATGGTGGTGGGTGCCGTCGGGTACGAATCGGGCAACCACGAGAACAGAGGGAACACGGCGGCCTTGGTTCCGAACACCACGAAGAACCAGGCGCCGATACCCAGGCGGGCGCCGTCGTCGAGCATCGGCACCCGCTCGGCCAGCAGCGCCATGTTGACCGTGCCTGTCGAGGCATACACATAGGCCAGGCCCAACAAGAACAGCGTCGAGGCCAGCAGGTTCATCGCCACATACGACATACCCGACCGGATCTGGTCTCGTTGCCCCTGGTGGGTCAGCAGCACATAGCTCGAAACCAGAATCAGCTCGAAGGCGACGAACAACGTGAACAGGTCGCCGGTCAGAATCGACAACGACACGCCGGTGGTCAACACGCCCAGCAGCGGGCCCGACAGCTCGGGGTTGGCGCCCCAGGCCGTGCGACGCTGGCCGATAGCGAACAGCTCGACAACGAAGATGATCGTCAGAGCGACGGGCAGCACCAGGACGGCGAACGTGTCGGCCACCAGCTCGATGCCGAGCTCGGGCGACCATCCACCCACTCGCAGACGATACGACCCCTCGTCGGAGACTCGCACCAGCATGGCGATCGAGGCCGCCGCGGCGGCGAACAGACCCAGGGTCGTGATGACGTCGCGCCAATGTGGACTCTTGCGAAGGGCCAACGAGCCCGCGGCACTGGCCAGCGGGGCCAGGATGGCCGTGGCGATCAACCAGCTCATCGCGTGTCGCCTCCGGTGGCTGCGCTGCGGGGCTCGGCCTCGCCGCGGGCGATGCGCCTGTCTTCGACATCATCTTCGACCAGGTCGTCGCCGGTCAGGACGTTCTGACGCCGCGCCAGCGCCAACAGGAACAGCGTCAGGCCGAAGCTGATCACGATGGCGGTCAGGGCCAGGGCCTGGGGGAGGGGGTTGGCCGATTCGGCCGCCGGTGTGGCGTCGGCCAGCGGGGCACCGCCAGCGGGGCCGCCGGCGGTCAGCAGCGACAGGACTGCGGCATGCCCCAGCAGCGAGAAGCCGAGCACGATGCGGCTGAGCGAGCGGGCGGTGATGAGGTAGATGCCAACACCGGTAAGGCCGCCAATGGCGAGAATCAACGAGGCGCTCATCGGTCGGACCGCCTGCGGTTCTCGTTCAGTTCGGTGGCGCCCATGCCCTCCAGCACGGCCACGACCAGGCCGACCACGATCGCCAGCACGCCAACATCGAATATCAGCGCCGAGCCCGTCTTGGCCTTGCCCAACAGCGGCAGCTCTCTGGACACGATGGCCTGGTCGAGCAGCGGATCTCCCCACAGCATTGGTGCAACGGCCACGGCCACCACGGTGACGATGCCGACGATCAACAGGCGAAAAGCATCGGTGGGTCGCTGCAGGCCGGCGATCGTTCGCAGCGCCACGACGGCGCCAACCACGAGCCCGGCCGAAAAGCCTCCACCTGGGCGGTTGTGCCCTGCGAACAGCAGATAAGTGGACACGACAAGGGCGAACGGGGTCGCGGCCCGAATGCCCAGGGTGGCCAGGGGTGAGTGGACCGCGATCATGTGGCCCTACCTCCATGGTCGTGTTCGGGGCGCGATCCGCCCAACCTCGACAGGGCGAGGATGCCGATGGCCACGGTCGCCAGCACCACGACCTCTCCCAGGGTGTCGAGGGCGCGCATGTCGGTGAGGATGACGTTCACGACGTTGTTGCCGCCGCCCTCGGCGACCGCTTGGTCGGTCAAGGCCTCGATCGGGGCGGTGCCTGTGGGCTTTGATCCGGCCGAGGCGAGCGCCACCATCACCGCCACGGCGAAGGTGGAGGCCACCGCTATTCGAACGCCGCGCCAGGCCAGGCCCGCGGGCGGAAAGCGACGAGCCAGGTGGCCGAGGCCCACCACGAACCCGACGACCACCACTGTCTCGACCAGCAGCTGGGTCAAGAACAGGTCTGGGGCGCCGTGAACCACGAACAGGCCGCTGACGCCTATTCCCACGGCGCCAAGGGTGAGGGCGGCCCCAAGCCTCGAGTCGACGAACGCTCCGCCAACGGCAGCGCCGATGACGGCCAAGGCGATGAAGCCCTGGATGGGCGTGTCCCACACGACCAGGTGCTGGGTGTCGAAATCGGTGGCGAACGGCACCGCGGCAAGCGCAGCGCACGCAGTCATGGTGATGATGTAAACGGGCAACGAGCCGTGCTGGACCCGCGCTGTGACGAAACGAGCAACCTTCAGCACCGAGTCGAACAGCATGTCGGCGGTGGCGGCACCCAGTGGCCTTGGCGCCGTGACACTGCGGCGCGACAGCGCCGCGCCCAGAGCAGAACCCACCGCCAGAATCGCCAACGATATGACCAGGCCAGTGGTCAGCCCGGGCCAGCGGATCAGGTGATACTTCGATGACCCGTCGTCGAGCAGTGTCGCAGCGTCCCTAACCAGGGCGTCGGGAACGCTCACCACCACAAAGCCCGCCAAACCGGCCGCGCCAAGGGTGACCGCAGGAATCGTCATGGTCCACCTGCGGGGCTTCACGGCGGTGTCGGCGTCGCCGCCGAAGGTACCTATCAGGAAGCGCAGCGTGTAGGCAACGGTCAGAACCGAACCGACGAACACGATGGCGCCGACGATCACCGCCCGGGTGCCTTCCATGACCAACACGGCTTCGACGGCGGCTTCCTTGGCCATGAATCCGAGCAGAGGCGGAGCTCCCGCCATCGACATGGCGGCCACCACCGCCACTGCGAAGGCGATTGGCATCTTGCGCCACAGCCCGCCGAGCTCGGAGATCTCGCGCGTGCCGGCGCGGATGTCGACCTCGCCGACCACCAGGAACAGCGCAGCCTTGAACAGAGCATGGGCCGTGACCACGGCAAGTGCGGCAAAGGTCGCCTTGGCTGTGCCGGCCGACAACAGAGCGATCATGAATCCCAGCTGCGAAACGGTGCCCCAGGCCAGTATCAGCTTTGCGTCGGTCTGGCGCAGGGCGCCGATGGCACCCCACATCATCGAGATACCGCCGAACACCAGGCCCAGGTCGTCCCATACCCGGACCGCGCTGAAGATGGGCCCGGCCAACGCGACCAGCAAGACACCGGCTTTGACCATGGTCGCCGAATGCAGGTAGGCGCTGACCGGTGTGGGGGCGGCCATGGCCCCGGGCAGCCACACGTGGAACGGGAACTGTGCCGACTTCGTGGCGGCGGCCACCATGACCAGAACCGCCGCTGTGGCACCGGCCGCGCCCGACACGGTTCCCATCTCGGACAGCACCGAAGTGCCGGTCTCGCGAGCGACTATCAGCAAGCCTGCCAGCAGGGACAGGCCGCCGGCGCCAGTGATCAGCAGCGCGCGTCTGGCGGCAGCCAGCACGTCTGAGTAGGTGTCCTTGTGGCCCACCAGCAGGAAGGAGGTGACCGAGGTGAACTCCCAGAAGATGAACAGAGTCCAGATCGAGTCAGCCAGGACGAGGCCGAGCATCGAAGCCGAGAAAGCGAGCAACGAGGCCGGGAAACGGCCGTTGCGTTCGGTGGCACCGAAGTAGCCGGTGGCGTACACGAACACCAGGGCTCCGATGCCCGAAACCAGAAGTGCCATCAGCGAAGCCAAGGGGCCGGTGGCGAATCTGAAGGTGAGGTCGAGGCCCTCGACCCACGTGATCTCCGACGTCGTTACCTCGCCGTCGCCTGCCAACTGCATGCCGGCCCAAACGGCCGTGATAGCGGGCGCGATCGAGGCGGCTACGAGTCCAGTTCTCAATGAGCGAGTGCCTGCCAGGCCGGCGATGACGACGCCGACCAGGTGCAGGCCTAGTAGCCAGAGGATCACGGTTGGGATTGTATAGATCTACTCAAACAGGTCAACAGAAAAGCGCGTAAAAAAATGTGTGTGTTATGAAAGATGTGTTTCACGAAACTGTCGGCTGATCTGTGCGTCGGCTTATTGTCTTGGCATGAGATGGCAGAACTGGTCGACCAGCGAGTCGTGTAAGCCCGAGTCGATCCACTTCGCGAGAACGCTCGAGGATGCTCAGGCCGTGGTGGCCCACAGCGCGACGGCCGGGCGCACCGTCCGTGTGGCGGGATCTGGGCACAGCCACTACCGGTTGGTGCCAAACGACGGCGTGATCCTGGACATGTCTGGCATTACGGGCCTCATATCGGTCGACACCGCCAACTCGACCGCTCGGATTCATGGCGGTACGACGATCTTCGCGCTGGGGCGCCAACTCCTCGAGCATGGTCTGGCGCTGTACAACCAGGGTGACATCGATCGCCAGGCGATTGCTGGGGTTGTCGCAACCGGTACCCACGGCACCGGACGCGGCCTGGGCAACTTCTCGGCGGCCGTTCGCTCCATGAAGGTCATAGACCCAAGCGGAGAGCTGGTCGAGCTGTCACCGAACTCGAACCTCGACACCTTCCAAGCCGCTCGCCTGAACCTGGGCGCATTCGGTGTGGTCGCAGAGGTCGAGTTGGCCGTCCGCAGCGCCTATCGCCTGTCCGACCATGTGGTCATGCGCGACTATGCCGATGCGCGGGCGTCGATAGGGCCTGCTCTCGAGCAGCACAGGCACGCCGAGTTCTTCTGGTACCCCCAGAGCGACGAGGCGATGTTCAAGACCATCGACGAGACCGACCAGGAGCCTGTGTACCCGGTGGCAGACGAGGGCAGCCGAACGGCCTGGAGCTTCGAAGTGCTGCCGAGCCACCGCCCGCACCTGCACACAGAGATGGAGGTTGCAGTGCCCGTTGCCGAGTCGCTCGACTGTCTCGACGAGATCCGCTCGATGGTCAGGTCACAGTTCCCCGAACTGATGTGGCCCATCGAATACCGCACTGTCGCCGCCGACGATGTGTGGCTGTCGCAGGCCTACGAGCGCGAGGTCGCGACGATCTCGCTTCATCAGGGCATCGGCCAGCCCGCCGAACCGGTGTTTGGCGCAGCGGGTGAGATATTCGCTCGTTATGGCGGCCGTCCACACTGGGGCAAGGTGCACTATCTCGACGGCGAAGGGCTGGCTCGGGTTCACCCGCGCTGGAACGACTGGTGGCAAAGGCGCGACGCGTTCGACCCCGACGGCGTGTTCTTGAACGACCGCATGCGGTCGTGGCGTACCTAGGCGGTCTGGTCAGCCGCCGTACTCGTGCTCGGGTGCGGGGTACACACCAGACTCGACCTCTTCGCGGAAGTTGATCGCAGCCTGCAGCAGGGTGTCGCCGATGCTGGCGTACTGCTTGACGAAGCGGGGGATTCGGCCGCGGTTGAAGCCGGCCCAGTCGCTCCAGACCAGCAGCTGGCCGTCGCATTCGGGGCCTGCGCCAACCGAGATCGTGGGGATCTCGAGCTCGGCGGTGACGCGTCCTGCGATCTCGGACGGCACCATCTCCATCACGACTGCGAAGGCGCCGGCATCTTCGACTGCGTGGGCGTCTTTCAGCAGGGCTTCCTCGCCCTCGTCGCCGCGCCCCTGGATGATGTGGCCACCCAGTCCGTGTTCGCTCTGCGGCGTGAAGCCGATGTGGGCCATGACGGGAATTCCGGCTCGCACGATTCGTTTGATCTGTTTGTAGCTGCGGACGCCGCCTTCGAGCTTGACCGCGTGGCAGCCGGTCTCCTTCATGAAGCGTGTGGCCGTGTGCAGCGCCTGGTCTGGTCCGTTCTCGTACGAGCCGAACGGCATGTCGCCCACCACAAGGGCTCGCTTGGCACCGCGCACCACCGCTGCCGTCAGCGGAATCAGTTCGTCGACGGTGACCGGCAGTGTGGTGTCGTACCCGAAGACCGTGTTGCCCGCCGAATCGCCCACCAGCAGGAAGTCGATGCCTGCATCGTCGAAGATCGAGGCCGACAGATAGTCATAGCTGGTCAGCCCAGTGATCTTGATGCCCTGTTCTTTGGCCCGCCTGAAGTGGCGGGTGCGCACCCTCTTCAGCGCCGGATTGCTGTCGGCAGTGCTGTACGGGCGTTCTTCGTCATTCACGGTTCCACGGTACTCGGCCGTCGGCATTCGGTGAAGGCGAGGCGATCTGCCAGGATTGGAACATGACGACGATCGACAACGGCCAGGCCGCAGTCGCGGGACCGGCCGACGATGGGCGGGCCTACGGCCGCCAGCCAGGTACCTGGGACGACGAGCTGGTGCGTGTGGAGGCCGGCACGCCCGCGGGCGAGTTGCTGCGGCGCTACTGGCATCCATTCGCCCGCAGCGAAGAGGCGACCACCCGCCCGGCCGAGGTGCGGCTGCTCGGCGAGGACCTCGTGTTGTATCGCGACGGCTCGGGCAAGCCGGGGCTGCTGGAGCCACGCTGCTGCCACCGCGGCACGACCCTGTATTTCGGTCGGGTCGAGGACACAGGCATCCGATGCCCCTATCACGGGTGGTTGTTCGATGCCGATGGTCAATGCCTGGACCAGCCCTGTGAACCCGACCGCGGCCGCAACAAGGCCTCTTATCGCCAGCCGTGGTACCCGGTCGAGGAGTACAACGGCCTGTTGTTCACCTACATGGGACCGGCCGACAAGCAGCCGGTGTTCCCTCGCTACGACATCTTCGAAGACCTCGACGACGAGGTCGAGGAGATAGTCATAATCGACCACTTCGCATTCGGTGGTCCGGTCGAGGCACCGTGCAACTGGTTCCAGACCCACGAAAACGCGATGGACCCCTATCACGTGTTCATCCTGCACAACGCGATCAGCGGCCCCCAGTTCGATCCCCGGCTCGAGATATGGCCGGCCATCGACTGGCAGCGTCATCCGTGGGGGGTGACCGCCACCCAAGACCGCAAGCTGCCCGACGGCACCACGCTGCACCGCATTACCGAGGTTCGAGTGCCCACCATGCGGGTCATACCGACGCCGACCCTGGCCTATCTGGGCAAGACCAACAACCTGTCGTGGGCGGTGCCGATTGACGCAACGACCACCAAGGTCTACGCCATGGTGCGCAAGCCCAAGAACCAACCGGCGCAAGGCCTGCCCGTCTACGGCGGAGACAAGACCTGGTTCGAACTCACCGACGAAGAGCACCAGCTCTATCCGGGTGACTACGAGACCCAGGTGGGTCAGGGTCCGATCACCTTGCACTCCGACGAGCGGCTGTCGTCGAGCGACAGGGGAGTGTCCATGGTGCGTCGCCAGTTCAAAGAGCAGGTGCGCATCGTGGCCGAAGGTGGCGACCCCATTGGTGTGTCGTTCGACCCTGCCGACGCGGTGGTGTCTGTGATCGCCGGCAACTACATCGTCGACGACCACACCGACCTGTCGACCATCCCGATCTCCGAAACGCTCGGCTAGTCGCCCCAAACCCGCGGGAAGCGGGCAGCACCATCCAGCGAATCGCCGTCGGCCAGGCCGGTCGTGTGCCGGAACGGTTCGGGTGACGAAGCCCGCTGGCGAAACACCACGTCGTCGCCGGCATACCTGACCGACGCTGCGCGCCTGATCCGGTCGGCGGTCTTGTTGCCCGTCGAACCATGCAGCATGCGCCAATCGTGGACGATGACGTCGCCCGGTTCGGCGGGAAAGTGGCGAACGTCGTATGCGAGTGGATTGGCCTCGATATCGGGAAGATCTTCCAGGTCGTCATAGGAGATGCCTGGAATGCGCGACGTTCCCGTCTCGGTGCTGAAGTCGCTGGGCTTGAACGTCTTGCCCCACAGGTGGCTGCCGATCACGTATCCCATGGCACCGCTGTCGAGGGTGACCACATCGACCGGCACCCAGCACACCGCCACCTTCGTTCCGTCGAGCAGCCAGAACGGTTTGTCCTGGTGCCACGGCGTTCGCACCCGCGAGCCAGGCTCCTTCAAGAACAACTGATCGCTGTAGAGGTTGACTCGAACGCTGGAGGTCAGGGCGGCGACGATCTGGGGCAGGGGTCCTTCGCAGTGGTGACGGCGCAGACCCTCGTGCCACGAGCACGCGTCTGTTTCGACGATGGAGCGGCCCGTCGGCACGCCACCGGGCTCTACGGCCAGCCTCTCGGTATGGCGCTCGAGCAGGTCGCGGACGCGGGTGACCATGTCGGCACGGCTGCCCACCGTGCTCTCGCCCGTGGCCAGGCCCGACAATGCGGTGGCATCGGCCTCGCGATCGAACACCTGCTGCATGGCGGTTCTCAGGCGCTCGACCCACTGGGGTGGGTAGATCGAGCGAAGCAGTACGACACCGTCGCGCAGGTAGGTCTCGACCTCGTCGGGCGTGACATCGCGCAACGGCGATGCACTCATCGGTTGCCCCGCTGTTCGGTGGCGGCCAGGAACCGATCGATCAATTGATCGCCGCGATCGCGGTTGGGTTGGGCGTACAGCCTCTCGATGGTGAGGTGGGTGCGCTTGGGCGAGCCCAGGTAGTGGCGCTCGTACAGGTCGTTGCGCATGCCCAACGACGAACCGACGAAGTCCCAGGCCATGCGGAAGATCTGGGCCCGCTTGTGGGTAGGCATGTCGCCGCCACCGTGCAGGAACTCCTCGCACAGTGCGCTGATGCGTTCGTCGCTGAGCTGAGCCTTGGTGGGGGCGGCCAACAGGTTGGCGTTGCCGATGGTTCGGATGATCTCGTTGGTGCGCACCATCCATTTGGGCAGCAGGGCCCGCAGCGGGTGCAGGGCGCGGCCCTCGGGGTGCACCAGGCCGTCCTCGCTGGTGACGGCCCGGTCTTCGGCGCACAACAAGCACGATCGCGTGGTCTCCACGTAGGTGTAGATCTCGCCCAGCATGTCCCTGGTGCCATCGGAGTTGTCGTTGGTGGCCTCGGCCATCAGCCCGGCCAGGCGGTACAAGAACTCGAGCTTGGTCAGGGCCCTGATGGTGGTCTGCTGCATGATGTTGGGCCACCACGGGCTGGTGTGCATGACCAGGTTGTAGGCCCTGATGTCGCCGTCGATGAACAGGTTCTCCTTGGGTACCTCGACGTCGTCGAAGATGCAGTAGGCGTCTTGTTCGTCGAAGTGGTGCGAGAACGGGGCGTCCAGCGGGTTGGCCACATCGCGGCTGAAGCTGTCGCGACACAAGAACACCAGGCCCGGGGCGTCCATGCTGACGGTGAACGCCAGCGCATAGGCCGGGTTCGAGTCGGGCGGCACAGGGGCACCCGGATAGACGGTTTGTTCATCGGCGAACGGGGCCAGCGTGGCCAGCATCCTGGCGCCGCGGACCACGATCGAGTCCTTGGTCTCGCCGACCTTGTGCAGGGGGATTGGGTTGTCTACGAAGTTGAAATCGGTCTGCTTGTCGATTACCGGATGCACGATGGTGTGGGTCAGCGACAGGTCGTCGCGGCGCAGCCGCTTCTGGAACTCGACCAGGTTTTCGTAGCCCTGTGCGTTCTCGCCGTTCTCGCCGGCCCATCGGATCTTGTCGGCGGCGAACCCGGCGAACGTGACGTTCATGTAGTCGGGGGTGCGCCCCATCGTGCCCAAGCTCAGCTCGGCTATGCGCACCAAGCCTTCGTGGCGACGCTTCAGGTCCTCGATCGAGCGAGGCTGCATGTGGGTGATCGAGATGTCCTCGCCGTTGTCGGGGTCGGCCATCACCAGCCGGTCGGGGGCATCGTGGTGTACGTCGTAATAGTCGGCGATGGCCTTGGCACCCTCGGCCAGCGCCGGATGATCGACCACGGACTCCACACGTTCGTCGCCCAGCCAGATCTCGCGGCCGGTCGACCTGAGCCCGTCCAGGTATTGCTGGCCCGTGCGCACCGCCATTTGAACCCCCAAAGATGCAAAACTGAGTGCGCTCAGTTGTAGTCCCGCGCCGGTCGCGAGGCAAGCTGGACAACCAGATAACCATTCGATCGGAGACGCCGTGAAGCTGACGGCCATGTTGTCGAACACCGCCATGGGCACCGACTGGGGCTTCATCCGCGACGCGGTGGTCGGTCTCGAGGAATCGGGTCTAGATGGGGTTTCGGTGAACGACCACGTTGTCGGAGGCCACCCCGATCGAGCGGCCGGCCAAAAGGTGCACACCCACGCGGTGGCGGTCCACGAGCCGTTGGTGATGCTGAGCTTCATCGCAGCGGTGACATCGCGCCTCGAGCTGGCGACCGCCATCTTGATCCTGCCCCAACGCCAGACGACGTTGGTGGCCAAGCAGGTCGCACAGATCGACTTGCTGTCCGGCGGTCGCATGAGGTTGGGTGTCGGCGTAGGCCGCAACTGGATGGAATACGAGGCGTTGGGCGAAGACTTCTCGAACCGCGGCCGTCGCATCGAAGAACAGGTCGAGGTGTTGCGCCGGTTCTGGAGCCAAGACCTGGTGACGTTCTCGGGTGCCTGGCACCAACTCGACCGGGTGGGTCTGAACCCGACCTCGGTGCAGCGTCCGGTGCCGGTGTGGATGGGAAGCTTCGTTGGCGGCACCACCGACAAGGTGCGCGACCGGATCGCCCGGCTTGCCGATGGTTGGTTGCCCCAGTCTTCACCCGAGGTGCTGGCTCCCGAACTGGCCAGAGTTCGCCAGATGGTCGAGGGCCACGGCCGTGACCCATCGTCCCTTGGCGTCGAACCCACCATGAGGCTGTCGCCGAGCGACGACGCAGGGGCATGGGTCGCCAGTGCCGAGGCCTACGCGGCACTGGGCGTCACCCATCTGAAGGCGGCCACCACCGAGGGTGAGCCCGCTCAAAGGCTCGAGTTGATGTTGAGGTGGCTCGAAGCCGTCGGTCACCTGCGGGAGTTGAGATGAACCACCAATCCCAGAGGCCCGACGTCGCGGCCACGATCGAGCGTGTTCTGAAGCCGATCCAACAGTTCACCCGAGGTTGGATGATGGCCGACGCGACCACCGAATATGGCGAGCGCGAGCTGGGCCTCGATCGTGTCAGCCGCCAGTTCTGGCTGGTGGGCCGGGCGGGGGTGTTGGGCTCGTGCCCTGCAGAGGTTGCCGCCGGAGCGCTTGCGTTTCACGCGCCAGACAAGGTCGCCGCGGCATGGAACTCGCTGCCCGCCGGCGTTACCCATAGCGAGGTTGCCCAGCACTACGCCGGACGCTGCATCGAGTGGGGCGAGCGGGTTCTGCCCATGTTCGAACCCCAGCGGCTCGACGCGATCGATTCGCTGGGCCGTCGCATCATCGACGCCGCCCCCGACGCCCTGGGACCGCTGTTCGCCGGCTGGAGGGCCCTGCCCATTCCGGGTTCGGTGTTCGGGCGCGTCGCCCTGACGACTCAGGTCATGCGTGAGATGCGAGGGGCGGCACACATAGCCGCGGTGCTATCGGTGGGCCTCAGCCCGCTCGATGCGATCTTGGCGTCTACCAACGCACCGCCCCGGACGGGCCCCGAGTATGCAATTCGTATGGGGTTCGAGCCGCCGTTCAGAGACCCGGGCGAGGTCATGCAGGCCCGTCTAGAAGCCGAGAGCGTCACCTCTCGCATTCTCGAGCCCTTCTTCTCGGTGCTGTCGCCAGACGAGATGGCGACCTTCGGCGAAGTCGTCGAGACCACCCGCAACGCCATCGACATGTGACGTTGGCAGCGATCAGTCGATCGGGGTCATTCTCCACAAGGCGACGCGGAAGTCTTCGGCCAGCCAGCCGAGGGTGTGTTCGAGGCTGTGGCCTCGGGCGGTGTGGCGTTGCATCCGCAGGTACCAACGGGCGAACAGGTTGCCGGCCAGCGTCTGCACCGGCACCGTGTCGTCGAGGCGACCGCCGGCCTGGTTTCGTTCGAGCAGGGCGGTGAGGCGCCCATAGATCGACCGCATGAAGTCGTCGACCCCTGTGCGTGCAGGTTCCTCGACGTATTCGAGCTGTCTGAAATAGGCCCTGGCTAGCTCGATCTCGCCGTGGTGCACACGTGACATGGCCGAACAGCGACATCAGTTGGTGCAGAACCGGGTCTGACTCGTCGACCAGTTCGACGGCTTCGTCCCATGCCCGGCCCGCCGAGCGCCGAAAGACGCTGACCAGAAGGTCCTCCTTCGAGCCGACGTACAGATACAGCGTTCCCTCGCCAACGCCGGCCTCGGCGGCGATCTGGGCCGTGGTGGTCGACTCGAACCCCTGGGCGCGAAACAATGAATCGGCGGCTTCGAGTATGCGGCGCTGCTTGTCGGCCTTGTTCTGTTCACGTTTGGTGAGGCCCTCGGACATCGGCCCCAGGGTAGGTCGCCCGAATTCGGGGCAGCCGCATCGGTGTCGCTACAGTCCGCTCTGTCGGTGGGGCTGACACAGCGAGGGGGATTCATGAGCGCAGCAGATCTCGACGAGTTCAGGTCCAGGTGCCGGGCGTTTCTGGAAGCGAACGCCACGGGCATCGACGTCAGCGAGGTCGACGACCCGCGCAGCGACAAGGCGCTGGCCCAAGCCAAGAGTTTCCAGGGCAAACTCGCCGACGCCGGGCTTGCGGGCCTGATGTACCCGACCCAGTACGGCGGACAGGGCCTGACCGCGGAACACGAGCGCATCTGGCGCGAGGAAGCCGGCAAGTTCCCACCCATGACCAGGCAGCTGTCGATAAGCCAGGGCATGTGCCTTCCGATGCTGAATGAGTACGGCACCGATCAGCAACGTCAGACGTACCAGGCGAGGCTGATCCGCGCCGACGAGGTGTGGTGTCAGATGTTCTCCGAGCCCGGTGCCGGCTCCGACGTCGCCAGCCTGCAGTCGCGTGCCGTGAAAGACGGCGACGAGTGGGTCCTGAACGGCCAGAAGGTGTGGACGACCCTGGCCCACGTGTGCGATCGAGGAATCGTCATAGCCCGCACCGACCCCGACCAGCCCAAGCACCGCGGTATCTCGATGTTCATCCTCGACATGACGGCGCCGGGGGTCGAGATCCGCCCGATCCATCAGGTCGACGGTGGCATGAGGTTCAACGAGGTCTTCTTCAACGACGTACGCATTCCCGCCGACCACCAGATCGGTCCGCTCAACGAGGGTTGGCGCCTGGCCACCGCAATGTTGATGTACGAGCGGGTGGCCATCGGAACCGGTCAGACCGGCGGCATCGCCCACGAACGCGCAGACCACCTGATCGATCAGGCCAGACGTCGGGGCAATATCGGTGACCGCATGCTGCGCCAAGAGTTGATGCGGCTCTATACCGCCGAGGTGTGCCAGAGCCTGGTTGCATCGCGCACCAGGGCCGAGGTCAAGGCTGGGCGTACCCCTGGGCCCGGAGGCTCGCTGGGCAAGCTGGCCGGGGCCAACATCGCCCGTCGGTTCCGGGCTTTGTCGTTCGCCATTCAGGGAGCCGGCGGTGTGGCCTGGGCACGCGACGACGAGTGGACGCCACAGGCTGTGCGCAACAGCCTGGCGACCCTTTCGAGCCACATCGCAGGTGGCACGGACGAGATCCAGCGCAACATCATCGGCGAGCGGGTTCTGGGACTGCCCAGAGAGCCCTCCCTCGACAAAGACCTGCCGTTTCGCGAGCTGAGAGTTGGTACCCAGGCATGAGCATCACCGAAGCCAGCGTCAGGTCGGAGGTCCTCGAGTGGTTCCACAACAGCTGGAACCCAGACCTTTCGCTGATCGAATGGCGCCGGATCCTGGTCGACGCCGGCTGGGCCGTTCCCTCTTGGTCGTCGCGGTGGTTTGGGCGCGACCTGCCCGCTTGGGCCGACCGGGTTGCCCACGCCGCAATCCGCGAAGCCGGTGGGGTCGCCGTGCCTCTGGGCGGTGGGTTCGGGCTGGCGGCGCCCACGATCTACGACCACGGCTCTGACGAGCTGAAAAAGCGATTCCTGCGGCCCACACTGACCGGCGAGCTGCTTTGGTGCCAGCTGTTCAGCGAGCCGGTGGCGGGCTCGGATCTGGCCGGCCTGAAGACCACCGCTGTTCGCGATGGTGATCACTGGATCGTCAACGGTCAAAAGGTCTGGAACACCAGCGCCCACCACGCCGACATGGGCATCCTGGTGGCCCGCACCGATTGGGATGTGCCGAAACACGCCGGCCTGTCGTACTTCCTCATCGACATGCACCAAGACGGAGTCGAGGTGCGACCGATCGAGCAGATGAACTATCACAACTCGTTCAACGAGGTCTTCCTGACCGACGCGATCGTGCCCCACGACAACCTCGTCGGTGAGCTGGGAGGCGGTTGGAAGGTGGCGCGGGGCACCCTTGCCCACGAGAGGAGTTTCTCGTCGAGCCGTTCGGTGCATTTCGCCCCGGGTGCATCGGGGCGTGTCGTCGACGAGGCGCGCGAAGAGTACGACGAGTGGAAGAAGACCTACGAGTGGTACCCCCAGCGCGCTGGTCGGGTCGATCTGCTGATCGACCGGGCAACCGAGGCCGCCAAGACCGACGATGCGATTCTGCGACAAGAACTGATGAAGGTCTGGTCGTTCAATCGCGCCGCCGAGCTGACAGCGGCGCGGGCCCGCGGCGCCCGCGAGCTGGGCAGGCCACCGGGATCTGAGGGTTCGATCGGCAAGTTGGCCCTGTCGGAGGTGGCCAGGCAGAGCAATCGGGTACACACGACGATCGCCGGGCCCGACGCCATGCTGAAGACGACGTCAGACCCTGTGCACGAGGTGATAGCCGAAGTGTTGGTGTCGACTCCTGCGCAGTCGATAGCCGGCGGCACCGACGAGATTCAGCACAACATCTTGGGCGAGAACATCCTGGGCTTGCCCAAGGAGCCGTCCGTGGATCGGGGTGTGGCTTTTCGTGACGTCGGGCGCCGCTAGCCGTCGGCCGAATCGCGCAGCCACGGAGTGTGGCTGAGGCCCACGAGCAACCCCTCGGGCCCCAGCAGCCTGGCGATGGTCTGGCCCCACGGCTCGACCCTGGCGTGGTGTATCAGCGTGTGGCCGGCGTCGGCTAGTTCGTCGGCGGCTGCGGCCACGTCGTCGACCTCGAACTCGATGGTGGCCTGGGGCACCGGCAGATGCGAGGGCCACTCGCTGGTGCCAAAGCACGACTGAGCCGCATCGGCCAGCGGCCACACACCCAGGTGTTTGGTGCCCTCGAACCCGTCGACGGCCACATAGTCGCCGGTTACGGGCGCAAGCGGCAGCCCGAGAGTGTCGACGTAGAACCGCCGCGCGCTGGTTGGGTCTGGGGCGATTGTGGCGAACCCGGCCACGAAGAGGATCTGCATGGTCGCCATTGTGGCCCCGGGCTGGGACACCGGCCGCACCGCCATCTACTGTCGGGCTCCATGGAACTGAAGGACAGGGTCACGGTCGTCACCGGTGCAGGCAGCGGCATCGGCAGGGAATCGGCGAAGGCGTTCGCCGCCGAGGGGGCGCGCCTGGTGGTGGTGGCCGACCTCGACGAGTCGAAGGCCCAGGCGGTGGCCGCCGGCATAGGCGACTCGGCCATCGGTGTGGGGCTCGACGTCGCCGACCGCGATGCGGTGTTCGGTCTTTGCCATCAGATCGAAGACCAGCATGGCCCGATCGACGTGTTCTTCTCGAACGCGGGCTATGGGCAGCAGGGCGGCCTGGACCTGTCGGTCGGCGACTGGCAGCGCATGATGGATGTCCATTTCACGTCGCATCTATACGTGGCTCAGGCGTTGGTACCAGGCATGGTCGCCAGGGGAGAGGGCTACCTGTTCTCGACCGCGTCGGCCGCAGGCTTGTTGACACAGATCGACTCGGGCCCTTACGCCGTTTCGAAGGCGGCAGCGGTCGCGTTCGCCGAGTGGCTGGCCATCAACTACGGCGGTCAGGGTGTTCGTGTGTCGGTGCTGTGCCCCCAGGCGGTGCGCACCAACATCATCGGCGACGACCTCACGCAGTGGGACACCGGCAAGCAGGCGGCCCTCGATGGGGTGCTCGAACCAGAGCAGGTCGCCCAGATGGTGGTCGACACCATTCGCGACGAAACGTTTCTGCTGCTGCCTCATGAGCAGGTTGCGACCTATATGCAACGCAAGGCCACCGACCCCGGTCGCTGGATTGCGGGCATGCAGAGGTTCAAGCAGCGCCTCGACGCCCAGAACACCTGACCCCGGGCGAGCCCCGACGGGCGAACCCTAGAGCTGGTTCCAGGGGCTGCCAGAAAGATACTTCCACCCTGCGTCTGGCAGCAGTGCCACGGCCGTGCCGCCGTACTTGTCGAGCACGGCTTGGGCGGCGTACACGACGGCTCCGGACGAGGTTCCGGCGAAGTGACCCTCGTGCATCATCAGCCCGTGCACCGTCTTTTCGGCCAGCTCCTTGCTGACCTCCCACCGCTCGTCGACCAGGCTCAGGTCGGCCACGGGCGGCTGGAACGGATCGAGCTGGCTGCGCATCCCACCGATGGGGTCCTCGACATAGGGCTCGACGGAATGGACCCTGGTGGTGGGCCAGGCCTTCTTGATGCCCCGGCTGTTGCCGGTGAGGGTGCCCCCGGTGCCGTAGGCGCCCAAGAGGTGATCGGCTGGAGCGTCGAGCGGCCAGTCGCGGACGATCTCGGGCGCCGTTCCGAACTCGTGAGCAGCCGGGTTGGCAGGATTGCCGTACTGATAGACCATGTGCCCCTCGCCGGCGGCGACCAGCTCCTTGGCATGGGCGATGGCGTCGTTGGGGCCACCCGGCACGATTATCAACTCGGCGCCATAGGCCCGCAGGATCTGCTTGCGCTCTTCGGTTGCCGTGCTGGGCAAGCAGATTGCGCACGGGTGACCGTACAGCAGCGCCACTCGGGCCAGACCGATGCCGGTGTTGCCCGACGTGGCTTCGATCAGCGGCTTGCGATCTGGCAGGAGACCCCGGCGCTTGGCATCGTGGAACATCGACCACGCCGGGCGGTCCTTGATGGAGCCTGTCGGGTTGTACCACTCGAGCTTCGCGAACAGCCGAGTTCCGTCGGGAGCCATGTTGCGTAGCTCGACGAGTGGAGTGTTTCCCGGCTTCATGCGGTGCCTTCCCGATTGGGCGGTCGTGGGGATTGGCCCAGTCGTGCTTTACCCGGGCACGAACGTATCAAACCCGACTTGACCGATCATAATTCCCTGGTTTGTCGGTTTCTACCCGGTGTGGCGTACTTCACCGTGAGTTTGTCCGGTGTTCACCCACCCCACCCCAGCGGGTGGGGCGTGGGACTATTCCGCCAGGAGTTCGCCGGCGATGATCATCTTGCGGACCTCTGTGGTGCCGGCCCCGATCTCGAGCAGCTTGGTCGCTCGGAACAGTCGGTTGACCTCAGACTCCCAGATATAGCCCGAGCCGCCGTGGATCTGCACTGCGTTGTCGAGAACCTTGTTGCACATGTCGGCGCAGTACATGACCGAAGCGGCGGTGCGGGCGTGGATCTCGCCCTTGCCGGCCTGAGTCTCGTCTACCTCTGACACCTCGGCCAGCACCTGCCAGCAGAACGTCTTCATCGTCTCGACCCACACATACATGTCGGCCAGGCGCGACTGCACCATCTGGAACGACGAGATCGGCCGACCGAACTGCTCTCTCGCCTTGGCGTATTCGATCGACAACTCGAGAGCTCGCTCGGCGATCCCCAGGTTGATCGGAGCCACCATGGCCCGTTCGTAGTCGAGACCGCTCATCACGACCTGATGCCCCTGGTGCTCGACCCCGACGATGTTCGACGCCGGCACCACCAGGTCTCGCAGCACCAGCTCGGCGGTCGGGCTGCCTCGAAAGCCCATCTTGGTCAGCTTCTGAGCGACCTCGAAGCCGGGCGAGTCGGTTTCGACGATGAAGGCGGTTATTCCCTTCGACCCGCGGCCCTGCTGGGTCTTCGCGTACAGAAGACAGATGTCGGCCACCGGCCCGTTGGTGATGTACAGCTTCGAGCCGTTGATCACATAGGTGTCGCCGTCTCGGACCGCCGTGGTCTTCATCGACCCGAGTGCGTCGGAACCTGCACCGGGTTCGGTCAGGCCGAGACAGCCGATCAACTCACCGTTGCACAACCCAGGCAGATAGCGAGCCTTGAGCTCGTGCGACGCGTTGTTTGCGATGTTGTTGGCGCACAGGTTGTCGTGGGCCACATAGCTGAGCGCAAAGGCGTGATTCCAGCGCGAGAAGGCCTGGGCGACCAGCCCGGCCTCGAGCATGCCCATCTCTGCGCCGCCGAACTCGGCGGGAACGGTCGCTCCCAGCAGGCCGCCTTGGCCGAGCTTGGCGAACATGTCGACGGGAAACCACTCTTCGTCGTCCATCCGCGGGGCCAGCGGATACAACTCGTTGCGGGCGAAGCGATCGGCGGTTTCCAGCAGCGCCTGCTGTTCGTCGGTCAACGACCACATGGGTGAGAACTCCTGGGCGTGTCTAGTTGGAGCGAAGGATGGCACGTACTGGGCTGGCATCGAAACCAGCCAGCGGCAGGGGCAGTGCAACCAGCTCGTAGACGCCTGGCTCGACGTCGGCCAGCACCACACCCTCGAGGATCGCGATCCGGGCGCCGACGCAGATCTTGTGGGTGGGTAGGTCCTTCGACGAGAAGGCGTCGATGCTTGGGGTGTCGATGCCCAGCAGCCGACCGCCGCGCTCGGCCAGCCAGCTGGCGGTGCTTGGGTGAAACGACGCGAAGTCGGTGTTGAAGTGGTCGGGGTCGGGATAGGTGCCGGTGGCCACCAACAGTCGGGGCACCTGCAGAGTCGACGGAAGGTGGTCTGGGGTGACCAGACCGTCGCGACCTACGTCGACCCTGACCACCTGGCACGATCCGATGTAGGCATCGAGGGGCATCTGGTCGATGGTCTCGGCACCCTCGACGATGTGGCTCCACGCATCGGTGTGGGCGCCCAGGTGCACCGTGGCGTGAACCGTCGACAGGTCTACCGAGGAGCCGTCGGCCAGCGTGGCCAGCACCTCACGCGACAGCGACGTGTCGCCCGGCCACACACCCAACCGGGGTGTGGCCCTGGGCGAGATGTCGATGATCAATCGAGAGCAGGACGGGGGTCGAAGGCAACCGGCAGGTTGCGCGGGCCCCTGACCTGACCGCCCGCCCAGGTGACCGCATCGGGGTCTTCGAGGGTGAACTCGGGGATCATCTTGATGAATTCCTCGATGGCCACCTGGATCTCGAGGCGGGCCAGGTTCGATCCGAGGCACCGGTGCTTGCCCGCACCGAACGCGATGTGACGGTTGACCGGGCGGTCGATGATGACCTTCTCGGGGTCTTCGAACATCTCTGGGTCGCGGTTGGCGGCCGGGAATGTCAACAGCACCCGATCGCCCTCCTTGACCTCGTGGTCGCCGATCGTGGTGTCGTAGTTGGCGATGCGAGCCATGGTCACCGCCGAATAGGCCCGCAAGAACTCCTCGACGGCCAGCGGGATTAGCTCGGGGTCGTCGACCAGTCGCTTGAGGTCTTCGGGGTTGTGAGCCAGGTGCCATATCGCCGAACCGATGGTGGACCACGTGGTGTCGATGCCGGCCACCAGCATCAGGCCCAGGTTGCCTCGAATGACCGGCATGGGAATGGGTTCGCCATCGATCTCGCCATGAACCAGGTACGAGATCAGGTCGTCCTTGGGGTTGTCCTTGCGGTCGGCGATCTGCTCGACGAAGAAGTCCTGGATGATGACGCGGTACTTCTCGCGGATCTCGGGGTTGGTCAAGCCGATCTCGAGCGAGCCCTGAACCCATTCGGTGAAGTCGTCGGAGCGATCGGGGTCGATGCCCAGGATCTCGGCGATGACCCGCGGCGGTATCTGCCTGGCGTATTGCTCGGCGGCGTCGCACCTGCCGTCCTCGATGAAGCTGCGAAGCAGCTGTCGACACAGCTCGCGGGTGGGCTCGCGGAAACGCTCGACGGCCTTGGGTGCGAAGAACGGCAGCAGGGCCCGACGCTCTGGGTGATGGTCGGGGTCGTCGCTGGCGATGATCGACCGGATGCGGTTGCCGTCGTCGTCGTAGCTTTGAGGTGTGGGTGCCACCGACACCGAGTACGACGAGAAGGCGTCGGCGTCGTGGGCGACGGCGTTGACCGTCTCGTAGGTCACCGGCATGTGACTGCCGCCCCAGCGCTGGGTGTGCGCCACCGGGCATCCGCCCTGGCGCAGGTCCTGCCATGTCGGATAAGGATCCTTGACGAACTCGTCGTCGAAGATGTCGTAGTCGTCTGCCCAGTTGGAAACCGGCTCTGTAGCGGTCATCGAAGCCCCCTGTGTTTTCCCCTCAGCTACAGATGATCGCGCAACCGTGGCCCCAAGCGTGAATGTTCGAGGCAGGGCGGCCTAAGGTCGGCGCCATGACCGATCTGGCCATCCGAAATGGTCTCGTCCTGATTCCCTCCCAGGGCGAGCCACAACGAGGCGAGGTCGTCATCGAGAGCGGTGTAGTCCGTGCAACCGGCTCATCGCTTGCGACGCGAGCCGTGGACGAGATCGACGCTTCTGGGGCACTGGTCCTGCCCGGGATCGTCGACGTCCACGGCGACGCGTTCGAGCGTTCGATCATGCCTCGCGGCGGCGTCAACATCGACGTGGCCGACGCGCTGGACGACAACGACGCCCAGTTGCTCGCTGCCGGAATCACCACCGCGTTCATCTCTGTCACCGACAGCTGGGAACCTGGCCTTCGCAGCCGCGACGTGCTGCGGTCGATCATCAAGGCGCCGCCCGGACGGGGCCCCGAGCGCCGAATCCACGTTCGCCACGAACGCTGCAACACAGACGATTTCACCGAGTTGACCGACTGGATTCGCGGCGGCGAGATCCACATGCTTTCGTTCAACGACCACACCCCCGGAGCCATCGCTCACACCGACTGGGTAGACCCGGCGCGTGCCGCCAGGGCCGGAGTCTCCACCGACGAGTTCGTCGAGTTGATGCACCAGGCGGTCGAACGCCGTGCGCATGGCCTCGAGCAGGAGCTCGTCTTGGCCAGTGTTTGCCGCGAGGCCGCCTGCCCGGCAGGGTCGCACGATTCGGGTTCCGATGCCGACTTCGACAGAGACATCGCGTTGCAGGTGTCGTTTGCCGAGTTCCCTCTGAACATGGACCTCGCCAAGCGCTACATCGATGCGGGCATTCACGTCTTGGCCGGCGCACCGAATCTGGTGCGCGGCACGTCGCATCTCGGCGGAGTGTCGGCCCGCGAAGCAATCTCATGTGGCGCCGCCGACATGTTGTGCAGCGACTATCACTATCCCTCTGTTCTGCGCGCCCCGTTCGTGTTGGCGCGCCTGGGCCTTTGCACGTTCGAGCAGGCGTGGAGCTTCGTCAGCGAAGCGCCGGCCGCAGTGGCCGGGCTGGTCGACCGTGGCCGCATCGAGGAGGGGGCCGCCGCAGACGTGATCGTCGTGGAACCCCCGGCCGACGGCGCGGGAGCCAGGGTGCGGGCCGTGGTTGTGGGCGGCGAGGTCGTGTACCGGGTGGCTGCACGATGAGCGCCCCCAGCGGGCTTCGCGAGCTGATCCTGTACGCAACGCCCACGGGTGATCTGCAGCGCCAGTGCGACGCGTACTTCGAGCACCTGAACCTGCGCGGGTGGCACACGACCGCTCAGACCTATCCGCCCCACATAACCCTCACAGGCTTCTTCTGGCGTTCTCCGCACACCCATGCACAGGTCGTGCGCTCTGTAGGCGAGGTCGTCGAAGAGTTCGGACCCATCGAGCCCGACGCGGTCCGCATCGAGCGCATCGGCCATCACGACGCCTGGGTGGGCCTGGAGATATCGTCGCAAGCGCTGGCCGACCTGACACACCGTGTGGTCGGCGCCGACATCTACGACCCCGACGAAGACGCGATGCGACCAAAAGACTGGCTGCACCTGTCGCTCGCTTACGGCGATCTGGCCGGGGGCGCGACGCTGACCGATCTGGCCAACCTGGCCAAGGTGCTGATCGACCCCAACGCGTCGGCCGGCTGGGAGGTTGGCCTATGGGAACGGTTGCCGAACGGTCAAGCCGTGCACGGAGCCAACTGGCAACGAATTGAGATGGCTCCCCGCTAGACCACCGGCCATCGATCATCGGCCATCGAGCTGGGCAGCTTGCGCTGGCAGCTCATGAGGCCTGCCGCACCCCGGCGAAGCTAACTTGTCGGGCATGCCTCTAGATCCACAGGTTCAGCCCATCGTCGATGCCGTCAACGCCGCTTCGGCCGAGGCTCCACCCATCTGGGAACAAACCGTCGAACAGCGCCGCGAGGCCTATCTGGCGCTGTCGTCGCTGCCCGGTCCTGGCCCCGACCTGGACCGCGTCGAGGACACCACCATCGCAGGGGTGCCGGTGCGCATATATGCCAACGACGGTGCGCAGGGTGTGTTCATGTTCATCCACGGCGGTGGCTACGTCATCGGTGATCTCGACAGTCACGATCAGCCGTGCCGTCAGATCGCGCTCGAGTCGGGGGCCACGGTGGTGGCGGTTCACTACCGGCTGGCGCCCGAACACCCTTTCCCTGCAGGCATCGAAGACTCGTGGGCGGTTCTTCAGTGGCTCGACCAGAACCGGTCGCAGTTCGGCGGCGACGACACGCGAATAGTGGTCGGCGGCGACTCGGCTGGCGGCAACTTCTCGGCGGTGATGGCCCTGATGGCTCGCGACGCGGGGGTCGACCTGGCCGCTCAGCTGCTGGTCTATCCGGCTGTCGACCAGGACGATCGGTCGCCCAGCATGACCGAGAACGGCGCGGGTTATGTCCTCACCGCCGAGACCATGGACTGGTTCGGGGCCCAGTATCAGGCCGATCCGGCAGATTGGCGGGCCTCGCCCGCACGGGCAACGTCGCACGAGGGGGTTGCACCCGCGCTGATCATCACAGCCGAGTTCGACCCGCTCCGCGACCAGGGCGCGGCCTATGCCCGCCAGCTCGAGGCGGCCGGCGTATCCGTGACCCACACCAACTACGAGGGCCAGGTTCACGTGTTCTTCCAGCTGGGACCCATCGTCGCCGCGGGCGCCAGTGCCGTGTCGCAGGTGGCCGACTTCGCCCGCACAGCCCTGCAGGCCTGACCCGTGCGTTACCCCGCAACGGTTGCGGGGTAACGGGTTCAGCCGGTGATGCGGCGCAGTTCGGCCACCAGGCCGGCGCTGGTTTCGTTGCCGACCATTCCCTGCATCCGGTTCATCACGTAGGCCAAGGTCACCCGGTTGTCGAGGTCGTTGACCACAACAGACCCGCCCCAGCCGCACCACCAGCAGACCCGACCCGAGGTGATTCCCAGGGGGTCGTTCTCGTATGCCAGCGTAACCGAGGCCGAACCTGACGGGCATCGCCAGAGCCAGATCGGTGCCCTCGGCCTGCACCTCGAACAGCTGGTCGATGGTGTCGGCCGACAGCAGCTCGACGCCGCGGGCGGTGCCACCGTTCGAAACCACCGACTGCACGGCCGCAACCGAGCGTGCGTTGCCGTGTCCGTTGGCGGCGCCGATCGTGGCCGCGCGCCACTCGGGCTTCCAGGAATGGCGGGCGTCGACCATGGGGCCGGTGAATGTCTTGACCGCGACCTCGTGGGGCACTTCCTGGGGCGTGGGCGCCGGTGGCGGGATCACCGGCGCGATGCGATCGTGGTTCTCGGGTGGCGAGCCGATGGTGAAGTCGGCGCCGAGGGGACCTGCGATCTCCTCGGCGAAGAACTGCTTGAGGCCGCGGCCGTCGACGCGCCTGATTACCTCACCCACCAAGTGGCCCTGGTTGAGGGCGTGATAGCCCGACGCCGTGCCAGGCACCCACCACGGCGCCTGGACCTCGAGACGCCTGACGGCCTCGTCGTCGTCCATGATGTCGGCGGCTTCGACCGGTCGCTCCCATCCGGACACTCCAGACGTATGGCCCAGCAGGTGCCTGACCTCGATCGACTCCTTGCCGTTCTGCGCGAACTCTGGCCAGTAGGTCGAAACCTTCTCGTGCGGGTCGAGCCCACCCATCTCCATCAACCGCAGGGCGCTCAGCGCGGTCATCGTCTTGGTGGTGGACCACACGTTGGTGATGGTGTCGGCCTGCCACGGCTGGGTCCGTTCGGGGTCGGCCCAGCCTCCCCACACGTCGGTGACGATCTCGCCATCCACCGCCACGGCCAGCGAGGCGCCGACGTCGTATCCGGTCTCGAGCTGGCGCGACAGAAGGTCGACCAGCGGCTGGAAACGCGAGTCGGTCGTGCCCTTCAGCTCGGTTGCTTCGCCGGACATCGAATTGTCGGTCATGGTTGTCCCCCTGCTAGTCGACGGGTCAACGATATGCGAGGCTCTCGGGCTATGGAGATTGGGCCCTTTGACACGCTGCGCATAACCGACGACGGGGCGGTGCGCATCATCGAACACAACAGGCCCAAGGCGATGAATGCCATCGACGCGGTCATGATCGACGATCTGGCCGAGGTGTTCTTGCGAACGGCAGCCGACGACGAGGTAAAGGTCGTCGTGCTGACCGGTGCCGGAAAGGCGTTCTCGGCCGGTGCCGACCTGAAGCAGATGGGTGGCCGTGCCGCCGGCGAGCCGCCTCGGGTCCAACGGCACGGCTTCCCGGCGATGCTCGAAGCCATGATCGGCTTTCCGAAGCCCCTGATCACGGCCATCAACGGTGTGGCAGCCGGTTACGGAGTCACCGTCGCCGGCCTGGCCGACCTTGTCTTCATGGCACAAACGGCGCGCGTTCGGTGCCCTTTCACGGCGTTGGGCCTGGTTCCCGAGATGGCCAGCTCGTACACGTTTCCCAGGTTGATGGGCCGCCAGCGGGCCTCGTGGTTGTTGATGTCGTCGGAGTGGTTCGACGCGGATCAATGCGTCGAGATGGGGCTGGCGATGTCGAGCCATCCCGACGAAGAGCTGATGGCCGTCGCCCTTGGGCACGCACACACCCTTGCGTCCAAGCCGCTGGCTTCGCTGGTTGCAGCCAAGGAGCTGATCGTCGGACCCCACCGTCAGGCGATGTCCGACGCTGCACTGATCGAGAATCGCTATCTCGACCAGATGACCGGCGCGCCGGCAAACCGCGAAGCGCTCGCTGCGTTCCGCGACCGACGCGAGCCCGACTTCACGGGCATGTGAATCCGATCCCCCTCAGGGGATCAGAGCAAGGGCGTCGTTGTCGACGATCGTGCGAACCGACCGGCTCAACATCTTCGACATCAGCTGGTGCTGGCGAACCTCGAACGCGTCGTAGGCCGCGAACGACGTCACCGCGTAGATCAGACAAAACGCTGCGGCGATGCGGTAGGCCGTCTTGGCGTCGTCGAAGGAGTACTCGACCCCGTTCGCCGCCAAAGTGTCGACGTAGAGCTGGATCAACTCGTCGTCGTGGCCGTGCCTGACGTCGGTGTCGACCGTCTGGCACATGAAGTAGGCAACGTCGAACAGGCCGTTGCCCACACCCATGATCTGGAAGTCCAGGATCGTCAGGTTGTTGTCTTCGTCGAACAGCAGGTTGTCGCCTCGGAAGTCGCCGTGGGCGATGGTTCTGGGCGTCGACAGGGCCGACAACATGAACTCGACGTGGCTGCCCCAAGCGTCGCCGAAGGCCTTGACCTCTGGCGTGATGTTGTGACCCTCGTGCTCGACGGCGGGGCCCCATCCGCCCTCGAAGATCTGGGGCAGGGCGACCAGATAGACCGGGTTCAGCAGCGGCAGATAGATCTCGCCCATGGCATCCAAGGTCTGCGATTCCCACCACTTGGCGTGAAACGCGGCGATCTGCGCCACAGCCGTGCGCGCCTGATCGAGGGTTGCGCCCGCCACCTGGTCGATCTGGTCTAGGTAGGCGACGTCTTCCATCACCAGGACGAAGTCTGTCGACTCGGTGTCTTGCACCGCGCCATAGCAGTGAGGCACGCCGAAGGGCAGGTCGTGGGCGTGCTCGTTGTAGAACGTGACCTCGCGCTTGTAGAAGCCCAGCACGTCAGCCGTGGCGCGCTGGGTGGGGTCGGGGGTAGGGAACTTGATGACCACAGAGGTCGGCCCCTCTGCGCCGTCGCTGTACTGGGGGTGAACTCGGTACAAAACACCCAGCAGGCCAGCGGCATCGCCCAGGCTGACCTTCTCACTGAAGATCACCGACTGGGTGTCGTCGAGGTCGCCGCTGGCGCGAAACACCTTGGTGAGCCATGCATCGCTGATGTCTTCGGGCGTGCGGATGAGCGGTATCGGAGCCAATGCCATCGTTGTTCCCCTGTCCGAGGTGGTCGCGGTCTGGTGCACAGTAGCCGCTTCTCGGTGCCGGGTACCCGGTGTGGCTATCGTTGGCGGCGTGGCAACCAGCGCTTCACGGATCGACTCATTGGCCAGGCTGTTGATCGATGCCCGCACGGCGGGCGAATCGATCGACTCGCTGCCGCCGGCGTTCGCTCCCGCCGATGTGGTCGAGGCCCAGCTGGTCGACGACCGTGTGGCCGAGCTGTCGGGCTGGCCGGTGCTTGGCTGGAAGATCGGGTGCACCTCAGAGCACGCCCAGAAGCTGCTGGGGGCCGACGGACCATTCGCCGGCCGGATCTATTCGATACACCAGTCGGGGGTGGTGCTGGCAGACGACGAGCTGATGGTCGAACCCAAACTCGAGGGTGAGATCGCGTTCGAGATCGGCCACGACCTGGGTCCCTTCGATGGTGCCTGTGAGCGGTCGGTGGTTTCGGACGCTGTCAGCGCGGTGATGCCGGCGATCGAGTTCGTGGGCGGCCGCTTCACCACCTTCATCGGGGCTCCGTTGCTGCACGTGATCGCCGACGCCGGATCCAACAGCCTGCTGGTGGTCGGCGACCGCAGCGACCCCGCCTGCATCGACGGGCTCGATGCGGCCCAAGCTCGCATGGAGGTCGACGGCGAGATCACGGGCCAGGGTCGTGGCGCCGACGTGTTGGGCCACCCGCTGACCGCCCTGGTTTGGCTGGTCGACCACCTGAGCGGCCGGGGAATTGGGCTCAGCGCGGGCCAGATCGTCACGACCGGCACCGCCACACAGGTTTCGAAGTTGCCGGTCGGTTCAACGGCGGTGGCCACCGTCGAGGGCCTCGGGTCGGTGGCGGTCAGCCACGGGCGCGGTCACTGACGTGGGGCTCGGCGACTCGGTCACCCTGGCCGATCTCGACGCCGACCCAGATCCCATCCTGGCGCGTATGCGCGCCGAAGAACCGGTGTGTTGGGTGCCGGCGCTGGACATGTGGCTCGTGACCCGCTGGGACGATGTCGCCTTCGTCGAGTCGCGGCCCGACCTGTTCAGCGCAGCGACCGAACCGTCGTTCTTGGCCCGCGCCCTGGGGCAGAACATGTTGACTTGCGACCCGCCCGAACACACGCGGCTTCAGGCGATCATGAAGCCCCCGTTTCAGGCCGGCGGTCGCAGCGGTGCCTTCGTCTCGGACGAGTTGACCGACATCGCCGATCGACTGCTCGACTCGGTCGACCCGACCGAGGGCTTCGACCTGATGGCTCGCTACGCCCAACCGCTGTCGGCTGGGTCGCTGGCCACCGTTCTGGGCTTGGACGCTCACGGCTTCGACCGCATGTGGAGGTGGTGCGAAGGCCTGTGCGCCGACATCGCCAACTTCGAGAACGACCCCGAGCTCGAACGCCTGGGCGCGGCCACCAAGGCCGAGCTGGGTGAAGCCATCGCGCACCGCATCGCTGCCGCCTCCGCCGACCCTCAGGATCGGTCGGCGATCGCGTCGTTTGTCTCGAACGGTGCAACCCCCGCTGAGATCGTCAACAACGTGCGGCTGATGATCTCGGGTGGCATCAACGAACCGCGCGATGGCATAGGTCTGGTGGTCTGGGTTCTGCTTAGCCGCCCCGATCTGCGGCGGCGGGTGGACGAGCAGCCCGGGCTGATGCGACGGCTCGTCGAAGAGGTATTTCGCGTGTACAGCCCGGTCGGCACCGTCACCAGGCAGGCGACGGCCGATACCCAACTGGCAGGTGTACAAATCGAGCGAGGCAACCTGGTGTCTGGTGTACTTCGCTCGGTGAACCTCGACGAGTCTCACTGGAAGAACCCCACCGAGATCGACCTCGACCGGCGCGAGGGCGCCCATGCTGCGTTTGCGCTGGGCGCCCATCGGTGCCTGGGGGAGTGGTTGGGGCGCCAAGAAGTCCGCGTCGGGGTCGAGCGACTGATGGGTCGCTTCCCGCAGCTCGAATTGGACCCTGAACATCCAGTCGAGCTTCATGGTTTCGAGTTCCGTGGACCCAGAGAAGTCTGGGTCGGAGAGGTCTGATGAGAATGGCCGAAGCACCTGTAGCGATGGTCATAGGCGCCACCTCCAAGTGGCAGTCCGACGGGCGCAACACCCACCTGGTGCACGGCGGCGATGTCGATGACTCGGGCTTCGAACCCGAGGTTCGCTGGGGCGTGGGTGGTGCAATCGCGCTGAGGTTCGCAGCCGAGGGCTACCGGGTGGTCGTGACCACCCGCTCGGCCCCGAACGCCCACGGATTGCGCCAGGCGATCGTCGACCGGGGTGGTTTGTGCGACATCGTGCAGCTCGACCTGTCCCAAGACGACTCGATCGCAGAGGCCTTCGCCCTGGTGCGTTCACAGTTCGGTGATCCCGAGGTGCTGGTCTACAACGCCGGCTACATCGACGGCCGCGATCTGCCGTCCGAGATGGAGCTGCTCGAGAACATGCCAAACGAGGTCTTCGACACGGCGATGGCGGTCGCCTGCCGCGGACCGTTCATGGTGGCCAAGCAGGTGCTGCCCGCGATGCGCGAGGCCGGGCGCGGTTCGTTCTTCATCACCAACAACTCGTCGTCGTTGCGCGGACGTAAGCGCCATACGGGCCAGTCGCTGTACTACCCCAGGGTGATGATGCGCACCCTCGCTCAGGTGCTCACCGAGGAATACAGCGAGTTCGGTGTCCATGTCGCCAACGTGATCGTCGACGGCCTGATCGACTCGCCTGGCACCCGCACGTTGCCGATGGCGCAGAAGAACCCGGCGTTGGTCATCAGCCCGGCGGCCATAGCCGACGCCTATTGGTACCTGCACACCCAGGACCGGTCGGTGTGGACCCACGAGTTGCAGCTGACACCCCACGTGTCGAAACCGAGCTTCTGAGCGTCGCGGCGCCCGGTAACATCACCGGCGCCGTCCCAGGGCTCTGTTACGTTCCCCGGGCAGCTGATTCCAGGAGGGAAACAGAATGAAGCTCAAGCACCTCACCCCCAGATACCTATTGGCGCTCCTGCTGGCGATGACGATGTTGCTCGCCGCATGCGGCAGCGACGGCGACGACTCGTCCAGCGATTCGGGCGATTCGAGCACCGAAACCACCGCCGTCGACTCGGGCGACGCAGCCGATGCTTGCGCAGAGCCGCCGACCAAGACTGCCGGAGTCTTGACGGTCGCCACCGGCGAGCCGGTGTTCCCGCCCTGGATGGGCGTCGGCGACGACAACTTCGACGTTCCCGAGTCGGGCACAGGTTACGAGAGCGCCCTTGTCTACGCCCTGGCCGACGAGCTGGGTATCGACACCGTCGAGTGGGTTCGTACCGGCTTCGACGAGGCCGTGGCGCCTGGAGAGAAGGCCTACGACTTCAACATCCAGCAGTACTCGATCACCGCAGAGCGTGACGAGGTCGTCGACTTCAGCGACGGCTATTACCAGGTCGAGCAGGCCATCATCGGTGCTGCCGACAGCCCCGCGGCGTCGGCAACCAGCATCGCCGACCTCAAGGGCCTGCGTCTGGGTGCTGCCATCGGCACGACCAGCCTCGACTACATCGACAACGTGATCGAGCCCGACAGCCCGGCCCAGGTCTACGACGACAACGCGGCCGCCAAGTCGGCCTTCGACGCCGGCCAGGTCGACGGCATCGTGTTCGACCTGCCCACCGCCTACTTCATCACGGCAGTCGAGATCACCGATGCTTCGATCATCGGCGTGCTTCCCAAGGTGGGCGACAACCCCGAAGAGCTCGGCATGCTGTTCGAAGAGGGCAGCCCGCTGGTCGCCTGCGTGAACGAGGCGTTGGCCACCCTGAGGTCGAACGGCACCATCGACGCTCTGGAGGACGAGTGGCTGAACCAGGGCGGGTCGGTTCCCAGCCTCACCAACTGAGTGGTTCGGAGGGTGAGCGGCCGGCCAGGCGCCGGCTGCTCACCAAGCCGTCCTTCCTCGACGAGGAGGGTGCTCGCGGGGTGATCATCGCGATGGTCTCGACCATCGTGTTCTTCGGCGTCGCCACCGTGCTCGTCCTCAACAGCCCGAACTGGCCCAAGCTCAGAGACCAGTTCTTCAACGCCAGCGATTTCAGCGCCAGCGCTCCCGACGTCGTCAGGGGGTTCTGGCTCAACATCGAGTTGTTCTTCTGGTCGATGTTGGTGATACCGGTGCTGTCGTTGGTGGTGGCGGTCATGCGCAGCCTGCGGGGCCCCGCCTTCTTTCCGATCAGGATGCTGGCGGTCATCTACACCGACCTGTTCCGCGGCATACCCCTTTACCTGCTGATCGTGTTGCTGGGTTTCGGGTTGCCGGCGCTCAGCCTCAGCGGGTTGCCCAACGGGGTCAAGTTCTGGGGGTTGGCCGCGCTTTCGCTCAGCTATTCGGCCTACACGGCAGAGATCTATCGGTCTGGCATCGACGCCGTGCCCGAGAGCCAACGCTCTTCGGCTAGAGCGCTGGGCCTCACCCAGTGGCAGGCGCTGCGATTCGCGATCTTGCCCCAGGCCATCCGCAACGTCGTCCCGGCCTTGATGAACACCGTCGTGAGCCTGCAAAAAGACGTGGCGCTGATTTCGGTCCTGGGAATCCGTGACGCGGTACGCGAAGCCGAGATCTACAAGTCGCGCACGTTCAACTACACGTCCTATGTGGTGGCGACGCTGCTGTTCTTGGCCATCAGCATCCCGTTGACCCGCTTCGTCGACTGGTACACGGCCCGCGACCGAGCCATGCGCTCGCAGTCGCAGGTCTGAGGTGATGCCATGAACCAGAACCCTCCAAAGCTCGAACTGCGCGGCGTTCACAAGGCCTTCGGCGACAAGGCGGTGCTGAACGGGATAGATCTGGTGGTCGATGACCACGAGGTCGTCTGCCTGATAGGGCCCAGTGGCTGCGGCAAGTCGACGCTGCTGCGCTGTGTGGATCTGCTCGACCCCATCGACGCCGGATCGATTCACCTCGACGGCGTCGACATAACCCGCAAGGGGGTCGACGCCAACCAGGTTCGGCGCTCGATCGGCATCGTGTTTCAGTCGTACAACCTGTTCCCGCACATGACGGTGCTCGACAACGTCACCCTGGGCCCTCGCCGGGCCCTGGGTATGAAGAAGGCCGACGCCGAGGCCAAGGCCATGGAGCTGCTCGGCCGTTTCGGCCTGGCCGACAAGGCCGGCGAGTACCCCAACCGCATCTCGGGTGGCCAGAACCAAAGAGCCGCGGTGGTCAGGGCGCTGATGGGTGACCCAGACGTTCTGTTGCTCGACGAGATCACATCGGCGCTAGATCCTGAGCTGGTCGGCGAGGTGCTGTCGGTCATCCGAGATCTGGCCCAGCGCGGCCTCACCATGATCCTGGCCACCCACGAGATGGGGTTCGCCCGTGACGTGGCCACCTCGGTGAGTTTCCTGCACGAGGGTCGCGTCCTCGAGTCGGCCCCGCCTGCCGAGCTGTTCTGCGACCCCAAGTTCGAGCGCACCAAGCAGTTCTTGGCCCGTGTCAGCGAGGCCGGGCGTTTGTGAGCGTTCCCGACGGCGCGAGGTTGGTGACCGACCCGCACGAACTCGAGGTCCACTTCGGCGACATCAAGGCGGCCCACATCTATGCCCTTGTCGATCTCGAGGAACCCTTCTGGTCTGGTGGCACGTGGTACATACGCGACGGCGCAGCGGTCGGAATCGTCGAGATGCCCGGCGACGACTGGCAGGCCGTTTACGCGGTCTCTACCCGGGCGCCGCAAGCTTCGCTGTCGTTGGTGGCCGATCTGGTCGACCGCTTCCCGCCCGGCCAGTTCGTCACCGCTTCGGCCGGGCTTCAGTCTGCGCTGGCGGGGCGGCGTGAGGTGCGCTGGTGCCGCCCGCACATGCGTTACAGGTTGGCCGACCCCACAGCTGTGCCCGGGCCCGATCCGCGGGTGCAGCCGCTCGACCGCTCCGATCTGACCCACCTCCAGAACCTGTACGCCGAGCCCGACTCGGCCTTCCTGTTGCCCCACATGGTCGACGACTCGACGTTCGTCGGGGTGTTCGACGGCGACCGGTTGGTCGCCGCGGCGGGCACCCATGTGGTGTCGGAGTCGAAGCGAATCGCCGCGATCGGAGCCGTCTATGTGTCGCCTTATTGGCGCGGCATGGGTCTGGGACGGGCCGTGACGGCCGGAGTTGTGCATCGGTTGGCCGGACGGGTCGACCTGATCGGTCTGAACGTCGCCGCCGACAACAAGGTCGCCCGCTCTGTCTATGAGGCGATCGGCTTTGTCCCGTTGCTCGCCTACGACGAGGCCGAGCTCGTCTGAGGGTGCCCAAAAACGGCGCTGCCCCGGCACCCGCAAGGGCGCCGGGGCAGGTCGAACGACTGCGGTCGGGGGTGGCCCCGATCAGTGGGCGAACTTGATGTCCGGAAGCACGCGGTCGACAGCCTTGGGCAGCCACCAGGCCCGGTCGCCGATGATGTAGAGCGTTGCGGGCACCAGAACCATTCGAATCAGCAGCGCATCGAGCAGCACCGCCGTGCCGAGGATCAGGCCCATCTCCTTCATCGGAAGGGTGCCGGCGATGGCGAAGGTGAAGAACACCGCGACCATGATTCCCGCCGCGGCGATGATGGGTCGGCCTGTGTGGGCGATCGAGCCCTGAACGGCCTCATCGGGGTCGTTCGAGCGCTCGTAGTGTTCTCGGGTCGATGCCAACAAGAACACCGTGTAGTCCATCGAGATCGCGAACACGAGGGCGAAGAAGAACAGGGGCGCCCACGAAGTCAGGTAGCCCTGACTCTCGAATCCCATCAGGTCGGCCGCCCAGCCGCGTTGGAACGCCAGAGCGCCCACACCAAAGGCCGCTCCTACCGACAACAGGTTGAAGATCACGCCTACGAAGGCGACGACCACCGCCTGAAGGGCCAGCAGCAACAGGGCGAAGCCCAGCACCAGCACCACGCCCATGACGAGCGGAGCCTTCGAGCGCAGCGTGTGGTCGAGGTCGTGGTTCTCGGCCACCGGACCACCCACCAGCACGTTGGACGGCAGGTTGTCGCGGAGACGACCGATGGTGGCGATGGCTTCGGCAGACGATGGGTCGTACATGCCCACCGCCTGAATCATCGAGGCGCCTTCCATACCGGGCTGAGGAGGAAACGCCATGGCGATTCCCTCGGTGGCGCCGACGGTTGCGGCGACCGTCTCGGGGTCGCTGCCGGCGGGGACGATCACCTGGATGGGGCCAGGGCCGCCCGGTCCGAACGACTGGGCCAGGTAGTCGTAGCCCTGTCGGGCCTGCTCGTCCTTGGGCAGCATCGAGATGCTCGGCATGCCTGTTTCGAGGTTCAGCACAGGGAATGCCAGCGCCAGCAGCACCACAACGGCGCCAGCGGCCACGGGAACCTTGTGGCGGCGGATGCGCTCTGCGAAGGCGGCGAACCTGGGGCTGCGGTGATCACCCACCGAGTGCCAGGGCAGCGCACCCTTGTCGATGCCGGGGCCCAACAGAGCGGGCAGCAGGGTCAAGGCGGCCAACAGCACGAAGCTCACGGCCAGCATCATCCCGGCAGCCATCGACTGGAACGCGGGAATCGGCACCAACAGCACCGCCGAGATCGATATCAGCACGGTGATGCCCGAGAACAGCACGGCCTTGCCCGCGGTGTCCATGGTGATGCCCGTTGCGTGCTGAGGGTCGTCGGGGAATGCGTGCAATGCAGCGCGATAGCGGGTGACGATGAACAGGGCATAGTCGATGCCCAGAGCCAGAGCGAACATCATGGCGAAGTTGAGCGTCCAGACCGACAGGTCGGTGACCTGCGTGATTCCGTACAGCACACCCATCGACGCCAGCAGGCCCGCAGCGGTCAACAGCAAGGGTAGGCCTGCGGCCGCAAGGGTGCCGAACGCAATGACCAGAATCACGGCGGTGACGGGCCAGGTGAGAACCTCGGCCTTCTTCATACCCTCTTCGTTCACGGCGTTGAAGTCGTGCCAGAAGGCCGGCGAGCCGGTGAGGGCGACGGTGAAGTCGCCGCCTTCGTCCGTTGTCGACAGGGCGCCGATGTCGTGGCTGATGCGCTCGGCGGCGCGTACGGCCTCGGTCGGATCGACCAATGCCCCAGCCTGGATCATCACGGTCTGGCCATCCATGCCTGGCTGGGCGGGCATCGGCTGGCCGAAGGCGGCCTCTGCGTTCAGTACCTCGACGGCTTCGTCGATCTTGGCCTGGAACTCTGGCGTTTGATAGTTCAACGAGTCGCTGTGAATCACCACGGCCGCCGACTGAGACGACAGCCCACCGAACTGCTGGTCGATCACCTCGCGGGCGGCCAACGAGTCGCTGCCCTTGACCTCCCACATGGCGCCCGAGAGTGCGCCGGGCAGGCTGGGGGCGAACACGCCCAGACCGACCGCCACCACCGCCCAGACGGCGATGACGAGCTTGCGGTTGGCGTGAGCCCAGCGGCCGAGTCTGGCCAGGGGTGTGTGGTCGATGGGTTCATCGATCATGGACTATTACTCCTCAACGATGTAGCGATGAAGCGGCGACGCGGCCGTTCTCGTGTTCTGGGTGCCGTGTGGCGGGAGGGTCGGTCGCCTATGAGGCGAAGGTTCGGGCGTTGTCGGCGACCTGTGCCCGCAAGCGGTCGCAGACGATCGAGCACAGCGGCACCAGGCTCGGGTCACAAATCGAATAGAACGCCGCTGTGCCTTCGGGGCGGCGACTCACGATGCCTGCCGATGCCAAGATCCGCAGGTGTTTCGAGATGTTCGCCTGGCTGCTGTCGAGCCTCTCGACGAGCTCGCTGACGTTCATCTCGCCCTCATCGATGAGTACGCGGATGATCGACAGTCGGGTCGCGTCGCCGAGTACGCGGAAGCGATCGGCGACGTGTTCGAGAAGTTCTACAGGGAAGCCCTCGGGCATGGTCTGAAACTATATGACCATGCAGCGATGAAAGCAGCCATTTGTCCGTACATAGCTCAGAGCTGCAGGGCCGGATCGTCCGACGCGCACACAACTGTGTGGTCATGAGCCAGATCGGTCAGCAGCTGGGCCACCACCCTGCGCCGCCGCGGGTCGAGGCCTGCGGTCGGGTCGATCAGGCACAACACCTCGAAAGGGCGAGCCAATGCGATCAACAGGGCGCAGGTCTGGCGCTCTCCTCGGCTCATCGGACGCGGCACGCGGTCCAACAGGGCCTCGGCGTCCAGGGCATCGATGGCCCAGTCGCCCAGATCGGTGGGTTCGTCCAGCCCGGCCCCACGCGCCGATGCGATCATCTGGTCGGCCAGGGTCACGTCGTCCTCGATGCGAGGAGGTGTGTCGACCAGCACAGTGTTCAGCGGCGACCGCTGCGCGCGGTGCCTGATCGAATCCGAAGCCGCCAGCGGCAGCAGTTCGATCACCACACGACGGGCAGGTGATCGATGCCCAGAACGAAGTTGCCCGCCCGCTCTGGCTGCCACACGTCTGGCTGTGCCAAAGCGATGGCGGGAAGCCGGTCGAGGACCTCCTCGAACAGGACGCGCAGCTCGAGCTTCGCCAACTGGGCACCCATGCAGTAGTGACGACCGTGACCACCGAATGCGACGTGGCGGCTGGCATCCCGGGTGATGTCGAAGCGATACGGATCGTCGAAGACCGAGGGGTCGCGGTTGGCGGCCTGGTACAGCAACAGAACCCGATCGCCGGCCAGGATCTGTTGGCCGCCCAACTCGACGTCGACGGTGGCGGTGCGGTTCATGTTGCGAACCGGCGTGACCCATCGCAACATCTCGTCGATTGCGCGCGGCAGCAGCGAGCGGTCGTTTCGCAGCATCTCCATCTGGTCGGGGTGGTGTAGAAGCGCCTCGAGCCCTCCGGCCATCACGTGGCGGGTGGTTTCGTCTCCACCCACCAGCGTCAACATCGTCTCGAACACCAGATCATCGGGTGTCAGTGGCTGGCCATCGTGGTGCATCAACAGGCTGATCAGGTCGTCGGCCTCTGGGTCTGTGCGGGTCTTCATCTGGTCGACGATGTACAGGGCCCATTCCCGCACCGCCTGGGTGACCTCGTCGCGGTATTCCTCGCCACCGATGGCGAACAGGTCAGACCAGTGCAGCAGCTTCTCCTCGTCTGCGAGGGGAAGGTCCATCAACCTGGCGATCATTCGAAGCGGTATCGGCCTGGCGATGTCGACCACGAAATCGCACCCGCCGTCGTCCACCACAGCGTCTATCAACTCGGTCACCGTGGCCCTCAGGAAGTCTTCGTGCACACGCACGGCCCTGGGGGTGAAACCGGCGCTCAGCAGCCTGCGCCTCTCGGTGTGCTCCGGCGGGTCCATGTTGATCATCGACGGAACAGAGCTGTTGGGCCTGGACCCCTTGGCGCTGCAGAAGGTCTGCCAATCGACCTCTATCCGGCTGATGTCGGCGTGGCCCACCACCGCCCAGATGCCCTCGGTGTCGTCCCAGTAGACCGGGGCGTTCTGATGCATCCATGCGAAGTGATCGAAGGGGTCGGCGTTGAAGGCCAGGCTGAGCACCTCGATTCCCTCCCGCACCGGGTGGGTGGGTTCTCGGTGCCGCACAGTGGATGTGTCGAACGAGTACCGCTTGGGGTCGCCCTCGTCGACGTCGTAGCCATCGAAGCGAGCTTGGGTCGATTCCGTGTCGGCCATTGCCCGAAGATACTGTCCGGGAGTGCCCCAAATCGATCTGCTGTCGGTGTCGAACTTCGCCGGAAGCCAGCCGCACGACCAGTTCGCGTGGCTGCGCGACAACGCTCCCGTGTTCCGCCACCCCGAGCCGGATGGGCCAGGTTTCTGGGCCGTTACCCGCTATCACGACGTGAAGGAGGTCGGCCGAGACCACGAGCGCTTCTCGTCGCGACCCACCGTGATGATCGCCGATCCGTCCGACGCGTCGGCGCTGGGTGACGAACACGTGATGATGCTGATGGCCGATCCGCCGCTGCACACCCGCATGAGGCGACTGGTAGCTCGCGACTTCACCCCCAAGGCGGCCTCGGCGCTGCAGGGCCGGGTCGCAGAACTGGCCACACGCATCGTCGACGCGGTGATCGAGCGGGGCGAGTGTGACCTGGTCACCGACGTGGCCGGCGAGATGCCCAGCTTCGTCATCGCCGACATCCTCGGAATACCCCTGGACGACGGCCGCGAGCTCTATCACCTGACCGAAGCCCTTCATGCCAGCGACGAGGTTCGCACCCGAGAAGAACGGGCCGAAGCCCTGCTGCAGATGTTCGCCTACGCCGGCAAGACCTATCACCGCAAGCGAGCCAACCCATCGCAAGACCTGGCCTCGTTCCTGGCTTCGGCCGAGGTCGATGGCAAGCCCATCGACGAGATCGATTTCGCCTTGTGGTTCATGCTGCTGGTCGACGCGGGCGGCGACACCACCCGCAACCTGATCGGTGCCGGGTTCGATGCTCTCTTCGGGCACCCCGATCAGTTCGACTGGCTGCGGGCCGATCCAGAGGGGCGGCTGCCGGCTGCAATCGAGGAGCTGCTGCGCTGGGTGAGCCCTGTCGTTCACATGCGCCGAACGGCCACATGCGATACCGAGCTCGCCGGCCAAGCGATAGCCGCGGGCGACAAGGTCGTCATCTTCTACGGCTCGGCCAACCGCGACCCTGCGGTGTTCGACCGCGCCGACCGCCTGGACCTCGGCCGCACCAACAACCCACACATCGCCTTCGGCGGGGGAGGGCCTCACTATTGCCTGGGGGCCAACCTCGCCAGGGTCGAGATTGCCGCCTTGATGAGTGAGGTCTTGGGTCGTATGGATGACCTCGAGCCTGCGGGTGACCCCACCTGGATGGGATCGAACTTCGTGTTCGGGCCCACCAGCCTGCCGGTTCGCTTTCGGCCCGGCACCCGCATTGGGTCATGATGGGTTGACCCAGCCGACTCCAGGGGGAACACACATGGCAGCAGCGATGACCGCATTCGACCAACCCACCGTTCACCGGGGTGCAGACGACCTGCCGTTCGTCGGGCGCCGCGATGGGGTGCAGGTTCAGGTGTGCCAGGTCGACTTGGCACAGGGAGTGTGGGTGGTGCGCACCAGGTTCGCCCCGGGTACCACCTTGCCCAGGCATCGTCACACGGGCCAGGTGTACGCGTTCACCGAGTCGGGCTGCTGGTACTACCTCGAGTCGCCCGAAGCGGTCAATCGCACCGGTTCGTACCTGTTCGAGCCGGCGGGTTCGACCCACACGTTGCACGTCCCAGACGACGCGGGCGACACGTTGGTGTCGTTCGTGATCTGGGGCGCAAACCTCAACCTCGACGATGACGACAACGTCGTCGATGTCACCGATGCGTTCTCGGTGCTGGAGACCTACCGCTCCGCGTGCGCAGAACAACTGGGTCTGTCAGACCCGCCCGTGATCGTGGTGTCGTCCCCGTCGGCCTGAAGCACAGAGGTTCGGGTTCTCACAACGAGGTGACGATGGTCGCAGGGCGACCTTCCAGCACAGCGATGGCGTTGTCTATCGCGTGTTCGAACAGCCGTCGCCTGCCTGCCCTGGTCGAAGACGCAATATGGGGCGTCACGATGGCGCGCTCGTGCAACAGCAACGGGTGCCCTTCGGGCAGAGGCTCTGGGTCGGTGACGTCCAGGCCAACACCGGCGACGTGACCCGACTCGAGCGCCTTCAAAAGGGCGTCGTGGTCCATCAGCGCGCCACGGGCGCAGTTGATCAACCGAACGCCTGGCTTCATCACCTCTAGCGAGCCGGCGTCGACCATGCGGTAGGTGTCGGCTGTGGCCGGGGCGTGCAGCGAGACGATGTCCGAGCTCGCCCACACCTGTGCCAATGGCACCAGCTCGACACCCGGCACAGGGCACACATCCAGGAACGGATCGTGGGCGATAACCCGCATCTCCAGCGCCAACGCAGTGCGGGCCACACGGCACGCGATGCGACCCAAGCCGACCAGCCCCAGTGTCGACCCGGCCAACTCGAGGGTCTCGACAGGCACGACAGGCCCCGCCAGACCGTGGCCTGCGCGTGCGGTCTGCCTGGGCAACTCGCGCGCCACCGCCAACATCAGGGCGATGGTGTGCTCGGCGGTGGACACGGTGGGCGACTCGGGTGCGTTGCAGACCACGATGCCCCGCTGTGCTGCGGCTACGACGTCAACGGTGTCGTAGCCGATGCCGGCGCGCGATATGACCTTCAGTGACGCGAATCGATCCATCGCCTCGCCCGTCCATGGGAACATGCCGGCGATCACGCCCACGGCGGTGTCGAAGCCGTCGTCTGGCCCCACCACCTCGGCTCGGCCGTCGACCAGGTCCAGGTACTCGTCCGGGAATGGTCGGTCTGCGTACAGGATGTGCGTCATCGGGGCTAGTTGCCGAAATCCCAGCTCTCGCCCCTGTGGTAGCGGCCCAGCACGTTCTTCGCGATGAGGATCTTGTGCACCTCGTCGGGTCCGTCGGCCAAGCGCAGGGTACGAGCGCCCTGGTACATGCCTGCCAGCGGCAGGTCACCCGACACACCCGCGCCGCCCCACACCTGGATGGCCCGGTCGACCACCCGCTCGTAGGCGGCGGGCACGAACACCTTGATCGCCGAGATGTCGGTGCGGGCGTCGATGTCGTTCTCCATCTTCTCGGCGCAGTTGAGGGTCATCAGGCGCGCGGCCTGGATGTCCATGTAGCTGTCGGCGATCATGCCCTGCACGAACTGCTTGGTCTCGAGCAGGCCGCCGTGAACCTCGCGGCTCATGGCCCTCTCGACCATCAGGTCGAACGCCCGCCACATCTGACCGATCGAGTTCATGCAGTGGTACACGCGGCCCGCGCCAAGGCGGTCCTGGGCTGCCCTGTGCCCGCTGCCGGTTGCGCCCAACTGGTTCTCGACCGGCACCCTGACGTTGTCGTAGATGATCTCGCAGTGGTCGCTGTCGCGACCCCAGACGTTGATGCCCCTGACGATGTTGACGCCCGGTGCGTCGGCCGGAACGATGATCTGGGTCATCTTGCCGTTGGCTCCACTGGGGCCACCCGGATCCTCGGTGCGGCACATGACGATGAAGAAGTCGGCCCGCTTGCCATTGGAGGTGAACCACTTGTGGCCGTTGATCACCCAGTCGTCGCCGTCGCGCCTGGCCGTAGTCTTGATCGACCGCGGGTCTGAGCCGGCGTTGTCGGGTTCGGTCATCGAAAAGCCCGACTCCATGTCGCCCGCGATCAGCGGCATCAGCCACTTCTGAATCTGGTCTTCGGTGCCGTACTTGACCAGGATCTTCTGGTTGCCCGAGTTGGGGGCTACCACACCGAACAGCGACGCCGCGCCAACGGCATATGCCAGCACCTCGTTCATGTAGGCGTGTTCCAGGAAGTTGAGGCCCGCACCGCCGTACTCGGTTGGAAGGTGGGGCGCCCACAGACCCGCCTGGCGCACCTTTTCCTTGATCGACTCGCGCAGTTCGCGAGCCTGCTGGCGGTCTGAGTCTGTGAAGCTCATGCCGCGACGCTCGCCCCACAACATGTTCTCGTTGGGCAGGATCTCGTCGTTGACGATCTTGGCCGTCAGGGTGCGGATCTCGTTGATGCGATCCGACACCGTCGGGATCGGCTTGACGTTCATCTTCATTGGGGCTCGATTCGCTGGCGTGTTCGCGGGTGCTCCATCGTCGCCACACCGGAGTGCTCAGGTCAAAAGCCGATTGCCGACAGCGGCCGACGGCTGGCGTATCGTTCGCATCATGAACCGCTTCCTTCTCGCCCTGGGCGCGCTCGGGCTGGTGTTCGGGCTGGTCTTCGGCCTCCTTATGGGGTTCGTTCCCATCGTTGCTGTCGCATTGTTGGTCTGGCTGGTGGCCATCGCCGTCGACCGGCTCCGGCGGCGCCGGTCCCCGGCTTCATCTTCCGGAGTGGGCGCCGCGGTCGGGGCCTATGCCGCTGCGTTCGTGGTGGTGATGTTGCTGATCCAACTGGTGCCCTATGGCCGGGCTCACGCCAACCCCGAAACCACCGGCGAGCCCCAGTGGGCCAACGCACGCACACGCGAACTGATGGTCAACGCGTGCTACGGATGCCACAGCAACGAGGTCGAGTATCCGTGGTACGCCAACATCGCCCCCATCTCGTGGGGTGTGCAGCACCACGTCGAGGAGGGCCGCGGGGCGGTCAACTACAGCGAGTTCGGCACCTCACGCGGCCACTGGGACGAAACCATCGAGGTGATCCTCGAGGGCGAGATGCCGCCCGCGTACTACACCAGGTTCGGCCTGCACCCCGAGGCCGATCTGACCGATGCCGAGATCGAGGAACTGATTGCCGGTCTGCGCGCCACCCCTGGCCTGGGCGAGCACGAGGACCACGATGATCACGAAGATCACGAAGACGACCAAGACCACGAGGACGACGAAGACGACGACTGATGTGAGCGGTCAGCCCGCGCTGCGGTCGTTCAGCGGCACCCACGAGACCACGAAGGCCACCGCTGCCGAGATGGCGAAGAACATCAGGGTCGCGTCGTAGTGCGACAGCGACTCCGGGCCCGTGTCGACCGTCAGCAGGGCGAACACGACCGCGGTGCCGATGGCGCCCGCCGTGTAGCGCACCGTGTTGAAGATGCCGTTGAGCTCACCGAAGTAGCGCTCGTCGATCGAAGCCAAGGCCAGGCTGTTCTGTAGAGGCGACGACATGCCCCATCCGGTGCCGTACAACAGCAATCCAGGGGCGAAGTCGGACCAGTAGTCGACCTCGGTGCCGAGCTTGGTGAACTGCCACGTCATAGCGATGATCTGAAGGAACGTGCCCAACCGGATGAAGGGGATCTGTCCGAACCGGTCGCTGAGGCGGCTGAACACGATGGTCGATGTGCTTGCGCAGATGGGCGCGATCGTGATGCCCAGGCCCACACCGAGTGTGCTGTATCCGTAGACACCGCTGAGAAACGTTGGCCACACCAGCCACGAAGACATAGAGGCGATCGATACGGCGAAGTTGCCGATGTTGGTGACCCACACGCCGCGGCTGGTCAGCAGGTGCAGGTTCAACAACGGCTCTGGGTGTCGCAGCGTCGAGCGAGCGAACACCAGCCCGGAGACGATCGCGGCCGCCAGCACCGCCAGCGTGGCAGGCGCCGTGTAGCCCCAGACCCGGCCTTGCATGATGGCCGCCACGACGCCGGCCACGGCGATGGTGCCGGTTGCGGCGCCGACAACGTCGAGCCGGTTCGTCGGAGCCGCAACCTCGACCTCGACCAACGTCGAACGGCCGACCAGCCACATCAACGCAGCTACCGGAGCGATGATCCAGTAGATCGATCGCCATTCGAGTGCGGCGATGAGGGCGGCGGCCGCCGAGGGGGCGATACCCGCAGAGATCGGGCCCGCCGAGGCCCACAGGCCGACCACCCCAGAGCGACGGTCGGCGGGGAACATGGGCAGAACCAGCGACAGCGATGCGGGCAGCAGAGCGGCGCCTCCGGCAGCCTGGGCGACGCGGGCCAGGTCGAGGATCCAGACGTTGGGCGCCAAGCCGGCGATCAACGACGACAATCCGAACACGAGCACACCGGCCAGGAACACTCGGCGACGCCCGAGACGGTCAGCGAGCCGCCCGCCCAGCGGCAACAGGGCCGCCGTTCCGATGAAATAGCCGGCTATGCCCCAACCCACCTGGGTGCTGGTGGCGCCAAGGCCCGCCTCGATGTCGTTGATGGCGATATTGGTCGCCGTCGCGCTGAACCCGATGAAGACCGTGCCCAAAGTGACCACTGCCAGCGCCTGCCAGGCGCGAGGGTCGATCTTCGAATCCGGCACCGTGGGAGGTTACGTCTGCGAGCCCTCGAGCACCCAACCCGTTGGAGGCCTGCCACCTCTGACAGGTTCGATGCCGACGCTTTCGGGGGTCGGGTACCTTGCGCGTATGCGCCGGACCCCTAGCCTGCGAGGGTTACTCGCGAGCAAGGGCTGCCAGACCTAGTTCACCATGGGATCAGTGAAACCGACACGGATCGTCAAGGCCAGACCTGGCACGGTGGCAACTTATGCGGGGGCTGCGGTTGGGCCCATTTCGTTGGGACTCCTATTCATGCTCGACGACTATTCCAGAATGCGCGGCTTGTTCACCCTCGGCATTGCTCTTCCGCTCACGCCTGTACTGCTCTGGTATTGGGCCCGACTCGTTAGATACGGAGTTGTGTCTGTTGAGGGTCGGGGCGTCTACATCACAGAGCTGTACTCAAGACCGGGCCAGCTTGTTGCTATGGCGGCGGAGGCATCTCCGGAACAAATCAGCCTGAGGCTGGATGATGTTGGCCGATTGATGCTGCAAATCGAGGGCCGTGGAACTCGTACATTGCAGTGGTATTCATTGAGGCCAGATCAAGCTGAGATCGACGCATTTAACCACCTACTTCAAACCAAATTAGTCGAGCAGGGCTGAGTCGAGATCCATGGTCTAACTTGGTCGAGCCAATGTGGCCACTGCCGGCGATTGCCAGGCGGGTTCGCACGCCTGGCATCGAAACGTGAAGGTCGTCTTGGTTGGTATGGCATGAGCGATCAGCGTTGTTGCGGCGCCGGGCGCCAGTGTCGTGGCCCTCGGGCTTAGGGGCCTGGTGACCTTGAGTGGGTGCCTGATCACTTTGGGTCTACCAGTCGCGCCCGCGGGCGCGTTTCGTCACTTTAGGTCACGGTTCCGAGCGCATCGGGTTGACACGGAGTGGTCAGTCAGCAGTCGAACAACCATCACTTCCCACAGGTGAGGCTAGGTGGGCACCCATGGGCAGTGAGTGGGCCGGCGAGCAGGAGGTGTTCGGTGCCCCCGGTGCGCTGAACGGCGTAGGCATCGAGGGAACCCCCCGTGACGAACAACATGAGCAGGCCCCCATTGCTGAAGATCCGAGCAGGGCCGACCACGAGGCCAAGGTAGGGGTTGGGCCACCGATCGTTCACTCTCACCCGCAGCTGCACTGCGCCCAGCCCAGGGGCTCTAGATGCAACGTCAGCTAGCTAGTGCACGCCGACCTCGGGCAGCAGACGGTCGAGCCAGCGGGGGAGCCACCAGTTGCGGCTGCCGAGCAGTTCCATGGTCGCCGGAACGAGCAGCATTCGCACGAGGGTGGCGTCGAGCAGCACAGCGAGCGCCAAACCCAGGCCGAACAGCTTGATCTCGCGTAGTTCCTCGAACATGAACGACCCGAACACCACCACCACGATCGCCGCGGCAGCGGAGATGACCTTTGCCGTCGATGCCAGTCCGTCTGCCACGGAGGTGTGGGCATCACCCGTGCGTTCGTACTCCTCACGGATGCGCGACAGGATGAACACCTCGTAGTCCATCGACAGGCCGAACACGATGGCGAACAGCATCAGCGGGATGTACGGGTTGATGGGCCCGCCCTCGATGCCCAGCAGCGAACCGCCCCAACCCCACTGGAACACAGCGACCACAACCCCGTACGCGGCCGTGATCGACAACAGGTTCATCACCACGGCCTTCAACGGCACCACGATCGAGCGAAACACCAGCATCAGCACCACGAACGACACCGACAACACAGCGGCGAAGAAGGCGAACATCTTCGAGCCGAGAAAGTCGGTGACGTCGATGGCGGCCGCCGCCGTGCCGGTGATGGCTACATCGAGGCCGGTTTGGGAAACAGCGTTTGGCACGACCTGGTCGCGCAGCCGACGCACCAAGTCGGTTGTGGCAGCGTCCTGGGGCGCCGCTTCGGGTACTAGGTTCATCAAGTAGGCATCGTCGGCGCCGGTGTCGGCTGCGATGGCTTCGCTTACGGCCGCAACACCATCGGAGGCAACCAGAGCGCTGCGAAGCGTGGCGACGTCGGCAGCGGTGGACTGTTCGCCTAGCTCGACGACAACAGCAAACGGACCGTTGAACCCTGGCCCGAAACCCTCGGCCAACAGGTCGTAGGCCCGGCGAGTGTCGGTGTCGGCAGGGAAATTGCCCTCGTCGGCCCAGCCGAGATCGATGCTCAGAACCGGTGCGGCCAGCGCGCCCAACACGGCCACAGCAGCGATCATCGACCCCAGCGGGTGGTTCTGAATGGTGCGGCTCCAGCGGTACGACCACGTGTCTTGCAGCCGCGGCTGCCTGCGCCTGGGCACGACACGCTTCAGAGCCGGAACGAAACGGCCGGCGACCAGCACCACGATTCCGCCGACGCCGGCCACGGCGGCGACGGCCCCGACACCCAGGCCCAACCCCAGCAGTGCGACGGCAGCGAACGCCGCGGCAGCCAGGCCGCGCCTGCGGGTCACCTCGACCCTGTACCCAGCAAAGCCCAACAGCGCGGGCAGCAGGGTGAGCGAGGCCAGCATCGTCGCCAGAACGGTCGCCGAGGCGCCCAGGCCCATGCCGCTCAACCAACCCAGGCCGACTACCACCAGCCCAGCCATCGAGATGATCACTGTCGTGGCCGCGAACACCACGGAACGGCCGGCCGTGCCGATGGCGGTTCGGGCCGCACGCAGCGGATCGGCACCTGCGTCCAGAGCCTCGCGGTGTCGCGAAACGATGAACAATGCGTAGTCGATGCCGACCCCCAGGCCGATCATCATCCCGAGCATCGTCGTGGTGTCGGGAATCGGCACGAGGTTGCTGGCGATGACGATCGAGGCCATGCCAACGCCCACACCGGCGAAGGCGACCGCTATCGGTAAGCCCATGGCCAGCACCGACCCGAAGGCCACGATCAGAACCACAACCGCGAACGCCACGCCGATCAGCTCGGTCTGGGGCGGTTCGATCGCCGCCAGGTATTGACCCCCCACGTACACGTCCAGTCCGTCGAGCTGAGGGGCGTGCTCGGCTATCAGCTCGCCGATCTGCCCCGATTCGGTGTCGTCGATGTCGGCCGCCAGGTTGACCTGGGCGAACGCCAGACGGCCCGCCAGCTCGCCACGTTGCGAGATCTGGCCGGCGCCGGCCTCGCCGTAGGGAGACACGACCGTCGCTCCCGGGCCACGCTGTGCACCGCCGTCGTCGGGGAACCCGGCGTCGATGAGATCGAAGAGGGAGGTCATCGCCGCCCTCACCCGGGGATCTTCCACCCCCTGGTCGGCGACGAACACCACGGTGCCGGACTGTCCGCCGGTGCCAAGCGACGGAAAATGACGGGCCAACAACTGCATGCCGCGTTCGCTGTCAGACCCGGGAACCGACGAACCGGCACTGAAGGCCGGGCCCATCGCTGCGGCCACGGCCATCAGCCCCACCAGGGTGGTGGCCCAGAGGGCCAGCGTGGCTCGGCGGTGGTCGAAACACCAGCCCGCGATGGCGGCCAACACCCCGCCCGGCGGTGCCTGTTGGGCGACATGTGCCGGCGGTGTGTGATCGGGTCTGGCTGGTGCGGTAGTCGAAGTCATCGTCGCATCGTCCGCCGTTTTGGCCGCACAGCGCATCACGACATCGGGCGTTTGGGCCTAGTGACCGCGGGTGACCAGCAGATGGTCCTTTCGGGTGATTACCCGCACCCACCGGCGCCCGTACGCTCTGGATGTGACCCGTGCAGCGCCGACACGACGGCCAGCTACAGAACCTCTGGGTGCTCCCGGACCGATCGGCCGCGATTGGGTCGTTGTGGCCGCAATAGTGATCGGCAGCGCTGTCGAGGTCGCCGTTCGCTCGACACCGTGGCCGGCAGCGTCGGTGTTGTTGTGCGTGGCCGTTGGCCTGCTGCTGCCGTGGCGGCGGGTACGACCACTGACGGTCGCGCTGGCTGCGTTCGGCGCAGCGGCGGTGATCGACCTGGCCGCAATAGTCGCCGACGTCGACTGGGAGGGGTTCTACACGGCGGCGTTCATGCTGCTGGTTCCCTACGCTCTGGGTCGGTGGGGCACAAACCGCCAGGTGCTGTTGGGCGCACCGGCGATGGCAGTGCCAATAGTGTTGGCCGCCGTCGGCGGCGACCCGTGGAGCGATGTCATCGGCGGCGCCGTGGTGGCCGCAGTCGCCGTCGAACTGGGGGTGTTGATCCGCTACCGGACCATCTCCAACCACCAGGCGATCGAGTCGTCTCGGTCGAAAGAGCGCGAGCAGTTGGCCCGCGAGCTTCACGACACCGTGGCCCATCACGTGTCGGTCATCGCCGTTCAGGCCCAGGCCGGCCGAACCCTTGCCCGCCGCCGGCCGGAGGCGGCCCTGGAGGCGCTCGACGTCATCGAGGAGGAGGCATCTCGCGCCCTCGAGCAGATGAGGGCCATGGTCGGGGTGCTGCGAGACGGTCGGGCGGCCGACCTGGCCCCGCAGCAGGGGGTGGCCGACCTAGCGCGGCTTGCCTCGGCAAACGGATCGCTCGACGTTCGTGTGGTGATCGATCCTGATGTCGCTGACCTGCCGCCCGCCCTGGACCGCGCGGTGTACCGGATCGCTCAGGAGGCCATAACCAACAGCATCCGCCACGCCCGCAATGCCAGCACGGTGATGGTCGAGGTCGAGGCGCATGCCGGCACCCTCACCGTTTCCGTCGTCGATGACGGAGAGCCGCCACGCCAAACCTCGACTGCGGGCTACGGGCTGGCCGGCATGTCAGAGCGAGTGAAGCTGTTGCACGGCGAGTTCGCGGCTGGCCCTGCGCCTGAACGGGGCTGGCAGGTCAGGGCCTCGTTTCCCATCCGGGAAGGCGCAGCCCGATGACCATCCGTGTATTGATCGCCGACGACCAGGACCTTCTGAGGGTTGCCTTCAGGGCCATCCTCGACGAGCAGCCCGACATCGAGGTGGTGGGTGAGGCCGCCAACGGTCGTCAGGCCGTCGAGTTGGCCAGAAAGCTGCGGCCCGACGTGTGCCTGTTCGACATACGCATGCCCGAACTCGACGGCATCGAAGCGACGAGGATCCTGGCCGGACCCGACGTGGCAGACCCCATGGCAGTCGTGGTCATCACGACTTTCGATCTGGACGAATACGTTCACGGCGCACTGAAGGCGGGCGCCAAGGGCTTCTTGCTGAAGGACGCCGGGCCCGACCTGCTGGTTCAGGCGGTCACGGCCGCGGCGCGCGGCGACGCACTGATTGCACCCAGCGTCACGGCCCGCCTGCTCGAAGCGTTCGCTTCTCCGGTGCGCAACGGCACCCCGGCCCAACCGATCGCACCCCTCACCGATCGAGAGGAGCAGGTGCTGCTGACGGTTGCCCGGGGTCGCACCAACTCCGAGATTGCAGACGAGCTGCACATCAGCCTCAACACGGTCAAGTCGCACCTGGCCAGCCTGATGACCAAGCTCGATGCCCGGAACCGGGTCGAGATCGCCATGTGGGCCTACGAGACCGGGCGGCTCTAGTTGGCGGCGACGACCGCTATCTCCATCAGCCATTCGGGTCTGGCCAGTTCGGCGACGACGACCAGCGTCGACGCCGCCTTGTGCCCTTCGAGGAACCGGTCGCGGATCGCCATCACCTCGCCCAGGTCTTGGCCGGGAACGGCGTAGGTGGTCACCGAGACCACATCGGCGGGCCCCATGTGGGCGTCGCGCAGCATGGCGGCGATGTTGGTCCAGATCACTTCGGCCTGCGAGGCGATGTCGCGAGGGACGGTGCCGTCGGGAGCGATCGGCACCACACCCGAGGTGTGCAGCCAGCGGGTGGCTTCGACCGTCAGACGGGCGTGGGCATAGTTGGCGGCCGGAGCAGCTATGTCGTCGGGGAAGATCTGGTGGTGGTGCATCGATTCGGGACCGTACTACCGTCCGTTGACGTGAGTCCCCGTTTCGATGAGCCGACATTCACGGTGCCCGCGGTCGAGGCGTTCGGTGGTGCCGAGCCCCTCATCGCCGACCACCCCCTCCCCGCCTTGGTCGACCCTGAACCCCAGCCGGTATCGGCGCGGATCGGGGACGAGCTGGTGCTGGTGCGACATCGTCGAATCCGGCTGCTGTCCAACTACTGGCACGCGGGGTGGGCGCACGCCGTCACCGACACTTTCCTTCGGCTGGAGGTGTGCCAGCGCCTGTACTCGGTGGCCGACTCGCTCCCACCGGGCTGGGGGCTCGCAGTGTTCGATGGTTGGAGGCCCCTCGAACTGCAGCAGGAGATGTACACCGCCAGCCTGGCGATGCCCGATGTCGAACCTGGCTTTCTCGCCGACCCATCGCTAGACCCAGAGACACCGCCACCTCACCTGACCGGGGGAGCGGTAGACCTGACCCTGACGTGGGACGGTGTTCCGCTGGCCCCCGGCACCGGGTTCGACGACACGACTTCACTCGCATTCGCCGCTGCTCTGGAAGACCAGGCCGGCCCCGATCGCCACATCCGCCGAGCCCTGTTCTGGGCGATGGAGGCCCAGGGGTTTGTCATCTATCCGGGCGAGTGGTGGCACTTCGAGTACGGCACCCGCCGCTGGGCCGCCGTCAAGGGCGAGACACCCTTCTACGGCCCCATCGCCCCCTGACCCTCGGGCGCCTGGCGCGCTTCGGCAGAACCGGCGAGGGTAGGGTCGGGCGGCAAGGCGAAGAAGTGGGGAACGATGAAGCCGATGACCGACGAAGAGGTGGTCGAGTTCATGACCACCGGATCGCGCACGGGCAAGCTCGCAGTGGTGCGCAAGGACGGCAGCCCACACGTGGTGCCGATCTGGTTCGATGTCGACCCGGCCACCGGCGACCTGGTGTTCGTGATGGGCAGTGGCAGCCTGAAAGCCAGGTGCATCGCCAGAGACCCGAGGGTGTCGATCTGTGTCGACGAGATGGAGTTCCCGTTCCACTTCGCTCGCATAGACGGGGTGGCCTCGACTGCGACCTATGCCGACGATCCGGCGGCCATGAAGTACTGGGCCACCGAGACTTGCCGCCGCTTCGTCGGCGACGAGCGTGCCGAACAGTTCGGGGAACGCAACGCCGACCCCGATGAACTGCTCGTCAGGGTGAAGCCCACTCGCTACGTGGGTGCATGGGGCGTCAGCGACTGAAGTCGAAGGTGACGATCTCGCGGAGCTGATCGCACAGGAAACCGACGGCCTCGTCGAACAGGCGCGCACCCAGTTCGGCCGACGCTCCGGTCGGGTCGCCGATATGGCCTACGTCGCCGAAGTCGTTCGACAGCCAGCCGAACTGCACCGAGCCACCGAACTTGACGTGGTCGTTGGCGGCCAACCACTCGGGCACGTTGCGAACGGCCTTGCTCATGTCGACCAGGTCGGGCCGCAGGTGCATCATCACCGATGTCTCGTCCTGGCCACCATGGATTCCCATGCCGAGCTCGGTCGACTCTGCCGCGTTCGGATCTGGAGCCGAGTAGGCGGGCGGAACGAACGGATGCAGCAGGAACGTCAGCAGGCCGTGGTTCAGTCGGGCTTCGCGCAACACCACGTTGAGCTGGGTGGTGTTGCCCCCGTGCCCGTTCAAGAACACCAGGCGTTTGGCACCTGCCTTGGCCACGCACGCGGCGATGTCTCCCAACATGGCGTCCATCGTCGACTCCGAAAGCCAGATGGTGCCCTTGGACCAGGCGTGCTCGTTCGACTTCGAGTAGGGCAGGGTCGGTAGCGCCCATACGTCGAGATCGTCGCCCAGACGGGCAACGACGGCCTTGGCGGCGGCATCGGCAATGACATAGTCGACCGACAGTGGCAGGTGCGGGCCGTGCTGCTCGACCGCACCAACAGGCACCAGAACGGTTGCACCAGCGAGAACTCGCTCGGCTTCGGGGCCTGTCAGATCATCGAGGAATCCTGCCATGGCCGCAGGCTAGCTCGCCTTCCACAGTCCCAGATCCCGTCTGCGCCGTCGGTGGTGCCGGCTCAGCCCCCGTGCCAGCGCTGCAAATCGGGTACGTCGACACCCAGGTGCTCGAGCGCACGACCGACGCTGTGACTGACCAGGTCGTCGATGGTTCGGGGCTCGTTGTAGAACGCCGGAACCGGCGGGAAGATGACCGCGCCAGCCTGGGCGGCTTGGTCCATGAGCCGAAGATGCCCTCGGTGGAACGGTGTCTCGCGCACCATCAGCACCAGGCGGCGGCCCTCCTTCAGCGTGACATCGGCGGCCCGGCTGACAAGGTCGGCCGAATACGACGAGGCCACGGCCGACAGCGTCTTGATCGAGCACGGAGCAACGATCATCCCGGCGGTGCGAAACGATCCGCTGCTGATGGGCGCCGAAATGTCGCGCGAACCGTGGACATGATCGGCGAGCTCCTCGACCTGTGAGACACTCATCTGGGTCTCGACACCGATGGTGGTCTTGGCAGCCGCCGAGATGACGAGATGGGTTTCGTAGCCGGCACTGCGCAGCATCTGCAGAGCGCGGACGCCATATACCGATCCGCTGGCTCCGGTTATGGCGACCACGATTCGTTGCACCGAACCGAGGTTACGCTAGGCGGCTTCTGCCGAGACACGTGGCGAGAGAGGAACACCGTGGCCGACGCTGATGTGATCGTCGTAGGAGCCGGGCACAACGGGCTCATCTGCGCCGCGTACCTGGCCAAAGCCGGCATAGACACGCTATTGCTCGACGCCCGCTCGACGGTGGGGGGCCTCGCCTCGACCGAGGCCGATCTGGGCGCACGGTTCAACATCTGCAACTGCGACCACACGATGATCCGCGCGATGCCCATCATCGACGAGCTCGACCTGGAATCTCACGGGCTGCGCTACCTCGAGTCGGACGTGAGCTCGATCCAGCTGTTCCACGACGGTTCCGAACCCTTCATGTTCTTCCACGAGGTCGAACGGCAACTCGACGAGTTGGCAGCCGTGCACCCGCGTCAGGTCGAGGGCTATCGCCGCTATCTGGCCGATGCCACGCCGGTGATCGAACTGTCGCTCGAGATCGCCCGCACCATCCCCAGCACGCCGGCGATGGTGGCGACCGCGTTGCGTCGCAAAGCGGCGGGCGCAGCGACCCTGCTCAAGTGGTCGCGTCGGAGCCTCACCGATGTGCTGGGCGACTACTTCGACGACTGGCACCTGGTTATGCCGGCCATCAGCAGCGGCCCGACGATGTGGGGAGCATCGCCCGATGCACCGGGCACCGGATCGGCGGCCGGGCTTTATGCAACCCGCCACCTGGTCAAGAGCGGCCGACCGGTAGGGGGCTCTGGCGGGCTGACCGACTCGATCAGGTCTCGGTTCGAAGCTGCCGGTGGGCGGGTCCAGACATCGGCCCGGGTCGAGCGGCTGTTGGTGGGCTCAGACGGTGTCGAGGGTGTTGTCCTGGAAGACGGGACGGTGCTGTCGGCCAACACGGTGGTGGCCGCCTGTGACCCCCAGAGGGTGTATGTCGACTGGGTCGACGAGGTGCCGCCCGCGGCGCGAAAGGCCGTCGCTCGTTGGGCCGACGCCCCAGAGCAGCCCGGGTATCAGTCGAAGCTCGACGCCATCATTCGCCAGGTTCCTCGCTATGAGGCGTTCGACCAGCTGGCGGGCAGGGTTCCGGGCGTCGATCTTCTCGAACCGACCCTGTGGATCAACCCAAGCCCCGAGAAGCTGGCCGTGTCGCACGCGTTGCGCAAATCGGGCCGTGTGGTCGACCAGCCGACGATGCTGACGAACGTTCCATCCGTGCTCGACGACGCCATGCGCACCGCATCTGGAGATCATGTGTTGAGCCTCGAGGTGTTGTTCACGCCATACGGCGGCGACGAGCCGTGGGACCGCGACGTCGAACCAAAGCGCTGGCTGGACCTGTGGTCGCGCAACGTTCAGCCGGGCATGCTGGACAACCTCGTCGACTATCGCGTCATGACACCCGAGCGCTACGACGCCGACTTCTCGATGCACAAGGGGCACACGCCGTCTTTCTCGGCGCCACCGCTGAAGTCGCTGCTGGGCCTTCAGCGAGACCAGACCCGCTACCGGTCGCCGATCGCGGGCCTGTATCTCTCGGGCGCAGGCACTTTCCCCGGCGCCGGCGTGTTCGGCGCACCGGGCCGTAACGCAGCGCACATGGTGATCCACGACCTGAACGGCCGCATCGGCGCAGCCATCACCAAGGTGCGCAGAACGGTCAAGACCCTAGGCGCGTAACCCGGCGCCCGGTGTGAATCAGAGGTACTTCGACAGGTCGACCGGGGGGTAGTGAACCCTGGTGCCGTACTCGCGGCGCTCGCGCTTGTATGTCGCGTCTATGCCCACCTTTGTGGCCACGCCTCGTTGATCGGCAACCGGGTCCATCTCGTGCCCTTGGGCGAAGGGAACCTCGAAGACATCGTCGCGCCAATGCACCCGGTTGGTGATGGCCCACTGGATCTCGGACGGTTCGTACATGTCGACGTCACGATCGACGACCACGACGTTGCGGATGTTGATGTGGGCAGCCATGGCGGCCATGGCCAGGTTCTTCGGCGTGCCCGGGTTGTCGCGGTCGATCTGGATCAGCGCCAGGAACCCGTTGCCGTAGGGCGGTATGTGTACGTCGGCGGTGCGATCGAGGTGGCGAACGAAGCGGCGCAGCAACGGCTCGCGGGGCAACACGTTGCCGATGTAGATGTGCTCGTACCAGCCGGGGATGATGGTCTGATAGATCGGGTTGTCACGCCACGAGATGGCCGTGATCTCGAACGTGGGGCTGTTCCAAGGCTCGCCGTGGTAGCCGTGGAACTCGGCCAGCGGCCCTTCGGGTTCGCGCTGGGCCGGGTGCAGCAGACCCTCGACGACGATCTCGGCGTGGGCGGGGATCATGACGTCTACTGTTCGGCCGCGGCAGACCTCGATGCCCTTTCCGCGGATGGCGCCGGCGATGAACAGCTCGTCGACCGGGGTCTTGACACCCGCGGCGATCATCACCGCCGGGTCGAGCCCGATGGCCAACGCGATTGGAAACGCAGCGTCGGGGTCTTCGCGCGACTTCCAGAATGTGCCGACGTCGCGCCATTCGTTGACGTTGAATCCGAACCTCTTGGGCGCCAGCCGCAGCATCCGGTTGTAGCCCAGGTTGCCGCGTCCCGAAATGGGGTCCTTGGCGACGGTCACCGCCCCGGTGATGAACGCTCCACCGTCGCCCCGGCTGTGCACTGGTATCGGCAATATGGCGCTGTCGAGCTCGTCGCCGGTGACGAAGTTGTCGTGCCAGCCTGCGGTCTCGACCTCGACGGGAGCTATACCGTTCTCGGGCTCGAGCACACGCTCCATGACATCGATGACCTCGCTCGGTTGACACCCGAGTGCCAGAGCGGCGCGCCGGTTGGACGAGACACCGCCACAGAAGATCGGCCACGAGCTGCCGCCGACGTTCTCGAACAGGCCGGCGCCGGCATCTGAGCGCGCCAGCGTGGCAGCGACGTCGGCCAGCTCGTGCTCGAGCGAGACCTGCTGGCGTACACGGGCCAGCTGCCCGGCCTCTTCGAGCGCTGCTATGTAGGTCCTGAGATCGTTGACGACGGTCATGGCCCCATGATGGCCCGTCACGCGGGTGTTAGCATCAACGGCATGGCACGGTGAGTGGCCCTGCGGTGACCATCGACCCCACATCCGCCTCGGCGGACAAGGTCGCAGAAACCGGCATCGCCCGCCTCCACAACGAGCTCGCGTCGTTCCCAACGAAGGCGCGTACACAACCTTGTAACGGAGGAGCCATGAGCGCACCAATTTCCCCACCGATCCTCGACATCGGCCCCCTGCTGGACGACTTCGACAGCCAGGCGGCCGGCGACCTGATAGGTCGGATCCGAGACGCCTGCACCCACACCGGATTCTTCGTGGTTGTGGGGCATCGCCTCGACACCGAGATGGCCGAGCTGTTCACGATGGCCAGACGGTTCTTCGACCAGCCGCAGGAGTTCAAGGAGAGCACACCCCGGGTCGAGCGATACGGGTTCGTTCCGCACTCGTCGACGGCCATCGACACCAGCCGCAAGAGCGACAACACCGAGTATCTGGACATGGGCCTTGCCGGCGAGGTCGCCCTGCCCGCGCTCGACGGCCTCGAGACTGCGGTGCGCAACTATCAGCAGTCGGCGCTGAAGGCCGGGGCCGTGTTGCTGAGGGCGCTGGCCGCATCGCTCGAGATCGAGCTCGACTTCTTCGCGCAGCGGATGAGCGACCCCCAGTGCCGTCTTCGGTTCCTGCACTATCCGCCTGTCGAGGCCGACGAACACGGCGACCTGCCGGTGCCCACCGGCGCGCACACCGACTATGGCCTCATCACCATGCTGGCCACAGATGGTGTGCCCGGGCTCGAGGTCAAGCCGCTGGGTGGCGAATGGACACCTGTCGAGGCGCCTGCCGGAAGCCTGGTGATAAACCTCGGCGACATGCTGGCTCGCTGGACAAACGACATCTACAAGTCGACACCGCACCGAGTCGTCGGGCCGGCCGAAGGCGATCGCATCTCGATCCCGTTCTTCGTCAACCCCAACCGCGACACCATCGTCGACTGCATCGCTACCTGCGTCACCGCCGACAACCCTTGCCACTATGAGCCCGTCACGGCCACCGAGTTCTTGGCCCAGCGCATCGACAGCTCGGCCGAACCCTACGTCGACCCCACCGAGGGCCCGAAGCGGCAGGTCGTCAAGCGGTGACTCGGGTGTTGTCGGTGATCCACCGGCGAGAATGGTCAGATTCGCGCCTGCTAGACCACATCGAAGCGGCCGGGTTCGAGGTCGAATTCGTGTGTGCTCGCGAAGGAGACGAGCTGCCCGATCCCGACGCATTCGCCGCAGTGATGGTCGGTGGGGGCGACGTCAGCATCTGGCGGGCCCCCGAGCATCCGTGGATGGCCGACGAGATAGCGCTGGCAAGGCGGTGCGTCGAGCGCCACGTGCCATACCTGGTGTGTGCCTGGGGCCCAGATACTGGCCGCTGCCTTCGGTTCGTCGACGCGAGCGGCCAGATGGGGCTTGTGAGTTCGGCTACTACCCGCTCGATGTTGCCCCGGCCGGGGCCGAGCTGTTCGACGGCGTAGAGGCCGTCTACCAGGCCCACTCGGAGGGCATCGACCTCCTGCCCGCAGATGCCGTGCTGCTGGCACGCACCGAACTGTTCGAGGCCCAGGCGTTCTCGATCGGCAGCACGGCCCTGGGGGTTCAGTTCCACCCAGATGCCAGGGGCCGCGACATCGCACGCTGGTGGTCCGACAACCGCCACCTGGACGGGCGGCCGCACGCTCACGACCTCGAGCGGCAACTGGCAGACGCCGAACGTTTCGAGGAATCGATGAGCACCATGTCGAAGAACCTGGTCGACAAGTGGCTGGTTCAGCGGTGAGCTGGCTGACGAACTGTCGGACCTCCGACGGGCGCCTGCTCGACATCGAGGTGGTGGACGGGGCGATGGCCCAGGTCGTCGATCACGACCCTGCAGCTGTGCGCCCCGGTGACGATCTGGGCAGCTGGTTGGTGTTGCCCGCCATGGGCGAGCCTCACGCCCATCTCGACAAGGCGCTGACCGCCGAGCGGGTGCCAAACCCCACCGGCGATCTGCCAGGAGCGGTCAGGGCGTGGGCCGACGCCGCGGCCACCGGCATGTTCACCCCCGAGAACTGTGTCGAGCGGGCAACCGATGCGCTCGATCGTCTGGTCGCCCGCGGCACCACGGCAGTGCGCACGCACATCAACGTGACACCGGAGGTGGGCGCGGTCAACGTCGAGGCGATGCTCGAGGTCAAGAGACGCTTCGAGGGGGTCATCGATCTGCAAATCGTTGCCCTGACAGGTGGGCCCATGGTCGGGCCGGAGGGAGCAGGCGCCCGCGCGGCGCTCGAACGCGCCATCGAACTGGGCGTCGATGTGGTGGGAGGCTGCCCACACCTGAACGATGATGCGGCCGCGCACGTGCGCTATGCGTTCGACATGGCAGCCGAGGCCGGGCTCGACATCGACCTGCACACCGATGAGACCCTGAATCCCAGTGTGCTGACCGTTCTGGACGTGGCCAGCCGCGTCATCGAGACGGGCTTCGCCGGACGGGTAGCAGCGAGCCACTGCGTCAGCCTGGCCATGCTGGACGCTGCTCGCCAGGCCGAGGTGGCCCAAGTGGTGGCCCGCTCGGGCATCGCCGTGATCGCATTGCCTCAGACCAACCTGTATCTGCAGGGTCGCGACCAGCCCACTGCCACGCCCCGGGGGTTGACAGCCGTCGCCGCTCTGCGCCGCGCCGGGTGCCTGGTAGCCGCCGGTGCCGACAACGTTCAAGACCCCTACAACCTGGTTGGCCGTTCCGACCCGCTCGAGACCGCCGCCTTGATGGTGATGGCCGGCCATGTGTTGCCCGACATCGCCTACGACATGGTGTCCAACGATGTGCGCCAGGCGCTGGGCCTAGACCGCGTCGAGTTCCGCCCGGGCGACCCGGCCGACCTGATGGTGGTCGACGCCGCGTCGGTCAGGGCTGCCATCGCCGATGCGCCTATGAATCGCATCGTCTACCGACAGGGCCGCGAGGTGGCGCGCACATCCTGTCGATCAATGATCCACCCACTAACAACCCCCTCGGAGAATCCCTGATGACCCCGGCTCGCGATCTGACCATCACCAACGCAAGGCTGTCGGACGGTCGCCTGGTCGACATCACGACCGCCAACGGCACCATCACCAGTGTCGCCGACGCTGGTTCGTCGACCGGTGGTGCAACTGTGGACGTAGGTGGCTGGCTGGTGTTGCCGGCAATGGCCGAGCCTCACGCCCACCTCGACAAGGCCCTGACCGCCGAGGAGGTGCCCAACCCCAAGGGCGATCTGATGGGCGCAATCGGCGCCTGGAAGGAGGCTGCAGCCAAGGGGCTGTTCGGCCACGAGAACATCGTCGAGCGCGCCGCAGCGGCCATGGAGTTGCTGCTGGTACATGGCGTCACGGCCGTTCGCACGCACGTCAACGTCTTGAGCTCGAACAAGACCGCGGCCCTTCGGGCGGTTCAGGAAGCAGCGGCCCGCTTCGACGGGCTGCTCGATGTTCAGACGGTGGCGCTAATCGACACACCGGCCACCGGCCCCGAGGGCGCCGAGGTGCGCAAGGCGTTGGCGATGGCCATCGAAGAGGGCGTCGACTTCGTCGGCGGTTGCCCGCATCTGGACCCCAACGGAACCGGGTTGATCGCCATGGTGATCGAGGCCGCCACCGAAGCCGGCATCGGCATCGATCTGCACACCGACGAGATGCTCGACCCCAGCGTGTTGTTCTTGCGTGATTATGCACAGCAGGTGATCGACACCGGCTTCGACGGTCTGGTCGCAGCCAGCCACTGCGTCACCCTGGGCATGCAGCCCCCCGCCGTGCAGGCCGAGGTGTCCAGGCTGGTTGCCGAGGCCAACATCGCTGTGTTCCCGCTGCCACAAACCAACCTGTTCCTGCAGGGGCGAGACCATCCGACCGCCACACCACGGGGCCTCACCGCAGTCAGAGCGCTGCGCGAAGCCGGGGCACTGGTTGGCGCAGGTGCCGACAACGTCCAGGATCCGTTCAACCTGGTCGGCCGTTCCGATCCGCTGGAGACAGCGGCGCTGATGGTCATGGCGGGCCATCAGCTTCCCGACGACGCCTACGACATGGTGTCGAACAACGTGCGCAGGGCCATCGGCCTGGCGCCGGTTTCGATAGCCCCCGGATCACCCGCCGATCTGGTTGCCATCGATGCTCCTTCGATTCGTGGCGCCATCGCCGATGCACCGATGTCTCGCAAGGTGTTCAAGGCCGGGCGCCTGGTGGCCGAATCGCTTCAGACCTCCACCGTCCACCGCTGATCACCCTCTGGTCAGCCGGTGGGGCGCACGCGGATGCGGTCTCGGCGGATCTGGACATCGTGCACGGCGATGGGCTTGGTCACGGGTCGCGACACGGGCTCGCCGGTGCGGGCGTCGAAGCGGCCGTTGTGTTTGGGGCATTCGATCTGGCCGTCGATGAGCAGACCTGTGCAAAGGTCGACCCTGCCATGGGTACACGTGGCGTCGGCGGCACAAACCTCTGGCACACCCGAGCCGTCGTCGAGCCGGTAGAGCATGACCTTGCGCTCGTCCAACACCACACCGCTCAGGCGGCCCGGCACCAGCTCGTCGACCGGCCCGATGTCGTACCAGCCGTCTTCGGCTTTGGTCGGTGTCCAGATCGTCGAGTCGATGCGGGCCGAGGCGCGTCTGGCCGGTGGCAGCTCGATGTCGAGTTCCCAGCTCGGATCGATGCGCTGGTGCTTCATCGCCCGGAAGATCTCGCGGTAGGCCGCGATGGTGCTGGTCTTGGGAGGGGCCAGCTGGTCTGCGATCTCGCGGTGCAACGCAGGCAGGTTGCGGTATGGCACAGCCGGGAAGATGTGGTGCTCGACGTGATAGTTCATGTTCAGGTACAGGAACCTGAACACCGGGTTCATGTAGACCGTGCGGCTATTGAGCCGGTGGTCGAGGACGTCCTCGCGCATTCCGGCGTGCTGGGTGAGGCCGAAGAACGACATCAGCCACGCCCCTGTGGCCGAGGGAACACCCACGTACAGCACGGGCAGCGGCGTCCACAAAACCACCGATGCGACAACCGCCGCGGCCAGAATGGCAACGAACACCCGCGACTCCCACACCACCCGCTTGTGTAGGTGGGCCGGCACGGTGGCCAGCACGGCATCGTCCAGCTGGCCTCTGGCGTGGCGCAGCAGGCGCCCACCCATCTCGGGGATCACCCAGTGCCCAGACAACCCAACCAGGGTGAACCACGGGTTGGGCGGACGCTTGAACGCGATCTCGGCATCGCGGCCCACGATGATGGTGTCGTTGTGGTGGCGATAGTGCGACCATCGCCAAACCGTTGGTCCGCGGAGCAGCATGAACGAAGCCACGTAGTACACGGCGTCGTTGGCCGAGCGTGTTCGGAACGCGGTGCCGTGACTGCACTCGTGCCAGCGAGAATCGGCGGCGCCGCCATAGAGCGCGCTGTAGGCAAGGAACGCTGGGATCGTCCACCACGACCACCAAGAGATCCATATGAGCCATGCGAACATCACCAGCAGGCCCAGCCACAGCGCCTGGTCGAGTGACCCGCGAAGGTTGGTACGCACGGCGAGTTGTCGCAGCGTGTCGTCGTCTATTTCGGGTCTGAACCATTCGGCGTCGGCCAGGCCCATTTGTTCGGCCCGCTTGGTTTCGGGGCCGGCAAGTCCGTAATCGCGCATCGCAGTACAGCAGAGGGTTCGGGAGAAAACCAGGATGGGGCCGGCGCCGAAGCGCCGGCCCCATCTTTCAGGCGTTCAGTTCAACGAACGGATCAGCCACCGAAATCGGCGGGGAAGCCGATGTTGGGGTCGATGAATTCGTTGGTGAACAGGTCGGCGGCGGTGAGGCCTTCTGGGAGGTCGACGCCGGCGAGTGCTTGGGCGTCGATGGTCTCTTGGATGCGGGCTTCGTCCATGTTGGCGACGATGCCGTCGGGGCCGTTGCCGACCAGGCCGAGGGCGATCTGCTGTCCGACGGACCACTCGGCGAGTTCGGCGGGGTAGACCCAGCCGGCGTCGTTGCTGGCCACGGCGTCGACGATGATCGCGTTGGCTCGGGCGGGATCGGTGGCGAAGTTGATCACCGACTGCTGGACGACGGGGATGAACAGCTCGAGGCAGGGCCTGAGTTCTTCGAGGTCGTCTGGCTTGACCGACAGGGTCTGTGAGTAGCCGGTCCAGCCTGCGTCGTGCAGGAGCTGGAAGGCGACGTCACGGCCGAACTGTTCGAAGTTGTTCAGGTACGACCATGGTTCGGCCGAGGCGAAGCCCTGCTGGGCGATGTCGCCTTCGGCGATGAACCGGGCTGGTGTGCCGTCATAGGACGGATCGAGCTGGTCCTGGCTCCAGATGCCTGCGGCGACGAAGTACTCGGGGAAGCCGTCGAGACCGAACAGGTTGATGGCCATGCCGGCCTCGCCCACGTCCTCGAGGGTCTGCACATCCGGGTAGGTCTGCGGATCCCACATGACCATCTGCGGGTTCTTCTCCAGCGGAGCAGCAACCGCGATCAGCGGGGTGTCGTCGAAGGCCGTCGTGGACGACTCGATGTTGGCGTAGCCGATGTGGATCGAGTCATCGGTGTACATGTTCACCCGTGGCGGGTTGAAACCGATGGCCGGGCCACCAGCACGCACCTCGATGTCGATGCCCAACGGCTGACCACCCAGCTGGCCAGGGCCACGAACGATCAGATTCTCGGTGTCGAGCTCATAGCCATCACCGATCATCTCGTACAAAGCACCATGCTCAGCCTCAGGATGCCAGTCGGTCTGAATCACCAAAGGCGACGGACACACACCAGAAAGGTCGTAGTCCATGGCCATGTCGTCGGAGTCGCCTCCGGCGGCTGCATCATCGCCACCACCGAAGCCGGCGGGGAAGCCGATGTTGGGGTCGATGAATTCGTTGGTGAACAGGTCGGCGGCGGTGAGGCCTTCTGGGAGGTCGACGCCGGCGAGTGCTTGGGCGTCGATGGTCTCTTGGATGCGGGCTTCGTCCATGTTGGCGACGATGCCGTCGGGGCCGTTGCCGACCAGGCCGAGGGCGATCTGCTGTCCGACGGACCACTCGGCGAGTTCGGCGGGGTAGACCCAGCCGGCGTCGTTGCTGGCCACGGCGTCGACGATGATCGCGTTGGCTCGGGCGGGATCGGTGGCGAAGTTGATCACCGACTGCTGGACGACGGGGATGAACAGCTCGAGGCAGGGCCTGAGTTCTTCGAGGTCGTCTGGCTTGACCGACAGGGTCTGTGAGTAGCCGGTCCAGCCTGCGTCGTGCAGGAGCTGGAAGGCGACGTCACGGCCGAACTGTTCGAAGTTGTTCAGGTACGACCATGGTTCGGCCGAGGCGAAGCCCTGCTGGGCGATGTCGCCTTCGGCGATGAACCGGGCTGGTGTGCCGTCATAGGACGGATCGAGCTGGTCCTGGCTCCAGATGCCTGCGGCGACGAAGTACTCGGGGAAGCCGTCGAGACCGAACAGGTTGATGGCCATGCCGGCCTCGCCCACGTCCTCGAGGGTCTGCACATCCGGGTAGGTCTGTGGGTCCCACATGACCATCTGCGGGTTCTTCTCCAGCGGAGAAGCGACCGCGATCAGCGGGGTGTCGTCGAAGGCCGTCGTGGACGACTCGATGTTGGCGTAGCCGATGTGGATCGAGTCATCGGTGTACATGTTCACCCGTGGCGGGTTGAAACCGATGGCCGGGCCACCAGCACGCACCTCGATGTCGATGCCCAACGGCTGACCACCCAGCTGGCCAGGGCCACGAACGATCAGATTCTCGGTGTCGAGCTCATAGCCATCACCGATCATCTCGTACAAAGCACCATGCTCAGCCTCAGGATGCCAGTCGGTCTGAATCACCAAAGGCGACGGACATACACCAGACAAATCGGTTGCGATGTCGGTGGCCGGTGCCGTGTTATCCGAGGAGCCGCCTTCGGCGGTGGTCTCGGTGGTGCCTCCGCCGTCGGCGGAGTCGGAATCGTCGGAATCTCCGCATGCTGCAGCGAGCATGCCGAAGATCGCTAGCAAGGCCAGGATTCTCAGCCAGGCTTTCTTTCTCAATGTCCCTCCCTGGGTTGTAGCGGCCCGCCGCTGGGGCGAACCGACATCTTTGTTACGGCCCGGGCCTGGGGTTCAGGCCCGCGCGCCGCTCGATTCGTGCCACTTGCCGATGGCCGCGTTCTGGATCCACCCGAACACCAGGAACACGGTGACGCCCAGCGCCGACGACATGATGACGGCGGCCAGGAGCATCTCTCCGTCGAGCTGGCTGGCGTACTGCTTGAGGCGCTGCCCGATGCCTACCTCGCCTCGGCCAAAGAAGAAGTCACCGACGATTGCGCCAATGACCGACAGGCCCGCCGAGATTCGCAGGCCAGCGAAGATGGCGGGCATGGCCGACGGGAACATCAGCTTGCGAAGACGGGTGGCGCGGTTGGCGCCGTGCAACGTGAACAGGTCGTGGACACCTTTTTCGGGGCTGTGCAGACCGAACAGCGTGTTCACGATGATCGGGAACAGCGAGATGATCACACACACGACGATTCGCGATGTGGTGCCCGTGCCCCACCAGAACGAGATGAGGGGCACGATGGCCAGGATCGGAATGGCCTGTAGGGTCACCATGAACGGGAACAAACCCCGCTCGATGATCTTGGCCTGGCTCATGATGGTGGCCAGCAGCATGCCGAGAACGATCGAGATGACCAGCCCGATGAGAGCGACCTTGGTGCTGGACCAAAGGGCTTGGAGGATCTCAGAGAAGTTGTCCCACTCGAGGAAGCCCACCGCAATGACCTTGTGGGGCGGCTTGAGGAGGAAGCGCCTGCTCTCGTCGAGCATGACGTAGGAGACGAAATACCAAAAGCCCAGCGCTGCGGCGCCGACCACCAGCGGAGGCAGGACGGTTTCGGCGAGCTCGCGCTGGCGAGACTTGACCCGGTAGGCCTGGGGCGGAGGAGCGTCGTGAAGGCCCATGTGAGCCTCGCTGACCTCGGTGAGAATCTCGGCGGATTCTTCGTCGATGGCTGTCATGAGTGTCCTCCTCGCAGTGCGTGGGAGATCTCGCCGCTGAGCTTGGCGAACTCGGGATCGAATCTGACTTCTGGTGACCGTGGGTATTCGAAGGGGATGTCGTACTCGGCGATGAGGCGGCCGGGCCTGGCGGACATGACCAGCACCTTGGTCGACATGAACACCGCCTCGGCGATGGAGTGGGTGATGAACAGGCCTGCGAACCCCTCGCGCTGGAACAGCTGCTGGGTCTCGTCGTTGAGCTTCTCGCGGGTGATCTCGTCGACCGCGCCGAAAGGCTCGTCGAACAAGAACACTGGGGGTTTGAGCGTGAGGGTGCGGGCCAACGAAGCACGCATCTTCATGCCACCAGACAGCGACTTGGGGTAGTGGTTCTCGAAACCGCTGAGACCGACCAGGTCGATGGCGTCTTGGGCCAGCTTTGACCGCTCGGCCTTGGGGATGTCGTGCAGTTCGCCGAACAGTTCGACGTTGCGCTTGACAGTGCGCCACTGCAGCAGGGTTGCATCCTGGAACACATAACCGATGCGGGCGCGGTCGACGCTGACATCGCCAGAAGTCTGCTTGAGCAGACCCGAAGCGATCTTCAGCAGGGTCGACTTGCCGCAACCCGACGGGCCCACGACGGTGACGAACTCGCCCCTGTCGACGGAGAAGCTGACGTCTTTGAGAGCTTCGGTGCCGTCGGGAAAGACCATCCCGATGTTGTGGAATGACAGTGCCGGGCTCGACATGGGTTGCTAGTACCAATCGTGAGACGGTTGTGGGAAGCCGTTCGGGCAGGCGAGCCACACCTTAGTACGAATGCCATCGCGAAAACATTTTCGTCTTACTTAACGCTCTCTGATGCCAATCTGACGTCTGGGTCGCCCGCGGAGGCTATTTTGGCGCAAATGGTCGTCGAGTTTCTGACATTCGTGGTGGACCCCGCCGAGCGGGCCCAGTGGCTGACGGCGGAGGAGTCCAACTGGAGCCGGTTCCTCGAGCAGCAGGACGGCTTCGTCCGCAAGCAGATGTGGGTTGACGAGGCAGATCCCTTCCGGGTGCACGCCGTCATCTGGTGGGAGACGATGGAGCAGTGGAAGGCCATTCCTCAGGCGGCGCTGGACGAGGTGGTCCGCAATATGGGTGCATACGAGAAGGTGCCCCACGAGACCGTGTACCAGGTGATCAGGGACTGCTGATCTGGGCCAGAACCTGGGCGGCGCGGCGCACCAGCTCGACCGGGTCGTGGTCGCCGGCGTTGAGGTCGACGAGGTTTATGCCAACCGAGCTGGGCCTGATGCGAGATGCCTCGGCCTCCAGCACGGGGCCGACCTGATCCCATGTCGAGCAGTGATCCAGCTCGACGTCGGCCGCGCTCTGGTATAACGCCAGCCCGACGTCGGGGTTGACCGAGCGTGCGTTCTTGGCGATCGAGTCGTGTTGCTGGGGGCTGCACCCGCTGACGAACACGCCGTCGCCGTGGCGGGCGGCAGTGCGCACTATCTGGGGCCCCCGTCCTCCGACCCACAGGCCTACGCGGCGCGGCGGTGCCGCGTGCGGCGGCGGGCCGTAGTGCTGGGTGGCCTGCCCGTCGAACACCGATCGGGCCGTCAACAGGGCGTCCTTGATCACACCGACCGGGCGCTGCACCTCTATGCCGAAGGGATCCAGCGAAAGCCCGCCGCCCAGGCCGATTCCCAGGCGAAAGCGTCCGCCGCTGAGTTCGTCGATGGTCATGGCGGTCGACGCCAACGCCCCCGGGTGGCGCAGCAGGGGCGAGGTGATTCCGGTGGCCAGCGTGATGGACGACGTCTCGGCAGCTGCGGCCGCCAATATGGCCATGGGCTCGCGGCTGACCCCCTCGTCGGCCAGCCAGATCTCGTCGAGCCCGCACTGCTCGGCCGCGATGACGGCCTCGACCATGCGCATTGCCGGAGCCGACGGGAACAGCCAGACCCCCTTGCGAACCGATGTCGTGGCGGGTGATTCGGCCATGAGCTGGTGAGCCTACAGTTGGGCCATGCGCGTAGGAGTCTTCTTGTTCGGCGGCGTCGAGATGGACGAGGTGGGCGCGGGCCCGCCCGACCCGATGTCTCGCCGGTTCACCAACGAACAGATCTGGCGGGGGACCGAGCAGATCGTCGACATGGCGGTGTTGAGCGACAGGCTCGGCTACGACTCGTACTGGTTGACCGAGCACCACTTCCAATACGAGGGCTACGAGATCGTGCCCAACGGCATCCTGCTCGGGGCGATCATGGCCGAACGCACCGACAACATCCGCATCGGCATGGCGTTCAACATCGTGCCCCAGTGGCACCCGCTGAAGCTGGCCGAGGACTTCGCAACGCTGCACAACATCTCGGGCGGTCGGGCGATCCTGGGCGTGGGGCGCGGCACCGTGCCGCGCGAGGCCGAGAACCTGGGCACCAAGATCGGCAGCTTCGACAACCCCGACATGGCCGCCGCCGACGAGGTCAACCGCAAGCAGTTCGAGGAGGCCATGGAGGTCATCCAGCTGGCGCTTCAGAACGAGACCTTCAAATTCCATGGCGACGTCTATCACTTCCCGGCGCCGGGCATCCCAGACCGCGGCGGCTTCGTCGAGACCCTGACCCTGGTGCCACGCCCGCTGTACCCATACGAGACGTGGCAGGCCATCACCTCACCTCCCACCCTCGAACAGGTTCCGAAGTGGGGATGGGGCGGGGTGTTCTGGAACAACCATCACTCGTTCGTCAAGCAACGCTGGGAGCGATTCGCCGAGATCTATTCGCAGCACCACAACCAGGCGCTCGGCCGTGGTGAGAAGCGCATGCTGACCCTCAGCATCCACATCGGCGACACCCACGAGCAGGCGATCGAGGGCATGCGCGCCGGGCACGACGAGTTCTGGAAGTTCCTGGGGCCCTACGGCTGGAGCAAGGGCTACATGGGTGCCGATGGCCGGCCGGCCGCACCAGGCCTGATCCCCAGCCTCGAGGAATCGATGGAACAAAAGACCTGCATCGTGGGCACCGCAGACGAGGTCGCAGAACAGATCAAGTGGTACGACGAACAGCTGGGGTTGGAGAACCTGATGATCTTCCCGGCCATGCCGGGCGACGCCTACAGCAAGGTCGAAGAGCAGCTTCACCGGTTCGCCGAGAACGTCATGCCCCAGCTGTGAGCCGGCCCCCGACCAACTGAAACAAGCGGCGACGATCTCGTGGACTCGGCCATAGCGGCGGCCATAGCGGCCGGGTTCTTCTGGGCTGCCAACATCATCGTGGTGCGGTGGGCTCTGCCTCGCACGGGTGCTCCGGCCCTGGTGGGCGCGGCGGTGGGGGTTTCGGTCGCCTCGCTGGTCGCCACAGCGGTGGCGCTGGCCTCGGCTCAGGCCCTGCCGAGCGCCGACGACGTGTGGCGCTTCGCGTTGGTCGGCGCCATCGCCCCCGGCAGCTCGCAGGGACTGTTCGTCGCCTCGATCGGTTCGATAGGCCCGTCGCGCACGTCGGTTCTGGTGGGTACGTCACCGGTCTTCTCGGTGCTGCTGGCCATGGCCTTCCTGGACGAAGACTGGCGCCTGGCCATCATCGTGGGCACCGCCTTGACGGTGGTTGGCAGCGCTCTGATCAGCTGGGAACCGACCTCGGGGGTCAGGCGTGTGGGCGTGGCCCTGGCGCTTTTGACCGCCTTCAGCTTCGGTGTGCGCGACGTTGTCGCCCGCCACTTCAACAGCGACAGCGACGTGTCGTCGTGGTGGGCCGGCGCAGTGGTTCTGGGCGCCGCGGGCTTGGTTCTGGTGACCATGGCGGTTGCCACGCAGCGAGGCGGAACCGCCAGGGCCTTCAAGGCCGCCACGCCCGAATTCTTGGCCTCGGGACTGCTGATCGGCATGGCGCTGCCGGTGTTGCTGATCGCTCTCGACAGGGGCCAGGTGGGAATCGTGGCGCCTCTTTCGCTGGCTTCGCAGAACATCTCGGTGGTGGCGATGGGCGCTGTGGTGTTCGGCGCACAGGAACGAACCCCCAGGGTGCTGGCCGCACTGACATTGGTGCTGGCCGGAGCCTTCGTGGTGTCGTCGGCAGGGTGAGCGGGGCTGGGCTAGCGTCGAGGGCCGTGGACACACTGGTCGTGCAGGTACACCCGCTCGAAGACAGCTTCAACGCAGCGGTTCTGGATGCCGTGATCAGGGGTTTGCACCGGGCCCGAGTTCAGCACCGGGTTGTACGCCTGTACGACGACCCGCAGCCCTCGCTGTCGGGTGTCAGCGAACTGATCGTCGTGTATCCCACATGGTGGGGCGGGCAGCCGGCGCGCCTGCTCGCTTGGCTGCAGCAGACGCTGGGGCCCTACGTCGACGGCCCCAAGGTGGGCAAGGCGTCGCCGCTGTCGGGGGTGCGGCACCTCGCTGTCGTCACAACCCACGGGTCGTCCAAGCTCATGAACCTGGCCCAGGGCGAACCTGGGTTGCAGACCTTGAAGCGGGTGGTTCTGCCCCTGTGCGCCCCGGGCGCACAGTTCGAGTGGCTGTCGTTGTACAAGATCGACCGCACCACCGAGAGCCAGAGGCGCGAGTTCCTCGAAGAGGTCGAAGCTCGGTTTGCCACACCTCACAGCGAGGCCGGTGTCACCAGCGCGACAGCGCCTTCCTGACAGCTTCTGGGTCGGGGGCATCTGCAGGCACCGCCACCCAGGTTCGCCTGGCCAGGCGATGGCAGCTGAGCCGGATGTTCCACAGCAGGGTGCGCTTGCCCGAGTTGCGAGCCTTCAGCGATGCCAGCCTGCCGTGGTTGGTGGCCGTGACCGCTCCGAGACGCCTGATGTTGGTCATGCCGGGCCGGACGCGTTCTCGTTCGTCGAACACGAACGCGACCCCGGGCACCAGAACCCGCTCGAGCCAGCTCTTCAGCACTGCCGGGATGGTGTGCATGGTCGTCGGATAACAAAACAGCAGCCCGTCGGCGGCCTTCAGCGCAGCCGCGTCCTCGACGGTCTCGGGCGACATCAGCGGCTGATCGCCGTGGTATTCGCGGCGCTCGTCGGCCGACATGAACACCTCGAAGGGCCCACCAACCAGCACCCGCCGCGTCACCTGATGACCTTGCGATTGCAGCGCCTCGACGGCTGCGTCGGCCAGTATCGCTTGGGGCGACTCGGGGTCGAAGGCGTCGAGTACCAGGACTTTCACCGCAGCGTCCTCATCTCAGGGGGAGTGCTCATGCCGGGGGAGTCATCATGCAGATGATCTCCAGGGCTTCTTCGCCTATCGAGTCGACGGCGTCGAGGCGGTTGCTTGCGAAGTGAATCGAGTCGCCCGAACGCAACACGTACGGCTCGTGGTTGCGCAGATGAACCCGAGCGACGCCGGCCAGCACGTGAATCCACTCTTCGCGGGCGCGCTCGATGCGTACGGCTTCGTAGTGCTCGCCAACCTCGAGCCGCCGATGGAACGGCATCATCTGCCAGTTCGCAAAGTTCGTCAGCAGCTCGACCTTGGGGCCATCAGCGCCCAATGTCGCCTTGGGGCGATCGTCGGAACGCACCACCGGGTTGCGATCGTCGGAACTGAGCAGCTCGTACAGCGGTATCCGCAGCCTCGGCGATGCGCCCAAGCGAGGCCAGCGACGGCGACACCTGATCGTTCTCGACCTGAGACAAGAACCCAGTGCTCAACTCGGTGAGCTCGGCGACCTCGCGAAGGCTCATCTGCAGCTCGTTACGCCTGAGCCTGACCTCTCGTCCTACCTGCACGAACGTCGATCCTATTCGAGGTCGGTCACGAGGCAGACCAAGGGTCGACCGGAGGTTCTATGAACAACGGGGCGAAGTCGATGGAGCGGTCGGTTCCGACCAGATCGGCGATCAACTCGCCAACCCCAGGCGCTCTCATCATGGCGGCCCTGACCGCATCGGGCGCCTTGCCCTCCCAGATCTCGGTGTCGGTTTGGGCCGGGCAGATCGTCAACACCCGTATGCCGCTGGGCCTGCCCTCGACACGCAACACCTCGCCGAACGCGTTGAGGCCACCCTTGGACGCTGCGTAGGCCGCGTTCTCGGGAAACCCGCGGACCGCAGCGATGCTGCTGATCAACACCACCTGGCCCGCGCTGGCCTGGAGGTGCGGCCAGGCGGCTCGGGTCAACTGCACGGTCGCCTTGAGGTTCACCTCGACGACCGAACGCCAGAAGTCTGGGTCGGTGTCGGCGATGGAACGCTTCTCGAACACACCGGCGGCGTTGACCACCACGTCGAGCCGGTCGAAGCGGTCGACGACCTCGGCGATGAGTTCGCCCGGTGCGTCCCATCGCGCGAGGTCGCACGCCACGGCGGTTGTAAGCGGCCCGGCCTGCGCAGCGACCGCTTCGAGGCGTTCGAGGCTTCGCCCGGCCACCACCACCCGGGCACCGCGTGCGGCCAAGGCCATGGCGGTGGCTGCGCCTATGCCCGAGCTGCCACCCGTCACCAAAACGACCTGGCCGGCGAAGGGTGATCGGTTCGGTTCACTCATCGGTGGCGCCCCTGACGATGCTCATGACCTCGGAGAGCAGGGCGGTGTTCGACTCGATGCCTGGCGAGATGATGTTCAGCATGAACCCGTCGAGCCGGTGGGTGTCGATCAGTCGACCGAGCTGGGCACGGCACGACTGGGGGTCGCCGGCGATCTGATATGCCGACACCATCTCGTCGGTCACCAAGGGTGCAACCCCGGCCGGACCTCCAGACTGGAACGCTGCCCGCATCGCCTCGATGGTAGGCCCGTCGATGCCCAGGTTTGCCAGCATCCGGGGTGGGCTGTCGAGGATGGCGTACGCATACAGCCCCTTGGCCTCCTCGATCATCTCCGGTGTGAACGCCAGCCGGTCGAGGTAGATGGCAGCGACCTCACGGTCGCGGCCGGCAGCCCAGACCAGCTCTGTGGCCGGGCCCAGGTCTGACTTGGCCATCAGCACAACACCGTCGGCCTTGGCCCCGGCCAACTCGAGCAGACGCTCGCCCCTGGCCGCGACCCAGATCGGTATGTCGTGGGGGCCGGTGCCGAGGCTCGCCCCTTGGAGGTGGTGGACATGGCCCTGCCACGTCACCTCGTGCCCGGTCCACAGTCGACGGCAGATCTCGATGGTGTCGTCGACGGCTCCCAGCGGAGACTTGCGGTCGATTCCCATCGGGTGCAACACCATGGTGCCGCCGGCCACGAGGGTCAGGAACGCTCGGCCCCCGCTCAGCTGATCGATGGTGGCAATCGCCGCTGCGGTTGCGGCCGGGTGGCGGGTGTACGGATTGGTGACCGCGCCGAGGCGAATGGTGCTGGTGGCCTTGGCCGCGGCCCCCAACGTGGCATACACGTCGTGCATCAGGCCCTCGTCGGCCACCATCGCATACCCGTATCCAAGCGACTCGGCCACCACGATGGTGTCGATCAACTCGTCGACGGGCATCGTCGGGACTATCTGCATGCCGACGATGGTTCGACTGTGCCTGCGCCCCGACATCGGCTGGCCCATCCCCGTTCGGCCCGATCCTGCCGAGCCTAGAAGAACGACGCCCGCAGGACGTCGTGGTTGATAGATCCGGCACTGAACGTGTTGCCGGACACCAGGTTGTTGAGGTGCACCTCGGCCGGCGAGTGCAACTCGATCGGTATCTCGTAGAAGTCGCGGCCGGCGTCTTCGTATATGTCGATGAACGGCCGACCGTAGGCCTCGCAGGCAGACGAGATCACCCGAGGGGCGAGTTCGGCGCACAGCTCGTCGGTGGTGTCGACAGCGATGTTGGCGATGCCGCCGTACAGGAGGCTGTCGTTGATGCGCCCCATCGAGATCAGGTCGTCGTCGATCAGTGGCGGCACCACGCCGAAGCCGTACGCATACCTGAGGCAGCGCAGGTCCATTCCCTCCTCGGCCAGGCGGTGCAGCGTCTGCTCGACGATGCGGGCAGCCACCTGTACGGCGCAGACCAGGCTGCGGTTGGGGGCGAACAGGATGTACAGGTCGCTGGGGTCGACTCGGCACGAGCTGGCGATCAGATCTGCCATGTCGGTGCCGATCGGCTCGGAGGTCTGGATGGCAACCACCGCCTCGTGGTGGTCGTCGCGATAGTCGGTCCACTCGAAATAGTGGTCGAGCGAATCCTTGTTGAGGGCCCGTCCGGGCCCGGCCAGGATGGCGGCGTGTTCCTTGCCCGGCTCTTCGAGCCGCCAGCCGGCGATCTGGGAGGCCACGCACGCCTCGATGGGGTGATCGATCATCACCCTGACCGCGGTCAGCATGCGCCCGTCGACCTCGAATGGTTCGTACGACACCTCGCCGAGACCGCCCAGTGTCACCAGGGTGTAGAGGCTGGCGGCGCGCCAGCCGGCCTTGGCGTTGAGCCCCATGTCGACGACCGTGGCCCCGTTGGGCAACGCTTCGACGAGCACGCCGAGCGAGTCGGCGTCGTCGAGAATCTGTCGGACGACCTTCATCGCCTCGCGGTTGATGCTGATCAACGATGTGCCTTTCGGTTTCTGGATTCCGGCTTCACGAGCTGGGCTGATCGAGTGCTAGGCCGGTCCGGCCTCGCGACCTCCCAGCCCGGCGTCGACGGCCATCACCGAGCCATTCATGTAGCTCGCCTCGGGTGACGCAGCGAACACGATCGCCGCCGCCAGCTCGTCTGGACGGCCGAAGCGACCGCCGGGTATGTATCGCTGGATCTCGGCCTGCAGGTTCGTGTCTGGCATGCCGGCCAGCAATGCCTCGGTGGCGATCAGACCCGGTGCCACCGCGTTGACGCGTATGCCGTGCGGGGCGAGGTCGACGGCCATGGCCCGCGTGAGTCCCTCGATGGCCCCCTTGGAAGATATGTACGCGGTGCGGCTCGGAACCGCCAGCCTGGCCAGGATCGAGCTGACCAGAACGATCGCTCCGCCCTCGCCGCGTTCGACCATTGCCGCCGCGACCCTCTGGCTCAGCTGATAAGGCCCTCTGACGTTGGCCCGCCAGACCGCTTCGAAGTCGTCGAGCGAAACGTCCAGGAACGAGGTTCGTTCCATCATCGCGGCGTTGTTGACCAGCACCGATATGGGTCCGAGCCGCTCGGTGACCTCGTCGACCAACCGGTCGACATCGGCCGAGTCGCCCATGTCGGCCTGGAAGATCTCGGCGACTCCACCGGCGTTGTCGATCTGGGCCTTCACGACCCGCGCACCGGCGAGATCGGCTCGATAGTTGACCGCCACGCGAGCGCCCTCGGCCGCAAACGCCTCGGCGCAAGCCGCGCCGATTCCTCGTGAGGCTCCGGTCACCACGACCGTCTGGTCGACGAATCTGTTGGCTGTCATGAATCCCCCTGTGGCACTGGTTGTCGCAGCTCTGAAGCCCGAGCGAGCGTCGCATCGAGGTCGGCCAACAATCGGGCGGCCGTGGCGCCATCTATGAACCTGTGGTCGAACGTGAGCCCGAACCAACAGAATGGCTTGACTACGGGCTTCGCGTCGTCGTCTGGCACGAAACGATCGACAATGCGTCCCACCAGCAAGATCGCTCCCTGAGGTGGTGGGGGAATGGCGAATCCGCCGTCGACGCCGAACATGCCCAGGTTCGAGACGGTGAAAGTGCCACCTTCGATGTCTTCGAAGGTGAGCGAACCGCTGCGCGCCTTGTGGGCAGCGGCAGCCGCGGCCGCATCGAGCTGTTCAAATTCGAGCTGGTCGGCTCCGTGGACGACCGGCACCACCAGACCGTCTTCCACCGACACCGCCATACCCAGGTTCACCCGGTCGTTCACCACAACGGCCCGATCCTCGAGCCGCCCGTTGAGCATCGGGTGGCGGCCGAGGCACGAGGCGACGGCGGCCAACACGTAGGTGTTGATCGACGGCTTGGGTTGAGCACTGGCGCGGTCGGCCAGCACGGCGGACATGTCGATGTCGCGCGTCACCTGGCTCAGCGCCGCGGTGTGAACCGCACTCGACATGGTCTTGACCATGGTCCGCTGCAGCCGTGTGAGCTTGTGCGAGACCTCGGCCACTGCGATCAGTCCCGGGTCTCGATGATGGCCAACACGCCGCCGACGTCGACGATCTCTTCCTCCTCGGCGACCAGTTCGACGACGGTGCCGTCGCACGGGGAGACCAGCTCGTTCTCGACCTTCTCGGTCTCGACATCGGCGATCACCTGGCCTTCGGTGACCTCGTCGCCCACAGAGACGTGCCAGGCGACGACCGATCCGTCCTCCATGGTGAGGCCCCACTTGGGCAATATGACTTCTTGACGGGCCATGTCTAGTTCTCGCCTTCTGGCCGTGACGAGCCCGCACCAACAGGTACTGGGCTCATGCCTAGTGTCTTGCGGATCTGCGCTTCGATGTCGTTGTCGTCGGGGAGGATTTCGTGCTCGAGCGGAACCGAGAACGGAATCGGGGTGTCGAGCCCATCGACGCGGCCCACGGGGGCCTGCAGATCTGAGAAGCAGCTCTCGTGGATCATGGCGCTGAGTTCGGCGCCGAGCCCGCCGGTGCGGGGGGCTTCGCTGGCCACCACCGCCCGGCCTGTCTTTGCCACCGACGCCACGATGGTTTCGGCGTCGTAGGGCTTGATGGTTCGCAGGTCGACCACCTCGACCGACACCCCCTCCGCGGCCAGCCGCTCGGCGGCGGTCAGGGCCATCGGCACCATACGCATGGAGGCCACCACGGTTATGTCCGAACCCTGGCGTGCGACGGCGGCCTTTCCGATCGGAACGGTGTAGTAGCCGTCTGGCACCTCACCGCGGGCTCGGTACAGCGCCTTGTGTTCGAGGAACAACACCGGGTCGTTCGACTCGATGGCCGCCAGCAACAGGCCCTTGGCGTCTGCGGGATTGGACGGCGCCACAATCACGATGCCGGGCACGTTCAGGAACCACCCCTCGACCATCTGCGAGTGGTGCGGCCCGCCGCCGAATCCGCCGCCGCACGCGGTGCGGATCACCAGCGGCGCCGAGAACTGGCCGTCGAACATGTAGTGCACTTTGGCGGCGTTGTTGACGATCTGGTCGTAGCACTCGCCCAGGAAGTCGGCGAACATGATCTCGGCCACGGGGCGCATGCCCATCATCGCTGAACCCACGCAGGTGCCGATGATGGCGGCCTCGGACAGGGGAGTGTCCCTGACCCGATCAGCGCCGTACTTGTCGTACAGCTTGCGGGTGACACCAAAGTCGCCGCCCATGACGCCGATGTCCTCGCCGATCAAGAACATCTCGGGGTGGCGTTCCATCGCGATGTCGAGGGCCGAGTTGAGGGCCTTGACGAACGTGAACTTGCGGGTCTTGGCCTGATCTTCGGCCGGGCTGTCGCCGGCTGGTGCCCCGGGTGAGGTGTCTGCCGCGCCAGGCCGTGGCATGACCGGTGAGGCATACACATCGGCGGTGGCCTTGGCCAGGTCTGGGGTGGGGCTCTCCTTCGAGAAGGCGATCCAGCCGTCGATCTCTTCGCGACGGCGGGTCTCGACCTTTTCGAGTTCTTCGGTGGTGACGCCCAGCTCGGCCAACCGCTCGGCGGCCATCAGGATCGGGTCGTGGTCTTCGCGCCAGTAACGGATCTCTTCGGCCGGTCGAAGATCGCCCGAGAAGATTCCCTGCCACCGCCACGTCTTGAACTCGAGAAAGTAAGGACCCTTGCCCGAGCGAATGTGCTCGATGGCCACCCGCACCGCCTCGTGGGCGGCCTCGATGTCGTTGCCGTCGACCTGCGCGCACTCGATGCGATAGCCCTTGGCCCTGTCGATCATGTCGGGGGTGGCGTGGGCGCTGGCCACCGGGTTGGAGATGGCATAACCGTTGTTGACCATGGCGTACAGCACCGGAAGGTCCCAGATGGCCGCCATGTTGAGGCTCTCGTGGAACTCGCCCCGGCCGGCGGTGCCGTCGCCGATGATGGCGCAGGCGACGTCGTCACGGCCACGCATCTTGGCAGCGAACGCCACCCCCAACACGGTTGCCATGTACGAGCCCTCGACGGCGTTGTCGCCGAAGTTGCCGACCTCGGGGTCGGCCGAGTGGAGGCTGCCGCCCTTGCCGCTGCACACACCGGTGGCCCGACCGAACAGCTCGGCCATGATGCGCTCGCCCTCGCCCTTGTGGCGCTCCTGGGCCAAGGCGTTTATCCCGTGACAGCGGTGGTCGGGGAAGAAGGCGTCGGTCGAACGGAGGTTGGCGGCCAGCGCTGCCTGCACGGCTTCTTGGCCCAGCCCGGTGTGCAACATCCCGGGAACGTTGCCCTGCTGGAACTCGCGCTCGAGGCCCTGCTCGAAAGCTCTGATCAGCCACATGTCGCTGTACAGATCGAGGAGTTGGGTTCGGTCCATTCGGTAACCCCCGGTGCGGTGTTCGGCAGCACAAATGTACGTCACGAACGTAGTACGCGGGTTCGCCACGGACAAACATTTGTTGTCGCAGCTAAACAACCGCTGTACTGGGCCAGCGCAATGCGTGTACCCGACGATCGTTCGCCGACCACGGCGACGAGTGGACCTAGGATGCGACCCATGGCTCAGAGGATGGCTCTCTATCTGCAAGACAAGCACCCGATCGCCTACGAGATCGAGATCGCCAAGTACGCCGAGGAGCGTGGTTTCTCAGAGATATGGCAGGCCGACACCCGCCTGGCTCGCGATTGTGTGGTGATGATGTCGGCGATCCTGGCCAACACCTCGCGTTTGCGGGTGGGCAGCGGCGTGCTGCCCATCTACACCCGGAACCCGGCCGTGATAGCTGCCTCGTGGAGCACCATGTGGGAACTCGCCGGCCTGACACCCGAGGGTGAAAGCCGCGTGATGTTGGGGCTGGGCGCCTGGTGGGAACCAATCGCCAGCCGCACGGGCACCGACAGGCGCAAGCCGCTGAAGGCCATGCGCGAGAACATCGAGGCCATCCGCGAACTGTTCACCATGGAAGAGGTCAGCTACGAGGGCGAGTTCGTGAAGCTCGACCGCGTTCGGCTGGATGTGGCCTACGGCGACACCAGCCCACGCAACATTCCGCTGTACATCGGCGCCACCGGACCCAAGATGCTCGAGCTCACCGGCGAGATCTGCGACGGTGCCGTGCTGAACTATGTCGTGTCCACCGAGTACATCCGAGACGCCGTCGACAAGGTGGCGGCCGGGGCCGCCAGGGCCGGCAAGACCATCGAAGAAATCGACCGCCCCGAGCTGCTGGCCTGCTCGTTGTCAGACGACGACCCCGAAGAGGCGATGCTCACCGGCAAGTCTTTGGTCGCCTACTACCTGGGCACAGAGCCCCACATCATGGAGGCGTCGGGGGCCGACCCCGAGCTGGTTGCGCGGGTGCAAGAGGTCGTGGGCTGGCCCGCCACCGAGGATGACTACCGAAAAGCCGCCCACCTGATACCCGACGACCTGGCTCGCAAGTTGATGGCCGTGGGCACCACCGAGCAATGCCAGGCCAAGGTGGCCGAATACATCGACGCGGGCGTCACCTGCCCGATCCTCTACCCGCTGATGCCAGACATCAAGCCGGTTGTCGACGCATTCGCCGACTGGACTCCAACGTCGGCGTGACCGGCCTGACGGGCGCCGCGTTCTCGAGAGAAGAGCTAGAGCTGTGACGATCCTGATCGAGAACGGTGCTGTGGTCACCGTCGACGACCAGCGCACCATCCACGATCCGGGCTGGGTCGAGATCGAGGGTGACCGCATTGCGGGCCTCGGGCCGGGCGAGCCGCCTTCTGAAGTGCGCCTTCGCGCTGGTCGGGTAATCGACGCGTCGGGGGCCGCGGTGATGCCCGGCATGACCAATGCGCACACCCATCTGTTCCAGACGTTCTTCCGGGGCCTTGCCGACGACAAGCCCCTGCTGGATTGGCTGCGCGACTGCATCTGGCCCGGCGCGGTTCATCTCGACCGCGAGTCGGCCCGGCTGGCGGCACTGGTCGGGATGATCGAGAACCTCCGTACCGGCGCCACCTCGATACTGGACCACCAGTACATCCACATCGACGAGCAGATCGACGATGGCATCTGTTCGGCGGCCGACGAGCTGGGTGTCAGGTACCTGCTGGCCAGGGGCTGGGCCGATCGCAACTACGAACCGAACCTCACCGAGTCGGCCGAAACCGTGCTCGAGCGAACCGCCAGGCTGCGCCAGCGATGGCATGGCCACGACAACGGCCGTATCCGCATCGAGCAGGCGCCCCTGATCCCGTGGGGATGCAGTGACGAGGCCATGAAGGTCACCACCGCCGACGCCAGGTCGTGGGGCGCGGGAACCCACATCCACTGCGCCGAGACCGCGGTCGAGGTCGAGATGAGCCTCGAAGAGCGCGGAGTGCGCCACGTCCACTGGCTCGAACAGCTGGGTGTGTTGGGGCCCGACGTGCAGCTGGCACACAGCGTGTGGCTCGACGACGACGAACTCGACCTGATCGCCCGGCGTAATGCCGTGGTGGTGCACTGCCCGGTCAGCAACATGTATCTGGCCTCGGGGGTGCCTCGAATCCTCGACATGAGATCCAGAGGAATCACGATCGCCCTGGCGTCGGATGGCCCCGGCAGCAACAACCGCCAGGACATGTTCGAGGTCATGAAATCGACGGTGCTGCTTCAGAAGGTTCACCACCTCGATGCCATGGCCCTTCAGCCCGAGGACGCTATCGACATGGCCTGCCGTGGTGGTGCGGTGGCGGCATCCAACCCCGATGCCGGCCGGCTCGAACCGGGCACCAAGGCAGACGTCGTGGTCGTCGACCTCGAAACCGTGTTCACGGCCCCGGTGCACCGGGTGCCCAGTGCCCTGGTGTTTTGTGCGACGCCCGCCAACGTCACCCATGTCCTGGTCGACGGTCGGGTGGTGGTCGATGACGGCGTCGTGACCACCGTCGACGAGGAAGCCGTCATAGCCGAGGCCACCGAAGCCGCCAGGCGCGTCTTCGCCAAAGCAGGCGTTCCCAGCCGGTTGAACCGCAGGTGAGCCGGGCGCGATCGGGCATATTCTCGGCTCCTTACGCCCCGGTCACCCTCGCGAACCTGGCCGTCATCGCCCTTGCGGCGTTCGACGCGCTGGCCGTCATCGCAGCCCTGCCCTCGATTGCTGAAGACCTCGGCGATGTCGCCCTGTTGCCGTGGGTGGTCACGTCGTACCTCGGGTCGAGCGCCGTGGCGGTCATCGTCGCCGGCCCGATCATCGATGCCATCGGGGTCAGGCGCACCTTCCAGGTGATGGGTACGTGGTTCTTGTTGACCAGCGTTGCTGTGGCCTTGGCCCCGACGCTCGGCTGGGTGCTGGTGGCGCGTTTGGCCCAAGGCCTCGGTGGCGGTCTGATGTTCGCGGTGGCCATCGCCGCGGTCGGCATCGCCTTTCCTCACGACCTTCGTCCTTCGGCGTTTGCCGCCAACGAGGCCGTCTTCGCTGCGATGGGTGTGGGCAGCCCGGCGATAGCGGCGATCCTGCTCGAGTTCTCCAGTTGGCGGCTGATCTTCTGGATCAAGGTGCCCCTGACCGCGCTGGCTCTGCTCGCCGGCTGGAATGCGCTGCCCGACAAGCGCCCGGATGCCGGCCGGATGCGCATCGACTATCTCGGCGTCGCACTGATGGCGGCCATGGTGTTCTTCTTGTTGTTCGGGCTGGGCCAGGTTGGCATCGACTGGGCTCTGGCCGTGCCGGCTCTGTTGGGTGCTGTGGCCGCCTTCGTCGTCTACTGGCTGCACGCCGGGCGCCACGATTCGCCGGTCCTCGAACGCCGTCACCTGACCAGAATGCCGTTGCGGTGGATCCACCTCGCAGCGGGTCTGGTCTTGGCCGCGGGTGTGGCGGTCGACAACTACGTGCCGTTGTACCTGCAGGTCAGCCGGGGTCGGTCGGCCGGATTTGCCGCGTTCTCGGTGCTGTTCATCGCCGTCGGCTGGACGGGCGGTTCGTTCATATATGCCCGGCTGATGCGCAACTGGTCTGAGCCCTCGGTGGTTGTGTTCGGCGCTGCCTGGCTGGTGCCGGCTATCGGTCTGACGGCGACCCTGGTGTGGGTCGACGCGCCCCTGGGGCTGGTGTTCTGTTCGATGTTCGGTATGGGTATCGGCATAGGGCTGGCGTCCACGGCTGCGCTCACCATGATTCAGCGCTCGGCCGACGTCGAAGAACTCGGCCGGGTCAATGCCGCGCACCAGTTCCTGCGCGTGCTGGCGATCAGCATCGGCGTTGCCCTGGGGGGCGCCGTGCTGCTGGGCATCGTCGATGCTCAGGTGGGCGATGTCGAGGTGGTGCGCAGCGTTCTCGAGAGCGACGGGTCCGATGCCGTCGAGGTGGCCGATGCCACCGCCGCGGCTGTCGCCGACGGTTTGGTGGGGGTTCTGGTGACTTCGGCCGTTTTGGGAATGGGATGCCTTGCCGCGGCGTTGGGGCTCAAGCGCACGACGGCAAGGGATGCTCATGGATCTGGCGGGTAGGACAGCGATAGTCACCGGTGGCGCCAGGCGCCTGGGCAGGGAAATCGCTCTCGATCTGGCCGGTTGCGGCGTCAACGTCGTCATCAACTATCGGCGTTCGGCCGGCGCTGCCGCCCAGACCGTCGCCGAGCTTTCGGCCCTGGGGGTTGGCGCCCTGGCTGTGCAGGCAGACGTGGGCGACTATCGGCAGGTGCAGGGCATGGTCGAGGCCGCCGTCGAGCGTTTCGGAGGCATTGACATCCTGGTGAACAACGCTGCCCCCTTCCTGACCCACACAGTGCCGACCGACGACCTGTCGGCATGGCACGAGTCGATCAACACCATGGTGCACGGACCGTTCTATTGCGCCAATCTGGTGGCCCCGGTGATGCTCGAGCGCGGTGGCGGTGTGATCATCGGCATCGGCGATCTCAGCGGTGAGGAAGCGTGGGCCGGTTATACGGGCCATGCCGTCGGCAAGGGCGCCGTGCTGTCGTTGACGCGTCAGCTGGCGCTTGAGCTGGCACCCACCATCAGGGCCAACGCCGTGATACCCGGCCTGGCGCTGCCGGTCGATGGCGACACACCCGAGGCCAACCGGGCCGCGGCCATGACGACGCTGCTGGAACGCTGGGGTACCCCCGCCGAGATGGCCCACGCGGTGAGGTTCTTGATCGAGGCCGACTACATAACCGGCGAGACCATCGTGGTCGATGGCGGCCAGCGCTTCGGGCACCGCAAACACGCCCACGGCTGACCCGTCTGGTGCCAGGCACCAAACAATGGCGGGACTAGGGTGGCGCGCCATGGAGTTGGCTGGAAAGACGGCGATAGTCACGGGCGGAGCGATCAGGGTCGGCAAGGGCATAACCCTCGAGCTGGCCAGAGCGGGCGCCAACGTTGTCGTGAACTACAACTCGTCGGCCGACGCTGCCAACCAGACCGTCGCCGAGGCCGAAGCCCTCGGTGTGCAGGCGATGGCAGTGCAGGCCAGCGTCAGCGACTACGAGCAGGTCACGGCCATGGTCGACGCCGTGGCGGAACGCTTCGGGCGCATCGACGTGTTGGTCAACAACGCCTCGACCTTCCTTCCCGACCCTCTGCCAACCGACGACCTGTCGACGTGGCACAAGTCGATCGACACCCTGGTGCACGGCCCGTTCTATTGCGCAAACCGTGTGGCCCCGGTGATGCTCGGCGGCGACGGCGGTGTCATCATCGGAATCGGCGACCTGACGGCCTACGAGCCATGGCCGGCGTTCGCGGGGCACGCGGTGGGCAAGGGTGCAATCTTGTCGCTGACCCGGCAACTGGCGCTGGAACTGGCCCCGAAGATCAGGGCCAATGCGGTGATCCCCGGCCCGGCGCTGCGCCCGCACAACTACGACGACGCCACATATCAAAGGGTGGCCGACGACACGTTGCTTGGCCGCTGGGGTACTCCGGCCGAGATGGCCCACGCGGTGAGGTTCCTGATCGAGGCCGACTACATCACCGGCGAGACGATCATCGTCGACGGTGGCCAACGCTTTGGCCACCGCAAACACGCACATGGCTGAGACCGGACTCGCCGCTGGCGTCCACATCGTGCCGCTGATGCCTGCAGCCGACGTGATAGCGATCGCCATCGAGGCCGAGCGCCTGGGATACGACTACTGCTTGATCGCCGACGAGGGCTTTCATCCCGATGTGTACGTGAGCCTGGGGGCTATCGCCCGCGAGACCAGCCACATCAAGTTGGGGGTGATGACCAACCCATACACCCGGCATCCGGCAGCCACGGCCAACGCCCTGGCCACTGTCGACGCCCTGGCCCCCGGCCGGGTGGTGGGCACCTTGCTTGCGGGCGGTTCGATGGTGTTGGCCCCTATGGGCATCGACCGGATCAGACCGTTCCGGCGCATGACCGACGCAGTTCAGATCGCCCGCACCCTTTGGACGGGTCAGCTGGCATCGGTCGATGGCCAGACGGCTTCGGTCGTCGATGCCAGGCTCGGGTCGGGCGCGGCCGATGTCGAACTCTGGATCGCCGGTCGGGGGCCGCTGGTGCTGGGTCTCGCCGGCCGTGAAGCCGACGGGGTGATCTTCACCGTCAAACCCGATCTGGCCGGCGCCATCGCCGAGGTAGAGCGAGCAGTACCCGCGGGCAGACCGCATCCCAAACGGATGTATCTGGGCCGCATCTGCTACACGCCCGCCATGCTGGAAGCCCAGAAACTGACGCTGTCATATGTGTTGATGGACTCGCCCGAACGTGCCTTGGACGCACTGGGCTTCGACGCCGACCAGGTGGCGGTGATCGTCGAGGCGGCCCAGACCGGCAATGCGGCCGCGGTCGATCCGCTGGTCACCGACGATCTGCTGCACCGCTATCAGGTGGCTGGTACGCCGGCCCAGTGCGCGGCCGAGGTGGCGGCGATGGCGGCACAACACGACCTACATGCAATACACATAGACGCACTGTCGGCCGACCTCGACGAGAACCTCTCGATCATCGAGAACTCGCTTCCAATCATCAAAGGAACACCCAAATGACCACCCGCAGGCTCAACCGCATCTTCGCCGAGGACGGTCGGGCGGTGATCGTCGCCCTCGATCACGGTCTGATCGACGGGCCGTGCGAAGGGTTCGAGAGCCCCGGCGACACGATCGAAGCCGTCGTAGCCGGAGGCGCCGACGCGATCTTGACCTCGTATGGCATTGCCAGAGCGTTTGCCAAACCGCTCAGCAGGGTCGGGCTGATCGTCAGGTCGGACGGAGCCGCGACCAACCTGGGCACCCCCAGCACGGGTTCGTTGTCGCAGTTCTTCGGGCCGGTCGACGCGGTTCGGCTCGGCGCCGATGCCCTGGTGGTCACAGCGATGCCCGGCTCGGACAAGGAGGAAGACACCCTCGAGAACCTGGCCAGAACCGTCGCAGAGGCCCACGAGTGGGGTTTGCCCGTGCTGGGTGAGATGGTTCCCGGAGGGTTCAACAGCGGCCCCGAATCACGGGGCACAGACGCAATCGCATTGGCGGCGCGTCTGGGCGCAGAGCTGGGCGCCGACTTCATCAAGGCGCCCTATTGCGACGACTACGACCAGGTGACGTCGAAGACGTTCGCTCCGGTGGTGATACTGGGCGGCGCCAAGGGCGACGAGACGCTGATGCTGCAGAACATTCGCTCGGCGATCGATGCCGGTGCCAGGGGAGTGGCGATCGGTCGCAATGTGTTCCAGTGCGACAACCCGACGGCGATGACGGCGGCGATCGTGGCCGTCGTCCACGAGGACGCGTCGGTCGAACAGGCGCTGGCGATACTCAATTCATGACACCGTCCGCGGTCGTCATCGGTGTCGACGTCGGCACGACTTCGGTCAAGGCCGCAGCGGTGAATCGCGCCGGCCGTGTGGTGGGCGAGGGCACATCGGCCCCGATCGAGACCATCGCAGAATCGCCCGGAGCCGCCGAGCAGCGGCCCGAGGACGTCGCCGACGCCTTGCGAGATGCCTGCCTGGGTGCTCTCGATTCCGCAGGTGGGGGAGTGGCCGCAGCCGCTCTGGCGATGGGAGCACAGAGCGGTTCGGTCCTAGCCGTCGATGACAGAATGGCTCCGTTGAGCCGTTTGCTGACCTGGATGGACGCCAGGTCTAAGCCTGTGGTCGAGGGTTGGGGTTATCCGACCATACAAAAGGTGAGAACCATCTCGGGCTGGTCGGCATCGGCGGGTCTCGGACTGTCGTCGATCGCGTGGCTCCGCAACGAAGGCCTCGGCTCTGACGCCCGCTTCGGTCCGGTCGACGCGTATCTGGCCGCCCTGATGACCGGTCGATTCGCCACCAACCCGTCGAACGCGGCGGGTGTTCAGCTGATGGACGCAGGTCGCCGGGTGTGGAGCACCGAGTTGTGTGCGTTGGCCGGCACCACAGCCGACCGGTTGCCCGACCTGGTGGCCAGTGGAGACGACATCGGGGTGATCTCCGACGAATTCGGATTTGGTCCGAGCGTGCGTCTGGTAGCCGGCGGGCACGACCAGACGTGCTCGGCGCTTGCTCTGGGCGTGCGCGACACCGGGCAGGCATTCTTGTCGGCAGGCACTGCGTGGGTTCTGACCAACGTGGTCGCCGACGGTTCGTTGCAGGGGTTGCAGCCGTCGTTCAACCTCAGCCCCCACGTCGTGGACGGTCGTTGGACGACATCGACGAACATCGGCGGCCTCGGTGCGGTTGTCGCGTGGGCGCTCGACGCGCTCGACGACGGCCCGGTGGGGGAATACTCGCCCTTGTTCGTGCCGTCGCTTCTCGAGTCTGATCGCACCCAGTGGGGCCGATTCGTGGGCGCTGGGCGTGCCGTGTTGGGTTGTGTCTTCGAGACCTGCGCGTTCGAAGTACGCCGAGCGATCGAATCGGCGGGTGGGCAACACCTATCGAGCGAGCTGGTGATGGTTGGGGGAGGCACCCGCAACCGCGAACTGGTGCAGGCCATTGCCGACGCCACCAACCGAACGGTGGTGGTCAGGCCAGACCGGCCATGGCCCGCGCTCGGGGCGGCCGTGCTGGCGGCGGACGCCCTGGGATGGGGATCGATCGAGATCGAAACCGCCGATGGCGGCTATCGAATGCAGCCGCGCCACCAGCTCGACAACAGCCACCGATACGAGCGATACCTCGAACTGACAGATACCTCGAAATGACAGACACTTCGAACTGACCCCGGAGACCGAGAATGAACAAACCTGTGGTTGCCGTGACGATCGGCCGCTCGAACTATGGCCGCATGTTCAGTGACGAGGCGTGGAGCCGGCTGGACGAGTTCGCCTCGGTTGTCCACCACGAATCGGACGACCCCGCCGACAAAGACGCACTGCTCGAGCTGCTGAGCGACGCCAATGGCTGCATAACCAGCTGGGGAGTCGCCCAGCTCGATGCCGACGTGATGGCCGCGGCCCCATCGCTGGGTGCGATGGCTCACATGGGCAGCAGCGTCAAGCGCTTCGTGTCGCCGGCCGTGTTCGACGCCGGTGTCAAGGTCACCAGCGCAGGCATCACCTTGGCCCGAGACGTTGCCGAGACCACGCTGGGCCTGATGATCGTCGGCCGCAAGCGAGTCTGGCCACTGGGCGTTCACGTGTCGCAGGGCGGTTGGCGCGACAGCCCGGTTTGGGACGACTGGGATGCCAGGGAGCTGGGTCGCTCGACGGTGGGGATCGTCGGTGCCAGCAATGTCGGTCGTCACGTCATCGAGCTGCTGGGGGCCTTCGAGGTCGACATCCTGGTGGCCGATCCGTTCCTGTCGACGTCGGATGCCGAAGTGCTGGGGGTCGAGGTGGTGACCCTGCACGAGCTGGCCGAGCGCGCCGATGTGGTGTCTTTGCACGCCCCGGCCAACGACGCCACCTACCGGATGATCGACGCCGACGTCTTGGGCCGCATGAAAGACGGGGTCACGCTGATCAACACGGCCAGGGGAGAGCTCGTCGACGAGGAAGCCCTGGTGGCCGAGCTTCGCAAAGGCCGGATGTTTGCGTTCCTCGATGTCACCGACCCCGAGCCGCCTGCCGCCGACAGCCCGCTTCGCTCGCTGCCCAACGTGGTGCTGACGCCTCACATCGCGGGGTGCATCGAGAACTGCAACCGGATGGGCGAGCTGGCGGTCGAGGAATTGCGGCGCCATTTCGCGGGCGAACCGGCGGTGTACGAGATCACGCCTGACATGTTCGATCGCATCGCCTGACCGGCAGGGCCGGGGCCAGTGGGAAGGCGGCCCTCTTCAGATCCGGCCGTCGGCCAGTTCCACTACCTGGTTGGCGTGGGCCAGCGGCGTGACGTCGTGGGTGACCACCACGGCCGCAACCTGTTCGGAGCGCACGACCTCGGCGATGACCTTCACGATCTCCTCGCCGGTTCGCGAGTCGAGCTGACCAGTCGGTTCATCGGCCAGCAGCACGCGCGGCCGGTTGGCCAGCGCTCTGGCGATCGCGACTCGCTGCTGCTCGCCGCCCGACAGTTCGTCGGGCCGGTGGCTGGCCCTGTGCCCGACGCCCACCATCTCCAGCAGCGCCATCGCCCGCTCTCTGCGGGCATGTGGGTCGGTGCGGACCAGCCGCAGCGGCACCTCGACGTTCTCGGCCGCCGTCAACATCGGAAGCAGCCCGAACCCTTGGAAGATGAAGCCGAAGTCGGTTCGTCGGCGTTCGGTTCTCTGGGCCTCGCTCAGCTCTGTGAGGTCGAGGCCGTCGAGGAGCACGCTGCCAGAGGTCGGCGTCTCCAGCCCGCCAAGCAGGTTCAACAGTGTTGTCTTGCCACTGCCCGACCTGCCCGTGATGGCCAGGAGCGACCCGCCCGTCACCTCCAGGCTCACATCGACCACGGCGTGAACCGCTCGCGGGCCTGATCCGTGTGTCTTGTTGAGGTTTCGTGCTTCGAGCACGGCCAGGTCACTCATGCGAGGGGCTTTCGGTCGGGGCGTTCGGATCGGCGAACGGCGTGCCTGAACCTGGCCGGTCGGGCCAGACGTTTATTCGGTCCTCGGCAAGGGTCAGCCTGACCCGGTCCTGAAGAGCGAGGGCGTCGACGTACTCACTGGGCAGCTGGAGGCGCCCGACACGATCCAGCACAGCGAACTCCTCGGCAACGGTGGTTGCGGCGCCGTCGGCGTCGAGGCCGGCGCGGCGCAGCACCTCGCCGCTGGTGCGGCCGTCTCGCAGCGCCACCGTTCTGTTGACCCCTGCGGCCAGGCGCATGTCGTGGGTGACGACGACCACTGTCACCTCGTGCTGCTCGTTCACGGTTCTCAGCACCGAAACGATGTCGTCAGCCGACTTGGCGTCGAGTTCGCCCGTGGGTTCGTCGGCGAAGATCACCTGAGGTCGATTGGCCAGCGCCACTGCAATTGCGACCCGCTGTTGCTCGCCTCCCGACAGGTGGTCTGGCCGGTGGTCGGCGCGATCGGCGACCCCGACGCTGTCGAGCAGTGCAAACGACCGCTCCCGTCGCCTGGACCTGGACACGCCCGCCAATGCCATCGGAGCCTGGACGTTCTCGCTTGCGGTCAGGTACGGCAACAGGTTGTGGCCCGCCTGCTGCCATACGAAGCCGATCTTGTGACGTCTGTAGGCGATACGTTGCCTGCGGCTCATCTTCAGCAGGTCGCTGCCGGCGACTCGGGCCGATCCGGCCGAGGCCGTCACCAGGCCTCCCAGAATGCTGAGCAGTGTCGATTTGCCGCTGCCCGACGTGCCCACGATGGCAACGAACTCGCCGCGCTCGACCACCAGGTCGAGACCCTGCAGCGCGATGGCTTCGAGGGTGCCGGTCTTGTAGATCTTCACCAGGTTGTCGCACACGATGGCCGGATCGTCGCCGGCCGGCTCATTGCTCATCTCGCTCGGCTCCCCTTCTGAGCACCTCTGGAAGCGCTCCGTCCCTGACAACTACTACGACTCGGGCCGCTGCAAATGCGGCCAAGACCATCAGCCCTGCGGCGATGGTCAGGTTCGTCCATCCAACGTTCAGCGCTACGTCGGCGACATCACCGGAGAACGCGTCGAGGCCCAGCGATGCCTCGAGGAGCCTGGTCGTCGACACGGCCACAACAACCCCCACGACGGCCGACACCGCCACCGCCGGAACGTGCTCGAGCATGGCCACGCGGCGCCTTTGGGTCTTTGAAGTTCCGAGGATGGCGAGCATCGCGAAGTCGTGGCGACTGGCAGCTTGGGCGACCACCACCGAGGCTGCAACGGCCACTATGGCGAAGCTGAGAGATATGGCCCCGGCTGCCAACAGTCCGCGGCGTGTCCACGATGTCAGCGGGTCGGCTACTAGCTGGTCCAACACCGCATAACGCGACGTCATGGCGACCCCGTCCAGATCGGTGACGAGCTCGACGGCGGCAGCCTCGGCGGCCCTGTCGCCCGACAGAACGGCCCAGGTGGGGTCGGCGAAACGGTCGTTGGCCACCGACGCGAAGTGGCCGAGGTCGACGACCAGTGCCCCCGAACGGGTGGCTACTCCCGGCATCGACGCGACCGAGCCAACCACTTCGAACTCGACCCCGGTTCCCACACCCGAAACGTTGACGACATCGCCCGTCAGCAGTCGCTGGGACCCGAACCCCACGGCGATCGCAGGTATCGGCCCCGACGGCTCGGCCTGGGCATCGGCCGCCGCCACGCGGTTCAGTGCGGCGGTCGCTGCTGCAAAACCGCCGCTGGCGGACAACAGGGCCGAATAGTTCGCTGTGTCGACGGCCACCAGCTGGGCCACAGCGGTGGCGCCCGCACCCGAGAACCGCACAGTGGGAAGGGTTCTGCCCAAAGCCACCAGCGGTGCACCGTCGAGCAGCGGTGCCAACTCGGATGGCAGGCCGATGTCGGGATGCAGCGACTCGATGCGGAAGTCGCCGCCCACGGTCGACCAGGCCGCCGCTTGTGCGCGGTCGTCGAGGCCGGCCATCTCGACCAACGCCATCGACGCGATGCCAATCGACAGAACGCAGGCTGCAAATACGCTGGCCGAGCGCCCCAGGTTGCGGTGGAGCCTTTGCAACCCGACAGGCCAGGTGAGCCCGGTTGCGCGGGCCGCGACCGCCGCTAGCGCCGAGGCCACAGGCGTGATCACGCGCCGGGCGACCAGGGTTGCTGCAACCAGCACCAGAACCGGCACCGCAGCCAGCAACCAGTCGATACCCGCCTCGACCGAAGTGGCAGTGGTGCGGCGCCTGACCAGAGCGAGGCTGGCCGCGGCCAATACCAAGACCGTGATCTCGGCGGTGACCCTGCGCATGTCGCTTGCGGCCGAGCGGGCCGAGCGGGGCGGCCGCGAGCCGATGGCGGCCACCGCCACAACGGTCCCCAGCACCAGTAGCGCGGTGAGACGAACAGACACCGCCCAGGAGGCGTCGGGCACCAGCACCTTGGAGGCGGCCAACGCTGCGCCGGCTGCGGGGAGCGAAGCGACCAAGGCCGACCCTGCGGCTGGAACCATCAGCTGTGTTCGCGAGGCCCCCCGCCGTTCGATCAACAACAGCGCCGGACGTCGTCGTCGGGCGCTTACACGCGCCAGCATCGCGGCTGCGGCCATGGCCGAACAGGCGACGCCCACCAGCACCAGCGACACGAGCCGCAGCGCAAGGTTTCGCTGCTCGAGGTGTGTCGCGAGAATCGCCGGCAGATCGGTGACCAACGTCAGGTCGACCCGATCGATCCGTTCGATCGAAGCGATCAGATCGGCCGGGTTGCTGGACGCGACCCTGTCGCGGTCGAGGAGGTACCGGAACTCGTAGTCCGCGTCGACTCCCGAGAACGCCCGCAACAGCGGCAGATACTGGTCGTCGCTGAACAGGCCTGCGCCATAGACCAGCCGATAGTCCGCGTTCTCGGTGATGCGCGGCCGGTGCAGCGAGCTATCGCCGAACCAGAACGGCTCTTGCTGGTCGCTGAGCGCGACGATGCCGACGACGCGGGCCACCAGCCGAACGTCGCCGATGCCGCGTTCGGCCGTACGCCAGGCGCGGTCGCCGATGACGTCGGGCAACAACAACAGCTCGCTGCCGACCTCGACGCGCATGTCGGTGGCGGTCTGCTCGCTCAACAACACCTCGAACACGGGTACCGACGCAATCGCGCAACCGTCGGGAAGCTCGTCGGGGCGCAGCGTCAGGTCGATGTTTGCGGGACAGTCGCCGAACGCCAGAGGCAGCGGCTCAGCTGCCGCGGGTTCGCGGCCTCGCACCAGCGTCACGTGGTCGGCAATGCCCTGGTACGAGCGGAAGTTGAACGTCGTCGGGAATGGTCCGGCCTCGAGCTCTGGCAGGTACGACACCGTCAGGCGCGGTGATTCGTAGACGAAGGTCGCCTGTTCGATCAACTCGGCGACGTCGCCGGGCACCCGTTCCTCGATGAGGATGTCGAGTCGCCGCTCGACCAACTCGAAGCGATTGCCTTCGGGCCCGGCGCCCAGCCTGGTCTCCTGCTCGAAAACCAGGTTCCTCTGTACCGGGGCAGCCTGCTCCAGCGCCTGGTTCAGATCGTCGACCGACGCGGCCTCGATCGCTCTCGGCACCAAGGCCACCAGCGAGCCGGCCAAGACCGTGGCTGCCGCCAGCGTCAACAACAGCCATCGCTCGGCGGCTACCTGGCGAGCCCAATGAACCCAGCCGATGCCTCGGGTCAATCCAACCCTCATCGTCCGTCGCCTTCGCGCAGGCTCGCAGCCCGGTCGATTCGCACCACGTCTCTGAGCGCCCACAACAGGCCGATTGCCAGACCCGCCACTATCGCCAGCTGTATCGAGGCGATTCGGCCGAACGGCACCGTCATCTCGATACCCGGCGTAACCGCGCCCCCACTGTCGCTGAGGATCACCCGGGGTAGGTAGTTCGAGGCCAGGGCCCAACCACAGATCGAGCCCAAGGCGACGCTGGAAACCACCAGAACCATCTGTTCCAGGAGGAGCGATCGACGGGTTTGTGCCATCGTCATACCGAGCGATCCCAGCAGCGCAAACTCGCGGCGGCGCGACCGGATGGACATGACCACCACCGCGATCAGACCTATGACCGCCATGGCGCCCGCAGCCACGAATCCGATCATGAGGCCACCGATTGCGGCCAGGGCCTGCGGGTTGTTCAGGAGCTGGCTTCGCACCGCCGACAGCGAGGTCGCCGACCCGATCAGATCGCCCTCGCCCATCAGATCCTCGTCGGTGACTTGGCTGCCCGCATCGAGTTGCAGCCAGTACTCGTGCGATCCGGTGACAGTGGCACCGAGCGAGTACTGGTGCACCTGAAGCGTCGGCAGGTCGACCAGGAACACCCCATCCGGGCTCGGATCGAGAACCGGGATCAGCCCGACCGCGGCCACGACTTCGGCACGAGCGGGGTCGATGCCGGTGAACGATGCTTGAACCACGTCGCCCACGGCCACCGACCGGTCGTCGAGCCAGCTGTCGGTGGCCACGATGCCTACCGTTGCCGCCGGCTCTGGCCCGGGCGGGCGAAGTCGCACCTTTACCGGAACCTGGTTGAACGACGTGCCCGTCCGCAGGTCGATCCGAAGCACCTCACCCGATCGATCCACGGCCAGGGCCGGACCCCGGTTGAAGCCCGACAGCACGTCGATACTTGCCTGCCATGCCACGGACCCGGCGTCGAGCTGCGTGCGGCCGGTGTCGGTGAGCGTCGCGTCAAAGGGCCCCAGCCTCACCTGCGCACCGGTGTCGACACCGCGCTGGCCCACCGCAATGAGTTCGAACTCGACTATGGCAATGGGTCCCACGATCGCCGACCCGTCGGGCCCGACGACGTTCAACGCCACGCTGCCAGGGTCGCCCGACGTGTCGAGCGGCCCGAGGTCGAAGTGATGCAGCAGCCCCCTCCCGTCGCTCACCCACACCCCCGCCGAAGCGGCCATTGAAGCGGTGTCGCCGGTCGGCGGCTGCACCACAGCGACCTCGTAGCCAATGTCGAGTCGCGTGATCCCATCGGGCAGCGACCAAGCGGGCAGCTGCGGCCTGCGGGCTGCCAGAGCTTCGAGGGCGGCTTCGAAGCTCGATGAGCCATCGAATCGATCGGAGATCGAGGGCGCGTTTGTGGTGTCGATCGCAAGCAACCTGGCTCTGTCGGCTCCCTGGACGTCCACGTTGCCCAACGCCGCCGCCGTGGCACTGTCGACACCAGGTATCGCCTCCAGCGCCACCGCCAGATACGGCTCGGCGACCGAACCTCCACCGCCGAGCACCTGGGCGCGGATGTCTGCGCCCACCAGATGATCGGCGCGGTCTCGTTGGGAGCGGTCCCACGTCGACGAGAACGTCAGGGCGTACACACCAAACGCGGTGGCCACCAAGAGCAGCAGTGCCGAGTGGCGGTAGCGGCCCTGTCGTCTGGCCAACTGCCACGCCGCCAACGAGCCAACAGCGCCCTTCGAACGGGGCAGCAGCCGCTCGGCCAGGCCGGCGAGCAGAGGCACTGCCCTGATGGCGATGATGCTGGCGGCCAGCAATCCCAACGTCGGAGCAGCCGCCACCAGCGGGCTGACACCCAGCCTTCCAGAGCTCGATGTTGCGGCCTCGGTGGCTCGAAGCTGCCAATAGGCCACACCTGCCAGACACACCAAGGCCAGATCGGCTCCGGCGCGCTGGACACCGCCGGGCAGCTGCAGCCGGCGGTCGCCGCGTCCGGTACCCGTCGGCCTGTTTGCCCGCCAGGTGGGCCAGGCCAGCAGCGCTACCGCTCCCACCCCGGCTAAGGCGACGACCAAGTAGCTGGAGGCGACGAGCCTGGGCTCGAACACGTCGATTCCCGACGCGAAAACGCCATCGAATCGGCCGAGAATCGCGACGGCCACAACCGGAGCCATGACAACGCTGGGAACCACCACCAACGTGGCCTCGGCCACAACGGTTTGCAGCAGCTGGCCCGGGCTGGCACCGCGCGCCGTCCACCAGGCTGCGTCCGAGCGCCGCGAGTCGAACGTCAGCGCCGCCATCAACACCAGGGCCGAGCCGGCCACGACCGCGACGCCTGCGATTGCAGCACCCACGGTCGAGCGGGTGACGGTCAGAGCGTCGGTATTGCCTGTGAGGTTGGCGGGTAGCTCGCTCGACACCCCGATGCTCCACGACTCGTTCCTCACCAGGTCGGTGGGCTGCAGGCTCCTGGTCAGCGAGGTCCCCAGGGCCGAGACCCGCCCGGCGACGCGCAGCGCGTCGCCAGGTTCGAGCTTCGACAGGTCAGGCAGCGCCAGCCAAGACGACGCCCAGGTCGTCGAGGCCCGCAGCAACGATTCCTCCGACGTCACCAGCTGCAGAGTCCGAAACTGGGTGCTCTCGAGAACTCCAGTGGCCACTCGGTCTCGTCCAACCCAGAACGGGTCGTTGCGATCCTCGATCTCGAAGATCCCGACCAGCCGGGCGCTGAGTGTTGCCGAGTTTCCGACCCGGGCTTGCAGCTCGAGACCATCGCCGACGTCGAGATCCATCTGCGCAGCTACGTCGGTCGCGGCAACCACCTGGACGGTCGACGCGTCATGGGTGGGCCACGAGCCTTCGACCAGGCCGGCATGAGCCTCGAGCCCTTCCAACGAAGACAGCTCGGCAACAACTGTGAGCTCGTCTGGTGCGGCCGTCGATGGCGAGAACGAGCCGCCCGCCTGCACATGGCGGCTGATCTGCGCCTCCAGCGGTGCCAGCGCGGCGCCGAGTTGGCGACGTATCTGGTCGTCGTAGTCGACCCCGGGCCGTTCGGTTCCGGCGATTGCGACTTCGACGGTCACCTCGGCCGCCGACCCGGCCACAACCGCCTGACGCAGCGAGGCCACCGACACCGCGTCGGCGAAGATGGGCCCGGCGGCCAGCATCACCATGGCGGTGACCACAGTCGCCGCCACAGCAGCCGCGGTGGCACCGTCGGCCCGCCAGCGGCGCAGCACCGCCCCCATCCCCATGGGCGGAGACTAGTGACCGGTGCGGCGGCCGGCTTTGAGTTCTGCCGAATCCATTCGAGTCATTGCCAACACACCGGCCCAACCTGCTTGCTTACGTGCGGAGCGTTCACCTGGGAGAGGGCCGGGGCTTCACCCGAGGCCGCCTTTCTGGCGTTCCTTGGTCGGCCGGGCTAGCTGAGGATCAGCCCGCCGTCGGCTTCGATGGCCTGACCGGTTATGTACCGAGCGTCGTCGCTGGCCAGGAACGTGATGACGCCGGCCATCTCCTTGGGGCGGGCCAGGCGCTTCAGTGCCGTGTCGTCAGCCCTCATGTCGAGCCACTCCGGACCCGTCATCCCCAGGGTTGCGCCGATTTCGACCGCAACCTTGCGCACCATGTCGGTGAGAGTGTTGCCGGGGCACAAAGCGTTGGCGGTGATGTTGTGTGGCCCCAGTTCCATGGCCACCGAACGGGTTATGCCGATGACACCGCTCTTCGTCGCCGAGTACTCCGCAGAGTTGGGCCAACTGGTCTTGCCCGCCATGGACGAAACGTTGACGATGGCGCCCCGCCCCTGGTCGATCATCATCGGAGCGACCAGTTGGTTCGACAGCAGCACACCGGTGAGGTTGACATCGACGATGTTGTGCCACCGCTCGAGCGGAACCTCGGTGAGCGGTCCGCCGACGTAGATGCCGGCATTTGCGACCAGCACGTCGGCCCGGCCGAAACGCTCGCCGATTTGGGTAAAGGCCGCAGCTTGCTGCTCGCGAGAGCGCACGTCGGTCTCGATCACCAACATCGGCCGCTGATGGCCGCCGGCTTGGTCGGCCTGCTTGGCGGTTTCGGCGGCCTCGTCGGTGTCGATGTCGAGGCCGACCACCTGGGCTCCTTCGGATGCGAAGCGCACCGCGGTGGCGCGCCCGATGCCTGTGGCCGACCCGGTTATCACCACGACCTGGTCTGCGAAGCGCATGGTCGAGGTCATCGGGCCTCGCGCTCTTTGACCAGCTGGTCTCTGAGGGCCCGCTTGAGCATCTTGCCCGAGGCGTTTCGAGGCAGCGATTCGGTGACGATGGTGACAACCGTCGGCACCTTGAACCCGGCGATGTGTTCGCGCAGGTAGGCCTGCAGTTCTTCTGCCTCCAGCGTCTTGTCGGGCTTGACCATGACATGGGCGGCCACTTCCTCGCCCAACCGGGGATGCGGCAATCCGTACACGGCCGCCTCGTACACCGATGGATGGGTGTAGATCGCCGACTCGACCTCTGCGCAATAGACGTTCTCGCCGCCGCGCAGGATCATGTCCTTGGCCCGGTCGGAGATGTACAGGAAGCCGTCGGCGTCGATGCGGCCTATGTCGCCGGTGCGGAGCCAACCGTCGACGATGGTCTCGGCGGTGGCCTCGGGCCGGTTCCAATAGCCACGAATCAGGTTGGGCCCCTTGAAGCGGATCTCGCCGGTCTCGCCGGTGGGCAGTTCGTTGCCGTCGTCGTCGGTGATGATCATGTCGACGATCGGCATGATCCGTCCGGTCGAGGTGGGGTGTTCGAGGTACGCGCGGCCCGAGTTGCCCGGGCCGTAGGCGTTGGTCTCGGTCATCCCGTATCCCAGCCGGGGGCCGCCCTTGGCGAAACTGCGGTCGATCCGCTTGACCAGTTCGGGCGGCATCGGGGCGCCGCCACCACCCACCGACACCAGCGACGAGGTGTCGCGGCTGGCGAAGTCTGGGTGTTCGAGGAGGTCCCAACTCATGGTCGGTACCCCGACGAGGCTGTTGACCCGCTCGCGTTCGATCAGCTCGAGGGCACGGCCAGGCTCCCACTTGTGCATCATGACGATGCGGGTGCCGATGCGGATGGCCATCAGCATCACCGGAACCAAACCCGTGACATGGAACAACGGCACGGCCAGCAGCGAGGTCGGCTGAGGAGGGGGATCGTCGGTGGGAGCGTCGACCGGGTCGGTCAGGGTATTGACCACCGCCCGGGCGGTATAGGCCATGAGCGCGTGGATAACGGCGCGATGCGTGCTGACCGCACCCTTCGGGTGCCCTGTGGTGCCCGAGGTGTACAGAATCGATGCGTCGTCGTCGGGGTCGACGTCGACGGCTGGGAAGTCGGTTCGCTCATCGAGGATGTCTTCCAGGCGTACCGCGCCCGCGGCCAACTGCTGCTGGTCGCAGCGCAGGCCGACCAGGTTGGCCGGCCGGTTGGGCGACTCGATGGCGTCGATGCGCGAGATGCGCTCGGCATCGGCGAACACGACGGTGGGTGCGCAGTCGCCCAATGCGTAGTCGATCTCGTCTGGCTGCCACCAGGCGTTCATCGGCACGATGATGGCCCCGATCGAAACCGTGGCCACGTGTACTGCGGCCCATTCGGGGTAGTTGCGGCAGATGATCGCAACCCGGTCGCCCTTGCCCACACCGAAACGGTCGACCAGGGTGTTGGCGATGCGGCCCGCCAGAGCCATCATCTGGGCGCTGGTCCAGCGCTCGTCTTCGTAAACGATCAGTTCTGTGTCGCGGTCGGCCGCGACCGAGAACATCTCGGCCAGGTTCCGTGGAGCGTTCTTGAACACCAACATGTCGATGCCCCTGACGGTTGCGGGGGTCATCTCGAAGTTGGTGCCTGGCGCACAGACTCGCGCGCACGCCTCGTGGTAGTCGATGGGTTCGGCTGTCATCGACGGCGAATGGTAGGGGAGCGCCGCGTGCCCGCACGAGTCGCCGACTGTCGCGGCGTGCTCAGACCCCCAGCCGCGACCCGATCGAGTCGGCCCGCAGGGTCGTTTCGGTGATCAGGTCGTGCAGTTCTACTGCGTCCAGGCGCATCCAACCGCTGACCAAGGGCATCAGGTTGTCCTCGACGGTGTCTATCGCTGCGCCCGCGTAGCCGATGTGGTCCGCCATGGCCGAGGGGAACATCGCAGCATCGGCCAGGCGCACCACCTCGGCCAGCCGTGAGACCGTGCCGGGCAGCAGAGCGCTCGGGTCGTGGTGGTGTTCTATGACCCCGACCAGGCGGCCCGGAAGGCCCCACCCCTTGGCAGCAACGGCGCCCAGTGCAGCGTGGTCGATGCCGTACACCGATTCCTCGGTCGCGAGCAGACCCTCAGGGCTGTCCCACGGCGCGTCGTCGACCTCGTGCAAGAGATCGGACGATTCTTGGAACATCACGAGGCGGCCGACGTCGTGCAGCAGCCCGCCCAGGTAGGCCTCGTTGGCGTCCAGGCCCGTGTCGCCGGCCCTGATGGTGATCTCGCGGGCGGCGATGGCGACCTGAATCGAGTGGCGCCACAGGCTGCGTTCCCATTCGTCTCGGGGCACGAACACCCTGGTGATGCCGGTCGAGATCAGCATCTCGACGGCTGCCGAACTGCCTACCCTGGCCAGCGCCGATCCGATCGTGCATATAGGCGATGCAGGCGAGCTGGCTGCGGAGTTCGCGGCGGACACTATGTGAATGGCAAAGCTCGGGTCAGACGCCACCAGTTCCTCGACCTCGTCGGAGTAGCCCTTCGAGGCTCGGTCCAGCTCGACCAGCCTCGCGATCACCGACGGCAGGCTGGGAAGCTCTCTGAAATGCCCCGTGCCAGACGCGAACGACGGCTGGGGCCTGGTTCTCGTTCGGTCGACCATCTGCGCTCACCGCTCCCTTCGGGCTCACACACCTGAGTATCTGATCGGCTCGCGAGGGTGACGATTTCAGCGACATTCGCGTGACGGCGATTTCACAACACTGCGTCAGTGCGTGCTGCGGCTAGATTCCGACCCATGCCTCAGGCCCAGAACGACTCGATAACCCTGGAATTCGACCACTTCGGCGATCGCTCCAACCCCGCTCTGTTGCTGATCATGGGCTTTGGTGCCCAGATGACGGCGTGGGACGAGCGCTTTTGCCGGATGCTCGCCGACGCGGGCTTGTTCGTGGTGCGATTCGACAACAGAGACTGCGGACTCAGCTCGAAGACCGCGGGTGATCCACCAGATCTCATGACGCTGATGGGGGCGGCCCTCATGGGCCAAGCGATCGGCGATGTGCCCTACACCCTGGCCGACATGGCAGCCGACGCCATGTCCGTCCTGGATGCCCTCGACATCGAACAGGCCCACGTGGCCGGGGCCTCAATGGGCGGGATGATCACCCAGCGAGTCGCCATCAACCACGCCGATCGCGTCTTGTCGATGACGTCGATCATGTCGACCACGGGTGATCGCTCGGTCGGCCAGGCCGACCCCGAGGCGATGGCGGCCCTGATAGCGCCTCCGCCAGCCGAGCGCGATGCCATAATCGAGCACGGCGTGAAGCTCACAAAGGTCATCTCGGGTCCGCTCTTCGACGAACAGAAGGCCCGCCGCCGCGCCATCGAGACCTACGAGCGATCGTTCTACCCCCAAGGGGCCCCGTTCCAGATGGCCGCCATCTTGTCCGACGGCGATCGCACCGAAGAGCTCAACCAGCTCGACGTGCCCGCTCTGGTGATCCACGGAGCCGCCGACCGCTTGATCACGCCATCGGGTGGCGAGGCCACAGCGGCCGCCATACCGGGCGCAACATTGCTGGTGCTCGACCAGATGGGCCACGACCTGCCCGAGCCGCTGTGGCCCCAGATGGTCGCAGCGATGGTCGAGGTAGCCGGCATCTAGCCGGCCAGGGGTGGGGGCTAGGCCGGTGTCAGCGTCGGCGCCGGCAGGTCGACCCCAAGCAGCTCGGCCACCCAGCGGGCCCACGCAGTGGCCGCAGGGCGCGCCGAGCACACCAGGTTCGACAGCGGCCGCACCGCGGGGTGTCCGCCTGCCACGAGCGCGAGTTGCCCGGTGGTGCGCGGGCTGCCGTGGTCGGCAGCCAGCTTGCTGGCTTCGGCCCCGAACGACTGGCCGGGCTGGCCCCACACGACGTGGTGCCGACGATCGAGCGACCGCACTCCCTCTATTCCCGGTATGGCCAGCAGCCGAGACTGTCTGACCTCGCCAACCACCAGCGCGGCCGTTCCCTGGTTCTCGACCTCGACCTCTTGGCCGTCTTCGGTCAGGTCGTGCAGGTGGGCGGTCAGGTCGATCGGAGCGTTGGGGCCGATGTCTTCCTGGTCGTGGTCGCTGACGACCATCACAACCGAGTCGTCCCAGCAGGGGCGCAGCAGCTCGAGGAGGCTGGCCAGCGAGGCGTCTGTAAGCCTGGCCTGGGCCAACGCTTCGGCGCTGTCGGCACCGAAATGGTGCCTGGCACCATCGACCGAGTCGAGCTGGACGAAGACGAAATCTGCCGATGCGACGTCGAGGCGCGACGCGGCGCCGACCACCTCGTCATCGGCGATGTAGCCCCCGATGTTGCGTCTGGTGCCCACAGGGATCGATGGTGTCGGCGGCCAGCAAGCGTCGGAACGCTGAGCCGCACAAACGCCTATCAGGTTGTGATCTCCCACCGCAGCGACCGACCGCAGGCCAGCCGCGTGGCAGGCGTCGAACAGTGTGCTGACCGGTTGCGTGTCATCAACGCCAACCGGGCCAGTCACAGCTGAGCTGACCCAGCGGCCGTCGACTCGAACCCGGTTGGTGATTACGCCGTGCTCGATCGTCGAAAGGCCGGTGACGAAGGTCGCGTGGTTGGGGTAGGTCGCACCCGTCAACTCGCCGATGCCGCCCTCTGGATTCCAGCCCCCCTCGTGGGCCAAAGACCACAACATCGGTGTGGTATCTGGCCCCACGGTGCGGCTCGAAAAGGCGTCCAGAACGATGAGCGCGACCTTCATGGTGCGAAGGTACGGTGTGGCAAGGCGGTTGCCCAGTCAGGTCGCCATACATTCACCTCGTCTTCAACCCGGCGAGCCTTCTCGTCACCGAGCCGACACGGCCACGGGCGAACCAAGTCGAGCTACAGTCGGGGCGTAAGGTGCTACCGAAAGGAGTTTGGCGGTGCCAAACGTGTTGGCTTACCACCGGCCCGCGAGCCTCGACGAGGCGGCGGGGCTGGCCAGCGGGCCAAATGCCAAGATCATCGGCGGCGGAACGGTTGCCGTACCCGCAGCGCGCAAGCCCTCCGACGAGGGTGTCGAGATAGTCGATCTGCAGGCTCTGGGGCTCGATGAGGTTCGCACCGACGGCGATCGCGTGAGCCTCGGAGCGATGGTGCGCCTCGGTGATCTGATGAACGACGCGTCTGTTCCGAGCGTGCTGCGCGACCTGGCCAGGCGTGAGCTCCCATCGGCTCTTCGCAACCAGGCCACCGTCGGGGGCACGGTTGCCCAGCGCGACGGCGAATCGGTTCTGCTGGCCGGCCTGCTGGCATTCGACGCAACCGTCGATGTGCACGGCGCCGGAACTGTGTCGTTGGCCGACTACTTGGCGCAGGCGCCTGCCGGCATCGTCACCGCCGTCAGCGTTGCCACCGCCGGAGCCGCAGCCGTCGAAGGTACCGGTCGCACGCCCGCCGACGTACCGATCGTCGCAGCGGTTGCCCGGGTGGCAGACGGCAACACCACTGTTGCGCTCACCGGCGTCGCCTCCTGTCCGGTGCTGGTCGACCCGTCCGACCCGGCCCAGGGGCTCGAACCACAGGCCGACTTCCGGGGAAGCGCCCAATACAGGCTCCACCTCGCCAAGACCCTCACAACTCGCGCAATCGCGGCAGCTCAGAGGTAGACCCATGCAGATCGAACTGAACCTCAACGGCAAGGCGACCTCGATCGAGTGTCAGCCCCACGACACCCTGTTGCGGGTACTCCGCGGCCAGGGCCTCGTCAGCGTTCGCTATGGCTCCGACACGGGCGAGACGGGCGCATCGGCGGTCTTGATCGACGGCAGGCTCGTCAACACCGACTGCATGCTCGCCGCCCAGGCCGACGGCCACGAAATAATCACCGTCGAGCACTTCAACGAACCCGAACTGACCCCGATCCAGGCCGCCTTTGCCGCCACGGGCGCCATGCAGTCTGGCTACTCGACCCCGGCGATGATCCTGGGGACGTGGGCGATGTTGCAGGCCAACCCCAACCCGTCCGAGGCCGACATCCGCGACATGCTCAGCGGCATCTTGGACCGCGAGACCGGCTATGTGAAGCCCGTCGAGGCCATCAAGCGGGCGGCCGCGCTGATGCGTGGCGAGACCACCGAACCCTTCGGAACAGTGCTGTTGCCGCCCCTCACCGATGGCAAGAACCCTGCCGACATGTCGGCGGTCGACGCCCTTCCCGATGTATCGCCGGCGCTTCCCAAGGTGATCCCGTCACGCGACGTGCCAGAGATGGCGGTGGTGGGTAAACCTGAAGTAAAGGTCGATGCCCTGAAGCTGGTGAAGGGCAACCCCGCCTTCACCGACGACTTCGAAGAGCGCGGTCAGCTGGTTGCCCGGGTGCTGCGCAGCCCTCACGCCCACGCCCGCATCCTCGACATAGACGACTCCAAGGCCAGGGCCCTGCCCGGTGTGCATGCGGTGTTGCACTACAAGAACACACCGCGGATCAAGTACGCGTCGGGTGGCCAGAGCTGGCCCAACCCCCACCCCCACGACCAGGTCAGCTTCGACAACAAGGTCCGCCACGTCGGCGACCGGGTCGCAGCCGTTGCCGCCGACACCCTCGAGATCGCCGACGAAGCGCTGCGCCTGATCGACGTCACCTATGAGGTGCTGCCGGCCGTGTTCGACGAGCTGGAGGCCATCAAGCCCGGCGCTCCGGTGATTCACGACGAAGAAGACACCACCGACATCCACGACCGCGAACGCAACGTCGTGCATCACATCAAGGCCGAGCGCGGCGATGTCGAAGCCGCCCTGGCCACCGCCGACCACGTGTTCGAGCAGACGTTCCGGGTGCATCAGGTGCAGCAGGTTCCGATCGAGAACCACATCGCCGTGGCCTGGCTCGACTCCGACGAGCGGATGGTGGTGCGCACTGCCACCCAGGTGCCGTTCCACGCCCGTCGCATGCTGGCGCCGCTGATCGGTCGCGAAATCAAGGACGTGCGGGTCATCAAGCCCCGCATCGGTGGCGGCTTCGGCGCCAAGCAGGAGATGCTGATCGAAGACATCGTCGCCCACCTGGCCCAAGCGACGCGCCGACCGGTCAAGCTCGAACTCAACCGCGAGGAAGAATTCATAGCGGCGCGCACCAGGCACCCTCAAACTCTGGTCTATCGCACGGGTGTCAGCAACGACGGCACCCTGGTGGCGCAGGATCTGAAGATCATCGGCAACACCGGGCCCTACGGAACCCACGCCTACACGGTGCAGACGGTGTCTGGCCTGCGTGGCCTCACCCAGTACAACTGCCCGAACAAGCGCTTCGACTGCGAGGTCGCCTACACCAATATCCCGGTGCCCGGCGCATATCGCGGCTATGGCGCCCCACAGGCCGAGTTCGCTCTAGAAGCACACATGGAAGACATCGCCCACGAGCTGGGCTTGGACCCCATCGAGTTCAAGCGCCAGAACTGGGTGACCGTTGGCAGCGAACTGAACATCGCACCACACCTGGGCGAGAGGGCCGTCGCCGAGGGCGACCTCGACGAGTACCCGCGGGTGATGAGCTGCGGCACCGAAGAGTGTGTTGCCCAGGGCATGCGCGCCATCGGCTGGGATCGCCGAAACGACCCCGATTGGATAGCGCCCGCCGATCGCCCCAACATCCGTCGGGGTCTCGGGTTCGCCTTCTGCATGCACGGCACTGCCATCCCGTTCCTCGACATGGGTGGCTGCAGCATCAAGATCAACGACGACGGCTCGTTCAACATGCTCATCGGCGCCACCGACCTGGGCACCGGGGCCGACACGGTCATCGGCCAGATCGCAGCCGAGGTGTTGGGCGTTCCGCTCGACGACATCAAGGTCTATTCCTCCGACACCGACATGACCCCGTTCGACACCGGCGCCTATGCGTCGTCCACCACCTACATCTCGGGCACCGCTGCCAAGCTGGCCGCCGAGAAGGTGCGCGAGCGCATCAAGGAGCGGGCGGCCAAGATGTTGGGTGTCGAGCATCCGTGCACCATCGAGTTGCGCGACAAGCGTGCCTGGGCGCCCGACGGGTCTTCGGTGTCGCTCGAAGACATCGCCCTCGACTCGCTGCACATGGAAGACCACGAGCAGATCATGGGAACGGCGTCTTACGTATCGCCCGAGTGTCCGCCCCCGTTCGGCGCCCAGTTCGCCGAGATCGAGGTCGACACCGACACCGGCCAGGTCACGGTCACCAAGCTGGTGATGGCTGTCGACTGTGGCGTGGCGATCAACCCGGTGACGGCGTCTGGCCAGGTCGAGGGCGGCATCATCCAGGCGTTGGGTTATGCCCATTGCGAGGAGTACGCCTTCGACGAGAACGGCCGCATGCTGAACTCCGACCTGGGTCCCTACAAGATCTACCGTGCAGACGAGATGCCCGACATCGAGGTGTTCCTGGTGCAGACCATGGAAGACTCGGGGCCCTTCGGAGCCAAGGCCGTAGCCGAGATCCCCAAGGACGGCGTGGCTCCGGCCATCCGCAACGCAATCTTGAACGCCACAGGCGCACGCATAGACAACCTTCCGTTCACCCCCGAGCGGGTCTGGAAGGCTCTGCAGGGGTAGGCGATGACTCTGGTTCTCGCCGACTGGCTGGTCACATCGGCCGACGTCGAGCCCCGGCGCGGATGGGGTGTCCGGGTGCTCGACGGCGTGGTCGACGCGGTCGGTTCCCATGCCGACCTGCGTGCGGCCCATCCCCAAGACGACGTGGTCGATGGTTCGGGTTGTGTGTTGATGCCCGGGTTCGTCAACGCTCACGTGCACATGTACGGGGTGTTGGCGCACGGCATACCGGTCGACGAGGCGCCCGATGGGTTCTGGAGCTTTCTCGACGACTACTGGTGGCCCAAGGTCGAGGATGCTCTCGACCACGACATGATCGCGGCCGCCACCGACTGGGTGTGTGCCGAGATGTTGCGGTCGGGCACCACCACGTTCTACGACATCCTCGAAGCTCCCAACGCGCTGCCCGGAGCGTTGCTGGCCGAGATGGAGATCGTCGAACAGCGCGGCATCCGCGGGCTGCTCAGCTTCGAGGCCACCGAGCGGGCAGGCGCCGAGGTAGCGCGGCTGGGGCTCGCCGAGAACGTCGGGCTGATCGAGGCGTCGCGCAGCTCGCAGCTGGTGTCGGGCCTCATGTGTTTCCACACCACGTTCACGTGTTCGCGCGACTACATCGAGCAAGCGTTCGGGCTGGCGGCAGACCTCGGGGTTCTGACCCACGCCCATTGCAACGAGGGTGTACACGAGGGTCTGTGGTGCGAAGAACACCTGGGTATGCGCACCCTCGAGTTCTACGAACAGATCGGCGTTGCCGGTCCGGGGTTTCTGGCCAGCCAGTGCGTGCAGCTCTCAGAGCCTGAGCGCGACATCATCGCCGGGTCTGGAATGCGCGTCAGCCACATGCCCCTCGCCAACTGCGAGGTCGGCGGCGGCATTGCGCCGGTGCCCGAGATGGTCGCGGCTGGTGTGCCGCTGGGCCTGGGCAGCGACGGCTATGTCAACGACTTCTTCGAGGTGATGCGCGGTGCGTTCCTGATACACAAGGCGCGCCTCCTCGATCCGGGCACCATGCCGGCATCGACGGTGTTGGGCCTGGCCACCGAGGGCGGGGCACGCGCGCTTGGCCTCGACAGGGTCGGGCGCCTCGATGTGGGCTGGTCGGCCGACCTGCAGTTGGTCGACGCGGCACTGCCGACGCCCATTACTGCCCACAACCTGCACGACCAGTTGGTCCTGTGGCGCAACCACACACACGTCCGCGATGTCATGGTCGCGGGCCGGTGGCGGGTGCGAAACGGTGAGGTACTGGGTGCCGACCTCGACGCCATGCGGGCGCGCACCCACGAGCAAGCCAAACGCCTGTGGGGAACCACATGAGCCGCGAGATCTATGCCGAACTGCTGGCCGCGATGCAGGCGCGTCGCCCGGTCGTGCTGGCGACCGTCACCGATTCGCGAAGGTCGGTGCCCCGCCGGCCCGGGTCGAAGATGCTGGTGTACTCCGACGGAACCACCTCGGGCACCATCGGCGGGGGAGAGATGGAGGCCAGGGTCAGGGCCGAGGCAGCCGATGCGCTGGCCGAGGGTCGCCCGCGCCGGATCTCGTATGGTCTGATCGACCCCTCGGCCGGTGATCCCGGCGTGTGCGGGGGCGAAGTAGAGCTGTATTTGGAGCCCCACATGCCTCAGAGCACGGTGTACGTCATCGGCCTCGGTCACGTCGGCAAGGCGGTCATCGAGCTGGCGTCGTGGCTTGGTCATCGAGTGGTCGGCTGGGACGACCGCGCCGAGATCGCAGACGGTATTGACGACTCGGCCGACGGCGTAGACATCGTGTCTGGCGACCTCGCCGACGCAGTCGCCCGCTTCCCGATCGACGAACAGACGCGGGTGGTCATGGTCACCAGGCACACCGGCATCGATGTCGACCTGCTGCCGGTGTTGCTCGCCTCGCCGGCACCGTACATAGGCCTCATGGGCTCGCGGAGGCGTTGGGCCAACACCCGCGGCAAGCTCGAAGCTGCGGGGCTCAGCGCAGACCAGCTCGACCGTGTGGTTTCGCCCATCGGCGTAGAGATTGCAGCCGAGACACCAGCCGAGATCGCCGTGTCGATATTGGCTCAGGTCATCGGCGACGAGCGGGGCAACGCGAATCGCTAGCCACCGGCCTGATATTCGACGGCGCGTTGCTGCTGCGCCAGGGCCTCGGCGATGCGTTCGGCGGTCGAGTGGACCTGCTGCACGAATTGGTCGTCGAGCGGGTCGACGCCGGCCTGGACGCCGATGATGCTGGCCACCACGTTGCCGCTGACGACGACGGCGAAGTTGGTCGTTCTGTGCTGTGGCAGATCGGACGGACGGCCGTAGGGGTCGTACATGTGGGTGCGGCTGGCACGCTCTGCAGCGAGCAGCCGACCCGTCGGCAGAGGCTCTAGGACAAGCGGACTCCAGACATCGTCTGGCCGTTCTCGCCGGCAGCGCTCAAGGATCGATGTGGCCTCCGCAGCACGCTCACCGGCCTGTTCGGCATCGTCGAAGAGTGCGATGTGCACCGCGATCATCATCGATGGCGCGACCAAGGGCCCGAACCGGTCGAAGGCTTCAGCGGCAGCTGGACCTGGCCATCCGGTGTCCCACAGGTCGGGGCAGGAGGCGTCGGGCACCGCGAGACCGGACGTCGGCGACGGCCCCTGGGGGTCGATCTCGAATGTCGATGCCTGGGGAAGCATCGACCGGACCAGTTCGGTGCCGGTCATCGGCACCAGCGACCGGGCCAGGAATACCAGCCTGGTGTCGCCAGACTGGACGATCAGACGATCGCCATCGGCCGAGACACCCGACGCATTGCGTACCAGGGAGAAGACCCGATCGTACGAGGGCTGGTCAGGACATCCGGCTGTTTCCTCGGTTCCGATCTGGGTCCCGTCGGGGAGGGCGGCTGATATGTCTGCGCGGTCGTTGCCGGGCGTGCTGTCCGCGTCCGCGGCGGGCTGACGTACGTTTTCTGAACAGGCGCCGACCAGAGCGCCCACGGCCAACACCACGACCGCTGGAACACACCACCGACTGCGCATGCGCCAAAAGCTACTCTCGGGCGCGTGAAGCTGTCGCTGAACGTCATTCCCGAATGCCCACTGGACGAGATCGTCGCCTTGGCCGTGCATGCAGAGGAGGTCGGCTTCGACCGGTGTTGGGTGTACGACGAGGGGCTGGTGACCCGCGACGTCTACGTCTCCATGGCGGCGATCGCGGCTGCCACTTCGCGACTGCAGGTGGGCCCGGGTATCACCAACCCCTATACCCGCCACCCGGCCCAGACCGCTTCGGCGGTGGCCAGTCTCGACGAGATGTCGGGGGGACGGGCCTTTCTGGGAATTGGCGCAGGCGGCTCGTTGACGCTCGACCCCATCGGTGTGGCCAGGTCTCGTCCGCTGACAGCGGTACGCGAAACCATCGAGATCGCTCGTTCGCTGTTCTCAGGCCAGAGGGTCGATCATGAGGGTTCGTTCGCGCAGCTGAGGTCGGCGGCGATGGCATATGGCCGGCCCGACATCGAGATCTGGCTCGCCGGTCGAGGTCCCAAGATGTTGGCGCTTGGCGGTGAGCTCGCCGATGGCGTCATGCTCGACTTCATCCATCGGCCCAGCATCGGCGAGTACGTCGAACGAATCCGGGCCGCCAACCCCGGGGCGCGCATCTGCTATTCGACGGCGGTCGTGACCGACGAGGACGACCTCGAGTTCGTCAGGCCCCACATGACCTACCGCCTCGTCGATGCACCCCAGCCGGTCAAGGATGCGATCGGTCTCACCGACGCCGATGCCGACCGCATCCGGGCTGCGATGTCCGGCGGTCTCGAGGCTGCTGCCCAACACGTCCGCGACGAATGGGTCGAGCCGTTCATCTTCCGCGGCAAGGTGCAACAGATCCGAGCCGAACTGGCGGGCGTCCTGGCGGCACACGACATCGAGGAGTTCCTGTTGCCCATGTTCGACATGGCCGATCAACACGCCTACCTGAACCGCATCGCGCGGGCGCTGCGCTGATTCGATGGGCGAACTGGTTGTGGCGGGTGAGGTCGCCGGCAACGTATTGGTGTGTGACGAGGGCCTCAGCTTCTGGGGTGGCGTCGATCCGGCGACCGGCGAAATCGTCGACGCGCATCATCCGCAGCGCGGTCAGGTGGTCGCCGGTCGGGTTCTGATGATGCCAACCACCCGCGGGTCTTGTACCGGCAGCGGCGTGTTGCTCGAGCTGGCGTTCAGGAACGTCGCCCCGGCGATGCTGGTGTTTCGTGAAGCCGAAGACGTCGTCACCCTCGGCTCGGTCGTGGCATCGAATCTGTTTGGGTTGTCGATTCCCGTCGTTCGGCTGACGGCGGGCGAGTATCACCGCTTGGCGCAGGCATCGACCGCCCGTCTGAGCGGAACCAGGCTCGAGGCCGACGGGGTAGGCGTCGACCTGACCGTAGTGTCGACCGACGACATCGAGCTGAGCGAAGCCGACCAGGCGATGTTGGCAGGCGATCGTGGCGAGGCCGTCAAGGTCGCGATGCAAACCGTGTGTGCCATGGCGGCTTCGCAGAAGGCCGCCAGGCTGATCGACATCACCCGGGTTCACATCGACGGGTGCATCTATGCCAGCCCATCGTTTCTGACCTTCGCCCGCAAGATGGCCGACCTGGGCGGACGGGTCAGTGTGCCCACCACGATGAACGCGATCTCCGTCGACCACGCCAACTGGCGGGCCCAGGGTGTGGCCGAGGAGTTCGGGGTTGCGGCCGCGGGTCTGGCCGACGCGTATGTCGAGATGGGGGCTAAGCCCAGCTTCACCTGCGCCCCCTATCTGCTCGGCGACGATCCAGGCTTGGGCGAGGAGATTGCCTGGGCCGAGTCGAACGCTGTTGTTTACGCCAACTCTGTGCTGGGTGCGCGCACCGTCAAGCATCCAGACTTTCTCGATCTGTGCATTGCGATCACCGGTCGGGCTCCGCAGTCGGGCGTGTACATCGACGCCAACCGCGCCCCGCGGCGCATCGTCGAGGTGGCCCAGCCCGAGGGCGCCGACGACTCGTTCTGGCCGATGCTGGGCTGGCTGGTGGGTCAGGCGGCCCCAGACCGTATTCCGCTGGTGGTGGGGCTCGAACGTTCGGCTCCGTCGGCTGACGACCTCAAGGCGATGTGTGCAGCGTTCGGTACGACATCGGCGGCGCCGATGCTTCACATCGCCGGGGTGACCCCCGAAGCCGACCTGGAACCGGTCTCCGATGCCGACAGGGTTGAGGCGACCGCCGACGACTTCGAGGACCTGTGGCGGCGCTTCAACAGCGGCTCGTCCGAGGTCGACCTGGTGGCTCTTGGCAGCCCGCACATGTCGCAGAGCGAATGCGACATGCTTGCCGTGTTGTTGAACGGGCGGCAGGTGGTGGTCGACACGGTGGTGACGCTGGGCCGGGCCACCCTCGAGGCCATCGCCGGTTCGGGTACTCATGCTCGCCTCACCGGCTGCGGTGTGCGTATCGTCAGCGACCTGTGCTGGTGCTCGATCTCCGAGCCCGTCTTTCCGCCCTCTGCGAGGGTGCTGATGACCAACTCTGGCAAGTACGCCCACTATGCACCCGGGCTGTCGGGCCGCCAGGTTCGCTTCGGCAGCCTCGCACAGTGCGTCGCGGCAGCGGTCGAGGGTAGAGCACCATCTACGCCGCCAGGGTGGCTGTCGGGCTGATCGCCAGCGGGTGTTGTTGCCCACCCTGCGGCACTGTGGAACGCTCGTGCGATGGCACAACACGACATCGTGATCAAGGGTGGAACCATCGTCGACGGCACTGGTGCCGATGCGTTCGTGGGCGACGTCGGCATCGACGGCACGCACATCACTGCCGTCGGTGGCAAGTTGACGGGCCGCAGCGAGATCGACGCCGATGGAGCCATCGTGACTCCGGGATGGGTAGATGTGCACACCCACTTCGACGGGCAGGTCACCTGGGACGACCAGATGGATCCGTCGTTCTCGAACGGTGTCACAACACTGGTCATGGGCAACTGTGGGGTCGGCTTTGCTCCGTGCCGCCCGGGCGAGGAGCAGACCCTCATCGAGCTGATGGAGGGGGTCGAGGACATCCCGGGTTCGGCCCTTTCGGTGGGCGTTCCGTGGGGTGAGTGGGAGACCTTCGGGCAGTACCTCGACTTCCTGGGTGGACGTGAGTATGCCCTCGACGTCGCGGCGCAGATCGCGCACGGCGCGGTGCGCTTCAACGTGATGGGCGAGCGCGGCATTCGTGACGAGGACGCCACCGCCGAGGACCTCCAAGCCATGCGGACGCTGGTGGAACAGGCGGTCCGTGCCGGAGCTGTCGGATGTTCGACGTCGCGCACGGTGTTCCACCGCAGCATCGACGGAACTCCGGTGCCTGGCACCTTTGCTGCCGATGTCGAGCTGATGGCCTTGGCTCAGGGCATGGCTGCGGGCGGGGGAGGTGTGTTCGAGGCCATCACCTCGCAGTCGATCGGCCTGATGGAGCGGTTTGGTGGTGACCGTTTCACCCAGGACCACGAGCTCGACCTGCTTCGGCGTCTGTCGGTGGCGACCGGGCAGAAGGTGACGTTCACGACCGTTCAGAGCAGGGACTTCCCCGAGGCCTGGCGCGAAGCCTTGTCGTATTGCGCGCAGGCCAATGCTGCCGGCGCGCAGATGTTTCCCCAGGTCGCTTCTAGGCCTGTGGGGCTGTTGTCGATGTTGGCCGGGTACCACCCGTTCATGCGGCACCGGGTCTATCTCGAAGAGCTGGCCCATCTGCCGGTGCCCGAGAGGGCGGCGGCGATGCGGGGTGAGGGGATGCGCCAGCGAGTGCTGGCTTCTGACATTGTGCCTCCCGAGCTGCCCGGCTCGATGGAGGCGCTGGCGTTGGACCTGGCCGCGGCGGTTCCGATCATGTATGTGGTGGACGATGTCGTCGACTACGAGCCTGGTCCCGACAAGATGATCGGGTCGATAGCGGCCAGCAGAGGGGTGACCCCCGATGAGGCCATGTACGACCACCTGGCCCAGGGCGATGGGTCGAATGTGGTCGCCCTGTTGGGTGCCGGTTATGTCGACGGCAATCTCGACGCAGTGCGAACGATGCTGACCGACCCCACTACCGTCGTGGGTCTGGCCGATGCCGGCGCACACGTGAAGATCATCTGCGACGGCTCGTCACCGTCGACCCAGCTGACCCATTGGGGGCGTGATCGCAGCCGGGGCCAGCGGATTGCCATCGAGGCGCTGGTTCACAAGCAGACCGGCCGCAACGCAGACCTCTATGGGTTCGCCGACCGCGGCAGGTTGATGCCCGGTTTGAGGGCCGACATCAATGTGATCGACCTGGACCGCCTGACCGTGCGGCGACCCCGAGCCCACGCCGACCTTCCGGATGGTTCGGTTCGTCTGCTGCAACCGGTGGAGGGGTACCTGGCCACGCTTGTCGCTGGAACCCGGACACGGGCCGACGATCGAGACACCGGCGAGCGTCCCGGTCGGCTCGTTCGTGGTGGCGCGACTTGACGATCGTGCGTTCCCGGGCCGGTTCTTGCCGCCGGTTCGGCCGCTAGCCAACTCGTGCGGTTTGGTTTGGCGATTTGTCGGCCGGCTTTCGTCTTCGTGGTGGTGGTTTGGTCCATTTGCTGACGACGGTGCCGTGGGCGTCTTGGAGTTGCCAGTGGTCTGGCGTGTCTCCCATGACCAGGCGGTTGCCGTTTTGGTGGAGCCGGTCGTGGTGGTGCGGGCACAACAGCGCCAGGTTGTCGAGGTCGGTCGATCCGCCGTGTTCGCGATGATGCAGATGATGGGCCTCGCAGCGTTGGGCTTCGGTGTTGCAGTGCCGCCAGCGGCATGTCCCATCTCGGACGGCTAGGGCCAGCTTCTGTGTCGGTGTGGCGTATTCGACGTCGTAGGCCAGATCCAAAAGGCGCCTGTCGGCTTGTTGGTACCAGGCGTTGATCTGGGCCCGGCACAACATCCCACGAGCGATCGATCCCGGCACCTGGGCGCCGTCGATCGTGTAGGCCAGCCCGTCGGGCCTTTCGAGTTGGTCGATGTCGACGATCAGGTTCACACAACCCGCAGCCTTCTGCCTAACGCCCTCGGTCGGGTCGGCTTGGTCGGCTGCTGGTAGGAGGCCGTCTGTGAGCATGCTTGCGATCACGTCTGCACCACGCTGCTGGTGGCTGCGACGCTTACTGGGGTCTGTGATGGTTCGCATGTCGTGATGAAAGGCAGCACGCTCGCGTCGGTCGTATTCGGCTTTCAACGCCGCGCCAGTGACTGGGTCGAGGGTGGCGGTGAACCAGATCATGTCTTCGTTGTCGATGCCACACGACCCTCGCCTGCGCCTGCGTTGACGGGCCAGGCGCTCTTCGGGGTTTTCGCGGGTTTGTTCGCGTTCGGCCTCGCGAACCGCCGCCCTGGTCTCATCCGCCGACTGGGTAATGGCTTCTGCGAGCAGGCGGGCTTTGATTTCGTCGGGTAGGTCGGTGTTGGTCAGGTAGTCGGCCTGTTCGGAGTTGATGTCTCCGGCTTCCAACGCCTCGGCAACATCAGGATTGGTGGACAGTCGCTGTGACCTGGCCTCTGCTTCGCGTTGGGCCTTACGCGACGGAGCAGGAGGCCCAGGATCGGGTGCACCCTGGGACTCGGACTCCGAGTCAGCTTCAGCGTCAGGTTCTTTGCCTTTGCGGTTCGCGGCCCTCTGCCGGGCCTTGGTCAGAGCGTGCAGCAAACGAGCCTCGTGACCATCCAATCGGGCACGCACACGACGAACACCACCAAGCTCGGCCTCGAGCCCGGCCACATCCATCACCTCTAGTTCGTCGGCGCCGCTCAGCACCACCCGCACCTCTGTCACGCCACAAACCCTAAACAGGGGGTGGGACACCCGACCCAGCATCAACCAGACAACAGAACAGAAACCCCAGTTGTCGCTAAGAGCCGGACGCGAAGACCCACCAATCAGCCGCTGCCGGGTAGTGGGCCAGGCGAAGTCCCGACGATGATCACCTGGCCGTCGACGGGGCACATCTCATCCCGGTCGGCAACGGCGACATCTCGAGTATGGCTGACCCCGACGAGACCGCCGCCGACCTCCCAAAAGCCGAGCGGGCGATCGATGCCCCCAATAGTGGCTACGCCGTCGTGGTAGGTGGTTCCTGGTGGCATGAACAGGGCGGCTCGGGTTCCGTCGACAAGACGCATCACCAGGCATGCAGGTTCTTCGAACGTGACCGGGCCCTGGAACAATGCCAGCATCGATTCCCGGAGCTCGTCGGGTTCGTAGGGCACCCGCGACCAAACCAGGATTCCCGCAGGCTCGAGGGCGGTCGATGTCGGCGGCGGCTGGGCATGTGGTGCTGAAGTCGAAGTCGACGATGACGCTTCGGTTTCGACGAAGCGCGGATCGTTGCTGCACGCGGCTACGGCCAGCACCGCGACGCCCAGCATCACCCACCGCCAGGACTGCATTTCGCTTCAGCCCTTCAGGTCGGCCTCGATGAACTCCATGGGGTTTCTGGGCCCCTGGCCCTGGCGCTGATTCTCTTGACCTCGCAACTCGACGCGTCTGATCTTGCCCGAGATCGTCTTGGGAAGGTCTGCGAACTCGAGCCGACGAACGAGCTTGTAGCCCGATACTCGCTCTCGCATGAACGAGAAGATCGAGGCGGCCGTGTCGGCATCGGCAGCGGCACCCTCGACCAAGATCACGTACGCCTTCGGGACGAAACCCCGCAGCTCGTCGGGCGACGGTACGACGGCGGCTTCGGCAACTGCGGGGTGTTCGATCAACACGCTTTCGAGCTCGAATGGTGAGATGCGATAGCCAGAAGCCTTGAACACGTCGTCGGCACGGCCCACGTAGGTGACGTAGCCGCTTTCGTCGCGGCTGGCGACGTCGCCGGTGTGATAGTGGCCGTCGTACATGACCTCGGCTGTCTTGTCGGGGTCGTCGGCGTAGGCCTCCATCAAGCCGACGGGTCCGTCGGCCAACACGATGCAGATCTCGCCCTCGTCGGTGTGGTCGCCGTCGAGATCCAGTAGGGCTATCGAGTAGCCGGGCAGGGGCCGCCCCATCGATCCGGGCACGACCTTGGAGCCCGGGGTGTTGCCGATCTGGGCGGTGGTTTCGGTCTGCCCATAACCGTCGCGGATCTGTATGCCCCACGCCGCCTGGACCTGGGCGATGACCTCAGGGTTCAGGGGCTCGCCCGCCGAGATGAGCTCGCGCAGCGAGGTCGTGTACGAGGCCAGGTCGGCCTGGATCAAGAACCGCCACACCGTGGGCGGCGCACACAACGTGTTGACACCCTTGTCGATCAGGACGCCCAACACGGTCGGTGCATCGAAGCGCGTGTAGTTGTAGATGAACACACACGCCTGAGCGTTGAACGGAGCAAAGAAGCAACTCCAGGCGTGCTTGGCCCAACCCGGTGAGCTGATGGTCCAATGCACGTCGCCGGGTTGCAAGCCCAGCCAGTACATCGTCGTCAGGTGACCAACCGGATAGCTCACCTGGGTGTGGCGCACCAGCTTGGGCTTGGAGGTGGTGCCCGATGTGAAGTACTCGAGCAACGGGTCGCTGGCTTGGGTGGCCTCGGCCTTTGTGAACTGGGTGTCGAAGCCCGCCGAGTCGGCGTAGTCGACCCAGCCTTCGCCGCCACCGACCGCAATGCGTACCACCCCGCCCGTGAGCGCATCGTCCAAGTCGTCGACCGCGCCTCTGGCGCTCTGGTTGGTGACCACCATCGAGGCTCCGCCGCGCTCGAACCTGTCGGCGAGGTCTGGGCCCGCCAGCAGGGTTGTGGCAGGAATCACGACCGCGCCTATGCGGATGGCGGCCAGCATCGTCTCCCATAGGGCTGTCTCGTTGCCCAGCATCACCAGCACGCGGTCGCCGCGCTTGAGGCCGTTGGCGACCAGCATGTTGGCGACCTGACGGCTTCGAGCCGCCAACTGGTCGTAGGTCAAGATCGCCTCGGTGCCGTCCTCTTCCACCAGGTGCAGGGCGCGGCTGTCGTTGCCCGCCGCCATCGGGTCGAAGTAGTCGTCGGCCCAGTTGAAGCCGGGCCCGACATCGGGCCAGCTGAACCCTGCTACCGCGGCCTCGTAGTCGGTGCGGTTGGCGAGGAGGAAGTCGCGAGCCTCGAGGAATGCGGTGTTGATGGGTGCCCCGTTCATGGCCCAAGCATTGCAGAACGCCGAAGTCTGGACAGATACATGCGTAACTGCTTATATATCGCCATGGAAGGTTCGCCTCACCATCTCGACGACCAGTTCAAGGCGCTGGCCAGCCCGGTGCGTCGGCGGCTGCTTCGTCTGGTGCGCGACGAGGAACGTTCGGTCAACCAGCTGGCCCAGTCGTTGGGTGCGAGCCAGCCGGCCACCAGCCAGCACCTGGCGGTTCTGCGCGATGCCGGGTTGGTCTCGGTGCGCTCGCACGGACGAAGCCGCCTGTATCGGGCCGACCACGTTCAGCTCGAAGCGGCTCGCCGGTTCTTCGACGACTACTGGTCTTCCGCTCTCGACCGCCTGGCCGAGGCCGCCCAGTCGGCCGCTGCGCGCAGAAGGACGGCCTCGTGAACATCGCAACCTGTGATCGCATCATCGACGCCCCTGTCGACGTCGTGTGGAGCCTGGTCAGCAGCGCCGACGGTCTAAACGACTGGATGTCGGTGGAGGCACAAGTCGATCTGCGGCCCGGTGGTGTCATCACCTGGACCCACCAAAACGGGGCGGTCGTCGCCGGCGAGATAGTCGAGGTCGTGCCGATGCGCAGGCTGGTGTTCACCTACGGGTGGGCCAAGGGCGGCTTCCCGATCGAACCCGGCTCCACGACGGTGAGGCTCGAGCTGGAGGCCCGCGGAGACTCGACGTTGGTGACGGTGGTCCACGACGGATTCGACTCCGACGAGTTGGCCGCCACCCACACGGGCGGGTGGAGCCACTTCGTCGGCGAACTGGACCGCGCCGCCAGATCGAAAGGGGCCCGCCCATGACACAACCGACAGATGAGTTCGAGGGCTTCGACCCTCGAGCGCTGGCGCTGCTGGCGCAGATGCCCGCCTGGGACAAGGACCAATACCAACAGCACAGACCACTGTTGGCCCAGGGCGTGACCGCGCCGGGCCTGGCTCTGATCTCGACCATCGCGCAGAGCCTCGACCCCGAGCTGACGGTCACGGCGCGCGGCTCGGTGTCGCCACTGCACACCGACCTGCGGTTTGCCAAGCCGGGTGCGCCCAAATACAAGGACCACCTGCTGCTGACCTGCTGGCACGGCGCGGACAAGAGACAGGCGCCCATCCTGTGGCTGCGCATCGACGCCAAGCGGGCCGGCTTTGCCAGCGGCATCGCCTTTACGCCCGCCGTTCGCGATCTCTGGCGGCACGCCATCGCATCCAACGCCGGGCAACAACTGGACGAACACCTGCGTCGACTGATCGACGAACGTGGCGCAGAGATCGCAGGCGACACCCTGGCCAACGTGCCCAAGCCCTATCCGGCCGATCACCCGCGCGGCGACCTCCTTCGACTCAAGGGGTTCCAGGTGAGGTTCATCGAACCCCTGCCGACCTCGGTCGGTGATGCCGAGTTCGCCCGGTGGTGCGTCGAACGTTTCGAAGACCTGCAGCCCGTTCACGACTGGCTGCACGCCAACCTGTGCGGAGGTGCCGAATGAGAGAAGCCGAAGGCGAAGCCAACGACACGTTCTGGGACCTCATAGACGAGCTGAGGTTCGAGGATCCCAGGGTCGAGGAGGGCACCATCATGGGCGGCAGGTGCGCCCGGGTGTCTGGCGAGTTCCTCGGACTGTGCGACTACAAAGGGTCGGGCCTGGTGGTGAAGTTGCCACGAGAACGCGTAGACGAGTTGATAGCGCAGGGCATCGGACGCCCATTCGCACCGGCAAAAAAGGTGTTCCGGGAGTGGGTTGCAGTACCAGAAATCGACCCTGACCTCTGGAAGGCGCTGCTGCTGGAGGGCGTCGCTTTTGTTGCGCCCCGACAGAGCCGATAGCGCCTGCGCATTGGCGCGTTAGTTGACCGACACCCACAACGAGCGAGAGCGGGCCACGCAGTTGCCGTTTCGGTCGAAAGCGGCCGATGCGGCTGTGCGCTTGCGGCCGTCCCATTCGGCCACCCCATCGCCCTCCCATCCAACGAGGGCATAGGTCTCGCCGATCCTGATCGGCTCGAGCACCTCCACTGCCAACTGGACGGTGAACGCGACGCGGGTGCCGCCTGCGGTGCAGGCATACCAGGCCGCGGTGCAGTCGACAGCAGCCCACACCGCGGCATGGTCGACCGTTCCGTCTCCGATGTCGAAACGTGCGGGCGGAGTCCAGTCGGTGGCATAGCGGCCGTCGGCGATGCTCCACGCGTGCACACACATCGAATCGTGCTGCAGGCCACACGAGAAGCAGTAGGGGACAGGGTGGTCGTCTGGCCCGAACGGGAACCGGCTCCTGGCCTCGCCGGCTTCGTCGATCGATACCGGCGCGGTGTCGGGAAAGTGTGGTTCCCATGGCTCGGCTTCCAGGACCACCACCGGGGTGTCGCCGGATGCATAGACCAGGTCGACCTTGCCGTGCTTGTGCTCGGTCCACATCTCGGTCTCGAGCGGTATCGGTGCCCTGATCGCAATGGTCGCGGACCCTTCGCACTCTCGGGCCAGCAGGGCAGAGGTCCATCCCCCCTGCCCCGAACCCGTCGGACCCTGGAAATAGCTGTCGAGTGTGATCGTGGGCATCGCTGAATCGTAGGCCGCGGCGACGCGTGCGTAATGTGATGCCCCATGCGCACAATCGTCAACAACGCAACTGTCTTGGACACCACGTCCATGAGCTACAGGCCCGACCAGACGGTTGTCATCGATGACGGCATCATCGTGCAGGTCGACTCGTCCGCAGCCACCGGCGCCGACGTCGAGCTCGATGCCGCCGGGGCCTACGTCGTACCGGGTCTGATCGACGGTCACGTGCACTTCAGGCTCGCCACGCTGAACTTCCAGCGGTTGTCGGTGATGAGTGAGGTCGAGTTCGGCATCGTCATGGCACGGCTGGCCCGCCAGACGGTCGAGCGAGGTTTCACAACGGTTCGCGACCTGGGTGGCGACCTCTTCGGGCTGATCCGTGCCATACGGTCACGAGAGGCTCTGGGTCCGCGCATCGTCACCGCCGGGCGCATGATCAGCCAGACGGGCGGCCACGGCGACACCGAGGGAGGCCATTTGGAGATGGCCTCGTGCGGTTGCAGCCTCCGGTCGAACAACTTCAGCGTGGTCGCCGATGGTGCCGAGGCCGTTCGCAAGGCGGCCCGCCACAACCTGCGCGACGGCAGCGACTTCCTCAAGATCCACGTATCGGGCGGCGTTGCCACACCCATGGACCCCCTCGACAGCGTGCAATACACCCACGAAGAGATCAGCGCCGCCGTCGTCGAGGCCGCTCACCGTCGCACCTATGTCGCCGCCCACGCCTACATTCCCGAGTCGATCCTGATGGCCGTCGAGTCGGGCGTGCACAGCATCGAACACGGGAACATGATCGACGAGGCGGCCGCCATGGCCATCGCCGACGCGGGCTCTGTGCTGGTGCCGACCCTGGTGGCGTATCACGGCATGGCCGAACTCGGCGAGAAGCTGGGTTTTCCCAAGACCAACCAGGACAAGAACGCCCGCGTGCTGGAGGCCGGCCTGCGCTCGCTCGAGATCGCCAAGAACGCCGGGGTCACGATGGCGTACGGCACCGACCTCATCGGCGAGTCGCAGTGGATGCAGAACCGCGAACTGACCATCCGCTCGGAGGTGCTGTCGACGGCCGAGATCTTGGAGGCGATGTGGGTCAACACCCCGGCGCTGTGTCACATGCAGGGCCGTATCGGGGTGGTCGCAGAGGGCGCGTTCGGTGATCTGGTGATCTCCAGGGTCGATCCGCTCGAGGACATCGTCGCCTTCGCCGACCCGGCCAGCGCGTTCAGCCACGTGCTGAAGGGTGGCGAGGTGGTAGTCGACCGCAGTTGATCGCTACTGTCGTGGCCAGGGGAAACCAGGGGGCATGACATGCACGTCGATCATCCGATCATCTCGGCCGACTCTCACATCACCGAAGCGCCCGACACCTACAGCGCCTACATCGATCCGAAGTTCCGTGATGTTGCGCCCAGGGTCGTCGAGACCGAAGACCGCGGCGATGTCTATGTCATCGACGGGATGAAGAGCACGGTTCCCATGGGTCTTGTCGCCGCTGCCGGCCTGCCCTGGGATCAGCTGAACACCAAGGCCAAGTACGCCGATCTGCACCGCAGCGGTTACGACTCGTCGGCCCGCATCGCCGACCAGAACCGCGACGGCGTGTCTGCCGAGATCATCTACCCGTCGGTGGGAATGATCCTGTGCAACCACCCAGACTTCGAGTACAAGACCGCGGCTATGGCCGCGTACAACCGGTGGATCGCCCAGTACTGCGCTATAGACACCAACCGGCTTCTGGCATTGGGGCAGACCTCGATGAGCTCGCCCGAGCAGGGCATCGCCGACCTCGAAGAGATGAAGGCGATGGGCATGCGCGGCGTGATGATGCCTGGCGAGCCCAAGGTCGAAGACTACGACTCGCCCATCTACGACGAGTTCTGGCAGGCGTGCGTCGACCTGGGTCTGGTGCCAAGCTTCCACATCCTGACCGGCCGGTCCGACAACCTTTCGTCCAAGCCTCGCGGGCCCAAGATGAACTCGTTCCTGTCGATCATCCGCGGCGTTCAGGACGTCATGGGCATGCTGGTGCTGGGCGGGGTGTTCGAGCGAGTTCCGGCGTTGAAGGTCGTGTGCGTCGAAGCCGACGCCGGGTGGGTGCCCCACTACACGTACCGGATGGACCACGCTTTCAAGCGCCACCGCGCCTGGCTGACAGCCCCGATCCAGCGGATGCCGTCGGAGTACTTCGACGAGCACATCTACCTGACGTTCCAGGACGACTTCGTCGCATTCCGCAACGCCGACCAGATGAACTGGCGGCGGTTGTGCTGGGCCAACGACTTCCCGCACTCGGACAGCACGTGGCCGTGGAGCCAGGAGATGCTGGCCGAGCAGACCGCACATCTGTCGAGCGAGCAGGTCAGGGGCATGTTGTGCGACAACATCGCAGAGCTGTACGGGATAGACACCTCGGTGCTGCCCGTCGGTGGAGACACCCTCGCCGCGGCCGCGGCCTGACCCAACGGAAAGCACAACGATGACCGAACCGATTCGTGTCCTGCAGTTGTCCGATACCCACTTCCTCGCCGAGGGCGCAGAGGCCGAGGGGGGTTTCGCCTACGACACGTCCGAGGCGTTCGACGCAGTGTTCGAGCACTGCGGTGCCAACGCCGGCGGGGCCGACATGGTGGTGGTCACCGGTGATATCGCCGATCACGGCGAGCCAGACGAATACCGCCTGGCCGCCAGCGCCTTCGCCCGGTTCGAGGTGCCGGTGAACGTGTGCCCGGGCAACCACGACTTCGACGCCCCATTCACCGTGGGGGTGGCCAGGCCGGGCGTCAGCACGTCACGGGTGGTCGAGGCCGGCCCGTGGGCGTTCGTGTTCGTCGACTCGAACGCGGGCGGCATGATCGTCGACGAAACCGGCCGCACAATCGACCCCTCAGACGGATCGCGGCTGCACCGAAACGGGACCTTGGGCATGCGCGAAGCGGCGTGGATCCGAGATGTGTGCGCCAGAACCGCGGCCCAGCACGTGTTCGTGTGGGTGCACCATCCGCCCGCACCGCGGCTTCAGCTGAGCTTCGACGCCGATTATGCGGCCGAGTGGGCGGCCACGATGGCCGGCCTGCCCAAGCTGCGTGGCATCGGGGGAGGGCACACACACGTCCCCGACGTGTACGACTTCCACGACGTACCGGTGTTCGTAGCCCCGTCGCTGAAGCACTGTTTCGATCTCGACGCCCAGACCTGGTTGCCGCCCGGCTATAGGACCTACGAGTTCGGTGCGGACGGGTCGGTCACCAGCGACCTGCACCTGATCGACGACGACCGCTGGCCTCGCCGGCCGTTGGGGCGGGCGCTCATCTCGCTGTTCCGCGGTGAGCTGACCTATGACGACCTGGCCGAGATAGCGGCCCGTCGCGCGCAGCAGGGATCCTGACCAGAACCACGACGGCCCGGGGGCCACTCGCGCGGCTCAGGCAGACAGGTGCAGGCGAGCCTGTTCGGAGCCGGTCGCCAGGAATCGGCGAATTACCCCGGCCATTTCTTCGGCCCTGGTGAAAAGGAACAGGTGGCCACCGCCTTCGACCCGGTGCAGGCGGCCGTCTGGAATCTGCCTGGCCATGACCTCGGCGTTGAAGAGCGGAATGATCGGATCGTCGTCGCCGGCCAGCACCAGGGTCCGGTGCTTGATTCGGTGGAGCCACGGCAGGCTGCTCCAGCGCCGCAGGGCTGCGAGTTGGTACAGGTAGCCCAGCTGGGTGGGCGGCTTCGATTCGCGCAACCTGGCGTGCTCGTCGAGCAGGTCGGGATGATCCTTGATGGCACCGCCGTAAAGGGTGGGAGCCACACGGCGCAGATAGTCGGGCGAGTAGTACCTGACCGGCGACATCAGTATCGATATGGCCGCAGGACGGCCGGGCACAGAGGTCCAGCCCATCATCGTTGCCGCCAGGATCAGGCGGTTGACCCTGCGGGGATGCCTACGCGTCAGTTCCTGGGCCAGGGCACCGCCCCACGACAGCCCCAGCACGTCGACCCGCTCGTGGCCGAGTTCTACGATCAGCCCCGCAACGAGGTCGGCGAGCCCCCTCATCGATCTGGGGTACAGCGGTGTGGGGCTGTCGCCCACGCCGGGGGCATCGAAGGCGATGGTCTCGCGGTCGGTCAGGTGCCGTCTCAACGGCTCGAAGAGTTCGCCGGTGGCCCCGATGCCGTTGATGAGCAGCAGTGGTCGTCCGGCACCGCGGTTCTCGACCATCACCCGTATTCGCTGACCGCCGACCGTGACGGCCGACGAACGGAGGCTCAGGTCGCTCATGAGTGCAAGGTTGGTGCGTAGTTGCGCCCGGTGGCAACTCTCATCCGTGTACGTACGACCCAGGCGCAGCGATACCCGCGGGATGAGTCTGGCTGCCGAGCTCGGTCGGGGATGCCTTGTGTTCACCAGAGCGGCTCGAAAGCCATTGGGTCCAATGGTCCCACCAGCTGCCCGAGTGCTCGGTCGACTGATCGAGCCAGTCCTGAGCGGTTTGTCCACCGCCCGCGCCGACGATTGCATCGCCGGTGCGGAAGCTGCCCTTCGGGTTGCCCGACGGGTTGACCAGCGCCTGGATGTGACCCTGCGAGCTCAGTACGAACTCCGAGGTGCCCCCCAGTGCGTTGACGGTTGCGAAACACCCCGTCCACGGTGTGATGTGGTCGGTGACCGCACCCACGACGAACGAATCGCATTGGATGCTCGACAGGTCTACAGGGGTGTCGAGCACGGTGATGTGACCGGCCTTCAGCAAGCCGTTCGTGCCCGCGATCTGCAGGAAGTCAGAGTGCAATCCGGCGGGAAGGTTCGTGGCGTCGACGTTCCAGCTGAGCACGTCGAACGCAGGTGGGTTCTTGCCGGTGAGGTAGTTGTTGACCCAGTAGTTCCAGACCAGGTCATTCGGGCGCAGCCATGCGAACACTCGGCCGAGGTCACCACCGTCCAGCACGCCCTTGCGCTGGCTTCGACGCCTGGCCGCGCCCAGCACCGGGCCCGAGATCATCGAACCGATCATCGAGGGCTCTTCCCAGTCGAGGATCGTCACCAGATAGCTGACCGAGTTCACTCGCTTGTCGCCTACGGCGGCCAGGTGGCCGAGCAGGGCCGAGGCGGTGATGCCGCCGGCGCAGACGCCGAGCAGGTTCAGGTCGTCGGCGCCGGTGACCTCGAGAGCCGCGTCCATCGCCTCGAGTGTTGCTGCCACATAGGTGTCGAGGTTCCAGTCGCGATGTTCGGGGCCGACATTGCGCCAGCTCACCATCAGCACCTGGTGCCCGTTCGATACCAGGTGCTCGACCAGGCTCCGGCCGGGGGCGAGGTCGAGGATGTAGTACTTGTTGATCTGCGGCGGCATCACGAACACGGGCCGTTCGAAGACCGTTTCGGTGGTGGGCGTGTACTGGATCAGCTCGAGTACCGCATTCGAATAGACGACGGCACCTGGCGTGCAAGCCACGGTGTCGCCCGGCGTGAACGGTCGGGTGTCGACCATCGAGGGCATCGCACCGTTGTGCAGGACGTCGTGTAGGGCGTGGCGCGCCCCGTCGACGAGGCTGCGTCCTTTGGTTCGGCGGGCCTCTTCCAAGGCAGCCGGGTTGCCGAGAAGCTGGTTGGTCGGAGCAGACGCCGACAGCATCAGGTCTGCCAGGTACCTCGATCGAATCTGGCTCTTGGGATCGAGATCGAGACCGTCGATGAGTTCGCCAGTCTTGCGTTCGGCCAGGGTCTGAGCCTGAGCGAGCCGCTTGTATACGGGGTTGGTGGTGAAGGCTTCGTGAGCGAAGCGACGGTCCTTGGCGCCGGCTGCGATCTCGGACGTCCCGGCGACGATCTTTGCGCCCTCGACCGCGGTGTCTACGAAGTGCCGTGTCAGCACCTGTGGCTGGGTTATCAACGAACTCGCGAACCGGCCGACGGCTGCAGCTGCCTGCTTTGGTGACAGGGCGGCTGGGATAGACGAGGTGAGGGCTTCGACAGTGGCCTCGACGATGGCCAGGTCTTCCTGAATCGGGTCGGTTGTGGCAGTCGCCGATGTGGCAGCGTCGGTCTTGACAGTCATGTGGGTCTCCGGGCGTAGCAAATCTGGAGATGAGTCTATAAAATTAGAGACCATCGTCAACCTAGAGATCGGTGACTTGTGTCATCTTCAATAGCGATGGTTCGTGGTGAAGGCTTGAGCAGATGAGTGGAACCTCTTCGACAACGACTGGTTATCCCCGCAAACGGGCGCGCACCCGCCGTCAGCTGCTCGAAGCCGGCTCGTCTGTGTTGGCCGAACGAGGCCCCGACGGAGCCACGGTCGGAGCCATTGCCGCCGCGGCCGGCGTCACGCCGGCCACGTTCTACAACCACTTCTCGTCGTTGAACGAGCTCGTCGAGTCCGTTGTCGCCGAGCTGGCAGTAGGGGTCGAGATCGGGCGCGACACCCTTGCAGCCGTAGAGAACGACCCGGCCGCGCGGGTGGTGATCGGCACCGAGCAGCTCCTGGATCTCGCAGTTGTCGACCCGATTGCGGCGAACGCGTTCGTGAATCTGCTCGCGTCGGTACCCGGGCTTCGTTCGAGGGTACGGGGCATCGTCATCCAGGCCGTCACCGACGGCATCGACAGCGGCCGGTTTCGTCAGCGCTCTGCGTCGGTTACCGCCGACGCGCTTCTCGGCGCGGTGGTGCAGTGGATTCGCAGCGCACTGGCCGGCGACCCCTCGCAGCCTCGCCAGGAGCAACTGGCGATCGCGCTGCAGATCGTCGGACTCGACGATAGAGAGATCGCCCCCCTGATCGACGCCGCATCGTCGGCGCGCACCGGGGTCGGAGCTTGAGCAACCCGCCTGCGGCGTTCGATGCCTCGGTGGGCCCCGGGTACTTTTGGCGGGGTGCAGACATACGACCTCTTCATCGACGGGCAGTTCGTGGCGCCCGCTTCGGGCGAATACATCGACTCGGACAATCCATACACGGGCGAGATCTGGGCCCGGGTGGCCAGGGGAACCGCCGCCGATGTCGATGCCGCCGCAGCTGCAGCCAAGGCGGCTTCAGTCGGGTGGGCGGCCACAACTCCTACCCAGCGCGGACGCCTGCTGTACAAGCTCGCCGACCTGATCGAACGCGACGCCCAGCGCCTGGGCGAGGTCGAGGTGCGCGACAACGGCAAGCTGATCGCAGAGATGGCCGGCCAGACCATGGCCACGGCGGGCTGGTATCGCTATTACGCGGGACTGGCGGACAAGGTCGAGGGCTCGGTGATCCCTCTGGACCGCCCCGGGGTCCTGAACTACACCAAACACGAGCCGCTGGGTGTCGTGGGCCTGATAACCGCATGGAACTCGCCGTTGTTGTTGCTGTCGTGGAAGCTTCCGGCAGCTTTGGCGGCGGGCAACACCGCCGTCATCAAGCCGTCTGAGTTCACTTCGGCCTCGACGCTCGAGTTCGTGAAGCTGTTCGAAGAGGCCGGGTTCCCGCCGGGCGTCGTGAACGTGGTCACCGGCTTCGGGCACGAGGCCGGCCAGGCCATGATCGATCATCCCGACATCGTCAAGATCGCCTTCACGGGATCGGACGGCACCGGGCAGCGGATATATGAGTCGGCGGCCAAGCACCTGAAGAAGGTGACGCTCGAGCTGGGCGGCAAGTCGCCCAACATCGTGTTCGACGATGCCGAACTGGAAGCGGCCGTGATGGGGGTCATTTCCGGGATCTTCGCCGCCACCGGCCAGACCTGCATCGCCGGTTCGCGGGCCCTGGTGCAGCGCTCTGTGCACGACGCCTTCGTCGAGCGCCTGGTCGAGGTGGCATCGTCGGCGGTCATCGGCGACCCAATGTCGTACGACACCCACGTGGGCCCCGTCACCACCGAACCGCAGTTTCAGAAGGTCCTCGACTACATCCGCATCGCCCAGGAGGGCGGCGCCACGTGTGTGCTCGGCGGCGACCGCTATACCGGGCCAGGCTCGTCTGGCACCCGCTTCGTCCAGCCGACCATATTCACCAACGTCTCCAACGACATGCGCATAGCCCAGGAAGAGGTGTTCGGGCCCGTGTTGTCGATCATCGGCTTCGACACCGAAGAAGAGGCCATCGAGATAGCAAACGACGTCAACTTCGGACTCGCAGCAGGCGTGTGGACCCAGAACATCGGTAGGGCCGTGCGCGTCGCCGACGCGGTGAAGGCAGGCACCGTGTGGGTGAACACCTACAGAGCGGTGTCGTTCAACTCGCCGTTCGGCGGATACAAGCGCAGTGGCCTGGGCCGCGAGAGCGGCATCGAGGGAATCAAGGAGTACCTGCAGACCAAGTCGGTCTGGATCGCGCAGGATTCGTCGGTCGCGAACCCGTTCATCATGCGTTAGGCGCCCGAGCGGCGCAGCGCTGACTGGCTAGTCGACGCCGGGCACGATGCGCAGGTCTCTGGTGACCCCGTCGCCCAGGGCCTGCAGAGCGGCCTGGTAGCCGGGGCTGTCGTGGCAGGCTTCGGCGGCTTCGACCGAGTCGAACTCGATAAGAACGGTGCGCTGCATCAGCCCGGCTTCGTAGGCCCGCACGGCCTCGGACCGGGCCAGGAACCGGCCGCCGGCCTTGGCGATCGCCGGACCGGCGAGCTTGGCATACTCGGCGAGCTTCTGCGGGTCGTGTACTTCGTGGTACGCACTTATCCAATAGGCCTTGGTCATAGCAGAACAGTGCCACACCACAACTAGTGTCGTGAGATGGATGTCATCTCACTGCTGAAGTCGCACAGGTCGATTCGCAAGTTCACGGACGAGCCCGTCTCCGACGAGATGGTGGCAGACATCATCTCTGCCGGGCTCTCTGCTGCCACGTCCTCGAACCTGCAGGGCACCACGGTGATCAGGGTGCGCGATCCACAAACCCGCGCTGCCATCGCCGAAGTCGCCGGCGGGCAGGCCTATGTCGAGACGGCCGGTGCGTTCTTCGTGTGGTGCGCTGATCTGCACCGGTCGGCGGTGGCGTGCGAGATGGCGGGCGGCGACTTTCATCCCGGCGTCACCGAGCATTTCATCATCGCAACCGTCGACTGCGCCCTTGCCGCCCAGAATGCCGTCGTCGCCGCCGAGTCCTTGGGGCTGGGCATCTGCTACATCGGCGGCATCCGCAACGACCCGGCAAAGGTCACCGAACTGCTCGAGCTGCCCCAGCAGGTGTATCCACTGTTCGGGCTCTGCATCGGCTGGCCAGACCAGGATCCTGCCCTCAAGCCCAGGCTGCCTCTGTCGGTGACGCTGAAGGAAGAGCGCTACGACGAATCGGCCGACAGGGAGGGAATCGAGGCCTACGACGAGCAGATGCGGGCCTATTACCTCGAGCGCACAGGCGGCAAGCTCGACCGGGTGTGGAGTGCCGACATGTCGGCTCTGCTGGGTAAGGAGAGCCGCCCGCACATGCGCGGCTTCCTCGAAGGTCAGGGCCTCAACACCCACTGATTCGCCAGTCGTTTTCGTTACCTCTCCTCACATCTGGGTCCGCTCGTTCCGATCGGAACCCATGTCCCGATTGCGCCGTCACGGTGGAACGCTGACCGCGCTCGCCGTCTTGTGCGCGCCATTGCTGGCCTCGGCGCTTGTCGTTTTGTGGCGAGCAGATGCGGTCGCAGCCGAGCGAGACGCTTCGATCGCCTCGGCCGAGCAGTACTTCTTGGGCGTGGTGGACGGCCTCGAACAAGAGGTCAGAGACACCGGCGACCGGGTGGTGTTTGTCATGCGTGCCGTCGAGGTTGCAGCCCCCGATCCGGGCGACAGCGAAGCTCTCGACCAGGCGACGCGCCGCTTCGGGGCCGAGGACTTCCAGGGGTTCACGGGTGCGGTCGCGATGGTGGACGGTGCTGCAACATCGTATTCCGGGTCGATCGATCCGGGCCTGGCCGATGTGGTCGCAGCGGTGGTGCCAGAGGGCGACGACGGGCCAACGGTCGATCAGGCGAGCGCCTATTCGGTCTTCGACGCCGACGGCAACACCTATCTGGCGATAGCGATGATGACAGACGAGCGCCACGGGTTGGCGTTTGTGTTCGACCCCGACCAGTTCATGATCGGAGCGTCACAAGCGGGCGATCCGATCGTCGCCAGCCTGTCGCTGTCGGCGATCAATCCTGACGTGACGCGCGTGTTCGGTGGCGCAGACGACGCGCCCGCCGACCTTCGGTCGCAGGCGAGCCTGTTGCTGGGCAGCGCAGAGCAGGCCCGGTTTGCCGCGACGCGCCATCTGAGCCTGTTCGGCCGGTCGTGGCGCCTCGCCGTCACGTCGGGCGAGGGCTTCTTCCGAATCCCGAATAGCCGCGAAGCTGTTTCGGTTGCCGTGCTCGGCGCGGTGCTGAGCCTGGGCCTGTTCGTCTTCACCAGGCGAATCATCCTCGGGCGCGAGGTGGCGAGGCGAGAGGCACTGACACAGACGGCCCGCTTTGCGATCGGGTTCGAGGGGTCGCCGATAGGTGTTCTGGAGGTAGACCCAGACTTCGTCGTCACCGCGGCCAACGCGGCCGCCCTGGGACTGTTCGGCGGAATGGACGAGCACCAGGTGGTGGGCAACAGCATCCTCGACCGCTTCACCGGTGAGTCTGCCAACGACGCCGAGGCGCTGCTGTCCAGCCCCAGAACCGACGACGTGACAGCACCAGATCTGAGGGTTGCCACAGCAGATGGCTCTGAGCGCTGGGTGCAGCTGACCTCGAGTTCGATAACGGGCGGGGATGGCGTTGTGGGCATCCTCGTTCAGTTGGTCGATGTCACCGAGCAGCGGGCAGCGCGCACCGAGTTGACCCATATGGCACTGCACGACGAGTTGACCCAGCTGCCGAATCGAACGCTGATGACCGACCGCCTCGAGCGCGCATTGGTGCGCAGTGCTCGAACCCGATCGATGACGGCGCTGATGTTCATAGACGTCGACCTGTTCAAGGAGATCAACGACACCCTGGGCCACGCTGCGGGCGACCTGGTGCTGGTCGAGCTGGCCGACCGGATGGCCAGTGTGCTGAGGGCCAACGACACCATCACCCGCTTCGGAGGCGACGAGTTCGTGGTTCTGTGCGAAGACGTGTCGAGTCGCGAGATGGCGTCTGAGATCGCCGAGCGCGTGAGGCGTGTGGTGGCGGTGCCGATTCCGTTCGACGACAAGGAACTGAACGTCTCGGCTTCTATCGGCCTGGCGATCGCCGAACCCGGCGACGACGCCGAGGCCGTTCTGCGCGATGCCGACATAGCGATGTACCAGGCCAAGGGCGCAGGCCGTGGCCAGGTGGTGCCGTTCGAGCAGCGGATGCGCGAGGAGCTGGTCACGAGGCTCGAGAAGGAACGACACCTCAAGGTGGCCCTGGAGCTGGACCAATTCGAGCTGTACTACCAGCCGATCGTCTCGCTGAGGCCCCTGGGGATTGTCGGCTTCGAGGCTCTGATCCGCTGGAACCATCCCGAATACGGAACCGTCGCCCCCGACGAGTTCCTGGGCCTGGCCGAGCGGCTGGGTCTGATGCCCCGCATCGACAGGTTCGTACTGAGGGCCGGCGCATCACAGGCCGCCCAGTGGTCGAGGGCAGTAGGGCGCCCCATCGGTGTGGCCGTGAACGCCAGCGCACCGACGATCGCCGACGACGCCTACCTGGTCGAGGTCGAGGAGGCCATCGCAAGCAATGGTTTGGCGCGTGGGCAGTTGACGGTGGAGATGACCGAGCAGCACTTCGTGGGGGTGAAGGAGGCCGACCGTGTGGTGCCTGCGATCCGCCGCCTGGGCGCACGGATCGCCATCGACGATTTCGGCACCGGGCACTCGTCGTTTGCCCAGGTGGCAGCCATCCCCTTCGACGTGTTGAAACTCGACCGATCGCTGGTCACTGCGAGCGACACCGAAAAGGAGGCCAGATCATGAGAACGCTCGTGCAGATGGCCAGGGCGCTGGGTGTCAGCACCGTGGCCGAAGGTGTTGCCGACAGGGCGACGCTCGAGCGCATCCGTCCATTCGGCCCCGATTGTGTTCAGGGTTACCTGTTCGGGCGGCCGGCCAACGCGGTCGAGTCGAACGTGCTCGTGTCGCGGATGGAGCGGGCCAGCACTCGCGGTGCGGTCTGATCAGGCCACGTTGCCAAACCTGTGAAGGGTTCTCGAGACCGCCTGTTCGCGTAGGTAGTAGCCCAGTTCGATTCGCCCGTCGCCGGTCACCGGGGTGTCTATCAGCTGGGCGCCGGCGGCCAGAGCCGCGCTGATGACCAACCCGGACGCAGAGCCCACAACACGAACCCTGTCGTAGGGCCCGACTTGGTTGGCGACGAACTCGTCCTCGCTCAACACCAGCACCTGTTCGCAACAGCGCTGCGCCGCCAGCGTGCAGCGCTGGACCTCGATCGGGTCGGCGTCGGACGCGACCCAGATGACAGCCCGGGGGAGAGGCCGATACCGCAAGATGTTCGACTCGCAGTAAAGCGCCGACGGGTCGTGCTGGATGCTGTAGTGATCCAGCCACCATCTTTCGTCAGACCCGCGAGCGAGGTCGAGCCAGGCCTCGTCGCGGGGCGCGGTATCGATCCACCGGCGGAGGCTGCGCACATAGTTCGGCCCTCCGGCTTTGGCGCCCGGCCCGATCGCCGAGTGTTTCCAACCGCCGAATGGCTGGCGCTGAACGATCGCACCCGTGATGGTGCGATTGACGTATGCGTTGCCGACCTCGACCCCTTCGAGCCACCGCTCGACGTCGTCGTCTTCGAGGGTGTGAATGCCGCCGGTCAGCCCATAGTCGGTGCTGTTCTGCAATGCGATGGCGTGGTCGAGGTCGTCGGCGCGCATGACGCCCAGAACAGGACCGAAACACTCGGTGAGATGGAACCACGAGTTGGGTTCGACGCCGATGCGAACGCCGGGCGTCCACAATCCGTCGTCGAGGCGAGTTGGCTTCACCAGCCACTCCTCGCCGTCATCGAGCTGGGTCAACGCTCGCATCAGCTTGTCCGGGGGTGGTCCGATCAGCGGACCCATCGTGGTGGACAGATCGTGTTGTGAGCCAACCGCCAGGCTGGTCACGGCGTCGGTCAGCTTCTGGCGAAACCGCGGTGACTCGTACACGTCGCCCACACAAATGGCCAGCGACGCAGCCGAACACTTCTGGCCGCTGTGCCCGAAGGCCGACGTCACCAGGTCGGCGACGGCCAGGTCGAGATCGGCGCTCGGGGTGATGATCAGGCGTTCTTGCCGCTGGTCTCGGCAAACAGGCGCAGGTCTGGCTTCCACGATCGGAACAGGTCCGCGGTCTCGATCGAACCGGTCAGGATGACAGCGCCGACCTGCGGATGGGTTATCAGGTGGCGCCCACCTCGTTGTCGGGGCATCGGAGATACGCGACCGTGGACTCGTCGAGCCCGGCCTGGCGGCAAGCGTCCACGATCAAGGCGCTGCAGCGGGGAACCTCGGGAGCCGGCTTCAGCACCACGGGGTTGCCGGCCGCCAACGACGACGCACGCCACCCACAGGTATGGCGACCGGGAAGTTCCACGGTGGCACCACAGCTACCACCCCGAGGGGTTCGGATTCGAGGGTCGGGTTCCACTCGAGATCGTCTATACATCGCGCGTAGTAGTGTGCGAAGTCGACGGCCTCGGAGACCTCCTTGTCGGCTTCGGCAACCGTCTTGTTGGCTTCGTCGACCATGACTGCCACGAACTCGCCTCGGCGCCGTTCGATGGTGTCGCCAAGCCTGTCCAGAACCGACGCACGCTCGCGTCGACCAGAGCGCAGCCATGGCGACGCAGCCAGGCGGGCCACGACCCTGTCGACCTCGTCGGTGGTGCTGATCTGGTCGGGGGTGCGAACCCCGCTGCCCGACTCCAGAGCAGCGGCCAGCCATTGGCGGTTGGCCTGAAGCGTCGGGTCGGTGTCGGGGGCATTCTCGAAGACGTCCGCGGGCCGCTGAAGTCGACACCGGCGTGCCGGTTCTGGTCGCGCATCGCAGCCGCGACTACCTGGTTTCGTCTGGCCACCGCCTCGCGGAATCGTGCGGCCTCGGTACGAAACGATTGGCTGGCGGGGGCGAGGTCGACGAGGCTGTGAAGGAAGTTCTCGGGTGAGGCGTTCTCCTCGAGCCGCCTCACCAGATAGCTGATGGCCGCGTCGAAATCGGCCGGGGCGACAGCAGGCGTGTACAGCAGCATCGCACCGGCTTCGGACTTGACCGTGCGCGCCTGCGCTGGTGCCATGCCCTGCAGCATCTCGAACTCGACCCTCGACTCGACACCGCGTTCGACGCTCAACAGTCGGGCGAATGCAACGTCGAAGAGGTTGTGGCTGGCCAACCCGAGGCGCACTGCTCGCATGCGGTGAGGCTGCATCAGCCAGTCGAGGCAGCGCTTGTAGTTGGCGTCGGTGTCCGCCTTGGTCGAATAGGTGGCCAGCTTCCAGCCGTGCATTGCGGCATCCACCCGTTCCATCGCCAGGTTGGCACCCTTGACCAGCCTGATCTTGATGTCGGCGCCACCCCGATCCCTGCGTTGCCCCGCCCACGACACCAGCCGTTCGAGGGCACCCATGGCATCGGGCAGGTATGCCTGCAGCACGATGCCGGCTTCGAGGTTCAGGAACTCGGGCCTGTCGAGCATGCGTTCGAACACCTCGATGGTCAACGCCAGGTCGCGGTATTCCTCCATGTCTAGGTTCACGAAGGTGTGGTTGGCGGCCGCGGCCTGGAACATGGGGGTCAGGCGACTCGTCAACCGCTCGACGTTGTGCTCGAAGGCCCAGGGGTGGAGTTGGGCCGCAACCGATGACACCTTCACCGACACATAGTCGACCGACGAGTTCTCGATCAGGTCCATGGTCATGGCCAGCCGTCGGTCGGCCTCGGCGTTACCCAGCACGGCCTCGCCCAGCAGGTTCACGTTCAGGCGATATCCCTCGGCCTGGCGTTTGTCGATGTGGTCTGCGAGCCGCCGGTGCCGTGCGTCGACCAGAAGATGGCCGACCATCTGGCGCAGCCGGCGGCGAACCAGGGGCATCACAAGTCGGGGAACCCGGGGTGCCAGCGTGGTACCGGCCCGCAGCAGCGCCCCATCGACGCGCCCGGCGAAGGCCGGCGTGCCGTGGCGGGCGACCAGGTCGGCGAGCTGCTCTGCGCCAACGGTGTCGCTGTCGGGGCGCGCCACGCGATCGACGAACTCGAGCGTGAACGCAATGCCATCGGGATCGGCCAGGATCGAGCGCAGCTTGCCTGCGGCGGCGCGGTCGGCCCGGTTCTCCTCGGCGGTGGCCTGGGCCAACCAGCGGGAGACCAGCTCGACGGACGGGTCGACCAGGTCGTCGGGGGTGGTGGCGTGTGCGGTCTCTGGCACCGGGATCATCACCTCCATCGTGACTGGGGTCACAAGGATTGTCTTGTACGATCCGTGCCCTACCCGCCGTCGGATTCGACAAAACACGGTCGCCGTAGCGGGCCGAGCTGGGGCGAACCCGTGAAACACGTGCTCTTCGATTGCCAGGACCAACTCCTCGAGCTGTTCGAGCATCTGAACGGGGTCCTGTTCTGCATCAAGGACGCCGATGGCCGCTACGTCTACGTGAACGACGGCTTCCTGAACCGTTCGGGCAAGACATCCAAGCGAGACGTCATCGGCCGGCGTGCGTCCGACATCTTCGTGCCGTCCAGGGCCCAGCAATACGAGGCCCAAGACGCCCACGTGCTGACAACCGGCGCATCGATGCACGACCTGCTCGAGCTGATCCGCAGGCCCAACGGCGACGCGGGCTGGTATGTCACCACCAAGCTGCCGGTGCGCCGCGACGGCTCGGTGGTCGGAATCGTGTCCATGAGCTCAGACCTCGAGACGCCCAGCGCCGACGACATCGCCGTCAACTCGCTGACGCGGGTCATCGACCACGTCACCGACAACCTCACGCTTGCGTTGCGGGTGGCCGACCTCGCCGAGGTGGCCGGATGCTCGACTGGCCAGTTGACCGGGCGCTTCAGGCAGGTGTTCGGTTTGACCCCCGCCCAGTACGTCGCTCGTGTTCGCGTCGGCGCTGCTGCCGCGCTCCTGGCCGAGTCGAAGCTGGCGATAAGCGACGTCGCGGCCCGCTGTGGGTTCACCGATCAGGCCCACCTGACCCGCCAGTTCGCCCGCTACACGGGCCTCACCCCAGGGCAGTATCGGGCCGAGCGCACCGACCTGCTCTGAACGGTGAATGCCCAGGTATCGACCGCGGCGATCGGTTCGCTGCTAGTGTTCCCCGGTTGAGGCGGGCACCGCGTGCCCGGCTATCCGTTAATTGGAGGGATCCATTGAAGAAACTATTCACGCTTCTTGCGCTGCTGCTGTCGCTCAGCATGGTTGCAGCCGCTTGTGGCGACTCTGACTCCGACGACTCGTCGGACACCACCGAAGCAGCCGGCGACGCCGGCGGCGGCGATTCTGCAGGCGCTCTCGGCGAGGTCCGCGTCGCAGCTGGCGAGTCGATCCAGATTCGTTCGCTGAATGCCATCACCGGTGACGTGGCCTTCCTCGGCGTGCCCAACCAGCGCGCCGTCGAACTCGCCATCGCCGACTATGGCCAGGTCAAGGGCTTCGACGTCAGCATGGGCACCGGGCTCGACGACCTCTGCTCGGCAGACGGTGGCCAGGCTGCGGCCCAGACCATCGTGGCCGACGAGCAGGTCATCGGTGTCATCGGCACCTCGTGCTCGGGTGCAGCCACCGCTGCGGCCCCGCTCATCGGCGAGGCCGGCATGGTGATGATCTCGGGTTCGAACACCTCGCCGGCTCTGACCTCTGACCAGCAGGGCAACGCAGGCGAGAACTACAACGTCGGCTACTACCGCACCGCTCACAACGACCTGTTCCAGGGCGCTGCAATGGCCAAGTTCGTGTACGAAGACCTCGGCCTCACCACGGCTGCGGCCATCCACGACGGCGACCCCTACACCCAGGGTCTCGCCACCGCCTTCAGCAACGCCTTCGAGGAACTCGGCGGCGAGATGGTCGGCTTCACCGGCGTCGCCAAGGAAGACACCGACATGGTCCCGGCTCTGACCGAGATCGCTGCCGGTGGCCCCCAGGCACTGTTCTTCCCGATCTTCCAGCCCGCCGGTGACTTCGTCGCCGATCAGGCTCCTGGCGTTTCGGGCCTCGAGGACACCGTGCTGCTGGCCGCCGACGGCCTGTTGGTCGATGGTTTCCTGGCACTCGAGCAGTCCGAGGGTATGTACTTCTCGGGCCCCGACACCCGCTTCGGAACCAACGTCAACGAGAGCACCGGCAAGACCGCTGAGGACATCCTCTCGGCCTACGACGCCGCTTACGGCGAGGCTCCGTCGGCTCCGTTCTGGGGTCACAGCTACGACGCCACCGCCATGCTGCTCGACGCCATCGATGCCGCCTCCACCATGGACGGCGACACGCTGGTCATCGACCGTCAGGGCGTTCGCGACTACCTCGACGGCATCTCGGGCTACAGCGGTGTCATCGGCACCATCAACTGCGACGACTTCGGCGACTGCGGTTCGCAGAAGATCACGATCATCGAGCACCTCGATCACACCGATCTCGAGGCATCGAAGAACAACGTCGTGTTCGAGTACGCGCCCTGATCCCAGGTCGCTGACCGGGCGATGAGCTCAGCCTGATCGTCCAATACCAAACCCGCATGGCAAAGCGGCCCCGCCCCGGCGAGGGCGGGGCCGCTTTCGCTCATGCGGGCTCTGTAAACCCCAACACACACGATTCGTACAGGGAGGGCGGCCCATGACGGCTGCCGTTCGCGCCAGAGGCGCCGGCCGCACCAGGGTGGACTGGTTCTTGCTGTTCATGAGGGCTGGTTTGCTGACCCTCATCGCAGTGGGCCTGATCGCATTCATCGCCCAACAGATAGACCCCAACAACGCGTTCGCCGAATGGCGACACGGCGACGAGGGTGCCCGCAGTCTCACCTGGGACCAGTACAAGGGCCTCGTCGTCACGGGTATCAGCCAGGGAGCCATGTACGGGCTGATCGCCCTGGGCTATTCCATGGTCTACGGCGTGCTGGGTTTCATCAACTTCGCCCACGGCGAGGTCTTCATGGTGGGCGCCTTCACCGGCTTCATCATGGCCAACAAGCTCGACGAGGCCGGCTACTGGGAAGGCGGGGCGTTCATCCCCGCGGTGCTGTTCACCATCCTGGTCTGCACCCTGGTGTCGATGCTGACGGCCGTGGTCATGGAGCGGGTCGCCTACAGACCGCTGCGTGGCTCTCCACGGCTGATCCCGCTGATCACCTCCATCGGCGTGTCGTTCTTCCTTCAGAACGCCATCAACCTGTTGTTCGGACCCGGAGCCAAGGGTTATCCGTCCAACCCCGACTGGCTCGACGACCGCTACACCTTCTTGAACATCGAGGGTGTCAAGGTTCTCGTCATCGTCGTGGCCGCCATCTCGATGGCCGGCCTCTGGTACTTCGTCGAGCGCACCAAGACCGGCAAGGCGATGCGCGCCGTTGCCGAAGACAAAGAGATCGCTGCCCTGATGGGCATCAACGTCAACCGCACCATCGTCACCACGTTCGCGGTCGGTGGCGCGATGGCCGGAATCGCCGGAATCCTCTGGGGCCTGCTGTTCCGTTCGGTCACCGCCTTGACCGGCTTCCTGCCCGGCATCAAGGCCTTCACCGCAGCCGTCGTCGGTGGCATCGGCAACCTCGGTGGTGCCATGGCCGGCGGCGTCTCGTTGGGCGGTGCCGAGGCTCTCGCCCCGCTGATGATCCTGGACCCGTTGGGTGTCACTGGCCCGTCGCAGTTGCGTGACGCGGTGGCCTTCACCCTGTTGATCCTGGTTCTGCTGATCAAACCCACCGGCCTGTTCGGCGAGCGGCTTTCATCGGAGGACCGGGCATGACCTCCATCCAACCCAACAACCACGCTGTCGCACTCGACCGGGGCGCCTTCGACGTCGACTGGGCCGAGATCGTCCGCCTGGGCGCCATCACCGCTCTGGGGCTGGTCTTCATCGCGCTGGCCGGAATGCCCGTAGGCCTCGATTCTCGGCTTCTGGTCGATCCCGTGCTGTCGCTGGGTTACCTGTCGCTGCTGTGGGTACCGGTCATCATGGGGTGGCTGGTGGCTCGCGAGGTGGTGCTCGAAGGCATGGCGGCCTCGTCCAAGGGTGCTCGCGACATCGTCGCGGGTGCCGGTGTGGGTGCCATCGGCGGTGCCGGCCTGACCCTTCTGGGCCTGTTGGTCAACAACTTCAACCTGCGCGACCCGCTGGTCAACTGGTCGCCCCAACTGTTCGACCTGCTGGCGTTCGGCGGTGGGTCGGGCACCCTGTTCGTCTGGATCGTCATCGGTGCAGCGCTGGGCGCGCTCGGTGGTGCCATGCACGTCGTTCCCACCAAGGTGCGCAAGGCGTTCATCGCCGCCGTGGTCACCACCGTGCTGGTGGCCGTGTTCGAGAGCTTCATCGTCGATGTCATCGACGCCCTCGACGTGCTGTACGAGCCCGAGCGTGGACTCAAGTGGCCCACGGCCGTGGGCTTGGCCGTCATCGCCGCCGCAGCGAGCTATCTGGGAGGCGGGCGCAAGCTCGGCGACGTGCGTCGCACCTACCAGGAGACCACCGGGCCGGCCAAGGCTCGCCAGACCACGGCCCTGATCGGTGTCTCGGGAATACTGCTCATCATCATCCCGATGGTGACCGGCAATATCACCCAGGAACTCATGGCCAACATCGGCATCTTCTTGCTGTTGGCGCTGGGCCTCAACATCGTCGTCGGTCTCGCCGGCATCCTCGACCTGGGCTACGTCGCCTTCTTCGCAGTGGGCGGATACACCACCGCGGTGTTGACATCGCCCAACCGGGGCCCAGACTGGCCCAGTTGGTTCCCAACCATGCCCTGGTGGGGTGCACTGTTGGTCACCATCGTCATGGCGGGCGTGGTCGGCCTGTTCATCGGCGCACCGGTCATCCGCATGCGAGGTGACTACCTGGCCATCGTCACCTTGGGCTTCGGCGAGATCATCCGCCTGTTGTTCTTGTCCGACTGGCTGGGCGGCTACTTCAACGGCGCCCAGGGCATCACCAACATCCCGTCGGCCGACTTCGGCTTCTACGAGGTCAAGGGCACCGACCCTCGGTCGGTGTTCTACCTGGTGTTGGTATTCGCCGCGATCTCGATCTATGTGTCGTGGCGCCTCGAGCACTCTCGAATGGGCCGCGCATGGATGGCGGTTCGCGAAGACGAGAGCGTCGCTGAAGCCATGGGCATCAACACGGTCAACGTCAAGCTGATGGCCTTCGTGGTAGGTGCCATCCTGGCCTCGTTCTCCGGGGCGATCTTTGCCGCAAAGGTCGGCTCGATCTTCCCGTCGTCTTTCCTGATCTTGGTGTCGATCATCATCCTGGTGATCGTCATCGTTGGTGGCATGGGCTCGATCGTCGGCGTGATCGCCGGCTCGGTCGTGCTGGTCGGTGTGTTGGGCGGTCCCAAACAGCCCGGCTTGCTCCAGGAGTTCAGCGAATACAAGCTGCTGATCTATGGCGCCCTGCTGGTGTGGATGATGCTGCAGCGGCCCGAGGGCCTGGTGCCCAACGTCAGACGCACGCGCGAACTTCACCAGGACGAATTCCTCCAAGACGCCTGGCTGAAGGGCCAGGTCGACACCGACGACGAGACCGGCCCCGCCGAGGAGGTCGACCGATGAGCGGCAACCGACTCCTCGAGATCAACAAGCTGAGCGTGTCGTTTGGCGGTCTGCACGCCTTGAGAGATCTCGACTTCCACGTCGACGAAGGCGAGATCGTGGGCGTCATCGGCCCCAACGGAGCCGGCAAGACGACGTTCTTCAACATGATCTCGGGCATGGTGCATCCCACTGCTGGCGACATCTTGTTCGAGGGCCGCTCGCTGGTGGGCCTCGACCCCAACCAGGTCACCCAGCGCGGCATCGCCCGGACGTTCCAGAACGTCAGGCTGTTCGCCAACATGACGATCCTCGAGAACGTCATGGTCAGCCAGCACTGTCGCACCCATCAAAACGTCATCGGCGCCCTGTTCAACACCAAGGGCTTTCGTGAAGAAGAGGCCGAGATCCGCCGCCGCGCCGAAGAGGTCCTGAGCTTCTTTGGCACCAGGCTGGTCGGCTACCGGCTCGAACAGCCGGCGTCGGTGTTGAGCTACGCCAACCGTCGACGCCTAGAAATCGCACGGGCCATGGCGACGCGCCCCAAGCTCATCCTGCTTGACGAGCCGGTGGCGGGCATGAACCCCAAGGAGTCGGCCGAGCTCACCGGGCTGATCTCGCGGCTTCGCAGCGAGTGGGGCTTCACCATCGTGATGATCGAACACGACATGAACGTGGTGCGCGACGTGTCGGACCGCGTGGTTTGTCTCGACCACGGCGAGACCTTGGCCGAGGGCTCCTTCGAGGAGGTCTCCAACAATCCCGAGGTCATCGAGGCTTACCTGGGCCGACCGATCGAGAAGGGGGCCTGATCTCCATGAGCGACACCATTCCCAACGCTGTACCCGACGGTGGCGGCAACCCCAGGCAGCCGATTCTCGAGTTCCGGGGTATCAACACCCACTACGGCGCGGTGCACATCCTGAAAGACGTCAATCTGGCGATCTACCCCGGCGAGCTCGTTTGCTTGCTGGGCGGCAACGCCAGCGGCAAGTCGACCACCCTCAAGACCTTGCTCGGCATGGTCAATCCATCGTCTGGCGAAGTCGTACTCGACGGCGAAGTGGTCAACGACAAGCCGACGTCGTACCGCGTCGAGCGGGGCGTCACGATGGTTCCCGAGAACCGACGGTTGTTCAAGCGTCTGAGCGTCCTCGAGAACCTGCAGCTGGGTGCCTATCTGCGCAACGACAAGGACGGCATCGAGCGCGACCTCGAGCGCATCTATGAGATGTTCCCCAGGGTCAAGGAGCGCCTTGCACAAAAGGCCGGCACCCTGTCGGGCGGCGAGCAGCAGATGGTTGCCATGGGCCGGGCTCTGATGGCCAGCCCCAGGGTGCTGCTGATGGACGAACCATCCATGGGCCTGGCGCCGGCACTGGTGCGCACCAACTTCGAGCTGATCCAGCAGATCCATGAAGCCGGCATAGCTATCTTCATGGTCGAGCAGAACGCCAACATGGCCCTGTCGATCGCCGACCGTGGCTGGGTTCTGCAGACGGGCCGGGTGGTGTTGGACGACACGGCCGAGGCCCTCATGGCCAACCCAGACCTGCGCAAGAGCTACCTGGGCGAGGCCGACGGGTCGTAAGCACCCTCGAGGTCAACCGGTGCGGTTCCACCGACGCCATGGTGGCGGGTCGGGGTTGGTGGTCCGGTTCCATCGGTTATAGGCCGTTGCGCCCTCGACGCCGCTGATCTTGCCTCCGCGCAAGAAGTCGAGGCCCAGCGTCAGGCCCTCGTGGAAGGCGAAGCCTGCGACATCGTCCTCGTCGGCGTCTGCACCTTGTGGGGCCAGCAACTGGTCCAGCATGGCGCGCTCGCGGGGGTCGAGGCTGCCGGCGAAGGCGTTCAGCTTGGCGGCAAACGCGTCCACTTCGGCCTCGGTGACCTCTTGTTGGTCATCGGGTGGGTCTTGATTCATCTCGGGCCTCCTGTGGTCCGGACCGGCGAGGTGCCGACAACGAAACCGCCACACCGGTTGGCGCTTTCGCGCGGCGGTCGTGGCGGAAGTGATCGATAAGGGGAAGCCGCCCACAACACGCGGGGTCGTGGTCCGGGTTGTGGTGGCGTGAGGTGTAGCGCTCGTGCGGGCACCAGCCCTGGCACACGTCGAAGCCGGGGCAAGAAGACATCGCCTCGAGTTCGGCTTTGTTCTGTTCGACCAGTCGCTGCATGCGCGGATCGCTGCGTACCTCGGCAAACGTCTGGGTTGTGATGTTGCCGAACTGATAGTCGGGGTCGCCCAGGAAGTTGTCGCAGTGGGCGATGTCGCCGTTGGGTTCGACGATGTAGAACTGGCCAACACAGTCGCTGCCGAGGGTGCAGTCGACAACGTCCGCGCCGCCTATGCGCAGCAAGGTGTCGTCAGCTTCGCGGATCGAGAAGTCGATGCCCGCCGCGGTTCGGCAAGCGTCGAGGTCGATGATGAACTGCGCCGCCCTTGCGGGCGGCACGTAGTGATCGGTGGGTGTGCCGGGCGCCGCGCCCGGTTGGTTCGTCGGCTTTGCTGCCAGCAGGCCAACACCGGTGATCCCCTCGGCCACCAGCGCGTCGAACACCGCCTGGGCACCCAACTCGAGAATCTCGGTATCGACGACCATCAGAACGCTTGTCGAGTGTCCGTGGCGTTCGAGTACGCGCAAGCCCTGCCTGACGTCGGCCCAGGACGGGCGGCCGTCTGCGTATAACCGGGTGCGATTGTGAACGTCGGGCGGGCCGTCGATGCTGGCGCCCAGGGTGATGTCGCACCGTGCCGCGAAGGCGGCGAAGTCGTCGGTGACCCGCGTGGCATTGGTCTGCAACTCGTTGCGAATCGTCTGGCCAGGTTGTCGCAGCAGCGCCTGCACGAACAGTGCTCGCTCGAACCACTGTTGCCCCAACAGGGTTGGTTCGCCGCCGTGCCACAGGAAGGTGACGCTGGCGTGTTCCGGGTCGCCGAGCGCGGCGGCGGTCACCCGTGCCATGGTCTCGAACGACATCGACTGGCCCGGGCCGACGGCCCAGTCGTTGCAGTAGGTACACCGCAGGTTGCACAGGCGGGTTGCCTTGGTGATCAGCGTGATCGACCTGGCCTGCGGTGGCGTGCTGTCAGTAGTCGGCTGCGTCGACCTGGAAACCGCCAGGCTGTGGCGCAGCTGTTCCACCAGGTCCCACTGTTGTGCCGACAAGATGGTGTCGTCTGTCGACAACCGGAACCGTGTCAAGGCATCGAGGCGGGCCCACATACGCGACTTCAGCTCGAGGCGTTCGTGGGGTTCGAGGGTTTCGTAGAAACCGACCAGATGACGTTCCAGGCTGTCGGCAGCGTCGGATTGGTGGCCCACAGTCACAAGACCGAGACGCAGCAGACGCGGGCGGGTTACACATTGGCGCGATCGTGCATGTCGTCCAGCGCCTAGCGTTGTCCAGATGACCAGGAGCACCCATTCGGCGGTCGCCGACGAGCGAAACGCCGACGTTCAGATCTACATCAACGGCGAGTTCTTCCACCGCGACGAGGCCAAGATCTCGGTGTTCGACAGCGCGTTCTTGGTGGGCGACGGCATCTGGGAGGGGATCAGGCTGCACAAGGGCCAATTCGCCTTCCTGGATCGCCACCTCGACAGGCTCTTCATGGCCGCCAAGGCCGTGCACCTCGACATCGGCTCACGGGCAGACATCGAGGCCGCCCTGAGGGCCACGATCGACCGCAACGAGATGTACGACGACGTCCACGTGCGCCTGATGATCACCCGGGGCAACAAGAAGACGCCCTCGCAGCACCCGTCAAACGTGGTCGGCGGACCCAACATGGTGATCATCGCCGAGCACAAGCGTGCCGATCCCAATGTGGCCAACGAGGGCATCAGCTTGTTCACCGCCACGGTCAGGCGCCCGCCGCCAGACACCCTGGACCAGAAGCTCAACTGTCACTCGAAGCTGCACGAGGTAATCGCCCTCATCCAGGCGGTCGGGGCCGGTGCCGACGAGGCACTGATGCTCGACCCCAACGGCGCAGTTGCGACCTGCAACGCCACCAACTTCTTCATCGTGCGCAATGGTGAGGTCTGGACGTCGACCGGTTTCTACAACCTGGGCGGAATCACCCGGGCCCTGGTGCTAGAGGTCGCCAGGCAGGCGGGCATGGTGGCCTTGGAGAAAGACTTCTCTTTGACCGACGTCTACGACGCCGACGAGGTCTTTGTTACCGGCACCTTCGGCGCTCTCACTCCGGTGAAGATGGTCGATGGCCGAACCATCGGCGACGGGGCCGGCATGGGGCCGGTGACACGCAGGCTGCTGGGCTTGTATCACGACGCCGTCGAGGCCGACATCGCCGAGCAGGAGGCCCGGTCTTGACCCTGCGCATCAACGTCTGGTCGGGGCCGCGCAACCTGTCGACGGCCCTCATGTATTCGTGGCGGCAGCGCACCGACACCACCGTCGTCGACGAGCCCCTGTATGCGCATTACCTGCGCAGCACCGGTATAGATCACCCGGGCCGCGACGATGTGCTGGCTGCCCAGAGCGACGACGCGCAGAGGGTCATCAGCGACGTTCTGCTGGCCGACTACGACACGCCTGTTGTGGTGTTCAAGCAAATGGCCAAACACTTACAGGGCCTCGACCGCTCGTTCCTGTCGCAGTTCCGGAACATCTTGTTGACCCGCGATCCCTTCGAGATGCTCACCTCGTTCCAGGTGAACGTGCCCGACGCCGATCTGGGCGAGACCGGATATGTCGAACTCAACGAGATCCTCGACTCGTTGCTGGCCTCGGGTGAGGAGCCGGTGGTCATCGAGACCAAGGAGCTGCTGGCCAACCCCCGGTCGGTGCTGGCCCAGGTGTGCCAGCGGGTGGGGCTCGACTTCGACCCGGCGATGCTGTCGTGGCCCGCGGGCCCCAAACCAGAAGACGGCGTGTGGGCCCCCCACTGGTATGAAGGCGTTCACCGGTCGACCGGCTGGCAGCCATACTCGCCCAAGCAGGCCGAGCTGGTCGACTCGCTGGTGCCGGTTCTCGAGCAGGCGCAGCCACTGTACGAAAGGCTGCTGCCCTACATAGTCAGGGCTTGACCGGCCTAACGCAGCGCGCTCAACAGATCGTCCAGCCCTCTGGGGTCGAACTGGGCGGTCAGCAGGCCCTGGTCGTCGTGCCCGATCTGAAGTGAAGGGCAAAAGAACGCCTGGCCGTCGACCCAGAACTCGGGCGACCCGCGTACGCCGCGGCGTTTGCCCTCCTCGAAGTCGGCCTCGACCGCGGGGGTGGGTTCGGCCGGGGGAGCGGGCACGCCGGTGGCCTGGGCGATATCGGCCAGCACCGAGGGGTCGGCGATGTCGAGACCATCCTCGAACAATGCCGATCTCAACCTCAAGCTGACGTCTAGACCTGCCTGGTTGGACACCGCATAAGCCGCCGCCGCGAGGTTCAGGGCCGCGATGGTGGTGGCTGGCCAAGTGTCTTCGTCGAAGCCGCTGAAGTGTTGGTGGCCCAGGTGGTTGCCGATGGCGTCGACCTTCGCACGCATGACGTCGGCAGCGAACACCTCGCCGTTGACCCACTCGAGTGGCCAGGCTCGCACGACGACGTCGACCGGTTTGGCGAGTGTGTTCACCTCGGCGACCACCTTCTTCAGACCGACGTGGGTGAAGGGGCACGTGATGTCGGCGAAGACCTCGAGCAATGTGGCCATCATGGCTTCCAGAGCGGCTCGTCGACCTCGAAACCGACAGGGTTACCCCACGCATTGCGGTAGGCGACCTCGTGGACCGGGTTGCGCTTGGCCACACCCCAACGGCCGGTTGGGTAACCCATCGGTACACAGGCGGCCATGTTCCAACCCTCGCCCTCGGGCACACCCAGAAGGTTGGGCACGACGTCGCCCTTGAAGGCCAGAACGGTGGTCAGAGACGAGCCGACGCCCTCGGCCCTGGCTGCCAGCATTGCACTCCAGATCGATGGGAAGATCGATCCGCCGCTGCGGTCGCCGCGGTTGAACGCGAACAGCATCAGCGGATAGTCGCCGAAGTTGTCGGCGGCATGCTCGACCGAGGACACCATGGCGTTGGTGGCCTTGCTCTCGGGGTCGTCCGGGTTGGCTCGGGCCGCCTCGCGGCGATCCTTGTAGATCGTCTCCCACAGCGTGTCGATGCACTCTCGGTAAATCGGACCCAGCTGCGACAGGATCGCACGATCGTCCACCAACATGAAGCGCCACCCCTGGGTGTTGCCGCCCGATGGGGCCCGGATGGCTGCGTCGAGGATCTTCGCCTGGACGTCCATGGGAATGGGGTCGGGCTTGACCCTTCGCATGGCACGGGTCGTGTACAGCGCTTCGTAGATGTCCATGTGGCGAGGATACGCGTCAGAACGCATCCAGCTCGATACCGAGCCCATAGCGGCCGAGCTGGTGGGTGATGCGGTCTGCGTGGACGTTGATGTGCAGAGGCATGGCGCGAAAATCGCGGACCCTGCGCTCGAACGGGTCGCCTTCGCGCATGCCGTTGGCCCCCTTCACCTTGACCAGGAGGTCGATGGCTTGGCTCAGCTGGTCGACCGCCATCGAAACCGTCGCTTGTTGGCGCAGGTAGTCGGCGGTGTCTGGCACCACCCGGCCGGCGATGCGGTCGTCGACCTCGGTGCACGCGGCTTTGATGGTGGCGTGAGCCGCAGCGGTCAGCGCCAAGGCCTTGCCGATGTTGATCTGCACGGTGGGTCGATCGATCATTCGGGCACCCATGATGGCCTTTCGGGTGGTGGCCTCGGCGGTGACATCGGCGGCGGCGCGGGCCACCACGTTCAGCGCCATCCAACCAAGCCACAGATCCGAGATGCCCACCCAGTCTTCGCGGTAGCGATGATTGACCACGTCGATGGTGCGCAGGCTCTCGGCGCGGTTGGCCCCGAACCAGCTGACACAGTTGGCCACGTCGATCTCGACATCGCGATAGTGGATCGTGTCGGTGGCCGAGGCTCGCAGTCCGGCACCGTCCCAGCTGTGATCGATGGTGACGCCCTCGCGGTCGTTGGCAACCAGGCTGAATCTCAGATCCAGGGGTCGTCTTGGAGTTCCGTCAGGGCCCTCCACGGCGAACACGACGCCGCAATAGTCGCCGTAGCGGGCGCCGGTGACTGAAGGTGCCTTGCCCGTTCAACACCACCGAATCGCCCGCCAGCCGGCCGTGGACGCCAGATCCGGCTCCGGCGGGAAACGAGACCCACGACTTGGTGGCCACCAGATGGGTCAATAGGTCGGCTCGTTCGGGGCCCAGAGCCCCGGCAAACAAGTGGAATACGGCCTGATGGTTCCACAGAACCCAGGCCAGGCTCGGGCATCGATAGGCAACGGCGCCCAGCTCCCTGCCTATGCGCACGATCGACTGTTCGGTGCCGCCTATCTCGCGGCTGGCCGGCATCTTCAGGAACTCGCCGTCACGGATGTCTGCTATCACCCGGGCATCGAGCACTCGGGTGCGATCGGCATCCTGCGTCTGCTGTTCGATGGCGTCCAGGTGGGGTTTGACCGTCAGGTCGTTCTCTGGAAGGTCTATGAACCTGGTGATCCGATGCCGGTCTTGGTCGATCGTGCTGTCCACCCGGCCATTCCACCCGATGGCGCGGTTGGCCGCCGAATCGGCTGGTCCGAGCGGTTGCACCCGACGGGGATGGCACAACATCATCGGGTGCCACAAATGGCACAATCGAATCCAGTGCGACGGTTCCCCAACCCATGGCGGTTCACAGTCGCGATGTTCAACCGGATGTCGCGCCATCACACGATGCTGCTGGCGTCGGGTGTTGCCTTCACCAGCGCCCTCGGGTTGGTGCCGACGATGGTGGTGGTCGTCGCCGTCTATGGCCTGGTCGCCGAGCCCAGCGATGTAGAGGCCCACGTATCGCAGCTGGCCGGCGCTTTGCCCGTCAACGCGCGCGCCCTGATCGTCAGCGAACTGCAGAGTGTCACGGCTATCGGCAGTGCCAAGATCTCGATCGGTCTGGCCTTGGGCCTGCTGGGAGCTGCCTATGCCGTGTCGAGCGTCGTCAACTCGATCGTCATCGCCATACGGGTGGCCCACGACATGGACAGCCCACACAACTGGCTCATGGGGCGCCTGTTCGCGCTGCGACTCAGCGCGCTGTCGGTGCTGGCCACCGCAGCGCTCATCTGGCTCGTGGTCGTGCTGCCGCCGGTGTTGGAGGCATCGTCGGCGGGCGAAACCCTCCACACCGCCTTGTCGGTGATGCGCTGGCCTGTCGCCGTGGTCATCTCGTGCCTGGCCATCGCTCTGCTGTATCGCTCGGTGGTGGGTTCGCTGGATGGGGTTCTCGTCATCAGTCACGGGGCCATGGCCGGCACCGTGATGTGGGTGCTCAGCACCTATGGGCTGACCCTGGCCTACGACAACATCGACCGCATGGACTCGACCTTCACCAGCCTGGGTGCTGTGGCTGCTCTGCTCGTGTGGCTGTACCTGTCCGCGTTGTCTGTTCTGGTCGGTGCCGAAATCGACGCTCTGTCCGGCGAAATCGAACGCAAGGACACTTAGCCAGTTGGCTCACAATCCGCCGGCCGGCTGCCGATCGGATAACTGTGGCAGGTGCGGCACGAAACAAGCGTGACGAGACGATGCGGCGCGTGGCGTCGAGCTTGGCGTTCGTCTGCGCGCTCTTCATGGCGGGCTGTACCTCCGTCGCCAGCGGCAGCGACGATGGCGCCACTTGGCCACACGCACAACCGGTGGCCGTCCCCAGCGGCGACGTCGTGTTGACCGTGGCCGACGACGGGGTCTTGACCGAGTTCGACGTGCAAGCGCTGGAAGCTCTGGGCGCCCAGTCCATCGTGGTCGACGACCCGTTCGTGAACCGTTCGCTCTCGCTCGATGCTGTGCCCTTGGTGGTGGTGTTGGCCGCCGCCGGAATAGGACCTGACGATGCCCTCACCTGGCGAGCGCTGGACAACTATGAGGTCTACTTCACCGGTGCCGAGTTGCTCGACGACCGCGCCTGGCTGGCGATCCGCCAAGACAACGACCTGATCGATATCGCCGACGGCGGGCCTGTGCGGGTGGTGTTCACCAACCTGGACGGTCCGCTGGGACGCGACACCAATCAGTGGATCTGGAGCCTCGACCGGATCGAGGTGAACAGCAGGTGAGCCAGCACATCACCACTGACGCGCGCAGCGAGGGCGGTCGGTCGACTTTCGATTACCACCTGCGCCCGACCCGACCCCAGATCGCTCTCATCTTGATGCTGCTGGGCCTTATCATCACGCTGGCCCTCGTCAACCTGAGGACTGGCCAGGAGGTCGAGACTCACACCGCAGCTCTCAACCGTCAGCTCCAGTTGGTCAGCGGCAACGTTGCATCGTTGCAGCGAGAGGTCCTGAACCACGCGATAAAGGTCCACGAGTTCGTCGATTCCGAGGCCGACATCGAAGAGGTCGAGCTCAGCAGGGCCCTGGTAGAGCGTCAGCTGAGGGTGATCGAGAGCGAGGCGATCGACGACGAGCTGTTCCAGTTGAGGTTCGTGGCAGTGGTCGACAGCATCGCCGCCCTCGACGTGCTGGTCGCCGAGGCCCCATCTCCCGAGCGGTCCGAGCACCAAGAACGGGTCAACGACCAGATCGACCAAACGGTCGGCAACGTGATGCGCCTCTTCGACCTGACCGAGAGCGAGAACTTCGTTCTAGTTCACCAGCTCGAGAACACCATGGATATGTGGCGCCAGGTCCAGTGGTTCTCGTCTGTGGTGATGAGCCTCCTGGTCGTGATGCTGATCATCTCGGTCAGGCGAATGCTGGTTGCCAACTATCGCTCGGCCAAGGCCAGCCTCGACGATCAGAACCATCGATACGAGCAGATGAGGGAGGCCTCGCTGAGGCTCGAGAGCCGATACCGCGAGGTCGTCGACGACGTGGGCGAGGTCGTGTGGCGTTGCGACGGCAGGGGACGCTTCTCGTTGTTGAACCAGGCCTGGGTTCACCTGACAGGCGACGTTCACCGCCATGCGCTCGGCCGTTCGGTGCTGGCTTCGTTCCACCCCGACGATCACGACCGCATCGAACAAGCCATGATGACAGCGATGGCGACCTCGTCGAACCAGGTCGTCGAGCGAGCCCGTCTGTTGCGCGTCGACGGTGGCGAGCTGACCGTGGTGGTGAGTGCCAGGGGCAGCGAAGACGAGAACGGCCGAAGCTACGTGGCCGGAACCATCAGCGACGTGTCCGATCGGGTCAGGGCCGAGGCCATCAACAAGATCCAGAACGAGGCGTTGGCGATGATCGTCAGGGGCATCCCTGTCGATCAGGTATTGGGGCATCTCGAGTTCAGCATCGCCAACTTCGCAAAGGACACCCAGTTCCGGTTCGTCAGGTCGAGACGAGACCTGTCCGATCTGGCAGACGGTTCAGTCGATCTGTCCCCGGAGCTGCAAGACGACCTTTTCTTGGCTTTGGAGTGGCGGTTCGCAGACCATGCAGCGCCGGTCGCCGACCTCGACTCGCTCACCGAGATGGCCGGAAGGCTGGCGGTGATGGCCGTCGAGCGTCATGCGAACGCGGTGAAGCTGTACCACGACGCCACCCACGACGAGCTGACGGGCCTGCCGAACCGTGTGGCCTTCATCGACCGCCTGGAAGCGGCCCTGAGCCGTGCAACCCAGACGGCCGAGCCCGCTGCGGTGCTCGTGGTCGACCTCGACAGGTTCAAGGTGGTCAACGAGAGCCTGGGCCACTCGGCCGGCGACCGTCTGATCTGCGCGGTAGCGAGGCGTCTCGCTGCGCGCCTGCGGGCCAGCGACATGATCGCTCGCCTCGGCGGCGATGAGTTCGTCATCTTGCTCGAAGACACAGATATCGAGCGTGCAGAACTGGTCGCCGACCGGATTCTGGAGGCGCTGGGCCACCCGATTCAACTGGGCGTCGCCACCGCCCGCGTATCTGCCAGCGTCGGTATGGCCGTGCCGCAGCCAGGCTCGACGTTCGAGGACCTGCTGAAGTGGGCCGACATCGCGATGTATCGGGCCAAGAGGGCCGGCGGCGGCCGATGGGTCATGTTCGACGAGAAGCTCCGCAGCTGGGCCGAGCAGCGCCACGACACCGAGGTGGCCTTGCAGGGCGCGGCAGGCCGGGGCGAGCTCGAGCTGTGGTTCCAACCGGTCGTTTCGCTGGGCGACCCCACAGCCCCAAAGAGCTTCGAGGCTCTGCTTCGCTGGCGCAGGCCTGGCGTGGGCCTGGTGCCACCGTCTGACTTCGTCAGCGTGGCCGAGGAATCCGACCTGGTGTTCGAGCTCGGCGACTGGGTCATCGCCGAGGGCGCGAGGCGCCTTGCGCATTGGCAGAAACTCGACGAGCGGGTGCGGGTCAGCGTCAACGTTTCGGGCCGCGAACTGGTCGAACCGGGCTTTGCCGATCGGGTCCGCGCCGCCATCGACAATGCGGGTGCTGTGGCTTCGGGCCTGACGCTGGAGGTCACCGAAGGCGTTCTGATCGAGGATGCCAGCGTTGTGTCGGACCAACTGCAGGCCCTGCAACGCTTCGGCGTCAAGATCGCCATCGACGACTTCGGTACCGGGTACTCGTCGCTGCGATACCTGAGGCATCTGCCGGTCGACGTGTTGAAGATCGACCGGGCGTTTGTCAGCTCGGGCGGAGGCGACGAGCTGACCGATCCGACGATCGTGTCATCGGTGACCAAGCTGGGTCACGAGTTGGGCCTCTATGTCGTGGCCGAAGGCGTCGAGACCTCGACGCAACTGGAGGCCCTGATGGGGTTTGGCGTCGACCTGGGCCAGGGTTTCCTGTTCAGCCAGCCGGTGCAGGTCGAGGTGGCAGAACAGATGCTGCTGAACGGCCTCGACTCGACCAAAGCTGACCTTCGGCCCTGACACCGGCCAGCCCGAGCTGCGATGCTCGCACTGACCGGCTAGGTGCCTTAAGGGTCGAGGCGCCTGCCGTGTGGAGGTGCACATGGCCAGGGTCGTCGTACTAGGGGCCGGAGTCGCCGGGCACACCGCAGCATTGCATCTGAAGCGGATGCTGGGGTCACAACACGACGTGATCGTGGTTTCGCCCAACAGCCGATGGAACTGGATTCCCTCGAACATCTGGGTCGGCGTCGACAAGATGAAGGCCAAGGACGTGGTGTTCGCACTCGAGCCGGTCTATCGGCGCAAAGGAATCGAGTTCCATCAGGCCAAAGCGGTGGCGGTCTGGCCAGCAGGCTCGGAACGCATCGCTGCACCACACGTCGACATCGCCTACACCGCAAGTGATCACCGCGGGCAGAGCGCCCAGGTGGCCTACGACTTTCTCGTCATTGCCACCGGCCCGCAGTTGCGCTTCGACCTGACTCCGGGTCTGGGCCCCGACCACAACTCGGTGTCGGTGTGCAGCGCAGACCACGCAACCCAGGCCGCAACGAAGCTGTCGGCGACGATCAAGCGGATGAAGCAGGGTCAGCCGCAGACGCTGGTGGTCGGCATGGGCCACGGTGCGTGCACCTGTGAGGGAGCCGCGTTCGAGTACGTCTTCAACGTCGACCACGTGCTGCGCGAGAACGGGGTGCGCGAGTTGGCCGACGTTGTCTATCTGACCAACGAGCACGAACTCGGCGACTTTGGGGTGGGCGGGATGGTGTTCGAGAAGCAAGGCCAGACGCTGACCAGCGAGGATTGGATGAAGAGCCTGTTCCACGAGCGCGGAATCAGGGTGATTCACCAGGCACATGTCACCTCGGTCGAACCCGGCGTCGTCAACTATGAGCAGATCGACGGCACCGTCGACTCGCAGCCATTCGACTTCGCGATGCTGCTGCCGCCATTTCGAGGGGTCACCATGAGCGCCTTCGGTCGCGACGGCTCCGACATCACCGCGGAGATGTTTGCGCCCAATGGCTTCGTGCGCGTCGATGCCGACTATTCGAACAAACCCTACGAACAATGGTCGGCACGCGATTGGCCGAACACCTACGAAAGCCCGGGCTTCCCGAATGTGTTCGGGGTAGGCATCGCCTTCGCTCCTCCCCACGCCATATCCAGGCCATACACCACACCAAGCGGCGCGCCGGTGGCGCCTGCGCCACCTCGCACTGGCATGCCCTCGGGTGTGCAGGGTCACACGGTCGCCAAGACCATCGCCGATCGCATCCACAAATCCGACCCGTCGGCCGCCGCCCACACCGCGTCGATGGCCAAGATGGGCGCGGCGTGTATCGCCTCCATCGGCGCCGGGTTGAGGCACGGAGCCGCGGCAACCATCACGATGACCCCCATCGTCCCCGACACCGAACGCTTCGGAGCCACAGGTCGAGACGCCAAATCGACATTCGGCGAAGTGGGGCTGGCCGGCCACTGGCTCAAGCGGCTGCTTCACACCATGTTCATCTACAAGGCCAAGGCCCGTCCGGGCTGGTGGCTGATCCCGGAGTGAGTCGATGGATCGTGCAACCGACGAATACAACGCTTCGATCGAGGCGACGGCGCTGCCAACAGATCGCGAGTTCGACCGTCGGCGGAACCTGGTCGTGCAGGCGTGGCGGTTCGTGGTGTTGAACCTGAAGATCCTCAGGCTCAGCCGTCAGAAGCACTGACCGCCACGGGCGGCTTCGAATACTCGGTGGGGGCCGATATGACGTCGTCTGGAACGGCCAGGGTTCGCAGGTAGCGCTCGAGGGGCATACCTGTCGGGTGCGGTTTGTCTGGGTCGTACTGGGGCTGGGCGACCGACCCGCCTTGGCCCTCGAAGGCCGCCGGATTCACGAAGCGATCCAGCTCGGCGGGCGAGATGCCGGCGAGTTCGACAACCTCGGGGTCGATCCAGGCTCTGTGGTCGATGGCTTCACTGGATGTCGCTATCTCGAGGACCAGTCCCTCGAGACCGGCGAAGTACATCGACTTGCACATGCCGTGGTCGATCGGTCCGTAGATGTTGATACCACTCGACCGGACGCGATCGCGAAGCGTCAACAGGTCGTCGTCGGTGTCGACGTTGAAGGCCACGTGCTGCATGGTCCCGCCCGCCGATGGGCCACCGGCCCAACCGGCGTGGCTGACCCCCGGTTGGGGTTCGATTTCGCCGATCTCTGCGGTCTGAACGAACGCCACATACGAATGATCGTTGAGCTTCATGAAGCCGTGCCACGCCCCGTCGACCCCGTGCATCCAGTACAACGCGACCAGCTCGGCACCCAGCACATCGCTGAAGTACTCGATCTGGGCCTTGATGTCGCTGGTGCAAATCGCCAGGTGGTGGATGCCGTTCACCTTCACGCTCATGACCACGATTGTGGTGCTAGTCGGCCGGCCCGGCAACCACACCCGTGTCGTGGAGCTTGCCGACCTCGGCTCCGGACAGTCCGAGGATGTCGTGCAGTATCTCGTCTGTGTGTTCGCCCAACCTGGGCGCGGGCGCGGGCTTGGTGCGTTCGACACCCGAGAACGACAGCGGTGTGCCCGGTGCCAGGATGCGCCCCACGCCGGGCTGGTCGATCTTGGAGAACATCGGGTTTTCGATGCTGCAGCGCGGATCTTCGTTTACCAACTGCACGAAGGTCTGGTACGGGCCCCAGCAAACACCCTTCGAGTCGAAGATGTCGCGAAGCTCGTCGAGCGTGTGCCGCGAGATGAACGGGGCGATGAACGCCGAGATGGCGTCGCGGGCGTCCCAGCGGTCGCCCTCCTTGCTGAGGTCGACGCCCAGGGCCTGTTCGATTACCGGCAGGTGGTCGACGATCTCGGTGGCCTCGGCCAGGCTGCGCCACTGGCGCCCGCTGATGGCCACCACCATCACCCGGCGGCCATCGGCAGTGGCGAAATCTCGCCCGAACGCGCCGTACAGGTCGTTGCCAACCGGCACCCGGTCGCGTTTGGTCAGTTGGGCCTGGGCCATATAACCCAGGTTTGCGACCATCGCGAACGCCACGTCGGTCAGCGAGATCTTGGCCAGCTGACCCTGACCGGTGCGTTGCCGGTAGCGCTCGGCCGCCAGCAAACCCAGCGCGGCGGTGAAGCCGGTGGGAACGTCCCTCGCCGGGAGCACATGGTTGGTCGGCATCGTGGTGCCAGAGGGGCCGGTGGCCATGGCGAACCCAGACGACGGGTTCACGGTGTAGTCGACCGCCGTCGACTCATCGGGGTTGCCGATGATGTTCATGTAGATGAGGTCGTCGCGGTGCGATCGCAGGGCGTCATAAGACAACCATCCGCTCTCGGGGAAGTTCGACAAGAAGATGCCGGCCTCGTCGCCCGGGGCGGTGATCAGCTCGACCACCAGCTCGCGGCCCTGCGCCGTGCGCAGGTCGACCTGTATGGAACGTTTTCCCTTGTTGAGACCGGCCCAGAACAGGCTGACCCCTTCGTCTGTGACCGGCCAGCGCTGATAGTCGAGACCGCCGCCGATGGCGTCGAATCTGATGACATCGGCCCCCAACTGGGCCAACGTCATGCCCCCCAACGGCGCGGCGACGAAAGCCGAACCTTCGACGATGCGCAGACCTTCAAGCATGTTCGTCATTGCATCGAGAGTATCGTCGGGCGACATGACGGCCTATGGAACCAGCCCTGCAGGTGACGCCAGGGTGGGCGTGGCCGACCTCGACGAGCCGGGTGTGCGCCTCACCAGCCTGGTCGCAGGGCCAGGCGGGTTCAGGCTGCAATTCGATGTCGACGACCCCGACCCTCAACGCAAGTTCTTCTTTCGCATAGTGGGGGTCGAGCCCCGGATGTGGGATGTCACGGGTCCTCAAGGCCTGTATTACGAGGTGACAACGTCGGCTCTGACGGTTCGAATGCCCAAGGTCGCGGCAGTCGTCGAGTTCACCGAAGGGAGTTACTGAGGCCGATGGATCCCCTCACCGACTTCTCAGCCGAGGAGATGACCTTCGACGGCTCGGCCAAGCGGGTGTTCTGGGCCGGTGACGGACCAGCGGTGGTGGTCATGACCGAGATGCCCGGCATCACGCCCTCCGTTGCCGACTTTGCCCGGCGCCTGGTCCACAGAGGATTCTCCGTTGCGCTGCCGGACCTGTTCGGCGAGGCCGGGCGCGAACCGTCAGGCGGCTACATCGCAGGCTCGGTGATCAAGGGGTGTGTCTCCAAGGAGTTCGTCGCATTTGCCACCCAGAAGACCTCGCCCGTGGTGCGGTGGGTCAGGCAACTGGCGGTCGAGGCCCATCGGCGCTGTGGTGGGACCGGCGTGGGCGTGGTCGGCATGTGCTTCACCGGAGGGTTCGCCCTGGCCGTCGCCGTAGAGCCCATCGTCGACGTGGCGGTGCTGAGCCAGCCCTCGCTTCCCCTGCCCCTGGGCGCCAAACGCCGCGCCGACCTGGGCCTGAACACTGCCGATCGCCAGGCCGTGGCAGCCCGGGCCGATGCCGGGCAGCTCTGTGCAATCGGCCTGCGGTTCACACAAGACCCGATGGTGCGGCCCGAGCGCTTCGAAGCCCTGCGCGAACTGCTGGGGGAGGCCTTCATCGGCGTCGAAATCGACAGCTCCAAGGGCAACCCCGATGGCTTCTCGGCCAAGGCCCACTCGGTGCTCACCGAGGAATACACCCAACACCGATCGCCAACCCACGATGCCTACGAACTGGTGGTGCGCCACCTCAGCGAGCGTCTGGGTCAGGTCCCCTGACGGTGCTGGTCGGGGTCAGGTCCCCTGACGGTGCTGGTCGGGGTCAGGTCACCTGACGGTGCTGGTCGGGGTCAGGTCCCCTGACCGAACCTGCTGGCTATCTCGCGGCGCTCTGCGCACACCGTCTGGTACCCCGACACCACGTCGTTGCGGTAGTAGCGCCACGGCAGGGGAGTGGGCCGATCGGCGATGGCGCCGATGAGTCGTTCGACCAGCTCGGTCGTCGCAGGAGCCAGCGGGAACAGGGCAACCAAATAGGCGTTCAGCGCGAACAGATGCCTGGGCTCGACCGACCCGCCCACCGCATCCAGAAACGAGCTGGCAGCGGTTGCGACCTCGGCGTTGACCTCGGGCCGGCTGAAGTAGGTCGAAGGGCGCACATCGTCGTCGGGGCTTCCGACGCCCGAACTGGGCGCGATGGCACGCTCCAGGTGGGCCATCGGAAGGGCCGCCCGTGCCGGCGAGTCCGCAGGAGCGTCGCGTTCGATCCAGCGGGCGAAGTCGAACATCAGCTCGTGGTTGCCGCCCCACTTGGCTGTCAGCGCCTGAAGCATGTCCGAGCACGCGTCGGGGCGGAAGGGATCCAGAGCGTGAGCCTTGTCGAAACGCGTGTGCAGTTCCTTCAGGCCCATCCCCAGGTCACGGGCGGTGATGACACGCGCCGCCCACGCCACCGGCGAGGATCGGTCGAAGTTGGTTGCCACCATCAACGACGACTCGGCCAGCTCGAGGCGGGTCACGAACTGCTCTTGAACCGCCGGGTCGATGTTGGCGTCATCCACATCACCACGGACCTTCCAGGCATCCCTGACCTGCAGCAACCCCATCATGGTCACCGAAAGTGTCGACGGGGCCGCCTCGGCCCAGTCGGCGAACGTGGTCACCTGGATCTGCGAAGCCTCGTCGGCCAACACCTGTTGCACCAACCATGCGTCGGAGCGAGAGGCGAAGAACTCGTCGAGATGTTGCCACCGGCCCTCGACGGCGCGGTCGTAGGCATCCCGGATGCCGTCGTCGGCAAGGCACAGATCGAAGCCCGGGGCGGCCGCGTCGTTGGATGGTCCGGTGAAACCCATATGGCCAAAACGTCGGCGACGGGTGCTTGGTCTCAAGCGCCGCCGATGAACTCTCTGGAGTTCTTCAGGATGTGGGCGGCACCGTGGGGTGCGTTCAGCACCGAGTTCTGGCCGTAGACGACCTCTTTTTGCCATCCGTAGCGCTGACGGTCGGTGGCCAGTCCGGCCAAGCCTGCGGCACGCTCGATGGCGGCCCCCAGCAGGTCGTCGACACCCACGGCGGCCTCGACAATGCCGGCATCGACCGCCTCGGCCGCGCCCCAGCGGTGCGCCAACAGCACGGTCTTGTTGAACGCCGAGGCCGACATCTTGTGCCGAAACAGCGCAACCTCGGGTTCGGGGACGGTCAGGCCGATCGCCAGCTCGTTGGCGCACAGATAACCGCGGTCCGAGCGCATGAGCCTGACATCGTGGGTCAGCGCCAGCATGAACCCGGCCCCGAAACCGTGACCGTTGACCGCTGCGACCGTGGGCACGGGCAGGGTTATCAGGCGGCCCATCAAGGCCATGAACTCGACGCCGAACACCGCACGGTCGCCGCCCTCGGGGTGGGCATCTGGGTCCTGCACCCAAGCCAGGTCGAGGCCGTTGGAGAAGAACTTCGGATCGGCCGAGCAGGTCACCAGAGCTGCTGGCCCGCTGCTGGCCTCGATCTCGTCCAGGGCAGCATCGATGGCCCGGGCGAAGGTGGTGTTCCAGCGGTTCTCGCCCGCCGTCATGGTCAGTACGTAGACGTCGCCTTGGCGCTCCAGATCGATCATTGCCACACCCTAGGTCGGCGCCGGCCGCGGGCCGCAACGAACTGCGCCACTAGAGTCGGCCAGATCCGACCGTCAGGGGGCCGCATGGCAGAGGCAGATTCATCAGGTTCGATCAGCACCAAGCAATACGGCGACCTGCACGTCACCGTGGGTGACGACTTCGTCGCTACCGCCGAGATCAGGCGGGCGCCCAACAACTTCTTCGACATCGCGCTGATCGATTCGCTGTCCGCGGCGTTCGAGGATCTGGATGCCGATGTGGCGTGTAGGGCCATCGTCTTGTGCTCGGAGGGCAAGCACTTCTGCGCCGGTGCCAACTTCGGCTCCGACGGTGAGCGCCGCAGCGAGAACAGCAGCGACGGCAGGCACCTTTACGACGAGGCGGTGCGGTTGTTCTCGACCCGCACGCCGGTTGTTGCGGCCGTTCAGGGTGCCGCCATCGGCGGTGGGCTGGGCTTGGCCTTGATGCCCGATTTCCGCGTCGGAGCGCCCGAGGCACGGTTTGCGGCCAACTTCGCCCGCCTGGGTTTTCATCACGGCTTTGGCCTCACCGTCACACTTCCGCGGCTGGTGGGTCAGCAAAGAGCGCTCGAGATGCTGTACACCGGGCGTCGTCTGAAGGGCGACGAGGCTCTGCAGATTGGCCTGCTCGACCGGCTGGTGCCGCTGGAGATGGTGCGCAGCGCGGCACACGAGTTGGCCGCGGAGATCGCCGGCTCGGCACCGCTCGCCGTCGAGAGCATCCGCGAAACCATGCGAGGCGATTTGGCCCAGGCAATACGGTCGGCGACCGACCGCGAGAAGGCCGAACAAGATCGCCTGCGTGGCACGAACGACTGGAAGGAAGGCGTCGCAGCCATGGCCGACCGCCGAGCGCCGAGGTTCACGGCCAGTTGACGAGACACGGGCGGGGCTCCACCGTTTGCCCCGCCCACGCGACCCTTGGTCGGGGGCATTGTCCGGGCCTCGCGTAAACGATGCGTTAACAGCTTGCGCGCTGTGTCGAAGGGTCGGTCACGCCTGCACCAATTCGATCAACGCCTGCCTGACCCGGGTTGCGGGGGAGTGGACCTGCTCGAGCGCCTTGGCGAACGGGATAGGCGTGTCGAGCGCCCCCAGTCGGCGCACCGGAGCGTCGAGGTCGTAGAACGCCCGGTCGGCCACGACGGCGGCGACCTCACCACCGAATCCTCCGGTGGTGGGGGCCTCGTGCACCACCAGGCAACGGCCGGTGCGCCGCACTGATCCGAGCACAGTGTCCTGGTCCCAGGGCACCAGGCTTCGAAGGTCGATCACCTCCACCTCGACACCCTCGGCGGCAAGCGCATCGGCGGTGTCCAGGCATTGGCCGACCATGCCGCCGTAGGTCACCACCGTGACGTCTTGCCCGGGCCGAGCCACTCGGGCCCGCCCCAGATCGGTGCCGGTCGAGGCGACGTCGACAGGGCCGGTTTGTGATCTGTAGAGGCGTTTGTGTTCGAGGAACAGCACCGGCCCGTCGTCGGCGATGGCTGCCAACAACAGGTCGCGTGCATCAGCAGGTGTGGCCGGAGCCACGACCTTGAGACCGGCCACGTGAGTGAACCAGCCCTCGATGTTCTGCGAATGGAACGGCCCGGCGCCGATGCCGCCCCCGATGGGGGCCCTAATGACCATTGGCACCCTTGCGCCCCACCTGTAGTAGGTGGTCGCCAGGTTGTTGACGATCTGGTTGAACCCCACCGAGATGAAATCGCCGAACTGCATCTCGACCACCGGCCGCCACCCGGCCAGGGCCAGGCCCATGCCGGCCCCGATGGCCCCAGACTCGATGATGGGTGTGTTTCGCACCCGATCGGCGCCATAGCGGTCGAAGAGGCCTTCGGTCGCCTTGAACGCTCCGCCGTATTGGGCGATGTCTTGACCCATCAGCAGCACCCGAGGATCGGCCTCCATGGCCGCGTCGAGCGCATCGGTGATGGCATCGAGGTAACGCATATCGACGATGCGGGCGTTTGTCTGCTCCTCGACCCTGGTTGATGTCGGCGGATGAACGTCGGCTAGCTCCCGCTCGGCGGTCGACGACGGCTCGGGAGCCGCCAGCGCAACGTCGAAGCGGGGTTCGAGGGCCGCGCTGATGGCTTTGCTGCGCTGCTGGAGCTGGTCGTCATCGGCGGCACCTCGATCGATGATGGCTCGGTGCAGCCTGTCGATCGGGTCGAGTCTGGACCATGTCTCGAACAGCTCGGCCGGCACATACCCGGTGCCCGATGCCTCCTCGTGACCCCTCATGCGGAAGGTCACGAACTCGATGAGGGTGGGACCTTCGCCGCTGCGGGCTCGGCGGGCGGCGCGACGGGTGGCTTCGACCACAGCGCACACGTCGTTTCCGTCGACCAGCTCGCCGGCCATGCCGTACCCAACCGCCCTGTGCACCAAGTGCTCACACGCGTACTGCTGGTCGGTGGGGGTCGACAGGCCGTACCCGTTGTTCTCGATGGCAAACACCACCGGCAGCTTCCAGACCGCCGCCAGGTTCAAAGCCTCGTGGAAGTCGCCCTCGCTGGTGCCACCATCGCCGGCGAACGAAACTGCGATCTGACCCGTGCCGTCGAGCTGGGCTGCAAGCGCCAGCCCATCGGCAACGGGCATCGTTGCGCCCAGGTGGCTGATCATGCCCACGATGTGGTCGTCGAGGGTGCCGAAGTGGAAGGTGCGGTCGCGGCCGTTGGTGAAGCCCCCCGCCTTGCCCAGCAGCTGCAACAGCAATCGGTCGAGGTCGACATCGCGGGTGGTCCACACACCGAGGTTGCGATGCATGGGCAATACCCAGTCGTCTTCGCGCAGGGCGTGGACCACACCCACAGACACCGCCTCTTGACCGATCCCCGAGACCCACTTCGACTGCTTGCCCTGCCTCAACAGCGTGAGCATGCGGTTCTCGATGGCGCGCGGCAGCACGAGCTCGTCGTACAGGTCGAGCAGTTCGGAGTCGGAGAAGCCCGCGGTGTTGATCGACTGGTGTCGCACTGGAATGTCGGTCCCGCTCATGGCGCCAAGCTACCCGTGGCCATCGTCGCGGATGTGCGGGTCCGCAGGCGGATGAGGGTCTGGAGCCAGGTGCCTAGAACCGACAGCCTGTGCCGCGATGGCAGCGGCGCTTTGGAGCGCCTGGTCGAGATCGGCTCCGCGCCGGGCGGCCTCGACGAAACCACTGAAGAACGCATCGCCCGCACCGTTGGTGTCGATCACCGTTGCGGCAACGGCATCGACATCGACCCACACACCCCGCGAATCGATCGCAGACGCGCCCGCGTCTGCGTGGGTGACGATGACCGTTCGTTTGCCCGATTCGACGAGAGAACGGCCCAGGTCTCGCCACCGGGCCAGGCGATCGCTGGAGAGCTGGACGCTCGACGCGGCCGCGAGGAACGGGCGATGGTGATCGGCTCGGCCGTCCCAGACGTGCAGGTCGACCCAGGTCTCGAAGCTGTTGCCGCGCGCATCGGCTACCTCCGAGATCACCGGGATGAAGTCGGCACAGTGGGCCAGGATGTTCAGCACGACCAGATCGGCCCCGTGCACGCTGCGCGCCAGCTCGTCTCGATCGAAATCGAGGCGAGCCGAAGACGCGTTCAGGTAGATCGATGTGCGCTGCCCGCCGACCATCAGGTTGAGGTGCTTCTCGGTGCCGCCTGGGTCGCTCAGTCGCCTGACTGTGATCTCGCCCGACTCGACCCCTGATCCGCCTGTGGCGCGGAGCTCGTCAACAGCCAGGATCGCGGCACGGTCATCGCCCAGCCCGGCCCACAGCTCGCAAGCCCAGCCCAGCCGAGCCAGGTTCAGCGCCTTGCCCGCGCCGGTACCACCCAGGGCCTCGTAGCTGGACCTGGCGAACACCGTGGGGTCGCCCGGCTGCGGCAGCTGATCGAGATGGACGATGGTGTTCCACGACACACCTCCCAGGATCAGCGCCCGCGACCGGTTCATGGCGTGACGATCGGGAACCCGGTGGTGTTGGTATCGAGGTGGGCGAACACGACAGCCGCGGCCTCGGCATCGTCGACCTGGACGCTGCCAGCCGCCACGGCCTGGTCAAAGGTCTGGGCCATGGTGCCCAACATCGCAAACGTCAGCTTGTCGGTTCGGATCGTGGCGTCGGCTTGCTCGCTGGCACCGGGGCGGAAGTGCATGGACCGCCGAGAGATGAGAATGGTGCCTGACTCGCCCGAGTCGGTGAGTTCGACCCGCACCGCCACTGACACCCCACCCACGTTCTCTGACTGGAGTCTGATGGCCATGGTGTCGACCAGTTGGGCGAGGGTGATCGCCTGCACCAGGTGGGGTCGGTGGGCCACCCGGCTCGGAGGGGGCCCTTGCCGCAACTCCATGGCGCCGGTGAGATATGCGTTTCGCCACGTCGACGACTCGGCCTGATAGCCCAACTGTTCGAGGGTGTCGGCCTGAAGCGACCTGGCCTCGGCATTGTCGGGGTCGGCGAAGACCAGGTGATTGACCATCTCGGCCACCCAGCGATAGTCGCCCTGATCAAAATAGGTGCGAGCCATTTCGAGCACCCGCTGCGCACCGCCCATGCACTCGACGTAGCGCTTGCCGGCCTCGACCGGTGGGTGTGGCCAGAGGTGAGCGGGGTTTGCGTCGTACCAGCTCAGATAGAACTGGTAGACGGCCTTGACGTTGTGCACGAGCGAGCCGTAGTAGCCCCGCGTATGGCCCTCGTCCATGAACTCGTCGGGCATCTCGAGCTCTTCGGCGATCTCGTTGGCCACATAGCCCTTGGCCGCATAACGCATGGTCTGGTCGTGGACCCACCGGTACATGTCGCGCTGACGGGTCAAGAACTCGACCACCTCGTCGTTGCCCCAGCGAGGCCAGTGATGTGATGCGAACACCAGCTTGGCCTCGGCACCCCACATGTCGATCGCCTCTTGGACGTACTTGGCCCAGGCAAGCGAGTTGCGGGCCTGGGCTCCGCGGAATGGGATGAGGTTGTGCATGGTGTGGGTGCAGTTCTCGGCCGTGCACAGCCACCGATGGTCGGGGAAGTAGAAGTTCATCTCGGCCGGGGCTTCGGCATCGGGCGTGCTCTGGAACACGATGCGGATGCCGTCGACGACTAGCTCCTGGCCGGTGTGGCTGATGTCGATGGTGGGAGCGATCAGCCCGATGGTGCCCTTGGGCACGGCCTGACCCAGGCCCGCATCGACATGCCCTTTTTCGCCCGGGGTCAGGAACGGACCGAACTGGTAGTGCCCACGACGCATCATCGCCGTGCCACCGATGAGGTTCTCGGAGACGACCTCGTGCAGGAACCCCTCTGGGGCGATTACCTCGACCTCGCCAGCGGCAACGGCCTCGCGTGTTGTCACGCCGAGCACACCCCCGTAGTGGTCGACATGGCTGTGGGTGTAGATGATGGCCTTGACCGGCCGCGGGCCCAGATGCTCGTTCGCCATGGCGAGAGCTGCGGCCGCCGTCTCGGCGCTGGTGAGTGGATCGATGATCAGCCAGCCGGTGTCGCCGGCGATGAACGAGATGACAGACAGGTCGTAACCACGTACCTGCCAAAGGCCCTCGTCGACCTCGAACAAGCCATGCTCGGAGTTGAGCCGGGCCTGACGCCAAAGGCTTGGGTTTACGGTGTCGGGTGCATCGGGGCGCTGCCTGATGAAGTCGTAGGCGCCACAGTCCCACGCAGGGCCGAACGGGCCGTCGATCACCCCTGTGGGGTGTGTGGCTATGAGCCCGCGAGTGGCGAGCTCGTGATCGTCTGAGCGAAACGCCAGTGAGGCGGCTACCGACGCGTTGTGGTCGCGCGTGTAGCTGGTTGCATCCTTGGGGTTGGCTGCTTCGTGGGCGGTGGAGTCGAACGAGGTGGTCACGCCAGCAACCGTAGCCCTTGCGAGGTTTCTGTCGATTGTCGAAGCCGGGCTGCGGCGTCGGGCCGTGCCGCCAGCGCCTTGCGGTTGGTCCAGGTGTCGATGGTTTGCCGGGTGCTGGTCTGGACCAGATTCCATTCGCCCGGTGACGTACCTGGCTTGAGGCGGCATCGCATGTCGTGCAATCGATGATGGTGGTGCGGGCACAGCAGGGCCATGGAAGCCAGGTCGGTGGTGCCCATGGCTTCCCACTCGACGAGGTGATGGGCGTCGCAAGCGGCAGCGGCACGATCGCAGTGCTTCCAGACGCAGCCGCCATCGCGCAACGCCATGGCCATGCGTTGGTATTGGTCGGCATGACGCGATGTCCGCCCGAGATCGAGGCTGCGGTGATCGGTATCGAGCAGCCATAGGTAGAGCTCGGCCCCCCGATCGAAGTGCTCGAACCATTCGACGATTGAAACCGGGTCGCCGGCGAGGGTTCGTGCCGATACCGAGCCGCTCGGACCGCTGGCGTCGAGTATCAGGTGGGCGCCCCCGGACTTGCCCGGCCGAGGGTCGAGCAGCAGATGGGTCAAAGCGTCTGCCCGGCGCTGCGAGGCCGACCGCAGATCTGGGGAAATGCGCCCGGCGGTGCGCCCCCTCGCGCGTCTGCGCTTGGCGGTCTTGTCGCCACGTTGCCACTCGCCGCGCTCCTCTCGTTGGAGGCGTTCAGCGATCTGTGAGCCGGTGATGGGGTCGGTCTTGAGGTGGAACCAGTAGCAACCTTCATCGTCAATGCCCCAGCTGGCCAGACGCAGGCTGCGTTGACGCGCCAGCCGGGCCTCGGGTGACAACCTGTCGTGTTCGCGCTGTGCAGCCCTAACCAGTTCGCGGGTGGCGTCGGTAGACCCGGCATCGATCGCTTGCGCGAGTAGTTCGGCTAAGGCCTCGGCAGGAAGATCGGCCCGCGTGAGAAGATCGGCCTGCTCGATGTTGATGAGGCCCGCATCGAGAGCCTCGGCCACCATCGGGTATTGGGCCAGACGCTTCGCCCGCTCCTGCTGCGCGAATTGCTCGCGTCGGGAAGGTTCGGGGGCCGGCTGATCTGGCTCATCCGGTTCTTCACCGCAGCCGTCGGCGGGGACAGGACCAGGTTCGGGCTCGACGTCGTCTGACCGGCCGGCCCGCGCTTGTTCTCGCAAGAGACCCAGAACGCGAACGAGCGTGGCCTCATAGCCGCCCAGCCGGGCCTTGGCCCTGCGGCACGACGAAAGGCGCCGCTCGACAGCGTCGACATCGAGGCCCATCAGTTCGTCTTCGGCGGCCGTGGCCAACCGCACCTCTCGGGTCATGCAGATACTGTAGCGAACATATGTTCGATCAACAACTCTGAACCGAGCAAATCTTCGAAAGAACCCGACAGCACTTACTGCGTATAGTTCGCCGCCATGGCAGAGCTGCCCGAGCGGGCCCAGGTCGTGATCGTCGGTGGCGGCATCGTCGGGTGTTCGGTGGCCTATCACCTGGCCAAACGAGGCATCACCGACGTGGTGTTGATCGAACAGGGAACGCTGACGTCGGGCACCACCTGGCACGCGGCCGGCCTGGTGGCCCAGCTGCGGTCGAGCTTCAACCTGACCCGGTTGGCCCGCTATTCGGCCGAGTTGTACGAAACGCTCGAGGCCGAGACGGGACAGGCGACCGGGTTCCGTCGCCCGGGCGCCATCACCGTCGCCGACACAGAGGACCGGTGGCAGGAGCTGCTGAGGGCCAAGGGTATGGCGGCCTGCGCTGGCGTCGAGGTTCACGAGATGAGCCTCGACGAGGTTTCGGAGAAGGTCCCGCTGGCCGACGTCGACGAACTGGTGGGAGCGCTGTGGATTCCCGGCGACGGCGTCACCTCGCCGGTCGACACGACCATGGCACTGGCCAAGGGCGCCAAGGCCGGTGGGGTGCGGATGGTCGAGGGCGTCGCTGTGACCGACGTGAAGGTGGTCGACGGCCGGGCCACGGGCGTCGTCACCGAGCGGGGCGAGGTTGAGGCCGAGACCGTCGTGTTGGCCACCGGCATGTGGACCAGGCACCTCGCAGCCAAGATCGGCGTCAACGTGCCGCTGCAGGCCTGCGAGCACTTCTATGTGGTGACAGAGCCGCTCGAGGGTGTGTACCCCGGTATGCCGACCTTGCGCGACCCGGGTGGCTTCACCTATTTCAAGGAGGAGACCGGCAAGATCATGGCCGGGTTCTTCGAACCGCGAGGCAAGGTGTGGTCTCTGGAAGGTGTGCCCAGGGACTTCTCGTTCGGAACCCTTCCAGAGGACTGGGAACACGTCGGACCCGTGTTCGAAAGAGCGGCACGCCGCATGCCGGTGCTGGCCGAGTGCGGCCTGCAACTGTTCTTCAATGGGCCAGAGGCCTTCACCCCCGACGGTGTCTATTACCTCGGCGAGGCCCCTGAGGTGGATGGTGTGTTCGTGGCCGCGGGGTTCAACTCGGTCGGAATCCAGTCGGCCGGCGGGGCCGGTTGGGTGCTGGCCGACTGGATCGCAGACCGGCTGCCACCGATGGACCTCTGCAGCGTCGACATACGCCGCGCGTTCGCGTTCCAAAGCGACGACACCTACCTGGCCGAACGCATTCCCGAATCGCTCGGCTTGCTCTATGCGATGCACTGGCCGCACCGGCAATACGAGAGCGCACGAGGCATCAGGTTCAGCCCGTTCCACGAGCGGCTCGACCAGGCCCGAGCGGTGTGGGGCGAGCTGGCGGGATGGGAGCGGCCCAACTGGTTTGCCACCGGCGACACCGAGCGGGTCTACCGCTACAGCTTCGGCAAACAGAACTGGCACGAGCTGTGCGGAGAGGAATGTATGGCGGTTCGCACCGCCGTGGGCCTGTTCGATCTGACCAGCTACGCCCGCTGGATAGTCGAGGGGCCCGACGCCCTCGAGGTTCTCGACACGATGTCGGCAAACCTCATCGACGTCGCCATCGGCAAGGCGGTGTACACCCAGTGGTGCAATCGCCGCGGCGGCATCGAGGCCGACCTGACGGTCACCCGGCTGGGCCAGCAACGATTCCTGGTCGTCACAGCACCGGCGTCGGCCACTCGCGACATGGCGTGGCTGCGCCGTGCGTGCAAGGGGCGAGCCGTCGCCATCACCGACGTCACCAACGACATCTCGGCGCTTGGCGTCATGGGGCCGTCGTCGCGGGCGCTGCTGCAGTCGCTGGGGGCAGACGAGATGAGCAACGACCAGTTCGCGTTCGGAACGGCGCGCCACATCGACCTGGCCGGCATCGAGGTTCTGGCCATGCGTATGACCTATGTGGGCGAACTGGGCTGGGAGTTGTACATCCCCACCGCCCATGCGTTGGCCGTCTACGACGCAATCGTGTCGGCCGGCCGAGACCTCGGCCTGCGCCATTGCGGCTTTCACGCCCTCAACTCGCTGAGGCTCGAGGCCGGCTACCGCCACTGGGGACACGACATCGCAGACGAGGACACCCCGCTGGAAGCCGGCCTGGGATTTGCCGTCGCCTGGGACAAGCCGCTCGACTTCGTCGGCCGAGAAGCGCTGGAGCAGCAGCGCCATGAACTGCGATCCAAGCGCCTCTTGCAGTTCCGCATCGAAGACCCAGGCGTCATGGCCTGTCACGACGAGCCGGTGTTTCGCGATGGCGTGATGGTGGGACGCCTGACCTCGGCCATGTGGAGCTACACGGAAGATCGCTGCCTGGGTATGGGGTATGCGAACTCCCCGGAGGCGATCGACCAGGGCTGGCTCGACTCCGGTACCTGGCAGATAGAGGTGGCCGGAGCGCGGGTGGACGCAACACCTTCGATCCGCAGCTTCTATGACCCGCGCAGCCAGCGGGTTCGTATGTGACGGCGGTCAGCTGCCCAACAACCGCTCGTAGATCTGGCCGGCGACGGCATCGAACGCGACGAATACGACCCGGCCCACCGAGGTCGGGGTGGCTCTGACCGTGTCGACGGCGATCGCGGCCGCGGCCTCTTTGGGATAGCCGTAGACACCCGTCGAGATGGCCGGAAACGCCACCGACACCGCACCGACCTGGTCGGCGCACGCCAGCGAGTTGCGATAGCACGATGCCAACAGATCCGGTTCGCCCGCAAACCCGCCCGCCCAGACCGGCCCGACGGTGTGGATGACCCACCTGGCGGGCAGGGCGAAGCCCGGTGTGATCTTGGCCTCGCCTGTAGGGCAACCGCCCAGCGTTCGGCAATGGGCCAACAGCTCGGGCCCTGCAGCCCGATGTATGGCGCCGTCGACGCCACCGCCGCCCAACAGCGAAGAGTTGGCCGCGTTCACTATGGCGTCGACGTCCAGTGCGGTGATGTCGCCGACGTAGACCGACAGTGCCGGGGTAGACGAGTTCATCGCCCGATCCTGCCAGACGGCTTCGCGTTCGCGCAGCCGGGCGTTCTACGATCGGTGTGTTCACCGGATCTGGAGACCCACATGAAGATCGCCATGGCGCTCGGCGCCGGAACCAACCTCGACCCCGAGGCCCTCGCCCGCCGAGCCCAAGACCTCGAGAGCGCCGGCGTCGACCTGGTGTGGGGCGGCGAGATCTATGGGTTCGACCTGGTGTCGACCCTGGCCTACCTGGCCGGCAAGACCGAGCGCATGAAGCTGATGACGGGCATCTTGCCCATCTACAGCCGCACCCCGGCCCTCATCGCCCAAACCGCGATGACCATCGATGCCCTGTCCGGAGGCCGTTTCATCCTGGGCCTGGGATCGTCTGGCCCGCAGGTCATCGAGGGCTGGCACGGCGTGCCTTTCAACAAGCCGCTGGGTATGACCCGCGACGTCATCGAGATCTGCCGCAAGGTGTGGTCTGGCGACAAGGTCACCCACGAAGGTCGGGCGTTCAGCCTGCCGCTGCCCGAGGGCCAAGGCACCGGCCTTGCCAAGCCGCTGCGCCTCATGTGCAAGCCGCTTCGCAGTGACATACCGATCGCCATCGCCGCAATCGGGCCCAAGAACGTCGAGATGGCCGCCCAGATCGCCAACGTGTGGCAGCCCATCCATTTCGTGCCTGACAAGTTCAACGACGTCTGGGGCGACTCGCTCGAAGCAGGTCGCGCCAAGCGCGACCCCGAGCTGGGCGAGCTCGAGATCATCGCCGGTGGCACGGTCGCGCTGGGCGAAGGCCCCCATGTCGACGCAGCCCGCAATGCTGTCCGCAACCACATCGGCTTCTACGTGGGCGGCATGGGAGCGCGCGACAAGAACTTCTACAACGACTTGTTCAAGCGCTACGGATATGTCGACGAGGCCATCGCGATCCAGGACAACTTCCTCGGTGGCAACAAGGCCGAGGCCATGGCGGCGGTGCCCGAGGACTACATCGACAAGGCCAGCCTCACCGGCGACGAGGGCAGGGTGCGCGATCGCATCGAGGTCTACAAGGAGGTCGGCGTGACCTACTTGAACATCGACGTCGCCGACGGCCCAGAAGACGCACTGAAGGTGATCGAGAAGATCAAGGCCTGGGCCGAGTGAGCTCTGCGAGCGAGCTAGGACCAGGCCGGGCCTGCGTGGCCCGAACGCAATGAAGGCCCGGGCGGAGTAGGCCCCGTGGGCCTACTCGGCCCACAGCTGGAGACTCAGCCGGCGGTGATCGACCGCGGAATCGCGGATAGGGATCGAGACAGCATGGGGGAAGTGTGAACGAACAGTTGGATGCTGACGTCGTCGTCGTGGGCGCGGGTATGGCAGGGCTGTACCTGCTGCACCGGCTGCGTCAGGAGGGCTTCAAGACCATCGTTGTCGACAAGGCCGGCGGGGTCGGCGGAACCTGGTATTGGAACCGCTACCCGGGCGCGCGCTGCGATGTGCAGAGCCTGGACTATCAGTACAGCTTCGATCCAGCGCTCCAGGACGAATGGGAATGGAGCGAGAAGTATGCGACGCAGCCGGAGATATTGCGCTATCTCGAGTTCGTCGCTGACCGCTTCGATCTGAAGCGCGACATCCGGCTCAACACACCCGTCGAGTCTGCGCGATGGGACGATGCCGCCAGCACATGGACCATCAACACCAGCGATGGCCCGCTGACATGTCGGCACTATGTAATGGCCACCGGCTGCCTGTCGGTGCCCAAGGAGCCAGAGATCGACGGCGCCGAGCGGTTCACCGGCGACGTTTACGTGACCGGCAAGTGGCCCCACGAAGAGGTCGACTTCAGCGGCAAAAGGGTCGCCGTAATCGGCACCGGGTCATCGGGTATCCAGTCGATCCCGCTCATCGCCGAACAGGCTGCCCAGGTCACGGTCTTCCAGCGCACCCCCAACTTCTCGACCCCGGCCCACAACGGCCCTGTTCCCCAGTGGAAGGTCGACGAGATCGGCCCCGACTGGCAGGCCTACCGCGAAGACGCCCGATGGTCGCGCGGAGGCGTCTCGATGCCGATGACCCAGAACAAGATCCTCGATATGGAGCCCGCCCAACGCGACGCGCTGTTCGAGGAGCTGTGGGACAGGGGCGAGCTCCTGCGCCCCCACGCCTACTTCGCAGACCTGGGCTCGAACGTCGAGGCCAACGAGCTCTACTGCGAGTTCATCCGCAACAAGATTCGCTCGATCGTCGACGACCCAGAGGTTGCCGAGGCGCTGTGCCCGTACGACCATCCGTTCAACTCGAAGCGGCCGTGCCTCGACTCGGGCTACTACGCCACCTTCAATCGTCCGAATGTCAGGCTGGTGAACCTGCGCAAGACTCCCATCGACTGCATCACCGAGACCGGCATAGAGGTCGGTGACGAGTCGCTCGACTTCGACGTCATCGTCTACGCCACCGGATTCGACGCCATGACCGGCGCCTTGGTGGCCGTCGACATCGAAGGAAAGGGCGGCATCACCCTTAAGGAGAAGTGGGAGCACGGCCCCTTGACCTACCTGGGCCTCACCACGGTGGGGTTCCCCAACCTGTTCATGGTCACCGGCCCGGGAAGTCCCTCGGTGTTGTCGAACATGGCGGTGTCCATCGAACAACATGTCGACTGGATCACCGACACGCTCGTGCACATGCGCGCCGAGGGCATCGATACCATCGAACCGACCCAAACCGCCGAAGAGGGCTGGGTGCAGCATGTAAACGACTGTGCCGACATCACCCTGTACGGCTTGGCCAACTCGTGGTACCTGGGGGCGAATGTGCCGGGCAAGCCACGCGTGTTCCTGCCCTATGTGGGCGGAGTGGGCAACTATCGGCGAACCTGCGACACGGTGGTCGAGCGGGGCTATCTGGGCTTTCGCATGGCGGGCGCCGGCGGCGAGTCGTGCAACGACGGGGTTGTCAACCAGCTGCAACTCGACGTCATGACCCTGCTGCAGACCATGGCCGAGTTGAACCTGCCCACGCTCGACTCGATGTCGCCGGTGGAGGCTCGCGAGTTCAACCTGGCCCTGTCGGCAGCCCGTCCCCCCGGGCCCGAGGTCGGCGAGATCGTCGACGGCTCGCTTCCAGGCCCGGCAGGGGACATCGCATACCGGCTGTATCGGCCCGCGACCACCGGCCCCCACCCGGTCGTGTGCTACTTCCACGGCGGCGGTTGGGTGCTCGGCTCTTCGATCTCCGACGATCCGCTGTGCCGCGACCTTTGTGTGCGCTCGAACGCCATCATCGTGTCGGTCGACTATCGCCACGCACCCGAGGCCCGGTTCCCGTCGGCCGTCGACGACGCGTGGGCGGGCCTTAGTTGGGTTGCCGACAACCTCGAAAGCCTCGGCGGTGTGCCGGGCAAGCTGGTGGTGGCGGGCTGGAGCGCCGGCGGAAACCTCGCCGCCGTCACCGCCCAGATGGCACGCGACACCCGAGAGGTCGAGTTGGTGGGCCAGATGCTGATAACCCCGGTAACCGACGCGTCCCGGCCCTGGCCCTCAATGGACGAGAACGGCGAGGGTTATGTGCTCACCCGGGCTCTGATGGACTGGTTCTTCGACCACTACGTCGACGAGGCCGACCGCAGCGACCCGCGGGTGTCGCCGTTGCTGAGTCCGTCTCTGGCCGACCTTCCACCGGCGGCGGTATTCACCGCCCAGTTCGACCCGTTGCGCGACGAGGGCGAGGCCTACGCCGAGGCCATGGCCCAAGCGGGTGTCGATGTCGAACTCAACCGCTGCCGTGGGCAGATCCACACGTCGTTCGGCGCTGTCGATGTGCTGCGATCACCGGTCGATCATCGCCAGGCGATGGCCGACTGGCTGCAGAAGCGTTTCGCCTGACCACAAGCGACTAATCGCTGGCGGCTCGTACCTGATCGGTCGGGTTGAGCTCGATGTCGAGTTCGAGCTCGACCGTGCCGTCGTCGTCCTCGGTGAGCTCGAGCGATGCCGCGTATCGTTCGAGCATCATCAGGTCCATCCCGTGCCCGTCGAAGGTCTCGCCCCACTCTGACGGCTCGTAGATGGTGGCGTCGAAGAAGCTGGCCTCGCCGATCACGAACGTGTTGTTGCCTTCGAAGGTGGCCGAGTCGGCGTAGTACGCCATCGCCTGGTCGTGCGAACCCTCCGGCAGCTGCCATGTCAGTGAGATGGTCACGTAGGCCGGGCCAAGGTCGTACGAGAACGAGTCTTCAAAGCGCTTGTGCAGGGACAGCCGGGCGTCGGTCAGCAATGCCCCGACGGGTACAGGAACCGCCGCGGCGATCTCCGACAGCAGGGGAGAGGCCACAGCACCGGGCGGCACCTGGAAGTCGTAGTCGAACCAGTAGCCGCCCTGGATCTCGATGTCGTCGGAATAGGAGCCACCGGTGACGTCCTCGTCGACCCAGATCTTGACGTTGGGCACTCGGCCCTCGACACCGTTCAACAACAGCTGCTCGTCGGCCGGGTCATAAACGTGGTTCAGCGAGTTCGGGCCGCCTGGGTCGCCGGGATCGGATCCGGTGGAACCGTTCCGCTCGAACCCCAGAGCGCCCATGATGGGGTCGTAGTAAGCGGCCAAGGCCACAGCGCCCGGCCCGTTGTCGTCGAGACTGATGTCGACATCCTCGACAACACCGCCGGCCGCGATGACACCGTACCGATAGCTCCAGCGGGCGCTGTCGGCACTTCCGAACATCGTCGTCGACAGCTCGTGCAGCACCGATCCGTCCGGCGGTGCGATCTCGAAGGCGAAACCACCCAGCCTCTCGGCGACCTCGAGAGCGTCGCCCTCACCTTGGGTTGCCGCAACGGCGTCGGCCACGAGCTGTGGCAGGGTCGCCAGCTCGAAGACCACCACCGGCGTGGGCACGGTGGTGGTCGTGGTCTCGGCCATGGTGGTGGTGGACGAGTCTTGCGAACCGTTCGCTGCCGTCGTGTCAGATTCAGCTTGCTCAGGCGTGGTGGCCGGAGGGGTCGTAGTCGTCTGATCGGTCTGTGGCGCGGTGGTGGCACTCGTCTGGTCCGACGACGAACCCCCTCCGCACGCGGTCAGCACCAGGCTGGCGGCAGCAATGGCACTTACGGTTTTCACTCTCATCGACGACCCTGTTCGGCGTGGCGTATCTCGACCAGTACAAGGTCGACACGCGTGGACCATATTCGAGCTGCGATAGTGGATTCATGAGCGTTGCGGTGCAGTTCCCCCAAACCCAACCACCGGGATACGAGTGGCTCGACGACGAACCGCCCTTCGATCCACAGGTCCACCTTCAGCTCGAGATGCCTGCTCGTGTGGTGATGCTGACCGACCTGGGCTACACCGAGGACGAGATCGACGGCAAGGCGACGCCGCTTGCGGCTTCGGATCCGTTCCGGCTGTTGAGCGACGAAGGCGTTGCCGTGATGGCCGAAACGGCCCGACGCCTCGAGACGTTCGTCAAGCCTGCCGGTGACCGCATCGAACGGATGGTGCGAGGCGGCTGCTATCGGTCGAGGTGGCTTCGCGACCTGTGCATCAGCCCCGAGGTGTGTGCGCATATGAGCGCCATCTACGGCACCCCGGTGGCGCCCCATCCGATGCCGCTGCATCTGGGCCATCTGAACTATGCGCCCACCGCCGTCGATGTCGGCATCGACAAGTGGCATCACGACACGCTGCCGCTGGACTATGTACTGATGGTCACCGACCCGTCACAGGTGGCGGGCGGCAGGTTCGAGTATTTCGTGGGCACCAAGGACCAGGCCGCGATCTTGGCAGCACAGGGCTTGACCCCACCGCCCGAGCGCGTCGTTGCCCCCCACTTCCCCGGAGCGGGTTGGGCGGTAGCGCTACACGGCGACATGGTGGTGCATCGGGCTGGGCCGATCCACGACCTGTGCGACCGCACCACCATGGTCAACGGCTACGTGGCCCTCGACGCCCGCCTGCAGGACCAGAGCCGCTCGGTCGATCTGCTGGCGGTCGACGACCCCAACGTTCTGTACACCGAGTGGGCCAAGTTCGCGGCTTGGCGTTCCAAGGAGCGACTGGGCGACGTCATCGAATCACTCGACTTCGGCGCAGACGTCGAAGCGGTGGCCCACGAGCTCGAGTCGGCCGTCACCGACGTGCTGCGAGCCGTCGCCGAGATGCGGGGCGGCCAGGTCGACACCGCACACTACGAGAAGTAGACGCCCGCACTGCTCAGCGCTTTCGTGGCCGAACCTCTCAGATGGCAGACTCGCCCCATGGGAGCACCGCTGAGGGGAACGCCAGTCGTCCGGCGCGAGGACGAACACCTGCTGAGGGGCCAGGGCGAGTTCGTCGCCAACCGGCGTCTCCCGGGTATGGCCCATGTTCGATACGTCGTTTCGACCATGGCTCACGCCCGGATCGTGTCGATCGACGTATCCGAGGCTGCCGAATGCGAGGGCGTCGTCGGGGTCGTCACCGCAGCCGACCTCGACCTGGGCGACTATCCGGCCACCAGCCCTGCGTTCGACCAGGCGATGGTTCGCCCGCTGCTGGCACGCGACCGGGTCAGGTTCGTCGGCGAGCCGGTGGTGGCGATAGTTGCCGAGACCCCCGAAGCCGCCAGAGACGCCGCCGAGTCGGTGTTCATCGACTACGAACCGCTGCCGGTGGTGATAGACCCCGAGCGGTCGCTCGAGGGTGATGTTGTGCTGTTCGACGACACGGCCGAGGGCAATGTCGTGATCCGAATGGATTCGGGCGACCTGCAGGCCGACTTCTCGCAGTGCGAGGTGGTCGTCGATGTGCGCACCATCAACAACCGGCTGGCACCCGCCGCGCTGGAACCTCGGGTGGCGATGGCGACGTGGGCCGAAGACGGCAGGCTGCACCACTTCAACGCCGGCCAGGGTGTTCACCCGGTGCGCGCAGGCCTGGCCGCCGGTCTGGGCTTGGAACAAGATCAGCTGCGGGTTGTGTCGGCCGACGTAGGTGGCAGCTTCGGCGCCAAGGGCCGGCCCCACCCAGAAGAGGTGCTTCTCGGCTGGCTGTCCAAGCGTTTCGGTCGCCCGATCATGTGGTTCCCCGATCGGTCGGACGACATGACCGGGCTGGGCCACGGCAGGGGACAGGTCCAGACCTGCCGCATCGGCGGCAGCCGCGATGGCGACATCCAGGCCTACCACCTGCACATCCTCCAAGACGCAGGCGCTTACCCCGCGGGCGGGGCCGGCCTGCCGAACAACGGCAGGGCGATGCTGACCGGGTGCTACGACATCGCCAGCGTCGGGTTCTCGGCAGCCTCGGTGGTCACCAACACCACGCCGGTCGGCGCTTATCGCGGAGCCGGTCGCCCCGAAGCCGCGGCCGCCATCGAGCGCGCCGTCGACGCCTTCGCCGCCGAGATAGGTATGGACCCAGCCGAGGTGCGTCGAAAGAACTTCCTGGCCCGCGATGCCTTCCCCTGGCGACGCCAACCGGCTCGCCGTACGACTCTGGTGACTACGAGGGCAGCCTCGACGCCGCCCTTCAGGCCAGTGGGTACGCACAGCTGCGCGCCGAACAGGCCAGGCGCCGAGCCACCGAAGACGAACCCTGGTTGGGCATCGGGCTGGCCACCTATGTCGAGCGCACCGCAGGCGCCAGCAGGGCCGAGTGGGGTTCTGTAGAGCTCCTCGATGGCGGCCGGGCGCTTATCAAGACCGGATCGAGCCCCTACGGGCAGGGACACCACACCTCGTGGGCCATGTTGGTCAGCGACGCAACCGGCATCGACTACGGCGACATCGAGGTGGTGCACGGCGACACCGACATCATCCCCAGGGGAGGGGTAACGGGCGGGTCGCGCAGTGTTCAACTGGCAGGGGCCGCTCTGTGGGAAGCCTCGGACAAGCTCGTGCAACAGGCCAAAGAGGTCGCCGCCACGCTGCTGGAGGCGGCCACCGACGACATCGAGTTGAACACATCCTCTGGTGCCTTCCACGTGGTGGGCACACCGGCCGTGTCGGTCGGCTGGGCCGACATAGCCGAGCACCAGAAGGCCACCTCGTCGGGCCCGCGCCTCTTGCACGCCGAAGACGTCTTCGACTCGGAAGGGCCGACCTTCCCGTTTGGCGCCCACGTGGCGGTGGTCGAGGTAGACCGCCACACCGGCGAGGTGACCCTGTCCAGGCTCATCGCGTGCGACGATGCCGGCGTCATCCTCAACCCGTTGTTGGCAGACGGGCAGGTGCACGGTGGCCTGGCCCAGGGGGTGGCCCAGGCGTTGTACGAAGAGGTTCGCTACGACGCCGACGGCAACCCGCTGACCGCCAACTTCGCCGACTACGCGATCGTGTCGGCGGCCGAGCTGCCGCTGTTCGAACGGGTGGTTCTGGAGACGCCCACCCACATCAACCCCTTGGGGGCCAAGGGCATCGGCGAGTCGGGCACAGTGGGTGCCACGCCCGCCGTTCAGAACGCCGTGATCGACGCCCTCGCCCACCTGGGCGTCCGCCACATCGACATGCCGACAACCCCCGAACGGGTTTGGCGAGCCATCGAGGGAGCGTCACGATGAAGGTCACCGACGAGCACCATGCGTTTCGGTCGATGGTCCGCGACTACGTCGAACGCGAGATAAACCCCAAAATCCCAGACTGGGAAGCGGCCGAGATGATGCCGCTGCACGACATCTTCGCCGACATGGCCAAGCTGGGGATGCTGGGCCTCGAATACGAGCCCGAATACGGCGGCCAGGGCGCCGACCACATGTTCACAGTGATCCTCGCCGAAGAGTTCGGCCGCTGCGACCACGGTTCGCTGCCCATGGCCCTTGGGGTGCAGGTCGACATGGCCACCCCCAGCCTGGCCAAGTTCGGCACACACGACCAGAAGGAGAAATATCTGGCCCCGGCTCTGCGGGGCGAGATGGTGGCGTCGATCGCGGTCAGCGAGCCCGACGCCGGATCTGATGTCGCCGGGCTGCGCACACGCGCCGTTCGCGACGGCGACGAGTGGGTCATCAACGGCTCGAAGATGTGGATCACCAACTCGCTGCAGGCCGACTGGCTGTGCTTGTTGGCCAGAACCTCCGACGAGGGCGGCTATCGGGGCATGAGCCAGATAATCGTGCCCACATCGGCACCCGGGTTCAGCGTTTCGAAGAAGCTCGACAAGCTCGGAATGCGCGCATCTGACACCGGCTTGCTGAGCTTCGACGACTGTCGTGTGCCCGTCGCCAACACCATCGGCGAGATCGGTCGCGGGTTTCAGCAGCAGATGGCCCAGTTCGTGGTCGAGCGGATGTGGGGTGCCTATGGCGCGGTGGGTGCCATGGAGCGGGCCCTCGAACGCACCGCCGGCTACCTGCGCGAGCGCACGGTCTTCGGCGAACCCCTGCTGGCAAAGCAGTACATCCAGTTCAAGCTGGCCGAGCTGGCCGCCGAACTGGACCTGCTGAGGGTCTATTGCCACTCGATCGCCGAGATGTACGACGACGGGCAGGACACCACCAGGCAGGCCACCGTCGCCAAGCTGAAGGCCGGGCGGTTGGTCCGCGAGGTTGCCGACTGGTGCATGCAGTTCCACGGCGGCATCGGCTATGTCGAAGAGACCTGGACGGCTCGGTTCTTGCGCGACAACCGGCTCACCGGCATCGGCGGAGGCGCCGACGAGGTGATGTTGCAGGTCTTGGCCCGCATGGATGGCTACACGGCCTAGCCCGCGGCGCGCCCCGCCCCGTCCCGCCCCGCCCCATCCTCGGAATCTGGGGTCGAATCTCGACCGCCGGCGGTTCGAATCCGACCCCAGATCCGGAAGGTGACCCCAGAACTGGAGGGTGTCGGCGGTTTTGGCGCCTGGGCGCTAGAAAGACGGGATGGATTCGCTCGTTGATGTGCACTGGTTGGCCGAACACCTGGACGACCCCGACCTGCGAATACTGGAGTGCACCGTCGATCTGGTTGCGGTAGCGGGAGGTTTCTCGGCCGAGCCCATTCACGCCGCGTTCGATGCCGAGCACATCCCCAATTCGGCCTACGTCGACCTGGCCAACGAGCTCAGCGATCCCGACTCCGAGCTGCGCTTCACGGTGCCCTCGGCCCAGCGCTTCGCCGCAGCCATGGAGGCGGTCGGGGTCGGCGAGGGAACCCGGGTCGTCCTGTACGACCGCCGCTTCACGATGTGGGCCACCCGGGTGTTCTGGATGCTGAAGGCGTTCGGTTTCGACGAATGTGCTGTGCTGGACGGGGGCTTGGCATCGTGGAAGGCGGAGGGGTTCGCGGTGGCCGAAGGTGCCGCTGCTACACCGCCCAGCGCCACCTTCGTAGCCAGGCCTCGTCCGGGCATGTTCGTGGGAATTGACGAGGTCGAGGCGGCCATCGAAGACGCCGGCACCTGCATCGTCAACGCACTGTCGCCCCAGAACCACGACGGCACAGACCCCAGCTATGGTCGACCTGGACACATCCCGGGTGCAACCAACGTGTTTGCGGTGTCGTTGGTCGACCCCGACACGCACCGCTATCTGCCGGCCGACGAGCTGGCGACCAAGTTCGCACACCTGGGGCCACAGGGTCGGGTGATCACCTATTGCGGTGGTGGCATCGCTGCCACCAGCGACGCCTTCGTGTTGTCCGAGATTCTGGGTCGGCCCGACGTGGCCGTATACGACGGCAGCCTCAGTGAATGGATAGCAGATCCCAGTCGCCCCCTGGAGGTCTAGGCTCTTCGTCGGCGAGGTGCCGATGTCACAGATCCACAACGTGTTGTACTGCCCGTTCGGCGAGCGGGGAAACGAGTTGGCCATGCGCCGCATCGCTGCGCTGGCTGCCGACGATGCCCGCACAACGATCCTCGATGTGGTCACTGCAGGTCACCCTCATGTGGCACGTCTGTCGCTCGACGCGCTGAGGCGAGACCCTGCGATGGTGGGCCACCAGATCGAGGTGGTCGTCCAGACCGGGAACAGAACCGACGTCATCAACGAGTACGCCTTGGCGGGCGCATATGACCTGGTCGTCATCACCCCGAGGACGAGCCGGGTGCCATCAAGACGGCCAGACGCCTGGTGCGCACGTGCCCCGTCCCGCTGCTGATATTGCGGCCCAAGACCGACCACACCGACCGGGTCCTGGTTGCCGTGAACCCGTCCAAGCGCAGCCTCGAACTCAATCGCAAGCTGCTCGACTGGGGCTCGACCATGGCAGAGGACATCGGCTGCGACCTCGACTTCGTGCACACCTGGGAGTACTGGGGCGAGGAAGACCTGCGCAACTCGGCGTTCTTCCAGACCGACCTCGAAAGGCTCGATCAGAGAATCGAGATCGAGCGTTCACAACACCTGGTCGCTACGGAGAAGTGGCTGGCCGACGAGGGGGTCGTCGTCGATCCGCACAACCTGCACGTGCCCAAAGGCAGGGTCGCCCCCACCGTGGCTCAGGTCGCCAGGTCGGTCGGCGCGTCGTTGGTGGTCGCCGGGTCGGTCGGTAGGCGTGGCATCCGGCGTCTGATCATGGGCAACTCGGCCGAGGAACTGGTCGACGTGTTGCCCTGCTCGATCTTGGTCGTCAAATAGAGTTGGCGGCCGGAATCTTGGCCCTGGCGTACTTGGCGTCGATGCCGCAGATGTGCGACTGAAGCCACAGCTTCAAGAAGCTGAAGAGCTTGGGGTCGGGCTTGCCGGTCTTGGCGATGCGCTCGCGGTGTTCGGTGAGCTGTCGCATCAACAAGCCGTGGATGGTGCGGTGTTGTTCCAGGTCTGCGAACTGGATCGACTGCATGTATGCCTCTTCTGATGCGAAGTGGCGCTGAGTCAGCGCGGCCAGGCTGTCGACCATGCGGAGCAGGTCCGCGCCGGTGGCACCGGCCGACACCGAGTCGTGAACCTTGTTCATCGCGTCGACCAGACCCCTGTGTTGGGCGTCCATCGGGCCAACCCCGAGCTTGTAGCGGTCCTCCCACGGCATGAAGGTCATCGGACCGTCCTTTCCTCGCGTCTCACTGCGCTTGCACTTTCCACTCTCCATCGGAGCCGTCGGGGCCGCTGTTGAGCCGCGCCTTGCCCATTGGCCGAATTAGGGACTTTGGTCCCATACTGTCTTGCCAATGACCAACTCCGAAGGCCGAGCTGAAGCGATACCACCGGCGCTGCTGGACGCGGCCGCCCAAATACTCGGGCGAGACGGCAGGGGAGGGCTGTCGATGTCGTCGCTGGCCCGCGAGGTCGAGATGTCGCGCGTCACGTTCCACCGTTGGGGGTTGACCGTACACGGAATACTCGAGGCCCTCGGCCGGCGTCTTGCCGACGACTGGAACGTCGGTGCATCACAACAACAAGATGCCCCAGCACCGGATCACCTGAAGGTCATGGCCACGGTGTTGTGCTACGTCGCCGAGCGAAATCGGTCCTTCGTGGCTGCGTCGTTGCTCGATCGCTCGGCCTACGACCGCATCGACGTAGGCCCGATCGTCGCGCTGGTCGAACAACTGCCCGGCAGATCGGCCGGGTCCACCGAAGTGGCCGAGGCCTTCATCACCGCAACGATCGCCACCTACACGGCCCTCAGGCGGGTGCGCGAGCTGCCGATGGCAAGGGCCCGAGAGCTGGCCGTCGATGCGGCCATGGGCCTCGTGGGCGACTGACGCAGAACGCGAAAGTGGGCCGACCCCACCGGGCCGGCCCACTTGCTTGCTAGCTAGGTTCGGTTGATCACTCGGACTCTGCGGGTTCTGCCTTGGGCAGTTCCCGGTCGATCCAGAAGACGACCACGCCGAGGGCCACGAAGATCAGGCCGAGGCCACCGAGCAGGGCGGCGAAGCCCAGGCCCATCTGCAAGACGTTGGCGGTGACCGCACCGATGCTGAGCTCTGCGACCAGGGCGTGAGCCGTGCCGCTCCAGGCACCTTCACGAGCGGGGCCGTCGAGCAGGTCGGTACGGTTGAATTCGGTCCAGTAGCGTTCGGCGACGGGCACGGTGTAGGTGCCAGGCTCGAGGACCTGACCCTGATAGGCCTCGACCACGCCGTTGTAGGTGCCATCGGGACCGAGCCGCTCGGAGGCGATCGCCGCTGCGATGTCGTCCTCGGTGAGGGTGATGTTCTGCTCTCCGTGCAGGGTGTGATAGACGATCGTCGCCATCTGGTACATGTACTCGCTGGCGGTGTTGATGACCGGATCGTCAGGGTCCAGGTCGCCGTCGACCACCGGGTACTTGTAGTCGTCCTTCAGCAACGACATGATCGCGTCTGCGCCTTCTGTGGTGCCGCGGTCGATCAGATCGCCGTCTTCGTTGTAGGTCAGGGTCACGTTCTGCTCGTCGCTGAAAGCGTTCAGCGAGTCATAGCCAGCCGAGACCTTGCTGTAGGCAACGCCTGCGCCGATCAGGAAGCCAAGCCCGATCACCACCATCAGGGCGCCGAGAAGGGCAAGCCTCTTCCTCATTGGAATCATTCTCCTTAGTAGGCAACGGGCCCAATATGACGCCTTTGTCCGGTGCTGTGGAGGGTCGTTGTGCCCTGGTCGTCCGGCCCTTTCGATTGGAACGTTCGTAACCGAGTCTTGAACGTGAGACGTCGATCGGAGAGTCATGTCTACGCGCCGTTGGTTGTATCGGTTCGACCAGGTTGATGAAGCACAGGAGTACGTCGGGGGCGACTGGGAAGACGTGCGGGGGTTGTTGGGAGGCAAGGGCGCCAACCTCGGTGACATGACCCGGCTGGGAATACCCGTTCCGCCAGGCTTCGTCGTCACCACCGAGGCGTGTAACGCCTACCAGGGCGCCGATGGCGAGCTTCCCGATGGGCTCTGGGACCAGGTGCTCGAGGCGATGGGCTGGTTGGAAGAACAGACCGGTAAGAACTTCGGCGACCCGGCCAACCCACTTCTGGTTGCGTGTCGGTCGGGTGCCAAGTTCTCGATGCCGGGCATGATGGACACCGTTCTCGACATCGGCCTCAACGACGAGGTCGTCCAGGGCATGGCCGCCGCTACGGGCAACGAACGCTTCGTGCTCGACTCGTATCGCCGGCTGATCCAGATGTTCGGAGGGGTCGTCCTGGGCGTGGCCGACGAGGCCTTCGAGCACGTGTTGCGCACCCAGAGATCGCGTGCAGGGGTTGCCAGCGACGCCGAACTCAGCATCGACGACCTCAAGACCATCATCAACTCGTTCAAGACCGTCGTGGGCCTGCATTCAGACGTCGAGTTCCCGACCGACCCCTATGTCCAGCTGCGCATGGCGGTTCAGGCAGTTTTCGAGAGCTGGGGCAGCCGGCGCGCCCACGACTATCGCGTCGCGTCGGGCATAGCGCACGATCTGGGTACCGCTGTGAACGTGGTGACCATGGTGTTCGGCAACATGGGCGACGACTGCGCCACCGGCGTTGCGATGAGCAGGGACGCGACCACGGGCGAAGACCACCTGGAAGGCGACTACCTCATCAACGCCCAGGGCGAGGACGTTGTCGCTGGGATCCGTCCCACCAAGAACATCGCCGACCTGGCCGGCGACATGCCCGAGGTGGCGGCAGAGTTCGCGGCCATCGCGAAGCGCCTCGAGAACCACTACCGCGACATGCAGGACATGGAGTTCACGGTCGAGTCGGGCAAGCTGTGGCTGCTGCAGACACGAGCCGGAAAGCGAACCGCGCAGGCGGCTGTCCGAATCGCCGTCGAACTGGCCAACGAGGGCCTCATCTCCCGCGAGGAAGCGGTGATCAGGGTGACCCCTGACCAGATCGATTTCTTCCTGCATCCCCAATTCGCGCCTCATGGGCTCGAGGCGGCCACGCAGCTGACGTCAGGCCTGAACGTTTCGCCAGGCGCTGCGGTTGGCATGGTCGCATTCGACCCCGATCTGGCCGAGCGGTGGGCTGGCGAGGGCAGGGCCGTGGTGCTGGTGCGCCCCGAGACCAAGCCAGACGACGTGCACGGCATGCTGGCAGCCAAGGGCATCTTGACATCCAGCGGCGGCCGCACCAGCCACGCGGCGCTGGTCGCTCGCCAGTTCGGCAAGCCCGCGGTGGTCGGCGCAATCGACATAGACATCAACCTGCAGGCCAGGTCTATGTCGATCGGGCAGATCGATGTGCGCGAGGGCGAGTACATATCGGTCGACGGCACGACCGGCAAGGTCTATCTGGGCCAGGTCGAGACGTCAGACCCCGACCTCGACAACGAGTGGTTGTCGACCCTGCTCGATTGGGCGGACGACTTCCGGACCCTGGGGGTGCGCGCCAACGCCGACGACCCGGTCGAGGCAGCTCGTGCTCGCAGCTACGGAGCGGCCGGCATTGGACTGTGCCGTACCGAGCACATGTTCTTCGCCCCCGATCGGCTTCCGATAATGCAGCGCATGATCACCGCCGAGACGGCGGTCGAGCAGAAAGAGGCGGTGTTCTCGTTGCTGCCGATGCAGCGCGGCGATTTCGACGGCCTCTTCCGGGCCATGGAGGGGCACCCGGTGATCATCCGGTTGCTCGACCCGCCACTGCACGAGTTCCTGCCCAACCACGACCAGCTGTTGACCCGAGCCGCCGATCTGCGCATCAAGCTCGTGAACGCTGCCGATCTCGAATCGGTCGACGAGTTGGTTTCGGAACTGGCCGAGGTCAAGGCGATGCTGGCCAGGGTCGAAGACCTGCGTGAAGAGAACCCGATGCTGGGCCTTCGCGGTGTTCGGCTGGGCCTCAAGATCGACTCGTTGATCCGCATGCAGGCCAGGGCCATCACCGAGGCCGCTCTGGACGTAGCCGGAGACGGGCTCGAGGTCGACGCCGAGATCATGGTGCCGCTCGTTGGCAACGCCAACGAGATGGCGGCGGCGCGCAAGCTGATCGAGGCCGAGATGCAGGCCGTGTTCGCCGAGCGTGGCGAGACCATCGAGATACCCATCGGGACCATGATCGAGGTGCCGCGCCGCGCTGACGGCCGGCAAGATCGCCGAGCACGCCCAGTTCTTCTCGTTCGGCACCAACGACCTCACCCAGATGACGTTGGGTGTCAGCCGCGACGACGCCGAGGCCAGCTTCTTGCTGGGATACCTCGACGAACACATCATCGACGAGAACCCGTTCCGGTCGATCGACGCCGAGGGCGTCGGCCGGCTGATGGGCATGGCCATCGAGGAAGGACGGGCCACCAGGCCCGACCTCACCGTCGGAATCTGTGGTGAGCACGGAGGCGACCCGGCGTCGATCCGGCTGTGCCAGAAGCTGGGCCTCGACTATGTGAGCTGCTCTGCCTATCGGGTTCCTGTCGCCCGCCTGGCCGCCGCTCACGCCGCAATCGAAGAGAGCTGGAACAAGTGATGGATGACGCAACCACGGGAGGTGGCGACAAACGTTCCGTATACGCCACCCTCGACGGCAACGAGGCCGCGGCACGAATCGCTCACAAGGTGTCGGAGGTGGTCGCGATCTTATCCGATCACCCCTGCTTCGCCTATGGGCGAGTTCGCCGATGCCTGGTCACAAGCGGGCCAGAAGAACCTGTGGGGTGCAGTCCCCGAGGTGGTCGAGATGCAAAGCGAGGCCGGCGCCGCAGGTGCGGTGCACGGCTCGTTGCAGGGTGGAGCCCTCACCACGACGTTCACTGCGTCGCAGGGCCTGCTGCTGATGATTCCCAACCTGTACAAGATCGCGGGCGAGTTGTTGCCGGCGGTCATCCATGTTGCGGCGCGAACCGTCGCGACTCACGCTCTGAGCATCTTCGGCGACCACAGTGATGTGATGGCTGTGCGTCAGACCGGCGTGGCGCTGCTGGCTTCGGGTTCGGTGCAAGAAGCGCAGGACATGGCGTTGATCTCCCATGCGGCCACGCTGCGGGCCCGGGTGCCTTTCATCCACTTCTTCGACGGGTTCCGCACCAGCCACGAGGTTGCCAAGATCGCCCTGGTCGAAGACTCGGTCGTCAGGGCGATGATCGACGACGAGATGGTCGTCGCTCATCGGTTGCGAGGTCTCGACCCCGATCGGCCCGTGTTGCGGGGCACGGCTCAGAACCCAGATGTGTTCTTCCAGGCTCGAGAGGCCTGCAACCCCTTCCACGAGGCCGTTCCCTCGATCGTGGCCGCCGAGATGAAACGATTCGCCGAGCTGACCGGGCGCAGCTACCGGCTGTTCGACTACGACGGTCACCCCGAGGCCACCGACGTCATCGTGGTGATGGGCTCTGGCGCCGGCACCGTCAACGAGGCGGTGCGCGCCCGGGTAGCAGCCGGTGAGAGGGTCGGGGTCCTGAACGTGCGCCTCTACAGGCCCTTCGACGTCGCGGCTTTCGTGGATGCACTGCCTGCAACGGTGCAGCGGATCTCGGTCCTGGACCGCACCAAAGAACCAGGGGCACCGGGCGAACCCCTCTATCTCGATGTCGTGGCTGCGCTGGCGCAGCGCTGGCCTGGCGCCACGCTTCCCAAGGTCACCGGGGGCCGCTTCGGCCTCTCGTCGAAAGAGTTAACACCGGCGATGGCTGGTGGGGTGTTCGACAACATGGTGGCCGAAACGCCGAAGAGCCCCTTCACCGTGGGAATCGTCGACGACCTGACCGACCTCAGCTTGGAGATGCCCGAGCGTTGGCACGAGCCCGACCACGTGAAGCGCTCGGTGTTCTATGGACTGGGCAGCGATGGCACGGTGGGCGCCAACAAGAACTCGGTCAAGATCGTCGGCGAGCTGACACCGCTCTACGCCCAGGGCTACTTCGTCTACGACTCGAAGAAGTCGGGTTCGATGACCGTGTCGCACCTGAGGTTCTCGCCCCAGCCGATCGAGTCGGCCTACCTGGTGGCGGAGGCGGGCTTCGTAGGCGTTCATCACTTCGGTGCCTTCGACCGGGTCGATGTCTTGGGGATCGCCGGTCGGGGCGCAACCTTGCTGATCAACTCTGCGCTGCCACCCGACCAGACCTGGAATGCGCTGCCAGTCGAGGCCCAGCAGGCGATCATCGACAAGCAGCTCGATGTGTGGATCGTCGATGCAGGAGCCGTGGCCAGAGCCAACGGTTTGGGCAACCGCGTCAACACGGTTCTGCAGACGTGCTTCTTCCACCTGTCGGGGGTGATCCCGACCGACCAGGCGATAGACGCCATCAAGAACGCCATCAGCAAGACGTACGGCAAGCGCGGCGCGCGAATTCTGCAGCGCAACCATGCCGCCGTCGACGACTCCATTGCAGCGCTGGTCAAGCTCGACGTGCCGTCTGAGGTGACAACGCGCAGACGTCGCCCGGCGCCGGTGCCCGACGCTGCACCCGACTTCGTTTCGAGGGTCACGGCGCGCATGATCGCCGGCGAAGGCGACCTGTTGCCTGTCAGCGCGCTACCCGTCGACGGAACGTTCCCCACCGGCACCACAAAGTGGGAGAAACGAGCCATCGCACAGGAGATCCCTATCTGGGATCCCGAGATCTGCATCGACTGCGCCCGGTGTGCGTTGGTGTGCCCCCACGCGGCCATCCGGCTGAAGGTGGTGGCTCCTGACGATCTGGCCGATCAGCCCGGCGGCTTTCGGTCGAAGGAATGGACCGACCGGTCGGGTGCCGGCAGCGCTGCGGCGACCAGGGCGATCATCCAGGTGGCCCCAGACGACTGCACCGGCTGTGGGGTCTGTGTCAGCGTGTGCCCCGCCAAGAGCAAGGAAGTCGTCAAGCACAAGGCGATCAACATGGAGCCGATCGCCGCACACGTCGACGACGAGCGCCGGTTCTTCGACTACTTCCTCGGCCTGCCCGAGCACAAGCGAGCCGAGCTTCGCCTCGACACCGTCAAGGGCTCGCAGATGGCCGAACCGCTGTTCGAGTTCTCAGGTGCGTGTTCTGGTTGCGGCGAGACGCCGTACCTGAAGCTGCTGACCCAGATGATGGGCGACCGCCTCGTGGTCGCCAACGCCACGGGGTGTTCTTCGATCTACGGCGGCAATCTGCCCACCACACCGTGGTCGGTCGACGACGCCGGCCGTGGCCCGGCCTGGGCCAACTCGCTGTTCGAGGACAACGCCGAGTTCGGGCTGGGTATTCGCCTTGGCATCGACTCTCACATCGAGACGGCTCGGCGCCTGGTGGGCGAGCTGGCCGACGTGATCGGCCCTGTGGCCCAGCAGTTGCTCGACAATCCGGCCCGCACCGAAGACGAGATCGCCCTGCAGCGTTCGCTGATAGAGCAGCTGCGCATGGCGCTCGACGGTGTCGACGACCCGAAGGCCGTCGAGCTGATGGCTACGGCCGATCAGCTGGTACCGCGATCGGTGTGGTTGATAGGCGGCGACGGATGGGCCTACGACATCGGGTTCGGCGGCGTCGACCACGTGCTGGCGTCGGGGCGTGATGTCAACATCCTGGTGCTCGACACCGAGGTCTACTCCAACACCGGCGGGCAGACGTCGAAGGCGACACCTCGCGGGGCCATCGCCAAGTTTTCTGCAGGTGGCAAGGCCACCGCGAAGAAGGACATTGGCATGATCGCGATGGCTTACGGCGACGTGTACGTGGCCCACATCGCAATGGGCGCCAACATGACCCAGACGGTCAAGGCGTTCGCCGAGGCTGCCGCCCACCCGGGACCGTCGATCATCATTGCCTACAGCCCGTGTATCGCACACGGCATAGACATGACAGAGCAGATGTCTCACCAGAAGATGGCCGCCGACAGTGGCTATTGGCCTCTGTACCGCTATGACCCGCATCGCGAAGAACACGGCGATCACGCCCTGCACCTCGACAGTCGCAAGCCGACGATCCCGTTCAAGCGGTTCGCCGAGAGCGAGGCCAGGTTCTCGATGTTGGCTCGGGTCAATCCGGCGGTGGCTGACGAGCTGATGAGTGCCGCCCAGCGCGACATCGACGACCGGTGGCACCTGTACGAACAGATGGTCGAGGTCGAACGAACGGCGAGGTTCGGGATTCTCGAGGAGGAAGACTGATGAGCACCGACATGAGAACCAGCTACATGGGCCTCGACCTTGCCCACCCTCTGGTCGCTTCGGCCTCACCTCTGACGGGGTCGGTCGACTCGCTGTTGGCGCTGCAAGAGGCGGGCGTGGCAGCCGTGGTGCTGCCCTCGCTGTTCGAAGAGCAGGTCGAACACGAGATAGCGGCGTTTCGCAACCAGCTCGACTTCGGTGCCGAGTTCAGCCCCGAGGCCTACGACGGCTATTTCCCCGCTCTGGACGGCTACAACACCGGTGCCGACGAGTATCTCGACGTGTTGGTCAAGGCCAAGCGCGAGCTGACGATTCCGGTGATCGCCAGCCTCAACGGAACCTCGGAGGGTGGCTGGACACACTATGCGTTGGCGCTTCAAGACGAGGGCGCCGACGCGCTCGAGCTGAACATCTATCACGTCGCTGCCGACCCCAGCGAGAACGCGTTCGATGTCGAAGATCGCTACTTGCGCCTGGTCGAGCAGGTCAGGGGCGAGGTGCAGATTCCCCTGGCGGTCAAGATCGCTCCGTTCTTCTCGTCGATGTCGAACATGGCCCAAAGGCTGCAGTCGGCCGGCGCCGATGCCCTGGTGTTGTTCAACCGCTTCTATCAGCCCGACATCGACCTCGAGCGGCTGGTGGTGACGCCAGACATCGTGCTCAGCGAGCCGGTGACGATGCGGCTGGCTCTGCGTTGGATTGCGATCCTGAGCGCCCAGATCGACATCGACCTGGCGGCTACCGGGGGAGTGCACGACGGGCTGTCGGCAGCCAAGCTCGTGCTGGCCGGTGCCGACGCGGTGATGATGGCTTCGTCGCTGCTCAAGAACGGGCCCGGTCATGTGCGGACGGTGCTGGACCAGATGACCGATTGGTTCTCCACCCACGACTATCAGTCGATCGAGCAGGCGAAGGGCAGTGTCAACCAGGCCGCGGTTCCCGACCCCAGTGCGTTCGAGCGCGTCAACTACATGAAGGCCATCACCTCGTACTGACCAACGGCGCGTAGGGTGTGGCGGTGGAGTTTCTTGATGCCGGGCGAGTGGTCGACGCGACGCCGTGGGGCGAACTGATCGATGCGATAGGCGCCGAGCTGGCGGCGGGCAACAGCGTCGCGCCACAACGTCACGTACACGACGTGCCCATGGTCGATGGATCGACCGGGGCGTTGTTGTTGATGCCGGCGTGGACAGCGGGCGAGCTCATCGCGACGAAGGTGGTCACGTTCTTTCCATCCAACGCCGGAACCGTCGTACCCACGGTGAACGCGGCCGTGCTGTTGTTCGACGGACGAGACGGACGCCACGTGGCGACGATCGACGGCGACGAATTGACCGCGCGGCGCACCGCAGCGATCTCGGCCCTGGCGTCGCGCCATCTGGCCCGGCCCGACTCGTCGCGCCTGCTGGTGGTGGGCACGGGAAGCCTGGCGCCCAACGTCGCTCGGGCGCACTCGCACGTGCTGCCGATATCGACCATAGAGGTCTGGGGCCGAAGCGCCGACAAGGCAGCGGCCGTGGCCGAACGCCTGGCCTCTGAAGGCTTCGACGCGCGGGTGGCCACCGATCTTTCGCAAGCGGTGGCCCAGGCCGACCTGATCTCGTGTGTCACCGCGGCCACCTCGCCGTTGATCAACGGCGACTGGCTGGCGCCTGGCGCGCATCTGGACCTGATCGGTGGCTTCCAGCACGAGATGCGCGAATCGGACGATCGGGCCGTCGAGCGAGCAGACGTCTTCGTCGACACCGTGTCGGGCGCAACGCTGGCAGGCGATCTGTCTCAGCCCATCGCCGATGGCTGGTTCAGCGCCGACGACATCGTTGCCGATCTGGCCACTCTGGCCCGGGGCGATCACGCCGGACGCACCAGCAACGATCAGATCACGCTGTTCAAGTCGGCGGGGTTCGCTGTGGCCGACCTCGCCGCAGCGCGTCTGGCCCTTCGCAACGCGACCTCGGCCGGCTAGGCCGGTCAGTGGCAGTTGGGTCCCGATGAGCGGGGGCGACGCCGCAACAGTTTCACCTGGCGCCCGGGCAGCGGGTCGCTCACAGGTTCGTCGGTGAACTCGGCCTCGGCGCGTTCGAGGCGGACATCGACCAGGTCGGGGAACAGACGGCGAAGGGCCGGTGCGATGGTCGACATCAGCGTGTCGTGCGAGCGCGAGCATCCCTGACACGCCCCCTGGGCCCGCAGCACAACCGATGTTGCATCTACAGCCACCACGGTCATCGTGCCCCCGTGGGCCGCAATCAAGGGGCCACAGGTGCGGTCGATGGCAGCCTGAACCTGCTCGACGGTGGCCGGTTCGACGTCGGGTCGGGTTCGGGGTTGTGCCTCCAGCAGCCAGTGGGCCGCGTCGCGGGTCATCGAGTCGAGCTCGAGCGAGATCGCTGCCTGCACGCGTGGCGCTATCTGGCGCCACATCTCGGGATGTGAGCTTCGAACCAGCACACAGTCGTCGCGAACCGCCACCTCTGAGATCGAGCCATCCGATACCAGCGAGTGCAGCGGTGCCGACTCTGGAACGCACCGGCGCCCCGGTGGACTCTGCGCCAATGCCGCTTCGTGGGTGACCCACCGCATCACCGCGGGTTCGGCGGTTCGCTCGGCGTGCATTCTCCTGGGCAGATCGAGGCTCACATGACCACCTGGACCACGCTGCGAGCCACGAAAGCGCCCGCATAAGCCAACAAGAGCATCGACGACATCGCCACCGCGGGCCAACGCCACGAGTTGGTTTCGCGGCGCAGTACGGCCACGGTCGACAGACACTGAAGCGCGTACACGAAGAACACCAGCAGCGCGGCGACGGTGGGCCCATCGAAGACGCGGGTCGAGTCGGGACGTCTCAGCTCGGTGATGCGGTCGGCGAGCGCCGACTCGTCCTCCGATGCCGTGGTTATCGCCAGGGTCGACACGAACACCTCGCGTGCGGCCAGCGAGCCGATGAGGGCGACATTGGTGCGCCACTCGAACCCCAGCGGAGCGGTTACCGGCTCGAGCGCCTTGCCGAGTTGGCCGCCGATGCTGTGTTCCATCTCGTAGCTCGCCGCCTGCGAACCGGTCAACTCGATCGGCGGTGTCGACCGGGGGAAAGACAACAGCACCCAAAGGGCGATGGTGGTCACCAAGATGATGGTTCCGGCCTTGCGCACGAACGACCAAACTCCGTCCCACACGTGCAACATGGCGGCCGCCAATGTCGGGCGCCGGTATGGGGGAAGTTCCATCATGAACGGGGCGCTGGGTGCGCTGAGCATCGTGCGACTGAGAATCGCCGAATACGCCAGACCGGAGACGGCGCCCAGCACGTACAACCCGAACAGGGCCAGCCCTTGTTGGCCGATCGGGCCGAACGCTTGGCCCGCTGGAACGAACGCGGCGATCAAGAGAGTGAACACGGGCAGCCGAGCCGAGCAGGTCATCAGGGGTGCGGCCATCATCGTGGCCAGCCTGTGACGTTCGTCTGGAATGGTCCGCGCCGACATGATGCCGGGCACGGCACACGCAAACGACGACAACATCGCTACGAAGCTGCGGCCCTCCAACCCGAAGCGTCCCATCACCCGGTCGGTCATCAGCGCGGCCCGGGCCAGGTAGCCAACGCGCTCGAGCAGACCGATGATCAAGAACAGCATCGCTATCTGGGGCACGAACACCAGCACCCCACCTACGCCTGCGACGACGCCGTCTGCCAGCAGATCACCCAACCATCCGCCGAATAGGTCTCGAGTTGTCTCGGCGAGGCTGCCGAGGGCCTGTTCGAGCCTGTCGACAACAGGGGTCGCCAGCGTGAAGATCGACTGGAAGAAGGCCAGCATCACCATGACGAACACGAGCGGACCCGCGATCGGGTGCAGCAGAACGGCGTCGATGCGGGCCGTGCGGCTGTCGGGATCGAGCGGCGTCACCACCGACTCGACTATCGAGTCGATCCACGCCGCCCTGCCGGCCAATGTGCCCGGCGGATCGACTATGGGCATGATCCAGTCGTGGCTGTGTGCGAGCAGCTCGGTGAGACCGTTGAGCCCCACACCGCGATGTCCGACGACGCCTATGACAGGAACGCCCAGCGCGTCAGACAGCCGGTTCACGTCGACGGCCCCGCGCCGAATCGTAACCTCGTCGATCATCGTCAGAACCAGGCACAGCGGCTTGCCGAGCTCGAGGAATTCGGCCAGCAGGAACAGCGACCGTTCGAGGCTGGTCGCGTCGGCAACCATCACCAACGCGTCGGGGGCTTCAACGCCCTCGACCCGCCCATGAAGGGCGTCTGAGACTACACGTTCGTCTGGGCTGATGGGTTCGAGCCCGTAGGTGCCAGGCAGATCGACCAGCAACACCGGCGCTCCGCCGATGTCGACGACCGCCTCGCGACGGCTGACCGTGACGCCCGGATAGTTCGCGGTCTTCGAACGCACACCGGTGAGGGCGTTGAAGATGCTCGTCTTGCCGGCGTTGGGGCTGCCGACGATGGCGATCTGCCGTGTGCCGGTCGGCGAGGCCGGATCTGGGACGCTGCGCGACCGGATCACCGAGCCACCGGCGTCTGTTGGGGCCTGACCTCGACCAGTTCGGCGGCCCGACGCCTCAGCGCCAGCCGGGTGGATCGAATCTGGAAGACGACCGGGTCACCGAGGGGAGCGGTGCGCTCGACCTTCACCAGGGTGCCCGGTACGAAGCCGATCTCCTGAAGCCTGCGACCCTCGCCCGTCGGGCCGCTGTCGACGGCCACGACGATGCCCGAGGCGCCCACCGCCAGGGCCGACAGGCGGCAAGTGCGACTGTGATCCAACCGGTCGAATCCGATGATCGGGTCGGTCTGGCTCGACCGGCCCGGCCGGGTCTGCATGCGGCGTCGTACCATATGTTAAGCAACCCTAACAGAAGCGTTGGCTGCTGGTGTCAGGTCAACCCGTCATCTCGGTCTGGTGGGTGATGCAATAGCGCGCGGCCGGATCGAAGTCGAGGCGCTCGGGGTTGATCTGCTTTCCGCACCGCTCGCATGTGCCGAACGTTCCGGCCGCGAGCTTCGCGATGGCCTCGTCGACCTTGGCGATGTCGTCGTCGAAACGGCGCAGCATCGATGTCTCGAGCTCGAGTTCATAGGTGGCGGCGCCCCGATCGGCGTGGTGCGAATCGACCGTGCGGATGGTTCCGTCGAGCTCGCGGTCGTCGTGGGGTTCGTGTTCCTCGAGTACGCCCGCGCGTAGCCCCGTGAGCCGGTCTCGCTCGGCGTTCAGACGCTCGAGCCACTGTTCGTTGGACAGCGCCGGGTTGGCGTTGGTGTCCGACATCACGGGTATACCTCCTGCCATGCAGCACCTTGGCTGCCGCGGTTCCCGCACGATTTCGAGCGGGACGAGGGGTGCGCCTGGTGGGCGAAACCCCTCGTGACAATGGTCTCTCGGCGGGTCGGTCTGGTGTAGGGGCACAAGTCCCTGGCGAGATACCGTTCCGCCCATGGGCACGAACGAAGACCACCACCACGGCCACGGCCACGGCCACGACCATCACGGCCACGGCAACCATCACGACCAGGGCCCCAAGGCCATGCTGCGCTACCTGAAGAACGCCAAGAAGATGTGGCGGTCGGACCTAAACGACGCCGTGGTGGCAGACATCGCCCCCAGGGCCGGACAACGGGTCGTCGATGTCGGTGCGGGTGTGGGCGCCGGCGTGGTGGTGGCGGCGCGTCGGGTGCAGATGTCGTTGCGGTCGAACCCACCGACTACATGAGGCGAGTCCTGAAGCTGCGGCGCCTGGTCAGCAGGGGTCGATCACACATCGAGGTCGTCGCCGGGGCTGCAGAGGCCCTGCACCAGGCGCCCGGCAGCGTCGATGCGGTATGGGCCGTGAACACCATGCACCACTGGAACGCGCCCGATGTAGCCGCGGTAGAGATCGAACGGGTGCTGCGCCCTGGCGGTCGGATGCTGCTGGCCGACGAAGACTTCGACGATCCCACCCACCCCTATGCGGCCAAGCGTGCCAAGCAGGCCGAACGCCAGGGACACCACCCATTCTCGATGGTCGACGCCGAGGCCATGGGCAAACACTTCAGCGATGCGGGCCTGGTCGAGGTACGCGCCGAGAAACGCCAGATGGCGGGCCGCCCCGTGATTGTGGTGACGGCCCGCAAGGCCTAGCAGAACCAGGCCAACTCGCCGAGACCCCTCAGTTCAGGTCGGCGAACGTCTTGCCGTCGGCCACCATCTGCTTGAGCAGATCAGCGGGGGCCCAGCGGTCGCCGTACTGCGACTGCAGCTCCTCGAGCCGGGCTACGAGCTGTGGAATGCCCATACGATCGGCGTACCACATGGGGCCGCCTCGGTACTTGGGCCAGTTGTAGCCATTGATCCACGTGATGTCGATGTCGCTCGGGCGAATGGCGATGCCCTCTTCGAGGATCTTTGCTCCCTCGTTGATCATCGGCAACACCAGGCGCTCGACGATCTCGTCGGCGCCGAAGTCGCGGGGCTCTGCTCCACTCTTGGCGGCGAACTCGCGGACGGCGTCGGCAACGACGTCCGACGGCGTGCCGACCCGGTTCTCGTCATAGTCGTAGTAGCCGGCGCCGGTCTTTTGGCCTCGACGCCCCAGCTCGACCAGCCGGTCGCGCAGGCGCACATCGGGCTGGGACGTCTCGGCGGTCCAGCCGATGTCGAGCCCGGCCAGGTCGCTCATCTGGAACGGTCCCATGGCAAAGCCGAAGTCGAACAGAGCCTTGTCGATGTCCCACGGCATGGCGCCCTCGTCGAGCATGGCGTTGGCCTCGTTGCGGCGCTGGGCCAACATACGGTTGCCGATGAAGCCGTCACACACCCGGGCGAGCACGGCGATCTTGCCGATGCGCTTACCGGTCTGCATGGCGGTGTTGATGACCTCGTTGGAGGTCTTGTCCGCGCGCACCACTTCGAGCAGCGCCATGACGTTGGCCGGCGAGAAGAAGTGCATGCCGATGACCGACTCTGGCCTGGTGGTGGCCGAGGCGATCTGGTCGATGTTGAGGTAGCTGGTGTTGGTGGCCAGCACGGCACCGGGCTTGCAGATGCCATCGAGCTTCCCGAATACCTCCTTCTTGACCTCCATGTTCTCGAAGACGGCTTCGATGACCATGTCGACGTCGGCGAGATCGTTGAGGTCGAGGCTGGGGGTCAGCATCGACATGCGCTGTTCGACCTGTTCGGCGGTGAAACGGCCTCGCTTGGCCGAGCGCTCGTAGTTCGAGCGCACGACGCCGATGCCACGATCGAGGGCCTCCTGGCTGGTCTCGACGATGGTCACAGGAACACCGACATTCAGGAAGTTCATGGCGATGCCGCCACCCATGGTGCCCGCACCGATGATGCCGACCTTGTCGACGGGAAGCACCGGCGTGTCCTTGGGAAGGTCCGGGATCTTCCACACCTGACGTTCGGCGAAGAAGACATAGCGCATGGCGGCCGACTGTTCGCCCTCGACCAGCTCGGTGAACAGGCTGCGTTCCTTCTTCAGACCCTCGTCGAAGGGAAGGTTCACCGCGGCCTCGACGCACTGGATGATGTTCTCGGGAGCCATGTAGCCCCGGAACTTCTTGGCGTTGGCCTTGCGGAAGTCGTCGAACAGGCCTGGGTTGGCACGGTCGGCGTCGATCTTGTCGCTGAGGTCGCGAACCCTGGCCAACGGGCGGCCTTCGGCAACGATACGAGCGGCGTAGGCCTTGGCATCCTCGAGCAGTTGGCCCTCGGCGGCCAGCTCGTCGACCAGGCCCATCTCCAGGCATGCCGCGGCGGGCACGTGGGTGCCTTGGGTCATGAACTCGAGAGCCTTTTGTGCACCGACGATGCGCGGCAGGCGCTGGGTGCCGCCGGCTCCTGGCAGCAGGCCCAGATTCACCTCGGGCAGGCCACACTTGGCGCTGGGCACGGCGATTCGGTAGTGGGCACAGAGTGCGACCTCGAGACCTCCGCCCAGGGCGGTGCCGTGGATGGCGGCTACCACCGGCTTGGGCGAGCCCTCGATCATGCGCTGTACCTCGGGCAGCTCCTTGCCGGCCCGCTTGCCGCCGAACTCGCTGATGTCGGCACCGGCGATGAAGGTGCGGCCGGCGCAGATCAGCACGATCGACTTGGCGTCGCTGGCGATGGCGGCCTCGAACGCGTCGTACAGGCCGTCGCGCACGTTGGCGCTGAGGGCGTTGACCGGGGGTGAGTCGAGCGTGATGACAGCGATGTCGCCGTCGTGGCTCAGGTCCGTCACTTCGTTGATGGCCGTCATTGCTTGATCTCCTCGATGATTCCTAGTTCTTTGGCGCGCTTTTGGATCCACAGCGGTGGTGGCTCGGGCTCGCCTGCGATCTTGTTGGCGACGTGCGGACCGTGTTCGTCCCACACATGGCACGTGTTCATGATGCGCTTCCACGAGTCGTTGTCGTCGCGGCTCTCGAGCATGGGGTCGGGGTCGCCGTTTATGTGGGCCTCGGCTTGGCGCATCGACCAGAAACACTGCATTGCGACCGGTGCCATGGCCTGCAGCAAGGCTGTCACGTGTGTGCAGCCCCTGGGGCCACCGAAAAGCTCTCGGACCTTGTGGGTGAACCCGCGTGCTATCGACAACCCGATCAGGTTGCCGTAGTGGGTGGTGATGCCGGGGCAGTCGCCGTGGGGATGTGTCTCGAACTCGGTGTTGACACCGCGGATCACCAGGGTCGGGAATTCGATCTCGAGCGACAGCTGCATGTGGTGGATGGTCATGGGCTCGGGGTCACAGCGCAGGTACAAGCCCGGCGGTTTCTGGTCGCGGATGGCGCCCTGTATCAGCAGGCAATCCGAGGCCAGGCGGTATGCCCGCACGCGGTACTCGCGGTCGTGCAGTATCGGATCTGCGCCCGGTGGCGGGTCGGGCAGGATCGAGTCGGTTCTGAACATGTCGGTTGCGTCCATTCGGCTCAAGATCGAACCAGATCCGGCCCAGCCTTGCACAATCGGTGGACCCGCCCGACGCCCTGGGTGCTGGAAGCGCTTGCTGTGGGCCAAGATGGTGGGATGGCCGGTTGGCAGTTCTGGATCGACAGGGGAGGCACATTCACCGACGTGGTGGCACGTCGGCCCGACGGCACCCTGGTGACCCACAAGCTGTTGTCGGAGAACCCCCGCCGATACGACGATGCCGCAATACAAGGCATCCGCGACCTGCTGGGTGTGGGTGCAGACGAACCCCTGCCCACAGACCAGATCGACTGGGTGAAGATGGGCACTACGGTGGCCACCAACGCCCTGCTGGAGCGCCGAGGCGAACCGACCGTACTGGTGACCACCAAGGGGTTCGCCGACGCGCTGCGCATCGGTTATCAGGCCAGGCCCGACATCTTCGCCCTCGACATCGTGTTGCCCGAGATGCTCTATTCGGCGGTGATCGAGGCGGACGAACGGGTCGCCGCCGACGGCGCCGTGGTCAGAGCACTCGACGAAACGGCTGTAGAGGCCGCACTGGCCGCGGCCAGGGCCGAGGGGTTCGACTCGGTGGCGATCTGCTTGATGCACGGCTATCGACACACCTCACACGAGGCCCAGATCGCGGCAATGGCCAGACGCATGGGGTTTGGCCAGGTGTCGGTGAGCCACGAAGTCTCGCCACTGATGAAGCTGGTGGGGCGCGGCGACACCACCGTGGTCGACGCCTACCTTTCGCCGGTGCTTCGGCGATACGTGAACCGCGTCGCTGCACAGCTACAGACCGCTGACCCCGATGGCAGCCCGACGAGGCTGATGTTCATGCAGTCGAACGGCGGACTCGCCGACGCTCACAGCTTCCAGGGCAAGGACGCCCTGCTGTCGGGGCCGGCAGGCGGGGTGGTGGGGATGGTGCGAACCGCCGAGGCAGCCGGCTTTCACCGGTTGATCGGCTTCGACATGGGCGGCACATCGACCGACGTCTCGCACTACAGCGGCGAACTCGAGCGCACCTACGAGACCCAGGTGGCGGGGGTCAGGGTGCGTGCGCCGATGATCGACATACACACCGTTGCGGCGGGCGGGGGCTCGATACTGCACTTCGACGGTGCTCGCATGCGCGTCGGCCCCGACTCGGCCGGGGCCGACCCCGGCCCGGCGACCTACCGAAACGGCGGCCCGCTGACGGTCACCGACTGCAACGTCTTGCTGGGTCGACTGAGGCCCGAGTTCTTCCCAAACGTGTTTGGCCCCAACGGCGACGAGCCACTCGATTCAGAAATCGTCGAGCAGCGCTTCGCCGAACTCGCCGCCCGCATCGAAGCGGCCACTTCGACACGGCAGACGCCGCAACAGGTGGCCGAGGGCTTCCTGGCGATTGCGGTCGAGTCGATGGCCAACGCCATCAAGAAGATCTCGGTGCAACGCGGCCACGACGTCACCGACTACACGTTGGTGTGTTTCGGAGGCGCTGGTGGCCAACACGCGTGCCTGGTCGCCGACAAGTTGGGCATCACCAGGGTTCACATAAACCCCCACGCAGGCGTGTTGTCGGCGCTGGGTATTGGGCTGGCCGATGTTCGAACCGTGGTCGACGAAGCCGTCGAGGCGCAGCTGGACGATCACACGGTCGCAGGGCTGGCCGCCAGATTCGACGCCCTCGACGACGCCTGCCGGCGCTCGCTCGCCGACCAGGGAGTGCCGTCCTCGTCTGTGGCCACGCATCGGCGCGTTGCCGTGCGCTACGCCGGGTCGGACACGTCGATCCAGGTGGCGGCGGGCACGTCAGATGACATCGCCCGCGGGTTCGAAACCGTGCACCGCGCCCGGTTCGGTTTCGTCAGCCCCGAAAAGCCGATGGTGGTCGAGTCGATACACGTCGAGGGTGTTGCCAACCACGGCGCGATCGACGTGCGGACGGCGACCGGAACCGCACAGTGGACCGAACCCGAAACCAGGCAGGTCGTCTTCGCCGGACAGGCGGTCGACACCCCCTTCGTAGATCGCACGACGCTGGTGGCGGGCGCTCAGATCGACGGGCCCGCGGTGATCCTGGAGGCGACGGCCACCACCGTGGTCGAACCGGGCTGGCGGGCGACCGTCAACGATCTGGGCGACCTGGTGATAGAGCGGGTGGTGGCACTGCCCAGCCGGGTGGCCCTGGGTACGTCGGTCGACCCCGTGCAGCTCGAGATCTTCAACAACCTGTTCATGAACATCGCCGAGCAGATGGGGGTGGTGCTCGAGAACACGGCCGCCTCGGTCAACATCAAGGAACGCCTCGACTTCAGTTGCGCGGTGTTCGACCCGGCGGGCGACCTCGTCGCAAACGCACCGCACATGCCCGTTCACCTGGGTTCGATGAGCGAATCGATCAAGTCGATAATCGCCAACAACCCACAGATGGCGCCCGGCGACGTCTATGTGATGAACGCCCCATACAACGGCGGCACCCACCTGCCCGACATCACGGTGGTGAAGCCGGTGTTCGATGTGGGCGCCGAGCATGGCGACAGGCCCATCTTCTACGTTGCGTCGCGGGGGCATCACGCCGATGTGGGCGGAACCGTGCCCGGCAGCTCTCCCGCCGACTCGACGACGGTCGACCAAGAAGGCGTGCTGCTCGACAACGTGCTGCTGGTTCACCAGGACCGCTTCCTGTACGACGAGATCGATGCGCTGTTGACCGGCGGGCCTTACCCGTGTCGCAACCCGGCGCAGAACATCGCCGACCTCCAGGCCCAGGTCGCGGCATGCGAGAAGGGCACCGAGGAGCTGCGGCGGGTCATCGCCCACTTTGGGCTCGATGTGGTTCACGCCTACATGGGCCACGTCAAGGACAACGCCGAGGAGTCGGTACGGCGTGTGATCGGAGCCCTCAGCGACTGCAGCTTCACCTACGAGATGGACGACGGGCACCATGTCAGCGTCAACATCACCGTCGACACCGACGAACGCTCTGCGACCGTCGATTTCACCGGAACCAGCCCCACACATCCGGGCAACTTCAATGCGCCATCGGCCATCGCACACGCGGCCGTGCTGTACGTGTTTCGCACACTGGTCGATGACGACATTCCTCTGAACGCGGGCTGTATGAAGCCGATAACCGTCGTGTTGCCGCGCGATTCGATGATCAATCCTTCGTATCCGGCCGCGGTCATCGCAGGCAACGTCGAGACGAGCCAGGTGATAGTCGACACGCTGTACGGGGCGTTGGGCGTGATGGGCGCGGCCCAAGGCACCATGAACAACTTCATCTGGGGCAACGAGCGGCATCAGTACTACGAGACCATCTGTGGGGGAGCGGGCGCCACAGCCCGCGCCGACGGTTGCAGCGCCGTGCACACCCACATGACCAACAGCCGCCTGACCGATCCAGAGGTGCTCGAGTGGCGCTATCCGGTGATGCTCGAGACCTTCCATGTCCGTACGGGCTCGGGTGGCGACGGGGTTCACCGAGGTGGCGACGGCGCGGTGCGCCGGGTGCGGTTCGGCGAGGCGATGGAGGTCAACGTGCTGTCGGGGCATCGCCGGGTTGCACCCTACGGAGCGGCCGGCGGCCAGCCGGGCTCGACCGGTGAAACGCGCAAGATCGCGGCCGATGGAACCGTCACCGAGTTCGGCGCCACGGCCAAGACCACGGTCGCCGCCGGCGACGTGTTCGAGATCGTGACGCCGGGCGGCGGCGGGTATGGCGTGCCGGGCACACTGAGGAGCGACGATTGAGTACCAGGTCGAACCTGACCACAGCCGAACTGGATGCGAGGGTGGCCCAGTGGCGCCCCGACCTGGAAGCTGCCGTGGCCGGCTTGTACCCCGACCGGTGTGACGAGATTGTCGAATCGCTGATCGAGCGAGCCCGCAACGCCGCACGCCGGCGACGGCAGGCCCTGGTGACGCTGGACCGACGCCGCCAGACCACGCCCGACTGGTATCTCCAGCCCCAGAGGGTGGGCTACATGGCCTACGTCGACCGGTTCGGTGGCGACCTCGAAGGGGTCAGGAACCGGCTGCCCTACTTGCGCGAGCTGGGCGTCGACGTGGTGCATCTGTTGTCGTTGCTGACCGCCCGCGAGGGTGAGAGCGACGGCGGGTTCGCGCTGCGCGACTATCGCAACCCCGACCCGCGCCTGGGCAGCGCCGCGCAACTGGTTTCGTTGATCGACGAGATGAGGGCCAGCGAGATGAGCCTGTGCGTCGACTTCGTCCTCAACCACACCAGCGACGATCACGATTGGGCCCGCCAAGCCGCGGCAGGGTCTCAGTATCACCGAGACCTGTTCTTGACCTTCGAGGACCGCACCATCCCGGTGTTGTTCGAGCAAACCCTGCCCGAAGTGTTCCCCACCATGGCCCCCGGCAACTTCACATGGGTCGAAGACATGCAGCGCTGGGTGTGGACGACGTTTCGCGAGTTTCAGTGGGATCTCAACTGGGCCAATCCAGACGTGATGGTCGAGATGGCCGAAATCGCCTTCGACCTCGCCAACCTGGGCTTCGAGATCTTGCGCCTGGATGCAATCGCTTTCACGTGGAAGCGAATGGGAACCACGTGCCAGAACCAGCCAGAGGCTCACCTGATCGCCCAGGCGCTTCGGGCCGTGACGGGCATTGCGGCGCCCGCGACGATCCTGCTTGCCGAGGCCATCGTGGGCCCAGACGACCTGGTCGGCTATCTCGGAAGGCACCACCTCGAACGCCGAGAATGTGAGCTGGGCTATCACAATCAGCTCATGGTGCAGGGCTGGTCGATGATGGCAAGCCGCAGCTCGGGACTGGCCAGAATCGCATTGTCCAGGTTGCCCGATCCGCCCCAGAGAGCGTCGTGGTTCACCTACGTGCGGTGTCACGACGACATCGGCTGGGCCATAGACGACGCCGACGCGGGCACCATGCAGATAACGGGTCAGGGCCACCGAGACTTCCTGGCCGCGTTCTACCGAGGCGATTTCGACGGGTCGTTCGCCAGGGGCGTTGCGTTCAGCTCGAATCCCGATGCCCGCGACGAGCGAACCTCGGGCATGGCGGCGGCGCTGGCCGGCGTAGCTGCCGGGCTAGAGGCCGGCGACCAAGCGGCTATCGACCTCGGTATCCGCCGGATGTTGGCGCTGTACGCCATCGCCTTCGGCTACGGCGGGATACCGATCGTGTACATGGGCGACGAGCTGTGCCAGGGCGACGACCTCAGCTATCTGGACGATGCCGACCTGGCGGGCGACAGCCGCTGGCGCCACCGCCCCCGCTTCGACGACGCGCTGGCGGCACTGCGAAGCGACCCGGCGACACCCGCAGGGCGGCTCTGGAGTGGCATCAGGCACCTGGTCGACGTACGCCGAGGGTGTCCGGCCCTTCACGCGGCAGCCTCGTCTCACCCCATCGACGTCGGGGACGACACCGTGTTTGCCTGGCATCGGTATCACCCGCGGTTTGGCACCTTCTTCGGCCTGGCCAACGTCGGTGAGGCCGCCGTGTCGGTCGAGGTTCCCGGGTGGGCGGGCCCCGACAGCCTGGTGGATCTGCTGGTTCCGGGCGACGACTTCAGGCATCTCGAGCCGCTGCAGGTCCGCTGGCTAGCCCAAAGCACCGCGTTGAGCACCATCCCGGCCGTGGTGTCCTAGCGAACTAGCTTGGGTCCCATGACCGAGCATCCCATTTCGCGTTTCAAAGTTCCCTCGCTCGACGAGATGCCAGACGACATCCGCCAGATGATCGAACAGGTGCAGGAGAAGTCGGGGTTCATCCCCAACGTGTTCCTGGCGCTGGCGCATCGACCAGACGAGTTCCGCGCATTCTTTGCCGGTCACGATGCCTTGATGGACCGAAAGGACGGGCTCAGCAAGGCCGAGCGCGAGATGATCGTTGTCGCCACCAGCGCGGTGAACGAGTGTCTGTATTGCGTGATCGCCCACGGAGCGATTCTGCGGATCAGGGCCAAGAACCCGCTGATCGCCGATCAGGTAGCGATCAACCCCTTCAAGGCCGACCTCAGCGAGCGCGAGCGGGCCATCGTCGACTTCGCGCTGCTGGTGTGCTCGGCTGCGGGTTCGATCACCGACGCCGACATCGACGACATGCGCCAGAAGGGCTTCACCGACGACGAGATCTGGGATATCGGCGCCATCACAGCGTTCTTCGCCATGTCGAACCGTCTGGCCAACCTCAGCTCGATGAGGCCCAACGACGAGTTCTATTCGATGGCTCGCTGAATATCGGCACCCCCGCCGGCTGCTTGGTTCAGTCGGGGCGGGTCATGCCCGCCACGGCCAGCACAGACGTGACCGCTGTTGCCGTGGCGAACAGCACAGCGGCGACGGCGAAGGGCGTGACAGAGTCGGAAACCTGTGCGGCCGCGATGGTGCCCAGGATGCTGCCAAACCCCAAACGCACCGAACTGGTAAGCGACGAAGCCAACCCGGCCATGTCACCCATCGGGATGAGGCTGAGGGTGTTCAGGTTGGGCATCAACAGCGTCATGGCCGACAGCGACAGCGCCAGCACCGGCAAGAACAGCCACACGGGCGGCGTGCCATCGGATCGCACTGCAATTGCCAGCAGCACCAGGGTCACGGCCGGTGACAGCGTTGACGCCCATCGGACCACGCGCGCCAGGCCCATCCTGCCGACCAGCCAGCCGTTGGCCAGCGAGCCCACAGCGAACAGCGACGCGATGGCACCGAAGATCAGTGGGAACTGGCTGCGCAGATCGAAGATGTCGCCGATGATCAGCTCGCTGGTCGCCAAGTAGGTGGCCATGAGTCCCTGGAGGAACGCCGATGCCAGGGTCGACAGCGAGGTAACCCGGGTGGTGGCGACCCTCTTGGCCCCTTCGGCCAGCGAGCGCATGCGGAGGCTGCGCCTGTTGTGCTCGGCGAGGGTTTCGGGCAGGCGGCTGGTCCACGTCCAAACCAGCATCGCCCAGCCGGCGCACAGCAGGAAGATCGCCTGCCAGGGCAGCACCAGGATCACCAGGGAGCCCACCGATGGCGCGATCACGGGCACCAGGATGAAGACGGCCATGATCACCGACATGGCCTTGGCCATGGCCTCGCCGTCCAGCACGTCGCGCACGATTGCGACCGCCACCGCACGACACCCGGACGCGCCGATGGCCCAAACGAACCTGCCGACCAGCATCAGCCCCAGCGACGGAGCCAGCGCAGACGCCACCGCGGCGATCGCGTACACCGAGATACTGGCGGCCAGCACCGGCTTGCGGCCATAACGGTCGCTCAGCGGGCCCAACCACAGCTGCCCGACGGCCAGACCGAAGAAGAAGACCGTGACGACCTGGCTCATCTGGGGCGACTGGGGCTCCAGACCGAACGTCTCGCGCATCTCGTCGAAGGCCGGCAACACCATGTCGATCGAAAGTGCGGTGAGGGCCATGATGGCCGACATCATCGGCAGGAACTCGCGCCGGCTCACGCCTGCGGCAGAGGCATCTGCGGGCGTCGAGGGTTTCGTTGTTCCTTCGAGGGTCACCGTGAGACTGTAGCGCCGCGCCCCGTGGGTTCAGGAGATGGTTCATCCGCTGGTCGAATCGACGGCGGGAGGTTGTCCGACACGTGTGCGAGTGTCACAGCTGCCTCGACCTCGGCGGCGCTCGTTGGGCGTGCGAAATAGAAGCCCTGCAGGTGGTCGCTTCCCAGCGACGTCAGCAGGGCGGCCTGGCCCTCGGTTTCGATGCCCTCGGCTATGACTTCGACGCCCAGGATGTGCCCGATGTCGACCATCAGCTTGATGAGGGGGAAGTTCTGCGACGACGACATCTCGGCGACGAAGCTGCGGTCGATCTTCAGCGAGTCGAAGCCCAGCGACCTCAGCTGTGTCACGGACATGTAGCCGGTTCCGAAGTCGTCCAGTGCCACCCTGACACCCAGGTCGCGCAAGAGCTGCAGCTCGGCGGCCGCAACGGTGACGTCGTCGAACAGCGCGGTCTCGGTCAACTCGACGATGAGGCGGTCGGCGCGGGCCCCGGTTGCTTGCAGCACATCGGCCACCTCGGCCGCCAGCACACCGTGGCTCAGGTGACGCGCCGAGATGTTCACCGCAATCGACACGTCGGCCATCAGCGGGTGATCGGCCCAGGCCGCCAGTTGCTGGGCTGCGGAGCGCACCACCCATCTGTCGAGGTCGAGGATCAGATCGCTTCTCTCGGCGATTGGCACGAAGCCGACGGGCTGGATGAGGCCGCGCTGGGGATGCTGCCAGCGAACCAGTGCCTCGACGGTTCTGATCGTGCGTGTTTCTGCCTCGACCGTGGGCTGGAAGTGCAGCACCAGCTGATCGGCATCCAAGGCGGCGCGCAGGTCGTGCTCTACCGCGGCGCGCTCTTCGACCTCTCTGCGCAGGCGGTCGTCGCACACATCGATGCGCCGCTTGCCCTCCGCCTTGGCGCGGTACACGGCCAGGTCGGCGTCGCGGAGCACCTCGTCTGGATCGAACGGGCCCTCCGCCAGGGCGACGCCAATGCTCACGCTGGGGTGGTGGGTGGTGCCGTCGATCGTCATCGGTTGGGCGATCTCGTCCAGCAGTCGCTGGCCGAGCTCGAGGGCCTGCTGCTCGTTGGGCACGTCTTCGGCGATTGCGACGAATTCGTCACCACCGAGGCGACCGGCGAGGTCGGAGGTTCTGACCGCCGTGACGATGCGCCTGGCGATTGTGCTGAGCATCAGGTCGCCGGCGCGGTGGCCATGGATGTCGTTCACCGACTTGAAGTCGTCGATGTCGATGAACATCACCGCCAGCGGCCGGTGGTGTTTGGCCGATCGCTGCATGGCCTGCTCGAGGTGTTCCAGAGTGGCGCCGCGGTTGGCCAGGCGGGTGAGGCTGTCGTGGCGCGCCTGGTGAGACAGCCGCCGTTCGAAGTTCTCGCGCTCGTTCAGCGACTCTGTCAGACGCGACACGGCGCTTTGCAGCGACATGCCCAGCGTGCCTGGCGCCCGTTGGCCCAATATCGGATCGTCCAACCGCTCCTCGGCCAGGGCGGTCGCCTGGGCCTCTGCGGTTCGAAGCGAGGCCAGGGCGCTGTTCAGGGCCCTGGCGCCCGCCCTCAGCTCGACCGGACCTTCTTCGGCCAGTTCGGTGTCGAGGCGGCCCTGCCCGATCTGTTCGACCGCGTCTGCGAGCCTGCGCAGCGGGCGACTGACCGCAAACACCAGCCCCACCACCGCAAGCGCAACCAGCGCCAACGAGCTGAAGGTCCAGGCCACGGCACCCCGACGTTGGCTCGACGCATCGGTGGTGACCACCTCGGCGGCGAGCGCGACGTCTTCCAGCGAGGCCTCGACCACCCCGCCTATTGCTTCGGTCACCAGCTGGGAAGCCGCGAAACCGTTCGAGATCTGCTGACCGGTCTCGATTGCTGCGGGGATGTCCAGGTCAGCCAGAGAAAGGATCTCGGGACCACCCTCGTCGGCGACGCCGTTCAGAGTCACTTCGCGGCTTGTGGCGGCGAGCCTCTGCTCGTGCGCGTGTGCCTCTGGTGAGTGCTTGAAAGCGCTCCAGGCATCACCAGCCCGAGTGCCCTTCACAAGGACCGCATCGAGCTGCGTGGCCAGCAGTTGGTACTCGGCCAGAGTGCTCTGGAAACCGAGAACCCTGTCGATCGACGGTGTCGTGATGCCCTGGGCCTCGACATAGGCCCAAGCCATCGAGCTCTCGATCGACACGAGCTGAACCTTGGCTGCCAGCTCGGCCACCTCTGCGGCGTAGACGACACGAGAGTCGCGCCCGGCTCCTGCCGCCGATGCCAGGCGCCGCATCTCGGTCTCGATGGCAAAGGAGATGTCCTTGTCGATCGACGCGTACAAGGCCGCGGCCTCGGTCACGTCCAGATCGTCAGAGTCGAACCGCCGGCGGGCTTCGTCGAGCTGGGTAGAGACGATCGACGCGAGCGGACCATCGAGCTGCTCGAGCAGCCTGTCGACGTCGGCCTTGTTGAGGTCGTAGACCGCGGCGAAGTCGAGCCCCGCAAGGGTCAGCACACCGGGAGGCAGGGGTCCGAGTGCCTCGTCGGCTGCGATGAAGCCGGCGGTCGAGACCTGTTCGATGCTGACGGCAGGAGACAGCCGCAGCAGCAAATCGAGGCGATCGACACTCGACTCGACCTGTTCGGCAGCACGCACTCGATCGGTTGCCGTCTGCCACCGGCTGGCGTTGACCAGCAGCAATGGAGTTATCAACAGCAGACAGATCGTGCCCAATAAAACGCCGATTCGCGGCATTCTCGCTGCCCATCGCCTCACTACTCCCTTAGCGGCCCATTGGGTCCGGTTCATTAGGGCGATAATCAGGTGGTGCACATCGTCTTGGTGGCGCCCTCGATAGCGCCCAACACCGGCAACATCATCCGCCTGTGCGCCAACACCGGGTCCGATCTGCATCTGGTCGAGCCACTTGGGTTCACGATGGACGCGTATCGGCTCAGGAGGGCGGGGCTCGACTATCACGAGCTGGCCTCGGTCTCGGTGCACCCCGACCTGGCGTCGGTGCGCGACGCCGTTGGTGGCAGGTGGTTGGCGTTCACCGCTTCGGGAGCCACGACCTACACCGACATTGCGTACAGGCCCGACGACGTTCTGGTGTTCGGCAACGAGACGACAGGGCTCGACGCGGATGTCCTGGCCGGGTTCGACGCCCGCCGGCGGGTGCGGATACCGATGATGCCGGCCAACCGAAGTCTCAACCTCGCAAACGCAGTGGCGATCGTCGTCTACGAGGCGTGGCGCCAGATCGGCTTCGAAGGATCGGGCTGATCGGCGCCGAAAATGACTCCAGCCGAAGGTCTCCGATGCCGAGAACTGTGTTCGGAACAAGCGGCACAACAGAGGAGATCCCCCATGATCCGCAAGAACAAGGACGAGAACCAAGCCCCCAAGGCCGGCATCTGGGTGGCCGTAGCGGTCTTCATGGTCGCGGTGGCATCGGTGATCGGGTTCAACCAGGGCGGCGCATCAGCGGCCGACCACGGCGACGGTCACACCGAGACCCATTCGGACGCCGGCCATGGCGACGATGCCCCCGCAGATGTCCATGCCGACGACTCGCACGCCGAGACCGGCCACTGAGCCGACAGCTAGTCGGCCAATCCCAGCTCGGCCAGAACCTCGGCGGTGTGTTCGCCCAAGCGAGGTGACGGGGTCATCTCGACCAACGGCGAGCGAGACAACCTGACCGGGTTTGCGGTGGTCGTGTATGTGCCGAACGACGGGTGCTCGATGTCGACGGCGTAGTTGTTGGCGCGAACCTGCGGGTCCTCGAGGGCCTCGTGGGGCAGGTTGTACGGCCCTGCCGGATACTTGGCCGCTCGGAAGATCGCCAGCCATTCGGCAGTTGTTTTCGAAGCCATGATGGCTTCTGCCTCGGTGACGATCTGTTCGAACTCGGAGCTTCGGGGGCTGACGCCTCGCGCGTCGGCGACACCGGTGATCTCGTGGAAGCGGCCCATCAGCCCGGGGCTCAAGCCGCCGATCGTCACGAAACCGTCGGCGGTGCGGTAGTGCCGGAAGTACAACCGGAAGGCGCCACCCGCAGGCACCGCGCGCTGTTCGTAGAGCTCGCGCTGCGCGTCGAAGTCGGCGCCGGCAGCCCGCAGCAGCGAAAGGTCCTCGTCGATCTCGGCCAGAGCGGCGGTGTCGCGCTCTGCGACCTTGGTCAGCATCGGCGTACCCAGTGCCATGGCCGTTCCCAGCAACGAGACGTCGACGCGCTGCCCCTCGCCGGTGAGGTCGCGGTGGCGAAGGGCTGCCAAGATCCCCACGGTCGCCATGATGCCGGTGGACGTGTCGTTGATGGCCGGACGTGTGGGCTCTGGCACACCGCCCGATGAGCGGTTCATAGAAAAGCCCACACCGCTGCGACCCTGTACCAACACGTCGTAGCCGCCAACGTCGGCGTCGGGACCCTCGGGCCCGAACGGCGTCAGGATCAGCTGCACCAAGCCTGGGTTGATGGTGCGGGCGCGTTCCCAATCGAGGCCGAATCGTTCGACATCGTTGAGCTTCAGGCCGACGATGCAGATGTCGGCCCACGCCAGCAGGGGCGTCGATGACCTTGCGACTATCGGGTGCAGTGAGATCCAGCACGATGGCGCGCTTGCCAGGGTTCGCCACGGCGTAGGCCTTGCCCTCGTGGTCGCCCAACGGGGCTATGAAGCGCATCGCGTCGCCCTCGGGCGGCTCGATTTTGACGACATCGGCGCCCAGGCTGGCCAGGATGCGGGCACTGAACGGGGCTGCAATGTTCTGGGCGAACTCGACCACCTTGATGCCGGTCAGGGGGGCTGGTGCGCTGTCTTGGGCTGGGGTCATGGTTGCTCTCGGGTCATGTCTGTGACCATCTTTCGTCGAAACTCCAGACGTCGCCGAACCCCATCAGCTCGTGCATGTCGGATATGGGCAGCACGGGTTGGTTCAGGTTTGCGCTGGTGCCGTGTTCGTGCAGGTGCCTGTAAGCGTGCTCCATCGCGGCCGCTGCAGCCAAAAGCGCTGTGACCGGTGAGATCACTATCGCAAAGCCGAGGTCGGCCAGGATCTCGCGATCGACGATGGGCGAGAACCCACCCTCGACCAGGTTGGCCATCAGCGGGGCGTCGATGGCCCGAGAGATCGAGCGGAACTCGTCGAGGTTCTCGGGCGATTCGACGAACACCACGTCGGCGCCGGCCTCGGCATAGGCCCGCCCTCGTGCGATGGCCTCGTCGAGGCCGAGGCTGGTTCGTGCATCGGTGCGGGCGATTATCAGCAGGTCGGCGTTTCGCCTGGCGTCGAGGGCGACCTCGATCTTGGTCACCATGTCGCCGACCGGCACGACGGTGCGCCCGGCCGCATGGCCGCACTTCTTGGGAAACTCCTGGTCTTCCAGCTGGATGGCCGCCACGCCGGCATCTTCGTACCCCCGAACGGTGTGGTGCACGTTCAGCAGGCCACCGAAGCCGGTGTCGGCGTCGGCTATCACCGGAGCCTCGACACCCGCACAGATGCGGGCCACCCTGGCCACGATGTCGGTATAGGTGGCGATGCCCGCGTCGGGCACACCCAGATGCGACGCCGAGATGCCGTACCCGGTGGCGTACAACGCATCGAACCCGAACCGGTCGGCGATGCGCGCCGAGATCATGTCGAACACACCCGGCGCAACGGTGAGCTCGCCGGCGCGCACCCTGTCGGCCAGCCAGCTCCTGCGATCGTCTGCGTCGCTCACCCGGCCTCTTCTATCTCGACCACCCGCTTCGAGCGCATGGCGACGTGCTGGGTCTCCCAGCCCGCCGTGGCCTCGCCGACCGACTCGATGCTCCACATGTCGTCGGTGGTGGCGATGTCTGCCGGGGGCCACTCGAGGTACCGCTTGATTCTGTTGCCGCCCACCCAATAGACCTGGGCGGTCGCCTCGCAGCCCTCGGTCAGCAGCCATCCGACCAGGGGCGAGATGTTCGCCGGGTCCCACATGTCGAACGATCCGTCGGTGGGTTCTGCGATGCGTTCTCCGAGGCCTGGCGTTGCCAGGGTCATGCGGGTTCGGGCCGAAGGGGCGATGGCGTTCACCCTGACGCCGTATCGGGCCAGCTCGCGGGCACCCACCACCGACATGGTGGCTATCCCCGATTTGGCTGCGGCGTAGTTGATCTGCCCCGGATTGGAGTGCAGGCCAGATGTCGAGCTGGTGTTGACGATGGATGCGCTGACCTGGTGGCCGGCCTTCGAGCGTTCGCGCCAGTAGGTGGCGGCGTGGCGCATCATCAGCCACGTGCCCTTCAGATGCACCTGGATGACGAGGTCGAATTCCTGCTCGGTCATGTTCACGAGCATGCGGTCGCGAAGGATTCCGGCGTTGTTGACGACACCGTGCAGGTCTCCGAAGGTCTCCACGGCCTGGTTGATGATGCGCTGGCTCGACTCCCAGTCGGCGACCGAGTCGGCGTTGGCGACCGCCTCGCCGCCGGCGGCGCGGATCTCCTCGGCGACCTGCTCGGCGGGGCCTGCGCTGGCACCGGTGCCGTCCTGCTCGCCGCCGAGATCGTTGACCACGACCTTGGCTCCCTCGCGGGCGAACAGCAGTGCATGCTCGCGCCCTACGCCGCGCCCCGCTCCGGTGACGATGATCACCCTTCCGTCCAGCGCCCCCATGTGTTTCCCCCTTCGGTGTCGACCGGCTCGGCCGCCGGTGTGTCGCGCCACGGTACCCGGGTTCAGGTCTTCGGTTTCAGCTCGATGGTCACGATGTGGGTCGCGGGCGGCCGGTCCATCTGGTCCCATGGTCGCCATGGCGTGAGTGTGGTGCGTCTGCCCACCCTCTGCACCAGCACCGCACGCTCGGGCTCGTCAGCGACCCAGGCAAACCCCTTGGCTCGCACCACCGAAGGAGCAAGCCCCGCCAGCATCTGAAGCAGGGCCTGGCGGTCGATCGGTTCGGCCAACTCGATGGCCCCCCTGCGGAAGGTGAGGTCGGCGGGCGCTGTGTCTACCTCGTGGTGCAGTGTCGCCACCGCGGGCGCCAACAACACGTCGAGCGGCACGGCGGCGTCGCGAGCGGCAATAACCGGTGCCTGGCATCGTTCGCGGAGCCAGTCGGCGACCGCTTCGGGTTCGGGGTGCAGGTCGGTCTTGTTCAGCACCACCAGGTCGGCCCCTCGCAGCTGGTGCAGCACCACATCACCCACGTAGGTGTCGGTGGCCTTCTCGACGACGCTCGAGGCGTCGGCCAGCACCAGCACCCCCTCGAGCCGGAACCCGGGACGATGCCCGTAGGCCGCAACCGACGCCGGGTCGGCGACCCCGCTGGCCTCTATCAGCAGCCGCTGTGGCCTGGGCCGCACTGCATCGATCGTGTCGAGCGCCGCAGCGAAGCCCTCGACCAGGCTGCAGCAGATGCAGCCGTTGGCCAGGGCCAGGGTGGTCTCGCTGCGTTGGTCGATCAACGCAGCGTCGATGTCGATGTCGCCGAAATCGTTGACGATCACGGCGATCGTCTCGTCGGCGTTGACCAGAACGTGGTTGACCAGCGTCGTCTTGCCCGCGCCCAGATAGCCGCCTACCACGGTGACGGCGATCGGGTCGAGGTCGCGACCCTGGTGGCGGCTCGGCGAAGGCATCGGTTCCGATGCTAGGCGCGACGCTGCTACGCAGGGTCGGGCGGCGTTGGGCCCTGAGGCTCAAAAGGGTCCATAGTGGTCGCGGCGGGATGCGCCCGGGCAGCCGGGATCGACAAAGGGGAGCTGTCAGATGAACCAGCCGATCGACACGTCAACGGTCGACTTTCACTTCGACGTCATGTGTCCGTATGCCTACCAGACGTCCAAATGGATCCGCCGGGTCCGCGACCAGATCGACCTGACGATCAACTGGCGCTTCTTCAGCCTCGAGGAGGTCAACCTCAAGGAGGGCAAGAAGCACCCATGGGAACGCGAGTGGAGCTACGGCTGGTCGCTCATGCGCATCGGCGCTCTGCTGCGCCGCACCAGCATGGACGACCTCGACCGCTGGTACGAGATCGCTGCCCGCAGCCTGCACGAAGAGGGCAGGCGGCCCCACCAGCCCGAGGTGGCGCGCCATCTGCTGCAAGAGATCGGCCTGGACCCTGCCCTCGTCGACGAGGCACTGTCTGACCCCACCACCCACGACGAGATCAAGACCGAGCACCAGAGGGTGGTCGACGCCGGAGGTTTCGGCGTGCCGACCCTGTTCTTCGGCGACCACTGCCTGTTCGGGCCGGTTCTGATAAACCCACCCGAGGGCGAGGCGGCCGTTCGGCTGTGGAACGGTTGCCGCGTGGGCCGAGTTCCCAGACCTCTACGAGCTTCAGCAGCCCAAGACCAAGATGCACGAGAAGCGAATCATCGAGTCGTTCAAGCCCTATCTCGAAGCTCGCGACTGGGTCAGCATCAACCGTGGTGTCGAGGTCGCCTTCACCGAAGACGGATTCGACCGCGCCGGTCGTCAACAGCAACATGGGAGTAAGCAGCGATGACCAATCAGCCAAACCAGACGATCGAGAACCTGAAGGCCTGCTGGACCTCGCTCGACGGCCTCGTCGGCCAGCTGGGTCACGACCAGTGGTCCACACAATCACTGTGCCCCGACTGGACCGTCAGGGGTGTCATCGCCCACCTGGGCGGTATCGAGTACATGTTCGCCCAGGACGAACCGGGCGCATGGACCCAGAGCCTGCCGTTCGAGAAGGTCGGCCAGTGGATGTCGCAGGTCGCCGAATTAGGCGACGACGACTTCCTGGCCGCCTACCGGCAGGTCATCGACACCCGGCGGGCCCAGGTCGACACGCTCGGCGACGAGCAGCTCGCCCTGCCCACCCTGACACCGGTGGGCCCCGGCGACTACGGCAGGTTCCTGGCGGTGCGGGTGTTCGACTTCTGGGTGCACGAACAAGACATCCGGGTGCCGCTGGGTATCGCCGGTCACGACTCGGGCCCCGCAGCCGAGCAGGCGATCGACGAGATCGAGAGCTCGTTGGGCTACATCGTCGGCAAGAAGATCGGGCTGCCCGACGGCATGTCGATATCGATCGAACTGACCGGTCCGGTCGAACGCTCAATGCACGTGGCCGTCACCGGCCGCGCGACCCGGGTCGACTCGCTAGACGATCCGTCCGTGGTTCTGCGCACCGACTCGACCACCTTCGCCTTGCTGGCATGCGGGCGCATCGACCCGCAGGGCCCCATCGACCAGGGGCGCATCGCGTGGGACGGCGACGCCGGCTGGGGCGAGACCGCGGCGCGCAACCTCGCGTTCACCATGTAGGCCGTGGCAGCGAATCGACTGCGGTGCCAACGGTGAGCCGAGTGCCCAGGGCCGAGCTGGCAACCCTGGGTTTCACCTACTTCACCGTGGGGGTGACCGTCGCTGTGACCCTTGCCGACCGCGGCGTTCCAGGCCCGCTGCTGGTCACTTCGGCGGTCATCGTCCATTCGGCCACCAGCATCCTGGCCTTCGTCGCCGTGTCCGACGCGGGCGGCGCCACGCTGGCCGGTCTGCTGAGCGGTTGGTTGGTGGCCTCCCGCTTCGGAGTGCTGGCTGCCACCTTGGGAACCAGGCTCGAAGCCTCGCTGCCCGAGCGGGTGGTGGCCGCGCTCAACGCCTTCGATCCCAACGTCGCCATGGCCACGGTTCAGGGTGCACCTCAGGGCGTACGGACCGTCTTTTGGCGCAGCACCGGGGCGATGGTGGGCGGCTGGTACCTGGGGATCGCGACCGGGGCCGTGTTGGGCAACATCCTGGGCGACACCTCCAGATTCGGACTGGACGTGGTGTTCCCGGCGGCGCTGCTGGCGATTATCGGCCCTGCGATGCGGCGCGGCGACGCCATGGTGGCCGGGCTGGCCGGGGCGGGCATCACCATCGCTCTTTCGCCGCGCTGCCTGCCGGGCTTCCGATAGTGCTCAGCGTGGCCGGTGCAGGCGTCGGCGTTGCGTTCGCTCGCCGGAGCGCCGGGGAGACGCAGTGACCTGGACGGCGGCACTGCTGTTGGCAGCCGGCGTGGCCGGCCAGCGCCTGGCCGGAATGTTCGTGGCGGGGGCGTGGCTGGCCCGAAGGCCCACCGCCCGAGCCTTCGCCGACCTCATACCGGTTGCCGTGGTGTGCGGCCTGGTGGCTCAGCTGACCCTGACCCAGGCCGGCAGGTTCTCGTTGGACGCCAGGTTGGCGGGCATGGCGGTGGCCGGCCTGTAGGTGTGGCGGCGGGCCCCGTTCGTGGTGGTGGTGTTGGCTGCCGCTGCCACCACAGCGCTGCTGCGACTGGCCTGACTATCCCAGCCAGCGCTGCCTGGCGCCGATGCTCAAGACATCGTCAGGCCGCCGCTCACCGACAACGTCTGGCCCGTTATGAACCGGGCTTCCTCAGACGCCAGGAACGCCACCGCCGGGGCCACATCGTCTGGCTCGCCCATACGCCTCATCGGAATCGCCTTGGCCAGGGCCGTGCCGAAGTTGGGGTTGCCGAGGTCTTCTGTCAGGTCGTCGAACAGGGGAGTGGCGGTGGGCCCGGGGCACACGACATTGACGGTCACACCAGCCTTGGCGACCTCGCGCGCCAAACTCTTGGAGAAGCTGACCACCGCGCCCTTGGCGCCCGAGTACACCGCCTCGAGCGACGACCCGACCCTGGCGGCGTCGGATGCGATCGAGATCACACGTCCCTGCCGCCGTTCGACCATGCCCGGGACGATGTGGCGGGTCGTGTTGAGTACGCCCCGATAGTTGATGTCGATGATGCGGTCCCAGAAGTCGGGGTCGGTATCGATGAACTGTATGAAGCGATCCCAACCCGCGACGTTGACCAGCACATCGATGTCGCCCAGCGACTCGTTGACCTGGGCCACGGCCGCCGCGACAGCTGCATAGTCTGCGACATCGACGGCGATGCCCATGTGCCCGTCGCCTGGCAACTCGGCCGCCTTGGCCTCGGCCGCTGATGCACTGAGGTCGGCGACGGCGACCTTCAGTCCCAGTTGTGCCAGCCGGGTGCAGATCGCACCACCTATGCCTCCGGCTCCGCCGGTGACGAATGCGACCGATCCCAGGTTCGTCAAGATGCTCATGGTCGGAGCGTAGGATCCGTCGAGCCCCGGGCTCGAATCGAACCGATAGGACACCCACACCAATGATCTTCGATGACGAACAGATGCAGTTCGCCGAGACCGTGCGGGCCTTTGCCAGGGGCAGGCTCAAGCCCCAGTACGCCCGCTGGGAGAACGAGGCCCCCGACTCGCAGTTCATCGCCGAGATCGCGTCTCTGGGCGTCACCGGACTGCTGATACCCGAGGAATACGGCGGGTCCGGCGCCGGGTATGTCGCTTGTGGCATCGCCGCCGAGGAGCTGGCGCGTGGCGATTTCAATGTGAGCAACCTGGTCCAGTTGCCCGCCATCGTCGGCGCCGCCCTTACCCGGTCGGCCTCAGATGATGTCAAGCGCAGGTGGCTGCCCCAGATCGCGGACGGCTCGGTGGTGCCCGCACTGGGCCTGACCGAGCCCGACGCCGGCTCGGATGCCGCGGCCATAAAGACCCGTGCCGACAAGGTCGACGGCGGATGGCTGATCTCGGGCGAGAAGGCCTCGGCCACCTTCGCCGGCTACGCGGCGGCGGCCTTGGTGATGGCCCGAAGCGGGGGCGACGGGCCCAGAGGCGTCACCGCGTTCTGGGTGCCGCTCGACACCGATGGCGTCACACGCCAGGTCTACGACGGTTTCGGGGGCAAGTTCACCGCGCGGGGTTCGCTGGTGTTCGATGGGGTGTTCGTTCCAGACGATCACGTGGTCGGCGAACCCGGTTCTGGGTTCGTGCAGGCCATGACGGCGTTCGACTTCAATCGTGCGGTCATCGGCCTTGCGGCCGTAGGAACGGCGCTGGAGACCATCGAGGAAACGGTCGAGTACACCAAGCAGCGCCAGACGTTCGGGGCGCCGCTGTCGTCGCGTCAGGCGGTCACCCAGCAAGTCGCCGAGCACTACTCGAAGCTCCAGGCCGCCAGGCTGGTCGGCTACCAAACCCTCATGCTTGCCGACATGGGTCGTCCACATACCAGCGAGGCTGCGATGGCCAAGTGGATGGCACCCGCGTGGTCGGTCGAGGCCATCCACGCATGTCTGCGCCTGCACGGATGGGCGGGTTACGGCAACGACATGTCCTTCGGGCAGCGGATGCGTGACGTGATCGGCCTCGAGATCGGCGACGGAACCCCAGAGATCATGAAGGCGATAGTGGCCAGGGGGCTATACGGCACCGCCACCCACCGCTAGAGCCAGATTGAAATGTCCGTACTTATTGGTACGATTCGGGCATGGCCAATCCTGTAGTCAGTTGCCCCAACTGCAATTCCAAGAACCGAGTGCCTGTGGTGTCTGCAGGCAAGGTGCGTTGCGCCAGCTGCAAGGCCGATCTTCCGTGGTTGGTCAACGCTGACGACTCAGACTTCGACGAACTGGTCGCCAAGTCGACCGTGCCCGTGGTGGTCGACCTGTGGGCCGAGTGGTGCGGGCCGTGCCGTTTGGTGGCCCTGGCCCTGCAGCAGCTCGCCGAAGAGCGGGCCGGGCAGATTCGCGTGGTCAAGGTCAACGTCGACATCGCCCGCCGCACCGCACAACGCCTCGAAGCCATGAGCATTCCGACCATCTTGTTGATGGACGGCGGTAAAGAGGTGTCACGACAGGTCGGCGCGGTTCCGATCACCGCACTGCGAACCTGGCTGGACAACTCCCTGGTTTCGTGAGGCCCACACCGGGGCAGAACGCGCCAGGCGCCGGCCACGAACCCAGAGGTCGTGACCGGCGCCTTCTCCCGTTGCCCCGGGCGAGCGCTTGGCAGCGTGGCTACAGCACGTCTGCGTGGTAGCCGGCCGAGCCGTGCTCGAGGACGTCGAGACCTTCGATCTCTTCCTCCTCGGTGACCCTGAGACCGACGGTCTTCTTCAGGCCGTAGAACACGATGCCGGTCGTGATTGCCACCCATGCCACCACGATGATCACCATCAGCAGCTGCATGATGAGCTGATCGAGGCCGCCTCCGTAGAACAGGCCGGCGTCTTCGCGGCCCAGGAAGGCGTCGTCGTACTTGGCGAACAGGCCGATCGACAGGGTGCCCCAGATGCCCACCACACCGTGCACCGACACAGCGCCGACCGGGTCGTCGATGCGCATGTTCTCGATGATCAGAACCGAGAACACCACGATGACGCCGCCGATGATGCCGATCAAGAGAGCGGCCCACGGCTCGACCGTGCCACACGGTGCGGTGATGGCGACCAGGCCGGCCAGGGTGCCGTTGCCGGCCATGCCGACGTCTGGCTTGCCGGCCTTGAGCCAGATCGTGCCCGCGGCGGCGATGGTGCCGCCAGCGGCAGCCAGGATGGTGTTGACGGCTACGAATGCAACGTATTCGTCGGCGGCCAGCTCGGATCCGGGGTTGAAGCCGAACCAGCCGAACACCAGGATCATCACACCCACGATGACGAACGGCGTCGAGTGGCCGGGCAGAACGCGTGGCTTGCCGTCTGCGGTGTACTTGCCGATGCGTGGGCCCAGCATGATGGCGCCCATCAGGGCTGCGATGCCGCCGGTGAGGTGGACGATCGTCGAGCCTGCGAAGTCCGAGTAGACGGCGTCACCGATCGACATCCCGGCGATGAGGCCACCGCCCCAGGTCCAGTGGACCACCACGGGGTAGATGATGCCGGTCATGAAGGCGCCGAAGATCAGGTACGACCCGAACTTGGTGCGCTCGGCCATGGCACCCGATGCGATGGTCACGGCTGTAGCGGCGAACACGACCTGGAAGAAGAAGAACGTGGCGATGGTGAGGTTGCCCACACCGCTGCCGCCGTACTCGAACAGCCCCGAGCTGGACCCGAGGAAGAACAGGTCGGTTCCGAACCAGTCGTTTCCGCCGCCGAAGGCGATGGCGTAGCCCATGATGAAGAACATCACCACGCCGATGGCGAAGTCCGAGAGGTTCTTCGCCATGATGTTGGCGACGTTCTTGGCCCGGGTGAGGCCCGCCTCGACCAGGGCGAAACCCGCCTGCATCAAGAAGACGAGGATGCCGGCGATGAACACCCAGATGTTGTCGACGACCGCCTGGACGGCGTCGGCGGCTGCGGTGTCCTCTTGGGCGGAGGCAGGCTCTGCCAACAAGAGCATCAAGAGCCCAAGTAGGAATCCTGCTCCCAACAGTTTGCGGGCGATGCCCGACGTTCGTCTCATTTCTGGTTTCTCCCGGTGGTTGTTCTGGGTATGGCGGCGCACCGTAGGAGCGTCGCGTGGCCGGACGATTCCGAGGCCGTTAACACAACGAGGCTCCTATCTGATGCGAATCTGAGGCCGGCTGGCGGGGTTCCATGTGGCCGGTCCATCACCCGGCGCGCAGCATGTAGCCGCGGCGCCGTACGGTGACGATGTCGATGCCCAGCGGTTCGACGCGCAGGCGTAGGCGGTGGATAGCGGCATCCAGGCGGTTGCGGTCGCCATCGCCTGCCGGCCAAACGGCCGTCATAAGCGACTGGCGCGACACCACCTTGGACTCGCGTTCCAGCAGGGCGGTCAGCAGGTCGGCTTCCAGCGGAGGCAGCACCTCGACCTTGTCGCCGACACGCACCGTGCCGTCGCCCAGCTCGATGGTCAGGGCGCTTCCGTTGAGGGCCGCGTGCCGCTGAGCGAGCGTCTGGAGGCGCAGTTCGACGTCTTCGTCAGCGGCGGGCTCCCTGACCCAGTCGTGTAGTGGGTTGGAGCACAAGGGGCCCTCGACCCCGGAACCGACCATGAACAGCGTCGGCTGATCGCGGCTCAGGAGTTCGGCGGCGCGGTCGGGCTCCCAGTCCAGCGTCTCGACTTCCATGCCGACACCGAACTAGACCCATGTTGCGTCAGTGTTTCGTCGACATGAGATGCCGCTAACACGCGCTTTCGCCAATCTGTCGGTGTCGCGTCCGCCCCGCCGAATCTGGGGTCGGATAGTGGTCGCCGGCGGCTCGAATCCGACCCCAGATTCGGAAAAGGGGACGGCTTCAGCTGCGGGCGAAGTCGCTGAACGGGAGGTCCTTGTCGACCCTCGGCTCGCCAGGCAGGCCCAGAACCCGTTCGCCGACGATGTTTCTCTGAATCTCATCGGTGCCACCGGCGATCGACAGGCCGGGAACCGATAGCGCGATGTTGGTCACCAGGCCACCGCGCGGGGCATCGGGGCCCGCCAGCTGGCCTGCGGGCCCCAACACCGCCAAGGCCAGCTCGCGCCAGGCGCGCAGCAGGCGCACGCTGGCCAGCTTGCCCAGCGATACCTCGGGCCCGGGCAGCCGACCCGCCGCGGCTGCGGCGGCCGAACGCAGAGCCGTGTAGCGCGAAATCTGGAACCACGAGTAGATGCGGGCGGCCTCTTGGCGGATCACGGCATCGTCGTTGCGCCGGGTGTCGCCAATCAACTCGACCAGCAGGGCCCAGGCCTCCGATCCCCTGGGCATCCAGCCCCCGGTTCCGTCATCGACCTGGCCGCTGGCATAAAGGCCCGCAGGCACCGTCAGGTCGAGGTCGCCCTGGATACCCGATTCGGCCTCGGGGTCGAGCGAGCTGCGCTCGTAGGACAGCAGCCGCAGGGTGACGCCCCAGCCGTGATTAACCTCGCCGATGAGGCTGTCGGCCTGCACCACGGCATCGGTCAGGAACACCTCGTTGAACTCGGCATCGCCGGTCATCTGCACCAGGGGCCGAACCTCGACGCCTGGCTGATCCATCTCGATGACGAAGAAGCTGAGACCGCGGTGTTTGGGCACGTCGGCGTCGGTGCGAGCCACCAGAATCGCGCGCTCTGCATAGTGACCGCCCGATGTCCACACCTTCTGGCCGTTGACGATCCACTGATCGCCATCACGAACTGCACGGGTGCGTAGCCCGGCCAGGTCCGAGCCCGCTCCGGGCTCGGAGAACAGCTGGCACCAGATGTCGGTTCCGTCGACGATGCCCGGCAACCAGCGCCGGCGCTGCTCTTCGGTGCCCAGCTCGAGCAGCATCGGGGCGACCATCATCGTGGCTATGCCATGGGGAGGCCCATAGGCGCCGGCCTCGTGCAGTGCCTGTTCGACCTGGGCGGAGATCTCGGGCGACAGGCCCCGCCCGAACCACTCGGTGGGGTAGTGGGGGAAGCCCCAGCCCGAGTCGGCCAGCAGCCTCCACCACTGGCCCAAAGGCATCTCTGGGTCCCAGTTGTCGGCGATCCAGCGGCGGGCCTCGTCTATGTGTGACGTGTATTGCATCAGTGACCGGCCCCGTCACCCAGGCCCGCGATTGCGAGCGCCTTGGCCTTGGCGGCGTCCATGTCGTAGTGCTTGCGGGTCACTATCCGCTGGGCGTAGAGGCCTCCGCCGGCCTGGATGTTGGTGACGAACTTCCAGCCGCCGTAGGCGTCGGCGGTGAGGTCGCGGATCGTGTGCATCAGATGCGACCGGTATTCGCCACTGATGTCTGGGCCCGTCGACATGTACTTGGCTGCCAACTCGCCCACTTCCTCGTTCTCGAAGTCGGCGGGCGCGGGTGCGGTGAGCACTGCACCGCCCGCTATGTCGTGGACATGGCGAACCATCTGGTTGTAGTTGGCCGCCGCATGGAACTTGCCCGCGTTGACGTAGAGCTCATTGGGGAAGGCGGCACCGTCGGGGCCGATGTTGCAGTTTGCGATCGCTGCTTCGAGGGTCGATCGGATCAGGGTGGCGTGGATGATCATCTCGGAGATCTTCTCCTTGATGTGGCTGATGCCCGCTGTGCCGTTCGCCTCTGCAACCAGCTGCGCCAACCCGACCAGCTGGTCTGCCTCCTCGACGAACGCCGATAGGCCACCGAGGCGCTCCCACAAACCCAGCGAGTGGGCGAAGATGGCGGCGTAGGCGGTTTCGCCGTCGAGGAACACACGCTCGGTGGGCACGAAAACGTCGTCGAAGATCACGAACCCCTCTGGGTAGTGGTACCTGGACGACACCGGGAAAGACCTGGCGTCCTCGTGGCGCGGAGCGTAGGTGGTGTTGATGATCTTCACACCTGGTGCGTTCACCGGCACGATGCAACCGATCGAATAGTCCTCTTCGCCGGCCTTCATCGCCTTGGTGGGGATGGTCAGCAGGTCGTGGCCGAACGAAGCGCCGGTGATGTGGAGCTTTGCACCCCGGATGATGACGCCATCGCTCTGGCGGTCGACGACGTGTACGTATGCGTCGGGGTCGGTCTGCTTGGCCGGAGGCAGGCTGCGGTTGCCCTTGGCGTCGGTTATGCACTGGGTGATTCGAACATCGCGGCGCTGGGCGTCGTCGATGTAGGCCTCCATCCGCTCGATGTAGTCGGGTTTGACCCCGTCCATGCGACCGGCCGCGGTCTTCAGGGTCTGTATCGAGGTCGAGGTGACGTGGGCCATCATGCCGGCTTCGTGCAGCATCGGAATGAGCGCACGCAGATCGTCGGCCGACCTCGGCACACCCAGCAGCGGGCTGGTGGCATCGGGTGCCGGGTCGTAGTGCAGGTCGTAACCCTTGGCGGTGAACTCGACGGTCTGACCCAACAGGGGATGACCGGCGAGGTCGTGAATGCGTTCGCCCTCGAAATAGGTGTGGCGACCGTCGTCCAGTGAGTCTTTGTATTGCTGTCCCGTCAGCACTGTTGCCCCCTGTTGCGCTCGGCCATCCGTTCTACCGCGCCCGGAGGTCTCAGACTCAATAGGCCCGGGCGATTGTGGCGGTGGAATACTGTTGGCCGGTCCACACCCGTCGATGCGAGGAATCTCACATGGCCCTTAGCGACGAACAGCGGCGAGAGGCGGCTCAAGCCCTCTTCGACGCCGAACTGACCCGCAACTGGTGCAAGCCCCTGACCCTGGCCTACGAGGGTGCCGACATCGAAGACGCCTACGCGGTCGGCCAATACGTCACCGACCTGAAGGTGGCCTCCGGACGCCAGATAAAGGGCCACAAGGTCGGCCTCACGTCCAAGGCGATGCGGTCGTTCACCGGCGCCAGCGAACCCGACTACGGGACGATCTTCGACAACTGGTTCCTCGATGAGGGCACCAGGGTTCCGGCCAGCATCCTGAACCGGGCCGCGGTCGAGATCGAGCTGGTGTTCGTGCTGAAAGACGACCTGGGCGGGCCTTCTGTCAATGCGGTCGACGTCATCAGGGCCACCGATTTCATCCTGCCCGCGATCGAGGTGGTCGACAGCCGCTACGGCGAGCGCGGGCTGCCCGGTGTGGTCGACTCGATCTCCGATGCCGCTTCGTGCGGGTTCATCATGGTGGGTGGCAACCCGGTCTCGCTTCTCGATGTCGACCCTCGTGCAGTGTCGGGTTCGCTCTACATCAACGGCGAACTCGAGCAGTCGGGTGTGGCGTCGGCGGTCATGGGAAATCCGGTCAATTCGGTGGCTTGGCTGGCCCGCAAGCTCGACGAGTTCGGCGTATCGATGGAGGCGGGCCATTCGATCCTGTCGGGTTCGTTCATCAAGGCGGTGCCCATCTCGGTGGGCGACGCGATACTGGCCGACTTCGGTCCACTGGGGCAGATCTCTTTCGGGGTCTACGACGACTCGGCCAACTGAGGTAGGTCCGAACACTCCATCTACGGCAAGGGTTTGAGTTTGTGAGCTCCATCCTCGGCAACAACGTCATCCGACGAGAGGACCCCAGGTTCTTGACCGGCGCCGGCACATATGTGGCCAACCTGGTGCCCGAGGGGGCCGCCCATCTCGTGTACGTACGGTCGACGGTCGCGCACGGCACCATCGTCGAACTTGACGTCGAAGAGGCGCGCAAGGCACCCGGTGTGCTGGGCGTGTTCACGGGTGCCGAGGTGCGCTCGGCGCTGGGCGACGCGCCCAAGACCCTTCCGATGTTCCCCGACACTCTGGTCAAGCCGTTTCTGGCCGTCGACCGGGTTCGTCACGTTGGCGAGCCCGTCGTGGCCGTTGTAGCCGAGACGGTCGCACAGGCGGTCGACGCCGCCGAGTTGGTCTTCGTCGAGTACGACTTCCTCGACGCCCTGGTCGACCCCGAGGCCGCCATCGACAGCGACGTCTTGTTGCATCCCGAGCACGGATCGAATGTCTTCAACACGATGTCGTCTCAGACCCAGGCCGACTTCGCCGACTGCGAAGTGGTCGTCAGCGAGCGCATAGTCAACCAACGCCTGACCGGCGCCCCCATAGAGCCCCGCTCGGGTATGGCCACGTGGACAGACGACGGCCGCCTGGTTCACCATTCGGCCTGTCAGGGCGCTCACCCGACCAAAGCCTTGTTGGCGGGCATCTACGGGCTAGACCCTGCCCAGGTTCACGTGATCGTTCCCGACGTTGGCGGCGGGTTCGGCGCCAAGTCGCGGACTTATCCAGAAGAAGCGGTTCTGGGCTGGTACTCCAAGCAGGTCGGGCGGCCGGTTGCCTGGACCGAGTCGCGCACCGAGAACGTGCAGGCGATGCCCCAGGGCCGTGGCCAGATCCAGTACGCGACCATCGGTGGCACCCGGGACGGGTTGATCACCGCCTACCAGCTCGATGTGGTGCAAGACATCGGCGCTTACCCGCTGATAGGCGCCGTGCTCGCGGGCATGACCCAGCGCATGTTGACGGGCACCTACGAGATTCGCAACGTCGGATTCAACGCGACCAACGTTCTCACCTCGATGCCCAGCGTCACGGCCTACCGCGGCGCGGGCCGCCCCGAGGCGGCCGTGGCCATCGAGCGCATGATCGACCGCTTCGCAGACGAGATTGGCGTCGACCCTGCCGAGGTACGACGCAAGAACATGGTTCCCAGGTTCACCGAGCCGTACCAAACCGGCATTGGAACGACCTACGACGTGGGCGACTATCCCGAGGCCTTGCGGCTGGCGCTGGAAGCCGTCGACTATGAGGCTGTGGTGGTGCGCCAGGCGGCGCGACGGGTGTCGGCCGACCCGCGGTTGCTGGGCATCGGAATCGGCATGTACGTCGAGATCACGGCTGGTGCGCCCGGGTCCGAGTACGGCTCGGTCGAGCTGCGCCCCGACGGATCGGTCGTGGCCCGCAGCGGTGCAACGCCGTTCGGGCAGGGACACGACACGACCTGGGCAATGATCGTCGCCGACCGCACCGGAATCGACATCGAGCGCATCGAGGTGGTTCGGGGCGACACCGACCTGGTGCCCCGCGGCGCCCTGACGGTGGGGTCGAGGTCGGTCCAGGTGGGCGGTTCGGCTCTGGCTGCGGCATCGGCGCAGTTGGTCGACGCAGCCAAGGAGAAGGCGGCCAGCCTGTTGGAGGCCGCGCCGGGCGATGTTGCCCTAGACACCGATTCGGGTCGGTTCCACGTCGTCGGAACGCCCGCGGTTTCGGTGTCGTGGGACGACGTTGCCGCTTCGCTGGCCGACTCGTTGATCGAGGAACACGACTTCGCCGCCGAGATGCCGACCTTCCCAAGCGGCTGCCATGTGGCGGTGGTCGAGGTCGATCGCGATACCGGCGGCGTGCAGGTGCTGCAGCTCGTCGCCGTCGACGACGCCGGCACGGTCTTGAACCCCATGCTGGTCGACGGTCAGGTTCATGGCGGCATCGCTCAGGGTGTTGCCCAGGTACTGTTCGAAGCCATCCAGTACGACGACGACGGCAACCTGGTGACCGCCGGATTCATGGACTATCTGGTTCCGTCTGCCGCCGAGATGCCTTCGTTCCAGCTCGTGCATCTGGAAACACCCACATGGGTCAACGAGCTCGGCGCCAAGGGAGCCGGCGAATCGGGCACCATCGGCGCCATCCCTGCGGTCTACAACGCTGTCATCGATGCTGTGTCGCACCTAGGGGTGCTGCATCTCGAGACCCCCATCACTCCACAAAAGCTGTGGGCGGCCCTGCATCACAGCCCGGGCGTCAGCTCGACTGCTCGAGGTGGTCGGACATGACCCATGCCGCAAGCGCATGGGCCAGCATTTCGGCCAGCCGGTCATAATCCCAGCCGTCGCCGGCCTGCATCGACACGAAGAGCCCGTCTGATGCCGCCAACGTGAACCTCGCCAGGTCTCGACTCAGGTCGGCTTCCCCGGGAAGCTGGCGCAACCACCACCGTTCGAGGATCTCGAGCATGCGCGCTCGCACCGCCAAGAACCTGCCCCGCGCCGAGGTGTCGACCACCCGGTGCTCGAGCGTCAGCATCAGGCCCAGCCGCCAGAATTCGGGATTCGACGCCATACCCCTGATGTTGGCCGCCATGCGCTCGGCGAGGACCTCGCCCAGGTCGGCATCAGACGCGGAAACAGACCAGCGAGGCATGCCTGCCAGCCATCGCTCGAAGCTCGACTCGATCACCTCGGCGAACAGGGCGTCCTTGTTCTCGAAGTGCCAGTACACCGAACTGGCAGGCAGGCCCGAGCGCTGCGACACCATCGAAATAGATGTCCCGTCATAGCCGAGCTCGTTCGCCAGCTCGAAGGTGGCCGCCAGAATCCGCTGCCTCGACTCTTCGCCTCTGGCGTTGGGCCGGCTGGTCTTGCGGGTCATGGCAACGATGGTAGCTACGGTTGCATCTTCGCCGGTCTGACGATCACCGAGTGGAGCAGCTTGGCCAGCAGGTTTATCTCGTCTGGTTCGAGGTCGCCGAGCAGGTCGCACATCAATGAGTTGAACCCGGGATAGATGCGCTCCATCTTGGCGGCCCCGGCGTCGGTGAGCGAGATCGTCCGGCGGCGTCCGTCGGTCGGATCGGCTCCGGAGCGCACCAGGCCCTGCTTCTCGAGACCTTTACGGACACCGGTGACGGTTCCCTGGGTTATGCCCAACTCGGCGGCCAGTCGCGACGAGTCCATCTCGCCGAACACCCAAAGCACCCACAGCACCGAGAACGCGCTCCACGAGAGTTCCTCCGGCAGGAACACCTCGCGCTCGGCAGAGCGAGACACCACGGTGGCGGCCCGATAGAGGTTGGAGATGGCGTACTGCACCTCCATGTCGACGGGCTTGCCCGAAAGTCGCTGGCGGATGTCGGCCTCGGCGGCCTTCACCGCCTCTGGGTCGTACTCGTGAGGCACGACAAGAGTGGAACCCACTTGAAGCGCCCGTGTCAACGAATTACTTTGGTCCCAAAGTAATTGGGGGTAATGATGGCCGTCGATGTCACCAGCGCAGACCAGTACCGCGTTGGTATCCCACACGATCAGTTCGCCGCCATGCGGGCCACACCGGGGCTCACCTGGCACCCCTACCTCGATTCGGGCTTTTGGGCCGTCACCCGGCACGCCGACGTCAAAGAGGCCTCCAAGCGCGCCGACGTGTTCTCGTCGGGCATCGGACACACCAATCTGTGGGATCTCGAGCCAGACGCTCTCGAGGCCCGGCGCTCGATCCTCGACACCGACGCGCCCGACCACACCAGGCTTCGCCGCCTGGTCAGCAAGGCGTTCACCCCCAAGGCCATTCGCTCGTGGGAGGAAACCACCAGGCGGATAACCATCGAACTGCTCGATGAGTATCTGGCCGCAGGCGGGGGAGACTGGGTCGACATGGTCGCAGCTCCGCTGCCGATCCGGGTGATCCTGACCATCCTCGGCGTGCCCGTCGAAGACGCCGACTATCTGGTCGAGATCTCCAACTATCTGGTCGAGGGAACCAGCGATTCGCCCTCGCTGCCGGCCGACGCTTACGGAAACACCACCGAGCTGCGGTTGTTGCCGTTCCAGAGCCCAGCCAGCCACGCCCTGTTCGAATATGGCGAGCGGTTGGGTGCCGACCGGCGGGCCAATCCGCGCGACGACATGGTGACCCTGCTGGTGCAGGCCGAGGACGAAGGCGACAGCCTCAGCCACAACGAGTTCCGCAACTTCTTCCACGCGCTGGTCTTCGCCGGCAACGAGACGACCCGCACTGCGATCACCCACGGGGCGATGGCCTTCGCCGACAATCCCGACCAATGGCATCGCGTACTGGCCGATGCCGAACTTATCGACACCGCCACCGAGGAGGTCATCCGCTGGGCCACCCCGGTGCTGCACATGCGGCGCACCGCCGCGGTCGACACCGAGCTGGCCGGAACAGCCGTGGCCGCCGGCGACAAGGTGGTCATGTGGTACATCTCGGCCAACCGCGACGACGCGGTGTTCGACGACCCGTTCACTTTCGATGTGGGCAGGGTCGACAACCCGCACCAGGCCTTCGGTGGAGGCGGTCCACACTTCTGCCTAGGCGCGTTCCTGGCCCGCATGGAGGTGCGGGTTCTGATAGACGAGATGCGCAAGCGCAAGATGGTGCTCGAACCCAGAGGTGCGGCCGTGCGGGCACCTTCGAACTTCGTGCACGGGGTTCTGTCGGTCGAGATGGGAGTCAGCAGTGTCTGAACAAATCGGTTCCGAACAACCGAGGTTGGTCCGGGTGGCCATCGACGGTGACGTATGCATCGGTGTCGGCCAGTGCGAGTTGCTCGAGCCCGACGTCTTCGAACTCGATGAAGACGAGGGCTTGGCCCACACCAAGGGTGAGGCGATGTTGCCCGCCGACCGAGCGGCCGTCGTTGTCGACAAGTGCCCCAGCGGCGCCATTTCGATTGTGTCCGGCTGAACCATGACCGCCACAGCCGATCGTCAGCTCACCCCGGTCGACCTTGCCGATCCGGAGCTCTACGCGCATGGGATTCCCCACGAGGTGTTTGCCCAGATTCGCGCCATGCCAGGGCTGGCGTGGAATCCGCTCTCAGACGGTGACGGCTTCTGGGCGGTAACCCGCCACAGCGACGTCGTGGAGGTGTCTCGTGACACCACCACCTACTCGTCGGCGAAGGGGCACATCCAGATCTACGACATCGACGAGGACGCCCTCGACGCCCGCGCTTCGATGATCGACATGGACCCGCCCAGGCACACGCGGCTGCGCAGGCTGGTCAGCGCAGCCTTCACCCCAAACATGTGCTCGACCATGCCGATGCCATCCGGGCCCGCGTGCGCGACTGCCTCGCTTCGATCGCCGCCGACGGCGGTGGCGACTGGGTGTCTCGGGTCGCCAAGCCCATTCCGGTGTCGGTGATCTGCGACATCATGGGGGTGCCCGAGGCCGACCACGACTACATGATCGAGCTGTCTGATCACCTGGTCGCCGGCACCTCCAACGAACCGCTCGACCCAAGCGCCTACGGCAACACAACCGATCTGCGGCTGCTGCCCTTCAACAGCCCGGCGGCCCATGGCATCAACGAATACGCCCGAGAGCTGGGCGAGCAGAGACGTCGCGAACCGGGCGACGACCTGGTGACCAAGTTGATCAACGCCGAGATCGATGGCGAGCGGCTGACCGACAGCGAGTTCGCCAACTTCTTTCGGCTGATGATATTTGCCGGCAACGAGACAACCCGTTCGGCCATGGCTCACCTCGCGGTCGACCTTCACCGCTACCCCGACCAGTTCGCCAAGGTCGGCGCCGATCGCACGCTGCTGGATCAAGCGGTGGAGGAGGTCATCAGGTTCTCGTCTCCGATCCTCTACTTCAGGCGCACGGCCATGACCGACACCGTCTTGTCGGGCACTCAGATCGCAGCGGGCGACAAGGTAGTCATGTGGTATTCGGCGGCCGACTTCGACGAGGCCGTCTTCCCCGATCCGACGCGCTTCGACGTCTCCCGACCCCTTCGCCCTGTCAATGTTGCGTTTGGCGGCGGCGGCCCGCATTTCTGCCTGGGCGCTTCGCTGGCCCGCCTCGAGCTGGGAATCCTCATCGACGAGATCCTCAACCATCGATTGAGAGTCGAGGTTTTGTCCGATCCAGAGTTCGTGCTCAGCAACTTCGTGAACGGAGTCGAGTCCTTGCAGGTAGCCGTCTCTTGACCACCGAAGCACTCGACCTCTACGACTCACCCGTCGCCGGCACATCGGCCAGCGTCGCGGCGTGGAACCGGGCCTGGCAGGCGTTCGGCGAGTTCAAGGGCGACCCGTTCGCCGAGTTGGCAGACGCGAATGCCTCCGACGACGGGTTTGCGATGGGTTCGGTGTTCGAGGTCGTCTACACGGTGCTTGCAGGCTCTCGCCTGGACGCCCCGTCGCTGCTGGCGTCCCTGGAGCGCGCCCGCGCCCGGGCCACCAACCGGCGAGAGCAGCTTCACCTGCAGGCCGCCGAGCTGCTGGTTGTGGGCGAGTTCACCACCGCGGCCGAGGCTTGGGATTCGATAGCTGCCGCCAGCCACGACTTCGCCGCGGTGCGCTACGCACACGACATCTACCTGCATGTGGGCGACAACGAACGCAGGCTGCGCTCGTCGACGGCAGCGATCGACGGGTGGCAACCCGACCAGGCCGGCTATGGGCTGTTGCTGGGCCAGTACTCGTTTGCGTTGTGCGAGGCCGCTCACTATGACGAGGCCGAATCGACCGGCCGGCTCGCACTGCAGATCGAGCCTCGCGACCTGTGGGCCAGGCACGGTCTGGCTCACGTGTACGAGATGCGCGACCAGACCGCCGAGGTACTCGCTCTGCTCGACGGTGCCGACTCCGTCTGGCACGACCAAGACATGTTGTCGACCCACGTGTGGTGGCACCTCGCCGTGAGGCTCATCGTGGCCGGCGACCACGAACGGGCGCTGCAGATCCACGACGATCTGGTGCCGGTTGCCACGACCGCCTTTCGGCTTTGCGATCTGTCGTCGCTGTTGTGGCGTCTCGAGCTGGCAGGGGTCGATGTGGGCGAACGCTGGGTGCTCTTGGCCGATCGTTGGAGCGAGGTCGCCGAGATACACACGTGCGGGTTTCTCGATTTGCACGCGGCCCTGGCTTTTGGACGGGTCTCCGATCACCCCGGAGCACATCGGTTCCGCGACGGCCTGGCCCAGTCGCACCCGGAACCTCGAAACGAGATCGGTCGCACCTTCAGCGAGGTTGTCAAGCCGATGGTCGCCGCGATCGAGGCCTACTGCGTTGGCGACTTTGCGGGTGCAGCCAATGGTCTGGCCACCATCGAATCGCGATCGCACCGCATCGGGGGCAGCAACGCGCAGCGCGACCTGCTGAACCTGACCCACAGATCGGCATCGGCCCAAACGAACTAGGCGTCGGGTACCAGACGCTGGGCACCCGGAGCGACAGGAGACTGAAATGAACTGGCAACTGAGCGATCGGCAACTCGAGTTGCAGGCCCGGGCCCGCCAACTGGCGAACCAGGTGATCGCCCCGCGAGCAGCCGAGGTCGATCGCACCGAGGAATACCCCTGGGACAACGTCGCGGCCCTGCAAGAGGCCGGCTTCACGGGCATGACCGTGCCTGTCGAGCTGGGCGGCCCGGGTCACTCGTTCCTCGACGCTGTTCTGGTCATCGAGGAGATGGCCAAGGTCTGCGGTGTCACCGGTCGTATCGCGGTCGAGTGCAACATGGGCGCCATCTCGGCGATCATCGCCTATGGCACCGACGCTCAGCGCAAGCTGGCCGCCGACATGGTCCTGGCGGGCGACAAGCCCGCGATCTGCATAACCGAGCCCGAAGCCGGCAGCGCGGCTTCGGAGATGACGACACGGGCCGATCGGCGCGGCGACAAGTACATCGTCAACGGCAAGAAGCACTGGATCACCGGCGGCGGTGTCTCGAAGCTGCATCTGATCTTCGCCCGAGTGTTCGACGAAGACGGCACCGAGCTGGGAATCGGTGGCTTCATCGCCGTGCGCGACGAAACCCCCGGGCTGACGTTCGGCTTGCGCGAGCCGACGATGGGGCTGCGCGGCATCCCAGAACGCGAGGTGATCTTCGAGGACATGGAGGTCGACCAAGACATGGTGCTGCTGCCCCCGTCGGGCTTTCGCCGTGGTTTCGCCGACCTCATGAACGCGTACAACGCTCAGCGGGTCGGTGCCGGAACCGTCGCCATCGGCTTGGCAGCTGGCGCGTATGAACAGGCGCTCGACTTCGTCAAACAGCGCGAACAGTTCGGCCGACCGATAGCCGAGTTCCAGGGGCTGCAGTGGATGCTGGCCGACATGTCGGTGAAGCTCGAGGCCGCGAGGTCGCTGATGTACCGGGCGGCGGCATCGCGGGGGCCCGACAACAGCCCGTTCCCCGATCCTGCCATGGCCGCCCAGGCGAAGATCTACGCAGCCGAGGCCGCCCAGGAGATAGTCAGCGACGGCCTTCAGGCCTTCGGCGCGGCCGGCTACTCGCGGCGCAACCCGCTCGAGCGCATGTACCGCGACGTGCGCATGTTCACTATCGGCGGCGGCACCGCACAGATCCTGCGCACGGTGGTCGCGTCGCGCATACTCGACATGAAGCTGCCCCAGAACCGTGGTGGATTCGTACCCAAGGAGACCTCGTGAACCAAACGGCGGAAGACTTCGAAGACATCAGGGTCGAGGTCCGAAGGCTGTGTGACAGATACGGCAACGAGTACTGGCGGGGCCTCGAACCCGATCGTTACCCCGAGGAGTTCGTCACCGAGCTGGCCAGTCAAGGCTGGTTGGGGTCGCTGATCCCCGAGCAATACGGCGGCGGCGGGCTGAGCTTGGCGGGTGCGTCGGTGATCCTCGAGGAGATCTCTGCCAGCGGTGGCAACCCCAGCGCGTGCCACGCCCAGATGTACGTGATGGGCACCGTCTTGCGTCACGGCTCGGACGAGCAGAAGAACAAGTACCTGCCCAAGGTCGCGGCCGGAGAACTGCGCCTACAGGCATTCGGTGTCACCGAACCCACCGCTGGGTCAGAGACCACAGCGATTCGCACCAGGGCGGTGCGCGACGGCGACACGTGGAGGATCAACGGCCAGAAGATCTGGACCTCGCGAGCGCAGTACTCGGACCTGATGGTGTTGCTGGCCCGCACCACGCCCGCCGAAGAGGTCGAGAACCGGGTCGATGGCCTGTCGGTGTTCCTGGTCGAGATGCGCGATGCCGACGGCCAGCTGATTCCCGGGCTCACCATCAACCCGATTCCCACGATGATGAACCACAGCACCACCGAGGTCTTCTTCGACGACGTGGTGATACCCGCAGATGCCTTGATCGGCACCGAAGGCAAGGGTTTTCGACACATCCTCGACGGGATGAACGCCGAGCGCATCCTGATCGCATCCGAATGCATCGGCGACGGTCGGTTCTTTCTCGATCGCGCGTCTCAGTACGCGAACGAGCGCCATGTGTTCGGCCGCCCAATCGGCATGAACCAGGGAGTCGCGTTTCCGCTGGCCAAGGCCTACGCCCACCTCGAGGCTGCCAACCTGATGCGCTGGAAGGCCGCGAACCTGTTCGACGCGGGCGAGAAGTGTGGAGCCGAGGCCAACATGGCCAAGATGCTGGCCTCGGAGGCATCGTGGGAGGCCGGCAACGCCGCGGTCAACACCCACGGCGGCTTCGGGTTCGCCGTCGAGTACGACATCGAACGAAAGCTCCGCGAGACGCGGCTGTATCAGGTGGCACCAATCAACAACAACCTGGTGCTGGCCTTCGTCGCCCAGCAGTGCCTGGGGTTGCCCAAGTCGTACTGACCTCCACCGGTGTGCCACCGGCGCCCCCTCCGAGGTGTCTGTCCCTAGCGCCCCTATCGGGGCGCCGGGACGGCACACCTCGGGCGACGGCGGCCACGACGGTCGAAGCGGGCTGTCGCAGCGCCCCGATAGGGGCGCTGCAGACAGACACTTGGCGGACGTACGGGAGGACGGGTCGGCGGAAGGTGGGGGTCAGCCCACGATGAAGCGTTGGTGGGTGCCTTCCGACACGAGCTTGTCGCCACTGGTGACCTTCACGTCGAACACCAGTCGCTTGCGATCGACTTCGGACAACACCGCGTCGATCTGGATGTCGTCGCCGCTGGCCACAGAAGCCGCGTGGCTGACACACACGTGAATACCCACGGTGGTCTGGCCCTCGGGTAGGTGAGGCTGCACACCGAACAGGCACGTGCCCTCGATGAGGCGGATCATGTCGGGGGTCGACAACACCTTCATCGGAAGGTGTGGCGGCGACATGTCGTCGGTGACCGTGTAGGTCTGGCTGTTGGTGAGCCCAGGTTCGATCGCGGTCATGTTCAATCCTCCACGTAGGCGACGAAGGTGCAAGAGATCAGCACCTTGCCGCCGGTGTCTGGCACCTGCAGGTTGTGGCGTGCCGGCCTCGACTGAGGGTCTGGGAAGAACCGTTCCCAGGGGCCGTTGAGGGCGTTGCGGCTGGCGACCGGGTCGGTGACGTAGAACGTCATCTTGGCCATGTGGTCCCAGCTTGCGCCTGCGGCCTCGAGCATCTTGCCCACGTGGGTGAACAGGTTGTCGATCTGTTCCTCGAGGGTGTCGGGAACCGACCGACCTCCGGGGTTGAACGGGGGAGTGATGCTGGACATGACGAGCGGGCCCACGCGGGTTGCCGCGGGAATGGGGTTCGAGTGCTCGAACCCCTCGATGTCGATCGAGCGGCGCGCCATGTCAGTAGGTCTCCCCGCGCTCGGCCAGCCACGCCTCGAAGTCGGGCCAGTTCTCCTTGGCCAGCGGGAAGTAGCCCTCGAACGACAGCCCGCTGCGAACCTTCTCGATCGCGAACTCTTCGCGCAGTTCCATCTTCCACGAGGCGTCGGCGACCTCCTCGACCATGGACGGAGGAATGACCACGGCACCCTCGTCGTCGCCCACGATGATGTCGCCGGGCAGCACGGTGACGCCTGCGCAGGCGATAGGCACCTGATGGTCGAGCGGCACGTGCAGGCGCCCGAGAGTCGATGCATGCGACGACTGGTGGTACACGGGCAGGTTCATGTCGCGGATGGCGGGGGTGTCGCGCAGTGATCCGTCGGTGATCACCGCCACCGCACCCAGCTTCTGGGCCCGCATCGCGAAGATGTCGCCAATGGTTCCGGCGTCTGGCTCGTTACGGGCCTCGATGATCAAGACCTCGTCTGGCACCACAGAGTCGACCGCCACCCGCTGGGCGTTGAAGCCCATCACGGACGGAATGTCGGGTCGCGCCGGCACATAACGCAGCGTGTGGGCATAGCCGATGATGCGCTGGCCGGGATGCAGTGGCTTGAGCCCGGACAGGAAGCAGTTCTGCATTCCTCGGCCCTGGAGTTGGCTGGTGATGGTGGCGGTCGATACCCGGCCGAGCTTGCGGCGGAGGTCGTCGGTCAACTCGATGGGGCGCGGAGGGGTGTAGCTCATGGTGGCTGAGACTACTCTGAAGCAGCACGGAGCAAGGGAGGACACGATGCCGCGAGCAACGCCGGTTCGTCCGCTGGGGATCAATCACCTCGTCCTGAACGTTCGCAACATGGACGAGTCTCACCACTTCTGGTGCGACCTGCTGGGTTTCGAGCACGTCGGGACACTCGACAGCGAGCACAGGATGCAGTTCTACGGAACCGTTCACGAGGGTGGTCTTCATCACCATGACTTCGCCCTGGCAGAGGTTCCGACGCTGCCCGAGCCGACCCAGAAGTGGAGCATGTTCGGTGGCACCTCGGCCATCGGCCACATCGCCATCACCTACCCCGATCGCGAGTCGTGGCTGGAACAGGTCGAGTTCTTGAAGGAGAACGGGGTGCCGATGAACCTGCGCCTCGACCACGGCATGACCCACAGCATGTACGTCAACGACCCCAACGGGTACGGCGTCGAGGTGCTGTACGAGCTGCCGCGCGAGGTCTGGGAACACGACATAAACGGGGCGCTCAACCACGCGGTGCCCTACCCCGAGGACCAGATCCTCGAGGACAACACCGACTACACAACCGATTTCCAGCCCCGCGACCGGGCTCGCGACCGGGCTTGAGCGAGTATCCGCCGCCCGGCCACTTGCTCAGCAGCCTGGGCCTGGCCAGCTATGGCCGCGAAGACGGCTTCGTGGTCACCGAATCGAGGGTCGATCCTTCGCTGCTGACGCTGGTGCCCGGCACCCCACCCGGGTTGGGCGTGCTGGCGCCCATGGTCGACATCGGCTCGGCATCGGCGGCGCGGCGCCACCTGGGCGACGAGTGGATAGTCACGTCCGACATGTGGGTGCACGAGATGGCGCCCATCGACATCGGCTCGGCCGAGCGTATTTCGATCGTCGCCTGGGACCTGCGCATCGGCAAGCGCTCGTTGGTCATCGGGTGCGAGGTGGCCCAGGGCGAACGTGAGATCGCCACCGGCACCCTCGAGTTCACCCGTATCCGGCGCGATGCCTCGCCGTTCAAGGGACGCGAACTCGGCACACCCGGAGCCCCGGTGCCCATCGGGTCTGGCCCGTTGCTCGATGTAGATCTGGGTCAGGTGCTGCAGTTCGAATACGGCGCAGACTCGGTGGGGTTGTCGCGCCACGCCAAGGTGGCCAACAGCGTTGGAACCCTGCAGGGCGGCGCCATCGCCATGCTGGCCGACGCGGCCGCCGTGCATCACATGGGCGGTGGGCGTGTGGTCGACCTGCACTTCAGGTTCTTGGGTCAAACGGGCGAAGGCCCAGCGGTTGGCAGGTGCCGCACAGTGCGCAGCGACTCGGCGGGCGCCACGGTGTCGGTCGAGATCGTCGATGCTTCGGCTGCAGACGCCCTGGTGGGCTGGGCCATCGTGAGGGTCGAGACCTGACCGTCGGTCGTGCGAGTGCCCTAGCGGCTCGGCTCAAAGACCGGGCCAATGGGGCGGGCGCTTCTCGACGAAAGCCCGGCGAGCCTCGGCGGTGTCGCCTGTGCCGCTGCACATGATCTGGGTGCGGTTCTCGAGGTCGATGGCGTGACGCAGCGACGGAGCGTCGAGCGTCTGCCACATCGTCTCCTTGGTCATCCACGTGGCGAACGCCGAGTTCTCGGCTATCGCCCTGGCCGTTGCGACAGCCCTCTGCACCACCTCGCCGTCGTCGACGACGTCGATCACCAGGCCCAGATCGGCGGCCTCGGAGCTGTCGAAGATGCGACCGGTCAACAACAGCTCTGCCGATCGAGACGCGCCGACCAGCCTGGGCAGGAAGTAGCTGGTTCCCATGTCGCAGTTCGACACGCCGATCTTGATGAACACGGCGCCGAAGGTCGCGGAGCGCGCCGCAAAGCGGATGTCGCAGGCCAGTGCCAGCGCAAAGCCGCCGCCAACGCACGGTCCGTTCACCGCCGCGATCCAGGGCTTTCGCGATCGATGAATCGCCTCGTTCAGCGTTGCGATGTGGTCTTGAACCATGAACCCGTGGACGGTCGGCCGTGTGCCTTGTGAGCCTGGCGGGTGGCTGTTGTCGCCCTGAAGGTCCAGGCCGGCACAGAACCCACGTCCGGCGCCGGTGACGATGACCGCTCGCAGGTCGCGGTCGAGGTCGACCAGTCGAACCAGCTGGGTCATGTCCTCTATGAGACCGGCCGTCATGGCGTTCAGACGCTCGGGCCGATTCAGGGTGACCAAGACGATGTTGTCGTCGGCAGGCATCACCTGGATGTGCTCGAACGGGGGCAGGTCGTCGAAGAACGTCATCGGTTCAGTTGAACACACGCGGCCCCAAGCAGCGACAATGGAGCCGGTCCGACAAGTCAGGATGGAGAGCCCATGTCGCCGCTCGAGGGTGTGAAGGTGATCGAGATCGACAGCTGGATGGCCGCGCCCAGCGCCGGGGCCATCCTGGCCGACCTTGGCGCAGATGTCGTCAAGGTCGAGCCGCTGAACGGCGACCCGATGCGCAACATGGGTCGTCCGGCCAAGGTCACCGGCAAACTCGCGGGCTACGACTTCGGGTTCGACGTGGCCAACCGGGGCAAGCGGTCTATCTCGGTGGCTCTCGACACCGACGAGGGCGCGGCGGTGGTCAGGCGGCTTTGCGCCGACGCGGACGTGTTCATGTGCAACCTCTTGCGACCTCGCCAGGAGCGGTTCGGCCTGACCCCAGAAGCCCTGCACCAGGTCAACCCCCGCCTGGTACACGCCACCCTGACCGGTTACGGCACCGACGGACCCGAGGCGTGGCGGCCCGGTTACGACGTCACCGCGTTCTTCGGACGGTCCGGGATATACGACATGTTGCGTGAGGGCGACGACGGCCTTGTGCAGATGGCCCGCCCGGCACAGGGCGACTACACGACCGGGCTGTCGTTGGTGGTGGCCATCTTGTCGGCTCTGCGGGTGGCCGAGAAGACGGGCACGGGCGAGGCGGTCGAGACCTCGTTGTACGAAACGGCGGTGTGGACCCAGGCCACCGACTTCGGGGTCACCGCGGTCGACAGGGCCCCTGTCCGCAGGCGCACCCGCACGCAGCAGATCGGAGCCACCGCAAACAGGTTCCCGTGCGGCGACGGCAAGTGGATCGTGCTGAACGAGCCACGGCCCGAGTCTTGGGGTCGTCTTTGCAGGGCCATGGGCCTCGACGACCTGGCCGAAGACCCCCGCTTCGACACCATCAAGAAGCGCTTCGACAACATGGAGTTGGTCATCTCGTTGCTGGACCAACAGTTCGCAACCAGGTCGCGCGACGCGTGGGGAGCCATCTTCGACCAGCACCGGATCGTGTGGGGGCCCGTGCTGTCGCTGGACGAGGTCGCGAACGACGCCCAAGCCGAGGCCATCGGACTGTTCCCTGAGATCGAGCACCCAGAGCGCGGCGCCTATCGCAGCGTGCGCATACCGATTCGCACCAGCGGGGGTGGTGTAGGGCCCCGAGGGCCGGCGCCGACGGTGGGTCAGCACACCCGCGAGGTGCTCGAAGAGGCCGGCTTCGATGGCGCCGAGATCGGCACCCTCCTAGACGACGGGGCGGTGGGCTGAGGTGGCTCTCGAATTCGAACTCGGCCCAGAGTTGACCGCTCTCAGACGCCGTGCCCGTGAGGTGGCCGCCGAAGGGGTCGAGCGGTTCGGGCGATCGCACGACTCGTGGATCAATGGCTTCTCCAAAGAGTTCTCGAAGGTGCTGGTCGACGAGGGCTGGATCGGCATGACCTGGCCCACCGAGTTCGGCGGCCGAGGTCGGCCCAGCATCGAACGCATCGTCATGGCAGACGAGATGATCTCGGCCGGCGCACCGATCGCGTCCAGTTGGGTGGCTGACCGACAGATGGGCCCATCGATCATCCAATACGGCACGCCCGACCAGCAGGCCGAGTTCCTGCCCGGAATCCTCAGCGGCGAGCAGACGTGGTGCATCGGTATGAGCGAGCCCAACTCTGGCTCGGATCTCGCATCGTTGACCACCACGGCAACGCGAGATGGCGACGCGTGGGTGGTGAACGGGCAGAAGATCTGGACCTCATTCGCGGCCCGCTCCGACTATTGCTATTTGATCTGTCGCACCTCGGCCGATGGCCCACCCCATCGGGGCATAAGTGAACTCATCGTGCCCATGGACCTGCCAGGCATCGAAGCCAGACCCATCGTCGACATGGTTCAGAACCGCCACTTCTGCGAAGTGTTCTTCGACGACGTGCGCGTGCCGATCGAGAACCTCGTCGGGGTCGAGGGTGCGGCGTTCAAGCAGACGATGACCCAGCTGGAACACGAACGCGGGGGTATAGACCGGCTGGTCTCCAACCGCCCCCTGTTCGAGGATGCGCTGGCCGTTGCCGATCTCGACGATCCGCTGGTGCGCCAGGAGGTGGCCGAGATCGAGACCGGCTACCGCATCGGGCGCCTGTTGGTGTACCGAGAGGCCCTCAGACAGGCGCCGGCGGGCTTCTCGGCGGCCACCAAGTGTTTCTGCACAGAGCACGAGCAGCGCGTTGCTGCGTTTGCGTCGCGCGTACTGGGGGCGGCCTGCGTCGCTGGCGACGACAGGTGGCGTGCGGTCGCCTATTCGCCTGGGTACACCATCATGGGCGGCACCTCCAACGTCATGCGCAACATCCTGGGTGAACGCGTGCTGGGCCTGCCCAGGGAGCCCCGACCCTGACCTCCCAGCAGCGCTGAAGTGGGCTGTTCGAGTGTCGACAGCATTGAAGTAGCGCTGTCTCGAACCGTTCGAGCGCCGCTATCGCTCAGATGGGTCGTCAAAGTGAGAGAACCGAGCGTTCGACCAGGGCTCTTCTCGGCGCGGCCGCTCTGATCATCGACGAGGAAGGGCTGCAGGCTCTGACCGTGGCCAGGATCGGCGAGCGGGCCGGGTACAGCCGGGGCATGGTCACCGAGCGCTTCGGGTCCAAGGAAGCGCTGCTCGGCGCCCTGCTCGACACGATCCTGTCGTCGATCTCCAGCAACATGGCCTCGGCGATGGCGGGCAAGACCGGCCTCGAGCAGGTCGACGTCTACCTAGCCGAGATCGCGCGCCAAGGTACCGAACAACCCAACCGGTTGCGGGTGTTGGCGAAGATGACCTACCAGTCGATCGGCCTCGATCCCGAGCTCTCGAACAGGTTCGCCCTCGCCAACGCCTACATCAGGCACAACCTCGCCGGGCTGGTCCGCGCCGGCATCGCCGACGGTTCGATAAGGCCAGACGCCGATCCCGACAACGAAGCGGTGATGATCGTGGCGATGTTCCGAGGGGTGGGCTACCAGTGGTGTGTCGACCCCAACGGCGTCGACGCTGGTGCCGCGTTGCGGTACGCGCACGAGGTCACGGTCGACCGGTTGGCCTCGGCGTCGGTGCGAGCGCGGGCAGGTGCAGTGTGACGGCCACCACCTCGCCTCAGTCGCCATCGGAACGACCGGGCGGGCACAGCCGACGCGACCGTCAGGCCGAGCGCGTCGAGCGCTCGCGACGCGCATTGTTGGACGCCGCGGCAGACATCATCAACGAGGAGGGCTTTGCGGCGCTGACCCATGCTCGCGTCGGCGAACGCGCCGGCTACAGCCGCGGCCTCGTGACCGAGAGGTTCGGATCCAAGCAGGCACTGATCGGCGCGCTGATTGAGGAGACCTCCTGGGCTTGGGAACGCCGCCAGATAGGCGAGGCATCTGATGGCGCCACCGGCTTGCAGACCATCGTCGGGTTCTTGAAGGGTGTGGCCGAACAGGCCCGCCAGGACGGCCGCTGGCTGAGGGTCTTCTACGGTCTGCTCAACGAGGCTCTGCGCGACCCCACCCTGGCCGATCAGGCCGCGCTGATGCACCGGTCGATGCGCCGATCGATAGCTTCGTGCGTCGAATGCGGTATCGCCGACGGGTCGATTCGCGCGGACGCGTCGCCCTATGGCGTCGCCGTGGGCATCGTCGCCGGCTTGCGGGGCATCGGCTATCAGTGGCTGCTGGACCCCGACGTCATCGACGCGGTCGAGGCCATCGACAACCTGGCCGCCACCACCGAGCTGGCCTTGGAGGTCAGACGGCCTTGAGGTCGTCCATGATCTCGAGCCACCACGCACCGTCGCTCTCGTAGGGTGCATAGAAGCTGAGCCGTGAGATGACGTCGCCGTAGCGCTTCGACAACTCGGGAGCCACGTCCGCTGGCTCGCCCACAACGGCGAAGGTCTCGAGGATCTCGTCGGTGATCAGGTCGCCCATCTCGACCCATTGGCCCTGCTTGGACATGCGGTTCAGTTCGACCTGCACGTCGCCCCAGCCGTGGATGTCGAGCACGGGCTTGTACGCGGGCGTCGAGCCGTAGAAGGCAATCTGTTGGCGCGTGCCCAACTTGGCGGCCTCGAGTTGATCTTCGTTGGTTCCCGAAACCACGAACGACGGCCCGACGATCTCGAAACCGTCCATCGACTTGCCCGCGCGTGCCCGGCCGCGCTCGAGCGCCGGAATGGTGACCTCGCGCAGGTAACGCTCGGTCGTGAACCCGTGACACAGGAAGCCGTCGCACACCTCGCCGGCAACCTCGGTCATCAGGGGCCCCACGCCGGCCAGGAAGATCTTGGGCGGCCCGAACTGGGCGATGTCGCTGGGGTTGGGGCTGAACATGGGCGTCATCAGCGTGTGGGTGTAGAAGTCGCCCCGGAAGTCGAGCTTGTCGCCGGTGAGCCAGCTGTCCCAGATGGCTCGCACCGCCAGGACCATCTCGCGCATGCGTGCCGCGGGTGCCGACCAAGGCATCGAGAATCGCTTGGTGATGTGTGGCTTGATCTGGCTTCCCAGTCCCAGCACGAAGCGGCCACCCGACAGGGTCTGTAGATCCCAGCCGATGTTGGCCAGCAGCATCGGGTTGCGGGCAAAGGCCACGGCAATGCTGGTGCCCAGCTCGACACGCTCGGTGGCCTCAGCGGCCAGGGCCAACGGCAGGAACGGGTCGTGCGACGTCTCGATGGTCCACAGACCGTCGTATCCGTTGGCCTCCTGCGCCGCGGCCGCCAGCGCGGTCTTTCGGATGTCGGCGGTTCCGACGCTGCCGTCGATCTTCATTCCTGCTCCTCATCAGCTGTGTTGAGCGATGCTGCCATAGTCGCCCTGTACTGTCGTATTCCGGCGTCCGGCGCCTCGAGCCGGCGCAACGGGAGGCTTTGCTGCCAGATGTCGGTTCCGAGGAGGGTCGCCAAGCCCGGCGTATTCGTCGTTGCCGCGTTCGGGCTGCTGATCTCGGCCGGTGCGGCGCTGCTGACCATGCCATTCAGCCACAGCGTCACCCACGACGGTCACGGCTTCGAGGACTCGTTGTTCACCGCGGTGTCCGCGGTGACCGTCACCGGCCTGGTGGTGGTCGACACCGGCACGGTGTGGTCGACCTTCGGCGAGGGCGTCATCCTGGTGCTGATCCAGATAGGCGGCCTCGGCATCATGACCCTTGCGGGGTTTCTGGGCATCGTGGTCAACCAGCGGCTGGGCCTCAGAGGCGGCATGCTGGCGGGCACCGAGATCGGCGTCACCAACCTGGGTGTGCTGCGCGGTCTGCTCAGCGACATCATCCGCTTCGTGTTCTTCTCCGAGGCCGTCATTGCGGCCTTGCTGGCGGCCCGGTTCCTGGTCGAGGGCCGCAGCCTCGCCCGGTCGTTGCACCTGGGCGTTTTCCACTCTGTGTCGGCGTTCAACAACGCGGGCTTTTCGATACTGCCAACCGGCATGGAGGAATACGTCGGCGACTGGTTCGTGAACCTGGTGGTCATCGGTGGCTTCGTGCTGGGTGGGCTCGGGTTCCCAGTGGTGTTCGAGGTCCGGCGCCGTTGGCGCAACCCGCACTCGTGGTCGTTGCACACCAAGGTCACCCTCACCACCTCGGTGCTGTTGCTGTTCGGGGGTGCGGTCGCCATCGGGTACCTCGAGTGGTCCAACGACGCGACATACGGCTCGCTGGCCACCGACGAACGGATCTTGGCCTCGTTCTTCCAGTCGGCGACGGCACGCACGGCGGGGTTCAACACGGTTCCGATCGGTGCCCTGCACCCGGGTTCGTTGATGGTGTTGATCCTGCTGATGGTCATCGGAGCCGGCAGCGCCTCGACCGGCGGCGGCATCAAGCTCACGACGTTCGCCCTGGTGGTCAAGTCGACCTATGCCGAGATGCGCGGCGATATCGAAACCACCCTGTTCGACCGCACCGTGTCGACCGCCATGCAGCGCCAGGCGCTGGCGATGGTCATCGCGGCGCTGGGCACCATCGGAACGGCCGCCTTCTTCCTGGCGGCCACCAACACGTCGATCGGCCTCACCGACCTGCTGTTCGAGTCGGCTTCGGCGTTCGGCACAGTCGGCGTGTCCACCGGTATCACCGGCGAGCTCGACCATCTCGGCCGCACGGTCATCATCGTGTTGATGTTCATAGGACGCACAGGGCCGATCACGTTCGGCACCGCCGTGTTGCTGCGAGATCAGCGCAGGCGATACGGCCATGCCCAGGCCGAGTTGTTGGTCGGATGAGCCCGACTTCGAACCGAGGGGAGCAGCATTGAACGCCTTCGACAAGATCTTCACCCGCAGACGCTTCACCGAGTCCGCCACCGGCAGCCTCAAGGCCGACTCGGTGGTCGTGATCGGATTGGGCCGTTTTGGTACCGCAGTTGCGTCGAAGCTGGTCGAACTGGGTGTCGAAGTGCTGGGCATCGACAACAGCCAGGAGCTGGTCGATGCGTGGGCCGACCGGCTCACCCACGTCCGCGTGGCCGATGCCACCAACCCCAGCACCCTCGAGCAGCTTGGCATTTCCGAGTTCGACGCAGCCGTGGTGGCGATCGGCTCCGGAATCGAGTCGAGCGTTCTGGCAACCGCGGCGCTGGTCGACCTGGGCGTCAAGAACCTGTGGGCCAAGGCCATCACCGCCCAGCACGGCCGCATCCTGCAGCGAGTCGGCGCCACCCACGTCGTGTATCCGGAACGAGAGATGGGCGAGCGTGTCGCCCATGTGGTGACCGGCGACGTCATCGACTATTTCGAGTTCGACGAACACTTTGCGATGGCAACCGTGTCGACCCCACGAGAGCTCATGGACAAGAGCCTCGGCGACAGCAGGATCCGCGATCGGTTCAAGGTCACCGTGGTGTACGTGAAGCCCGCCGGGGGCCAGTTCACCTACGCCACCGCAGACACCGTGGTAGGCCGGGGTGATCTGTTGATAGTGGCGGGCGCCAACCACGATCTCGAGCGCTTTGCCGACTACGCGTCGGCAACCACCTGATGCGCGAACGCTCGGCTGGGAACCGATCGGATCTGCGAAAGCGTCCAATCGGTATGAAGCCAAACGGTAGGAAGCCAATCGGTATTAGTAGAGCGTTGGTGTTGGTCTTGGTGCTGGCGTCACTGGCCGCATGCGGCGACAGCGACTCGACCGACGACGGTGGGTTGGCCGCGTCAGACCTGAACGGCCGCGAGTTCTGGTCGACGTCGGTCGTGGTCGACGGCGAGCCGGTCGAGCTGGTCGAGGGCACACGAATAGCCGTCAGCTTCGGCGACGGTTCCATCGGAGCCAGCGCGGGTTGCAACTCGATGGGAGGCGGCTACGACCTGGTCGATGGGCACATTGTGGTGTCGGAGATGGCCACTACCGAGATCGGCTGCGACCCCGAACGCCACGAACAGGACGCATCGGTGGCCGAGTTCTTGGGCAACGAGCCATTCGCGGAGCTGGCGGGCGACCAACTGGTGATGACGGCCGGCAACACCGTGATCACCTTCGTCGATCGTGAAACCGCCGAGGTGGACGCGCGGGTTGTTGGCACGCGGTGGGAGGTAACCGGCTTCTTCGACGCCGACGTGGCCAGCTCGTTTGCCACCGACGAGGTGGGCTGGATCGAGTTCACCGACGAGTCGACAATGATCGGTTTCGACGGATGTCGCAGCTTCACGGCGGGGGTCGAGGTCGCCGACGGGTCGACTGGTGGCCCCGTCGAAGGAGACGTCGAGATTCAGTTCGGAGAGATCGACTTCGACAACGGCGACAAGGAGTGCGCCGACGACTCCGACTATGTCAAGGAGTTCCAGAAGGTGTTCGCAGGCGGCAGCGCGGTGGGCACCGTGCAAGGCGATGGCATGCAGCTAGTGAACTCCGACGGGGTCGGCCTGTCGCTGGTGGCAGCATCCGACCCTCGCTGAAGCCTCAGCCGGGTATGCCGCCCAGCTCTGCCACCAGGTCGCAGACCCGTTCTTCGAGCGACTTGCGGGCTACGTCGTCGATGTCGAGCGCGGCGCAGACGAACTCGTGATACATCGCCCAGCCCAGCGCCAGCGACGCCGCCAACGCCACCTTCTCGTCGACCCCTTCGGCGTCGAGATCCGGGTTGTCCCTGCCCAGGGCGGCCTTCCAGGACACGAACACCGGGTGCGAGGGCAGCGGATCGGGCCTATCGCCCATGTCTAGCCCGAACCGGGCCAAGGCCTTGGCAAGCAACCCGTGGTCGAGGTTGGCCAGATCGGGTCTGGGGTAGCCGTCGCAGCGCAACTGGCTGGCAGACCGGCGCCCGATCTGGTCGAGGGCGGCGTCGATCAGGCCCTGCTTCGACCCGAAATAGGTGTGGACCAGGCCGTGGTTCACACCGGCGTTGGCAGCGATCTCTCGCACCGAGACGTTGAGGCCCTTGGCCACGACCATCTCGATGGTCGCGGCCAAGAGGGCCTCTTCTACGGCCTGGCGGCCGGTCGGCTTGGTTTCGAACGTCACCGATTGAGCAGGACGGGGATGTTGCGGGGTCCGCGAACCTGACCGTTGGCCCAGGTGGTCTGTCGTGAGGTGTCGAGGCTGTAGTCGGGGAATGCCCGCAGCCACTCTTGCAGGGCAACCGTCAGCTCGAGGCGGGCCAGGTTCGACCCGACACAGCGGTGGATGCCCAACCCGAAGGCAACGTGCCTGTTGACCTCGCGATCGAGAATGAACTCGTCTGGGCGATCGAAGGCTTGCGGGTCGTGGTTGGCGGCCGGGAAGGTCAGCAACATCTGGTCGCCGGCGTGAACCGGGCAGCCCGAGACCTCGGTGTCGGCGATGACCTTGCGGGCCATGGTGACCGGGGCGTAGTACCGCAGCACTTCCTCGGTTGCGTACTGCCACAACATGTCGTCGTTGTCGGCGGAGACCAGGCGCTTGACCTCGTCGTTGTGCTGGGCGAAGTGCCACAGCCCAGAACCGATCGCAGACCAGGTGGTGTCGATGCCGGCGATGATGAGCAGGCGAACATAACCGAGCTTCAGATCCCAGGCCACGGGCTCGCCGTCGATCTCGGCGTTGGCGACGAACGTCAACATGTCGTCCCTGGGGTTTTCGAGGCGATCTTGGAAGATCGCGTCGATGTAGTCGGTCATCTCCTTGGTGACGCGGAGTCGCTCGGCGTTGTCGCGCGGGCCCAGCTGGAAGTTGCGGTAGATCCAGTCGCGGAACATGTCGGCATCCTCTTCGGGAATGCCGGTCAGCTGGCAGATGCCGTGCACGGGAATGTGCTGGCTGTATTGCTCTGCGGCATCAGCGGTGTCGGAGCCGTCCAGATCTGCGATGAGCTGGCGGCAGTATGACCGCAGCTCTTCTTCCATGAGGTTGATCTTCTTGGGGCTGAACGATGGCAGCAGCAGACGCCGATGGCCGTGGTGATCGGGCGGGTCTGAGGTGATCGGGGGAGCAGGCGAGCGGGGAGCATCGGGACGCCCGACGTTGACCCAGATCGACGAGAAGTGTTCGGTGTCATGGGCGACCTGTTGCACACCCTCCATGGTCACGGGCATGAACGCACGTCCATAACGTTCGGTTGTGGCGACGGGGCACTGCTCTCGCACCGAATTCCAGATGTCGATCGCGTTGGGGCCCCACTGGTCGTCGAGCCAATCCCAGTCGTTCACCCAGTCGGTGACGGGCGGCATGTCGATGCCGGAATCTCCCCCATAAGCCATGGATTCCCCCAAGGGTGGTAGCGGTTTTGGGACGAGGTTAGTCAATTGACTATGCGTCGGTCAACGATCGGGTCCTCCTGAAGGATGACCCCCGGGTAGCACCTCGGACCGACGCCTGCACGGTGGCGGATGGATACTCTCGTGATGTGATCTGGCACGAGGCGATCTGGCAGCGCGCAAGCGACTGGGTGAGAGATCATCCAACGTACGCAGACCTGCTCGTGGCGCTGACTGTGATGATCGGCCAAGTCGGAGCGACGGCGGCTGTTGGTCCGGTCGGCAGCGAACAAGAAGCCGGCGTGTTCGCCTATTCGCTGGTGATCGTTTCGTCGCTGCTGCTGGTGGGCCGGCGTATCCGGCCACTCGAGGTGGTGTCGGTAAGCACCTTCTTGACCGTGGTCTTCTGGGTTTCCGACTATGCGGGCACCATCGACTTCTCCATGTGGCTGGCCTTCCTGTCGGCCACCGCCTATGGCGGCTACGACAGGCGACACGTCTGGCGCGTGACGGGCACATGCATCGCTGTCGCCAGCATCACGGCCGTCGTTGGCGTGATAGTTCCCTCCGAAGACCTTCCGCCCGCAGCGGTGCCCGCTGTTGTGGTGTTCCAGGGCACTGCGGCCGCAATCGGCGAGGCGGCCTTCCAGCGCCGCCAAAAGATCGAGTTGCTAGAACAGCGCGCCAGCGCGCTGGAGTCTGACCTCGACACCAAGGCCCGGCTTGCTGCCTTGGACGAACGAGCCCGCATTGCCCGTGAGATGCACGACATCATCGCCCACGGCATGTCTGCGGTGGTGGTGCAGGCCGGCGCCGCCCGGCGGGTCATGGACACCAACCCCGATGCAGCCTCCGAGGCGCTTGGCAACATAGAGAAGATCGGACGCGATTCGGTCGACGAGATGCGCCGCATGTTGGGCCTGTTGCGAGACGAGCGGCGCGGCATCGATCTGGAACCTCAGCCCAGCTTCGACGACTATCACGAGCTGATCGCCAGGGCCCGCGACGCCGGCGTCGACGCCAGCTTCGAGATCAGGGGCAACCAGCGTCCACTGCCTCCGGGGCTCGAGCTGACGGGCTTTCGGATCGTGCAAGAGGCACTGACCAACGTGATACGCCATGCCGGGCGGCCGGTCACAGCCCGCGTCAGCGTCAGCTACGGCGACGCCAACGTGGTGGTAGAGGTGGTCGATGACGGCCTGGGGGCCGCAGCTTCGTCATCGACGAACGGCACCGGGCACGGACTGCTGGGAATGTCCGAGCGTGCGGACGTGTACGGCGGATCGGTTCACGCGAGGCCGCGGCCCGGTGGCGGATTCGGCGTGACCGCAACCCTTCCGATACCTGCCGCCAGCACACGGGCCGGAGGTGCTGCGTGACCGGGCTGCGTGTGGCTGTGGTCGATGACCAGGCCTTGATGCGCACCGGGTTCACGATGATTCTGGGGTCCGAGCCCGGCATCGAGGTCGTTGGCGACGCCGGCGACGGCCGCGAGGGCGTTGAGCTGTGCCGGCGAGAACGGCCCGATGTGGTGCTGATGGACGTACGGATGCCGGTGATGGACGGCATCGAGGCGACCGCACTGATAGTCGATGATCCTTCGCTCGACACGAAGGTCCTGGTGCTGACCACCTTCGATCTGGACGACTATGTGTTCGCCGCCGTGCGGGCCGGTGCCAGCGGATTCCTGCTGAAGGACACCCCGCCCGAGGATCTCATCCGCGCCATCAGGGTTGTCGCTTCGGGCGACGCCCTGCTGGGCCCGTCGATAACCAGGCGGTTGATCGAAGAGTTCGCCCGCTCGTCGCCCGCACCCGTCAGGCGACCCGACGAGTTGCCAGAGGGCCTCACCGAGCGCGAGAGCGAGGTGCTGGTCCTCATCGCAAGAGGCCTGTCCAATAGCGAGATCGCCGAGAGGCTGTACGTGGGCGAGACGACGGTGAAGACCCATGTCAGCAGGGTGTTGATGAAGCTGGGCGTCCGCGATCGGGTGCAGGCCGTGGTGGCCGCCTACGAGATGGGTGTGGTGCGGCCGGGCGACTGAACCGGGTCATCCTCGAGGATGACCCACGGCCTGCCGCAATCGTCCCAAAGGCCCATGCGCAATCGTCACCGGGCCTGACGACCTGGGTGGTCCATCTCCGTACGTTCGGACTCGACAGATTCGAACGAACGGTAGGTGCCAAGTGGTACTCGCAACAGCTCCAACACAGTCAACCGAAGCCGGGCCTGCGGTGGCCGCGTCGGCCCGAGGGGCGACCAAGGTCTACGGGTCGGGCGACACCAGGGTGGTGGCACTCGACGCCGTCGATGTCGACTTCGCCGCCGGAGAGTTCACAGCGATCATGGGCCCTTCGGGCTCGGGCAAGTCGACGCTGATGCATTGCATGGCCGGGCTGGACCGGCTCAGCGGTGGCCAGGTCAACATCGGCTCGACCGACGTCAGCCGGGCCTCCGAGGCAGAGCTGACCCGCTTGCGCCGCGACCGGCTGGGATTTGTGTTCCAGTCTTTCAATCTGGTCCCGACGCTCACAGCGCTGGAGAACATCACCCTTCCCCAGGACCTCGCCGGCCGCGATGTAGATCAGGCGTGGCTCGACCAGGTGATCGACACCGTGGGGCTTGCCAACCGGGTCAAGCATCGCCCAGGCGAGTTGTCGGGCGGTCAGCAGCAAAGGGTTGCGGTGGCAAGAGCACTGGCCGGCAGGCCCGAGTTGATCTTCGCCGACGAGCCCACGGGCAATCTCGATTCGCGAACCGGCGGCGAAATCCTCGACTTCATGCGACATGCCGTGCGGTCGCTGGGACAAACCATCGTGATGGTCACTCACGATCCCGTCGCTGCCAGCTACTCGGACAGGGTGGTCTTCCTGGCCGACGGTCGCATCACCGACCAGCTGAGCGACCCCGATCCCGACTCGGTGATCGATCACATGCGCCGCCTCGGCAACTGAGCCCACCCGAACCCCACACCACCGAAACACCTCCAGGAAGATCCTGAAACGATGATGCTCAAACTCGCTCGCCGCAACCTCGCCGCCCACAAGGGCCGCTTTGCTCTCACCACCTTCGGTGTGGTGTTGGCCGTCAGCTTCGTGGTGTCTGCCTTCGTGCTCGGAGACGGGCTCAGGGGCAGCTTCGACGACCTGGCCGCCGAGATAGTCGAACAGACCGACATCGAGGTTCGCCCTCTCGATGAGTTCGCCAGCCAGACCACACTGGACGAGACCGACCTGGCCACCGTGCAGAGCACAGCGGGCGTCGCCACTGCCGTGGGCTACATCTCGGCACCAGAGAACTCGGTGCGTCCGCTGACCGCCAGCGGCGACGAGATACCCACAGCGGGTCCGCCCCAGTTGGCCTTCGGATGGAACGACGAACTGTCGCCGTTCACCATCGTGGAGGGCCAGGCCCCGATGGCTGGGCAGTTCACCATGGATCTCGACTCGGCCGACAGGCACGGTTTCGAGGTCGGCCAGAGCTATGTGGTCATCACCGCAACCGGCAGGCACGACCTGGTGCTCAGCGGGCTCACCCGGTTCGGTTCCGAGAACTCGACCCTGGGTGCAGTCCTGATGGGCATGAACCTCGACGAGGCCAACTCGCTGTTCGGCACGTCGGGCTTCGACGGCATCGGGGTGGCAGTAGACCGAGGTGCAGACGTCGAGTCGGTGGTCGCATCGCTCAGTGCATCACTGCCCGAGCTCGAGGTCGTGGATCAGCAGACCATCGCCGATGAGAACTCCGACGAATACGGTGGTCAGATAGAGATCGTCCGCAACATCTTGCTCGGGTTCGCCGGCGTGTCGCTGTTGGTGTCGGGGTTCATCATCTACAACACCTTCGCCATCGTTCTCAGCCAGCGCACCCGCGAGATCGGGCTGCTCAGGCTGGTCGGCGCCGACGCCAAGCAGGTTCAGCGAAGTGCCACAGGCGAGGCGCTGACCGTGGGCGTCCTGGCGTCGCTGGTGGGCATCCCCGGCGGAATCGCAGTTGCGGCGGGCATCACCGCCCTGATGGGCCTGGTCGGAGCCGACCTGCCCGACTATGCGATCATCGTCGCCCCACGCACCATCGCAGCCAGCTTGCTGGTGGGTGTGGGAGTCACCGTGCTTGCAGCGTGGGCCCCGGCCCGCAAGGCGGCCAGGGTTCCGGCGATGGCGGCACTGCGCGACGGTGCCGTAACCGACGAAGCCGGCGATCGGCGCAGGGTGCGCATCGGTCTGGCTGGTACCGCGACAGGTGTGGTGCTCGGCGCCATGGGGGTCGCCGGCGTCGGCTCGACAGCAACGACACTGGTCCTCATGGCCGCCGGCGGGGTCGCGGTCGTCGTCGGGGTGACACTGTTCAGCCCGGCGCTGGTAGGTCCGGTCGCCAACGCCATGGGTGCGGTGCTGCGCCGCTTCGGAGTTCCGGGGCGCCTGGCGGTCGACAATGCTTCCCGCAACGCCTCTCGCACGGCAACCACCGCCGCGGCCCTGATGATCGGGCTGGCCATCGTGGGTATGGCCCTGGTGGTGGGCGAGTCGATCAAGGCCCAGATGCGCGACACGCTCGACAACGCGGTCAAGGCCGACTACCTGTTGTCTGATCAAGCCAGCCTGGCCGGTTTCCCCGATGCGGTCATCGACCAGATCGACGCCGCTCCAGAGTTCGCTTCTGCCACCGGCTTTCGCTACTCGCAGATCCGGCTCGACTCGCTGCTGGCCGCACAGCCCGACCCGGTCGATGTCGTGGCCGCAGACATCGCCGAGCTTCCGGGCCTGGTCGATATCGAAATGAACAGCGGCGACTATTCGGACGGCGTGTCGTCGGTGCTTGTGCAACAGGACCGTGCCGACGAACTCGGCCTGGCCGTTGGCGATTCCATCCAGGTGACCTACTCGTCGGGCTCCACCGGCACACTCGATGTGGCCGGCGTATTCGACGACTCATCTGCGGTGGCAGCCGACTTCGTGGTCGACACCTCGGCCTTCGCTGAGGCTGGCGTGGACGAGGCCGACCTGTGGATCGCCTTCTCGGTGGCAGATGGCATCGACCAGGCAACGATCGACGCGGCAGTCGCTGCCATCGAAACCCAGTTCCCCCAGGGCGAACTGGAGACCGCATCGGAGTTCCGCGAGCGGCTCGAGGGGTTGATCGATCAGGTGCTGTCCGTGCTGAACGCCCTCGTGGTCCTGGCTGTGCTGATCGCCCTGATCGGCATCGCCAACACCCTGGCGCTTTCGGTTCACGAGCGCACCAGGGAGATCGGTCTGGTGCGAGCGGTTGGCATGTCGAGGCGCCAGGCCCGCAGGATGATCCGCTACGAGTCGGCCGTCATCGCTACCTTCGGTGCGGTGTTGGGTGTCGTGGTCGGCATCGTGTTCGGGTCGGCGGTGGTGTTCGCCCTTCCCGACAGTTACACCAGCATCCTGGCCATTCCTGCGGGCCAGATCGTGGTGTTGGTGGTCGTCGCCGCCGTTGCCGGGCTGGGAGCGGCGATACTGCCCGCCAGGCGGGCCGGGCGCATGAACGTGCTCGACGCCATCGCCGAGCAGTGACCTCGGGACGTCCCTGAATCGTCCCTCTCTGGTTCTCCCGACAGCCGGGCAGTGTCACGCTGCCCGGCTGCCGGGATTTCGTGTTGTGGGTCGGCGGGGTTACCGTTCGATGCTGTCGAACCCCCGCCGGTCATCGCCGCACAACACGCCTGGAGGCCCAGATGAAAGCAGTCGTCCTGAACGAGTTCGGCCCACCCGACGGGCTGTCGATCGAGGACCGTGCCGAGCCCGAGGCCGGGCCGGGCGAGATCTTGGTCGACGTCAAGGCTGTGCCCGTTACGTTTCCCGATTGCCTGATCCTCGAGGACAAGTACCAGTTCAAGGCCGAGCCGCCGTTTGTTGTGTGTGGCGAGGTGGCGGGTGACGTCTCGGCGGTAGGACCCGACGTGTCCGATGTGAACGTCGGCGACCGGGTCGTGGCAAGCACCGGCGTGGTCGGAGCGCTGGCCGAAAAGGTCGTGGTGTCGGCCCGGGCGGCGCGGCCCATACCCGACGGGGTCGGCTATGGCGAGTCGACCGGCCTCATGTACGCCTACGGAACCAGCTATTACGGGCTCAAGTATCGGGGCGACCTGAAACCAGGCGAGACCCTGCTGGTCACAGGTGCCGGTGGCCACGTCGGACTGTCGGCCGTCGAACTGGGCAAGCTGATGGGTGCCACGGTCATCGCTGCAGCCTCGACCGACGAGAAGCTTGCGACATGCCGCGAGCGCGGTGCAGACCACACCATCAACTACAGCCGCGAGAGTCTCAAGGACCGGGCCAAGGAACTCACAGGCGGTAAGGGCGTCGACGTCGTCTACGACTGCGTCGGCGGCGACTATGCCGAGCAGGCCCTGCGCGCCATCGCGTGGGAGGGGCGATTCCTGGTGATCGGGTTCACGGCCGGCATCCCATCGATACCGCTCAACCTGGCGCTTTTGAAGAGTTGTCAGATCGTCGGTGTGTTCCTGGGCGCGTTGTCGGCCCGTGACCCCCAACTGTCGGCCTCGATGACCGACGACCTGCTGGGGTTCATGTCCGAAGGAAAGCTGTCGCCCTATGTGGCCCAGCGCTACCCGCTGGACCACGCGGCCGACGCGTTTCGTTCGCTGCTCGACCGCACCGCTGTCGGCAAGGTGATCGTCGAGCCCTGATGACCTCGACCGGCTATCAGCGCGCACCTACCGACGATCCGCAGTCTGTTCCCATACGCGATGCGGCCACCGTGCTGGTTGTACGCGACGCCCCGAAGCTCCAGGTGTTGATGTTGCAGCGCGGCTCGCGTTTGGCCTTCGGACCCCAGGCGTGGGTGTTTCCGGGCGGTCGGGTCGACTCTGACGATGCCCACCACGGCGACCGTGTCGGGCGAGGGCTTTCCGACGCCCAGGCGTCGGCGCTGCTGGACGTGCCGGCCGACGGCCTTGCGTGGTGGTTTGCGGCGTGCCGCGAGACACTGGAAGAGGCCGGCCTGCTGCTGGGCGATACCGGAACCACCCACGATGTCGTCGAGCGCCTGCGAGCGGTGGCGGCAGACGATCCAGGCCGTTTCGTCGAGACGCTGGAGGCCGAGGGTGTCACCTTGGACCTGACTTCGCTGCACGAGATAGCGCGGTTCACGACGCCCGTGGGACCGCCCAGACGCTTCGACACGCGATTCTTCCTGGCTGCTGCTCCGGAAGGTCAGGTCGCAACCCACGACCAGGGCGAGACCGTCGACTTGGCGTGGATCGAGCCGGCCGAGGCCATCGCCAGGTGGCGGGCAGAACAGATGCCGATCATGCCGGTGACGGTTCGGATGTTGTCGTGCCTGGCCCGGTTCGAGACCGCAGCCGAGGCCCTGTCGGTTGCTGCGTCGAGGCCGGCGACTCAGAAGGTCCGCATAGCCGATCCTGATGGTGAGTATCGGGTGCTGATGCCGGGCGAGTCCGGTTATGACGAAGCCGAGATCCAGATAGACCATGGATGGGTGAGATTGTGGAAGACCTAGACACCGTTGGCGGGCGTCTCGAGGCTGTGAGCTTCAGGGCAGTGAACCTGCCCGAGCACGCCCGAAACCCCATCCACACCGACGAGGGAGCCCAGGCCGCCGGGTTCCCCAACGCCCTGGTCGCCGGCGTGTCTGTCTACGCCTACATGGCACACGTACCCGTGGTGGGGTGGGGAGGTTCGTGGTTGTCGTCGGGCGGGGCACAGGTGCGCTTCCGGTCGCCGGTGTTCGACGGAGACGATCTGGATTGTGTTCCCGTCGGAGCCGGCAACGCCTGGCGGGTCGACGCTGTGGTCGGCGGGCAGGTTCGGGCCACATCCGACGTGTGGGCCGATGCCACCCACGATCCGTCGGGCCCGCTGCGGCGTCGCACGGGCGAGCGTCTGGAGCCTCTGGAGGTGAAGCTCGATCGCGAGTGGATCGATCTGGCGGTGAGGTTGGGCGACCCACTCGACATCTACGACCGTGACGGTGTGGTTCACCCTGCTGCGTGGCCCTCTATCGCCAACACGGTCATGCACACCCAGGTGGTCGAAGGTGCGTGGATACACACCCGCAGCCGCATTCACCACCGCTCGATCGCCCATGAGGGTGAGCAGTTGGTGGTCCAGGGAACCGTCTTCGAGCGCTTCGACAGCCGGGTCGGAGAAAGGGCCGTGGTCGATTTCGTCATGTCGGTGGGCGACCGGGTCGTCGTCGAGATCGAGCACGAGGCCATCGTGAAGGTTTTTGACTGACCGGGTTGTCTTCTGAGTCATCGTGCATAAAATGTGAGTGTGTAGGACTCAACTAACCAGAGTCCCTATATGACTCAATCGATGACAAGGAGACCATCACGATGATGTTGTTCCAGAACGATCCATTCCGCGACATCGACTCCATGTTCGACCGTATGGCGCGAGGCCGTCAGGTGAACTCGCCGATGGCCATGGACGCGTACCGTCGCGAGGGCGATGTTTGGGTGCACCTCGACCTGCCTGGTGTTTCGGCCGAGAGCATCGACATCAACCTCGAGCGCAATGTCTTGACCGTTACGGCCGAGCGCGGCTGGGCGCCCCGCGAAGACGACAAGATCTATGTCGCCGAGCGTCGTCAGGGCACCTTCACCCGCCAGGTTCACCTCGGTGATGGGCTCGACCCCGAGAACATCGAGGCCAACTACCACGACGGTGTGTTGACCCTTCGGATTCCGGTGGCCGAGAAGGCCCAGCCTCGCAAGATCGCGATCAACGCCGGCCAGGCCGGGCCCATAGAGGTCGAAGCTGGCTGACCTCTATTGGTGGAGAGGTCGAAGCTGGCTGACCTCGGTCAGTAGAGAGGTCGAAGCTGGCTGACCTCGATTGGTGGAGAGGTCGAAGCTGGCTGACCTCCGTCAGTAGAGAGGTCGAAGCCGGCTGACCTCTGGCAGTAGAGCCGCCGATGTCCGATGCCCGGCACCCGCTCGTGGTGGCGGGCATCGGCGCGTCAGAGGCGCAGTTCGAGGATCTCGATGTCCCAGTAGCGGCCGAGCTTGAACCCGGCTTCGTGGACGACGCCGACGGTCGTGTATCCCAACTTGTGGTGCAGGGCGATCGAGCCCTCGTTGGGAAGGGCGACGATTGCCACGGCCATGTGAAGCCCGCGCTGGCGAAGCCGCTCGAGCAATGCCCCCAGGAGCCTCGAGCCCAGTCCTCGTGCGAGGTGGTCGGTGTCGAGAACGATGGTGGTTTCCACCGTCGAGCGGTAGGCGAGCTTGGGCCGATACCAGCTCGAGTAGGTGACCCCGATCACGTGCCCGTCGACCTCGGCGACCAGGCAGTCGAGTTCGGGTGATCTGGCGTCCCACCACTGCCGCCGTGTTTCGAGCGTGAACGGGTCCAGGTCGAACGATACGTGGTTGTCGACGATTGTCCAGTTGTAGATGTCGTTGATGCGGGCCCAGTCGTCGGTGGTGGCGTCGCGGATGACGATGTCTTCGAGCATCAGTGTTGGACCCTTGGTGTGAGTTGCAGCAGGACACCTCCGGTTGCACGGGGGTGAACCATCTTGTGGGGCGGCTGGTCCAGCACGGCTATACCGGCCTGTTCGAGTTGGGCGAGTTTGGCATCGAGGTCCTTCGCGGGCATAGCGACCGCGATGACGTTGTCGCCGAACTTCGCGATGCGTTCCGCCATGGCGCTGGCGACTCCCGGCACGGGCGACAGCAGCTCGATCATCCGGTTGCCCAGCAGCACTCGAGCGGCCTCGAACGCTCCACCCGAGATCGGGTGTGTGCCCATCTGGTGCACCTCGCAGCCGGTGAGGTCGGCCCATGCGTCGGTCGCGGCCGCGAGGTCGCCGACCGCAAGTGCGACGTGGTCGAACTCGACGTCACCAGCGGGACGGTGTGGGCGGTCGTCGTCGGTTCGATGCACGGCGACCGAGTTCAGCTGGGTGTACGGTTGGGACCCCGACGGTGAGCCTGCCAAGGCCACGCGGCACACACCGGGCCGCGAAACGCCGGCGGCTTGGGTTGTGACTATCTCGATCGTCACGTCGTCGAACGCGACCTCGGCTGTTTCGCCTCGGCGGGTCAGGTCGCCGCCAGTAATCGTTGCGAAGGTCTCGGCTGCCAGATCGACATCGGTGCAGGCCACCGTGAATCCGGCCAGTTGTGTTGAAGTCACGCCGCGATGGTAGGCCGCTCGGGGCTGATCGGACCGATTTGGGCCCGTTAGCTTCGTCGTCATGGCAGAGCCGGCTAGCGAACGAACGAGACTGCGACGGGGCGCGAACCGAGCGGTTTATGAACCTGCGGAGATAAGGCAGATCCTGCGTGCGGGGTTGATCGCCCATGTCGGTGTCAACACCGACGACGGACCTGTGGTGTTGCCCATGGCATACGGGCTGATCGACGATCGTCTGTTCATCCATGGGGCGGTGGCCAACGCAATGATGCGGGCCGGAAGCGGGGTCGAGGTCTGCGTGACCGTGACCATCGTCGACGGCTTGGTCGTGGCTCGTACTCCGTTCCACAACTCGATGAACTATCGATCGGTAGTGGTGCGCGGCACGGCAACCCCGGTGACCGACCCACAGGACAAGGTGGCGGCGCTGCGTGCCATCAACGATCATGCCGTGCCGATTTGGGACACGGCTCGTCAACCATCCGACAGCGACCTTCGCAAGACGATGGTCTTGGCCATCTCGCTGACCGAGGCGTCGGCCAAGGTGCGCGGCGGCGACCCGATCGATGAGGAAGCCGACCTGGATGGTCCGCACTGGGCTGGTGTGGTGCCGCTGAACACCAGCTGGGGACAGGTTGTGCCCGCCGGCGACTTGAGGGCAGACGTCGCCGTGCCGCCCGCCGTGGCGCAGATGCAAGGCGAAGCGGCGTATCGCTCCTGACTAACCGGCGAGATCGGCGACCACGGCCAGAAGCTTGTCGACCTCTGCGATCGAGTTGTAGTGCGCGGCCGACGCACGAATGCAAGAATCGATGCCCAACGGCACCAACACAGACGACGAGTAATAGTCGCGTTTGCGGGCGTGGGTGCGTACGCCCGCCGCGTTGAGCGCCTCGACCACATCGAACGCCGACATCGCATCGACCTCGAACGACACCATGCCCGAGCGGTGCTCGCTGGATGCGGGCCCGATCACCGACACTCCTGGCATCTGGGCCAGCCCGTCATGGCTGCCTGTTCCCCACAACATGGCGTCGACCAGGTGATGCTCCTGTGATGCGATGGCCCTGGCTGCGGCCTCCAACTTGGCCCTCGAAGACGCATCGGCGGATTCGCCGGTTTGGGTCCCGAGCCATTCGAGGTAACGGACCACTTCGGAGAACGCCGCATAGGCCGAAACATCGCGGGTTCCCATCTCCCACACGTCTGCTGGAGAGTCGATGAGGTTGTCGTGGGGAACGTGCGCCAACCGCTCCGAAACCCAGGCGACGCCGAAGTTGTGCCGGCTGAACGCCTTGTAACCACTGATCACGTAGCCGTCGATTCCGTATGTGTCGATGTCGATGCGGCCATGGGCTGCGTGCTGGATGCCGTCGACGATGATGAAGCACTCGGGCGACCGTTCACGGATCTGCGAGGCGATGGCTGCGATGTCGACGTGCATCCCGGTGACCGGAGACGCATGGATGATCGTGGCTACGCCGGTGCGTTCGGACAGAACAGGCGCGTAATGATCTGCCACGACGACCGAAGACGTGGTGTCGAAGCCCACCTGGTGGTAGGTCTTGGAGGCGACCTCGGACCTGCGGCGACTAGCGCTGAAGGTCGCGGGGTGCTCGAGGGCGCTGCCGACCACTTCGGAACCTGGCGACGCCAAGATCGCGCTGCGGATGAGGCGGTTCAGCAAGGCGGTACCGGTTTCGCCTATGAACACTCGGCCCGAGGTGGCGCCGAAGAAGGTGAACATATCGGCCCGGGCAGTTTCGACGATTGCCCCCAGTGCGGCCGAGGCCGGGTTGGCCCGACCGAGGTTGTCGGGCATTGCCATCAGCTCGGCGGTGCGTTCTACCGCCGCCTTGAGGGTCAGCGATCCGCCGGCGTTCTCGAAGAACGCCCGCGGCCCCTGGACCGGGCATCGGTCGACGTGGTGGAAACGGTCGCGGATGCTGCTCAGCAGGTCGTCGTCGAAGGCCATGCGCGCATGGTACGCGTCACGAGTCGAACACGATCACAGAACGTGCCTGTTCGCCGGCGCGCATGCGGTCGTAGCCCTCGTTGACCTGCTCGAGGGTGATCGTCTCGGCGATCAGCTCATCGAGCAGCAGCTTGCCCTGCTTGTACAGGTCGACGAAGCGAGGAAAGTCGGCGTCGATGTTGCTGGCACCCATCCGAACTCCATGCAGTGACTTGCCCAACTGTGTGAGTGCGGTGCCAGGCACCTGCAGCTCGGTGCCCGCCGGCACCAGGCCGATTATGTAGGCGCTGCCGCCGATTCCCGCCATTGCCAGGGCCTGCTCGGCTGTGGTCTTCAAGCCGATGGCTTCGAAAGCATGCTCGACGCCACTGCCACCGGTCAGAGCCATGACCGCCTCGACCGGGTCGCCGTCGGATGGGTTGACGGTGTCGGTGGCCCCGAACTGGCGGGCGAGTTCGAGCTTGGACGACTGGAGATCGACGGCGATGATGCGCCTGGCACCCGCCAACGCTGCACCCTGGATGACGTTCAGCCCAATTCCTCCACAACCGATGACAACACACGTCTCGCCGGGCCGCACTCGTGCCGCATTGATGGCCGAGCCCACACCGGTTACGACCGCACACCCGATCAGCGCGGCGCGGTCGAGCGGCATGTCGGGATCGATCTTCACTACCCCAGACCTGTGCACCACCATCTGCTCGGCGAAGGCACCCATGCCCACCATCGGAAGCACAGCCTGGCCATTGGTGTCGACGAGCCTCGGGTGATCGTCGGATCGCAGCCCTGGCGCCAGCCGGCGCTCGCACAGCCACGTATTGCCCCTGGCACACCAACGACACGAACCGCAGTACTGGCTGAGGCAGCCGATCACGTGGTCGCCCACAGCCAGACCGGTGACGGCCTGACCGACCGCCTCGACCACTCCGGCGGCCTCATGCCCAAGCACCGCCGGTGGTGGGAATGGCAGCAGGCCCTCCATGACATGCAGGTCGCTGTGACAAAGCCCGGACCCGACGATGCGTACGCGCACCTCGTCGGCAACGGGCTCGTCGAGTGTCAGCGTTTCGACTGCCATCGGCTGGTTGTACTGGCGAAGAACCGCGGCGCGTATCTCGGTCGTCATGGCGCGAGCCTGCCACTGTTCGGCCCGATTTCGCCACTCGACTGGCCGAGTGGCTAAGTTGCGGTCAGTTCGGCAACATCGAAGGGGGCTGGCCGTGACCAACACAGACGGCGCAGGGGAATTCGGGGGCGTCATCGCACGCGAGGTGTACGACTCGGAGCCGTGGTGGCCCGAGCCCGTGCTGCCAGGCGCTTCGAGCCCCAACATCGTCGTGGTGTTGCTAGACGACACCGGGTTCAGCCACCTCGGTTGTTTCGGGTCGTTCATCGACACGCCCAACTTCGATCGTCTGGCCGACAGCGGGCTGCGCTATACGAATTTCCACACCACGGCACTGTGTTCGCCCACTCGGGCATGCCTGCTCACCGGTCGCAACCACCACGCCGTCGGCATGCGCGCGATCTCCAACTTCGACACCGGCTTCCCCAACATGCGCGGCCGGATCCCGCCCAGCGCGGCAACCCTGGCCGAGGTTCTGGGGCCAATCGGCTATCACACGATGGCGGTGGGAAAGTGGCACCTGGCCCCAATGCGGGAGGCCTCGGCGGCAGGGCCCTTCACAGATTGGCCCCTGCAACGGGGGTTCAACCGCTTCTACGGCTTCCTGAACGGCGAGACCGACCAGTTCCACCCCGAGCTGGTGGCCGACAACCACTTCATCGACCCGCCGGCCACGCCCGACGAGGGCTACCACCTGTCCGAAGACCTGGTCGACCAGGCCATCGGCATGATCCGTAACCAGAAGTCGCTGGTGCCCGAGCGCCCGTTCTTCTTGTATCTCGCGTTCGGCGCCACCCACGCACCACACCAGGCGCCCGACGACTACCTGGCCAAGTACCGGGGCAAGTTCGACGAGGGCTGGGACGTGTGGCGCCAGCGGGTGTACGAGCGCCAGCTCGAACTGGGGGTCATCCCCGAGGGCACCGAGTTGGCTCCACGAAACCCGGGTGTCGAACCATGGGAGACGCTGTCCGATGATGAGAAGGCCTTCGCGTGCAGGCTGCAGGAGGCGTTCGCTGCGTTCCTCGACCACACCGATGCCCAGCTCGGACGTCTGCTCGACGCCCTCGATGAACTCGGCGTCTCCGACGACACCATCGTGTTTGCCCTGTCCGACAACGGCGCATCCCAGGAGGGCAATGCCACCGGTGTCATGGACGAGTTCCGCTATTTCAACAACATCCCCGAGAACCTCGACGAGGTCATCGGCCGCCTCGACGACGTCGGAACCCGACGCAGCTTCTGCAACTACCCGTGGGGTTGGGCGCAGGTGGGCAACACACCGGGCAAGCGCTACAAGCAGAACACCCATGGCGGGGGAGTGCGCGATCCGCTGATCGTCTCATGGCCGGCCGGTATTGCCGCCGATGTCAGGGGCCAGGTGCGCAACCAGTTCCATCACGTCATCGATATCGCCCCGACCATCTTCGAGATCCTCGGCATCGAACCTCCGGACACGGTCAAGGGCGTCCAGCAGATGCCGGTGCACGGCACCTCGTTTGGCTACACGTTCGACCCCGAGGCCGCCGACGCCAACACCGTCAGGTCGCGCAAGCAGCGGCAGTACTTCGAGATGTTCGGCCACCGAGCCATCTGGGCCGACGGCTGGAAGGCGGTCACGTATCACCGTGCCGGCAATCGTCTCGATGACGACGTCTGGGAGCTGTACAACCTCGACGAGGATTTCTCCGAGTGCAACGACCTCGCCGAGGCCGAGCCACAGAAGCTGGCCGAGATGGTCGACATGTTCTGGGAGGAAGCCGAGGCCAACGGCGTGTTGCCGATCGACTCCGGCCACTCGCAGATGGTGTTCAGAGGTCATCCCGTACCGGGCACGCCGAGATCGCGAGACTCGTTCACCTACCACACCCCAAGCGACCGCAACCCGATGGACACGGCCCCACCATTGGGAGCCAGGTCGTGGCACATGCGCGCCACCGTCTCCAGGTCTGAAACCACGCAGGGTGGTGTGCTGATGGCTGCCGGAACGGTCAACAACGGCCTGGTTGCGTACGTCAAGGACAACCGTCTGGTCTACGACCACAACTACTTCACCCACCACGCGGTCATCAGGTCAGACGAGGAAGTGCCGGTGGGTGACGTGGTGCTCGGCGTCGAGCTCGAGCGGGTTTCGCGAGGGCCGGCAAGGGTGCGTTTGTATGCAGACGATCGTGTGATCGGCGAGGGTGTGGTGCCCGAGCTGTCGGTGATGATCAGCTCGATCGGAATGGATCTGGGGCGCAATCCCACCGGCGTCAGCGACGACTATGAGGCGCCATTCGTGTTCGAAGGGTCTCTACACAAGGTCGAGGTATCGACCAAACGTGCGTTGCGGCCCGAGGACGAAATGGCGGCCGAAATCAGGACGGCGCTCGGAACCCAGTGATGGTGGGCTCTGAAGACATCACCTCAACATCCACTAGAACGTCAGGGTTGCGTACTGGTACGAAATCGGGTGCCCAGGTGCAGGTTCAGTAGACGTGAAGACAATCGGACTGCTCGGCGGAATGAGTTGGGAGAGCTCGATCGAGTACGAGCGCCTCATCAACGAGGGCGTGCGCCGGGCCCGGGGTGCCACGGCGTCGGCCGATCTCATCATCCGCAGCTATGACTTCTCGGTCATCGAGGCCATGCAGGAGGCCGACGATTGGGACGGCGCGGGTCGCCTCTTGGCATCCGACGCCAAGATGTTGGAAGCGGCAGGTGCCGATGTCGTGCTTCTTTGCACCAACACCATGCACCGCGTGGCCGACGTCATCGAAGCCGCTCTGGAGGTTCCGTTCCTGCATCTGGCAGACGCGACCGCTCAGGCAGTGAACGCTCAGGGTGTTCAACGGGTCGGCCTGTTGGGCACGCGCTACACCATGGAGCACGACTTCTATCGCGGGCGTCTCGAGGCTCACGGCCTAGATGTAATGGTGCCCGACGAGGCCGATCGTGGGGTGGTGCACGCGGTGATCTATGACGAGCTGGTGCGCGGCATCACCACCGCCGAGTCGAAGGCTGCCTACCTGGCGATCATCGACAGGCTGGTCGGGCGGGGCGCCCAGGGAGTCATCGCCGGCTGCACCGAGATCGAGCTTCTGGTCGGTTCGCACGACGTCGCAGTTCCGTACTTCGCAACGACGCGGCTGCACGCCGAGGCTGCGGTTCGGTTCGCCGTGGGTTCGATCGGAGAGGGCGCGATTTGACCTGCGGCCCGGGTTGGCCGCATCGTGAGGCAATGTACGACGAGATCCTTTACGAGGTCGACGACCCGGTAGCGACCATCACCTTGAACCGACCCGAGGCTCTTAACGCTTGGACGGGCACCATCGAGCGAGAGGTCGCCGATGCTCTGCAGCGCGCGGCAAACGACAAGTCGGTGGTCGGAATAGTCGTCACCGGCGCCGGCAAGGGTTTCTGTGCCGGCGCCGACATGAACACGCTGCAGAACCTGAGCTCGCGCGATGCCGCCGAAGCCGGGGCAGAGGCCTCCGACCCGGTGCGCTCCGAAGACACCGAACCTGGAGACTTCGACGGCCGGTTCCCGAAGATGATGATGGTGCCCAAGCCGATCATCGCAGCGGTCAATGGTGCCGTCGCGGGCATGGCCTACCCGTTCGCTCTCAGCTGCGACCTGCGCGTAGGCACGCCGAACTCGCTGTTCGTCACCGCCTTTGCTCAGCGGGGTCTGATTGCCGAGTGGGGTCTCAGCTGGTTGTTGCCCAAGTTGGTTGGGCCATCGGTGGCACTCGACCTTTTGATGTCCTCGCGGCGCGTGAAGGGTCAGGAGGCGCTCGATCTCGGCCTGCTCAACTACATGGTCGAACCAGACGAGCTCCTGGGCTTTTGCCGGTCATACATCGAAGGCATCGCTGCAAACTGCTCGCCTGCCTCGGTCGCGGTGATGAAGCGCCAGGTCTACGAAGAGTTGCACCAGGGCCTGGGCCGAGCAGAGCTGAACGCCCAGCAGCTGATGGCCGACAGCTTCAAGCGGCCCGACTTCGCCGAGGGCGTTCGATCCTTCGTCGAGAAGCGCCCACCACAGTTCGACCGAATCGGCGACTGACAGGCTGCCAGTCGGCTAGCGGAACGAGAAGACCCTGGTCTCCTGGGCGGTGTCGGGCCCGTCGAGCAGACCGCGCCTCTGCAGCTCGGGGATCAGGCCGTCGCCGCACCACTGGGCTTCCTCGAGGTGCGGGTAACCCGAGAAGATGAACTCGCTGAAGCCGTGCTGGTGGTACTCCTCGATGCGGTCTGCGACCTCTTCGAACGAGCCGACCAGGGCGGTGCCGGCTCCACCGCGGACCAGGCCGATGCCTGCCCACACGTTGGGGTGTATCACCCGGCGCCCCGGGTCTGAGCCGTGCAGCTCGGCCATTCGCCGTTGGCCCTCCGACATCGTGGTCTCGAAGTCCTTGCGGGCCTCGGCGATGGCATCGGGGCTGATACCAGCAAGAAGTTCGTCGGCGAATGCCCACGCCTGCTCGGACGTGGGTCGTGCAATCACATGGAACCGAATGCCATAACGCAGGGTTCGACCGAGCTTGGCGGCCCTGTCGGCCACGTCGGCGATCTGGGCCTTGGCGGCGGCAGGTGGCTCGCCCCACACCAGGAATACGTCGGCCTGCTCTGCGGCCACCTGCTTTGCCGAGTCGGAGGCTCCACCGAAGTACATCTCGGGCACCGGGTCAGGGATTTGGCGGGTCGTGGCGCCCTCGACCTTGTAGTGGTTGCCTTGATGGTCGATCGGTTCGGCGCCCCAGGCGGCCCGTATCACCGACATGAACTCGGCGGTGCGTTCGTAGCGGGTCTGCTTATCGGCGTAGTCACCAAATCGGTGCAGCTCGCGGGGTTCGGCCCCGGTGACGATGTTCACCAGGGTTCGCCCGCCCGACATCCGCTGGTGAGACGACGCCATCTGGGCCGCCAGCGTCGGCGACAGCAGGCCGGGCCTGAACGCCACGAGGAACCTGATGCGGCTGGTGCGAGCGATCAACGAAGCGGTGGCTATCCAGGCATCTTCGCAACCGGTTCCGCAAGGGGTCAGCATCGCATCGAACCCGGCTTGTTCGGCGGCCATCGCCACCTGGGCCAGGTAGTCGTGCGATGGGGGACGATTGCCGGGCCCGTCACCGGGCAGTACGTCGCGGCTGTCGCCGCCCGTCGGTAGGAACCAATGCAGCTTGATGGTCATCGGCCGTCTCCAGTGAGAGCCTCATCGGGTGAATGGGGAAGTTGGGCCAGGCGCGGTAGTGCGCCGGCCAACAGCTGTACGGCCCTCGCGAACGAGGCGTCGTTGTCGTGTTTGTGGGGGTGTCCGTCGCCGAGCTCGAGGTGCACGAATCCGTGGAGGAAGCTGCGCATGGTGCGCGCCGCGTCGACCACCGACACCTCGTCGAGATGAAAGCCCCGCAAGGACATGGCGATCGTCGACACCACAGCCTCGACCGCAGCCTCCAACTCGGGGTCGCCGGCGCACGGGTAGCGATCGGTCGCCTGGTAGAGGCCGGGGTGAGCGAGAGCCCAGTCGCGCCAGGCGTGAGCCATGGCCACCACGGCCTCTTGGCCACTGCGCCCGATGGCGGCTTCGGCGAGGTGGCGACGCAAGCTGGCTCGGCCGCGAAGGCCCAGCTCGCGCCAGACGTCATCGACCGTGTCGAGATGGCGATAGATGGCGGGCTGCGAAGCGCCCAGTTCTGCTGCGATGCGTGAGCCGGTGACCGAATCGAGACCCTCGGCCTCGACGAGCGCCTCGGCGACGTCGGCTATCGATGCCAGGCTGAGGTCCATCGCGGCACACTATCACGTTGCGTTATGGGGTATAACGCAATGCGATAGGCGTTAGAGCCTGTGTGCGTGGCGCTATCGTTCGCGCCGATGATGCGTCTTGGCGTGCTGCTGTGCGACAACCTCAATCCCGAACACGCCGCAGTGGGCGGCGACTACGACGTGTTGTTCACACGACTGTTGGAGCACCCGGGCGTTTCGCTGCGCTTCTACAACGCCCATCGAGGCGAGCTTCCGCAGGATCGATCAGAGTGCGACGCCTGGCTGGTGCCCGGTTCGCGCCACAGCGTCTACGACAACGTCGAGTGGATAGTCGCCCTGCGTCGGTTCGTGGCAGAAACGATCCAGCGGCAAGAACCGCTGGTGGGCGTTTGCTTCGGGCACCAGATGGTGGGGCTCGAGCTGGGGGCTCCGGTTCGGGCAGCGTCGCAGGGGTGGAGTGTGGGCACGGTCGAATACGACCTTCACCTGCCGCCGCCCGGCGAGATCACCGCAGAGGGCACCTACAGCCTGATCGCGAGCCACAAGGATCAGGTGCTCGAGTTGCCCGACAGCATGGCCCTGCTGGCGTCGGCACCCACATGCCCCATCGCCGCGATGGTGGCCGACGACATTCTCACCGTGCAGGGCCACCCCGAGTTCTTTCCCGAGCTGGCCGAAGCCATCTACCGAACCCGCTTCGAGCTACTCGGCGTCGATCGCGCCGAGGCGGCAATAGCGTCCCTGGGCGCCCCTGTCGACAGTTCTCGAGTGTCTCGATGGATCCTCGACTTCGTGCTCAAACGCTGATGTGAACTTCGACCAAACCTCAGCGGCGCGAGCGATTCCGGCTTGCAAGCTGCGACACTGACGCCGTGCAGACCGGTTCGCCCCACACAACCCAGCCCGCCAGCGGCGCACCCAACCCCATGCAGCGCCTCGAGGAGATGGGCCGCGAGCTCGATGGCAAGGCCACCCGGCCTCGCAGGGCGCGCGGCGGCGCCAACCGCAAGCTGAAGTTCGCTGTGATCGGCGTGGGCGCACTGGTTGTAATGGCGCTGTTCGGCCTGCTGTATGGGACGTGGCGCGTTGGCCAGATCGAGCGGGTCGATCTCGCTGACGTGCTGGCGCCGACCCCCGACAGCGGGCCCACGTGGTTGATCGTAGGTTCCGACTCGCGTGCAGGCATCGACCCAGATCGCCCCGACGCCGGGGGGCTCATCGGCGAGCCGGTTTATGGCGAGCGAGCCGACGCCATAATCTTGGTACGCGACATCCCCGGTGTTGGCGTCCAGATGCTGTCGCTGCCCAGGGACCTGTGGATCGACCCGCCCGGCGACAACAACGCAACGCGCATCAACGGCGCCTACAACGACGGTCCGGCTGCGCTCGTCGAGCTGATCTCGACCGAGTTGGGAATTCCGATCCACCGATACGCCGATGTCAACCTCGCTGGTCTCGATGACGTGGTAGACGCCGTCGGCAGCGTCACGATGAACATTCCCAACCCCGGCTACGACGACTCGATCGGGTTGCGGATAGACCAGGCCGGTGAAGTCACCCTCGATGGGGCGACGGCCTTGGCCTATGTGCGCACCCGCAAATGGACCGAGATCATCGATGGGGTAGAGCGGTACGACCCCACCGGCGACCTCGGGCGCAACCAGCGACAACAGGCGTTCCTCAGGGCGCTGGGCAACAAGCTGGCTTCTATTCGCAACCCGTTCACGCTGAACGGAGCTGTCAGCGGCATCGTCGGCGCGGTCCGCGTCGACAGCGGTGCAGGCATGGGCGACATGTACTCGCTGGCGCGGATGCTGCAGACCGCCACCCAGGCCGAACCCCTGCCCGTCGTCGATCACATCACCAGCGGCGGGGCCTACGTCCTGTTGCTGGGCGACGGTGCAGACGCTGTCTTGGCCAACTACCGCTGACCGACCCGCCCCACCCCTCTGCGAAGTGTCTGTCTGCAGCGCCCCTATAGGGGCGCTGCGCCAGCCCACCTCGGGTGGGCGGTGCCGTGTGCTCGGGGGCGTCCTGTCCCGGCGCCCCGATAGGGGCGCCAGGGACAGACACTTCGGAAGGGGGGCAAGCGGGCGGCGGTGTTACTGGAAGTCGAGGCCGTCGAAGTCGCCCGACTGGCGCCAGGCCTCGATGTAGTCGAAATAAGCGACCGGGCCCTCGGGGTAGCCGACGGTGTTCAGCAGACCGCGACGCCCGGTGTCTTGACCCTCGTTGTTGTAGTACCCGGGGGTGCATTCGAGGTTGCCCGCGAAGCGTCGCCCCCCGCCTTCGAGCCGCTCAACCCACGCGTTCTCTGCCTCGGCGGTGACCTCGACGCGCTGTGCGCCGACGTCGAGGGCGTGTCGAACCACGGTTGCGATGGTGGCTGCGGTGTCGGTGAGGTTGGACGGGATGTTCGAGATCAGGTTGGCGCCCTGATTGGGCTGCACCACGAACAGGTTCGGGAAACCGTGCACGTGGACGCCGTGCAGTGTTCGCATCCCTTCGGCCCAGCGCTGGGACAGCGCTTCGCCATCGCGGCCGAAGGTCTCGAAACCGGCTCGCCTCGAGTAATCGGTGCCCACCTCGAAACCCGAGGCGAAGATGATGCAGTCGAGTTCGTAGTGGGTGTCGCCCACCCAGACGCCGGTTGCATCGATTCGCGACACACCCTTGCCGTCGGTGTCGACTAGTGACACCGACGGCGAGTTGAACGCCTGCAGGTACTGGTCGTGGAAGCACGGGCGCTTGCAGAGCTGGCGATACCAGGGCTTCAGCGCCTCCGCCGTGGCCGGGTCGTTGACTATGGCATCGACCCTGGCGCGAATCTCCTCCATCTTCTCGTCATCGGTCTCGTGGTAGGCACGTTCCATGGCGGCGGGCGAGAACTCGCCGAACTGGACCACCCGGTCTCTGATGCGCTGGCTGATGTCGGTCCAGCCGTCTTGCACGAGGTCTTCGTCGGTGAAGCCACCCGTCTGCAGGATGGTGAAGTTGCGCTTCCACTCTTCCTGCCATCCGGGCCCGAGCGAGGAGAACCATTCGGGGTCGATGGGTCGGTTGTTTCGGACGTCGATGGAAGACGGTGTGCGCTGGAAGACGAACAGTTGACCGCACGACCGGGCCAGGTGGGGAATGCACTGAACGGCGGTGGCTCCGGTGCCGATGATGCCCACCCGCTTGTCGGCGAGGCCGTCGAGCGGCTCTCCGTCGGGGCTTCCGCCCGTATACGCATAGTCCCAGCGGCTGGTGTGAAAGGCGTGACCCTCGAAGGTCTCGATGCCCTCGATGCCCGGCAGCTTGGGCCGATGTAGCGGGCCGGTGCCCATGGCGACGAACCTGGCGCGCATCCGGTCGCCTCGGTTGGTGTGGATGATCCACCTGGCCGCCGAGTCGTCCCACTCGAGTTTGGTGACCTCGGTCGACAGGCATGCGTTGTCGTACAGGCCAAAGTGGCGAGCGATGTTGAGCGAGTGTTCGAGCATCTCGGGCCCGTGCGTGTACTTCTCGGTGGGCATGTGGCCCACCTCTTCCAGCAGCGGCAGATAGATCATGGCGGCGGTGTCGCACTGGGCGCCGGGGTAGCGATTCCAGTACCAGGTGCCACCGAAGTCTCCGCCCTTTTCGATGATGCGTACGTCGTCGATGCCGGCCTGCTTCAGGCGCGCCCCCGCCGTGAGGCCGGCGAAGCCTCCCCCGATGAACGCAACCGTGACCTCGTCGAACAGTGGTTCGCGCTCGGCCGGGGGAACGTAGGGGTCTTCGAGGAAGTGGGCGTACTTGCCGACGGGCTCGAAGTATTGGTCGTTGCCGTCGGGCCGGAGCCGCTTGTCGCGCTCGGCTCGATACCTGGCGTGTAGGGCGTCGCGGTCGATCGTCGTCATGGACAAAGATTTGCAGAACCCCGTCGGGTCGGGAAATCGCAGGTTGCCTGCCGCTCGCCGCCGATCGGGTTCAAGCCCGTCGGGTCTGACATGCTTCGGGTTGCGACCGAATCGCCACGCGACGAACGAGGGGGAGCTCGTGGAGATAGACCTGATGACAGGTGGAACCACCTGGAAGGCCGCAGCCGATCTGGCCGTGAGCCTGCAGAACGCGGGGTTCTCGGGCCTGCTGTACACCGAGACCAGCCAGGTGCCATGGATGCAGATCGCCGCCGCGGCAACCGCTGCGCCCGACATGTTCTTCACCACCGGGATAGCAGTGGCCTTCCCCCGCAGCCCCATGGTGTCGGCCGCTGTGGCCTATGAACTGGCCGACAACACCGGAGGGCGGTTCCGGCTGGGTCTGGGCAGCCAGGTCAAGGCCCACATCGAACGCCGATACTCGGCCGAGTACGACAGGCCCGCAGCGCGCATGCGCGACTATGTGCTGGCGGTGAAGGCCTGCTGGCGTGCGTTCGGCCGCGAGGAGCGTCTGAACCACGAGGGCGAGTTCTACAAGATGAGCTTGTTGCCGGCCGAGTGGTCGCCGCCGCCGCATCAGCACCCGATGAAGCTGGACATCTCGGCGGTCGGCCCGGTGATGACCCGTGTGGCCGGCGAGGTGGCCGACGGCATACACGTGCACCCGTTGCATTCGATGCCCTACATCGAGAACCGACTGCTGCCCGGCGTGGCCGAGGGCGCCGCCAGAGCGGGCCGCGATCCTGACGACATCGATCTGATCATCCCCGTGTTCGCCTGTCCGGGCGACACGCCAGAAGAGCGGGCGGCCTACACCGAGCGGGCCAAGACCCAGATCGGCTTCTATGGGAGCACACCCAACTACGCCTTCCAGTTCGACGACCTGGGCTTTGAGGGAACCACCGGGCGCATCAGGGAGAAGATGAAGGCCGGTGACTTGGACGGGGTCAAGGCCCAGATAACCGACGAGATGCTCGAGACCTACGGCCTGGTTGCGTCGTGGGACGACATGGCCGACAAGCTGATCGCCCGTTACAGCGGAACGGCTGCACGCGTCGTCATGTACCTGGGCCAACAGCAGATGCAGACCGACCCGAACCACCTGGCCAAGTGGAGCGAGGTGGCGCGCGCTGTCAGGGCCGCTGCCTAGCCGTCGGCCTGGGCGTCTGCGCTCAGCGCTTCTCGGACAACATCCGATCGAGCACCCGGAACACTCCGTCGCTGCCCTCTTCCATCACCTTCAGCGCCGCTTCGAGCTCTTCGCAGTCGTTCTCGTCATAGTCCAGCATCTCGAACACGCGCTTGGTTCCGTTGTGCACGACCGAGTGGGGCCGTTCGAGTTCTCGGTAGCTGTTGACGTGACCGAAGCCGGTGCGACCTTCGCCGGTCGTGTACCACTTGCCCAGGCGGCAGCTGTGGTGATCGACAAAGTCGAACATCTGCTCGCGGTGCAGTACCGACCGATACGTGTTGGTCTTCCATATGACATGGTCGAGCTTGGCTAGCACCATGAAGATCATGTCCTTGGTGCTGTAGATCTTGTTCATTGCCCGCTGATTCGCGGCGTTGGTGGCGTGAAGTCGCGTATCGAACTCGCTGATGATCGTGCGTATGTCCTCGCACATCTCGGCCGAGTTGTCCATGCTCTCGGTGACCCGCAGCGATTGAGAGTTGATCTCCTCGACGGCCTTGGTGATGTCCTCGGCGGCACTCTTGGTCTGGTTCGACAGGTTCTTGACCTCGTTGGCCACGACCGAAAAGCCCTTGCCTGCAGTTCCCGCCCGGGCGGCCTCGATGGTCGCATTCAGCGCCAGCAGGTTCGTGCGCTCGGAGATGTTGACGATCACCTGCAGCAGCTTGGTGATGTTCTTGACCAGCTCGTTCATGGTCTCGGTGTTGTCCTTGGACTCGACCACGATGTTCGTGAGGCTGTCGATCTCCTCGGAGATGCGCCTGGAATCGGCGGCCAGGCTGTCGAACTCTCGCTCGACCTCGCCGAACTCTTGCAGGACCTCACCGTTGAACGCCACCGACTCGGCCAGGTTGGCCTGGATGTTGCCGAGACCTTCGACCAGCCGCTCGTTTTCGTACGCCAACACGTCGACCAGGCGGCGCTTGGGTGGGCCGTCGAACGCCGGGGAAGGCTCGTCGGCGACGGGGGTGCTGGCCGGCAGTGTGTCGGTCATCGGTTCTCCTCGATCATCGTCGAGGCTCCCGTCGGCTGCGATAGAGCGTGGGTTAACTCTGAACTGTTTCTGTCGCGGGGCGAACCGGCTGGGCGTCGACCGGCTCGAAGGTTCGTTCGGACCCGCGGGTGCGTACGTGGCCGGCGGTGGGCGGGGCGAAGTGGGTTCCCAGCACCAGAGTTTCGGTGTCTTGGAGGTCGTCCAACAGCGAGGCGCGGGTGGCGGTGGACTGCGCCGAGTCGTGGTCGAAGGGTTCGGCAGCCACGTGGGGGTGGGCGATCTGGATGGGCGAATGGAACGCGTCGCCTGTTATCAAAGCCCGGGCCCCCTGCGATTCGATGACCACAGACACGTGCCCTGGGGTGTGGCCGGGAGTCGGGACGAGCCTCACCCATCGGTCGATGTGGTGGTCGGTGTCGACCAGGTCTGCCTTACCGGCCGCGATGACAGGCTCGATGCTGACACTGTGCAGATCGAAGTGGTCGTCGGCCTGCAGCGCCGCCAGCTCTGTACGGGCAAAGAGGTACCTGGCGTTGGGGAAAGTCGGAACGACGATGCCATCGACCTCGACGGTGTTCCAACCGACGTGATCGAAGTGCATGTGGGTGCAAACGACCACGTCCACACCGGCCAGCCCACTTGGGAGAGCGTCGCCCAGCCGATCGACGAACCCGGCGTCGCCCGGCAGGGGGCGCTCGCGCCCGTGCCCGACACAGGTGTCGACCACGATCACCCGATGGGGAGTCTGAACCACGAAGGCGTGGTTCGACAGCCGGATGCGGCCGTCGGGTTCGAAGTAGGGGGCCAGCCAAGCGCCGGTGGCAGCCTGCAGATCGACGGTTGCCCCAGGCAGGAGTGAAGCCGCAGGCACGGCCACTATGCGCTCTTCGACCCGGGTGACTGTGACATCTCCGACGCGCCAGTGCATCGGCCTACCGTACGCGAGATGCCAATATCGGGACAGCCATGAAGATCACGATGAAAACCAGTCACGAGCCCCAGCCCGACCTGCTGGCGCTGCCCTGGTCTCGACCACTCGAACACTGGCCCGACGACGAGTTCGTCAGGTTGCCGCGAGGTCTACACCGCCACGTGGTGCGGTTCCTGCAGGCCCACGGTTCGTACTATGCCCTGAAGGAGCTCAGCGACGACCTCGCAAGGCGCGAGTACGAAATGCTCGACTTCCTGCGAGAAGAGGGCTTGCCCGCCGTGTCGCTGGTGGGAATCGTCACCGAGCGAACCGACGATGATGGCGAGCCTCTGGAAGGTGTGCTGGTAACCCGCCATCTGAGCTATTCGGTCCCGTACCGCATGCTGTTCGGCGGGCTGAGCGACGTGGAGGCGCGCGATCGTTGCGTCGACGCGCTTGCGGTCTTGCTGGTGCGGGCCCACCTGGAGGGGTTCTTCTGGGGCGATTGCTCGCTGAACAATGCCCTGTTCCGACGCGACGCCGGGGCCCTGCGCGCCTACATAGTCGACACCGAGACCGCCGAGCGGCATCCACAGCTGAGCGACGGACAGCGGGTCCACGACCTCGACATCGCCACCGCCAACATCGCCGGGGGGCTCCTGGACCTGGCCGCCGAGGGTCGCCTGGCCACCGACATAGATCCTGGCGCGGTCGCCGACCTGGTCGAGAGTCGCTACACCAAGTTGTGGGACGAGCTGACCGCGGTTCAAGAGGTCGACGACAACGAGCTGTGGCGGATAAACGACAGGCTACGTAGGGTCAACGAGCTGGGCTTTGACACCGAAGAGGTCGAGATGTCACCGACCGGCACCGGAAAGGTGCGGTTTCGACCAACCGTGGTGGAGGAGGGCCATCACAAGCGCCAGCTCGAGCGGCTCACCGGCATCGTCGCCCACGAGAATCAGGCGCGTCGGCTGCTGGCGGCGATCCACGGTTATGGAGCCTGGCTTTCGGCCAAGGACGGACGCGCCGTACCCGAAGCCGTGGCGGCCTATCGCTGGCTGGGCGAGAGGTGGGAGCCCGCCCTGGCTGCCATCCCCGCAGATCTGCGCCCACGCATGGAAGACGCCGAGCTCTTCTACGGCGTGCTGGACCATGCGATGTCGCTGTCGAGGGCCAGGGGGCACGAGGTCGACCTGATCGAAGCCGTGCCGCTGTATGTCAGGGACGTGCTAGCTCAGATTCCCGACACGCGAGGCCTGCTGGACGAGGCCGGGGCTGATACGGCCTGAGGACGAGCGAGACAACAGGTCTGGTTCGAAGACGTAGTGATCGCGGTAGCGATCAGAGCCCTCGAGTTCGGCGACGATGGCTTCTGCTGCGAGGTCGGCCATGTCTTCGAAGGGCTGGCGCATGGTCGTGAGTGGGGGACTGGTGACCGCCGTCAGATCGGTGCCGTCGTAGCCCACCACCGACAGCTCTCCGGGGACCTCGAGACCCATGCTGGTGGCCGAGTGGATCGCGCCCAGGGCCATGAGGTCGTTGGCGGCCACGATGGCTGTGATGCCGCTGGACAACAGACGCTTGGCGCCGGCGCGTGCCCCTTCGAAGGTGAAGTTTGCGTGCGCCACCGCGCTGCTGGGCGCCGACAGGCCGTGCCTGCGGAGGGTCTGATGGAATCCGTCGATGATGCGGTGTGTGGGTATGTACATCTCTGAGCCGATGAGGCATCCGATGCGCGTGTGTCCGAGGTCCACCAGGTGGTCGACCGCCTTGTTGGTGGCGGCGCGCTCGTCGCAGCGGATGTGCGGCACATCGAGGGTGGTGGCTCTGCCGTTGATCAACACGATCGGTGTGCCGTCGGCGACGATGTCGGAGTAGTGGTCGAGGTCGCCGTCGATCTCGGCGTGCCTGCCGCCCATGAACACGATCGCGTCGACCGAGCAGGACTGAAGCTCTTTGACACAACGCTCTTCGGTGTTGGTGTCGGGGTCGGCCAGCACCACCGAGGTCAGCATGCCCCTGCGCGCCAGAGCGGCCGAGATGTGGTGAACAAAGGTGGGAAACACCGGGTTGGTGAAGTCGCCGGCGACGATGCCGACCACGCCGCGGCGGCTGGCCCTTGGTTCGGGAATCTCGTCGACGCCCAGCTGGCGGAGCGCTTCGATCACCCGCTCGCGGGTGGTGGTGGCAACCCCTGGTTTTCCGTTCAGGACGCGGCTGACCGTCGGCTCGCTGACGTTCGCCAGGCTGGCAACGTCTCGAAGTCGAGGCTTGGTCATGTTGGCTGATGTTAGCCACTTTGCAGAACGGCGCCCACAACTTTCTGAAAGCGTGCTTGAGTTTTCATGAAAGGTCGGAGTAGATTGCCGAAACGGAGGGGAAATCTATGTCCCCTCGTGATGAGCCCCGGTCGGGATCGACCGGATTCCAAGGAGAGGGAAATGATCAAGCGTTCACGCTTTTTGATCGCCTTGCTCGCTTTGTTCGGTCTGCTCGCTGCAGCCTGCGGCGATAGCGACTCGGGCGGCGACGACGACCGAGGCCGAGGCGCTTCCGCCGCTGGTCATCTGGGCCGACGAGAAGAAGGTCGAACCGTTGCAGGCTGTGGTGCCCGCGTTCACCGAGCAGACCGGCATCGAGGTCATCGTCGAGCTGGTTCCCTTCGGCGACATCCGCGAGCAGGTCACCCAGGCCGGCCCCGCGGGTGAAGGCCCCGACATCTTCGCCGGCGCCCACGACTGGACCGGTGAGCTCGCCGCCAGCGGCGTAATCTCGCCCGTCGACGTCAGCAGCATCTCTGATTCGTTCGTGCAGGTTGCTCTGAACGGCTTCAACTTCGAGGGCCAGAACTATGCGGTTCCCTACGTCACCGAAGCCATCGCGATGTACTACAACACCGAGCTGATCCCCGAGGCCCCGGCCACCTGGGACGAGCTGGTCGCGGCTTGCGAAGCGGCCGCTGTCGACAACTGCGTTGTGGTTCCCGGTGGTGGCGCAGCCACAGACGCCTACCACAACTACCCATTCGTCTCGGCCTTCGGCGGCTCGATCTTCGCGTTCGATCCGTCGACCGGTTTCGACGCCAGCCAGGTCAACCTCGACTCCGAGGCCACGACCGAGGGCATCAGCTTCCTCGAGGCGCAGATTGCAGCCGGCGTGGTTCCCTCGACCGACTACGACACCGCCAAGAACCTGTTCTATGCAGGTGAGGCCGCCGCATGGATCACCGGCCCGTGGGAGCTCGGCGACCTTCGTGACGGCAAGGCCGAGGGTGTTGGCGAGAACTGGGACGTTGCCCTGATCCCCCAGATGGGTTCGAACCCGGCCCAGCCCTTCGTGGGCGCACAGGGCTTCTTCCTGTCGGCGTTCTCCGAGCAGAGCCTGATCGCACAGTCGTTCCTGCTCGACTTCGTCGCCACCGACGACACGATGCAGGCCTTCTACGACGCCGATCCCCGTGGCACCGCCTGGGTGAACGTCCTCGAGGGCATCGCCGACGACTCGCAGGTCCAGACCTTCGGCAACTCGGCCGCCAACGGCATCCCCATGCCCAACATCCCCCAGATGAACAATGTGTGGGGTCCGCTCGGCGAGAACCTGCTGCTGGTCCGCAACGGTGAACGCGCAGCCGCCGACGCCATGACCGCTGCCGCCGAGGCCGTCCGCGCCGCAGTGGCCGGCTGATAGCCGACCGATCATCTGAACCAGAATCAATCAGCTAACTGACCAGGGGGCCCGACCGGTGAACGAGATCCGCGCAGAGAAGTCTGCTCGACGTTTCGCTCGATACACCGGTCGGGCCTTTTGGGTTCGCACCCTTGCGGTTGCGGTATTCGACGCCTTCGCCGTCAGCGCATCCCTTACATTCATGTCCAACGGCGCCTGGTCGGTAGTGGCCCTGATGGCGTTCGCGTTGGCGCTGGTGAACTGGGCCTATCTGGGCCCGCGCGCCAGGGCTTCCAGGTGGCTCACTCCGGGCCTGGTGTTGATGGCCTTCTTCGTGGTGTACCCGGTCCTGTACACGGCCTACGTGTCGTTCACGAACTGGCAGACCGGCAACATCTTGACCAAGGATCAGGCCATCGAACGACTCCTCGAAAAGGAGATCCGAGTCGCCGAATCCGGCGAATCGGGCGATCTGTTCGTCTACGAGAACGCCCAGGGGGCACTGGCCCTGCTGGTGGTAGGCGAATCGGTCGAACCCTTCGCGGGTGTGCCGCGACCCAGGGGGCAGGCCGGCGAGCCGGTTCCGGCCTTCGAGGTACCGGCCGGTTTCGACACCGAGGCTCCCGCCGAGACCATCGGCAACTACAACCTGCTGACCCGCCTGGCGCTGACCCGGGTGGCCAACCAACTCGAGAACTCAGAGGTCGACCTGCCCGGTGGCAACATTGCCCGGGTAGAGACGCTCAGCTCGTACCGCCTGGTCGTGTCGGGCGCACGCTTCAGCTACGACGCGGGTACCGACGTGTTACGCGACCTGCAATACGACCGCGACTGCAGCCCCTTCGAGGGCAACTTCTACTGCGATGGCGTAGGCGAGGAAGAGGTGTCGCGGGTGGCCTTGCTGGCCAACGACAGTCGCATCGTCTGCGCCGACGGCGTCTGCGACAACGTGCCGCTCTATGCCCTCGATGCCACCTTCACCGGGTGGCGCACGGTCATCGGCTTCGACAACTACGTCGATCTCATCAAAGAAGAGCGCATCCGCACCCCGTTCCTGAGGGTGTTCGCCTGGAACGTCTTCTTCGCGTTCGCCTCGGTGATCATGACCTTCGCCCTGGGCCTTGGTCTGGCCATGCTGGTGAAGAACGAGGCGATGAAGGGCCGCAACATCTACCGGTCGATCTACATCATCCCCTACGCCGTACCCGGATTCCTGAGCATCCTGGTTTGGCGAGGCCTGCTGAACACCCAGTACGGCAAGGTCAACGGTCTGCTGGAGACCTTTGGCATACCAGGCGTCAACTGGCTGGGCGGCACCAATCAGGCCATGGCCGCGGTCTTGCTGGTGAACCTGTGGCTCGGCTTTCCATACATGTTCTTGATCTCGTCAGGTGCACTGACGTCGATACCAGAAGAACTGATCGAGGCGGCCAAGGTCGACGGCGCCGGGCCGTGGAAGATCTTCCGGTCCATCACCCTGCCGCTGCTGCTGGTATCGACGGCGCCCCTGCTGATCGGGTCATTCGCCTTCAACTTCAACAACTTCATCCTGATCTTCCTGCTGACGGGCGGAGGTCCGCCGCTGGTGGGCTACGACGTGCCCGTCGGCGCCACAGACCTGCTGATCTCGTTCACGTTCAACCTGGCGCAGGGGTCGGGCAGGGGACAGCAGTTCGGGCTGTCGACCGCCATCATCGTGTTGATCTTCCTGGCCCTGGCCACCACGTCGGCGATGAGCTTCAGGCTCACCAAGAAGCTGGAGGAGATTTATGCCAACTGACGCTCCCGCCGGTGCGCCCACCCGCCAACGCCAGAGCTTCGGCCGATGGTTCCGCAAATCGGGCAGCAAGCATCTATTGGCGCTACTGGCCTGCGCGTTCTCGCTGTATCCGATCGCATGGGTCGTGTCTGCCGCCTTCAACAGCGTCAACAGCCTGCAATCGACGTCGCTCATACCCAAAGACGTCACGGCGCAGAACTTCCGCGACATCTTCAACAACGACGTGTCGCCGGTCGACACCTGGATGTGGAACAGCTTCTACATCTCGTTGATCGCCGCGTTCTTGAACGTGGTCGTGGCGTCGTTCTCGGCCTACGCGTTTGCCCGCATCAAGTTCTTCGGCCGTCGGGCGCTGCTGACGTCGCTGCTGGTGATGCAGATCTTCCCCCAGTTCCTCGGATTTGTTGCCTTCTTCGTGCTGGCCCAGCAGTTCCGCGACGTCAACGAACACATCGGTCTCAACACCCACCTGTTCTTGATCCTGGTGTACATCGGTGGCGCCGCGGGATTCAACGCCTTCCTGCTGAAGGGTTTCCTCGACTCGATACCACCCTCGCTCGACGAGGCTGCGGTCATCGATGGCGCCAGCAGTTGGGTGATCTTCTCGCGGATCATCATCCCGTTGGCCCGCCCGATGTTGGCCGTGATCTTCATGATCAGCTTCGTCAGCCTGTTCGGTGAGTTCATCTTGGCCAGCTTCTTGCTGAGCGGCGCCGACCAATTCACCTTGCCCGTCGGGCTCCAGGTGTTCCTGCAGGACGGCTACGGCGCCAAATGGGGAGTGCTGGCCGCCACCGCAGTGCTTGCTGCAGCTCCTGTCGTAGCGGTGTTCTTGTATGCCCAAAAGCACATCATCGCCGGACTCACCGGCGGTTCGGTCAAGGGCTGATGCGCTGGTCCCTCCGGGCCGCAGCGGTCACGACGGCACTGATCGTCGTGGCCGCTGCCTGCTCGGGCTCACAAGATTCGTCCGCGCCCACCACAGAACCCGAGCCGTCGACCACCGCTGCCCCGACTACCACTGACCCGACAACAACTGCCCCGACAACAACTGGGCCCGCGGGCCCTCAGCCCGGTCCGGTGGCCGCACCGGTACGGCACCCGGTGACCTCACGCAGCATCTACTTCGTGATGCCCGACCGCTTCGACAACGCCGACCCCACCAACGACACGGGAGGCATCGAGGGAGGTCCGCTCGACCACGGGTTCTTGCCCACCGACAAGGGCTTCTTCAACGGTGGCGACCTCCAGGGTGTCATCGGGCGTCTCGACTATCTGCAGGGCATGGGCGTCACTGCGTTGTGGCTGACTCCACCATTCACCAACAACCCGGTGCAGGGCAGCGGCGAGATCACCAGTTCGTCGGCCGGCTATCACGGCTACTGGCAGATCGACTTCGACAACGTCGACCCACATCTGGGCACCAACGAAGACCTGCGCCAGCTGGTCGACGAAGCACACGAACGCGGCATGCTGGTGTTCCTCGACGCCGTCGTGAACCACACCGGCGACGTCATCACCTATGCCGACGGTTCTTTCGTCTACTGGTCGACGAGCGCCCGTCCGTACCTCGACAGCGAAGGCAACCCGGTCGACCTGGCCGAGTTGGCCGGGGTGACCGACCCTGACCATTGGCCCCTGTTCGACCCTGCCACTTCGTTTCCTCACATCCCGACGTTCGCCTCGCCCGACCTGGCCACCATCAAGTCACCGGCATGGCTGAACGACGTGACGCTCTACCACAACCGGGGAAACACGACCTTCAACGGCGAGTCGGACACCCTGGGCGACTTCTTCGGTCTCGACGATCTGATGACCGAACACCCGCTGGTGGTGCAGGGCATGGTCGACATCTACTCCGACATCGTCGACCGATTCGGTGTCGACGGCTTCCGGGTCGACACGATGAAGCACGTCAACATCGAGTTCTGGCAACAATGGGCGCCGGCGTTGCAGGCAGCCGCCGAGCGGAGCGGAAACGACGACTTCTTCATCTTCGGCGAGGTTGCCAACACCAGCCCCATCCTGCAGTCGAGCTTCACCAACGTCGGTGTGTCGTCGACCCTCGATTTCATCTTCAACGCGGCGGTTTCGGCCTACGCGGGCGGAGGCGGCGGCGATCTGCTGGTGCAGGCATTCGACAAGGACGACTGGTTCACAGATGCCGACAACAACGCCTCGATGCAGGTCAAGTTCTTCGGCAACCACGACCAGGGTCGCATGGGAATGCAGATCCGCAACCAGAACCCGTCCGCGTCCGACGAGGTCTTGACCGAGCGCATGCGGCTGGGGTTCGACCTGCTGTTCCTGACCAGGGGAGTGCCCGTTGTCTACTACGGCGACGAGCAGGGATTCGCCGGCAGCGGCGGCGACAAGCTGGCGCGGGCGCCGATGTTTCCCGCCCAGTCGGACGAGTTCATCGACGACGACAACATCGGGTCTGACGCCACGCCTGGCGACGACAACTTCGACCCCGACCATCCGCTCTACCGCCACATCGCCCAGCTGAACGAGTTGAGGTCGCAGCACCCGACTCTGGTGACCGGCGCCCAGATCGTTCACGATGCGCCGGGCCCGGTGTTCGCGTTCTCGAGGTTCGACCGCGACGAGCGAACCGAGTACCTGGTGGTCACCAACAGCAACGCATCGCTGTCGGTGCCGGCGAGATTCCAGGCACTCACACCCGACACCACGTTCGTGCCCGTCTGGACCAGGTCAGAAGCCGTGGTCGAGCCCGTGATGTCGGACTCAACCGGTGAAGTACTGGTCGACATCGCACCCCTAGCCACAGTGGTGTTTCGGGCTGAGCGCACCCTGGCGCCTGTCGAGACCGGTCCCGAGATAGCGCTCAGCAGGCCGAACGACGGCGCCGAGATACCCAGCTATCGCTACCGGATCGAGGCCGACGTGTCCGCCAGCCGTCACGCCGAGGTCACCTTCGCCGTATCGGTCGACGGCGCCACCCCCGAGGTAATTGGCGTGGACGACGCTGCGCCCTACCGCGTCTATTGGGACAACTCGCACCTGAACCCCGGCGCCACCCTCGAGATCATCGCCACGGTGGTCGACGGCGACTCGGCACCACGGGCAGACAGGGCAACCGCAACGATTGGAGACCGTCAATGACCCTCACCACCAATGCCGGCTCGCGGAACCGCTCGGCTTCAGAGCTGCCATGGTGGCGCCACGGCGTCGTGTATCAGGTGTACATACGCTCGTTCGCCGACGGCAACGGCGACGGCACCGGCGACATCGCCGGTCTGCGCAGCAGGTTGGGCTACCTACACGAACTGGGTGTGGACGCGATCTGGATCACACCCTGGTATCCGTCGCCACTTCACGACGGCGGATATGACGTCGCCGACTATCGCGACATCAACCCTGGCTTCGGCACCCTCGAAGAGGCCGAGGCACTCATTCGTGAGGCCCACGATCTGGGCATCAGGTTGTTGGTCGACCTGGTGCCCAACCACACTTCGAGCGAGCATGCATGGTTCAAGGCTGCGCTCGAGGCCGGCCCGGGCAGCCCCGAACGCGACCGCTACATCTTTCGCGAGGGCAAGGGCGCCGATGGCTCTGAGCCGCCCACCAACTGGACGTCGGTGTTCGGTGGGCCGGCATGGTCGCGTCTGCCCGATGGTCAGTGGTACCTGCACATATTCGATGTAACCCAGCCAGACCTCAACTGGGAGAACCCCGAGGTTCGCCAGGAGTTCCTGGACATCTTCGAGTTCTGGCTCGACCGTGGTGTCGACGGAATGCGCGTCGACGTCGCCCACGGCCTGGTCAAGGACCCGACTTTCCCCGACGTAGACCACCAGACCGCGGTGCTGGCATCAGAACACGTGCCCAACCATCCACATTGGGATCGCGACGGTGTGCACGAGATCATCCGCGGGTGGAGGCAGGTGCTCGACCGCTACGACGAGCGGATGATGGTGGCCGAGGCGTGGGTGCACGCCGACAGGCTGCCCCTGTACCTGCGCTCCGACGAGTATCACCAGTCGTTCAACTTCGACCTCCTCGACACCGACTGGTCGGCGCAGGGCTTCAGGTCCGTCATCGCCCAATCCGCGGCTGCAGCCAGCGCGGTCGGGGCCACCACAACGTGGGTGTTGTCCAACCACGACGTCATGCGTCACGCGACCCGCTACGGGCTTCCGCCCGGCACCGACTGGCGCAACTGGTTCATCGCCGGCCCTCACGGCGCGCTCGATGTCGAACTCGGAGCCACAAGGGCCAGGGCGGCCACCTTGCTGACCCTGTCGCTGCCCGGAGCCGCTTACATATACCAGGGCGAAGAGTTGGGGCTGCCCGAGGTGTGGGACCTGCCCGAGGATGTGCTCGACGACCCCACCTGGGAGCGCTCCGAGCACACGGTCAAGGGAAGAGACGGCTGCAGGGTGCCAATTCCGTGGACCATCGAAGGCCAGTCGTTTGGGTTCGGTGGCCCGGCTTGGCTGCCTCAACCGCCGTCGTTTGGCTCCATGTCGGTCGAGGCCCAGCACAACGACCCACAGTCGATGTTGAACCTGTACCGCAACGCGCTGTCGTTGCGTTCGCAGTGGTTCGCAGCGGACGAGAAGCTCGAGATGCTCGAGTTGGGTCCAGACCTGGTGGCCTTCGAGCGTGGCACCGGTGCACGTTGTGTGGTCAACATGGGCTCGGCCGCCGCGTCCGTGAACACCGACGGCCGCTTGGTGCTGTTGTCTTCGTCGCCCCTGAGCTCGCCCGCTGACGGAGTCGTCCAGTTGCCACCCGACACGGCCGTTTGGCTGGTGCCCGCCGATGGCTGACCCGTCTGGGCCACTGCTGGCCTCGCCGCACCATTCTCCGAGCGCCTACATGGTGTCGAACCCGACGCCTGCGTCCGGCGAGACGGTCGAGGTCAGCGTCGTCGTGCCGGACCAGTCTGGCGTCGGGCCGGTGATGCTGCGCACGGTTCACGACGGTGAGGCGACCTTTGTCGAGGGCCGATCGAGACGTGTAGGGGCATCGTCGGTGTGGACCTTCGACCTGGGCTGCCACAACGAGATCGTCAACTATCGCTTCTGGTGTGGCGGCAGCGAACCCCACTGGTTGACCGGCGAGGGCCTGGTGGGCCACGACCCGACCGATCGCAGCGACTTCAAGCTGGCGACCACCGGCGCTACGCCCAAGTGGGTTCCGGAGACGGTCTGGTACCAGATCTTCCCCGACCGGTTCGCCTCGGCAGACCCGAACAAGCCTCTGCCCGAATGGGCGCGACACAGCGACTGGGATGCCCCAATAGCGCGCGGCCGGGCCGCGATGTCTCAGGTGTACGGCGGCGATCTCGACGGCATCAGCGGCCACCTCGACCATCTGATCGACCTTGGGGTTGGCGGCATCTACCTGACCCCGGTTTTCGAGGCCCGGTCCAACCACCGTTATGACGCGTCCAGCTTCGACCGGGTCGACCCATTGCTGGGTGGCGACGAGGCTCTGGTGCGCTTGGCCCAAGCCTGCCACCGTGCCGGAATTCGGGTGATCAGCGACCTGACCCTCAACCACACCGGAAGCTCGCACGAGTGGTTTCAGGCCGCGCAGGCCGATCTCGGCAGTCCCGAGGCAGGCTTCTATTTCTTCGGCGACGAGCCCGATGACTACGAGGCGTGGCTGGGGGTGGCCTCATTGCCCAAGCTCGACCACTCGTCGGGTGAACTGCGCCGCCGACTGTACGAAGGTCCGCGGTCTGCCTTCGGCAAGTTCCTCGGCGCACCCTTCGAACTCGACGGTTGGCGCATCGATGTAGCGAACATGACCGGTCGGTTGGGACTGTCCGACCTCAATCGACAGGTGCGTTCCGCGGCGCGGGCCACACTCGACCAGATCGATCCCGACAAGTGGTTGGTAGGCGAACACTTCTTCGACTACTCGCTCGACGCCACAGGCCCCGGGTGGCACGGCTGCATGAACTATGGAGGGGTGGCGCGCCCGATTCTCAGCTGGTTGGGTTCAGAACCAGCGCGCCGCACCTTCATGCCAGGCCCGGGCGTCGACGCCCGCGCCGGTGGCTCCGTCGCGGCCTCGATAGACGCTGTGATGTCGTCTGTGCCCTGGCAATTCGTCTTGGGCTCGATGGCACTGATCGGATCACACGACACCTCGCGGTGGCATTCGATGGCGGCATCGCCCGAGCTTGCACGTATCGGCGTGGCCCTGACGATGACGCTGCCCGGTTCGCCATGCATCTTCTATGGAGACGAAATCGGGCTCACCGGAGTTGGCAACCACGAGTCGCGCCGCACCATGCCGTGGAATCGTGACAGCTGGGATCGTGCCGAACTCGACTGGTATCGCTCGCTGATCGCCCTCCGAGGCTCCTCGCAGGCGCTTGCTCACGGGGGGCTGCGCTGGGCCGAGAGGGCCGACGACGCGCTGGCTTTCATCCGCGAGAGTGCCGAAGAGCGCATGTTGGTGCGTGCGTGTCGCGCAGGCGCGCCGGCCCTGCGGCTTTCAGAACAGCTGCTGGGCACCAACCAGGCCGAGCTGGTGTTCGGCGATGGCACGGTCAGCCGTGTCGACGGCAATCTCGAGTTCGATCTGGAAGGCCCGGGCGTCGCAATCTGGCGGATCGGGCCGCAAGCCCTTACACAACTGTGACCTATCGCATAGACTCGCGGGTCGCGAACCGAATGGAGGATCCATGGCTGAAGTGAAGCTGGACAAGATCAACAAGGTCTATCCGAATGGGTTTCATGCCATCCATGACCTGGATCTGGACATCGCCGACAAGGAATTCCTTGTTCTCGTAGGGCCGTCGGGCTGTGGCAAGTCGACGGCGTTGCGGATGATCGCCGGCCTCGAAGAGATCTCCTCTGGCGAGATGCGCATCGGCGACCGTGTCGTGAACGACGTGGAGCCCAAGGATCGCGACATCGCGATGGTGTTCCAGAACTACGCGTTGTATCCGCACATGAGCGTCTACGACAACATCGGTTTTGCTTTGAAGCTGGCCCGGGTTCCCAAGCAGGAGGCCGACCAGCGAATTCGCGAGGCGGCTCGCATTCTCGAGCTCGACGCCCAGCTGGAGAAGAAGCCCGGGCAGCTCTCGGGTGGCCAGCGCCAGCGCGTGGCCATGGGGCGTGCGATCGTGCGTCAGCCTTCGGCGTTCCTGATGGACGAACCGCTGTCGAACCTCGACGCCAAACTGCGCGTGCAGATGCGTGCAGAGATCGCCCGGTTGCAGCACGAGCTGGGCGTCACCACGGTGTACGTCACCCACGATCAGGTCGAGGCCATGACCATGGGCGACCGAGTGGCTGTGCTGAAGGACGGCTTCTTGCAGCAGGTCGATTCGCCTCAGAACCTCTACGACAAGCCCTCGAACGTATTCGTTGCGGCCTTCATCGGTTCGCCTTCGATGAATCTGCGCGAGGCGTCGCTGGACGGTCACACCCTGGTTCTGGGTTCGCACCGGCTCGAGGTGCCAGAAAAGGTGTTCGCCGAGCGGCCGGGTCTGGCCGGTTATGCGGGCCGCAACCTGATCGTCGGGTTCCGTCCCGAGGATCTCGAAGATCTCGAGATGGTGCCGTCCAAGGAAGGTGCGGTGACCATCCCGGCGAAGGTGTCTCACATCGAGGCTCTGGGATCTGAGATCATTGCTCACTTCCCGCTCGATGCTGCTGCTGTCGATGCCGGTGACCCCGACGCCGTCGAAGAGATCGGCGAGGACACCATGGCCGTTGGACGTTTCGATCCTCGCAGCCGGGCTCGCGCCGGTACCGACCTGGTCGTCGCGATCACCATGGAGAACCTGCATTTCTTCGACCACGACACCCACCTCGCCATCTGGGAGTAGGCCCAACGCGGCCCGGGAGGCTCACCGATGCGAATCGGCGAACTCGCGGACTCGGTCGGCGTTACCGCCAAGACCATCCGCTATTACGAGTCGATAGGCCTGTTGGCCGAACCCGCTCGCACGCCGTCGGGCTATCGCGAGTACGCGGACAGCGATCTCGAGCGCCTGAGGTTCGTAAAGGATGCCCAGTCGGCCGGCCTGTCACTGGCCGAGGTCGCGTCGGTGCTCGAGCTGAAGGGTGCCGGCGCTGGTTCGTGTGCCCATACCCGGCGTCTGATCGAGGCGAAGCTGGACGAAATCGACGCTCAGCTGGAGACCCTCAAGTCGACCCGCTCGGCGCTGGCCGAGCTGGCCGCTCGGGCCAGCACCCTCGACCCCGCCGAATGCACCGACCCGAACCGGTGCCAGGTGATCCTTTCTCGCTCAGACCCTTGACCTTCCAGTCGGCTGGAACCCTTAGACTCGACCCATGGCTACCCAGACCAGGCGAGACCTGAGCGTCGACGGCATGACTTGTGCCGCCTGCGCCAACCGGATTCAGCGCAAGCTCGGGCGCATGGACGGCATCGACGAGGCCAACGTGAATTTCGCCACCGGCAAGGCCACGGTGGTGCACGGCCCCGCGATAGACCTGGAAGCGATCCGGCAGGCGATCGAGGACCTGGGCTATGGGTTGCTCGACCCCGACGACACCAGCGAGTCGGCCGAGGAGCGCCGCGAGGCCGATCTGAGGCGCAGGCTCATCGTGGGTGTCGCGCTGGCCCTGCCGGCGATGGTCATCTCGATGGTGCACACGCTGCACTTCCAAGGCTGGGAGTGGGTCGTGGCGGCGGTGTCGACGCCCGTTGTCTTCTGGTCCGGATACACCTTTCATCGCGCCGCCATTCTCAACATCAGGCACGGCTCGACCACCATGGACACCCTGGTGTCGATGGGGTCGACCGCCTCGTGGGTGTGGTCGGCGGTCGTGTTGTTGTTCGGCGTGGGCGAGGGCCACATCTACTTCGAGACCGGTGCTGTAATCGTCACCCTGATCTTGCTGGGCAAGTGGTTCGAGGCCAGGGCAAAACGCCGTTCGGGCGACGCGATAAGGGCGCTCGCCGACCTGGGAGCGCGCACTGCACGGCTGGCCGATGGTACGGAGATAGCCCTCGAGCAGCTTCAGGTCGGTATGCGATTTGTGGTGCGTCCCGGTGAGAAAGTGGCCACCGACGGGGTAGTCGTCGACGGTCGGTCGGCTGTGGACGAGTCGATGGTCACGGGCGAGCCGGTGCCGGTCGAGGTAGGCCCGGGCAGCGAGGTCATCGGCGCCACCATCAACACCAGCGGTGTCATCGAGGTCGAGGCCGTCCGAGTAGGCGCCGACACCGCCCTGGCCCAGATAATCCGGCTCGTCGACGAGGCTCAGGGCAGCCGCGCCGAGGTTCAGCGCCTGGCCGACCGGGTTTCGGCGATCTTTGTTCCGACGGCCATGGGTATCGCGTTGCTGACGCTTGTCGCCTGGTTCGTCACCGGGCACCCCGCCAACGAGGCGTTTACTGCCGCGGTTGCGGTCTTGATAATCGCCTGCCCATGTGCGCTGGGCCTAGCCACACCTTTGGCGATCATGGTCGGCACCGGCAGAGGCGCACAGTTGGGCGTCATCATCAAGGGCGGCGAAGTACTGGAAGACACCAGGGCCGTCGACGTGATCGTGCTCGACAAGACCGGCACGGTAACCGAAGGCAAGATGTCGGTTGCCTCGGTCTCGGCCCCTGGGCTCGACGCAGCTCAGGCCGCCCAGGTCAAGGGGATGGTCGCCAGCGTCGAGAACATGTCAGAACACCCGATCGCCCGGGCCATTGCAGCCATGTCGGCAGACCTGGCGCCAGTGTCGGAGTTCGAGAACCTGGCGGGCAGGGGAGTCATCGGCGTGGTCGATGGACAACCGGTGCGTGTGGGCCGTCCGATGCTCTTCCAGCAGGTTTCGGCCGCACTAACCGCGGCCGCCGAGCAGGCCGAGAGCGCCGGCGCCACCGTGGTGTTCGGCGGCCGGGGCGACACCGCAGAGCTCGCAATCGCCGTGTCCGACACCGTAAAGGCGTCGTCGGCGCGGGCGGTCGAGTCGTTTCACGAGCTGGGGTTGGAGGTCACCCTGTTGACCGGCGACAACAGGCGCGCGGCCAATACGGTCGGCGAAACCGTGGGTGTAGACCGGGTCATCGCCGAGGTGTTTCCCGAGGACAAGGCCAACGAGATCAAGGCGTTGCAGGCCGCGGGCCACCGCGTGGCCATGGTGGGCGACGGAATCAACGACGCTCCCGCGCTGGCGCAAGCCGACCTCGGAATAGCCGTGGGCACCGGCACCGATGTGGCTATGGAGGCTTCTGACCTGACGGTGGTGTCTGGCGACCTGCGCGCGGTCGCAGACGCCATCGCCTTGTCCAGGCGCACCCTCACGACCATCAAGGGCAACCTGTTCTGGGCGTTCGCCTACAACGCGGCGGCGATACCGCTGGCTGCCTTTGGGATCCTCAACCCCATGATCGCCGCCGCAGCGATGGGTATCTCGTCTGTGTTCGTCGTCACCAACAGCCTTCGGCTGCGTCGATTCGCCGGCTATCGGCCCCGCACAGGGCGCCAGCAAGGTCAAAACGCATCGCCGACCGAACCGCCAAGAGAAACGGAAGCAATCGCATGAGCGACACCATCGTGTTCGATGTACCGGGGATGAGCTGCGGCCACTGCGTGGCTTCGATCACCAAGGAAGTTCAGTCGGTTGACGGGGTGCAGTCAGTCGACGTCGACCTCGACACCAAGAAGGTCACGGTCGTCGGTGGCGAGCGTGGCGCATTGGTCGCGGCTATCGACGAAGCCGGATTCGATGTAGCGAGCTGACACCCGCTATCAAGGTGGCGTGCTGAACAAGTTCGATGACTATCCGATACACCAGACGCCCGAGCCGATAGCCCACCCGGCCGACTCCGACCGGAACTTCTACGACCGCACCTGGTTCAACGGGTACTCGGCCGACGGCGGCCAGTACTTCGGCATAGGGATGGCGATCTACCCCTATCGAGGGGTGCTCGACTGTGCGTTCAGCACCGTCGAGCGCGGCGGCCGACAGCACGCGTACATCGCCAGCCGATCGGCCCCCCAGGAGCGCACCGACATGCAGGTGGGTCCGTTTCGAATAGAGATCATCGAGCCGCTGCGACGCAGCCGTGTGATCCTCGACGACAACGAGACCGGTCTGGCATGTGACCTCACGTTCTCGGCCCGCACGTCGGCGATACAGGAGAATCGCCAGACTCTGTGGTCGGGTGTGCGTCGGATCATGGACGCCACGCGCATGGACGTGTTCGGCCGCTGGACGGGCACGGTCAAGACACCTGACGGCGAGTTCGAGGTCGACGACTGGTACGGAACCAAGGATCGGTCGTGGGGTGTGCGAGGCGTTGGCGAACCCGAGGGCGGTAAACCCAGCGGCGGTCGAGTGTTCTTCTTCCTGTGGGCCCCGTTGTTCTGGGACGACCACGTTTCGCATGCGATCTTCTTCGATGGGCGGCGCGGAGAGGCGTTGGCCAGAGAGGGACTGATCGCTCCGCTCTATGACTCTGAACACGACATACCGTCGACGTTGGACGATCCGGCCGAGCGCATGGCCACTGCCCTTCATCGCGTCGAATATCACCAGGGCACTCGTCTGGCCTCATCTGCGGAAATAGATCTGCTTGGGCTCGACGGGTCGAAGCGTACGATTTCGCTCGAACCGCTTCTGCGGTTCCAGATGAAGGGTCTGGGATACAACCACCCGACCTGGAAGCAGGGCATGTATCACGGTGAGTTCGCCACCCACCACGAGGTCTATGAGCCCGACCAACTCGATCTGCTGGCTCCCGAGAACATCCACGTGCAACAGGTGGTGCGAGCCACCGACGGAGAGCGCAGTGGCATCGGAGTGCTCGAACAGATCGTGATCGGACCCTACGAGCCTGCCGGTTTCAAGGGCGCCCTCGACGGCGCGAGCTGAGGGACGGTCCCAAAACTGGCCAGGCCAGGTCCAGCCGAAGCTGGACCTGGCCTGGTGCTCAACCTTCGCAGGTGGCCGCCTGAGCGTCGCTCAGTTGTTGAAAGTCAGCGACGAGCGGATGCGGATTGGCGTGTGTGCAGCAGCCGATCCTGGCCCCGAGAAGCAATAGTTGCCGCACGTGTTGTCCATCAACAGCGTCTTGGTTGCCGCGTCCTTGATCATCAGGCGCACGACGTCGGGGCCCTTGTCCCATGGGAACGAGCCGCCACCCATCACCCACCAGTTGGAGGGCTTGCCGAGGTTGATGGTGCGCTTGCCGGTCTCGTCGGTGAACCTCATCCCAGCGGTCCGTTCCGAGGTGCAGGTCTCGTCGAAGCCGCCACTGAAGTTGCGGCCGTTCTTCCAGCGCCACATGCACACCTGGATGATGACCTCTCTGCTCGTGGGCTTGTCGAGGATCTCGATCTCGAGAATGGCATCACCACCACTGACGATGTTGGGGCTGCGCCAGTTGCCGTGATCAACCCAGTTCGGCGTCCAATAGACCGAGTTGGTCGCGGTCTGAGTCTGCGATGCCCAAACCGTAACGGCGTTGCCCGACGGCACCGGCGGGTTGGTCGTCGTGGTGGTGGTGGGCTTTTGGGTTGTGGTGGTGGTGGGCTTTTGGGTTGTGGTGGTTGTCGGCTTTTGGGTTGTGGTGGTGGTCGGCTTTTGAGTTGTGGTCGTGGTGGTCGGCTTCTGCGTTGTGGTCGTGGTGGCCGGCTTCTGCGTCGTTGTGGTGGTGGTCGGCTTCTGCGTCGTTGTGGTGGTGGTCGCAGTTGCCGCGATGTTGGTGCGAATCGCCACGTCGACAGTTCCGGGAGTGTTGGGCGAGCTGACGGCGTCGCCCCCGAACCGGGTCAGCTCGCCATTGGTCGACGCGAGCACATAGCCGCCTTCGCCGTCTGGCGAAGCACCCACGATGTCGCTGCGTCCGGTGCCGCCGGCAGAGCCTGCGAACACCATGCCGAAGGCGAACACTCCACCGTCGCCACCGATGAGGCCGTACGAGTCGGAGTCGGGGCCCTGGATTGCATCGACGATGGGGCGGTCGAGCGCTGCGCCGGGAGGCAACACGCCGGGCACTGACCCGGCAAAGGTCGCGTCGCCGAATGCGAACACGCCACCGTCATCGTGGAACACGCGATAGCCGGCGCCGGTGATCTGAATCGCCACGGCGCGGGTGCCGGTGTCTCCGGCAACTTCGGGTACCGAGCCATACCAGGGGAGCGTGACCGGAATGGCAAAGACGCCACCGTCGGCGGCGAGGAGGTAGTAGCCCGCATCGTTGGCCGCGGCAGCGATAGCCACGATTGGCTGATCCAGAGCGACCCAGCTGACGTCGCCGAAGTACTTGGCATCGCCGTGGGCAGTGACCAAACCGTCGGCGTGGGCGACCCAGTAGCCCTGTCCGGTCGATGTAACTGCCAGCCCGACTGCAGGCGACGCCGACATGGAGTCGCCGAAGTCGGGGGCGCCGCCGAACGCGATGACGTCACCTGACGCGGTGACGAGCCATCCAGAGCCATCTGCGCCCGCGGCGCGAGACGGAGCCGCAACAAGAGCGAGGCTTGAAACGAGCAGAACAAGGGCCGCGAAAGCCTTCGAGACGCTACGCAAATACATTGAGCGACCTTTCGATCTCGGAGAGTGGTCGAATGCTTAGCATGGGTGGCACGGCAAATCTAGTCTCGTCGCCGATTTGGTCCACCGCCGGGGCTGCACACCCGGCCGGACTCTATCAATTGGCCGGACTCGAGTCTCGGCGGGATCAATTGGCCGGACTGGAGTCTCGGCGGGATCAATTGGCCGGACTGGAGTCTCGGCGAGATCAACTGGCGGGACGGGAGTCTCGGCGCCACAGAGCGTAGGGTTGTGACCATGGCAGCGTTCAGCAAGCAGGGTCGTCCCGTCGAAGCCGTAATCGCCGACCTGGAGGCCAAGCGTGACCGAGATGTCCGCTGGGCCGACGGCAAGGCGTTCGGCATGGTGTACGACGGAGGCCCCGGCGTTCACGAAGTGGCCAGGCTCGCGGCCGAGATGTACCTGCACGAGAACGCACTCAATACCAAGGCGTTCCCGTCCCTGGGCGAGATCCAGTCAGAAGTGGTCGGCTGGACAGCCTCGTTGCTGAACGGCCCCGAAACAGCCGCGGGGTTCCTGACCAGTGGCGGCACCGAGTCGATTCTGTGCGGGGTCAAGGCGGCGCGCGAACGCGGGCGCATCGAGCGAGGCATCACAACACCCGAGATGGTGGTGTCGTCCAGCACCCACGCCGCGTTCCACAAGGCCGCCCACCTGTTCGGGATCAAGATCCGCAAGGTCGACGTGGCCGACGACTGGACCGCCGACGTGTCGGCGATGGCAGAACACATCAACGACAACACCGTGCTGGTCGTCGGCTCGGCACCCCAGTATCCCCAGGGTGTTGTCGACGACATACCCGCAATCGCGGCCCTGGCGGCCGAGGCTGGCGCCAACTGTCACGTCGATGCCTGCATGGGCGGTTTCGTGTTGCCGTTCGCTGAGATGTTGGGCCGCGAGGTCCCGCCATGGGACTTCCGCGTCGAGGGCGTCACCTCGATCAGCGCCGACGTGCACAAGCTCGGTTATGCCCCCAAGGGCGTGTCGGTGATATTGCATCGCACCAAGGAGCTGAGGCGCTACCAGACCTTCCTGTTCGACGACTGGCTCGGCGGCTTCTACGGATCGCCCAACCTGCAGGGCACCAGGTCGGGTCTGCCGATGGCCGCAGCGTGGGCAGTCATGAGCCATCTGGGCATCGACGGCTATGTCGACCTGACCCGAACGGTGCTGGCCAACGCCGATGCCATGCGAGCCGGAATCGCCGACATCGATGGGGTTCGGGTGCTGGGCGACGGCAAGTTCCAGCTGATTGCGATGAGCTACGAACCATCCGACCCGACGCCCATCGACATGTTCGCTCTTGGCGACGCACTCGAGCGCCGCGGCTGGTTCCACGACCGCCAAGGGCCACCCGATTCGCTGCATTCGACGGTGTCGAACTCGAACACCGGCGTGATCGATCAGTACCTGTCTGACCTTGCCGAGTGTGTTGCTGAGGTCAGGGGCACAAGCACCGATGACCGCTCTACCAACTACGCCACCCTCGAATAGCCGGTCGGCTTGGTGAGCCGACCGAAGCCGTCCGTTTCAGTTGCGGCGGATGGTGTGCCCTGGGCGTTCCCCTGTGATGGTGCCGCCCTCGACCACGCGCACACCGTTGACCCAGACGCCGTCGATGCCCTTGGGAACCGTGGTCGGGTTCATGTAGGTGCCTGTGTCGGCGATGGTGGCCGGGTCGAACAACACCAGATCGGCGAAGGCACCCTCGGCCACGACACCCCTGTCGGCGAAGCCGAAGCGCTGGGCTGCAGTCGAGGTCATCGCTTTCACGGCCTGGGGCAGGCCCAGCAGGCCTAGCTCTCGAACGTAGTGACCCAGTATCCGGGGGTAGGTGTGGTGCAGCCGGGGGTGAGGGCGAGAACCACCGAACACGCCGTCTGAACCCACGATCAGCTGGGGATGTGCCATTACGGTCTGGACATCGTCTTCGCTCATCCGGTCGAGGATCACCACGCAGCGTCGGTTCAGCTCGGACGCGATGCGATCGGCCATGTCGCGGGGTTGGGGCCCCTCGGCCGCAGCCACCTGGTCGAGGGTGAGACCTTCCCACTCGGGGTGTCCGGGCGCACTTGCGATGAGGATGTCTTGGGGTTCGAGGAACCCGAACTGAGACTGACCGTCGAGGGCGCCCGAGCTGACCACCTGGTCGAACAACGTGCTGCCCCGGGTGTAGGGGTATTGGTCGAACATGACGTCGACACCACGGTCGCGAGCCTGGTCGATGCGGGCCAGCGCCGGCACGACCATGCCCCAAACCGACTTGTCCGACGCCTTCAGGTGCGAGATCTGCAGCCGTGCTCCGGTTGCCTCAGCCACAGCGATCGACTCGTCGATGCTGTCGAGCAGGCCGGTGGCCTCGTCGCGCATGTGGGTGGTGTAGATGCCACCGGCATCGGCTATCAGGCGTACCAGTTCGACCATCTCGTCGATACCGGTGTATCGGCCGGGCTCATATGCCAGGCCGCTGGACAAGCCGATCACGCCAGCCTCGAGCGCCTCGGCTACGTGATCTGACATCGCGGCCAGCTCGTCGCGGGTTGCGGCTCGGTTCTCGTGCAGGCCCATCACCGCGGCGCGCACGGCCCCGTGACCGAGCAGCACCGTGGCGTTGACGGCGGCCGGTTCGTCGTCGAGCGCGCCGAAATACGCGCTCATGGTCGGGAACGTCGGCTTCATCGGCGCACCGTCGTGTTCGGGCGCCGCCGAAATGCCGCAGTTGCCCACGACCACCGAGGTGACACCCTGAAGCGTCTTGAACGCCATGTCGGGTGTTCGCAGCAGTTGGATGTCGTCGTGGGTATGGACGTCGATGAACCCGGGCGCCAGCGCCAGACCACAGCCCTCGGCATCGGTTCGCCTCACAGACTTGATGCGCTGGCCTTCTGTTTCGACGTCGCCGACGAATGGAGCAGATCCGGTGCCGTCGATGACGGTGACGTTGCTGAACAACATCGCCCGAGACTAGTGCGCGAACGATTCGGCGCTGTGGCCGACCACAGGGCCGCCCGGAGGGCCGACTTATACTCGCCGCGGTGAAGGCTGCCTTGAGTTCAGACCGCGCCAGCAACCTCGACCAGCTCGAGGCCGACGAGTTCGACGTCGTCGTGGTGGGTGGTGGCATAACCGGGGCTGGCATAGCCCGCGACGCCACAGCGAGGGGTCTGCGGGTCGCGCTGGTCGAGGCCGACGACTTCGCCTCGGGCACCTCGTCGCGTTCTTCGAAGCTGATACACGGAGGCTTGAGGTATCTCGCCAGCGGCGAGGTCGACCTGGTGCGCAAGACGGCGCGCGAGCGACAGGCGGTGTACGCCATGGCGCCACACCTGGCCGAGCCCTGCTACATGGTTGTTCCGGCGCGCAACCTGGCGGGCGCCACCAAGTTTCGTGCCGGAATCGGCACCTACGAGAAGCTGGGAGCAATCGGTGACGCCGACCGTCACCAGAACTGGGGCGTCGACGACATCGCCCAGCACGAGCCGCTGCTGCGGACCGACACGTATACGCGTGCCGTGGCCTATCGCGAGTACCTCACCGACGACGCCAGGCTGGTGCTGGGAGTGCTGCGGGCCGCAGTGCGCGACGGCGCGACTGCGGCCAGCAGGCTGCCGATGGTCGGCGTGCTGCACGAAGCCGGCAAGGTCACCGGCGTTGTGTGCAGGTGCGCGACGACCGGTCGCGAGGTGCGCGTGCGCGCCCAGGTTGTGGTCAACGCCGCAGGTCCGTGGGTCGAAGATGTTGCCCGCATGGAGATCGACGGTGTCGCGCCCGGAGCCGAACCCGCGACCCACCTTCATCTGTCGAAGGGGATCCATGTAGTGCTCGAGCGCGCCCGGCTGCCGGTGAACCACCTGGTGATCTGTAACGCCGAGGACCGCCGCTCGATCTTCGTCATCCCGCGCGGCGAGGTGGTCTACGTGGGCACCACCGACACCTCGTATTACGGCTCGCGGCCACTGTGGCCCGAGATCGAGCGGGCAGACGTCGACTATCTGCTGGCCCCTCTGGGCCGCTATTTCGATGTCGAGCCGCCGACGCCAGACGATGTCATAGCCGCCTGGGCCGGGGTGCGACCGTTGGTGGCCGAACCCGGAAAGTCGGCCAAGGAGATTTCGCGCAAGGACGAGATCGTGTCGGGGCCCGGCGGAATGCTCTCGATCGCCGGTGGGAAGCTGACGGGGTTCCGGAAGATGGCTGAAGACATCGTCGAGCTGGTGGGTCGGCAGTTGGGTGTGACCCTTTCAGACGGTCCCGGAACCGCGCCGATACCCGGCGGTGAACCGGTGCCGTTGGCCGAAGACCCGCTGGCGCGTCGGCTGACCAGGCTGTACGGCAGCGAGGCCCAGCAGGTGATCTCGCTGGGTGCAGACCCGCTGGTCGAGGGGGTTCCCGCCGTCGAGGGCGAGGTCGACTGGGCCATCGACGTCGAGGCAGCGGTGACACTAGAGGACGTCGTCTATCGGCGTACACGTGTGGCGTGGTACCTGCCCACGCACAGGAACGAACTTGCCGACGCCATGGCTCGGCGGATGGCAACGAAGCTGGGCTGGGACGACGCCCGCACAACCGCCGAACTGGAACGTGTGCAGCACCTGTTCGCCGACGAACTCGCATTCAAGGAGACCCGATGACCTCACTGACCGACGATCTGGCTTCGGTGCTCGGAGATGCCCTGATCCTGGAGCAAACCGAACGCGTAAGCCGCGCCCGCGACACCTGGTCGCGCAGCCAGATAGCCATCACCGGCGGAAGGCCCGAAGTGGCACCAGTGGCGGTGTGTGCACCAGACACCACAGAGCTATTGGCAGAGGCGGTCAAGGTCTGCCGAGCCCACGGTGCACCGATGATCCCTCGGGGCGGTGGATCTGGCGTGTGCGGCGGTGTGCTGGCTTCGGCCGAATCGGTGGTGCTCAGCACCGAGCGCATGACCGGAATGCGCGAGCTGTCGGACGCAGACCTGCTGGCCACCTTCGGTGCCGGCACCAACGGCCTGGTGGCCGAGAACAACGTGGCCGAGCATGGGTTGACCATCGGCCACTGGCCTCAATCGATCGAACTGTCGTCGGTCGGCGGCTGGGTGGCCACCCGCGCCTCTGGCCAGTACTCGACCGCCTACGGAAACATCGAGGACATGGTGTACGGGCTCGAGGCCGTGTTGCCTGATGGCTCTGTCTATCGCAGCCGCAACACCCCGCGGGCGGCCGCGGGACCAGACCTCAGGCACCTGCTGATGGGCAGCGAGGGTGTGTTGGGCGTGGTCACCGAGGTGACCTTGTCGCTGAGGGAACAGCCCGAGCCGGGAGTACGCCAGGCCTTTCACTTCGCCGACTTCTCGGCGGGCCTCGCCGCCATCGCTGCGGTGATGCGGCAGGGATGGCGTCCGCCGGTGGTTCGTCTGTACGACGGGCGCGAGTCGTGGCGCCACTTCCGCGACCAGATGCCCAAGGGCCACTGCATGCTGATCTTCTTGCACGAGGGACCGCCCGGACTGGCCCCGTTGCAGGCCGCGGCGGTTGGGGCGTTGTGCACGGATGGTGGGGGAGTCGAGGCTCCCAGCGAGGCTGTCGACCGCTGGTTCGAACACCGCAACACGGTTCCGACGTGGGATGAACTGCTCCGCCAGGGACTGGTGTCGGACACCATCGAGGTGGCCGCCCCATGGAGCATCCTGCCCGCCGTGTACAACGACGTGGTCGAGGCCATGCGCGCGGTTCCGGGCGTGATCGCCGCCAGCGGACACTCGTCGCACGCTTACAGGTCGGGCGCAAACCTCTACTTCACCGTGGCCGCTCAACCACAGGATCCGTCGCAGTTCGAGTCGACCTACGACGCCTACTGGAATGCCGCCATGTCGGCTGTGGCCAACCTGGGCGTGGGCGTGGCCCATCATCACGGCATCGGCAGGGTGCGGCGGGGCTGGATGACTTCGGAGGTGGGCCAGGCGGGTGTCGATGTGCTGCGAGCGCTGAAGCGCGCACTCGACCCCGACGGCCTGATGAACCCTGGCGTTCTGGTGCCCTGATGTCGCTGGTCGCGGCGGTCGACGCGGGCACGGCCAGCGTCCGAGCCGGGTTGTTCACCGAATCTGGGCAGCTCGTTGCGCAGTCGCGGCGGCGCGTCGGCGTCGAGCACCCCACGGCCGACGCCGTCGAGCAGGACGCAGAAGAGATCTTCGAGGCTGCGGTCGACCTCTTGGCCGAGTGTGCCGCCCTGGCCGGGGTGAACCCGTCTCGGGTGAGACATGTCGGCATCACCAACCAGAGGGCCAGCGTGGTGGCGTGGGACGTGGCGAGCGGCAGGGCTCTGGCGCCGGTCATCGGTTGGCAGGACACGCGCACAGCGGATCGGGTCGACGAACTGCGGGCCGTCGGAATACCGATGACCACGGCGGCGTCGTGCACCAAGATCGAATGGCTCAATCGCAACGACGCCGCATGCGCCGAAGCCGCCCGCGCTCGGGTGCTGCGCTTCGGCACCGTCGACAGCTGGCTCGGCTGGAAGCTCAGCGGTGGCGCGTTTCACGTCACAGACCCGTCGAACGCGGGCTCGACGGGTCTGTACTCGGCTCAGGCGGGCGGCTGGAACCAGCGCAGCCTGTCGCTGTTCGGGATAGACCATCGAACCCTGGGCGATGTAGTCGCCAGCGACGAGATGATGCACACCTCGGCCAGGTCGCCGCTGGGACATCCGGTGGCCTTGTCGGCCCGTTGCGGCGATCAGGTGGCCTCCGCGTTCGCCCACGACCTGACACCAGGGCGCGCCAAGCTGACGTTGGGCACATCGGCCATGGTCGACCCGGCCCGGGGCGCCGACAGCTCGCCTGCGCCCTCGGGGGCCTACGTGCTGCCGCTGTGGCGGCTGTCGAGGCCCGTCGCTGACGCCCCGCCCGGCGAGCAGTTCGTGCTGGAGGGTTCGGTTCATGCGGCCGGCGCCACCGTCGAGTGGTTGACCTCGGTGGGTCTTCTCGACAGCGTCGAGCTGCTCGACGAATCGGTGCGCCGGGGGCGCGCCGGGGTCGATGTAGTGCCCGCCTTCGCCGGTCTGGGCACCCCGCACAACGACCCTGACGCCCGCGCCGTCATCAGCGGCTTGGCGCTGTCGAGCACGCGCGACGACATCGTGAGGGGTGCGGTGCTGGGCATCGCCCGGCGTGTCAGCGAGGTGTTCGCCACCATGGGAGTAGCCGGCGAAATCGTCGTCGACGGCGGCCTCAGCCGCAGCGACGAGTTGTTGCAGGCCATCGCAGACCTGTCTGGCGTTGCGCTGCGGCGCTCGGCCGAGCCCGAAACGACGCTGCACGGAATTGCGCGAATGGCGTCGCCCCAACGCGACGGCGGCTGGTCGCTGACCTACGACCAGCACACCTTCGTGCCGGTCAGCTGAACAGGGTCCGCACCTCTGGGTTGCGGTTGTTGATGATCGAGTCGTGCTTGTCCTCGAGCAGCGAAACCATGTCCATGTCTGTGAAGATCCAGAACTTGTCGTTGACCACGGCGTCGTAGACCTGTTCGGCAACCGAAACGGGGTCGGCGCCGCTGCGCAGAACGTCGTGCAGGAAAGCCCTGTGTGCCTCTTGTTCGGCCGTGAGCTCGGTCAAAGCGCTGGGTGCCGCCCACTCGGGCCGGTTGCGGTCTGAGTTGGCGATTTCGGTGTTGACCCACCCGGGGCACAGGCAGCTGACGCCCACACCCGTGTCGAGGGCCTTCATCTGCTGGTAAAGGCCCATCGTGATGCCCACCACAGCCCACTTGCTGGCCGAGTAGGCCGAGTGGCCCGGGATGTGACCGGCCATCGAAGCGGTGTTGATTATGTGGCCCTCGCCGCGTTCGATGAGGTGGGGCAGGAACACCCTGTGGCCGTGGATGACACCCCACAGGTTGACGTCGAGCACCCACTTCCAGTCTGCGGCGCGGATGCCGGTGCCCCGAAGCTCGCCCGCCACACCGGCGTTGTTGCACACGATGTGGACGTCTTCGAACGCTTCGAAGGCGGTTGCGCCGAGCTTGTCGACCGACTCTTCGACGCTGACATCGGTGACAACACCGATGACCCTGGTTCCGTGGGCGGCTACATCGTTGGCGGCCTCGGTCAGGCGAGGGGCCTCGATGTCGCTCATCACGACGTTCATTCCGGCTTGGGCGAAGCGATGCGAGAACGCAAGACCCATGCCGCTGGCGGCACCGGTCACGACGGCTGTCTTGCCTTCGAGATTTTCCATTTGGCCGAGGTTATTCCTTGAGAGACAGCAGGGCATAGCCGCCGGTTGCGTGTGCGACGATGCGTTCCGGGGCTCCGTCGACCCACAGCTCGACCCGCCCGGTCATTCTCGTCCTGCCCGAGCGCAGCAGCGTGCCGCGCCCCAGCAGATCGCCGCCGGCGGCCGGGCGCAGGAAGTCGATGGTGACGTTTGATGTGACGGCCATGGGCTCGAGCCCCATGACGGTGAACGCCAGGAACCACAACGCCAGGTCGGCTACAGCGAACTGGGTGGGGCCCGAGATCAGACCCCCGGGCCTCAACTCGGCCCGGTCGAGAGGCCAGCGGACCACGCTGGTGCTGGGTCCCATCTCTTCGCACCGGAAACCCTGGGTGGAAATTGACGGGTAGACCTCGGCCACCAATGCGTTGACCGCGGCGGGGCTCGGAATCTCGATCTCGTGTCTGGAGGGCATCCGACAGAAGTTAGCCCTGGGCGTATGCGCTGGGGAACCGGGCCAGGAAGCCGATGGCCAGCCGCAACTCGCGCAGATCGGTGCACTCGCCGATCTTGTGAGTGTTCTGCTCTATGCCTGCACCGAATCCGAACATGGCGGGGTGTTTGTAGTCGCCCGAGCTGACCCACCGCTTCGACTGGGGCACTTCGATGGTGTCGTCATCGACCGGTATGGGGAAGCCCACACCATCGGTCGAGAAGATCCAACGGTCGACGCGTGGCTCGCAGCGCAGGCCCCCGCCGGCGCTCTGCGGCGCCTCGATGTTGGGTGATACGACGCTGCGATATACGTCGACCGCGGCGGTGATGGCCGGGTGGTCCTCGGGCGTGGCCCAGCCCATGTAGATCTGCTGGTTGCCCAGCACGTATCCCCGCCACGATGCCTCGTCGTAGGTCGGAACGGTGATGTTCACGGCCAGCCCGGCGTCGCGGGCAGCAGCAACCGACTGGAAGTGCTCGACATCGGCCAGAGCCTCATCTGGTGTCTCGCCGACGGTCAGGCGTCTGTCGAACCGGAACACGAAGCGGTCTGGCACCGCACAATCGCTGGGCGTGTCCAGGTGGGCCCATGAGGCGGTGCGGGTGCCGTGCCCCAGGAACGCATCGTCGCCGAAGCCGTCTCGCCGTTGGTACCGCTGGGCGGCCTCGGTGATGATGGCAGCCCCGAACTCGAGGGGGTTGAGGCCCTCCCAGGGCATCGAGCCGTGGCAAGATCGCCCGATTACCTCAACCGCTATCTGCATTCGGCCGCGCTGACCCCGGTATATGCCCAGGGCGCCCTTCTGCGCGTCGCCGGTGCCCTCGGTCAGTATCACCACGTCTGGCACCAGGTCGGGCGTGGCACCTGGCAACACCTCGCGCATCAGATACATCGGGCCCGCGCCGTCGTTGTCTTCCTCACAAGCGGTGGCGTAGGAACGCACGATGACACCGTCGAGTGCGCCTTCTGGGGCCAGCTCGAGAGCGATCTTCGTTGCGATCACCTGCGACACCACGCCGCCCAACTGATCGGCCGAACCCCGCCCGAACAGCAGGTGATGCCATTCGTCATCTGGTGGCAGGTACCCCAGCTGAGACCTGAGATAGTCGCGGTCGATCGCCGACTGGTCGACCAGCCCGTCGTAGGCATCGATGCCCACCAGCTTGTCGATCCAGGTGCTGCGAAGCGCCTTGACCGTGTCGCTGTGACCGTCCATGTACACGACCCGCTTGTCTGGGGGCTCGACGCCATCGTCGGGGTTGGAGACGGTCCACACCAGGCTGCCGAAGTCGTCGAACCAGACATCGGCGGGCGAGCGGACAGCACCGATCTCGACGATCTTGGCCTTCAGATACTCGAGCCGTGGTCCCTCGTGGTTGCTGAGGCCACACAGCGGGTCGCCACCGTCTTCTACCGGTCGGTCGACGTGATCGGCCGGTATACGAATGCACTCGGCCAATATCTCGGCGGCCAGGGGCAGGTACTTCTGGCTGAGCTCGCCGATGCGTTCATCGAGGTGGTTCATGGTCGTCTCCTCGTTCAGATCTGATCTGCGGCGTCTGCGGCGACGGTGGCCAGCGCCGACTTGATAGCGGGCACCTTGGCGCCCGCTATCAGGGCCATCTGCACATAGACCTTCCAGTTCGCCTCGCGGGCCACGTTCACGGTGTGGGCCGCCATCACGCCGGGGCTCACCTCGGCTCCTATGTCGGCGGGCAGGCAGTGCATGTACAACGCGTCTGCGTTGCGGGTCAGCGACATGCGGCGCTCGTCGCATATCCAGTCGGTGTGTTCGGCGTTGCGTTCCAGCGCCCGCCGCTCGATGGCCGCCATCGCCGCCGAGTCGCCGGCCTTGTTGGCGTCGACACGTTCCAGCATCAGGTCGTAGGCGCCCCAGCTCTTGGGGTAGACGACGTCGGCATCGGCAAAGGCCTCGTCCATGTCGTGAACGATTCGAAACGACCCCCCGTCGCTCGCGTTGTCTGCGGCCGCCGAGACGCAGTCGTCCATCAACTGATAGCCGGGCGGGTGCGCCAGGGTCACGTCGGCACCGAAGCGCGTTAGCAGCGTGATGATCGACTGTGGCACCGAAAGCGGCTTGGCGTACGACGGCGAATAGGCCCACGACATGGCGATCTTCTTGCCGGCCAGAGACTCGAAGTTCTCCTCCAGCCAAAGGAGGTCGGCCATGCTCTGGGTGGGGTGGTCGACGTCGCACTGGAGGTTGACGATCGGCACCTTGCGCCCGTCGCCGGTGGCGTCGAGGTACTCGTCGATGCCCCTCTTGATATCGCGGATGAACGTGTTGCCCTCGCCCAAGATGAGGTCGTGGCGAATGCCCATGGCGTGGGCGTTCATGCCCAGCATCGCACCCGTTTCGGCCGCCGTCTCGCCGTGCGAAACCTGGGTTGACGAGCCATCGACGATCACCGGCTGCATACCCAGGCGGCTGGCGGCTCCGGCCCAAGCGCTCTTGGTGCGGGTCGACTGGTCGAAGAACACCGCCCAAGCGAGTTCGTGCTCGCACACGGGGGTCTTGATTCCCCGGCGGTCGAGGTCTGCGAACACCCGGGCCAGGTCGCGCACTGTGTCTAGCTCGGCCACGTCCCATTCCTGGGTGGTCAGCAGGCTCTTGCCCAGCAGGGCGTTCAGACGTTCCTGGTCTAGTGCTTCGATCTTGTGCACGACATCCTCACTTGGCGATGGGGTTTCGGTTCTGACTGGCTCTGGTCATCGACGTGCCAGCCCTGCCGGCCAGGGCGTCCAGCAAGTCGTCCGGTTGGCACACGATCGCCTCGCCGTCGACGGCCTCGAGATAACCGATCGCCGCCTCGATCTTTGGGCCCATGCTGCCGGCCGGAAACTCACCGGCTGCCGCGAATGCACGTGCCTGGTCCACCGACAATCGGCTGTGGCCGACCGGATCTGGGCCGTAGTAGCCGGTGTATACACGGTCTGTACTGGTGGTGATCACGAGGCGCGGCGCCCCGAGCTCGATGGCCAACAGCATGCTGACCCTGTCCTTGTCTATTACGGCCTCCAGACCCACAGTGCGGCCGTCTGGCATCTGGGCCACGGGTATGCCCCCACCGCCGCAGCACACGACGGTTACCCCCAGATCGACGAGCTTGGCGATGGTGTCGAGTTCGACGATTCGTTTGGGCAGGGGTGAGGCGACCACCCTCCGGACCCCGCGCTTTGGGTCGTAGGCGGTCTGCCAACCCCGGGCTCTGGCAAGCTCGGCACCCTCGGCCGGGTCCAGGAATCGACCGATCGGCTTGTCCGGATCGTCGAAAGCCGGATCGCTCGGATCCACCTCGACCTCGGTCAAGATCGTCACGACCGGGTCGGTGTGGTCTCGTTCTGCCAGCCGCGCCCGCAGCGAACGCTCGATCATGTATCCGATGGCACCCTGACTGTCGGCGACCAACGAGTCCAGTGGCACCTCGGGCAGCTCGCCCGAAGCCATCTCGGACCGGCGCTGCATGAATCCGACCTGGGGACCGTTCCCGTGAGTGAGCACGATCCTGGTTCCGGCGGCGATCAGCTCGGCGACGGGGCCCATGGCATTCATTGTCACGTCGAACTGGTTCTCGACGGTGGGCTCGCGACCGGGATCGAGAAGCGAATGGCCTCCGATGGCCAGCACCATCAGTCCGTCTCGACCGCGCATCAGACGAACGTAAGGCGACGCTGCGTTGCCGACTAGAGCAGGTGGTCCCAACAGCAGCGCTAGTGTGGCGGCCCAGGGGGAGCCATGGGGTTGATCAGAAGGCGCACGCCGAGTGTCATCGCTCAGTCGCCCGGCGAGATCGATGCGGCGTGGATCGCCCATGCCCTTTCGCCCCCGCCTGGCGTGTCGGTAGCCGACGTCGAGATCGAAAGGGTCGGCCACGGCATCGGCTTCATCGGCGATCTGTATCGATGCCGTATCGAGTGGCAGGGCCCTGTCGGCGACACCGACCTGCCACGATCCGTGATCGTCAAGGTGCCGGCCGAACTCGATTCGAACCGTGGCGTTGGTGAGGCGCTTCAGGTCTACGAGCGAGAGATCGTCGCCTATCGCGACATCGGCTCCGACATGGGCCTGCCGATGCCGCAACACTTCCATTCCGACCTCGACCCGCATCCCGCCCCCTGGATCGACAAGGTGGTGGCGTCGCTGTTCGACCGGTTGCCCGTGAAGGCCGTCAACTGGATCATCATGCGCTTCATCGGCTTTTCGACCAAGAGCAGCCGCAGATACGCGCTGGTCATGGAGGACATCGCCGACGCCAGACCCCCGGCCCAAGCCGAGGGCGGCTCTCTCGAAGACGCACTCGCATCTTTGGATGTGTTGGCTCGTTTCCATGCATCCAACTGGATGTCACAATCCGCGGCGACGGCCTCCGACCTGATCTGGCCGCTCGATCGAACGCCTCGCGTTTGGCAGGCCAGCTATCTGCGCAACAGGGACGATTTCGTCGACCGCTTTGGCGAGGTCATCGGAGCTGACATGGTCGCCAAGCTCGACGACGTCCAAGACCGGATACCCCAGCTGCTTGGGGTTCTGGCCTCGGCTCCGTGGACACTGCAGCACGGCGACTATCGGCTCGACAACATCTTGTTCAGACCCGACGGTTCGCTGGTGGTGCTCGACTACCAGTTGATCGGCCGGGGCAGGCCCGGATGGGATGTCGCCTACTTCGTCACCACAGCGCTGCACCCCCAGCATCGCGAGGCCGAAGAGCACATGCTGCGCCGCTACCACACCGCTCTGGTGGCGGCGGGTGTGAAGGACTATTCGTGGCAGATGCTGTGCTCGGACGTCGAGGTCAGCAAGCTGGTGCTGGCTCACCGCATGGTGTGCTCGGCCGATGTCCTCAACACACAGATGGCCGACGAACCCGACAGCTTCCTGGATCTCATGGTGCAGAGAGTGGTGGGCTGGATCTAGATCGCGCGCTCACGGTGTAACTTTTGGCCACATGCGCCAAATCCATCGTGTTGCCTTCGCGTGTGTCTCCCTGATGCTGATTTTGGCGGCGTGTGGTGGTTCTTCATCCGATGCCGACTCTGCCGGCACGGCTGCCAGAGCCACCAGCACCACGGTTGCCGCGACGACGTCGACCACCGCCGAAGGTGCAACGACCACTGTTGCGCCGACAACCGCAGCGCCCACCACCACGGCTGCACCCGCTCCCACCGCCATCGAGGTGGCCGAAGCCGTTGAGCTGACCCGCCCGGCCGAGGGAACCATCGCGGATACCCACTGGGCGGAGGCTGTGGCTTCGTTCGAGCAGTACGTGCTGGAACGAGACATCGGAGCCGCAGTGCTGGCCATCGCCGTCGACGGTGAACCCGTGGTCGAGGTGGCACTGGGCTGGTCCGACCTCGAGCGCACACAACCCCTGCACGTCGATTCGTCGTTTCGGGTGGCCAGCGTCACCAAGCCCTTCACCAGGGCCCTGGCGCTTCGGCTGGCCTCCGAGGGTCGGATCGATCTCGACAGCCAGGTGATCTGCACCCCCGACACTCGCGAAGACTGCATCGTCGACGTCGTGGCCCAGTCCGAGGCGGCGGGACGCACCGTCAACGAGCAGCTCTCGCAAATCACGCTCAGGCAACTGCTCGACCACACGGCCGGTTTCGACCGCGACCTCAGTTTCGATCCGATGTTCGCGCCGCTGCTGGTTGCGGCCGACATGGGCCTCGACGGGCTGCCCGACGAGGCCGACATGGTGGCCTGGGCCCTGGCCGAACCCTTACCGCACGCGCCCGGAGACGTCTACTCGTACTCGAACCTCGGGTACCTGATCGCAGGCTTGGCGATCGAGACCCACACGGGCACTTCCTACATCGACTTGCTGCACGACTACCTGGGCGTCAGCGACGACATCGTGCTGGGCTCGACGTTGCCCACCCAGCGCCAGCCCGGCGAGGTCCAGTACGGATGCAACGAGGGCCTGTTCCTGAACGTGTTCGACCTCGACGGGCCCGAGGTGTGCTGGCCAGACGGTGGCTTCAATCTGGAGGCCATGACCGCACACGGTCGATTGGTGGCGCCGGCTTCGGCGGTGCTCGACTTCCTCGCCGCGTACTGCACCGACGGCGTGCCCAACGACGGCTTCTGCGACGGCTGGCACGACGGCTCGCTGCCCGGCACCTACGCGATCGCTCGCAACTTCGGTCGCATCGACTATGTGGTGCTGTTGAACGAACGTACCGATCCCAACCAGACGACCTATGGGTTCGTCGACTTGGTCGCCGAGATCGATGCGTGGGTCACCCAGGTGGTTCCAGATCCGTTCACGTAGCCGCGATGGCCGGAGGTCGTGTTCCGGTGACGCTGGCTGTCGCATTGGGTACCTTCGAGCCATGACGCACTACGAACTGTTCCAGGTGCCTGTCGAGGGCGGATCGCTGGTGGCGGGGCGGTGGGGTGCCGGGCCCACGGTGGTCGTGGCATCACACGGCATCACGGCCAACCACCGATCGTGGCAAACGGTCGGTGAGCTGTTGGACGAACGCAGCGGGGGACAGCTGAGCCTCGTCGCCCTCGACCACCGGGGGCGGGCGGGCAGTGCTGCAACTCCTGGTACCTACGGGCTGGCGCAGCACGCCGACGACGCCGTCGCACTGCTGGATCACATGGGTGTCGAGACTGCGGTGTTCACCGGGCACTCGATGGGCGGGTTCGTGGTTGCCAACGCCGCCGAGAGGCACCCCGATCGGGTCGAGCGCCTGGTCCTGATCGACGGTGGCCTGCCTTTCGCGATGGATCTGCCCGGTGGCCTCACACCCGACGCCCTCGACGACGACGCCATCGAGGTCATCGTGCAGTCGGTGATCGGCCCTGCTCTCGATCGCCTGAACCAGCGGTGGCCGGACGAGGAGGCATATGTCGACTTCTTCCGTTCTCACCCCGCGTTCCAGCCACCGAACGAATGGACCACGGCGGTCGAGGCCTATGTCAGGTACGACGCGGTGCTGACCGACGAGGGCGACATCAGGTCGAGCGTCGCCAAGGCCGCGGTGCTGGTCGACGGAGCGGCCGCAATCGTCGACCCCACATCGGCGGCGGCAATCGAGCGCATCGACGTTCCAGCGACACTGCTGTGGGCTCCGCGCGGTCTGCTCGACCAGACGCCAGGCCTCTATAGCGCCCAGCAGGTCGCACAGGCGTGCGACGAGCTGGCCCACCTGCAGGCCAGGCTCGTCGACGATGTCAACCACTACACCATCGCGGTGGCCGACGGCGGCGCCGCGGCGATTGTGGGAGAGCTGCTCTCGAGGGCGTAGCTTGTAGGTCATCAAAGTCCGCACGAATCGGAGAATTCAATGACCACCGATCAAATGCTCGATAGTCGCAAGTTCTACATCAACGGCGAATGGGTCGACCCGAAGGTCCCCAACGATCACGAGGTCATCAACCCCTCTACCGAAGAGGCCTGTGCTGTCATCTCGTTCGGATCCGAGGACGACACAAACGCCGCTGTCGCCGCGGCCAAGGCCGCCTTCTGGGGCTGGGCCGAGACGCCCAGGGAAGAGCGGGTCGAGAAGCTCAAGACCCTGCTGGGCATCTACAAGGAACGGCGTGAAGAGATGGCCCACGCCATCTCCCTCGAGATGGGCGCCCCCATCAAGCTCGCAGGTTCGGCCCAGGTCGGCGCCGGCATGATGCACATCATGGACGCCATCAACCAGGTCGAGAACTTCCACTTCGACCAGCCGCTCGGCGACCATGCGCCAAACGACCGCATCCTCTATGAGCCCGTGGGTGTGTGCGCCATGATCACCCCCTGGAACTGGCCGATGAACCAGGTCACTCTCAAGGTCGCATTCGCTCTCGGTGCCGGCTGCACCATGGTGTTGAAGCCCTCCGAGGAGGCTCCGCTGTCGTCGATGCTGTTCGCCGAGATGATCGACGCGGCCGGCTTCCCCGCCGGTGTGTTCAACCTGGTCAACGGTGACGGTCTGGGTGTTGGCACCCAGCTCTCGGGTCACCCCGACGTCGACATGGTGTCGTTCACCGGCTCGACACGTGCCGGCACCGCCATCACAAAGAACGCGGCCGACACCGTCAAGCGGGTTGCTCTCGAGCTGGGTGGCAAGGGCGCCAACATCATCTTCGACGACGCCGACGAGATGGCCGTTGTCCGCGGCACTGCGCACTGCTTCAACAACTCGGGCCAGTCGTGCAACGCACCCACCCGCATGCTGGTGCAGCGCGGCAAGTACGACGAGGCCGTCGCTGCGGCCAAGGCCACTGCCGAGCAGACCGCGGTCGACATGGCAGACAAGGAAGGCCGTCACATCGGCCCTGTGGTCAACGAGATCCAGTGGAACAAGATCCAGGGCCTGATCCAGAAGGGCATCGACGAGGGCGCCACCCTGGTCGCCGGCGGAACCGGCCGCCCCGAAGGCCTCGACAAGGGCTACTTCGTGCGGCCGACGGTGTTCGCCGACGTTACGCCCGACATGACCATCGCCAAGGAAGAGATCTTCGGCCCGGTCCTGTCGATCATGCCTTTCGAGACCGAGGAAGAAGCCCTGTCGATCGCCAACGACACCAGCTATGGCCTCACCAACTATGTCCAGACCGGCGACAACGAGCGGGCTCGTCGGCTTGCTCGTCGCCTGCGTTCGGGCATGGTCGAGATGAACGGCCAGGGTCGCGGGATGGGTGCACCATTCGGCGGCTACGGCCAGTCGGGCAACGGTCGTGAGGGCGGCGTTTGGGGTCTCGAGGAATTCCTCGAGGTCAAGTCGGTCTCCGGCTGGGTCGACTGACCCACCCGCTCTTCTCAACCCACCTTTCCCCAAACCCCGGTGTTTGGGCGGCTCCTGGCGCCGTCTGAACACCGGGGTTGCGCGTTTTCGTGGACTCTTCGTGGCCTTCGGTGTCCCACCGTGTGTCTAGAAACTTTGCATGTATTCACCGACACCGGACAACCGACGTGAGCTGGGCAGCCAGCGCAGCCAACCATCGCGCGACGTTCGATTGGCGCAGACAGCGGCGACCCAACTCGGTCTGCTGACGCGCGCCGACGTGGCACAAGCTGGGGGCGACTCTCACTTCGTCGCCCGGCGGGTGCGCTCTGGAATGTATGAGCCGGTGGCTCCCGGGGTTTTTGCCCTGGCGGGTTCGGGGGCCACGTGGGCCAGGTCGGTAATGGCAGCGGTGTTGTCGACAGGCACCGGCGCCGTTGCCTCGCACTACACGGCTGCGTTCATGCTGGGTCTGATCGAGACCAGGCCAGATCAGATCGAGGTATCGACGACGAAGTCGTTCACCGCCGACCGCCCATGGATCATCCACAGGCGCCACAACGCCCCGGATGTGGCCCGTGCTTCGCGCCGGGCTATTCCCACCACTTCGGTCATCCAGACACTGATCGACTGCGTTGCGTACGGTTCCGATGCCGGAAAGCTGCTCGACGCTGCGGGACGCCGGTATCGCACCAAGCTCACGACAATCCAGAGATTCCTGGAGGCCCGAGCCGGCAAGGGCAGGACCGGCATCCGCGCCTTGCTGGACGAGGTCGAGTGTCGGTTGCGCTGGGAGGCCATCAGCGAATCCGAACTCGAGTCGATGTTCCATCGTCTTTTGCGTGACAACGGACTTCCGCTCCCCGAATCGCAGGTTGTGCTTCGCCGAAGCGACGGCAGCCCGGTCAGCCGCGTCGACAACTACTTCGCTTCGGCAGGCGCAGTCGTGTACCTGGACGGCTACCGCTGGCATAGCGACCATGGGCGCTTCCACAAGGACCGAAGCCAGCAAAATGAGCTGGCCTCGATGGGTCTGCGCACCTTCCGATACACGATTCGTCACCTCGAGGACACACCCGAGGTGGTCGTCGACCAGATCCGGGACCTCACTTCCATCCCATATTGCAACACCGGTGTTCGCCAGGCGTCTGGCGCCGCGTGAACACCGGTGTTCGCCGAAGGGCCTGGAGCGATGAGGCGGTCTGGGACCTTCGACCCTGGTTTGGAGCGCTGCGTTCAAGGTGACAATCTGTCCGGCGGAAGGGGTCACTATGTCTGCAACAACCGGCGTCGAGCACTTCGACGTCCTCATTGTCGGAGGCGGCATCTCGGGAGTGGGTGGTGCGTACCACCTCACCCAGGAGCGCCCCGACACTTCGTTCGTCGTGCTCGAGAACCAGGATGGCTTCGGAGGCACCTGGCGTACTCACAAGTACCCGGGAATCCGCTCCGACAGCGATCTGTACACCTTCGGTTACGAGTTCAAGCCATGGACGGGTCCGCCAATCGCAACCGCCGAGGAGATCCTCACCTACATGGGTGAGGTGATCGAAGAGAACGACCTGGCCAAGTACATCCGGTACAGCCACGAGGTCACCAACGCCCAGTGGTCGAGCCAGGACAAGCGTTGGACGATCAGCGCCCATCGCACCGACACCGACGAGGATGTCACGTTCACCTGCGGGTTCCTGTGGATGTGTCAGGGCTACTACAACCACAAGCAGCCCTACACCCCCGAGTGGCCCGGCATGGACGCCTACCAGGGCCAGATCATCCACCCCCAGCTATGGCCCCGCGACCTCGACTACACCGGCAAGAAGGTGATCTGCATTGGGTCGGGTGCGACGGCGGCCACCATCATCCCGGCGATGGCCCCAGACGTCGATCACATCACCATGGTGCAGCGTTCGCCCACCTACTTTGCCGTGGGTCGCAACGTCGACGACCTGGCCGACCAGCTCCGCCAGCTCGACATCGACGAAACGTGGATCCACGAGATCGTCCGCCGCAAGCGGCTGTTCGACGGCAAGATGATCGCCGAGATGGCTCGGGAGCACCCCGACATGGTCAAAGAGGAGCTGTTCAACGGCATCCGCGAGATCATGGGCGAAGACTTCGACTTCGAGCCGCACTTCTCACCGCAGTACCGGGTGTGGCGTCAGCGCCTTGCGTTCGTTCCAGACGGCGACCTGTTCCACGCCATCAAGAGCGGCAAGGCGTCGGCGGTGACCGGCGAGATCGAGACCTTCACCGAGACCGGTCTGAAGATGACCGACGGCACCACCGTCGATGCCGACATCATCATCACCGCCACCGGATTCAACATGAACGTGTTGGGCGACGTCGAGTTCGACATCGACGGTGCGCCGCTCGATTGGCCGAGCCGCATCGGATATCACGGCACCATGTTCACCGGCATTCCCAACATGGCATGGGTCTTCGGCTACTTCCGCGCCTCGTGGACATTGCGGGCAGACATGATCGGTCACTTCGTTTGCCGTTTGCTCGACCACATGGATGCCAAGGGTGCGTCGGTGGTGGTGCCGCAGCTTCGCGAAGAAGACGAGGGCATGCCCCGCCTGCCGTGGGTCGACCCCGAGGACTTCAACCCCGGATACATCAACCGGTCGATGCACCTGCTGCCAAAGCAGGGCGACCGTGATCCGTGGCGCCACACCCAGGACTACTGGAGCGAGCGCAAGGTGTTCCCCGAGATCGACCTCGACGACGGCCTGCAGTACAGCTAGTCGGCCGCAGTTTCCCAGACGACCAGATGCGTGGGCTCTAGCGCCGTCGCCGGCAACGCGCCGGCGGCGGTGAGCCTGGCCGCATCGCCTGCGGCCAACTCGTGGCCTGACAAGGCCACGCGGCCGCGGGCAACAAAGGCGTGGACGTGCTGGCTGTCGGGCAGCACAACGGCCTCGCCGGCTTCCATCTCGGCGGCCCACATCACTGCATGGGGCTGATTGATGATGACGGCCCCGTCGTGTCCACGGCCTGAAGCAACGGCCACCAGGCCGGCTCCTGGCTTCACCGACACGGCGCGCTGCTCGTACCCGGGTTCCAGGTCGCGCTGGTCTGGCGGCACCCACATCTGGAGGAAGTGCACCGGCTCGGACTGACTTGCGTTCATCTCCGAGTGCAAGATGCCAGACCCGGCGCTCATTCGTTGAGCCTCGCCCGGACGGATGATGCCGTGGGTTCCGGTCGAGTCACGGTGTTCGAGGGCTCCCTCTAGCACCCAGGTCACTATCTCCATGTCGCGGTGGCCGTGTTGGCCGAAGCCGCCACCTGGTGCAACCCGGTCGTCGTTGAATACCAGCAGCAGGCCATGGCCGACATTGGTCGGATCGTGATGGTGGCCGAAACTGAAGCTGTGATGGCTTTCCAGCCAGCTCAGCCGGGTGGTGAACCGATCGGCGGCCCTCCTGATGTCGATGCTGCTCATGGCGCCTCGACCAGCTGTATCTCGAGCTCGATGTTCACCTTGTCTCCGATCAACATGCCGTCCATTCCCAGGGGCGCATTGAAGTCGATGCCGAACTGCGAGCGGGTGATCTGACCCGATGCACTGAAGCCGGCCCGGGTCATCTCGTAGGCGTCGGTCGCCACGCCATGGAACTCGAAGTCGAACTCGACCGAACGTGTCGTGCCGTTGATGGTGAGGTCTCCGACGATGCGCTCGGCTTCTATCGAAGTCGAACGGAAGGTCATGAGCGGGTTCGCCTCGACCCCGAAGAAGTCGGTGCTGCGCAGGTGGTTGTCGCGGTCTTCGTTGTTGGTGTCGACCGAGGCCAGCTCGACGTTGGCCTCGATGGTGGTTGTGCTCAGGTCGTCGCCGACCGCGACCGTGGCGTCGAAGCGGTTGAAACGGCCGCGGACCTTGGACAGGCCCAGATGCCGAACTGTGAACCCGACCTCGGAGTGCATCGTCTCGGCGACGAGCTTCTTGCCGGCGAAACGATCGAGGGCTTCTGTGAGGGTCTGCATGATGGCTCCTTGGGGGTAATTCAAACTTGAAGTAACAATACTTCAAGAATTAAGAAAAGCAACCATCGGTCGAATAACCTGACGTGATGGACGAACCGCGCTGGCTCGACGCCGAGGAAATGCAGATCTGGAGAGGCTTCCTGGCCGCCAGCGCGCGCGTGCACCAATCGGTGGACGAGCAGCTCAAGCGCGACTCCGGGATGGGTCTCGACGACTACGAGGTGCTGGTGCACCTGTCGGAAGCTCCCGAACAAAGGCTCAGGATGACCGACCTGTCAGACCTCTTGTTGCACTCGCAGAGCCGGCTTTCGCAGCGAGTCGACCGGCTTGCCAAGCGCGGTCTGGTAGAGCGTCAGAAGTGTCCTGAAGACCGCCGGGGAACCTATGCGGCGCTTACCCAACAGGGGCGCGAGGCGCTGGAGCAGGCGGCCCGTGGCCACGTTGCAGAGGTCAGGCGCAGCATGATCGACTGGATCGCGCCGCGCGAGAGAGCCGTAGTGGCCAGCGTGTTCGAGCGTCTGGCCTCAGAGACCGGGTAGCGGCTCAGGCTGCCGTGAAGCGCAGCACGGCGCCACCGTCTTTGCCGGCGTGGAACACGGCCCTGACCGCCATTCCGACCTCGATCTGGGCGGGGTCGACATCGACGATGTTGGTCATGACCCTGGGGCCCTCGGCCAGTTCGACATAGGCGATGACGTACGGAGCGTGGGCGCCCCAGTTTCCGGGCGCCTTGTGGGTGACCGCATAGCTGTAAACCGTGCCCTGACCCGAGGCCTCGAACCACTCGACGTCGGTGCTTGCACACTCGGGGCAGAAGGGTCGGGGATACCAAACCACCGTTTCGCACGAGTTGCACCGCGGCAGCTCGAGGCGGTCTTCGGCAAGGGCGTCCCAGAAGCGCTGATCGTCGAGGTTCGTGTTGGGTGTTGGCGTGGGTAGATCGGTTTGGCCTGGCATCAGTCGCCCCTTCCGAGGATCAGTGTCGCCGAGCCCATTCGGGTGGCCAGGCTGCCGCCCGTGCCGTGGGCCAGTGCGATTTCGCAGTCTGGAACTTGAACAGCGGCATGGGCCTCGCCGCGAAGCTGACGGACGGCCTCGACGACCTTGGTCATGCCGCCACGATTGGACGGGTGGTTGTTGCACAACCCCCCGCCGTCGGTGTTGAAGGGCAGGCGCCCGTGGGGTGCCTGGAGGGCACCATCCATCACGAAGCGGCCCCCCTGACCCTTCTCGCAGAAGCCCAGGTCTTCGATGGTCTGCAGGACGGTGATCGTGAAGCTGTCGTAGATCGACACATAGTCGATGTCGTCGTGCGACACGCCTGCCTCGGCGAAGGCTGCCGGGCCCGACACGACGGCGCCGGTGTGGGTGAGGTCGATCCGGCCGCGGGTCTGCTTGACTGCAACCCCGGAGCCCAGCACCGGGATGGTGTGGCGATCGAGGGTGGCGGCGATCTCGGGACTCACCACCACCAGGGCGCCGCCACCGTCGGTGATGACGCAGCTGTCGAGCCGATGCAGGGGGTCGGCCACCATGGGGCTGTCGAGAACCTCTTCGACCGTCACCGCTTGGGGCAGGAAGGCGTTGGGGTTGTGCTGAGCGTGCAGCGACGCGGCGACCTTTATCTGGGCCAGTTGTTCGGAGGTGGTTCCGAATTCGAACATGTGCCGACGGGCGGCCATGGCGTAGCCGTTGATGACGTTGAGCCCGAAGATGCTCTCGAAGGAGTTCTCGGGCGCAGTGGTGCGGGCGCTGCCGCCCGGCTGGGCGCCGCCGGTGCGTGGCTTGCCCGCCAGGGTTATCAGGGCCACCGAGCAGTGCCCGGCGGCGATGGCCTCGGCGGCGTGCTGAACGTGCACCAGGTACGACGAGCCGCCCGTCTCGGTCGAGTCGGTGTAGCGCAGCCGAAGGCCCATGTACTCGGCCATGCTGAGCCCGCCGAATCCGGGGGCGTCGCCGGCGCAGAAGTACCCATCGACATCTGCGAAGGTCAGACCGGCGTCGGCCAAAGCGCCCGCAGCGACCTCGAAGTGGATTCTGGGCACGGTGTGGTCGGGCAGATGCCTGCCCGGGTGTTCGTAGACCCCGGCTATGTGGGCCGCGTTCTTGATGCTCATCGTCGCCAATACTGGCCGCTGCGACCCCCAACGGCGAAATCCCGACATCAGCAGCGCTGTGCTGGTCAGTCGGCGGAAGAACCCGGGCGAGACCAGATGCCGGTGCACTCGGGCACCCGGCTCCATTGTTTGGCGCGAACGGTTTGTTCGAACTCGGCGCCGAAGAAGTTTCCGCACACGGTCGCTGCTTCGTCGATGGTGGCGAACGAGTAGTCGGTGCGGATCCACTGGCGCTCAAAGCCGTGGTCTTGCTCGAGAAAGCGGTAGTAGTCGACCAGTGGCGCCGGCGGCGAGGGAAGCTCGTGGCCGGTGCCCAGGGTCTCGACGACTATGACCCGACCGCCGTTGGTGACGCGCTCGCACTCGGCCAGGAACCGCCCGATCTCGTGACGCCAACCGTCGGGCTGCCACTCGACGTAGTGACCGAACACCCAGCCTGCGACGGCGCACTCGAAGCTGCCGTCGGAGAAGGGCAAGGCCGCCGCCTCGGCCCTGCACAGGGCCGTGGTCGGGCCCAGACCCAGTTGGGTGGCGACCTTCTGCATCGCCGCCGAGGGTTCGGTCGCCACCACGGGTATGGCGAGCGAAGACAGGATGCGGGTTACTCGGCCGGTGCCCGCCCCGATCTCGACGGTGCTGGTGCCTGGGGCGATGAGCTCGCCGAGAGCGCTCGGCAGGTTGCCATCGGCGTCCTCGGCCCCGACCAGGGCCTGATAGCCCTCGGCGCCCGACGCATAGATCTCTTGGAAGCTCACTTTGGGAAGGGTACGGGTAGAGGTGGCAGGATCTGAGCATGTCAACCGTGCTCGAGTCGGGCTTTCGCTCCGATCTGGTCGAGGCTCACGAGACGGCGGCGGGGCTGATCGCCGCATCTGGCCCCTGGTGGTCGGGCGTGCAGCGCCTTGCCATGCTCGCTGAGGTACGCCGGGCCCGAGCCCACTCAGACTTGCCGCCCTGGCAGGCGCCATCGTCGGCCGAAGGCCTCGCAGGTTCCGATGACACGCTGCCGCCTGCTGCCGTGGACGCGATCTGGCGTATCTCGAACCACCCGGGCACCCTGACGCGAGCCTGGTACGACGCGATCGTCGCCGGGCTGCCTTCGCCCGAGCACTACGTCGAGTTGGTGGCGGTGACCGCTGCCGTCAACTCGCTCGACCGCTTCGCCGAGATCATGGACCTGGAACTGCTGGCGCCCGGTCAGGCCGACCAACGGCCGCCATCACACGACAGGGTCGAAGGCGCCGAGGTCACCAGCCACTGGGTGCCAACGGTGCCGATCCGAGGCGCCAACGTGCAGAAGGCGTTGTCGGGTGTGGCCGGTGGGCGAGACCTGTGGGCGGTGTTGACGCGGGCCCAATACGTTCCTCCCGAGGCTCTGATGGGCGACCTCGAATGGAACCGCGGCACTCTCGATAGGCGCCAGATCGAGTTGATCGCGGCGATGACGTCGATCAAGAACGACTGCTTCTACTGAACGACCTCCCATGCCACGCTGCTCGGTCTGAGCAGTTCCGGACAGCATGACGGGACAGACCCGTCCCAGATCAGCAGCGGCGCCGGGGTGCCCCACGGTCGGCTGTTGGTCGAGTTCGTCGAGGCCACCTTCGACAGCCCTGCCCGGCTCGCTGCAGCCAAAGCAGCGGTGACCCGAACGCTCGGCTTCGACCATCTGGTCGATGCCGCCGCAGTCGTGGCCAACTTCACCATGCTGACCCGCATCGCCGACGCGACCGGAACGCCACTGGATCGCGGCACCCAGCAGATCTCCGGCGACATCCGCACCGCTCTGGGCCTGGACAGCCTGACGTCGGCGAGGTTCGAGGCCTGACCTCGGGGCGGCCACCGCGCGCCCGTCCGGCAGTCTCAGGGGTGTCACCCGCCCGGCGAGACCACCCGGTTGACATGTCCCATCTTGCGGCCGGGCTTGACCCCTGACTTGCCGTACAGGTGCAACGCTGCATTGGGCTCGGCCGCGATCGCGGCGGTGCGATCGATGTCGTGGCCGATCAGGTTCTCCATGACCACGTCGGCGTAGCGGGTCGTCGAGCCCAGGGGCCAGCCGGCGATGGCTCGGATGTGCTGCTCGAACTGGTCGACCGTGCAGCCCTGCTGGGTCCAGTGCCCAGAGTTGTGCACCCGGGGTGCGATCTCGTTGACCACCATGTGTTCGCTGGTGACGAACAGTTCGACACCCATGACGCCCACGTAGTCGAGGCGGTCGAGGATATGGCGGGCGGTTTCGACGGCTTGGGCGGTCTGTTCGGCGGTGAGGTGGGCTGGCACGGTGGTGGTGGCCAGGATGCCGTCGCGGTGCACGTTCTGCCCCGGGTCGAAACAAGCGAAGGCGCCATCGACGCTGCGCGCAGCGATGACCGATACCTCGTGGGAGAACTCGACGAAGCCCTCGAGAATCGCGGGCGCATGGTCGATGGCGGCCAAAGCCTCGGCGGCCTGCCGCTGGTCGGTCAACAACACCTGACCCTTGCCGTCGTAGCCGAAGCGCCGGGTCTTCAGGATCGCCGGTGTGCCCAGGCGGGACATGGCCGAGCGCAGCTGGTCGGGTGTGTCCACCTGGGCGAAGGGTGCGGTCGGCAGGCCCAGATCGGCCAAGAATCGCTTCTCGGTCAGGCGGTCTTGGCTGACGCCAAGCGCGTTGCGGCCCGGGCGAACCGGGCGCAAGCCTTCGAGCAGATCGAGCGCCGAGGTCGGGATGTTCTCGAACTCGAAGGTGACCACACTGGCCAGATCTGCGAACTGCCGAAGCGCCTGAGCGTCGCCGTAGGCAGCCTGGATGTGAAGGTGCGACACGTGAGCGGCCGGGCAGTCGGCAGCCGGGTCGAATATGACCGTTGTGAAACCCAGCCGCGATGCGGCGACAGACAGCATGCGCCCCAGCTGGCCGCCACCGAGGATGCCGATGGTGCTGCCGACGGGCAGGCGGTCAGTCATCGGTTGGTTCGTCTGGGATGGATGCCGACAACGCGGCACGCCATGCGTCGAGCCGCTGGGCCAAGGAGTCGTCGTGGTTTGCCAGGATCGCGGCAGCCATCAGGCCGGCGTTGGCAGCGCCGGCAGCGCCGATGGCCATGGTGGCCACGGGAAACCCTCGCGGCATCTGCACGATCGAGTAGAGGCTGTCGAGGCCGGACAACGCCCGGGTCTGAACCGGCACCCCTACGACGGGAATGCGGGTCTTGGAGGCCATCATGCCCGGAAGGTGTGCCGCGCCCCCGGCCCCGGCGATGATGACCTGCAAGCCCCGTTCTGCAGCGGTGGTGCCGTAGTTCCAGAGCCGATCGGGGGTTCGATGGGCCGACACGATCTTCGTCTCGTAGCCCACCTGGAGTTCGTCTAGCACCGCGGCGGCCTCACGCATGGTGGGCCAGTCGGACTGGCTGCCCATGATGATGCCTACCTTGACGTCGCTCATGCCTGTTCCGATCGCTGGTGCCCCCGCCACTATAGGGCGCCCGAAAACGCCGACAGCTGGGCCGCTTCACGCGGCCCAGCTGTCTGGATGACGAATGGAGGGTGGCTGGTGTCTAGTAGATCTCGAACAGCCCGGCAGCGCCCTGGCCGCCACCGATGCACATGGTGACGACGCCCCACTTGGCGCCCCGACGCTTGCCCTCTTGCAGGAGGTGTCCGGTGCAGCGGGTGCCGGTCATGCCAAATGGGTGACCGATGGCGATGGAGCCGCCGTTGACGTTGTACTTCTCGGGGTCGATGCCCAGCTGGTCACGGCTGTAGAGGCACTGCGACGCAAACGCCTCGTTGAGCTCCCAGATGTCGATGTCGTCGACCGTCAGGCCGTGGCGAGCCAGCAGCCGTGGCACCGCGTAGATCGGGCCAATGCCCATCTCGTCGGGTTCGCAGCCGGCGATGGCGAAGCCCTTGAAGGCGCCCATGGGCTCGAGCCCACGGCGAGAGGCCTCCTCGTCTGACATCAACACCACGGCGGCAGCGCCGTCGGAGAGCTGGCTGGCGTTGCCTGCGGTGATGTAGTTGCCCTCACCACGAACCGGCTGCAGCTGCGACAGGCCCTCGAGGGTGGTCGACGGGCGGTTGCACTCGTCGCGCTCGACGACGTAGTCGACGATCGACTCTTCGCCGGTCTCGCGGTTGACGAGGCGCATCTTGGTTTCCATGGGCACGATCTCGTCGGCGAACAGGTCGTTCTCCTGGGCCCTGGCCATGCGCATCTGCGACTCGAACGAGTACTCGTCCTGGTATTCGCGCGAAACGCCGTAGCGCTCGGCGACGATGTCGGCGGTCTCGATCATGGCCATGTAGATGGCGGGGTACATCTCGGTGAGGGCCGGATCCATGTTGACGCTGCCGCCGAAACCCGGGCTGGGAATCGAGATCGACTCGACACCTGCGCCGACCGCAACATCGACACCGTCGTTCTTGATGTGGTTGGCGGCGATGGCGATGGAGTTGAGGCCAGACGAGCAGTGACGCTGGATGGTGTTGCCGCCCGTGGTGACGGGCAGGCCGGCCAACAAGCTGGCGAGGCGGCCGAGGTTGCCGGCACCGTGAGCGCCGTTGCCCAGGGCAACGTCCTCGACGGCTTCTGGCTCGACGCCGGCCTTGGCCACCGCGTGCTTGATGGCGTGTGCTGCCATCGACATAGCGGGGGTGATGTTGAATCCGCCTCGGCCGGCTTTGGCCAGACCGGTGCGGGCATAGGAGACGATTACGGCTTCACGCATGGGCCAAACCGTACATGTCGGGCGAGGGTGGGGGAGAATCGGTCCCGGGTTCAGCCCAGCACGGTGCCGGTCGAGTCGGCGTTGACGGTGCGGTTGCGCGAGAACGCGGACATGTCGATGGTGTCGCCGGTGAACCTGGCCCGGACCTGCAGCGGTGACGTGTCGTGGTCGTGTCCGCCACCCACTGCGGTGATCAGCTCGGCCATCAGGTTGGAAGCCACGCAAGCGTTCTTGAACTGGTTGCCGCTGGTGCCCATGGCCACGAAGAAGCCGTCGAGGTCGGTTCGGTCGTACACCGGCCCCCAGTCGGTCGACACGTCGTAGGCCTCGGCAACGCCCATGCGCTGGTGCGGAACTCCGAAGTTGGGAATGCGCTTCGCGAGGCGCATCATCTGGCGGTTCCAGATGGGCTCGGTGATCTCGCGGTTCATGGTGTCGAGATCGTCGACCCATTCGTGGCCGTCGCACTCGGGGTCGGCCGAGCCGACGAAGATCGTGTTGGCGCCGTCGGGCCGGAAGTACATGCCCTGGTCGAGGTCGGCGAAGATCGCCCCGTCTGCATCGAAGTCGATCTCCTTGGGTGCCGGTGCCACGTGAGCCTCGTGGCGCATGGGCCGGGTGGTGATGGCCATCGAGCCGTCGAGGCCCGCCATCTTCACCAAACCCGACGACCAGGGCCCACCTACGGCCACGACAGCGCCGGCCTCGACCGTGGTGCCGTCGGACAACTCGACGCCCGTGGCCCTGGATCCGTCAGGGGTGGTGACCAACCCGGTGACCCTGCGGTTGAACACGAACGTCGCGCCCTTGGCCACAGCCGCGGCGTGAAGGTTCTGCGCCGCCAGCTGGGGCCCTTTCACGTAACCGGCGTCTGGTGTGTAGAGGCCACCCTTGTGCGACCCGAGGGGCGGGTTCCAGAAGCGCTCGTCGTCGATCGGGCACGGGCCGCCGTAGTCGTCGAGCGACAGGAAGGGGAAGCGGTCGGCGACCTGCTGGGCATCCCAGTCTTCGAATGGAACGTTGGCTTCGGTCAACACCCTGACGTACAGCTCGTGCAGCTCGTCGATGTGGCGCAGGAACAGCTTGCCCGTAGTGACCTTGCGGGCAACCTCGCCGTCGACATCGGTTTCGAGATAGTCGGCGAAGTTCTCCCAGTACTGGTTTCCCTCCCAGGCCAGCCGTGCGGCCGCGACGGTCGAGTAGTTGAAGCGAAGTATCGCCCCCGACGCCGAAGTGGAGCCCATGCCCGGGGCCGAGTTCATGTCTACACACACGACTTCGAGGCCCCTGCGGGCCAGTTCGAAGGTGATACCGCATCCGAAGATGCCTGCGCCGATGACGACCGCATCTGGAGAGTTGCCCATGGTGCCGACCCTACCGCTTGGCGTTGTGGCCTGGTTTGAATCGCAGCTCGCGAGGCGGGATCATCGTCGGGTGACAGAACCCGAACCCTTGGCCGACCCCGTGCTGGACGCGGCCCGTATCGCGGCCGCCGACCGCATGCGCGACGTATCGCACGCCCTGATGGGTCATCACCAGGACGTGGCCAACCTCGACAAGCTGGTGAAGATGCTGGACGAGGTCTTGCCAGACCTCCGATCGGGCCCAAAGAACATCAGGTCGCTCGACCGGTGGTCGCAGGACAGGCGGGCCCAGGAGCTGCCGGACGACGAGGCGGCGTTTCCCCTGCACCTCGACCGCCCGGTTTCGGGAGCAGGCAATCCGTGGAGCATCCCGTTGTCGGTGGTCCGCAAGGGCGACCGGGCGGTCACGACGGTTTCGTTGCGCGAAGCGTTCGAAGGTGCACCCGGGCGCAGCCACGGGGGAGTGGTCACGGCAATCTTCGACGATCTGTGCGGATACGTGCTGACCATGCTGCAGACCATGGCCTTCACCGCGTGGATACGGGTCGAGTTTCGCCACGGCACGCCCCTGGGACACCCCATCACGTTCAGCGCCTGGCTCGAGCGCCAGGAGGGGCGCAAGCTGTTCATCGAGGGCGAATGCACCGACGGCACGCGACCCGATGGCGACAACGTGTTGACCCACTGTCACGCCCTGTTCGTGATTCCTCCAGGGATGGAAGCCCCCGCCGGGTCGGGCGAGGCGTAGGCTGCGCGACCTATGACCTGGTGGCAGGCACTGCTTCTGGTCGGCGGCGGAGTGGTCGCCGGAATGATCAACGCCGTCGCCGGCGGCGGCTCGACGCTGACCGTTCCCTTGTTGGTGCTGGCCGGCGTTCCAGGCAACAGCGCCAACGGCTCGAATCGTGTTGGCATCCTGGCCCAGAACGCGGCGTCGGCGACCTCGTTCAAGCGGTTGGGAGTCGACGGGGTGGCGCACGCGGCGCCGGTTCTGTTGCCGGTGGTGGCGGGCTCGTTGACAGGTTCGTACCTGATCAGCCAGCTGACCGACGAGACGTTCGAGACGGCGTTCGGTCTGTTGATGGTGCCGCTGATAATCCTGTCGGTCCGCAAACCGAAGTTCCGGACCGAGGGGGTCACCCACTGGAGCAAGCCGGTGACCCTGGCGGTGTTCTTCGGCATCGGTTGTTATGGCGGTGCCGTGCAGGCCGGTGTGGGCCTTGTGATGCTGGCCGCACTCACCAGGGCCGGGTTCGATCTGGTCACGGCCAACAGCGTCAAGGTGTTGATAAACGTGGTTCTGACCGCGGTGGCGCTGCCCGTGTTCATCATCCAGGGCAAGGTCGACTGGATTCCGGCGCTGACGTTGGCGGTAGGCCTCACCATCGGTGGCTGGCTGGGGGCCCACGCGGCGGTCAGGGGTGGCGAGAGGCTGATACGGATGGTGATGGTTGCCGCCGCCATCGCCCTCGCGGCCAAGCTGCTTGGCCTGTTCGGCTAACGCATTCACCCCACGAGTGACCTCCACCCTCGACGTCGAACCCGCCAGACGGGTCGTGGCCGCCTCGATCATGTCGACGATCTCGGCGGTGTTCCCGGGGTTCCTGGTGGGCGCTCTGGCGGTGCAGGTTCGGGCCGAGTTCGACGTCTCGGAGGCCATCTACGGGTGGGGGTTGGGGAGCTTCTTCCTGGCCTCGACCCTGGGCTCGGTGGCGCTGGGCGAAATCGCTCAGCGAATAGGGGCTCGCCGCCAGATCGTTGCGGCCCTGATCACCTCGGCGCTGGCGCAGCTCGGCATAGCCGCGGTCGCCGACTCGTTCGCCGCAATCGTGGCCTTCCTGGTCGTGGCAGGGGTCTGCAATGCGGCGAACCAAACCGCGGTGAACCTGTTTCTCGCTCAGGCTCGGCTGCCGCGCCTGGGCCTGGCCGTGGCGCTGAAACAGTCGGGGATGCCCACCGCTTCGCTGCTGTGCGGTCTGATGGTGCCTGCGCTGGCGCTGACCGTCGGTTGGCGCTGGGCCTATGTGTTCGGTGCAGGGGTTGCAGCCGCGTCGACGCTGCTGGTGTTGGGCGCACCCGACCCGCAGCGAGCAGCGCGCCGCCGCCTGGTGCCTGCAAGCCCCACGCGGATACTGGTGATCGCCGCCGTGACCGGAACCTGCTTGTCGTTTGCCGCTGGAGCGACGAACTCGTGGCTGGTCAGCTCGGGTGTCGAGGCGGGCATGAGCGAAGGCGCAGCCGGCTTGCTGTTGAGCTTTGGGGCGCTGGCGGGCATCAGCATGCGGCTGTTCTTCGGGTTCCGGCTCGATTCGATGTCGGCGTCGCCGTTTCGGGCCGGCGCGATTTTGGCCCTCATCGGCTCGTTGGGTCTGGCCTCGCTGTCGTTCGGAGTACCGGCCATTCACGTGGTCGCCACGCTCGTGGCGTTCGGCAGCGGCTGGGTGTGGCCCATCTTCACCAACTACGGCATCGTCAGGGCCAACGGGGCGGCCGCGGCGGCCGCCACCGGGATAACACAGATGGGTGTGTACGTCGGCGTGTTCAGCGCTCCGCTGGTGACAGGCTGGATCATCGACCATCACGGGTATCGCCCCATGTGGCTCGTGGTGGCCGCTCTCACCGTGGTGGGCTCGGTTCTGGCGCTGTCTATCCAGAACGAGTTCTGAACCGCCGGTGCGGTGGGTTAGGTTCGGGGGATGGATTCGTTCGAAGCATTCCTCGTCGGCAAGATCGACGACCAGTGGACCCGCCGGGTCGAACAGATCACCGTCGACGACCTTCCCGCCGGTGACGTTCTGATCGAGGTCGAGTACTCGGGCATCAACTACAAGGACGGCCTGGCTTCCAGCGAAGCCGGCCGGGTGGCCCGGGTCGATCCGCTGATTCCGGGAATCGACCTGGCGGGCACCGTCGTCGCCGACGGCGGCGGTTTCTCGGCGGGCGACAAGGTGATCGCCCACGGTTACGACATCGGCGTCGCTCACCACGGTGGCTATGCCCGCTATGCCCGCGTTCCGGCTGGCTGGGTCGTGCCGATGCCAGAGGGCCTCGACTCGATGCAGGCCATGCTGGTGGGCACCGCCGGCTACACGGCCGCCCTGTCGGTCGAGGCGCTCGAAAATCACGGCCTGCGCGCCGGCGACGGGCCCGTGCTGGTAACCGGCGCCACGGGCGGTGTCGGCTCGATGGCCGTGGGAATGCTCGCAAAGCGTGGCTATGAGATCGTCGCCAGCACCGGCAAGGCCGACAAGGCCGATTGGCTCAAGGCGTTGGGGGCTTCGGAGGTGATCGATCGGTCGGAGACGTCGGCAGAGTCCAAGCGCCCGCTCGAGTCCGAGCGCTGGGCCGGTTGCGTCGACTGTGTGGGCGGCACCACGCTGGAGTTCGCACTTCGCACAGCGCGCTACGGGTCGACCGTGGCGGCATCGGGCCTCACCGGAGGGCCCGGTCTGTCCACCACGGTGATGCCCTTCATCCTTCGCGGGGTGACGCTGGCGGGCATCGACAGCGTCAACAACCCCATCGACCAGCGCATCGCGGTCTGGAAGCGCATTGCCACCGACATGAGGCCGACACAACTCGACGAGGGCGACGCGCCGACTGTGGTCGGATTTGCCGACCTGCCGGCCGAGCTCGATCGCATCCTGGCCGGTGGCATGGTGGGCCGCACCCTCGTCAGCCCGACCTCCTGAGTTCAGGCCTCGTCGCGGATCACCTGCACACCAGCTGGGTCGACGAGGCCGCCGAACTTGATCTTGTTGTGGCTGTGCCCCACGTGGTGCAGCCCGAACGCGGACTGAATTGCGGTGTACATACCCATGGCTTCCTGGGAGTTGTTCACCGACTGTTTGGCCAGGGTCAGCCCGAACATCGGCCGCTTGGCGATGTGGGCCGCCAGCTCCAGGGTGGCGATTTCGAGCTGATCGCGGGGCACCACCCGGTTGACCATTCCGTGCTGCAGCGCCTCTTGGGCGCCGATGGCCCTGCCGGTGAACAACATGTCCTTGGCCAGCCGCGCACCCGCCTCGTAGGGGTGCACGAAATATTCGTGTCCGTTGACCCCGAACGCCACCACCGGGTCGGAGAACGTGGCGTCGTCTGAACACACGATCAGGTCCATGGGCCACACCAGCATCAGGCCTCCGGCGATGACCTTGCCCTGCACCGACGCGATGGTGGGCTTGGGTATGTTGCGCCACCGCCAGCAAAGTCCCACGTACATCTCGGCCTCTCTGGCCATATAGCCCTCGGCGCCGTCGGCACCGAAGTGGCACTGGGTGCCTATTGTCGGCAGGGCGTCCATGTCTGGGTTGTCGCGCAGGTCGTGACCCGACGAGAAGTGTTTGCCGTCGGCGGCCAGCACGATGACCCTCACCGCCTCGTCATGGGCGGCGCGGTCGAACGCCTGGTTGAGCTCGGTCAACATCAGGTAGTCCTGGGCGTTGGCCGCTTCGGGCCTGGCCAGCGTGATGCGTGCCACGCCATCGGCCGGTTGGTCGTATCGAACTCTGGTCCACGAATCTGCCATGGGCCGACAGTACGCGTACTGTCTCGACGCGGAGGAAAGCATGATCGATCTCAACGGCAGGGTTTTTGTCATCACCGGAGGCAACGGAGGTATCGGCCTGGGCATGGCCGAGGGCATTGCGAGAGCGGGCGGATCGCTGGCCATCTGGGGGCGCAACGAGGCCAAGAACGCCGAAGCGCTCGAAACCCTGGCCCGATTTGGCGTCGACACCCGCGCCTATGTCTGCGATGTGGGCGCCGAGGACCAGATCGTAGAGACGATGCAGCGCTCGCGATCTGACTTCGGGCGGATCGATGGCTGCTTCGCCAACGCTGGCCGGGGAGGCTTCGGCAAGAAGTTCGTCGACACCAGCCTGGACGAGTGGCGCGAGGTGATGCGCATCAATCTCGACGGCGTGTTCCTGACCCTTCGCGAGGCCGCCAGGCACCTGATCGACCAGGGAAACGGAGGCAGCCTGGTGGCGGTGTCGTCGACGTCGGCCATCCATGGTGCTGCGGGAAACGAAGCGTACGGAACGGCCAAGACGGGCCTCAATGGGCTGGTCAGAGCCCTTGCGGTCGGTTTGGCGCGCTATCAGATTCGGGTCAACTCGTTGCTGCCCGGCTGGACGATCACCGACCTCGCCTCGGGTGGGTACCAGAACGACGTGTTCCGGGACGCAACGATCAAGCGAACGCCGGTCAGGCGTTGGGCCGAACCGGCCGAGTTCCGCGAGGTTGGGGCCTTCCTGGCCGACCCGACCATCACCTACCACACCGGCCAAGAGGTGGTCGTCGACGGCGGCTACACCGTGTTCTAGCCCCGGTACCCTTGCTGCCGTGGCTGCGACCAATCCTTCCGACCTGTTCAAGCGACTGATGGCGGCCCAGGAGACGCTGGGCAAGGTCCAGGAGCAGATCGCCAGGTTTGCCCTGCCCGTCGACCAGCAAAAGGCGCTGGCCGAGAATCTGCGCAAGCTGATGTTGCCGCGCGAACAGATGCAGGCCATGCAGGACCTGATCGAGTCGTTCGGTCCGCCCGCCACCCAGGTCAAGAACCTGCAGGCCGACATAGACGCCCACCGCGAGATGGTGGCCGAGATGTCCGAGAAGCTCGACCGTATGGCGGCCTCGGTCGATCGCCTGGCGGCCGCCACCGAAACGCTCAACGAGTTCTATGGCGCGTGGACCAATGCCGCCAAGCTGTTCGGCTGGAACCCGATGGGCCTGGGTTCGCTGGCCGAAGACCAGGGCGAAGGCGACAAGCCCGAGACCTAGATCTGGCGCGGGTTGGTGGGCCTAGGAACTGGGATGCACCACCAGCACCGGGCAGTGGGCGTCGTGCACTACGTCCATCGACACGCTGCCCTCGAAGATGCGCTTGTAGCCGGTCTTGCTGTGGGTGGCCATGGCGATCACCGACGCTCCGCCACGGGTGGCGTAGTCGACGATGTCTTCGGCGACGTGCTTTTCGTGCAGGGCGTCGAAGTCGACCGTCTGGCCGATCATCTGGCCCATCCGCTTGGCCAGGTTGGCGACGTGGTTGGCCTCGTGGGCCGCGTCCCGACATGCCGGGTGCGCCCACCGAGATGATCCAGGGATGAAGCCCCGTTGTCCTGCACATCTCGGCCGCCGGTTCGAGGATGCGATCCGAGTAGTCGGAGCTGTCGGTACACACGTACATGGGCCCTGCCCACTGGGCATCTGGCTCGGGCAACTCGACCGAAGGGCCCACCAGCAACACGGGGCTGTCGACGCGACTCATCACGTCTTCGGCGACGCTGCCGACCAAACCCGCCATACGTCCGCGGGCGGCTGTGGCCATCACCACCAGCGTTCCGCCTTCGAGAAGTACCTCGCGGGCGATCTCGTCGCCCACCACGGTCTTGACGCTGCGCACGATCTTGCTCTCGCGCACCGACACCCCGCCGAAGCGCACCTCGGTGGTGGCCTGGCTTCTGACCTCGCCATCGGTGGGTTCTACGACCTCGAGGACGTCGACGTGCGCACCTGTCACCGCCGCCAATCGGGCAGCCAACTCGAGTGCGACCTCGCTGCGCTCGCCGCCGTCAACAGGAACCAACAACCGCGTATACATGGGTTCAGCTTGCGCCAAGGCGGGTCGAGCGCATAGGGCAAAACGACTCGACCGGCCCGGCGCCGACCGCGGTGCCGGTGCTCAGTCGGGATCTATCACCCTGGCTAGCTCGAGGATGCGGGTGGGTGGCAGATACTGCGATGTGACCTTGGCGCCAAGGGGAGCCAGTGCGTGCTCGATCGCGTTGGTGATGGCGGCGGGAGCTCCGATCATGCCGCCCTCGCCCACGCCACGAAAGTCGTTCTCGCCCTCTGACAGGGTCTCCAGGTGATGTACCTCGATGTCGGGAATCTCGGTCGAGGTGGGTACCAGATAGTCCATGTAGGTGGTGGTCTGGATGTTGGCTTCGGCGTCGTACACAGCGCTCTCGTACAGCACGGCCCCAATGCCCTGCGCCACACCGCCCCTCACCTGGCCGTCGACGATCGCGGGGTTGATCACCGGACCGCAGTCCTCGACGACGATGTATCGGGGTATCGCGACACGGCCGGTGTCGAGGTCTACATCGACCACGCACACGTGGGTCGCACACGACCAGCCGCCGTCGCCCTTGCCGGTATAGGACTGGGCGTGGGCGAACGCTTCCCCATCGTCGGCTTCCACGGCGGCCGCCACTTCGCCGTAGGTCAGGCCCCTCGACGGCACACCGGCAACGTGGATGTTCCCGTCGACGATGTCGATGTCGTCAACCGATGCTTCGAGCATTTCGGCTGCCTTCTGGGCGACCTGGCGCCTGACCTCTCGGGCCGCGAACTTGACGGCACCTCCGCCGATCGGCCCACCCCTCGAACCACCGGTGCCCAGCAACGAGAACGGTGTTCGGTCGGTGTCTCCCCACACGACCTCGACATCGTCCAGGCCCACGCCGAGCTCGTCTGCGACGACCTGCGCGTAGGTGGTCTGGTGGCTCTGGCCGTGGGGCATCTGGGGTGTGAACACCACGATGGATCCGTCGGAGCGCACGACGGTGCGGGCGGTCTCGACGGCCAACAAGCCCGAACCGGGGTTGATCAGGTCGGTGTATTCGGGCGGCCCCGGAGCGGCCTCGTGATAGCAGGCCAGGCCCACACCCACGCGGCGCCCCTCGGCCTGGGCCTTGCGCTTCATCGCGGCGATCTCGTCGCCGTCTATGAGTTCGAGCGCCCGCTGCAGGGTGGCCCTGGTCGACATGGTGACGTCGAGCGACGGGCCGGTGATCATCTTGGTGGGCATGTGTTCGGGCCCGAACATGTTCTTCAGCCGCAATTCGGCGGGTGACATGCCCAGCTCGCGCGCCACCACGTCGATGATGCGCTCTCGCGCCCAGGTCTCGTTGGCCCACGGCCCGCGGTACGCGACATAGCGTCCCTTGTTGGTGGCCACCACCCGGGTACGCATACGGAACGCCTCGAAGCGATAGGCCCCGGGAAACATCAACTTCATGATGCGCGTGAAGAAGGCCGCCGAGATCGGGAAGGCCGGGTAGGCGCCCTGGTCGAGAACCAGGTCGACCGAAAGTCCACGCATGGTGCCGTCGTCATCGACCGCCACCGAGATCTGGATGTCTTCTTCGCGGGCCTGGCCGCCATCGACGAGGTTCTCGCTGCGGTCCTCTATCCACTTGACCGATCGACCCAACTCGATGGCGGCCGCTGCGACGGCGATGTCTTCGCGCGAAACTGCGCCCTTGGAGCCGAAACCGCCGCCGATGTCCTGGGCCACCACGGTCGGGAAGTCGGCCTGGCCCAACAGCCCCAGGCCCATTCGGTTCATCTGGCCGATGAGCGAAGGGTCGCGCCTGATCTGGTGGATGGCACCGGTGTTGTCGGACGCGCCGAGCGCCTCGGCGTTGTCGCTGGTGAAGCGCTTTGCGGCTTCGACGAAGGCCGTGCGCCGTTGCTTGTTCGACGCCAGGCCACGCAGCGAGCTGCGAAGCGTCTCGCGGCCGGTCAACGCCGCGATGGCCCACCGCAGCAGGTGGCTGCTTTGAGTGGCGCTGTGAACCGTGAGGTGTCGGGTGATCGGATCGACTTCGACAACCGTTCCGCGGGGTTCCATCGGTTGGTTCGACTGGCGATGCGAGCTGAAGCGCTCGGTGATCACCCTGTCGGCGGCGGCGAACACGGAGTCGACCTCGCCGAAGGTGTCGACGTTGTCGTACAGGACGTTGCCGTCGGCTCGCTCCCATATCTTCTCGGAATCAGATCTCAGGGCCGTGGCCATGTCGGGCACGGCCTGCAATGCCTCGTACTCGACCTCGACCAGCTCGGCGGCGTCCTCGGCCTGGGCCCTGGAGGCCGCAACCACCAGCGCCACCGGGTCGCCGACCATGCGGACCTTGTCGGCACACATGGCAGCAACGAGGGGCGTGTACAGGTGCGGCAGCATCGTCACGGGCGGCATCGGGTAGGTGGCGGCGTTGATCTCGGCGCCGGTGAACACCCTGACCACGCCCGCGCCGCGCCTGGCGGCCTCGACATCTATCGACACGATGTGCGCGTGGGCCACAGGCGAGCGCACGAACACCGCGTGAAGCACGCCTGGCGGGTTGATGTCGCCGACATAGCGGCCCGCGCCGCGCAATAGCCGGTCGTCTTCCACACGGTGGACGCTTTGTCCGACGAACCTCATCGGTCGTCCGCCTCCTGGTCCGCCTGGGACCCTCGCATGAGATCGATGGCCACCTGCACACCATCGACGATGGTCTGGTAGCCGGTGCAGCGGCAGATGTTGCCGCCGAGTTCCTCGCGAATCTGCTCGCGCGTCGGTGACGGATTGTCTGCCAGCATCGCAACGGCGCTGATCAGGAACCCCGGTGTGCAGAAGCCGCACTGGAAACCGTGGGCTTGGTGCATGGCCTGCTGTATCGGATGAAGCTCGCCACTGATGGGGTCGGCCAGCCCCTCGATCGTGGTGATGATGGCGCCGTCTGCCTGCACCGCCAGCATCAGGCACGATCGAACCGGCTCGCCATCTACCAGAACCGTGCAGGCCCCACAAACGCCGTGTTCGCAACCCACGTGGGTGCCGGTCAGACCCATCTGGTCGCGCAGCGTGTCGACCAGTGACGTGCGTGAATCGACGGCCAGGGTGGCAGGCATCGAGTTGACCATCATGGTGATGTTGTGGTGTGCCGTCATTGCGACCTTCCTGCGATCGGTGCCGAGCGGTGGGCGTCGGCCAGCCCTCGTTCGGCCAGCACAGCTGCAAGGTGGCGTCTGTAGGAGGCGCTGCCGTGAATGTCTGCCGTCGGGTTCAGTTCTTCGGCTGCGGCCTCGCCTGCGGCAGCGAACGCATCGTGGCCTGGCGACTTGCCCTTGAGAGCGTCCTCGGCCGCCATCGAGCGCGCCGGCTTGTCGGATGCGCCGAAATAGACCAGGCGGGCGTCGGCGATGTGGCCATCTTCGATTCCGATCCAGCACACCAAGCCCAGAACCGCATAGTCGCCGCCGCGCCTGGCCACCTCCACCACGGTGCCATACCGACCTTCGGGCCATGCCGGGAAGGTGGCTCGCGTCAGCAGCTCGTCGGGGGCCAGAGAGCTCTGCAGGTAGCTCTGGAAGAGCTCGGCGGCGGCGATGTCGCGGGCGCCCCGCGTGGACACGGCTGTGACCCTGGCCCCGCAGGCGACGGCCACGGCGGGCAACTCGGCCGCAGGATCGGCATGGGCGAGACTGCCGCACACCGTGCCCCGCGTGCGGATCGCCCGATGACCTATCTGCGGCGTGGCCGCAGCCAGCAGGGGAGCGCAGCGGGCGACCAGATCGCTGGTCTCGGCCTGGCGGTGGGTCACCAGCGCCCCGATCCTGAGCGATCCGTCTGGTTCTTGGGCCAGCGACTGGAGAACCCCTATGTCGCCGATGTCGACCAGATGAGCCGGTCGGCTGAGACGCAACGCCATCAGGGGCAGCAGGCTCTGGCCACCGGCGATGACCTTGGCGTCGTCGAGGGTGGCCAGCAGATCGAGCGCCTCATCCAGTGTCGACGGCCTGTGGTACTCGAACGGTGGAGCTTTCACACCTGGCGAAGGTATCTCAGAGCCGAGCCCACAGCGTGTCCATCGGCCCTGGTCGAGTTGGGCGGTGTCGGCCAGGCTTCCCCTATGGGCCACGATTCGCGAATTGACGGTGGCGGCATCGACCTCGTTGGTGTGTCGAAGCGATACGAGGTCGGCGAGACCACGGTGACAGCGCTCGACGATCTGTCTTTGAAGATCGCTCCGGGCGAATTCGTCGTGATCTTGGGACCCTCGGGCTGCGGAAAGACCACGCTGCTGAACCTGGTAGGGGCCCTGGACACCCCCACAGCGGGTTCGATAGCGGTTGCCGGCGAACGTATAGATGGTGCGTCTAAGGCGGTGCGTGCCAGGGTGCGCCGGCATGGTGTCAGCTTCGTCTTCCAGTCGTTCAACCTGTTCGCGGGACTCACCGCCATCGAGAACGTGCGTTTCGGCGCCGACGCAGCACGGGCCGACGATCCGGTGGGACGATCCAAGGCGGCGCTGGCCGAGGTGGGCCTGGGCGAGCGGGCCGATCATTTCCCGCACCAGCTGTCGGGTGGCGAGCAGCAGAGGGTGGCGATCGCCAGAGCTCTGGCCACAGGCAACCCGATCTTGCTGGCCGACGAGCCGACGGGCGAACTCGACTTCCGCACCGGAGTGCAGATCTTGGAGGTGCTGGTGACGCAAGCCCGACAGGGCATGACCGTGCTGCTGGTGACACACAACCGCGAGATATCGCGGATAGCGGACCGCGTCGTCGAGCTGTCGTCGGGCCGTTTGGTCGGCGACGGCCCGCCCGAGGGCGGCCGGGCCTCGATAGGTGAGCTCCGGTGGTGAGGCGCCCCGCCCCTTCCGGTCGGCTGTGGTTGGGTTGGGTCTGGCGCGACCTTCGAAGCCAGTGGGTGGCGGTGGTCGCCATCGGTTTCGTGCTGGCCATCGGCGCCGGCGTGTACTCGGGGTTGGGCAGCACCGCCACGTGGCTGCGGACGTCGTACGACCACAGCTTCGACGAGTTGTCGATACACGACATCCGCTTCGAGCTGAGCCCTGGCACCTTCACCGATCAGGGCCAGCTGCGCGAGGCGGTCGAATCGGCTTCGCAGGGTGTGGCGCTGTCGGTCGCCGAACGTCTGGTCGTCGACAGCCAGGTCGACACGGTCGGGGCTACATCCGACGGGGGAACCCTGGTGGTGGCCAGGCTGGTGGGGATGGACCTGACGGGGTCGGTGGGGGTCGACGACCTGTGGCTGCGTGATGGCTCGGCGGCTGCGGGGGCCGTGGTCGAGGCCAAGTTCGCCGACGCGGCCGGCATCGATGCGACCGGCACGTTGTTGGCCGCCGGCGGAGCCAGCATCGAGTACTCGGGCACCGGCCTGATTCCGGAAGACTTCTACTACGAGGGTCCGCCCGGAAGCTTGTTGTCGTTGGGCGAGCTCGCCCCGGTGTACGTCGAGCTGGGTGCCCTGCAGCGAATAGTCGATCGGCCGGGGCAGGTGAACGACGTCGTCGTTCACGTTGGCGCCGGCGAGGCGGCGAGCCCGGGCGATGTGACCGCCCTGGCAGACCGGATCGCCTCGGCCCTCGACGAAGAGGGTCTCAGCTACACGCGAACGGTCGGCGACGACGAGTACGCGGTGCGGATCCTCTACGACGACATCGAGTCCGATCAGAAGGTCTTCACCATGGTGTCGGCGTTGATCTTGGGGGCTGCAGCGCTGGCAGCGTTCAACCTGATCAACCGGATCGTCGAGTCGCAGCGGCGTGAGATCGGAATCGGCATGGCCCTGGGTGTCGATCGCAGGCGCCTGGCCGTGCGCCCGATGGCCGTCGGGGCCGAGGTAGCACTGGTGGGTGTGGTGGGTGGTGTGGGGGTGGGGTATGCAATCGGGTCGGCAATGAGAGGGGTGTTCGATTCGTTCCTGCCGCTGCCCGTCTACCTGACGCCGTTCCAGGCCGGTGTGTACCTGCGGGCCGCTGTGTTGGCGGTTGTGCTGCCCCTGCTGGCGGCGGCGATACCGGTGCGAAGGGCGTTGGCGGTCGAACCGATCCAGGCAATCCGAATGGGGCACCTGGCAGCGCGCCAGAGCCGGCTGGGAGACTGGACGGCCAAACTGCGGCTGCCCGGCTCGACGTTTGCGGTGATGCCGGTGCGCAACCTGGTGCGGGCGCCCAGACGAACCGTGCTGACCGCCCTGGGGGTGGGGGCGGCGGTTACCACCCTGGTCGCGGTATTCGGGCTGCTCGACAGCTTCAACCGCACCATCGACCAGGTGGGCGACGAACTGACCGGCGGCCAAGCCGAGCGAGTCGTGGTGCAACTGGACACCTTCCACCGCGTCGACGACCCGGTCGTGACCGCCATCGAGGACGCGACGTCGGTCGACGTTGCCGAGCCCGGTCTGCGCTTCCCGGCCATGGTCTCGGTGCCAGGCGACGACGGCGAACCCCTGGCCCTGCTGGTGGATCTGATCGACCCTGTCGACGGAACCTGGACTCCAACGATCATCGCCGGAGACGCCCGCGACGGCGATGACGCAAACGGCGGTTTGATTTTGGCGGACAAGGCCGCAAGGGATCTGGGGGTGGGGGTAGGCGACACGGTGGCGCTTGGCCACCCGGTGGCAGGGCCCGACGGTTTCGGTCTAGAGACCTCGCAGGTCGAGGTGACAGCGATCCACGCCAACCCGGTGCGGACATTCGCCTACATGCCGTTGACCGAGGCTCGGCGGTTCGGCCTGGACGGACTGACCAATGTCGTCAACGCCTATCCCGCCGACGGCTCGACCTGGTCCGACGTACAACGCGAGCTGTTCGGTCAGCCCGGTGTCGCCAGCATTCAGGGCATGTCGCGCCTGGGCGAGTCGTTCGACGAGTACCTGCAACAGTTCATCGGCGTGTTGTTCATCGCCGCCGGCGCTGTGCTGGTGCTGGCGCTTCTGATCGCTTTCAACTCTTCGCGGATCACCGTCGACGAGCGCAGGCGCGAGCACGCGACCATGCAGGCCTTCGGCCTTCCCGCCTCGACGGTGCTGGCAGGGGTGGTGAAAGAAAGCATCCTCATCGGCGTGCTGGCAACCGTGATCGGCACAGCGGCGGGATTCGGCTTCCTCAGGTGGATGGTCGACAACCTGGTCGAAACCACGGTGCCCGAGTTGCTGATGACAGCGACCCTGTCGGTTTCAACGATGGTGACCGCAGCGGTGGTTGGTGTGCTGGCCATGGCGGTGGCTCCGCTGTTCTTGGCCAGACGGCTGGTCAAGATGAACATCCCCGACACGCTGCGAGTCATGGAATAGCCGTATTGTCGGCGCAGTGTTAGCCGTGTCAGCAAAGGTCATAGCCGAAGACGCCATCTTCGTGGTCGCCGTGATGGTGGTGACCATCGTCGTCGGCCGGTTCGTGCGCATCGTGGTTGGCGCGGTGCTGCGGCGGCTGGCGTCGCGCAGCCTGCTCGGCGCCTATTCGACCTGGCGGGTGCGTGTGCCTAGGCTGGTGGCCGAGTCGATTCCGGTAGCCGAACTGCGGCGTCAACACAGGGTCAATGCCACTGCCGCCATGATCACCCGGCTGGTCAAGGTGGGTTTGTGGCTGATCGCCGTGATCGTCGTCCTCCAGCGCCTCGAGGTCGACGTCATCATCGCCGTATCCGGCGCCGGTTTCCTGGGTGCGGCCATCGCCATCGGCGCCCAGAACTCGGTGCACGACTACATGAACGGGTTGCACATCCTGCTCGAGGATCGCTTCGGCGAGGGCGACACCGTGCAATTGACCACCGACATGGGCGAGACGGTCGAGGGGGTCGTAACCCGCCTGGGTGCCTTTGCGACACGCATCGACAACGAAGACGGTTCGTTTCACATCGCCAACCGGCGTGCCTTCCAGGTGCGCAACCTGTCTCAGCGTGGCCACCAGCGCCAGTTCGACGTACACGTCGAGCGGGTGTTCGACACCGACGGCGAAGCGCGCGCCGCCGTGACCGCTGCCATCGCCAAGGCCGTCGCCGAGTCGTTGGGCGCAACCGACCTGGGCGTTGTCGTCGACGCAGCCAACGTCGAGTCGGTTCGTCGAGGCCGCTCGACGCTTCGGGTCACCTGCCGATTCAGTCGTGCGGTCACCGACGAGCAACTGGGCCTGATCGGCTCGAACCTGGGCACTTCGCTGGGCTCGTGACCGGACGCGGCCTCCTCTAGAGGCGCTGTTGATGCGGCCTCCTCTAGAGGCAATGTGGACGCGGCCTCCTCTAGAGGCCTTCTGCCAGGGGGTTCAGGTCGGGGAAGTCGGCCTCGCGGCCCTCGACCTTGGCCGCGAACGCCTCGGCCATGTCATCGGTGTCGAACATGGCGGCATTCCAGTTGGCGATGTATTCGAGGCTGTCGGCCACCGAATGGTCGCGAGTGAAGTTCATGGTCTGCTTCGTGCCCCACACCGCCATCGGACTCTTCGACGCGATCTCGGCTGCAACACCCATCACCGCGTCCAGCATGGTGGCGTGGTCGGGATAGACGGCGTTGACGAACCCGGCGGCCAGCGCCTCGGCGGCCGACCACCGCCTGCCGGTATAGGCCAGCTCCCTGACGATGCCCTCGGCAACCAGCTTCGGCATCCTCTGCAGGGTGCCGACGTCGGCGGTCATGGCGATGTTGATCTCCTGAATCGAGAAATACGCCGACTCGTCGGCATAACGCATGTCGGCGGCCGACACCATGTCTATTCCGCCGCCGATGCATGCACCCTGGATGGCGCACAGCACCGGCATGCGGGCCCGTTCGAGCGCGGTGAACGAGTCCTGCAGCTTCAGCGCCATGCTGCGAAAGCCCTCGTTGCGGCGGCTGCGATGGCCCCTCGATTTTGCGTTGGTTCCGACGGTCTCGTTCCCGGCGAACACCTCCAGATCCATCCCCGAACAGAAGTGCTTGCCCTCGGCAGACAACACCATCGCCCGCACCGAACCCGACGCCGACAGCTCGTCCACTATCTGGGGAAGCTCTCGCCAGAATGCGGCGATCATCGAGTTGGCCCGGTCGGGTCGGTTCATCTTCACATGGCCGACCTTGTCGACAATCTCGAGGTCGAAGCACTCATATCCCATGTGGGCAACTCTAGAGCTGTCGGCGCGGCCACCTTCCTCCCGACGGTTGTTGGGCACCTGCCGGTGCTCAATACGAGCGGGGGAGGCCCAGCACCTTGGTCGAGACGAAGTTCAGCACCATCTCTTGGCTGACGGGTGCGATCTTCATCAGGCGGGCCTCGCGCCAGTAGCGGCCGACGTGGTACTCCTCGGCGTAGCCGAATCCGCCGTGGGTCTGCATCGCCCGGTCGGCGGCGAAGAAGGCTGCCTCCGAAGCCAGATACTTGGCGGTGTTGGCGGCCTCGGCACAGTCCATTCCATTGTCGTAGCGCCAGGCGGCCTCGCGCACGATCAGTTCGGCGGCGTGGAGTTTCATGTGGGCTTCGGCCAGCGGGAAGGCGATGCCCTGGTTCTGACCTATGGGGCGGTCGAAGATCACCCGGCCGTTGGCATAGCCGACAGCCCTGCGCATGGCGGCGCGGCCGATGCCCAACGCCTCGGATGCGATCAGGATGCGCTCGGGGTTGAGACCGTCGAGGATGTACCGGAACCCCTCACCCTCCTCTCCGATGAGCCTGGATGCCGGCACCCGAAGGCCGTCGTAGCGGACCTCGCACGACACGACGGCGTTGCGGCCGAGCTTGGGGATGGGGGTGATGTCGACGGCGGGGTCGTCCAGATCGACCAGGAACAGCGAGATGCCCTTGGTGGGCCCCGATGCCTCCTCGCGCGGGGTGGTCCGCACGAGCAGCAGGCACATGTCCGAATACGGCGCCTTGGTGGTCCAGACCTTGGCGCCGGTGATGACGTACTCGTCGCCGTCGCGCACCGCCCTGGTGCGAATGCGGGTGGTGTCGGTGCCCGCGTCGGGTTCGGTCACACCAAACGCCACGTGCAGTTCGCCCGACGCGACCTTGGGCAACACCTCCGCCGCCAGTTCTGGCGAGCCGTGGCGACGCACGGGTTCCATTCCGAAGATCGACAGGTGCACCGCCGAACAGCCGTTCATCGCCGCGCCCGAAGCAGCGATCTCCTCGAGCATCACCGACGCCTCGGCTATGCCCTGCCCTCCACCGCCGTATTGCTCGGGAATGGCGATGCCGACCCAGCCTCCCTCGGCCAGCGCCGCGTAGAAGTCCCAGGGAAACTCGTGGGCTGCGTCCTTCTCGGCCCAGTATTCGTCGCCGAAGTCGGCACACACCCGCCGGATGCCTTCGCGAATCGCCTCGTGGTCTGGGTTGGCCGAGAAATCCATGCCGCAGATGATCGCGAATCGTCAGCGCCGAATCATCATCGGTGGCCGTCGGCCCGCGGGCCCAGCACACCGTCGGCGGCCATCGCCTCGATCTCGTCGGATGATCGGCCCAATTCGGTCAGAACCTCGACCGTGTGCTGGCCATAGGCCGGAGGCTCGCCCACGGCCGGCTTGGGCTGGTCGGCGAACGACGCCACGGGCAGCACCTGCCTGACACGGCCGCCTGCGCTCCACTCGACCTCAACGAGCGAACCGTTGTGTGCTGCCTGCGGGTCGAGGTGCACCTGATCCAGCGGGGTGACCGCCGCTCCGGGAAGGTCGTTTGCGCGCAGGCTGGCCAGCGCCTCCTCGGTCGTCAGCGCCGCCAGGGCCACCGAGACCTCTTCGCTGAGAGCGGCGCTGTTGGCCGCCCGGTCCTCGTAGGTGGCAAACCGCGGATCGGACGCCCACGCGGGGTTCAGCGCAGCGCAGAGCCGAGGCCACGTGCGGTTGCCGTTGGCCATCAAGGCCATGTGACCGTCCTTGGTGGCTCGTACCTCGTAGGTGTCGGCAAAGTGTCCCTGGTCGGGAACATCGTCCAAGAAGGTGTCGGCAGACATGCCGTCGGGCCAGAAGAACCACAGGCCCACGTCCAGCATGTTGACGCGAACGTGCGGCGCGCCCTCGCCGCGCTGGCGCTGGAACAGCGCCGCCGTAACCGCCTGAGCCACGGTGAGCGACGTGGCCTTGTCGATCGCGATGTTGCGGATCAACTGGGGCTGACCGTCTGGCCCCTTCTGCAGCGCCGCCATACCCGTTCGGGCCTGGATCACGAAGTCGTACACCATCTGGTCGGCGTCGGGGCCGCTGTCGCCGAACCCCGAAATCGACACATAGATCAGGTCGGGGTTCACCTGCGCCAGTTGGTCGGGGCCCAGGCCCATGCGCTCGGCCGCTCCCGGCCGGAAGTTCTGGACGAACACGTCGGCGGTGGCGATGAGGTCCTTGGCCGCCGCCAGGCCCCGAGGGTCTTTGATGTCGAGCACGACCGACCGCTTGAGCCTGTTGGTGCTGCCGAAGGCCGCGCTCATGCCCTGATGAATCGGGGCGATGTAGCGGAAACGATCTCCGACGCCGTCGGCCATCTCGATCTTGACGACCTCGGCGCCCTGCTCGGCCAACATCATGGTGGCCAGAGGGCCAGACACCATCTGACAGGCCTCGACGATCTTTACCCCAGACAGCGGCAGTGACATGCCCGCACGTTACTGCGGCCCGGTGGGCGAGGGCGCGGTACGGTTGGCGGGTCCGCCACCCAAGATGAGGAGGGTCGGGTGAGATATCTCTCTCCGACGAGTGTCGACGAGGCCGTCGCCATGCTCGGCGCCGAGCCGGGCAGTCGCGTGTTCGCCGGCGCCACCGATGTAATCCCCCAGATGCGTTCGGGACGCACCAATCCACAGGTGCTTGTCGACCTGAAGAAGATCGAGCGGCTGATTGCAGTCGAACTCAACGGCGACACGTGGGTGGTCGGCGCGGCCACGCCGACGATCCGGCTGACGGCCAACGCCGATTTCGTCGCCGACCTGCCCGGGTTGGCTCACGGTGCCGGCCTGATCGGCTCGGATCAAGTGCAGGCCCGCAGCAGTTTGGGCGGCAACTTGTGCAACGCGTCGCCGGCCGCCGACTCGGTGCCAGCGATGGTGGCGAACTCGGCTCGAGCTGTCATCGCCGGTCCGGCGGGCGAACGCACGGTCGCCGTCGCCGACATACCGGCTGGTCCGGGGCGCACCACGCTGGGGCCAGGCGAGTTCGTCGTCGAGTTCCACATCGATCGTCCCGACCAGTCGACCAGCGACTCGTATCAGCGGGTCACGCCCCGCACAGAAATGGACATCGCCATCGTCGGCGGCGGAGCCCGGGTCAGTGTCGACGCCGAAGGCAGGTGCACGGCGGCCACCGTGGCACTGGGCGCAGTGGCGCCAACCGTGGTGTTGGTGCCGGGCGCTGCCGAGGCCTTGGCGGGCGCGATTGTGGTCGGCGACGACCCCGACCAAGCGGCGCTAGATGCCTTGGCCGAGGCGGCCCGATCGGTGTGCGCCCCGATCGACGACATGCGGGGCACGATTGCATACCGCACCCACGTAGCGGGTGTGCTCGCCAGACGAACAGTGTTGGAAGCGGCCCGCCGGGCAGCAACCAAGGGAGGGGCCCGATGACGAACCGAACCCATGTCCACTGCACGATCAACGGCGACGAGGTCGACTTTCTCACTACAGACGGCGAGTCGTTGCTAAATGCTCTACGCGACGAGGTGGGCCTGACCGGGGCGAAGGAAGGTTGTGGCACCGGCGACTGTGGGGCGTGTTCGATCATGCTCGACGGCGTCTTGACGTGTTCGTGCCTGGTGTTTGCTCCCGAGGCCGAAGGTGCCACCATCGTCACCGTCGAGGGACTTGCCCAGGGCGACCACCTCAGCCCGCTGCAGAACGCCTTCCTCGAGGGGGCGGCGCTGCAGTGCGGCATCTGCACCCCCGGATTCCTCGTGGCGGCCCAGGCGCTGCTCGACAAGAACCCAGACCCCACCGAAACCGAGGTCAGGTACGCGCTGGCGGGCAACCTGTGCCGGTGCACCGGCTACGACAAGATCGTGCGGTCGGTGCTGGACGCCGCCGCCATCGCCCGCCAAGACGACCAGACGGGAGCATCGGCATGACCATCGCAGACGACCCAGCGACCAGCAAGCCCGGCTACAAGTGGGTGGGCACCAGGCCCATTCGCCCCGACGGGTTCGAGAAGGTCACCGGTCGTGCCAAATACGGCGCCGACCACTACCTGCCCGGAATGCTCGTAGGTGAGGTGGTTCGTTCGCCCCACGCTCACGCCCGCATCGTGTCGATCGACACCACTGCGGCCATGGCTGTTCCTGGTGTGAAGGCCGTCATCACCGGCGCCGACTTCCCCCCGGTCGAAGGCGACGTCTCGGCGCGCAACCTGGGCGAGAACACCATGGCGCGCGGCAAGGTCTACTACGAGGGACATCCGGTCGCCGCGGTGGCCGCCACCAGCCGCGAGGCCGCCAGGGCCGGAGCGGCCGCGGTCGAGGTTCAGTACGAAACGTTGCCCCACGTGCTCGACGTCGATCAGGCCATGGCACCCGGGGCCGTGCTGCTGCACGAAGACATGATCACCGCCGGCGTGGACCCTGCACCAACCGAGCCGTCGAATGTTGCCAAGCGAAACGTGCTTCAGCGAGGTGACCTCGACAAGGGCTTCGCCGAGGCCGACGTGGTCATCGAGCGCCAGTTCACCACCAAGCCGGTGCACCAGGGCTACATCGAGCCCCACGCCTGCGTGGCCGACACCACACCCGACGGACGAAGCACCCTGTGGGTTTCATCCCAGGGACATTTCGACATGCGCGACCTGTCGGCCGAGGTGCTGGGCTGGGACATCACCCGCATCAAGGCGATCCCGGCCGAGATCGGTGGCGGCTTCGGTGGCAAGACGGTCACCTACCTCGAGCCGTTGGCCATCGCACTTTCGGCCAAGGCCGGCAGGCCGGTGAAGCTCGTGATGAGCCGTGCCGAGGTGCTGAAGGCCTCGGGCCCCACATCGGGCAGTCGCATGCGCGTCAAGATGGGCGCAGACTCCACAGGCAAGATCACGGCCGCTGAGGTCGAGCTCTATTTCGAGGCCGGAGCGTTTCCGGGCTCGCCCGTGGGCGCGGCCGCAATGACCTGCCTGGCGCCCTACCAGGTCGAGAATTTCCTCATCGAGGGCTACGACGTGGTCGTCAACAAGCCACGGGTTGCCGCGTACCGCGCTCCGGGTGCTCCGATTTCGGGGTACGCGGTCGAGAGCGTCGTCGACATGCTGGCTGCCGAGTTGGGTATCGACCCGATCGACCTGCGTCTGGCCAACGCTGCAACCGAGGGCACGCAGGCGCCGTACGGGCCCAAGTTCCAGGCGATCGGTCTGGTCGAGACCCTCGAAGCCATCAAGGCTCACCCCCATTATTCGGCGCCGCTCGGGCCCAACCAGGGTCGTGGTGTGGCCACGGGGTTCTGGTTCAACGCGGGCATGAACTCGACAGCGACGGTCAACGTCAACCCAGACGGCACGGCGACCGTGGTGGTCGGTTCTCCCGACATCGGCGGCAGCCGGGCCTCGATGGCCTTGTTCGCCGCCGAGGAACTCGGGATCGATTTCGAGCGCATCAAGCCGGTCATCGCCGACACCGAAACCGTGGGCTTCAACGACACCACCGGCGGCAGCCGAGTCACCCATGCTACCGGCATGGCCGTCGTTGAGGCCTGCCGCAAGGTCGTCGCCGACCTGCGTGCACGCGCCGCCAAGACGTGGGACGTAGACGTAGACAAGGTCGAGTGGGTCGACGGTCAAGCCCAGCAGGTCGACGGCTCGGTGCCGCCGCTGTCGCTGGCCGAGCTGGCCAAGAACTGGGGCCGCACGGGCGGTCCGATATCGGCCACGTTCAGCCACAACGCCAGGGGAGCGGGCGCCGCGTTCTCGACCCAGGTCTGCGACGTCGAGGTCGACCCCGAAACCGGCGTGGTGTCGGTGGTGCGATACACGACCGCACAAGACGCCGGAAAGGCCATCCATCCCAGCTATGTCGAGGGTCAGTTCCAGGGCGGTGCAGCCCAGGGCATCGGATGGGCGCTGAACGAGGAGTACGTCTACGACGACGAGGGCCACCTGCGCAACGCGTCGTTCCTCGACTATCGCATTCCGGTGACGTCCGATCTGCCCATGATCGACACCGTCATCGTCGAGGTGCCTAACCCTGGTCATCCATATGGCGTGCGCGGTGTGGGCGAGGTGGGCATCGTCCCGCCGTTGGCGGCCGTGGCCAACGCCGTCAGTGCCGCCACGGGCAAGCGGTTCTATGACCTGCCGATCAATCCGCCGCGGGTGGTCGACAGGCTGATGTCCGAGGACGACTGATCGTGGCGGTGGCGGTTCACTTCTCGGCCGAGCTGCGCGACATGACGGGTGGTGTGGCCAGTCTGGAGGTCGAGGCTGGTTCGGTGCGCGCCCTCGTGAAGCTGCTCGAACAACGCTTCCCGGGCATCGGTGAGCGGCTCACCACGGGCACGGCCGTCGCCATCGACGGCGACATCGTGCAAGACGCCCTGTTCGAAGACCTGCCCGACTCGTGCGAGGTTCACTTCCTTCCCGCCCTCTCGGGCGGCTGAACTGCCCTGTCGCAGCGCCCCGTCAGGGGCGCTGCAGACAGACACTTCGGTAGTTGTGGGGTCAGGGGCGGAAGTGGCGTTTGGTGCCGTTGCCCGAGGTCCGAAGGTTCGCGTCGATGACCCGGTAGGCGTTGGGAACCCAGTCGCATACCAGGCGCCGGGTGTCGCGAGGGTCGATCATCTCTTCGAGTTCGAAGCGGTTGAGCGGGCCCACGGGACCTCGGGCAGACTCGATGCGCGCCATCAGCTCCTGGCGGAACGCCTCGGGGTCCTCGGCCTCGGCCAATTGCCGCTTGTAGGCCGCTTCGATTCCGCCCTCGGGCGGGATGCCGCCCACATCGGCCGACGGCCATGCAACCCGACTGCTGTGGCGCCGCCGCGGGGTCACGACATGGTTGCCGGCCACCCCGAAGCTGCGCCTCATCAGCACCGTGTACATCGGCATGGTCATCTGAGCCATGGCCACCATCCACTCGCCGCCCTTGCGGATGGTGCCGGCGCGCTCGTGGTCTATCCCGACGGCGAATCCGGGGTTGTCGACCAGGTTCAGGATGGGGATGTTGAACAGCTCGCACAGGTCGATGTGGCGGGTGATCTTGTCGCACCCGTCAGCGGTCATGGCGCCGCCGTTCTCGTGGCGGCTGTCGGTGGCGACCACACCCATCGGATAGCCGCCCATCCGAACGAATCCCACCACCTGATCGGTGCCCCACATGGGCCCGATCTCGAAGAACGAGCCCTTGTCAGCGATCAGCTCTATCGCTCGCCTGATGTCGAAGGTGGCGGTGCGCTTGCGTGGAACGATGGTGAACAGCTCCTGCTCTGAGCGTTCGACCGAGTCGCCGATGGGTACGGGCCACACCGGTGGCAATTCGTAGCTGGACGACGGAAGGTACGACAGGAAACGGCGTGCCTGTTCGACCGCGTCCTCTTCTGACACCGCCAGATTGTCGACCGAGCCGTTCGTGCAGTGGATACGCCAGTCGCCGAGGTCTTCCTTCGTGACCTCGTATCCAACGGCGTGGGCGACGACGGGTGGGCCGGCCACGAACAGCTGGGCGATGTCGCGCACCATCACGCTGAAGTGGCCGAGCACCGCCTTGGCCGCACCCAACCCGACCACGCTTCCCAGCAGCATGTTGACCACCGGCACCTTCTGCAGCTGCTCGGTGTATTCGCTGGCACCCAGATGCGGGGGCAGGAACGACCCGCCACCGCCGGACACCCTCGGCTTTCCGGCTTCGATGGCCCCGCTGCTCTCCTTGGCGACACTTTGGCCGTCGGCCTTTTGTTTGGGGACCATCGACGCCACCGAGCCCCCACCAGACGAACCATCCAGAAGGCGCACCGACGGAATCAGCAGCTCGATCGACAGCTGGTCGAGGTAGCGGCTCTTCTCGGCGATCGATCCGTCCGAGTGGCCGCCGCGTGAGGTGAAGTCGTCGGCGCACACGATTGCGGGCCGTCCCTCGATGGTGCCGCTGCCTCCGACGTGGTTGGCGGGTGTGAACGCCGCGATCTCGCCGTATTCGTCGTAGGTCGTGAAGCCGGCGAGGCTGCCGACCTCGCGGAACGACCCGTCGTCGAGCAGCAGCTCGATTCGCTCGCGGCACGTCAGCTTGTTGCGACTGCGCTGGCGAACCACGCCGGGGTCTTCGCTGCCGTCGGCCAGGCGACTCAGCGCCAGCCCCTGCAGAGCTTTCACCTTGTCGATGGTGGGGCCCCAGGTGTCTTCGTAGTCGGGCTCGGGAAGAGCCTCGTCGCTGGTCGATTCGACGACCACGACGATCTCGCCGCCGCCGATCGAGTCGCCGGGCACCACGTCGGCGAGGGCCCTGACCACTCCTGTGCATGGCGAGATCAGTTCGGTCTCCATCTTCATGGCCGAGATCACACCGAGCGTCTGGCCCGCCGTGACCTCGTCGCCCACCTCGACGGCCAGGCTCACGAGAGCACCGGCCATCGGCGCTGCGACGCCCTGTTGGCCTTCTGCGATGGGCAGCCGATCGCGCAGCGACGTGGCTGCGTCGGCCGACGATACCGACCCCAGCAGGTCACCGAACCGCGACCTCGTCGCAGCCGACGGTGGTTCGATCTCGGCCATCAAGGTCGTGCGTGCGTCGCCGGCTCGGACCGCTTCGTTGGCGATGATGATCTGGAGCTGCCCGACGTTGGTGGGCAGACCGGCCACATGCAGTTCGTCGAGGGCGCGGGCCAGGCGATTGAGCGCCGGCGACAGGTCGGAGGCGCTGGGTGCGGTGGCGATCACCTTGGCCAGCAGTGGGTCGTACTGTGGCGCGGGCGCATATCCCGCATAGGCGTGTGAGTCGACGCGAATGCCGGGCCCTGTCGGTTCGTGGAACCCGGTGATCGACCCGTGGCCCGTGGCCACGACCCGGGCCTGCACACTGAAACCGCGTGGTTGCGGCACCGACTGCTGGTCGGCCAATCCCAGGTCGGCGAGGGTCTCGCCCGCGGCGATGCGCAGTTGGGCCGCTACCAGGTCTATTCCGGTGACCTCTTCGGTGACCGTGTGCTCGACCTGGATGCGGGCGTTGCCCTCGACGAAGAAGTGTTCGCCGGTCTCGGGGATCACCAGGAACTCCATCGTGCCCGCGTTGACGAAGCCCGCCGAGGCGGCCAGGGTCACCGCATCGGAGAGGATCTTCGAACGAAGCGCAGGATCCAGACCCGCCGCCGGAGCTATCTCGACGACCTTCTGGTTGCGTACCTGAACCGAGCAGTCGCGTTCGTGCAGGTGCACGACCGCGCCGGTGGCGTCGGCCAGTATCTGCACCTCGATGTGTCGAGGCCGCTCGACGTAACGCTCGACGAAGACGTGGTCAGCGCTGAACGAGGCGCCCGCCTCGCTGCGGCACCGCTCGTAGGCGGCGGGCAGTTCTTCTGAGTTGTGGACGAGACGCAAGCCCCGTCCGCCTCCGCCCGCGGCAGCCTTGAGCATCACGGGATAGCCGATGCGCTCGGCCTCGGCGGTGGCTTCGGCCACCGAGCCAACGGCGTGCGAAGTGCCTTCGATGACGGGCACACCGGCGGCGATGGCGGCGTTGCGGGCTTCGATCTTGTCTCCGAAGAGGTCGAGGGCTTGTGCCGTGGGCCCTATGAAGGTCAGGCCGGCGGCGTTGCACGCCCGTGCGAAGTCGCCGTCCTCGGCCAGGAAGCCATAGCCGGGGTGAACACCGTCGCACCCGTTGTCGGAGGCCACCCGCACCAGCTGGTCGATGTCGAGGTAGGCGCCAATGGCTGCGCCCGACAGTTCAACCGCCTGATCCGCCGCCTTGACGTGGAGGCTCTTTGCATCGGCGGCCGAGAAGACCGCAACCGACTCGAGCCCCAGGTCGGTGCAGGCCCGGGCGATGCGTATGGCGATCTCGCCACGGTTGGCGATCAGCACGCGTCTCAATGAAGGTCCCCCTTGGAGTCAACCCGCCAATGATGGCGCCCTGGCCCCACCCCTGCGAAATCCCGACACCTGGGCAGCGCAACACCGGCCGGGTGTTCGAGGAACGCCGACGACCGGCCCTGTGGCAGACTTCGGAGATGGCAGTGAGGTCCATCCACGACGTAGTCAACGACGCCAAGGCCGAGATCGACAACATCTCGCCCGCCGAGGCCAAGCGCCGGGTCGAAGACGAGGGCGCCCTGATCCTCGACATCCGCGACGTCCGGGAACTGCAGCGCGAGGGAGTCATTCCGGGTGTCCAGCACGCTCCACGGGGCATGCTCGAGTTCTGGTTCGCCCCCGACTCGCCCTACTTCAAGAGCGGCTTCGGGGAAGATCGCGAGTTCATCCTCCACTGCGCCAGCGGGTGGCGCTCGGCGCTTGCGTGCAAGGCGCTGAGGGACATGGGTGTCCCGAGGGTCAGCCACATCGAAACCGGGTTCACCGGGTGGCGAGACGACGGACTGCCCCTGACCGACTATGAGGCGTGGAAGGCATCCAAGCCGACTCACTGACCGGCCGCCGATGCCAGATCGGGTGGCTACGCTTCGGCTATGGCGTTCTTCACCGACCAGTCGGCAGCGTGGCTGAAAGGCCTGTCTGCCAACAACAACAAGGCCTGGTTCGACGCTCACCGCAAGGAGTACGAGCAGCACTTCAAGAAGCCCTACCAGGCGCTGGCTGCGGCTCTGGTCGAGCAGGTCGCCGAACTCGAGCCCGAGTACCAGATGCCGGCGAAGTACGCGACCTATCGCATCAACCGCGACGTCAGGTTCGCCAAGGACAAGACGCCTTACAAGACCGAGTTGGGCATAACGGTCGGCCGCAGCGCCCGTCACGACTGGGCTTGGCCCGCCTACACCTGCCGGATCGGCTTGGCCGGCGTGTGGGTTGCCGGGGGCATGTACCAACCATCGACCGAACTGCGAGACCACCTGCGCCGCTATGTCGGCGAGCATTCGGCCCGGCTTCGCGACCTGATGACGGCCGAGCCGTACCGCTCGACGTTTGGAGATCTGCAGGGCGAGGCACACAAACGGGCCCCGGCCGAACTGAAAGACCTGGCGGCCGTCGAGCCACTGGTCTTGAACAAGCAGTGGGTGTTCTGGCGGTCGTTCGACGACCCATCGCTGTTCACCAGCGAGAAACTCGACCAGTTCATCCTCGACCAGTGGGAGATCGCCCGCCCGGTGCAGGAGTTCTTGAAAGACGCCGTCCGGGCATACAACGCCTGAACCCGGCACCAGATGCGGGTCTGCGTGGACCTATGTTGGGCGCATGGGCAGAGATGCGTTCTACGAGCGGGTCGACCAGACGTTGGGTCAGATCCGAAACGACGGGCTGTGGAAGGCCGAGCGGCTGATCGAGGGAGCCCAGGGCGGCTCGGTGTTGGTGGCCGGCCGTGAGGTGCTCAACCTCTGTGCCAACAACTATCTGGGTTTGGCCGATCATCCGGAGCTGATATCGGCATCGCACGCCGCCATGCAGGCCAACGGCTACGGGATGGCATCGGTTCGGTTCATCTGCGGAACCCAGACCCAGCACCGCGAGCTCGAGCGCGACATCGCCGACTACGTCGGCACCGACGACTCGATGTTGTTCGCAGCGTGCTTCGACGCAAACGGTGGAGTGTTCGAGCCGCTGCTGGGCGAGAGCGACGCCATCGTGTCAGACAGCTTGAACCACGCCTCGATCATCGACGGGATCCGCTTGTCGAAGGCCCGGCGATACCGCTTGCGACGCGACATTGCAGACCTGAGAGCGCAGGCAACGCAGGCGCTCGACGAGGGCGCCCAGACGGTGCTGATCGTCACCGATGGCGTGTTCTCGATGGACGGCTACCTCGCCGATCTGCCTGGCATCTGCGAGGTCGCCGACGAGATCGACGCTCTGGTGATGGTCGACGACTGCCACGCCACCGGCTTCATCGGTCCGCAGGACGCGGCACGCCCGCACACCACGGGGTGGCCGACCGTGTCGACATCGTCACCTCGACCCTGGGAAAGGCGTTGGGCGGCGCAATGGGCGGTTTCGTTGCGGCGCGGAGCGCAGTCGTCGACCTGCTGCGCCAGCGGGCCCGGCCATACCTGTTCTCCAATGCGCTCAGCCCCGGCCTGGTGGGCGGGGCCAGGGCCGCCATCGCGATCGCCCGGTCTGGCACCGGTGACGAGCTGCGGGCCAGGCTGGCCGCCAACGCCCGACACTTCCGGACGGCGATGCAGCGGGCCGGCTTCGACCTGACCGGAGCCGATCATCCGATCATTCCGGTGATGCTGGGCGACGCCAAGGTGGCCGGGCAGATGGCGGCCCGAATGCTCGACCTCGGCGTCTACGTGACAGCCTTCTCGTATCCCGTCGTGCCCATGGGAACCGCTCGCATCCGCACCCAGATGAACGCCGCGCACAGCAGCGATGACATCGACCGGGCGGTGGAGGCGTTCGTAACCGCCGGTCGCGAGGCAGGAGTTGTTCGATGAGAGCCCTGGCGAAGACGAACCGAGGCCCAGGGCTCGAACTGGTCGACGTCGCCAAGCCCGAGTGCGGGCCCAACGACGTGCTGGTCGAGGTGACTCACGCCGCCGTGTGCGGAACCGATCTGCACATCTTCCAGTGGGACGACTGGGCTGCCGCCACAGTGGTTCCCCCAACGACCATCGGTCACGAGTTCGTTGGCCGGGTCGTGGACAAGGGGGCCCAAGTCCAGCTGGTAGACGTGGGCGATCGGGTGGTGGGCGAGGGCCACATCGTGTGCGGCACCTGCCGCAACTGTCGAGCAGGTGACGGGCACTTCTGTCGCAACACCATCGGCATCGGCATCAACCGCGACGGCGCCTTCGCCGAGTACATCTCGTTCCCTGCCGTCAACGCCTACCGCGTGCCCCAGTTCGTGCCAGACGAGATCGCCGCCATCTTGGACCCGCTGGGCAATGCGGTACACACCGCGCTGTCGTTCGACCTGGTGGGCGAGGACGTACTGATCACCGGGGCAGGCCCGATCGGCCAGATGGCTGCTGCCATTTGCAGGCACGCAGGGGCCAGGCACATCGTCATCACCGACCCGTCCGGCGCTCGGCTGGAAACGGCTCGAAACATGGGTGTCGACGTTGCGACCTCGCCGGGCGAGGACAGCCTGCGTGCTGCGATGGCCGATTTGGGCATGGCAGAGGGGTTCGATGTGGCGCTGGAGATGTCGGGGCACCAGAGCGCAGTGGTCGACGTGATCTCCACCATCAACCACGGAGGAAAGGTCGGTCTGCTCGGCCTCTTCGCGGACCCGCCGACCGTCGACTTGACCCGTGTCATCTTCAAGGGCCTGACCATCAAGGGGATCTACGGACGGGAGATGTTCGAGACCTGGTACAAGGCCACGGCGATGCTCGAGAGCGGGCTCGACATCGCGCCGGTGATCAGCCATCGGATGGGGCTGAGCGACTTCGAAGAGGCGTTTGGTCTGCTCGAGTCGGGTCAGGCGAGCAAGATCGTCTTCGACGTCAAGTCCTGACAGCGAGCGGCTCGGTCCCCGATGGGCGAGTGACTACATCTGGAACATGAAGTCGCCGTTGGCGGCGAACTGTTCGGGCGGGCCGGGCTGGCTGAACCAGAAGCCCTGCACCTGGGCCACGCCCATCTCGGTCAGTACGCCAAGTTGCTCGTCGTTTTCGACGCCCTCGGCCACGACCTTCATGTCGAGGGCCCGGGCCAGCTCGACGATTGCGGTGGCGATTGCCCTGTCCTGCTCGGACACGAACAGGTCGCGCACGAAGGCCCTGTCGATCTTCAGCGTGTCGGCCTGCATGTCCTTCAGGTAGGTCATCGACGAGTAGCCGGTGCCGAAGTCGTCGATGGCGACCTGGATGCCCAGCTCACGGATCTCGCGCACCCTTGCGATCGACTCGCGCGGGTCGCCCATGGCGGCCGTCTCGGTGATCTCCATCTGCAGCAGCGACGGGTCTGACATCGTCTCGACGAGGCTCTTCAGATAGGGCAGAAGGCCAGGCCAGACGAACTGCCGGGGCGACAGGTTGACCGACATGTACAGCGGCTCGTCGTCTCGAAGGGCGTTCCAGGCGCTCAGCTGTTCGACCGCTTTGCGGGTCACCCAGCGGCCGATCTCGACGATCTGGCCGTTCTCTTCTGCGATGGGCACGAAGGTCGCCGGGCTGATCATGCCCCGGGTCGGGTGGATCCACCTCAACAGCGCCTCGTGTCCCACGGCCATGCCGGTGCGGGTCGAGACGATGGGCTGGAAGAAGGCACGGAGCTGGTCGTGGTTTACCGCCTGATGGAGCTCCTGCTCGATCTCCATCTGGGAGATCCGGGTGATTCTGAGGCTGGGGTCGAAAAGCGAGAACTTGAACCTGCCCTGCGACCGGGCCCTGGCACCCGCGATGTCTGCGTCGCGCAACAGCGCTTCTGCGGTCGTGGACGTGAAGGTCGTGAGGGCCGCACCGGCATACGCGCTGAGGGTGTGGTGCCGACCGTGCAGGCCGAAGGGTCTGGTCAGCTCGTAGAACACCTGGCCGACCAGGTCGTCGATGATGCCTGGCCCATCGACGCCCAGGTTGCACAAGATCGCGAACTCGCTCGGACCCAGACGAGCCAGCACATCTCCGGGGCGAAGCACAGACTGCACCCGGTCGGCGATGGCGATGAGCAGGCGGTTGGAGACGTCGTGGCCGTAGTTTGCGGCGACGTCCTTCATACCCTCGATGCCCAGCGAGATGACACCCACCGACGAAGACTCGTGCCGGTCGTCCTCCTGGCGCAACCGGTTGGCGAGGTCATCGATGGCTGCCCGACGGTTGGGCAGACCGGACACAGGGTCGACATAGGCAGCGGTGCGCAGCTCGGCCTCGACGGCCTTGGATTCTGAAAGGTCACGCACCAGCACGGTCAGGCATGGGCGATCGTCGACGGTGTGGCGCACGACGTCGTGAGAAACCGGAATCTCCAGGCCATCGGCACGCAGCATCGTCAGCTCGCCCCGCCAGGCGCCACGTTCGAACACGACCGGCAGTGCCACCTCTTCCAGAAGGCGCAACGACCAGCGTGGGTAGCGCTCGGTGAGGTTCAGCGATTCGATCGGCTCTTCGGACTTCGCGTCGCCGAGAAACAGTCTGCGTGCCGCCGCGTTCATGAACTTCGGCGTGTAGTCGAGGTCGATCATGAACAGCGGGTCGGGGATGATCTCGAGAACGTGTTCGAACATCTCGAGATCGCGCACCATCGCGTAGAGCCGTGTGGTCGCCTTCTCGGCGATGCGCTCGGTTTCGGCGCGCGCCATCCGTTCGCGCTCGAGCTTGCGCTCGAGCGCGGCGACCCGCTTCTCCGCGTCGGTGGAGACGGTGGACATCAGCCGATCGCTTCGCTCGGTTCCGTGCCGGCCGGGTGGGCCTTGACTTCGCGGCTGAACGTGCACAAGAAGCGTGCCGTCTGCACGCGATCCTCGACCGAGTCGGTTCGCTCGATTACGACCTGCTCGCCGTACTGGGCTGCGGTTCCCTGGATCATGCCGTGGGCCAGCGCAGCCATGCACCGGCGCGACGAATAGGTGATGAGGACCCGATTGGGGCCCACTGGCTCGACCTCGAATCGGGGAGGGTCGGCTCCCTCGTAGAGCTTGCGAACCTCTTCGTGGACCAGGCCGTCGAGGGTCTGGATGAACTCGATGGTGTTGTCGTGCTCGAAGAACTGGGGGTAACGGTCGGCCAAAGTCGGCACCACGTTCTCGCCGACCCACACCAGGGTCTCCTCGAGGGTGATCCCGAGGTGGTCGGCTGCCGCCTGCGAGATGGCAACGAGCTCGGATGCCGGGTAGTCGCCCAGAGCCGAATACACACCTGCAACACCGGAGGCATCGAGGAGGTCTTCCCAGACCTCGGCTCCCAGCGCCTCGGTGACGGCGAGTTCGGTGATGTTGAAGATGATCCCTTTCACACAACCTCCCACTGCCGGCCCGTCCGCGGGACCGATCGCTGTCAGCGAGGTCCCATCGGCAGGCGTCATGGGGTAGGTGAGGCCTTTGTCGGTGTGAATCTGCTAACAACGGTCTCGTGAGCGATGAGATCGTCCCGTTCGTCATCGATGTGTCGGAAGACGCCGTCGAAGACCTGCGCCGCAGGCTGCGCAACACGAGGTGGCCCGAGACCGAGTGTGTAGATGACTGGAGCCAAGGGGTGCCCCTTGGATACGCCCGTGAGCTGGCTCGATACTGGGCCGACGACTACGACTGGCGGGCCTGCGAGCGGCGGTTGAACGGGTTCGACCAGTTCACCACCGAGCTGGACGGGCTGGATATTCACTTCATACACCAGCGTTCTCCCAGGCCCGATGCGATGCCACTGGTCATGACCCATGGCTGGCCGGGGTCGATAGTCGAGTTCTCGAAGGTCATCGGCCCCTTGACCGACCCCGAAGCGCACGGCGCCGATGCGGGCACGCCGGCGTTTCACGTCGTTTGCCCCTCGTTGCCCGGATACGGGTTCAGCGCCAAGCCCAGCGCTTCGGGCTGGGGCGTCGAGCGGATTGCCCAGGCTTGGGACCAGCTGATGGCCCGGTTGGGATACCAACGCTACGTGGCCCAAGGTGGCGACTGGGGTGCAGCAGTGACCACCCAGTTGGGCCGCTCGCAGAACGGCTGTGTTGCGATTCATACGAACATGCCGGTGGCGCGTCCGCTGCCGCCCGGCGAAGAGGGCTACACCGAAGAGGAACAGGCCGCCATCGATGCAGGTCGCTACTACAACCGGTGGGACTCGGGCTACTCGACACAGCAGGCAACAAGACCTCAGACGGTCGGCTACGGCTTGGTCGACTCGCCGGTGGGCCAGATGACCTGGATCGTCGAGAAGTTCTGGCGATGGACCGATTGTGATGGTCATCCCGAGAATGCCCTGACCCGCGACGAGCTGCTCGACAACGTATCGATCTACTGGTTCACCGCCAGTGGGGCATCGTCGGCCCGCCTTTACTGGGAGAGCTTCGGGGCCTTTGGCGGCTCGGGGCGTGTCGAGGTGCCCACCGGCGTGGCTTCGTTCCCGGCCGAGATCGTCAGGCGCCCGCGCCGCTGGTGCGAGGAGGTCTACAACATCGTGCACTGGACCGATATGGACAAGGGTGGCCACTTCGCGGCCTATGAACAGCCCGATCTGTTCGTGGGTGACGTCCGGTCATTCGCGAAGCTGATCGAAATCTGAACACCTCATCACTTTGGGGGCAGCGAAACCATCTCGGGCAGAGCGCTCTAGACCGAGCTCAGCGCATTCGTCCGAACTCCTTCGCCAGCTGGGCCAACTCGACGGCAGCCAACGCAGCGTCGGCCGCCGCGTTGGCTCCGGGAAACGGCTGGCTACGCGCCAGAGCCTGTGCTTCGTTCTCGACTGTCAAAACACCGAAGGTCACGGGAATCTGGGTCTCGAGTTGAACCTGCTGCAGACCGGCTGCGCAGCCCTGGGACACGATTTCGTAGTGGGTTGTCTCGCCCCTTACGACGGCTCCCATGGCCACGATGGCATCGACGCGACCCGAGCGGGCAACGACGTTGGTGGCGAACGGCAGCTCGAGTGCTCCGGCTACCTGGACGTGCACCGTTTCTGATACCCCACAGTGCTGCAGCGCCGCCTCGGCTCCTGCGGTGAGCCTGTCGACCAGCTCAGCGTTCCATCGAGACCGGATCAGCCCGATCCGTAGACCGGCCGCACTGCCGGGTTCCGGCAGGTCTGGCCTGTTGTGTGCGCCCGCCATCAGCCTGCGGCTCCAGTCGAATCGACACCCGGCTCGTCGAGGTTGATCAGGTGACCCATCCGGTCACGCTTGGTTCGCAGATACGCGATGTTTTCGGGCCGGGGGCTGATCTCGATGGGCACCCGTTCCAGGACCTCGAGGCCGAATCCCTTCAAACCGCCGTACTTCGCCGGATTGTTCGTAAGCAATCTGAGCGACGACACACCCAGGTCGACCAGTATCTGAGCGCCGATGCCATATTCGCGGCTGTCGACAGGCAGGCCCAGCTCGAGATTCGCGTCGACTGTGTCGCGGCCCTGGTCTTGCAGTGAGTAGGCGCGAAGTTTGTGGCCCAGTCCGATTCCACGTCCCTCGTGGCCTCTCAGGTAGACGACGACCCCGACTCCTTCGTCGGCCACCATCTTCATGGCCGCTTGGAGTTGGGGGCCGCAGTCGCATCGGTATGAACCGAAGACGTCGCCGGTGAGGCATTCGCTGTGCACCCGCACCAGCGGGGCTGGTGCACTTCCCGGGTCACCCAAGGTGAAGGCAAGGTGCTCGACCCCGTCTAGAACCGAGCGATAGGCGTGGCAGTCGAACGAGCCCCATGGCGTGGGAAGCGACGTTGTCACCACTCGCTCGACGAGCTGTTCGGTTGCGTGCCTGTATGCCACGAGGTCGGCGATGGAGATCATCACCAGCCCGTGTTCGTCGGCGAACCGCCGCAGGGCAGGGGTGCGGGCCATGGTGAGCTTGTCCTCGTCGACAACCTCACAAAGAACCCCGGCAGGGTCGCACCCTGCCAGCCGCGCGAGATCTACGGCCGCTTCGGTATGCCCGGCGCGCTTCAGGACTCCTCCGTCGCGGGCCTGGAGAGGCAGGATGTGACCCGGCCTGGCGAGGTCGTCCGGCCGTGTCGCCGGGTCGACCAGCGAGACGATGGTTGCGGCGCGATCGTGGGCCGAGATACCCGTGGAGGTGCCCTCGATCTTGTCGATGGTGACCAGAAATGCTGTGCGCATCGACTCGGTGTTGTTGGCCACCATTGGTGGCAGTTCGAGTTGGGCCGCCCGTTCGCCCGTTATCGCCGTGCATATCAGCCCCGACGTGTGCTTGAGGAAGAAGGCCATCGCCTCGGGGGTGGCGTGCTGGGCGGCCATGATCAGGTCGCCCTCGTTCTCGCGGTCTTCGTCGTCGATCACGACCACTATTTCGCCGCGGCCGATGGCAGCAATGGCTTCGGGGACCGTATCGAGCAAGGTCGCGTTGGGCCGCTCTTGGGTGTCGGGGCTCATGCTGCGCCCTCCAGCTTCCAGGCCAGCAACCGTTCGACGTACTTGGCCGTGATGTCGACCTCGATATTGACCGGGTCGCCGACCTGGCGCAGGCCCAGAGTCGTCACCGCCGCAGTGTGGGGGATGATCGCCGCACTGAAGCTGTCTTCGTCGACATCTACGACCGTCAGACTGACGCCATCGACGGTGATGGAGCCCTTCTCGACGACGTAACGCATCAGATCGCCGCCGATTTGCACCCGCAGGTCAGGCGCCGGCTGGGTGACCACTCCCACAGCGTCGACATGGCCTTGAACCAGGTGCCCGCCGAGCCGGTCTTCAAGGCGGACGGGTCGTTCGAGGTTGACCCGGTCGGCGATCGAGGCCTTGTCGAGCGATGTCCGCGACAGCGTTTCTTCGCTGACGTCGGCATCCCACCAGCCATCGCCGAAGGCAACCACGGTCAAGCAGCAGCCGTTGACTGCGATCGAGTCGCCGATGGCGACCGAATCAAGGACGCGTTCGCATCCGAAACGGAAGCGTTGCCGGTCTATGGCCAGCACGGTTCCGAGCTCTTCCACCATTCCGGTGAACATGAGCGTCTACCTTTCGTCGGTTGTTATCCCGTGGGAACGCGCGCGACGAACGACGCCCGCGTCCTCACTCCCATCCGGACTTTCACCGTCGGCTCCGGAGTTTCACCGGATCAACCACCCACCCGAAGGTGAGGGCTCGCGGGCTGTAACCGCCGGTCGGGACTTTCACCCAAACCATCCCGCGAGGACATCGCAGGTGTAACAAATGCTAGCCCGATGTCCTGGACGTGCGCGAAGACAGGAAGCCGGGCCTAGCCGGCTCGTGTGGTTTGGTTCGGTGGTTTGCCGGCCGGTTTTCGTTGTCGTGGTGGTGGTTTGGTCCATTCGCTGATGACGGTGCCATGTCTTGGAGGCCAGTGGTCTGCGTGTTACGCCGGTCAGGCGGCGCGGTCGTGGTGGTGGGGCAACACGATGCGAGTCGTCGACGCCGGTCGCGGTGGTGGGTGGTGGGCCCGGCGTGAGGTGGGTGAGGTTCCACGCGTGCTCGCCGGCTGGCGAGTTCGGTGGGTGGGCGTACGAGCGAGGCCGGTGAGAGTCGGCTGCCGTTGGTGGGTGCTGCCCGGACAGAGCTTCCCCCGCTGGCCGCCGGGTCGCCTGGGCTATGACGGGCGCCCCGAGGTAGGCGACGAACCGGAGGCGAGGCGCTCGGTGAGGGATGGCAGATCGCCGTGGTTCGACGGTACGGGTCACCCGCTGAGTGAGCTGGGATCGGCGCGGTGCCACAACAGGTGGGCGGCGATCGGCCCATGGCCGCCGGATCGCCCGCCAGGTATCGCCCGCGAGGATGCCGCGTTGCCGGACCGGGGCCATCGCCGGGTCCAGATGCGCAGCTGGCCATCCTACCCGAGCAGGGCTGCATCCGAGATCGATCCCGGATGCGCCCTGCTCGGGTAGGATGGCCAACCCACCGACTCTGGACCCGGCGATGGCCCCGGTCCGGCACGCGGGCATCCTCCGGGGATACCTGCGGGCGATCCGACGTGCATGGCAGATCAGCCGTCCACCGCTTGGGACCCGGCCCGATCGCAGCTCACTCAGCGGGGTGACCCGTACCGTCGAACCATCGGCGCGGCATCTCCTGCACCGAGCGCCTCGGCCTCGGCCGTCCCCTGCTGCCCGCCACAAAGGCCCCGGCGATCCGGCGGCCCGTGGGGGAGCTCGGTTTTGGCACGCGATGCGGTCCGTGGGTGTCTTGGAGTTGCCAGTGGTCTGGTGTGTGGCCCATGACCAGCCGCGTTCATGGCGTGCAAGCGGTCGTGGTGGTGTGGGCACAACAGGGCGAGGTTGTCGAGGTCCGGTCGATCCGCCGTGTTGGGCCACGGTGGTGTAGGTGGTGGGCCTCACAGCGTGAGGCTTCGAGTGTCGCAGTGTTTCCATCTGCATGTGCCGTCGCGGACGGCGCAGGGCGAGTTTCTGTGTTGGTGTGGCGTATTCGACGTCAGTAGGCCAGGTCGAGTTGTTCGGTCTGCCTGTTGGTACCAGGCGTTGATCTGGGCCCGGCACAGCATGGATCGTGCGGTCGATGCGGGTATTTGGGTTCCGTCGAGGGTGTAGGCCGTGCCGTCGGGTTTGGCGAGTTGGTCGATGTCGATGATGAGGTTCACACAACCCCTGGCCTCTGCGGCGGTGGTGGCGGGTAGGAGTCCGTCTGTGAGCATGCTTGCGATGACGTCTGCGCCGCGTTGTTGGTGGCTGCGACGTTTTCTGGGGTCTGTGATGGTTCGGCATGTCGTGGTGGAACGCAGCGCGTTCACGTCCGGTCGTATTCGGCTTTCAACGCAGCACCGGTGACGGGGTCCAGTGTGGCGGTGAACCAGATCTGTCTTCGTTGTCGATGCCACACGACCCTCGCCTGCGTCTGCGTTGACGGGCCAGGCGCTCTTCGGGTTTCGCGGGTTTGCTCGCGTTCGGCCGCGAACCGCGGCCTTGGTCTCGTCAGCCGACTGGCCCTTCGCGTCCGCGAGCAGGCGGGCTTTGGTGTCGTCGGCCAGGTCGGTGTCGGTCAGGTAGTCGGCCTGCTCTGAGTTGATGTCCCGGCTTCCAGCGCCTCGGCGACATCGGGATTGCCCGCCAGACGCTGTGACCTGGCCTCGGCCTCGCGCTGGGCCTACGCGACGGAGCAGGCGGCCCAGGATCCGGCTTGGACCCAGACCCTGCCTCGTCTTCGCTCCCGGTGTCGGGTGCTTTGGCCCTTGCGGTTCGCGACCCTCTGACGCCTTGTTCAACGCGGCCAGCAAACGGGCCTCGTGGCCGTCCAACCGGGCCCTGCACGCGGCGAATGCCACCGAGCTCGGCCTCGAGCCCGGCGACATCCATCAGCTCTAGTTCGTCGGCGCCGCTAAGCACCACCCGCACCTCTGTCACGCCACAAACCCTAAACAGGGGGTGGGACACCCGACCCAAGCCCACTGAGCGGCGGCGCAAGAACCTCAGTTGTCGCTAAGAGCTGGACACCAGCGTCGACTCACAGACCTCGAGCGGCTTCGATCGCGGCAGCGGCGTACTCGGGCCGACAGATGAGCAGGTCGGGCAGGTAAGGATTCTCGTTGTTGTAGACCAAGGGAGACCCATCCAGACGAGAAGCATGCAGCCCACACGCCAGCGCGACAGCGGCCGGAGCGCAGTTGTCCCACTCGTACTGGCCACCGGTGTGGGCATAGATATCGGCCTCACCCCGCACCACGGCCATGGCCTTGGCGCCTGCCGAGCCCATGAAAACGAGTTCTCCGCCAAGGGCTTCTGCGATTGCCTCGGCGGCGGGCCCCGGGCGCGACCTGCTGGCTATGACGCGAGGCGGCCCGCCGTGCGCGTCGGGCATGGCAGGCGCAGGATTGGTGCACAGCGTCATCTCGAGACCCGGCAGGGCTACGGCTCCCGCCGCCGGAACTCCGTCGATGGTGAGGGCCACGTGAACAGCCCAGTCGGTTCTGGGGATCTCGCCGAACTCGCGTGTGCCGTCGAGGGGGTCGACGATCCAAACCCGCTTGTGCTCGAGGCGTGCCAGATCGTCACGACCCTCCTCGGACAAGATGGCGTCGTCTGGTCTGACGGCTCGCAACTGCTCCATGATGAATTCATGGGCCCGCTGATCACCTGCATCCTTGCGCTCGGATGGCTCAGCCTCGGCCATGTCGGCTCGGACCTTTACCAGAAGCTCACCCGCGAGGGTGGCGATAGCGGACGCTACGGCGTGATCGTTCGAATTCTGCACGTCTGACACGGTAGGCCCGTCGGCCGAGGTGGGTGCGGATCGAGTTGTTCGATACGGTGACCCGATGCCCGAAGCACGCCACAGGGGATGGGCACTCGCGGCCGTGGGCATGCTGCTGGTGTCGACAGACTCGTTCTTCGTGCGCCTGTCTCATGCCGGCGGCGTGGACATGGCCTTCCTGGTTGCAGCGGTTTCGCTTCCTGTCTACCTGGTTCTCAACAGGCGTCTGGAGCCTACGAAACCGCTCGACGTGATCAGGGCCGCTCCGGCTGCGTTCGCCTCGGTGGCCCTTCTGGGCGGCGTCAGTCAAACCGCCTTCATCGTCGCCGTTACCCGCACCGATGTCGCCAACGTCGTAGCCATAGTGGCGTCGGCGCCGGTGATGGCCGCACTGTTCGCCTGGGCGTTCCTGAGCGAGCAGACCCCAGGACGCGTGTGGGCTGCCATAGCAGTGACCGTGCTGGGTGTCGCGATCGTGGTCAGCGGATCGATCGGAGCCCCCAGGCTCGACGGCGACCTGACCGCCCTGGCGGCAATCGCAGCGTTTGCTCTCAGCATCGTGGTGTGGCGAAGGAACCCAGATCTCAGCCGTTTCGTGGGCCTGGCCGGTAGCGCCGGCGCGACGTTGCTGATGACGGCGCCATTCGCCGATCCGCTGGGCCTGGATGTGCGGGCCTACTTGTGTGCTGCGGCGATGGGTCTGCTGTTCAACACGGCCGGTCGAATAGCCCACAGCAACGCGCCCCGATTTGCGCCGTCGTCGGAGGTCGCACTGTTCACTCCGGTCGAGACCGTTGCGGCCACCCTGTGGGCATGGCTGGCATTCGCTGAGGTTCCGGAGGCGACGACCATGGTGGGGGCAGCGGTGATCGTCGCCGGGGTGTTGTACGGAACGTTGGCGGCGAGCCTGCGTCCCCGACTGCCGCGCTAGGAGGGGCGCAGCAGCGGTATCAGGAACGAGGTGCCCAACGCTGCCATGGCGGCGGCAAACCCAATGGCCCAGCCATAGCCCAAGCCGTCTATCAACACGCCTGCGATGGGTGGCCCGCACAGGCTGCCGACCGCCGCCGACGTGTAGAGGGTGCCCAGCACGCCACCCAGGCCATCGAGCCCCATACGTTCGGCCACCACGGCAGGCGACAACGCGATGAAGCCGCCATATCCCAGCCCCAACACCACGGTGTAGAGGACCAGTTGCGGGTAGCGCTCGCCAGCCGTCAGCCAGATGAGATGGGCCAACGCCATGGTGGCGAAAGAACCGACGTAGAGCCCTATGGCCCCGACGCGGTCGGCGATACCGCCCAGCACGAGTCGACCCACAACGCTGGTACCGCCTATCAGCCCGATCAGCAGCGCTGCCGAGCCGTCGCTGGCACCCCGGTCAGACGCATAGTCGGCGATGAACACGAACGGTATGAACAGCCCGAAGGTCGCAGAGGCTCGACATGTAGAGCTTGCGGAAGTCTGACACGCGGGCCAGCTCACGCAACGGCTTGGGCGGCGCCACCGGTGGTGCCGCCGGACCCTTCTGCGCAACCGCGGCCACGCACAACAGCAGCAGTCCTCCGCCGATTCCGAACACCACGTAGGTGTCGCGCCAACCGATGGAGTCGATGAGGCTGGCTGCCAGGGGAGCGCCCGCAAGGGTGCCCAGCCCGATGCCGGCCACCGCGACGCCCAGCGCCGTAGCCCGCTTGCGCTCGAACCAGCCGCCGACTGTGGAGACCATCGGCACGTAGCCGCACGCGACCGCAAAGCCGACACCCAGCCCACACGTCAGGTAACCCAACCAGATGGAGCTGACCCTGGAGGTGGCCAACAGGCCGGCGCACAACGACGCCGCGGCCGCCAGCACCACCGGCCGAGGTCCGACGCGGTCGGCCCACCGGCCGGTGAACAAGCCGAAGAAGAACGACATGCTGACGGTGAGCGAGAAGACGAATGCCGTAGCGCTGCTGCTGGTGCCGAATTCGTCGCTCATCTCGCGAAAGAACGCCCCGAAACTGTAGGCAACGCCGAACACGGCAAAGGTCGAGACCGCCGCCGCTGCGGCGACGACCCACGCCCGGGCCCCGTCTACCCTGTGTTGCCCAACGGCGGTTTCCCCCACAGCCGACATCATCGACCATCGACCCGGTAACGACCCAATCGCATCGACGGGTCGAGCCAGAACGGAGCGCAATGACCGAGCAACGCAACCCAGGGCAGGTCAGGTTCGGTTGGCTGTCGCCCGTCATCGGCAACCGGTGGAGCGACCACAAGCCGATCGTCATGTACCAGGAGCAGCACATTCTGCCGACGGCGGTTCAGCACTTCGACAGTTTGTGGATCGCCGATCACTTCTATGGCTTCGACGCCAAGACCGATCCGTTCATGGAAGCCTGGACCACACTCACCTGGCTGGCGGCCAAGTTCGACGGCATCGAGTTGTGCCACCACGTGCTGGGGCACGGCTACCGGCCCCCGGCGTTGACGGCCAAGATGGCGGCAACCCTGCAGGTGCTGTCGGGAAACCGGTTCGTGCTGGGAATCGGCGCGGGCTGGCGCGACCACGAGTACGAGGCGTACGGCTATGAGTTTCCTCGACCGTCGGTGCGCTTTGCCCAACTGGAAGAGGTCATCGACATCTGCCGCCTGATGTGGACCGAGGACGAACCGAGCTACCAGGGGCGCCATTTCCAGATCTCGGGGGCATCGGCACCGCCGCTTCCCGAAGTGGTTCCGCGTGTTTGTATCGGTGCCAGCGGTGAGAAGGTCGGCCTGCCCCTCGTGGGCCGCAAGGCAGACATCTGGAACGGCTCGTCGCGCGGCTCAGACGACGACTGGCGGCGCAAACTCGACATAGTCATGACCTCGGCAGCGGCCGCCGGCCGCGACCCGATGGACATCGAGGTCAGCACCACCCTCGAGCGGTCGCTGCCAACCGACGATCAACAGTCACAGGCATTGCTGGACGAGCTTTCACACCGCGTTGAGTTGGGCGTTCGCCATTTCGTGATGGATTTCGGACATCCGGAGACCGCCGAACACATTCTCAGGTTCGTCGAGCAGGTGATGGTGCCGCTGCGCCAGGGCTGAGCCGCCGCGGCTCAGCCGGTTACCACTCGAGGAACTTCTCAGGCAGGCACTCGGACTCGTTGTTGTGCGCCACGGGGAACTTCACGGCGGTGCCGTCAGCGAACGCGACGATGACCTTGTCGCTGTGCCCACCATCGCCGCTCTCCTCGTCCCACACCAGAGCGATCACATCGTCCTTGTCGTACGCGGCCAGGATGCGAGTCGGGTTCATCGCGGGCGCCACCACGTTGGTGACGACCATGCGGCGGTTCGTCAAACACACATAGAAGTTGCCGCTTGGGAACGTCGCTGCACGGCCACCATTGTCAGGGGGGCGGCCCACCCTGTGTCTGGCGAGTGCTCTGCCCACGAAGCCCCCGACGTCTGCCGCTCTCAGGCGCTGGGTGGCTGCGCCGTCAGCGCTTGCACATGCACACAGCATCGACTCGCCAGGCAACAGCCGGAGCTTTGCCCTCGCCTCCTCAACTCGCGACTGGACCTTCACCATGGTCATCAGAGACTCACCTCCCATCTGACCTTCTGGTCGGACACGAGCGGGGCGATATGAGCCTTTCGGTACGCTGTTTCCATGAACCTGCTGGACACCATTCGTGACTCGGTGATCGGCAACAACGAAACGGTCCAGGGCCCCTTCGGTGAGCGCCCCGTGGTGTACGCCGACTACACGGCCTCGGGTCGCTCGCTGTCGTTCATCGAGGACTACATCCGCGACGTGGTTCTGCCGCTGTACGCCAACACCCACACCGAATCGTCGGGCACAGGCCTGCAGACAACGCGGTTTCGCGAGGACGCCAGGCGCATCATCGCCGACTGCTTCGGAGCCACCGACGAACACGTCGTGTTGTTCACGGGCAGTGGTTCTACCGGAGCCATCGCCAAGCTCGTTGGCGTGATGGGACTGAAAGTCGCCTCTGAGCTGGAAGACCACTATCACCTCACCCAGCACATCGACCCCCAGCAGCGCCCGGTGGTCTTCATCGGTCCCTACGAGCACCACTCGAACGAGCTGGTGTGGCGCGAGTCGATCGCCGATGTGGTGACCATCCGCGAGGATGCCGACGGCCACGTCGATCTCGCCCATCTGGAACAAGAGCTCGAGGCCCACAAGCACCGGCCCCGCCTGATCGGCTCGTTCTCGGCGGCGTCGAACGTCACCGGCATCGTCACCGATACCGCCGCCGTCTCGTCACTGCTGCATCGTTATGGAGCGAAGGCGTTCTGGGATTTTGCCGCGGCAGCTCCCTATGTCGACATCGACATGGGCAGCTCTGCCGAGTCTGACGGCTATCTGGACGCTGTGTTCGTGTCTCCGCACAAGCTGATCGGCGGGCCGGGCACCCCCGGGTTGCTGGTGGCCAGGCGCGATCTGTTCACCAACCGGGTGCCCGACACGCCCGGCGGCGGAACCGTCGCCTACGTCAACTTCCTAGAACACGACTATCTGCCCGATATCGAGCACCGCGAAGAGGGCGGCACACCCGACATCGTCGGTTCGATCAGATGCGGCCTGGTGTTCCAGCTCAAGCAGGCTGTGGGTGTCGAAACCATCGCCAGCCGCGAGAAGCAGTTCGTCACCCGTGCGATCGAGCGGTGGAGCAGCCACGAGAACCTGTTCGTCCTGGGCAGCAGCGAAGCCGAACGTCTGTCGATCGTGTCGTTCGTGGTGAAGGACCCGGCAGGGGGTCCGAGCTTCTTCTTGCACCACAACCTGGTGGTGGCGGTCCTGAACGACCTTTTCGGAATCCAGTCCAGGGGCGGGTGCTCGTGTGCAGGCCCTTACGGGCACCGGCTGCTGGGTATCGACCTCGATCGCTCGCACGAGTTCGAGCGCGAGATCACGCGGGGCTGTGAAGGAATCAAGCCCGGCTGGGTCAGGGTCAACTTCAACTACTTCATCGACGAGATGACCTTCGACTACATAGTCAGCGCGGTCGAGCTGATCGCCGACCGGGGCGCGGCCTTGTTGCCCCAATACCGCTTCGAGCCCGACAGCGGGTTGTGGACCCACCGCAGTGGGCGGGGTGCTCCGCCGCGGTCGTTGCTGGACATCGACTATTCGTCGGGACAGATGCACTACCAAGAGCACGCGCCCGGGTTCGAGACCTCAGACCTGCGCGACTACCTGGACGAGGCGGCGCGCATCCTCGATGCAGCCGTCGACGACGTCGCAGGCGCCGAACGCCCCGCCACCAACGCCGACTTCGAGCACCTTCGCTGGTTCCGATATCCCGACGAAGGCGGCTCGGGCGCTGCCGGCCGCCATTAGAACGCACAGGAACTGCACCGTGCCCGACAGCCCGACGATCACCCTCGGCGACATCACCGCTGCTCAGGCCCGCATAGCCGGTATGGTCGAGCGAACCGCGCTGGTGAGGGCAACCTCGCTTGGCCAGGCCATCGGCTGTGACCTGTGGCTCAAGTGCGAAAACCTCCAGGTCGCTCGGGCGTTCAAGGCCCGAGGGGCACACAACGCCGTATTCGCCCTCGACGACGCCGCTGCTGCCAATGGTGTGGCCACCCATTCGTCGGGTAACCACGGCGCTGCGTTGGCACTGGCCGCCTCCAGGCGCTCCATTCCCGCCCACATCGTCGTTCCTGCCGATGCCAACCCGACGAAACGAGCGTTGATCGAGAGTTTCGGTGCACACATCGTCTTGTGCGAGCCGACCCTGGAGGCGCGTGAGTCGCGTCTGGCCGAGGTGGTCGCCGACACGGGAGCCCGCTTTGTTCACCCCTACGAGGATCCGCTTGTGATGGCAGGGCAGGGCACCGTTGGTTTGGAGATCCTCGAGGAGCTGTCCCCCGACGTCGTCGTGGTGCCGTTGGGCGGGGTGGGTTGCTGGCGGGCATCGCCGTGGCGTGCGACGCGCTGGCGCCTTCGACACAGGTACTGGGCGCCGAGCCGGCAGGGGCCGCAGATGGTCTGGCCGGATTCACCAGCGGTCAGCGGGTCGCATCTCACACTCCACACACCGTCGCCGACGGGTTGCGTACCACGGTTGGCCGACCCAACTTCGAGCTGATCCGAGGGCTCGTCGACGGCATCCTGGTAGCCGACGACGACGAGATACTGGCCACCGTGGCGGGGCTAGAGGCGGCTACGGGCGGCCCCGTAGAGCCCTCCGGGGCTGTGGCCGTAGCCGCTATTGCACGATCGCCCGACCGCTTTGCGGGCCGAACCGTGGTGGCGGTGATAACGGGCGGCAACGTCGCCGGATAAGGCACCCGACCGACCGCAGCGGTGGAGGGCCAGCCCTATATGGTCATCGGTGCGCGAGGGGCCGCCACGGCAACCCGGTTGCGGCCGGAACGTTTGGCCAGATACACCGCGGCGTCGGCGCCGGCGATGACCGATGCGGCCGACACACCCGAGCCCACACAGCAGCCGACCGACACGGTCACCAGGTGAGAGCCATCCGCGTCGGGCGCCTCGACCGCCGAGAGTTCGACCGAGGCTCGTATACGCTCGGCGATCTCGTGGGCCACAACCGAGTCGGTTCCAGGGAGCAACACCACGAACTCGTCGCCGCCGTACCGGAAGACCTGATCGTCGGCTCGGATGGTGTTGCGCACGACCTCGCCCACACTGCGCAGCACGGCATCGCCCACACCGTGGCCGCCGGTGTCGTTGACGACCTTGAAGTTGTCTATGTCGATGAACAGTGCTGCGACCTCGGACGGGTCGCCCGCGGCCAGTTCGGCGACATACAGGCTCAGCGCCAGCCGGTTGGGTACGTCTGTCAGCCGGTCGAGCCTGGCCTGGTTGGCGAGCTCGCTGCTGGTGCGCACCAGGCGCCGGTGTTCAGTGGCCAACTCGGCCTGCTGTACGAGGTGGGTTACCAACGCTGCGATGTGTTCGTTGCCCCTCTGGGCCTCGATGCCGACGGCGTTGTGCAGGTGCTCGAGCGCCAGTTCGGCCGAGCCCTGCTCGCTGTAAGCAGCCGACAGCTCGTACTCGATGGCGGCCCTGAACCGTCGAGGCTTGTGCTGTCGCTCCGAAGAGGCCCGATGGAGCCACCGAACTGCATCTTCGGGGTAGCCGGCACGGCGAAGGGCCGCAGCCAATGCCAGGTTGTGCCTGGCGTGGGTTGACGGGTCGTCGATTGCTGCAAGGTCGTCGGCCGCGTCCATGAGGATCCGGCCTGCGCCCGAGGGTTCGCCGCGCAACAGTTCGACGTTGGCCAGCAGGATCGCCGCCTCGACGCCTGGCTGGCGTAGACCCCACGCGCCGACGGTGCGGGCCTGGTCGGAAGCCATGCGCGCCGAGCGCTCCCAACGACGATCGACCAGGTCGTGTTGGCGCGACGCCAGCTCCAGTTGAGCCCGCCCCAACATCAGGCGGTGCCGGGCCGACGCCGGGCCGTCGGCTGCGGTGTTGACCGCCTGCCGCAGCTGGTCAATGGCGCGCGATGGTACGCCCAGCTCGAGCATCAGGGCCCCGATGTCGCAGCGCACCGAAGCCACCAGATCGCGGTCGATGTCGTCGCCGGCGGCCTCGATCTCGTCGATCTCTACCATGGCCTCCAGTGCCGAGGTCAGCGCCTCGGTGGTTCGACCACGCCCCACCAGGATGCTGGCCGCCACGGTTCGGACCTTCGTCGACAACAGGGGGGTTTCGAGCACAGCGGCTTCGGCTTCGGCCACATCGAGTTCGCTGAGCGCCTTTCCCAGATCTCCCAGCCGCGCGGCACATTCGGCCCACATGATGCGTTCGGCTACCCGGATTGCGGCGTTGAGCGTCGACGATCGCGAGGCCAGGGTGTTCATGGCCGCCAGGTTTGATCCGGCGTCGATGCTGGCCTGGGCGGCGGCGATGGACGCGGGAGGTTCGTTCGGTGCAGTGCTCAACCTATGTCCCGTTGTGTGTGCTTCGTACGCAGAAGCGTGGAGATGATAGGAGACGCGAACGTGTCAGGCGAGGTCGTGGTGAAGTGCGCCAGCGGTGACCACAGCGTGGCCGTCGAGCTCGACGGTGTGGTTTCGCATGGGGAGGTCGAAATGACCCCGGCAAAAGCGCCCGGCCACCTCGTTTGCCCCGGTCGATATCAAGAAATTGCCGGCGAAGGCCCGAATTTCGGTGCCGTTGTGGTCGCCCTTGTCGAACATCACCATCGCCTCCCAGCGCGCCCGGGGTTCATGCCCCAACCGACGTGACTGACGGCGTAGGCCTCGGGCTCGCCAGGCGCGGCCAGGTAAGACTCGAACAAGGCAGCATCGAGACCCGAGCCCTCGATCGAAACCACGAAGTCGTCCCTGAAGGTCAGGGCTATCTGGTCGCGTACATATTCCTTGAAAGTGAGGTTCACGTCGCCTGGGCTCAGAACAACCGTGCCGTTGACGGTGCCCTTGGCCGGGAAGGCCAGCACCAGCCCACCGGGCCAGTGGGCGATCGATCCGGGTTCGGTGCAGGTGCCGTCGGAACCCGCCACGAACGAGCCTGCGAGGTCGACGGTGATGTCGGTTCCGGCGGGGAGGTGGCACGAAGTTGGGCGGCCGAGCTCATCAGCTGAACTCCGGCGGCCGCGGCGGCCCAGATCGGGGTCGAACGGCCACCGTTCGACGTTTTCGGGATGCTCGTTGGAGATCATCAGCACCCGAGGCCCGCCGGCGAGGATGTCGCTCAGCTCGGGCGAGTGCAGCAGGCCCTCGACGGTGCAATCGACCACGAAGTCGGCCGTTGCGCAGGCGGCCACGGCACTGCGGTGGCCGGCTATGGCCTGACATGCCCCGGTCGAGCGGATCGGCAGCGGACCGGGGTTGGGCTGGGTGGTCAGCACGATGTCGACGACGTGGGCACCAAGCGACTGGGCTGCCAGCCTGGCGGTGTCGACCACAGCGGCGCGGCTCCTGGTCTCGGACAACACGACCACCGTCTCACCGGCGACCAGGTTGCACGCCTGCATCTGCTGGGCGTAGCGCTGAATCCAGGCCCATTCGGTGGTGCTCATGTGAACTCCTTCGGTCGGCCGGCTCGGGGCCGCCGGTCAGGCAAAATCCTCGTCCTGGTCGGCGACTATGCCGTAGCGGCCCAGCCGATCGATGCACACCTCGACCGACCACGGCAGCATGGTGGCGCCACAGCGGGCGTCGCGAAACAGCCGCTCGAGTGGCTGGGGCCTCAGGATCGAGCGCCCCCCGCACGCCTTGATGGCCATGCTGGCAATGTCTGGGGCCGCCTCCATGCTTGCGATCATCGAGGCCCACGCAGCCTGGACATCGGCCGGGTCGGGATCGACCCCTGCGGTGGCCACCACCGCTCTGGAAAGGGCACGCGCCTTCAGATAGGTGAGGTTCATCTCGGCCCACACCGCCTGTTTCTGGGGGTGAGCCGATCGGTCGTTGCCGTCGATCTGGCCGCTCAGGTAGGCCTGCGTGTAGTCGAGCGCGGCCCGCGCCACGCCCAGGTAGGCGAAAGACAGCGTCATGTAAAAAAACGGCCAGCGGGTGGCCAGGCGGTTGAAAACCCCAGGAGGTATCCACTCGTTTTCGGCTGGAACGAAGACGTTGTCGAACAGCAGTGTCTTCGACACCGTGCCGCGCATGCCCAGGGGATCCCAGTCGCCGGTGATGGTGAGCCCTTCGGCGTCGGCGGGCACGCCCATGAAGCGGATGCGGTCGTCGCCGGGTGCCAGAGCCACGATGTCGTGCATTCCTGCCGCCTCGGACAACGAGGCGAAGATCTTGCGACCGTTGACTCGGTAGCCGCCCTCGACAGGTTCGGCAATGGTGGCCACGCCGGTTGTTGCCCGGCCGCTGAGCCCCTCGGAGAAGGGTTGGGCGTGGATGGTGCCGTTGTTGATGATGTCGGCGAACATGGTGGCTCTGCGCTGTTCGATGAACTCGAGCTCTTCACCCGAAAGGCCCAGGTCGTCGCAGACCGGCCCCACCAGCAGGCAGGTGGCCGTGTGCATGTTGAAGGTCAGAGCCGTGCTGCCGCAGTAGCGGCCGATCTCCTCGGCCACGCGAGAGTATTCGGCGAACGTGGCGCCCATGCCCCCGAAGCGCTCGGGTATGCACAGCCCCAGAAAGCCGATGGCTGCCAGGTCGGCGAAGTTCTCGTAGGGGAACGAGGCCTCTCTGTCGTAGCGCTCGGCCCGCTCGGCGAAGGTCGGCCCCAGCTCTGCGATGGCCGCCACGAACTGGTCAGCGCGGTCTGCGGGCGTGCTGGCGGTCGGGTCTGGCACGGTGGCCCTCCGGGATCGAGCGGCTGAATGGCCGATCTTACGACACTGCAACTAGGGCACTTTGCAGCGGGTTAGGGTTGGCCGGTGATCTACGCGAACCACGCCCTGGTGCTTGGTCCTCCAGCCACCGAGAGCCGAGGCTCGGGCCGATCGACGCCCATGCTCGATGCGGCCGCGATGTTCGGAGTCGAGCTGGCTTCGATAGAACAGTTTTGTCTGGTGCACATGCACGCGCCGGCGTTCGTGGCCCAGCGCGACATCGCCCGCATAGCCGACACCATGCTGGCCAGCCCGGTGGGCGAGTGGTGGGCGCCCGCGGAAACCCTGCCGAGCGCTTCGGGGACGTCGCCGGCTGGTGCAGGGGTTGTCGTCGAGACCGGCCTGCGCCCGGGCGTGACCGACCGCGAGGGCGCCGAGTTGGTGCGCGAGGCAGCCGTGCTGGGTGTGGGCTTGGCCGCAGCCACGGTGGGCAAACGATTCGTGCTGCATCCGGCCGAGGGAACGGTGCTCGACACCGATGCCATCGCCACCGTCGCCAATCGAGTGCTGCACAACGAGGTGATCGAACGTTGGGCGGTCGGGCACCTCGAGCCGGCCTTCGTGGCAGATGAGGTCGAATCTGCGGCGGTCGAGACGGTCGAGCTGATCGGGCTCGACGAATCCGAACTGGCCGAGGTCAATGCGTCGCGCAGGCTGGGTCTGGACCCGGCTGAGATGTTGGTGATCAGCAGGCACTTCGCCGACCTGGGTCGCAACCCCACCGACGCCGAACTCGAGACGTTGGCCCAGACGTGGAGCGAGCACTGCGCTCACAAGACGTTCCGTGCCCACATCGACGTTTACGACACCGACGGAAATCTGGTCGAAACGGTCGATGGCCTGCTGAACCAGTTCCTGCGCAAGGCCACAGACCACATCGGCGCACCGTGGGTACGCAGTGCGTTCGTCGACAATGCGGGCATAGTCGAGTTCGATGCGGCACACGACATCGCTCTGAAGGCCGAGACCCACAACCACCCGTCGGCCCTGGAGCCCTTCGGCGGGGCGAACACCGGCGTGGGTGGCGTGGTGCGCGACATCCTGGGCGTGTCGGCCAAACCCACAGCTGTCAGCGACATCCTTTGCTTCGGCCCAACCGACATCGACCCCGCCGCGCTGCCCGCCGGTGTGCTTCATCCGCGTCGAGTTCGCGACGGTGTCGTGGCAGGTGTGGGCGACTACGGCAACAAGATCGGCGTCCCCAACATCGCAGGTGCCATCGTGCACCACCCCTCCTACACGACCACACCACTGGTGTTCGCCGGTTGTTTCGGCATCTTGCCCACGGGCTCGAACCCCACCAGCCCCCAGCCCGGCGATGCGATCGTGGTGTTGGGCGGAGCTGTCGGCCGCGACGGTGTGGGCGGGGCCACGTTCAGCTCTCAGACCATGCAGGCCGAGACGGCCGAGGTGGCGGGTTCGTCGGTTCAGATCGGCGACCCCATCGTCGAGAAGGGTCTCATCGACGTGGTCGTGGCAGCTCGCGACGCGGGCCTGTACAACGCCATCACCGACTGTGGCGCCGGCGGGCTCAGCTCGTCGGTTGGCGAGATGGCCGAGGAGCTCGGGGCGATAGTCGACCTGGCACGCGTGCCGCGCAAATACCCTGGCCTGGCACCGTGGGAGGTCTGGCTCAGCGAGGCCCAGGAGCGCATGGTGCTGGCGGCACCCGACGCCGCGCCCTTGCTGGCGCTGGCCCAGCGCTGGGGCGTCGGCGCCGCAGTGATCGGAACGTTCACCGGCAAGGGCCGTCTGGTGGTCGTCGACGGCGACGAAACCGTGATCGACATCGACTGCGGGTTCTTGCACGACGGGCGACCTCGGCGCCACATGACCGCCCTGAAGCCGTCGACCCAGAGGCTCCCACGCCGGCCAGTTGCCGACGACCTCGACCCGTCGTGGGCCACGCTGGCCCTGTTGGCCCACCCCGACATCGTCTCTCGCGAGGCGGAGGTGCGGACCTACGACCACGAGGTGCAGGGCGGAACCGTGGTGCGCCCATATGGCGGGGTAGCGGGCGACGGGCCGAGCGACGGCACCGCCGTGGTGCCCGCCGGTACCCGGTCTGGCAAGGCGATGGTGGTCGGTGTCGGCCTGAACCCGCTGCTGGGTGCCATAGACGCCGAGGCGATGGCTTGGCACGTGGTCGACGAGGCCGTGCGCAACGCCGTGGTCGCTGGTGCCGACCCGACCCGGTTGTCGCTGCTGGACAACTTCGCATGGGGTAACCCCACCGATCCTGGCACCTTGGGTGCTCTGGTCGAGGCCTGTCGGGGTTGCCACGACGCTGCGATCACCGTGGGCGCACCGTTCGTCAGCGGAAAGGACAGCCTCTACAACGTGTTCGTCTGGCCGGACGGCACCCCAGATCCCGTGGCGCCGACGTTGGTGCTGACCGCTGTCGGGGTGTGTGAGGACCCCTCGCGTATTCCGGTCACAGGCGTCGCCAAAGCGGGCGACGAGGTCTGGCTGGTGGGTCCCGAGGCCGCTGCGCTGGGCGGGTCTCACCTCGACGCGGTGTTGGGAGAAGACCTCGGAGGCGACGTTCCCAGGCCCGACATAACCGCCGTGCAGCGCCACCATCATGTCGCCGCGGCGATCCGCGAGGGCCTGGTGGCTAGCGCCCACGACATCAGCGAGGGCGGCATCGCGGTCGCTGCTGCCGAATGGGCTTTTGCGGGCCGTCTGGGGCTCGACCTCGACATCGGCGACGACGAGTTCTCGCTGTTCGGTGAGGGCGCAGGCCGGTACTTGCTGGAGGTATCGCCCGAGCTGGCCCCCCGTCTTGGCGAGGTGGTGTCGTTCGCCCGTCGCATAGGCGTGGTCACCGATACCGATGTGGTCAGGGTGGGGCCGGTACGCCTGACCCACGACCAGATTCAGGGTGCCTTCGTACATGGCCGGTCGCCGGAGGTGCAGCAGTGAGCAACCCCAAGGTCTTGATCCCGGTGGCGCTGGGCACCAACCGCGACGCGGACCTGGCGCACGCCTTCGAGTTGGCGGGCGCCGATGTCGAATGTGTGCCGATGGCGGCGCTGCGAGCGGGCGAGCGGCGCTTGTCCGACTTTCAGATTCTGGCCGTCGCGGGCGGATTCTCCTATGGCGACGCACTGGGTGCGGGTCGCCTTTTGGGCCTCGACCTCGCCGGCTGGTTCTCCGACCAGGTGATGGCCGCCGTAGCAGCGGGTAAACCGGTGTTCGGTGTGTGCAACGGGTTCCAGGCCTTGGTGAAGGCCGGGCTGCTGCCAGGCGACTCGCCGGCGTCGCTGGTGCACAACGACAGTGGACGCTTCGAGTGCCGGTGGGTCACTTTGCAGCCAGAGCCGGGCAACGCGTCGCCGTGGCTGGCGCAGGTGGACGAGCCACTGCGGTGCCCGGTCGCTCACGGCGAGGGGCGCTTTGTGGCGGGAGACCTCGATGGGATCGATGCGCGAAGCGGTGTCGCCTTCCGTTACGCGGGCCCCGATGGTGGCCTAGCCGGGGGTTCGTATCCGTTCAACCCCAACGGGTCGGCAGGTGATGTGGCGGGCATCACCGACTCGACTGGCATGATCATGGGTCTGATGCCTCACCCCGAGAACCACGTCCTCGAGCGCCAGGACACACTCAGGGGCCGCGGCGCGGGTGGCTTGTGCCTTCCGCTGTTTCGGTCTGGGGTGGCGGCCGTCGCCTGAATGTGACAGACATCGCTGTTCAGCGGGCTGCATCGGTGTGGCCTGTGTCGGAGAGATACAGCAATGTGATTAGTATCGACCCGTGGAGCCTCTGCCTACGTTCACCGATCTGGCACTGGACCTACCCGACCACCGCAGCGGCAAGGTTCGCGAATCGTGGGCCCTCGGTTCGGGGCGGCGGCTCATCGTCACCACCGATCGCATCAGTGCTTTCGACAGGGTCATCGGCGCCATTCCCCACAAGGGTCAGGTGCTGAATCAGCTGGCTGCATGGTGGTTCGACCGCACCGACGACATCGTTGCCAATCACGTCGTGTCGGTTCCAGATCCCAACGCCACGATCGCCATAGACGCCAACCCACTGCCGGTAGAGGTCGTCGTGCGAGGACGCCTGACCGGCAGTACTTCGACATCGGTGTTGCCCATGTACATGCAGGGCCTTCGCCAGATGTACGGGTACACGCTGCCCGATGGCATCGAACCCCATGGGCTGCTTCCCGAACCCCTCATCACACCCACGACCAAGGCCCTCGCCGGCCAGCACGACCAGCCGATCTCGGTGGCCGAGGTCGCCGACAGCGGGCTGGTCGAGTCGGGGTTGTGGGCCGAGGTGCAAAAGGTCGCCTTGGCCCTGTTCGAGCGGGGCACCGAGCTGGCCGCTGCCGCGGGTTTCGTGCTGGCCGACACCAAATACGAGTTCGGCACTGCCGCAGACGGAACCCTGCTGCTGATCGACGAGATGCACACGCCCGACTCGTCTCGATTCTGGGCCGTCGAGACCTTGGACGAGCGCATCGCGGCCGGGTTGGTGCCCGAGAGCTTCGACAAAGAGCCTGTACGTCTGGCGCTGCGAGGCCTGGGCTACCGCGGTGATGGGCCGCCGCCCGCCCTGCCCGCCGAGGTGGTCGCGGCTGCCTCGCAGCGGTATGTGGCCATATACGAGCGGCTCACCGGACTCGAGTTCGTACCGGGACCACAGCCCGCGGCGCAGCGCATCACCGAGGCGCTGGCCAGAGAGGAGATCTCGTGATCGATTCACCCGCAGCGGAGGAACCCGCCCACTCCGACTCGCCCAAGGAAGAATGCGGCGTCGTAGGCGTTTCGGCGCCGGGCGGTGACGCCGCCAGGCGAGCGTTCTTCGGGCTGTACGTTGCAGCACCGCGGTCAAGAAGCCGCAGGCATAGCGGTGGCCGATGGCCGCGCGATTCGCACCCACAAGGGTCGAGGCCTGGTTTCACAGGTCTTCGAATCGGGAACACTCGACCCACTGGTAGGTGATCTGGCCATCGGCCACACGCGCTACTCGACCACCGGGTCCAACAACGAGCGCAACGTGCAGCCATATGTCGTGGAGACCATCCATGGTCCGCTGGGTGTGGCACACAACGGCAACGTCGTGAACGCCGACCAGCTGCGCGTGAAGCTCTTGGAACGTGGTGCCGGCCTGCAGAGTTCGTCCGACAGCGAGGTGTTGGCCTTGATGTTGGCCGCAGCCGAGGGAACGTCGTGGGAGGAGCGCCTGGCTTCGGTGATGCCGTCGTGGACCGGTGCGTACAGCCTGGTGATCCTCAGCGGCACCAAGGTGATCGCCGCGACCCGTGGGGGTTTCGCCCCCTGTCGTTGGGTCGGCTTCCTACAGGCGGTCACGCCGTGGCCTCCGAAACCGGAGCCCTTCGCACCCTGGGGTGCGAGTCGATTCGCGAGATCACGCCCGGCGAGATCGTGGTGCTGCAGGGTCCGGTGGCTCGCACGTATCACGCCCTGCCACCGGCCGAACGGGGCGCCAGGTGCACGTTCGAGCACATCTACTTCAGCAGGCCCGACGCCAACTGGGACGGCATGAACGTTCACCAGGCCAGGCAGCGGCTGGGCGAGGCGCTGGCCCGCGAGCACCCGGTTGCCGCCGACGTGGTGATTCCGGTTCCTGACTCGTCCACCCCGGCAGCCATCGGCTACGCAGCGGCTTCGGGAGTCATCTACAACGAGGGGTTCGTCAAGAACCGCTACATCGGGCGCACCTTCATCGAGCCCACCGACGATCTGCGCCGCCAGGGCGTCGCGCTCAAGTTCAACACCCTGCCCGAGAACATCATGGGCAGGCGCGTTGTGGTGATCGACGACTCGATAGTTCGGGGAACCACCAGCGGCCCACTGGTTCGGCTGCTGCGCGAGGCAGGCGCGGTCGAAGTGCATGTGCGCATCACATGTCCACCTATCGCACCCGTGCTTCTTCGGCGTCGACATGGGTACCTACGACGAGCTGATAGCGCACCATCTGAGCGTCGACGAGATCGCCAGCCACATCGGAGCCGACAGCCTGGGGTTCCTCAGCGTCGACGCGATGATGAATGCGCTGGGCCGCGAAGACGGCTACTGCAACGCCTGTTTCACCGGCGAGTACCCGGTGCCCGTGCAGCTCGAGCTGGGGGGCACCAAGCAGCGCTTCGACGGGGTGTTGGCGTGAGGGTCCTGCTGATCGGATCGGGAGCCAGAGAGCACGCGCTGGCCTCGGCCATTTCACGCTCGCCAAAGCTGACATCGCTGGCGGTGGCCCCAGGCAACGCAGGCACCGGCGTGTGGAACGTCGATCTCGACGTGACATCCCACGAAGCGGTGGCCGACTGGTGCGTCGCCGAGCAGATGGACCTGGTCGTCGTGGGGCCCGAGGCTCCGCTGGTCGAGGGCATCGTCGACGTGCTTGCCGCCAGGGGAGTGGCTGCATTCGGGCCCACCGCGGCCGCCGCCCGGCTCGAGGGCTCGAAGGCGTTCACCCGCCAATTCGCTGCCCGCCACGGTATTCCCGGCCCCCGGAGCGAGACCTTCAGCGACGCTGAGGCTGCCAAGGCGGCTCTCGACGCGTTCGGCGGCGTGGCTGTGGTGAAGGCCGACGGAATAGCTGCGGGCAAGGGCGTCGTGGTGCCGACCGACCGGGCCCAGGCCGAGGCGGCCCTCGATGCCATGTTGGTCGATGCGGCCATGGGCGTTGCCGGAGCAACGGTGGTTCTCGAAGAGTTGATGGTGGGCGAAGAGATCAGCCTGTTCGGCATCAGCGACGGGCGCTCGGTCGTTGTTCTTGGCACCGCCCAGGACCACAAGCGGGTGGGCGCCGGTGACACCGGGCCCAACACGGGCGGCATGGGGGCGTTCAGCCCTGTGCCCGGCATCGACGCCGGGTTGCAGGATCAGCTGGCCCAGGTGTTCCTCCAACGAGCGATAGATGGCATGGCTGCCGACGGAACGTCCTATGCGGGCGTGCTCTATGCCGGCCTGATGCTGACATCCGATGGCCCCAAGCTGGTCGAGTACAACTGTCGCTTCGGTGACCCCGAGGCGCAGGTGCTGTTGCCGCTGGTCGAGTCCGACGTACTCGAGCTGTTGTGGGCCGCGGCCAACGGAACCGTGGCCGACGTCGAGGTTCACTTGTCGCCCGAAACAGCCGCCTGCGTTGTGGTTGCCGCCGACGGCTACCCGGCAGCGCCCACGACGGGGGTTGCCGTCCCCGACGTGTCGCCGGGCCGGGACGTCACCGTGTTCCACGCCGGCACCCGGCGCGACACCGATGGACGTCTGGTCAGCGCCGGCGGGCGGGTACTGACCATCACCGGTCGTGGCAGCGGGTTGGGGCCCGCCCTCGATGCGGCCTACTCGGTGGTTGACCAGGTGGTGGGCGACGGCCTGTTCGCCCGCCCCGACATCGGCTGGCGACACGACCCCAGACGAGCAGCGGCCGGCGCCACCTCCGCTGATGTTGCGTCCGCGGCCGGTGCCGTCGATGCGTATGCCGCGTCGGGGGTGTCGCTCGAGGCCGGGGCAGCCACAATCGACCGCATCGCCGATGCCGTCAAGAGCACCCACAACGAGTTCGTCGTGTCGGGCCTGGGTTCGTTCGGCGGCGTGTTCGACCTGGCGGCGGTAGGGGGCATGAGCCGACCGTTGCTGGTGTCTTCCACCGACACCACCGGCACCAAACCCATCCTGGCCGAACAGACCGGTCGCTGGCGCGGGATCGGGGCCGACATCGTCAACCACGGCATCAACGACGTGCTGGTTCAGGGTGCCAAACCGTTGTTCATGCTCGACACCGTGTCGGCGGCGAATCTCGATCCGGAGATCGTCGGACAGGTCGTCGACGGCATGGCCGAGGCCTGCCGCGCTGCGGGGTGTGTTCTGATCGGTGGCGAGACCGCCGAGGTTCCAGGGGTTCTGACCCCAGGTTCTGTCGACGTTGCGGGCACCATGATCGGGGTCGTCGACCGGCCCGACCTGCTTCCGCGCTCGGGCATAGCCGCGGGTCACGTTTTGGTGGGCTTGGCCAGTTCGGGTCTTCACACCAATGGCTACAGCCTGGCCCGCCGCGCCGTCGCCGACCGATCGCTCGACGAGCCACTGCCCGGTGGATCGGGCGAGACCTTCGCCGACGCGCTGTTGGCGGTGCATCGGTCTTACCTCGACGTGCTGGCGTCGGGTTTGAAGGCATGCCTCATCGATGCCCTCGCCCACATCACTGGAGGCGGCCTGGTCGACAACCTGCCCAGGGTGCTTCCCGACTCGCTTGGCGCGGTCATCGACACAACCTCGTGGCCCCGACTGCCGATCTTCGACTTCCTGATCGACTGGGCCGATCTAGACCTGTACGACGCCCACCAAATCCTCAACTGCGGCATCGGCATGGTGTGTGTTGTCGAACCAGCGAAGGTCGAGGTGTTGCAAGCCACCTTCGACGAATCCAGCTGGGTCATCGGCAGCGTCGTGCAATACGACGGGTTCGGCCCGAGGGTGAAGCTGTCTTGAGGTCGCAGCGGGCGCGACTGGCCGTGTTGGCCTCGGGCGGGGGAACGAACTGCCAGGCCATCATCGATGCGTGCGCCGAAGGCCGGCTCGGGGCCGATGTCGCCGTCGTGGTGACCAACAACGCCCAGGCCGGAGTGGTCGAGCGGGCCCGACGCGCCGGCATCGAGGTCGAGATCGTCAGCCACCAGGGCCGCAGCGCGGCCCAGCGCGCCGACGACGACCAACGCCTGGCCCAGCTGCTCGCGGGGTACCGCCCCGACCTTGTGGTGCTGGCCGGATGGATGAGGCTGCTGGGGCGCACCTTCTGCGCGACGTTTCCGATAATCAACCTGCACCCCGCCCTCCCCGGCCAGTTCGCTGGTGTGCGTGCCATCGAGCGGGCATACCAGCAATGGCAGGATCGAGCCATCGACCGCTCTGGAGTGATGGTTCACTGGGTTCCGGATGAGGCCGTCGACGCCGGGCCGGTGATCGCCGTCCGCGAGGTGGTGTTCCGGCCAGGCGACACGCTCGAAGACTTCGAGGTGCGCATGCACCACGCAGAGCACGAACTGCTGATCGAGGCCATCGCCGCGGCCCTCGAACAGCTCGACCTGGCCGCCGCGGCCCACGTCGGTTCACCAGACGAGAGGTGACATCATGACCACACCCAACCGTGCTCTAGAGCACAACTCCAAGCTGTTCGAGGGGTTCGAGTCGCTTACATTCGACGACCTGTTGGTGGTGCCGGGATGGAGCGAGCTGTTGCCTCACGAAGTCGACGTGTCGACCTCGCTTGCCGGTATGGGCCTGGGGGTTCCCCTGCTGTCGGCTGCAATGGACACCGTCACCGAGGCGCCCCTGGCGATCGCTCTCGCCCGCGAGGGCGGCATCGGTGTGCTGCACCGCAACCTGTCGGTCGAGGATCAGGCCGACCACGTCGAGCGGGTCAAGCTGTCGCAATCAGGCATGATCACGGCGCCCGTCAGCCTGCCGCCAACTGCGAGTCTGGCCGACGCCGAGTTGGTCATGAGCCGCCACAAGATCAGCGGCGTTCCCATCTGTGATCCGTCTGGTGTGTTGGTGGGCATCTTGACCAACCGCGACGTCCGCTTCTGCACGTCGGCCGACGACACCCGGCCTGTCAGCGACTTCATGACATCGGAGGGCCTGGTCACCGCGCCCCTGGGCACCACGCTCGACGAGGCGGTGCAGATACTTCACCGCCACCGCATCGAGAAGCTTCCCCTGGTCGATACAGCTGGTCGCCTAGGCGGGCTCATCACGGTGAAGGACATCAACAAGCGCATCGAGAAGCCCAATGCGTCGCTCGACGAGCAGGGTCGCCTGCGGGTTGGCGCAGCCGTTGGGGTGACCGACACCGTCGAGCGCGTCGAGGCGCTCGCCGACAAGGGCGTCGATTTCGTCGTCATCGACACCGCCCACGGACACACCAGGGGTGTCGTCGACGCCGTGCGGTCCATCAAGAAGGGCTGGCCCGACCTGCGAGTGGTGGGCGGCAACGTGGTGACGGCCGAGGGTGTGGCTGCGCTGGTCGATGCCGGCGCCGACGTCGTCAAGGTTGGCGTGGGTGCTGGGTCGATCTGCACCACCCGCCTGGTGGCCGGGGCCGGCATGCCCCAGATGAGCGCCATTTTCGAGTGCGCTCGAACCGGGCGCGAACTCGGGGTCCCGATCATCGCCGACGGAGGGGTCGTGACCTCGGGCGACATCGTCAAGGCCTTCGTCGCCGGGGCCGACGCGGTCATGCTGGGCAACCTGCTGGCCGGAGTCGACGAGGCCCCCGGCGACCTCGAGTTGGTCGACGGTGCGATGTGGAAGACCTATCGCGGCATGGGCTCGGCCGGCGCCATGCGCGGCAGGGCTGCCGACCGCTATGGCACTGGTCAAGCGCCAGGCAAACACGTAGCCGAGGGTGTCGAAGGTCGTGTCCGGTATGCCGGTCGGCTAAGCGACCTGGTTTCGCAGCTGGTGGGCGGGCTCAGGTCTGGCATGGGCTACGCCGGGGCCGGCAGCCTCGACGACCTGCGCTTTGGCACCAGGCTCACCAGGGTCACGGGTGCGGGCCTTGCGCGAGTCTCACCCACACGACATCGCCGTGACCCGCGACGAATTGGCCTGAAGTCACGACGGCTTGGGGCCGTGCCCGGGGTGGCGTGTACGGTGAAACCCCGTGGCGCTGGGGGCAGACGGGGACGGCAAACGACCGATCGTCGCCGTGTCGCGCACCGGCCCGGTGCAGCTGATGGGCCGCCCGGTTCGTCTCAGCGAGAACCAGCTGTTCGCCGTGTTGGCCGTGGTGGTGGGCCTCGGTGGTGGGCTGTCGGCGGTGGTGTTCCACGAGATGATCGACTTCTTGAGCCACGACGTGTTCGGTCGCATCGACGAGGCGCTCGGTGGTTGGGGCCGGTTCGCTGTGGTGCCAGGGCTGTTGGTCGGCGCCTTGCTGGTGGGGCCGATGGTGACGCGGTGGGCCAGCGAAGCCAAGGGTCACGGTGTGCCCGAGGTCATCGAGGCCGTGGCCGTGCGCGGCGGGCGGATACGGGCCCGGGTGCCCGTGGTGAAGGCCATAGCGTCGGCCATAACCATCAGCTCAGGTGGTTCGGCCGGGCGTGAGGGGCCGATAGTCCAGATCGGCTCAGCGATCGGTTCCATCATCACCCGGCCGTTCAAGATGTCGGACCGTCGCAGGCGCACGTTCGTTGCCGCCGGAGCAGCGGCCGGCATCGCAGCCATCTTCAACGCCCCACTGGCCGGCGTGTTCTTTGCACTAGAGGTCATACTGCGCAGCTTCACCGCACGCGGGTTCTCCACCGTTGTGATCTCGGCGGTAACGGCCAATGCCGTGTGGCGGGTGCTGGTCAGCGACGACCCGGTTCTGACCTCTGAGGTGTACGCGCTCGAAGAACCGGTCGAGTTGGTGTTCTACGGCCTGCTCGGAATCTCGGCGGCGATAGTCGCCTTGCTGTTCGTCAAGGTGCTCTACATCATCGAGGACTGGTTCGAGGAGTCTCCGATACGGCCCGAGCTGCGTCCGGTCGTGGGTGCCTTGGCGGTTGGAGCCGTCGGTATCGCTTCGTTCGACCTGTTGGGCGCAGGCCTGGCCGGCATAGACAAGGCGTTGGCGGGCCAGTTCGCCACCAGCACCCTGCTGTTGTTGGTGTTGGGCAAGATCTTGGCGACGTCGTTCACGTTGGGCTCGGGCGGTTCGGGTGGCGTGTTCTCGCCCAGCCTGTTCACCGGCGCCCTGTTGGGGGCCCTGTTCGGCGACGTGATCACCGAGCTGTTCCCTGGGTCCTCGGCCCCCGCCGGAGCCTATGCAGTTGTGGGAATGGCGGCCGTGTTCGCCGCCGCGGCGCAGGCACCCATGTCGTCGATATTCATCGTGTTCGAGATGACCTCGGACTTTGGCCTGATCATGCCGCTGATGCTGGCCTGTGCTGCCGCGACCGTGGTGTACACGGCCGTCAACCCCAACTCGATCTACATGGAGAAGATCCGCCGAAGGCACGTGACCATCGACGCTCCTCCAGACCCGAGCGACCTGGCATCGATACCGCTGTCGCATGCCGCCGAGGCCAAGTATCTGTCGATGTTTCGTACCCGCACCACCAACGACGCCGTGCGCCTGATGAAGGAAAGCCGCGAGGAGTTCGCGCTCATCGTGGCGCCCGACCGCTCGTACAAAGGGGTGGTTTGGCTGGACGACCTCGAGGAGCTCGATCCCGATCAGCCCAAGCAACTGATCGAGGTCGCCGACGACGAGCATCCGGTCGGCTACCCAGACAAGTCGCTGGCCGACGGCATGGCCTTGTTCGAGAGCGGCGTCACCATGGTGCCCATCGTCGACTGGAACCAGCGCCTGTTGGGCGTGGCGACCGCCCAGTCGGTGATCCGCGCCTACGAGGCGGCCAAGGGCGGCATGCTCGCCGGCGAACAAGACTGACTCGGCCGTTACCCGGCAACAACCGCTAGCCCGAGCGATACCTGCAATCATGGGCGACATGAGCCGATACGAAGTCGCCATTGCGGGTGCCGGCATCACCGGGTTGGTCACCGCCCTCGAACTCCACGAGCGCGGCCACCGGGTGCGGGTGTTCGAGGAGGTCAAAGACATCAAGCCCTTGGGCGTGGGGCTGAACATCTTGCCTCACAGCGCTGTTCACCTCGATCGGCTGGGTGTGCTGGACCGCATGCTGGCCAGGGGCGTCGCGACGTCGAACCTCGACTACATCAACATCCAGGGTCAGACCCTCTGGTCCGAGCCGCGCGGCCTGTCGGCCGGCTATCCGGTTCCGCAGGTCTCCATGTACCGCGGCGTGCTGCAGTTCGAGCTGTTGGCCGCGGTCAAGGAGCGACTGGGCGATGATGCTGTCGTGTCGGGTATGCGGGCGGTGGCTGGCCGCGACGAGCCCGACAGCAATCAGGCCGTGCTGACGGTCGAGCACCGCGACTCTGGCGAGCGTGTCGATGTGGTCGCCGACCTCGTCATCGGGTGCGACGGCATCCACAGCCGTGTGCGGCGCGAGTTCGCAGGCGACGAGGGCCCGCCGCTGTGGAACGGCCAGATGTTGTGGCGATCGGTCACGCGCATGAAGCCATACCGCGATGGCCGAACGATGTTCATGGCAGGCACCAACGAGGTCAAGTTGGTCGCGTACCCGCTGACCGAGGTGGGCGATGACGGCATGTGCGACATCAACTGGATCGCCGAGCTTCGGATGGACCCCAACGACATGCCCGACCGCGAAGACTGGAACCGGCTGGGGCAACGATCGGAGTTCCAGTCACACTTCGCCGACTGGAACTGGGACTGGCTCGACATCGCGGCGCTGATCGGTGACGGTTCCGGACCTCCGCCCGACGGCGACGGATCGGGTCCGGTATACGTGTTCCCCATGGTCGACCGCGACCCGCTCGACACGTGGATAGACGGACGTCTCACCCTGCTTGGTGACGCAGCGCACCCGATGTACCCGGTGGGTTCCAACGGGGCCTCGCAGGGCATCATCGATGCCGCGGTGCTGGCCCAGGCGCTCGACGACCACCCCACGGTCGCCGAGGCCCTGGTTGCCTACGATGCCGAACGCCGCCCGGCCACAGCGGCGGTGGTGCGAGCCAATCGCAGCTTCGGACCCGAACGCGTTCTCGACATCGCCTATGAGCGTGCGCCAAACGGCTTCGAGCGCATCGAAGACGTGTTCGCCGAGGGTGAGCGCGAAGAAATCGTCGGCTCGTACCGGCGCACGGCCGGATTTGCGGTCGATCAGGTGAAAGGCTCCGATGACTGAGAACCCACTGCCCGTCGATCTTCGCAGCGACACGGTCACCAAGCCGTCGGCGGCCATGCGCAAGGCCATGGCCGAAGCCGAGGTCGGCGACGACGTCTATGGCGAGGACCCCACGGTCAACCGGCTCGAGCGACACCTCGCCGAGATGCTCGGCGCCGAGGCCGCTGTCTTTTGTTCATCGGGTACCCAGTCGAACCTGATCGGAGTGTTGTCGCACTGTCAGCGTGGCGACGAATACGTCATCGGCGACAGCTACCACGTCCTGCGACACGAAGCGATGGGCACCGCGGTGTTCGGCAGTGCCGCACCTTTCGCCATACCGGTGCAGCCCGATGGTGCGGTAGAGGCGGCCGACGTTGTGGCCGCCGTCAAGGCCGACGACCAGCACTTCCCCCGCACCCGGCTGCTGTGTCTGGAGAACACCACCGACGGACGAGCGGTTTCGCTTGACCGTATGAAGGCACCCGCCGAGGCCGCCAGGCAAGCCGGGCTGGGCGTTCACCTCGACGGCGCACGAATCTTCAACGCCGCCACCGCACTGGGCTGCGACCCCCGCGACATCGCTGCCGTGGCCGACACCGTCTCGGTATGCCTGTCGAAGGGGCTGGGCGCACCGGTCGGGTCTGTTCTGGTTGGGCCCGCAGACAACGTGGCTCGGGCCAGAAGACTTCGCAAGCTCGCCGGTGGGGCCATGCGCCAGGCCGGGATATTGGCGGCTGCGGGCCTCCATGCGCTCGAGCACCACGTTGCCGGCCTGGCCGATGACCACGCCCGAGCCGCCCAGGTGGCCCGCGCGCTAACCGAGCATCCGGCTTTCGAGGTGAAGGAGGGAACAAGCCACACCAACATGGTTTGGCTCACCTGCGACCCCGCCACCGGTGCTGCCTTTGCCAAGCACATGGCGGGCCAGGGCATCAACGTCGGGCGTGGTGGTGCGTCTATGCGCCTGGTGCTGCATCGCGACGTCGACGACGCCGCCCTCGCGGCACATCGTGTCGGCCATCGCTTCGTTCCCGAATCCCGCCTGACCGTGCTGGTCGGCCACACCGGGTGACGGGTGAAGGGTGGTTTGCGGTCGTAGGCTCGTCGCCATGAAACCGAAGCGGGCAGGGCTCACATCGCTGGTCGCCGTTCTGGCTGTGCTGGTGGCGGCGTGCTCGGGCGGCAACGACTCGGCGACGGGCGATGGTTCAAGCGCTGAGGGCGAGGCCCTGGAGGCCTCGGCCGAGGTGTTGATGCCCGCGGCCGCCGAGGCCATAGGTGCTGTCAGCAGCGTTCATTTCCAGCTGGAACGCACTGGCGCGCCGGTTCACATCGACCCTGCCGACCTGATCGCAATAGAAGCGGTCGAGGGCAGATGGGTGGCACCCGACAGCGCCGACGCGTTGTTGGAGGTCAAGATCAACGACTCGATCAACACCAAGCTGGGCGCCGTATCGGTCGACGGCCTGGTCTACCTGTCCAATCCGATCACGGGCGACTTCGAACCCTTGCCCGACGGATACGACGTCGACCCCACCGAGTTCTTCGACCCTGTCGACGGTTGGCGTCCGTTGCTGCTGGAGATGTCCGACGTCGAGCTGATCGGCGAGGACGACCGTGCCGGTGGTACTTACCACCTTCGCGGTACCGCGCCCGCGTCCAGGGTCGAGAACGTCACCGCAGGCCTGGTCGACGACCAGGATCTCGAACTCGACCTCTGGATCGAAACAGATACGGCCTTGGTGCGAAGCGTCGAGTTCACCAACGACCACGACCTGGGCACCAGCTCGTGGCGCCTCGACCTCGACCGCTACGGCGAAGAGATGACGATCGAGATACCCGAGAATGTCTCGGGCTGAGGCACAGCCAGCCTCAACCGCCAGCGCTCGGCCTGCGGCCGGTTCGCGCTGGGTGATGTTCGCGGTTGGCTGGGCGGTGTTTGTCGCGGCCGACGACCTGACGGTCGTGTCGACAATGCTGCGGCCCATCGTTACCGACATGGGCTTGACCCTGCCTGACGGTCTCGACGACGCGGCCTGGGCGGTCAACGCCTATTTGATCGCATTCGTGGCGATCATGCCCCTGGCTGGGCGCATCAGCGACGTGATCGGCCGCAGGGCCACCGTGATGCTGGCCTACGGCGTGTTTCTGGTCGGCACGGTCGTCATACCGCTCTCGACCTCGATGGGGCCGTTCTTGGTGGGACGCGTACTCACAGCGCTGGGCGGGGGAGCCATGTTGCCTGTGGCGCTGGCGGTCGTGGGCGACGAATACGCCGAACCGGGACGAGCCAGAGCCCTGGGCACACTGGGGGCCATCGAGACCCTCGGATGGGTTTGGGGTCCGCTGTATGGCGCCATGCTGGTGCGTTTCCTCAGCTGGGAATGGCAGTTCTGGCTGAACGTACCCATGACCGTGTTTGGCATGGCGATCGTGTGGTGGGCGCTGGCCGGGCACGTGCGCCGAGCAGGTCACGAGCGTCCCGGATCGGTGGACTGGATTGGGGCAGCGGCCCTGACCACGCTGTTGGTGACGCTGAACCTGGCGCTTCTCGGGAATGCCGAGATCCAGAGTGTCACCGGGTTCGACGAGCTCGACCCGTCGACGGGGTTCGACTTCCGCTGGTTGTTGATACCCGCCGCCGGCTCGGCCTGGGTGGCCTGGCGGCGCCAGCGCAGCGCCGAATCCCCACTGCTGGCGCGGGGCTTGTTCGGCGGCCGCAACGTGAAGCTGGCGCTCGGCGTGAACGCCGTTGTCGGCGCCGCGCTGGTGATTGCCATGGTCGACGTTCCGCTGTTCATCAACGCGGTCGAGATCGATCTGGAAGACTCGGCCGTGGCGTCGGGTTGGGTGCTGGCTGCCCTCACGTCGACCATGGCCATCACCAGCTACGTCGGCGGTCGTGTCACCGAGACGTCCGGCTATCGGATAGCTGTGGTTTCGGGCCTGGTAGCAGCCTTTGTGGCCTATCTCGTGATGGGCATCGTGTGGCAACCCGCTACGTCTCACGCGGCGATGGCGCTTCATCTCGCATTGCTGGGTGCGGGTGTGGGCATGGTGGTTGCCCCCACGTCGGCGGTCGTGGTCGACAGCGCCGAGCCTGGCGACCGCGGCGCGGCGGCGTCGCTGGTGATGGTCGCCCGGTTGGTGGGCCTCAGCATCGGGTTGTCGGCCCTGACCGCCTGGGGTTTGCACCGATACGACCAGCTTCGCTCGACCGTCGACTTGCCTCCAATCACCGACCCCGGCTTTGCCGATGCCGCTCAAGCCGTGCAGGCCAAGCTCACGGCCGACGCCATCGCCGAGACCTTCCTGGCCGCCGCACTGGTGGTGCTGGCGGGAGTGATAGCGGGGATGTTTCTCACCAACCGCACCCAAGGTCGCCCCGGTGTTCGCGGCGCGACCAACGGCACCTTTGCACAACAAGGAGGGCAGACGATGGGCCCCAACGACCGTCTATTGCGGATCGCACTGGCGTCGCTGGCTTCGGCGCTGTTGTTCACGATCCTGGCCGTAGCCGTGCTTTTCGGACGCACCAGCGATGCCGACGACCGTGTTGCGCAGCTGGAGGCACAGCTCGACGAAATGACCGACCAGCGCGACCAACTGGCCGACGACCTGCAAAGGGTCGAAGCCGGGGCTGCGTTGTTCGCGGGCCAGGTGACAGCCTTCCAGGAGCGGATCGTGGCCCTAGAGCCCGAGTTCTCGGCCGGCATCGATGAGGCGATCAGCGGCCTCGAGTCCTTCGGCTCTTCGACCCTGACGTTTGACGTCGACGTCGACGAGACGATCCAGATCGACACCGAGGTGGTCATCGACCGCGACATCGACGTGCCGATCGACGAGACGATTCCGATCGATGAGGTCATCGACACGACGATCAGGATCGACACTCCGCTAGGAAATATCCCCGTCGACGTGCAGGTTCCCGTCAAGCTGGATGTGCCAATTCAGCTCGACGTGTCGATACCTGTGAACGAGACCATTCCGGTCACCGCCGAGGTGCCGGTGAAGCTGGCGATTCCGATCACCGTCGATGTGGCCGACACCGAGTTGGCTTCGCTGACGAAGGCCCTTGCCGACGGCTTGATCGAGTTGCGCAACGTCTTGTCCGGCCTGGCCGGCTGACGAAGCCGTCGGCGAAAGGCCTTCGCGTGGGCTGAGACGCTTCCGCGAAATCCTTGACGGTTCGGCCGCTAGCCGGCCCCTGCGTGCTGGTCTGGTGGTTTGCCGGCGCGTTTTCGTTGTCGTCGTGGTGGTTTGGTCCATTCGCTGATGACGGTGCCGTGGGCGTCTTGGAGTTGCCAGTGGTCTGGTGTGTCTCCCATGGCCAGCCGTTTGTTCGCGGCGTGTAGCCGGTCGTGGTGGTGTGGGCATAGCAGGGCGAGGTTGTCGAGGTTGGTGGTTCCGCCGTGTTCGCGGTGGTGTAGGTGGTGGGCTTCGCAGCGTTGGGCTTCGGTGTTGCAGTGTTTCCACCTGCATGTGCCGTCGCGTATGGCTAGGGCCAGTTTTTGTGTTGGTGTGGCGTATTGGACGTCGTAGGCCAGGTCCAACTGTCGCCTGTCTGCCTGTTGGTACCAGGCGTTGATCTGGGCCCGGCACAGCATGGATCGTGCGATCGATGCTGGTATTTGGGTCCCGTCGAGTGTCTGGGCCGTGCCGTCGGGTTTGGCGAGTTGGTCGATGTCGATGATCAGGTTCACACAACCCGCGGCTCGTTCCCTGGCGCCGGCGGTTGGGTCGGCTTGGTCGGCTGCGGGTATGAGGCCGTCTGTGAGCATGCTGGCGATGACGTCAGCACCCCGTTGTTGGTGGCTGCGCCGCTTTCGCGGGTCTGTGATTGTTCGCATGTCGTGATGAAACGCAGCACGCTCACGTCGGTCGTACTCGGCTTTCAACGCCGCACCAGTGACCGGGTCCAATGTGGCGGTGAACCAGATCATGTCTTCGTTGTCGATCCCACACGACCCCCGCCTGCGTCGACGCTGACGCGCCAGCCGCTCTTCAGGGTCCTCGCGGGTTTGTTCGCGTTCGGCCTCACGAACCGCCGCCCTGGTCTCGTCAGCCGACTGGCCTTTCGCGCCCGCGAGCAGGCGGGCTTTGATGTCGTCGGGTAGATCGGTGTTGGCCAGATAGTCGGCCTGTTCGGAGTTGATGTCCCCACCCTCCAATGCGTCGGCGACATCGGGATTGGCAGTCAGTCGCTGTGACCTGGCTTCGGCCTCACGCTGGGCCTTACGCGACGGCGCAGGCGGCCCAGGATTCGGCTTGGACCCAGACCCCGCCTCGTCTTCGCTCCCGGTATCGGAGTCAGGTTCTCTGCCCCTCCGGTTCGCGGCACGCTGACGGGCCTTGGCCAACGCGCTCAAAAGCCGGGCTTCGTGGCCGTCCAAACGGGCACGCACACGACGAAGGCCGCCGAGCTCGGCTTCGAGCCCGGCGACACCCATCACCTCTAGTTCGTCGGCGCCGCTAAGCACCACCCGCACCTCTGTCACGCCACAAACCCTAAACAGGGGGTGGGACATCGAAGGGTCCACCGGGGTCGTTCACTGGTTCGGGAGGATGTGTTTGGTGTTCGAGTGGGTCGGTCTGACTCTGGGTGTGACTGGCCTTGTGTCTTTTGACTGATCGGTCGGCTGATCCGCTCGGGCATCGAACGCGCACCAGCCGGTCGGACGAACGTGACCTCATTAGGAGCTTGGCTGTTCCCCGTCGATGTCTTGTCCGTCGTCCCGGCCGGTGGTGCCAACCCATCCGAGCGTCGAATAGGAAGACCGTGACCAGCATGCACCAACTCAGCAAGGAAGTGACAGGAGGGGTCGACACTCACGGCGAGGTTCATGTCGCTGCTGTTGTCGATGTCATCGGGCGGATCGTCGCGACTGAGTCGTTTCGCGCCGATGGGGCGGGCTATCGACGATTGTTGCGATGGATGCAATGCCACGGAGATGTCGTCAGAGTCGGTGTGGAAGGCACCGGTAGTTACGGTGCTGGTCTCGCCCGCTATCTCAAAGATGAAGGTGTCGAGGTTGTCGAGGTCAATCGACCCGATCGGCAGCGGCGTCGACGCCGAGGCAAATCCGACACCGTGGACGCCGAGGCTGCTGCCCGGTCCGCTCTCAACGGTGATGCAACAGCGGTCCCCAAGAGCGGCTTCGGGCCGGTGGAGAGCGTCCGGGTCCTGCGCCTGGCTCGACGATCCGCGATCAAGGCCCGAACCCAGGCAGCGAACCAGATCCGGGACCTGATCGTGACCGGACCCGACCAGCTTCGGGCGCGCCTGAGAGACCTCAACACTGCTCAGCGCGTCACCGTGTGCGCGCGGTTACGAACTGTTGACGTGACTGATCCCAGCGACGCGACCAAGGCGGCACTGCGCACACTGGCCCGTCGCCACCTCGACCTCAGCGCCGAGATCGAAACCCTCGATACTCAGATCGCTCAACTGTGCGCAGCGATCAACCCGGCCCTGCTCGCAGCCCGCGGTGTCGGCCCCGAAGTCGCCGCCACACTGCTGGTCACCGCTGGCGACAACCCACACCGCATGCGCTCCGAAGCCGCCTTCGCGGCGCTATGCGGCGCGAGCCCGGTCGAGGCATCATCAGGCAAGATCACCCGTCACCGACTTAACCGAGGCGGTGACCGACACGCCAACAACGCGCTCTGGCGCATCGTGCTCGTGCGCATGTCCTGCGACCAGCGCACCATGGCCTACGTCGCGAAACGCACCAACGAAGGCAAGTCAAAGAAAGAGATAATCCGCTGCCTAAAACGCCACGTGGCCCGCGAGATCTTCAGACTCCTCACCAACCCATCCACCATCCCCGCCGGAAAAGACCTACGCACGCAACGCACCAACGCCGGCCTCACACTCACAGACGTCGCCCAAGCCCTCGGCACCTGGCCCATCCGCATCTCAAAACTCGAACGAAACCTAACCCACGACGCCGACCTCGCCCACCGCTACCAACTCCTCCTCCACCCCAACCAACAAGCCGCTTGACACATACACCCCATAGGAGCATCACTCAACCCAGGATCAACCAGACAACAGCACGGAGAATCCAGTTGTCGCTAAGAGCCGGACGCGAAGACGGACGGCTTGCCTGGCCCAATGCCGATGGTGTGACAAAAATGGAAAGACCGGGTACTCAGCGCTGCCAAGGACAATGGCGACAGCCGTTGTCGCAACATGGGCGCGCTGCCAAGGCCACCGCGGTCATGACATACAGGCCTGTGACGGGGTCTGGGTACAGCGACAGGCCCTCGGCCACAGCGCGGTCGTGGCGAGCCATCGCCTCGTCGAAGTATGGAGCATCGGGCCCAAAGCGCTCGGAAGCCGGCCTCTGCCAGTCGGGCCTGAGGCCCGTCATGTCGCAGGCAACAGCGGCGGCACCGGTACCCGCACGGCGTCGGCTACCACGCGCAGCAGCTCGACCTCGTCTGGGGTTGCAGTCTCGTCGTAGAGCACCACCTTGGTGGACGCCTCGACGAAGGTTCGCCGTGACGGCGGGTCGAGATCGGCCAGCCGACCGAGTGCATCGTCGAGGCGGTCGTAGGTGAGGCTCTCGTTGGGTGGCATTTGTGCTGTTTGCAAGCCGGCTACCTGCAAAGCGGCCTCGAAGGTGGTTTGAGTCTGGGCCGACCCTGAGCTGTTGAAGTAGGCCAGGATCGCCAGAACCTGAGTGGCCTCGGTCGACAACTGTTGCAGCGTCGACTGCTTGCGATCGGCGCCATCGTCTCCCTGGTCTTCGATGTGGCGCAACATCACGCGTCTCAGCACCCACCGGAACAGGTCTTGGTCTTGGTGCGAAGCCTCGAGGTCGTGGATCGCCTTGGCCAGCCGGACGCGGTACGGCCGCGGCGTCTGGCGTATGGCATGCAGTGCCACATCGATGGCGGGCAGTTGAAGCGGTCGAGCCAGGCTCGAGATGGTCTCGCTGGCAGCGGCGAGGTCGGCGGGGTACATCGACAGGAAGCGGCCCAGCTCGTCTAGCTCGCGTGCCCGAACCTCGGGGTCGCTCGACACCAGCGAGCCCAGAACAGCAGCTACGGCGCCCTGCGGTGTACGCAGGAAACTCTGGGTCTGCGCCGGAATCTGGGCGATGAGGGTCCGCGAGTGTTCCACATGGCGATCGGTGGGTCCGGCCAGCGACGGCTGCTCGTAGCGGGCGGCGACCGCACCGCCTGCGGCTGGGCCGCCTGCGACCGAACTGGTCACGGCAGCGCCAGACGGCGACGATGGCGACAGCAGGGGTACCGCGCCCAGGGTTGTGTCGTCGACCGATTCGCCGTATGCGTCGTCGAGGACCGCCAACTCGCCGTTCCAGTCGGGCATCAGGCGTTTGATGCGCTCCTTGAGCGGCGGATGGGTGGCGAACGTCGAGCCGAGAGCCGACGAGAAGAACAGGTGGCTGGCCTCGGTGGCGTGAGCGGTGCGTATCCGGTTCTGCGAACCCACGCTGGCGATCTTCACCAACGCCTCCCCGATGGAGGTCGGGTCGCGGGTGTACTGCACCGCCGAGGCGTCGGCCAGGTATTCGCGCTGGCGGGACACCGCCGCTTGGATCATTCGGCCGAACAGGGTGCCCAGTGCACCGATCAGCATCAGCCCACCACCGACGAGGATGATGACCATCGCGCTGTTGTCCTTGCTGCTGCGGCGTCTGGGTGCCCAAAGGGTGTGCTGCAACAGCAGCCGGCCCAGCAGCGTGATGACGGTGATGCCGAACACCCAGCCGATGATGCGGGTCTTTATCCGGGTGTCACCGTTGCGGATGTGGCTGAACTCGTGGGCAATCACGCCCTGCAACTCGCGGCGGTTGAGATGGTTGAGAGCACCGCGGGTGACACCTATGGCGGCCGTGTCGGCGCTCCAACCGGCTGCGAAGGCGTTTATTCCGGGCTCGTCGTCGAGCACGAACACATCGGGCACCGGCATGCCAGACGCGATGGCCATCTCTTCTACGACGTTGCCCAGCTGGCGTTCGACCGGGTCGAGCGTGTTGAAGTCGATCTGGCGGCCGCCCAGCGACGAAGCGATATAGGCCCCTCCACCACCGCGGATCTGGCTGGACTTGACCAGGGACGTGCCACCGATGCCGAGGATCGTTATCGGAGCCGCTACGACGAAGGCCGCGAGCGGGTCGACCTCTTGTGAGTCGTAGAAGAACAGCGCCGACACGAACGCGGCGACTATCGCCATGATGGCGACTACGCCCGCGACGAACAGCGCGACCAGCTTGAATGTGCTCTGCTGGGCCGTTTCCTGGTGCCCCTGAAAGTCCATCTGAGGGGACTAGCCGTCCTGGGGTCGATCATCGAAGCGCACTTCGATGTTCTCGCGCTTGTACTCCTTGCCCTCGTCCTCGAGGTTCAGGTAGGCGCTGTCGCTGAAGCCGAACATGTTGGCGAAGATCACCGGCGGGAACGACACCTTGTACGTCTGGTACTTGTTGACCTGATCGTTGTAGTTCTGCCGCGAGTAGGCGATCTTGTTCTCGGTGGTGGTGAGCTCTTCGGTGAGCTGCATCATGTTCTGGTTGGCCTTCAGGTCGGGGTAGGCCTCGGCCACGGCCAGCAGGCGGCCCAGCGATGCGCCCAGCGCACCCTCGGACTGCGCCAGGTGTTGCATGGCTTCGAGGTTCTGCGGGTCGCCGGAGACTTCGATGCGGGCTTGTGTAGCCGCCGCACGGGCGGCCACGACGGCCTCGAGGGTGTCGCGCTCGTGGCTCATGTAGCCCTTTGCAACCTCGACCAGGTTGGGGATCAGATCGTGGCGCCGCTCGAGCTGCACATCGATCTGGGCGAACGCGTTGCGAACGTTCTCGCGGAACTTGACGAGCTTGTTGTACACGCTCATCAGGAACAAACCGATGAGCACTATGAGCACGATGATGACGACCAACCAGAGCATGGTCGGAGCCTAGTGACTTCTGCGGCTCAAAACAGCGACGCCTGCACTTCGACTGGATCGGGGTCGTGGTCGCCCAGGTCGATGACACAGCCCTCGAGGGTGCCCAGGTCGGCGACGAACCGATCGAGCACGCCCTCGCGTGCCAGCACGGCAAAGCGACCGCACATGTCGGCGACCTCGAAGGCGTGGTTGCCGGTGTCGAGTCGATTGGGATAGGCGACCAGCCCCGACCACGTGTCCGAGCCCACACCTTCGAACCTCCAGGCAAGGTCCAGCGGCGTAGTGGCGGCGGCGAAGTCGGCGTTGGCATCGACCATCTGAAGCACTCGTTGGGTGGTGCCGGCCACCCGGGCCTCGAGGGCCTCTGTGGCGACGGGCGACAGCAGGCCTGCGAGCTTGCGGGTAGACGACACCTGTTGCGAAACCCCCAACACGTCTGTGACAGCGTCTTCGACATCTCGAACCACGTAGCCGTCGTCGGCTACCAGCGCGTATCGGGCGATCCATGCGCCCTGTTCGGCCAGGCGCACACCACCAGACGCTCCTGCTGTGGTGCCCACCTTGATGCTGCCGTCGGCAAAGCCCGCGACATAAAGGCGGTGGGGCTGGTCGAGATGGGCTGCGAAACGACGATCGACATAGGCCCGGCCCAGCTTGTGAGCTCGGTGCATGTTGGCGGCAAAGACGGTGTCGATGGTGCTGCACCGGTCGCAGCGCGCCGACTGACCCACCGGGTTCTGACACTCGATGAAGCTGCGGGTGCCGTCGTCGGCGAACTTGGTCGTGCCTGGACACACCCGCTGAGCGGTAACCCTGAAGCGCCACGACGAACCCTTCAGCGGAACCACGCGAGAAGCGGGCTGAGCTTGGTCGCGGACCCGTAGGCCCGCAGAGCCACCAGACCAGGTGACGCCCAGCACTTCCAGGCGGGTCAGGGCAGTGCCTCCACCGCCGCCAGGTCCAGCCGCGATACGCCGCCGGCAATGCCGGACAGGTCGAAGCGGCCGCTGTGGGCGATGCGTCTGGGAACAACAGCCAACGGCAGGTAGGCCAAGATGTCGTCCAGCTCGAACGTCAGCTGCGAGATCTCGATGTCGCGCTGAGGGTCGTCGACTGGCGTGGCGTCGAGCCTGGACAGCAGGGTGATCATCTCGTTGGTGCTGTAGCGGATGAAAGCGTCGTTGCTGTCGGGGGCGAACAGGGGAGCGATGAACGCCTCGGCGCCGACGTGGTCGCCGCTCCACGGCAACAGGAAGGGCCCGCTGGGCACCCCGCTCTGGAGATATCCGACCAGCGCCTGCAAAGACGGATGCTCGAACACCTCGACGGGCCAGCCGAGGTTGTCTCGCCAGCCGGCCGCTATCGACTCGGCCCACGGCTGCACCGGCGAGCCCGCCACGACGTGCACGAAGAAGGTGTCCTCTGGTACCTCGATGTCGTTGTCGGCGATCACGGCCAGAGCCTCTTCTGGGTCGAACCGGCACCAGGTGCACGTCATGGGCGAGCCGTTCGCCTGGGCGTCCGGGGCAAAGAGATTCGAGGGTGTGGCCAGCGGCGTCGCAAGGTCGGTGCCGAACCGCGAGCGGTCGATCGACAACGACAACGCCCTTCGGGGCTCGGGGCTCGAGGCGGGCCCACGTGGGGTCGGGAAGCCCATGTACCAGACCTGGTTCGATGGATGCTCGGCCATCTGCAGCCCGTCTACGTCGAGTGCGCCGTCGGCGAGGCCCACGTCGGCTGTGCCGAGACCGACGGCATCGGCAGCGGCTTGGTCGGAGTCGACGAACTGAAGAGTGATTCTGCCAACCTCACCCGCCTGGCCCGTCGGAGCCCTGCGCGCCAGCGTCATTGTCGCATCGTCGAGCGAGCCGCTTTCGATGACGAACGGCCCGCTGCCCAGCAGCGGCGTCGTGCTGGTGCCGTCGGGGTTCAAGGCAGCCAGTGTCGACGGAGCAACGGGCGCAAAAGCGTTGTGGGCCAGGTACTCGGGCAGCCAGGGATTGTTCTGTTCGAGCTGCACCTCGAGCGTGCGCTCGTCAACCACCCGCAGACCCAGCTGACGGCCTTCGACGCCGGCCAGCACGTCTCTCCAATTGGCGATACCGGCCTCGACACCCAGGTAGGCGGTGCGGCCCCTCGTCCGTTGCGACGCGAGCGCAAACCACGAGTCGACGAAGGTCTGGGCGGTTATCGGTGTGCCGTCCGAGAACGTCGATCCGGGTCGAAGAACGAACGTCCAAGTCACGAGATCGTCCGATGTCCACGACTCGGCGAGACCCGGCACGGCGCGACCTTCCGAGTCGATGCGGGTGAGGCCCGTGTGCAGCAGGCTGGCGATGTCGACAGCTCGGGTAGAGATGGCGTGATGGGCCTCCAGCGACTCGGGGGCTCTGGTGGCGACGGTCAGGGTGGACCCCTCGACCACGACGGTGGTAGAGGTGGTTTGAGCGATGGTGGTATCGGGCGGCGTGTCGCCGCCAGACGTGCACGCCGACATCGCCAACACAACAGCGAGCACCGGCGCCGACCAGCGGGCCTTGCGCCGGTGCATCATGATCCGGGAGGCAGCGCCGGGTTCAACGCCGGCACCATCGTCTCGATCAGTGCCTTGGCCAGCTCCTGATGATCGTCTGGTGTCCCGAACACCGACAGAACCACGACCTCGCCGTCGATCTCACCGGCGGCCAACGTGATCATTGCGGGCGTGCCTCGCGCAACGGGCGAGTCGTCGGTGGCACCGCTCAGGACCACCCAGCCAGGAGGCACCGCTATGCCGCCGGTGCGTTCGAACGCACCAACCGAGGTGTTGAGCCAGTCGACGACCACCGCCTCGATGTGCGAGTCGACCGAGTCGGTGTCGTCGAACAGATCGATCGTGAAGCCGGCCACATCGACCAGGTGCCGGTCGCGGATGGCGTACCCGTCGAAGGATTCGGGTCCATAACCGACCCAGCCGATGGGCACCAAGGCCGTAGCGGTGGCGCCGGCCGGGTGTTCGAGAGCCACTTCGAAGAAATCGGCGGCAGTCGGCGCATCAGGAATCATCGGTGCGACGTCGTCTTGGGCGCACCCGGCGTCGACCTGGGCGAGTGTGCGCGTGAACTCGGCGGCCAGACTCGAAGCACAGGCCGACACCCCCAGCTGGCCATGGCCCGAGCGGGGAAACTGGACCAGCTGCGCACCGAGCTGGCCGGCGAACTCGACAGCCTCGCGGTGTGGCGTGATGGGGTCGAAGCTGCCGGACAGAACCAGCGCGGGCTGCTCGAGGGCGACGAACTGGTCCTCGACCGGCGGTGCATCCTGTAGGTCGAGTGCGGTGCACACCGAGGTCCAATAGACATTCGAACTCGACTGCAGTTCGCCGAACCGGCCTTCGACGTCGAGGTCGGGCGTGATGTAGCTCCACTCGTCCATGCACTGCACCGCGACGAAGGCCGCATAGTCTTCGCCGCCCGAGCCGGGCCCGGTCTGCGACGCCAACAGGTCGAGGCTCCATGTGACCGAGTTTTCGAGATCGGCCACCACCCGGGGTATCGACGCCGCGGTGTAGTCGGAATACAGGGCTCCGTAGAAGGTCGACAAGATGTCCTGGCCCGACATGGTGTAGGTGAATGCCGTCGAGCCATCGTCGGGGTCCAGATAGTCGACGTCGATGGGCGAGCTGTCGGCCCGAGCGATGAGGTCGTCGATCCGTTGGCCCAGATCTGGGTATTGGCGGGCGCAGCGGCTCTGCGAAGCACACAGCGACAAGAACGCATCCAGCGCCTCGGCTCCACCGGTCGTGTAGTCGTCGTCGGGATCGTCGGCTATCGAGTAGGCGCCGTCGAGCACCATCGAACGCACGCCATCACCGAACTCGCGCGCGTAGGTCTGGGCCATGCGCGTGCCGTATGACTGGCCCCAGATGTCCCACCGGTCGACCCCCAGGGCCTTGCGCAGGGCTTCGAGGTCGCGCGCTGCCGACAGCGTGCCGTAGTGGGAAAGATCGATCCCTTCGAGGGCCAGCCGGGTGGCGCAATCGTCGGCGGCGCGGGCTTCCGCGATGATCGGCACCATCTCGTCGGTGTCGAACAGTTCGTCGATCTCGGGGCAGTCCAGCGAGGGTCGCGAGAAACCGGTGCCGCGCGGGTCGTACAGCACCACATCGTGAGATGTCGAGATGTCGGCGAACGCCAGATCGAACCAGCCGCCGACGCCTTCGAGCGGGCCAACTCCCGGCCCGCCCTCGATCCACAGCACGGTGCCTTCGGCCGGACGTTGCGTCGCCGGGAACACCGCCACCTGAACCGATATGTCACCCAGCGATGGATCGTCCCACGCAGCGGGAACCTCCAGGCGGTAACAGTCGGGCTGGGTGCCGTCTGGCTCGGGGAACGGGCAGCCATCGGGCAGCAGGTTTCCGCCGATGGCGATGTCGGGAACCAGCGAATCAGAACCGGCGTCGCCGGGCCTGACGGTCGGCTCGCCCGGGGTTGCTTCGAGGCCGTCGTCGTAGGTACAAGAGGCGAGGGCGACGGTGGCCGCGGCGAGACAGGCCACGATTCTGCGCATCGGTGCATCATTACACGCCGGGACCACAGTTCGGCGCGACCCCGCCACGAAGGCGTCTCAGGCGACGTCCAGACGCCGGTAGATCCGAACCGAAACCACAGCGCACACCACGGTCACCGCGCCGAGCACTATCAGCGACACCAACAGCGAGTGGCGCGCCAGCGAAAGGTCGACGTCTCTGCCGGCGCCCAAGATCGAGATCGTGTACGACCGAAGGGCCAACCTCGCGGCGCCCTCGGCCCCTGCGGCGACGAAACCCTCCCAGATCAAGATGTAGGCCAGACCCCAGATCAGTACCCGGCCCAGCACCAGGCTCGCCAGGGTGAACAGCGCCGAGTAGGCGACGGCCCCGGCTCCTGCCGACAGTGCCGCATGGCCCACCCCGCCGGCGTCGCCACCGGCGGCCAGCGCTCCGGCCGACACGATGACCACACAAGCGGGCACCACGATGCTCCAGACCGCTGCCAGAGCGGTCAGTGGCACGACCGAGGGCTTCATGGGCCGCAGCCACAGGTAGACCATGGTCGAGTCGTCGCGGTGGTCGCCCAGCACGGCCGACGCGAACACCAGTGACACGACGGGCACCACGATTCCCAAGCCCAGGCCTTGGACCAGGTGGGCCACCCGGGTCTGGCTGTTGCCATCTGACGCTCCGACCGCAAAGGCAACCGCCAGCACCAACGCCCCGAGCCCGGCGATCATGGCGACCCTGGCGGGGCCCAGCGACGAGCGCAGCATCAGCCGATGGATGACCGCGACGGGAGCGAAGGTGGGTGAGGAACCGGAGGCCGAGGTCATGGCTGCACCAGGTACCGAAATACCGACTCGAGATCGTCGTCGAGGGGTTCCAATGCCCGCAGCGTCACACCAGCCGACAGGGCCATCGAAGCGATCGAGCGGCCGAAGGAGTCCAGGTCGACGGTATCGACCAGCACCCGATCATCGCCCTCGAGCCGCACGCTGGAGGTGGCAGGTTGGGCCATCACGACGGCCGCCAGACGGCGCGGGTCGTCGCACTCGACGCGAATCCGGTGAGGCCTGTCGTCCATGAGCTCGCGGAGGCGCCGATAGTCGCCGGCGGCTGCCAGGCGGCCCTGAGCTATGACCAGAACCCGGTTGCCGATGCGGGCGACCTCGTCGAGTACGTGGCTGGAGACGACCACGCACCTTCCGTCGGCGGCCAGGCGCCTGAATACATCGATGAGATGGCGGCGCTGCACGGGGTCGAGCCCGTTCAACGGCTCGTCCAGCAACAGCACATCGGGGTCGTGCACGATGGCCTGGGCGATCTTGACCCTTTGGCGCATCCCCTTGCTGTACGTGCGACATGGGCGGGTGTCGTCGGGGTCGAGATTCACCGTCGCCAGCGCCCTTGCTGCCGCGGGCCCTGTGTCTTCCAGCCCCTGGGTGGCGGCGGCCACGCTCACGAACTCTCGCGCGGTGAGGCGCTCGAAGAGCCCGTCTTGTTGGGGCACCAGACCCATGCGGCCACGCACCGCCGGATCGAGGCGTGGGTCGACCCCCAAGATCTCGACCGAGCCGCTGGACGGCGAGGTGAGCCCGGCCAACATTCGTAGCAGTGTCGACTTACCCGCCCCGTTGGGTCCCAACAGTGCGGTGACGCCCGGCCCCAGGTCGAACGACACATCAGATACCGCCACGACGCCGCCGAACCACTTGGTGACCGAGCGCGCCGACAAGATGGGTGCCGTCATCGGGTGCCTCCGATGTTGCGATATTTCGCCACGGCAGTCGCAAAACCCACGGCAACCCATGCGGCACACGCCCCGACCAGCGACGCTGTGGACAGCTCGGGAAACTCGGGAGTGTCCCCATAGATGCGAACGACCAGCTCCAGCGGTGCAACCAGCAGGTTCAGCAGCATCAGCTGGTCAGACATGTCGGCCGCGTCGACCAGCAGGCTGGGCACCACCGAGCTGAGGATCATCAGCACGACGATGCCCGCTGATGCCCAGGCGCGCCGGTCGGTCAGGGAAGACACACCCATCGACAACGCCGTATAGACGATGGTCACCAGCATCCCCGCAACGAACATGCGCACCAGCAATTCGACGGTGTCGACAATGCCTCCGGGTCCGGCACCCTCGAAGCTGTAGCCGATGAGGTTCAGCACCAGTGGCCCGATGGTGACGATGGACAGGATCAGCATGACCGCAACGGTCTTGGCAGCCAGATAACCGAGGCGCGACACGGGTGTGGTCAGGTACAGACCCAGCATGCCCGAGCGGCGGTCGCCGGTTAGGGCTTCTGGGGCCACGAACGCGGTGAACAGCACCAGCGCCAACACGATGATGCCGTAGTAACCCGAGTAGTTCGCCACCTCGGCTGCTTCCAGAACCTCGACCGGCAACAGAGCAGCGATGCCTACGAACACCACGGCCGGCAAGAAGGCGATGACGATGCACACCACCGGCACCGCTTTGGAGCGGGCTCGGCGGCCCAGACCCAACACCGCGCGCATACCCTGGGCCGAGATGGTCGCTGCGGCCCCCAGCTGTCCCCGACGCACTCCGTCGTAGGTGCGATAGCCCCGATCGACAATTCGGGTGTCGTCGAAGCCGTCGGCCGAAGGGCTGGTCACGAGCTGACCCCCTCGTCGACGAAGACGTCCTCGAGGCGCCTGCGGCTGCGCCCCAGGCGATGAAGCCTCACGCCGTGTTTGGCCACCAGTTCGGTGGTCGCAGCCAAGGCCGAGTCGGGGTCTCCGTAAACCAACAGCGCGGTGCGTTCGGCTACGACCTCGAACCCCAGACCGAGCAGCTCGTCACCTATGACCACCGCGGCGTCGACCGCGCTGATCGCGGCTGCCGAGTCGGCGAATTCGACCCTGATCGAAGGCGTCGAGCCGCCGATCACCGATGCGATCGACCCGGCGGCCACCAGTCGCCCTGCATCGAGCACCACCACGTTGTCGCACACGCGCTCAACTTCCTCCAGAAGGTGAGAGCTGACCAAAACGTCGATGCCGACCTTGGCCCGTATGGAAGAGATCAGCCCCAGCATCTCGTCGCGCTGGAACGGGTCGAGCCCGTCGGTGGGTTCGTCGAGCAAGATGATGGCTGGATCAGACGCAAGTGCCTGGGCCAATTTCACCCGTTGGCGCTGCCCGGTCGACATCGTTCCCAGCGGGCGGAACCTCTCCTCGCCCAGGCCGACCAGCCACAGCGCATCGGACGCGCGGCCCCTGGCCTCCGAGCGGGGCAAACCCCTCACCTGGGCCATGTGGCGTACGAACTCGTCTGCGGGCATCTCGTCGGGCAGGATGTGATGCTCGGGCGAGAAGCCCAGCAGCGACCTCACGGCCGGACCATCGCCGAACGGGTCGAGCCCCCTTACCGTCAATGTCCCCGAGCTTGCGGGCAACAGGCCCATCAGCAGGTTGAAGAATGTGGTCTTGCCCGCTCCGTTGGCGCCGACCAGCGCCGTGACGCCCGAGGCGATCGAGAGGTCGAGCGAATCCAAGGCCGCCCGGTCTCCGAAACGCTTGGTGAGACCCGATGCTGTGATGATGGGGGTCTGCCCGGCCTCGGTCACAACCGCAGTCTGGCACATCGGCCACAAATTTTTTTCGACACCTCTCGGGTGATCTCGATTCGTAATGGAAGTGTTCGTCACCTCACCCAGAGTCGGCACGGGCACCAGATATCGCGCGTGCTTCGCCTGTGCGGGGCACGGATCAGCTTGGGTTCAGGCGCGCGAGGCGTGGCCGAGAACGTGGCCCGGCACACCCTCCACCCGTGGGGTACCACGGTTTCGGCGGCGCGCCGGGTGTGGCCTCGCAACCTCGGCCACGGGGCGTGAGCTGGCGCGTACACCATACAAATCGGCTCGGCTCGCGCTCAGGGCGCGAAGCCCGTTTCGCAGGGTGGGAGACGACCCCGGAAAGTGACTCCAGCGATGCCGCATCGAATGCTTGCGGCCGTGGCAGACCCCTTGTACCAATGCTTGACACCGCTGAAATTTCACGGGTGTAATGACAGGCCCGCTAGAAAGTCGGAACGGCCGGACCAGGGCACGTTCGAGGCGCCGACCGGCGGGGAAAGACGCAGGAAGGGACGACCGTGACGATCACCGAGGGTGAGCTGAGGAACATCGAGAGTGGCGACGATGCTGGTGGAACCACTATGCGGGTCCAAAAGCGCGACGGCCGTTTCGAGGCGGTGAACCTCGACAAGATCGTCAAGGCGGTCGAGCGCTGCTCGGGCGGACTCTCGGGCGTAGACCCGATGCGTGTGGCCACTCGCACCATCTCTGGTCTGTCGGACGGCGCCACCACCACCGAACTCGACGAGCTGTCGATACGAACCGCCGCTGGGCTCATCGTCTCGGAGCCCAACTACTCGAAGCTGGCGGCACGCCTGCTGGCCACGTTCATCGACAAGGAAGTCCAGAACCAGAACGTCTACTCGTTCAGCCAGTCGATCGAGCTCGGTTACGAACAGGGCCTCATCGGCGAACCGATTCTGGAGTTCGTCCGTACCCACGCCCGCAAGCTCAACGACGCCATCGACCCCGACGGCAACAACCTCTTCGAGTTCTTCGGCCTGCGCACCGTCTACGACCGCTACCTGCTGCGCCACCCCGACCTGCGCTCGGTCATCGAGACGCCCCAGTACTTCTTCATGCGCGTGGCCTGCGGGCTGTCGACCTCTCCCGAAGACGCCATCGGGTTCTACGAGCTGATGTCGAGCCTGCAATACCTGCCATCCAGCCCCACCCTGTTCAACAGTGGAACCATCCACCCCCAGATGTCGTCTTGCTACCTGCTCGACAGCCCCCAAGACGACCTCATCTCGATCTACGACCGCTACACCGACGTCGCCAGGTTGTCCAAGCACGCCGGCGGCATCGGTCTGGCCTACCACCGGGTTCGCAGCCGCGGCTCGCTCATCAAGGGCACCAACGGGCTGTCGAACGGCATCATCCCGTGGCTCAAGACGCTCGACTCTTCGGTGGCAGCCGTCAACCAGGGCGGCAAGCGCAAGGGTGCTGCGTGCGTGTACCTCGAGACCTGGCACGCCGACATCGAGGACTTCCTCGAGCTTCGCGACAACACAGGTGACGAAGCCCGGCGCGCCCACAACCTGAACCTGGCCAACTGGGTACCCGACCTGTTCATGGAGCGGGTCGAAAAAGACTGGCAGTGGAGCCTGTTCGACCCCAAGAAGGTGCCCCACCTCACCGACCTGTACGGCGACGACTTCCGTCGGGCCTACGAGGAGGCCGAAGCGCAGGGCCTCTACGAGCGCCAGGTGCCCGCCCGCAACCTCTACAGCCGCATGATGCGCACCCTGGCCCAAACCGGCAACGGTTGGATGACCTTCAAGGACGCGTCCAACACCAAGTCCAACCAGACCGGCCAGCCGGGCAACGTGATCCACCTGTCCAACCTGTGCACCGAGATCCTCGAGGTCACCAGCGCAACCGAAACCGCCGTGTGCAACCTGGGCTCGGTCAACCTCGGCCGCCTGGTGCGCACCGCAGGCGACGGCAGCACCAGCTTCGATTTCGAGCGCCTGGGCGAGGTCGTGCGCACAGCGGTGCCGTACCTCGACCGTGTGGTCGACATCAACTTCTACCCGACAGACGAGGCCGCGGCCTCCAACTCGCGGTGGCGCCCGGTGGGCCTGGGCATCATGGGCCTGCAGGACGTGTTCTTCCAGATGGGTATGGCGTTCGATTCCGACGAGGCCCGCGCCCTGTCTACGCGCATCTCTGAGGAGATCTACTACTGGGCCCTGTCGGCCAGCTGTGACCTGGCCATGAAGAATGGCGCCCACGAGGCCTTTGCCGAGACCCGCGCCGCGCAGGGTGTCCTTCAGTTCGACCTGTGGGATGGCGCAACCGTGCACGACGGCGAACGCTGGGAGATGCTGAAGGACCGCATCCGTCAGCACGGGCTGCGCAACAGCCTCATGATCGCCATCGCTCCCACCGCGACCATCGCCTCCATCGCCGGTTGCTACGAGTGCATCGAGCCCCAGGTGTCCAACCTGTTCAAGCGCGAGACGCTGTCGGGCGAGTTCATCCAGATAAACCGCTATCTGGTGCGCGAGCTGCAGCGCCGTGGCCTGTGGGACGACGACATGGCCAATGCAGTGAAGCGGGCCGAGGGATCGATCCAGAACGTCGAGGGTATCCCCGAGGATCTGAAGACGATCTATCGCACCGCCTGGGAGATCCCCATGAGGTCGCTGATCGACATGGCGGCGGCCAGGGGTGCCTTCATCGACCAGAGCCAGTCGCTCAACCTGTTCATGGAGAGCCCGACCATCGGCAAGCTCAGCTCGATGTACGTGCACGCCTGGAAGTCGGGCCTGAAGACCACCTACTACCTGAGGTCCAGGCCCGCTACCCGCATCAACCAGACGACCTCGGGCGGTGGCACCCGTCCGACGTCTCCCGAGCCGGCGCCGAAGAAGACCTTCACCGACGCCGAGGCCCTTGCCTGCTCGCTCGAGAACCCCGAGAGCTGCGAAGCCTGCGACTGACCGGCGGGGGTGTCACACCCCCTCGTCACACTTCGAGGAAGCCCTCTTTCCCACCCGACTCCTGAACGAACACGCTCGAAAGGCCCCCAATGGCACTCGTCGAAGACCACGACTTCTACGAACCGAATCCCCGGACCGGCCCAATCCACTCGGTGCCCTCCGACGGCTCTGTCGACGCCAGCCACGTCGGCCATGCCAAGCACATCCTCGACCCTGGGTTCAACCTGACACTGCGCCCGATGCGCTACCCGGTCTTCTACGAGATGTACAAGGCGGCCATCAAGAACACCTGGACCGTCGAAGAGATCGACTTCTCCGACGATCTCGTAGACCTTCACCGCAAGATCAGCCCGGCCGAGCGGCACCTGATCAACCGGCTGGTGGCCTTCTTCGCCACCGGCGACTCGATCGTGGCCAACAACCTGGTGCTGAACCTCTACCAGCACGTCAATGCGCCCGAAGCGCGCATGTACCTGTCGCGTCAGCTCTATGAAGAGGCGCTGCACGTCCAGTTCTATCTGACGCTGCTCGACAACTACATCCCAGACATCGCCGAGCGCGAGCAGGCGTTCGCCGCCATCGACAACATCCCGTCGATCGCCCAAAAGGGCGACTTCTTGTTCAAGTGGATGAACTCGATCGAACACCTCGACCAGCTCCGCACCCGCGAAGACCGCCAGAACTTCCTGCTCAACATGATCTGCTTCGCGGCATGCATCGAGGGCCTGTTCTTCTATGGCGCATTTGCCTACGTGTACTTCCTTCGCAGCAAGGGCCTGCTCAACGGTCTCGCCGCTGGCACCAACTGGGTGTTTCGTGACGAGAGCGCCCACATGAACTTCGCGTTCGAGGTCATCGAGACGGCCCGCACCGAAGAGCCCGAGCTGTTCGACGAGGGTATGGAGCAGGCCATTCGCCTGATGATCGAAGAGGCGGTCGACTGCGAGTACGCGTTCGCCGAAGACGTCCTGAAAGAGGGCGTAGCCGGCCTGTCGCTTCGCGACATGCGCACCTACCTGCAGTTCGTGGCCGACCAGCGGCTGGTGCAGCTCGGCCTCGAACCCATCTTCGGGTCGAAGAACCCGTTCGATTTCATGGAGCTCCAGGACGTCCAGGAGCTGTCCAACTTCTTCGAGCGCACAGTCAGCGCCTACCAGGTTGGTGTGTCGGGCGAGGTTTCGTTCGACGAAGACTTCTAACCCCATCGTCTTCGCAAACACCGGTGTTTGGCGGGTGTCTGGCGCCCGGAGTACACCGGTGTTCGGCGTGGGGCGGTGTCAGGTCAGGGCGTTCCAGGCGTCGCGGGTCATCGAGTAGATGGCGCTGTCGCCTTCTGCGGGGTATTCGCCCTCCAGGGGGCGCACTTCCAGCAGGCTCAGCCCGGCTCGCTCGAGGGCTCGGCGTGAAGCGGTGTTTGCCGCTTTGGGCACCGACACCACCCGGCTTGCGGTCGGGTGGTCGTCGAAGCCGGCCGCGATGAGCAGGTGGATCAGACGGCTGCCGTGGCCGGCTCTTCGGTGGTGTGGCGAACCGATCGCGTAGTCGACGCCGATAGCGGATTGCACACCCAGCCGTTGAGCCCACTGGGGGTGATCGTCGATCAGATAGCTCTCACCGAAACCGACCGCGACACCGTCGACTTCGTAGATCCACAGCCGTGCGGGGCCGCTGTCGGCGCTGAAGCGCTCGTCGATCTGGTCGCCGTATTCGGTCTCGAGTTGGTCTTCGTCGGCTGCGGGGCCCCACCATCTGACCATTTCGCGGTCGCGGCGCCAGCGGGCCATCACCGGAAAGTCAGAGCGGTCCAGCGGGCGGATTATCGCCCGCGTCGGGTCTGGCGGGCGGAGGCGGTGGTTCAAAGCACCACCGACGGATCGGGCACCAGGTCGCGCGCCAGCCATTGGAACATGCGCCAGCCAAGGTCCGGGTCGCCCATACGGGTGGCCACATCTGCCGCCTGTATGTCGCCGATGGGTTTGGCCTCACGCGCCTTGATGTGCACCTCGGCGACCCGTTCGGCGACCACGAACCACCCAACCGCCGCGGCCGGTGACTCGGCCCCGGTCAACAGCCCGTGGTTTCGCAGCACGCATAGCCGTGTTGTGCCCATCGCCTCGGAGATGCGGTAGCCACCATCGGTCGAGTGAACCTCGAGGTCTTCGCCCATATAGATCGACTGGTTGCCGTAGAAACAGCACGACTCCTGGCTGATCGGCTCGAAGGGCCGAACCTCGGCGCTGAAGGGAGTGCCGTAGGGCGTGTGGGTATGAGCCGCGGACACCACCCATGGTTTGGTTTCGAAGATGGGGTAGTGGATGTTGTAGCCCGCGTGGTTGACACCACCTTCGGTGGGGCCGGCCACGATCTGGCGGTCGGGTGACACCAGCACCAGATCGTCGACGGTTGCGCGGTGGAACGGGATTCCGTAGCCGAGCATCCAGAAGTGGTCTGTGAGGATCGGGTCTCGGGCCGAGATGTGACCGTCACCGAGCTGACCCCAGCGCATCGAGGCGAAGATGCGGTACCCGATGGCGGCCTCGTACTTGCGAACGAAGCGCGCCTCTTCTGGGTCGCTGGGCAGTGCCGGCGGCTTCGAGGCGTAGTGAATGGGCGGATACGTCGTGAATGCTTCGAGCGCCATGGCCATGCCCCGAGCTTAGGGGTGAAAGGGCCGGCGGTGGGGTGGGGTCAAAGGCGGTCGAAGTCGACGACGGTGTGGGCGCCGAGCTCGGCGATGGTGGCGGGGGTGGCCTTGTTGACGATGGCAGAACAGCCCACGTAGACGCCACCCAGCCCAACGGCTGCGTCGCGCAGGGCCCGGGTGGAGTTGCCGGTGGTGATCCAGTCGTCGACCACGGCAAATCGCCGACCGGGCTCGATGTCGAACGACCTCAGCAGAAACGTCTCGCTGCGGCCCCTCCAGGTGGAGGACGACACGGCCCGAATGTCGGCGCCTGGGTGATTGGTGCCGGCCTTTCGGGCCAGCACCAGGCCGACTCCGAGCTCGGCGGCTACCAGGGTTCCCAGTGCAAACCCCCGCGCCTCTGGCCCCAACACGACCTCGACCCCGAGGTCTCGCAGAGGATGGGCCAGCGCGGGGCCCAGCAAAGGGAGAATCTCGGGGTCGCGGAACAGCCCTGCGATGTCGGGATGATCGTCGACCTTGGGCATTGCCCCGAGCAGCACCTCTGCAAGCAGGTCCGACGAACTCATGGCCCCACGATAGGGACCGGTTGTGGCGTTACAGATCCTTGATCTCGCCGATTTCGTACATCTTGATCGACCGACCTGTGAACATGCCCTTGGTGGCGCGACCGAAATCCTTCATGTGGTCGGTGCCCATGTGGCCTGCCAGGTTCGCGGCCGATTCCCACATCTCGAACAGGCGAATGGTCGACGGATCGTTGACGTCTGGCGACATCACATACTCGATGTTGCCCTCTTCCTGGCTGGTGCCCGCCATGGCGGCCTTGGCAGCCTCGAGCACTGCGTCGCGGTCGTCGGCGTTGACGGAGAGGGTTCCTGCGATGATGATCATGGGCCGCACCGTACCGACGTTGCCGCGCCCACGACAAACCGTCAGCGGGACAGGAACGTGTCGAGCAGCCGCGTCGCTGCTCGGCCAGGAGGCTCGTCGCCGGCCAGAACATGAGCCTCCAGTTGCGGCACCAGGTCGGCCACCCGCTGGTCGGCCAGGGCCCGGTCGACCAGCTCGTCTCGAAATGCGTCCCACATCCACCTGACGCGCTGAGCGCTGCGCTTCGAGACGAACTCGCCGGCGTCGGTGAGCTTCTTGCGGTGCAGCTGAAGTTGCTGCCACAGCTCTGGCACACCCAGCCCGGTCAGACCGGCGCATGTCACCACGGTGGGGTTCCAGTTCGGCGACTTGGGCTCGAGCAGGCGCATGGCGGCCATGTAGTCGCGCGCCGCCGATCGGGCCCGTGCGGCGTTGTCGCCGTCGGCCTTGTTCACGGCGATGATGTCTGCAATCTCGAGTATGCCCTTCTTGATTCCCTGCAGTTCGTCGCCAGCGCCCGGAAGCATCAACACCAGGAACACATCGACCATGTCGGCTACGACCGTCTCGCTTTGGCCCACGCCGACGGTTTCGACCAGGACCACGTCGAAGCCGGCCGCCTCGACGACCACGATCGACTCTCGGGTGCGGCGAGCCACACCGCCCAGGGTCCCGGCAGTGGGGCTGGGGCGAATGAAGGCCTGCCGATCCACAGACAGCCGTGCCATGCGGGTCTTGTCGCCCAGGATCGAGCCCCCGCTGCGACTGCTGGTGGGGTCGACCGCCAGCACGGCAACGCGGTGGCCCAGGCCGGTGAGATAGGTGCCGAGTTCGTCGATGAACGTCGATTTGCCCACCCCTGGTACGCCGGTGATGCCGATGCGGTGGGTCCCCTCGGCCGACCCCAGAAGGGCGAGGAGGTCCTGTGCACGCTGTCGGTCGGATGGGCGAGTCGACTCGACGAGGGTGATGCTACGACCGAGCATCGCCCGATCCTGGGCCTTCACCCCTGCGGCGAGCTCTTCGCTGGACGGCGGCGTGGCTGGCATTGCCCCGACGGTAGCGTCAGCGACGCCAGTGGTCTGACGTGGTCGCCACCATCGTCATGCCCGCCTTCAGGACCCGGCCCCTGAGATCGAGCAGGTGGGCGAGATACAGCAGTGCCAATCCGGCTGCGATCAGGGTGGTGCCCATCGACAGGCCCGACGTGGTGTCGATGCCGGTGCCGGGCAGCCCGTTCTGCACCGTGTCGGACACAGCGACGGTGTTGTTGGCAGGATTGACGTCGGTGGCAACGCCGGTGGCAACCGCGGTTGCGTTGGCCACGTCGCCGACCGTGCCTCCGACGGTGGTCAGGATCGTCAGAGGTGGCGTGGTGTCGCCCGCGTTCAGCGGATTGATGAAGAAGCACACGATCGAGTTGGGATTGTTTGAACACGACCATCCCAAACCGCTACCACCCAGCGAGGTGTACGTCGGCGAGAACGTGACCGAAACCGAGACCGGCCCCGGCTCGTCCTGGGCGTCGATATTGGAAACCGTGGCTTCCCAGACGACATCAGATCCCAGGGCCGGTGCGTCGGGTGTCGAGAACGCCAAGGCGAGATCGTGGCCTGCGCCGATGGTCATCGAGTGGACCGTGTCGGGCGTGCCGTTGCACAACGCGTCGCCGGCCTCGAGCACACCGGCCGGGCCTTGCACGACCCACTCGGCCAACTCGTTTGGGTCTGCGATGGCGTCGACGAGATCGAGCGGTATCTGCACATAGGCCGAACGATCGTTGGGCCAATAGGTCCCGGCGGGCAGCGTCACCGAGATGGCCCCGTTGGCCCCCTCCGAGGTGGTTGCCCCGACGATGGGGTTGCCGTTGCCGTCGCGGATGGTGCCGATGCTGAGGTCGGCACTGGTGATTTCGCTGGCAGCCGTTGGCGCCAGGGTCAGGGTCGTGGGGCCTGTCAGCTCACCGTTGACGACCAGTGACAGCACTGCGCCGCCCGACTCTGTGGTCAACGACGGGTTGGTGGAAGGTTGGTCGTAGAACTCGACCAGGGCGGGCAGGTCGACGGAGATGTCCTCGAGGAGGTTGCCGATGTCAGCGGTGGGCGCGCCGACCAACACGTCGAAAGCGAAGCGGTATGGGCCGGCGGCGGCGGGCCCGCTCCACGTTCCGGTCCATGTCTTCCAACCCTCGTTCTTGCGGGCCTCTAGCGGCCCAGACGAATAGTCGGGCGAAGCGGGTGGCACGACGTCGACCCAGTCGGCGGGCTCGGTGATGGTCACCTGCATGGTCTCGTTGAAGCTGCCGGTGCGCGCGTGGTGATGAGCGGTCCAGGCAACGGCTTCGCCCGCCTGCAAACACAGATCCTGGAACACCGCCGACCCCGTCTCGGCGTTGAGCTCGATATAGGTATCACCTGTGAGGGCTGCGATGCCGTACTTGCCAGAGTTGATGACCTCGATCGGGTGGTCTCGTCCGCCCGCTGTGGCCGTGGGTGGGTGGGTCGACTGCCAACCGGTGATCTTGGGCGACTGAGCCCCGTTGAGCGCATCGAACAGGGTCGGGTTGGTCACCACCGAGGCGACCTCGAACGACGGGTTGACGATGGCCCGCACCGGGGTCAGCGCGGCCGGAGGGATTATCACGCCGGGCGTGGGCGCTGAGGCCCGCCAGGTTTGGGCTCCGGCGTTGTCCACTGCCAAGACGCAAGACACTATGGCCACCAGGCAAACGAGGGCGCGAGCTGGTGTGTGGCGCGTGAACATCGCCAAGCCTGTCGGCCGGTGCCGGGGCGGCACAAGCGCAAGCCGCCATGTGGGGGGCTGCCTAGTCGAGGCGGTCCAACAGCTCCAGAGCAGCGTCGGCGATGACGGTGCCGGGTGGGAAGATCGCTGCTGCGCCGGCCTGGCGCAGTGCATCGAAGTCCTGAGGCGGGATGACTCCGCCCACCACCACCAGGATGTCGTCGCGGCCCAGCGCGGCGAGCTCGGCCTTGAGCTCTGGCACCAGGGTCAGGTGGCCTGCCGCCAGCGACGAGGCACCGACGATGTGGACGTCGTTCTCGACGGCCTGCAGCGCAACCTCGGCCGGGGTCGAGAACAGGGGGCCGATGTCGACGTCGAAGCCCAGATCGGCGAACGCGGTGGCGATGACCTTCTGTCCGCGGTCGTGGCCGTCCTGGCCCATCTTGGCCACCAGGATGCGGGGCCGGCGGCCGTGTTGTGCCTCGAAGGACTCGATGCGTTCGCGGGCGCTGGTCACCTCGGCCGAACCTCCCATCTCAGAGCTGTACACGCCCGAGATCGTCTTCACCTGGGCGACGTGGCGCCCGAATGCCTTCTCGACGGCGTCGCTGATCTCGCCGACCGTCGCCATCGCACGGGCCGCGTCGATCGACAGCGCCAGCAGGTTTCCATCACCCCGCGACGCTGCGTTGGTGAGCGCATCGAGAGCGCTGGCAACCCGGCTGGGGTCGCGTTCGGCGCGCAGTCGCTCGAGTTTGGCGATCTGGGCGGCACGCACCTCGGCGTTGTCGACCTTCAGAACAGCAATGTCCTCGTTGCCGTCGAGACGGTACTTGTTGACACCAACCACCGTCTGACGGCCCGAGTCGATGCGGGCCTGCGTGCGCGCCGCGGCCTCTTCGATGCGCAGCTTGGGGATGCCGGCATCGATGGCCTTGGCCATTCCGCCCTGCTCCTCGACCTCGCGGATGTGTTCCATGGCACGGGCGGCCAGTTTGTGGGTGAGGGCCTCGACGTAATAGCTGCCGCCCCAAGGGTCGATCGAGCGCGTCGTGCCCGACTCTTGCTGCAGCACCAGCTGGGTGTTTCGCGCAATGCGGGCACTGAAGTCGGTCGGCAGGGCCAACGCCTCGTCGAAGGCGTTGGTGTGCAGGCTCTGCGTGTGGCCCTGGGTGGCGGCCATGGCCTCGACACAAGTGCGAACCACGTTGTTGTAGACATCCTGAGCGGTGAGGCTCCAGCCCGAGGTCTGGCTGTGGGTGCGCAGCGACAGGCTCTTGGGGTTGGTTGGGTTGAAGCCCGAAACGAGCTGCGACCACAACAGCCGCGCCGCCCTCAGCTTGGCCACCTCCATGAAGAAGTTCATTCCGATGGCCCAAAAGAAGCTGAGCCTCGGAGCGAAGTCGTCGACGCCGAGCCCGGCATCGATACCGGCTCGGATGTACTCGACACCGTCGGCGAGGGTGTAGGCCAGCTCGAGATCGGCCGTGGCCCCGGCCTCTTGCATGTGATAGCCCGAGATCGAGATCGAGTTGAACCGCGGCATGTTCTGGCTGGTGAACTCGAAGATGTCGCCGATGATGCGCATGCTGGGCGCCGGCGGGTAGATGTAGGTGTTGCGGACCATGAACTCCTTCAGAATGTCGTTCTGAATGGTTCCGGCCAGCTGCTGGGGCTTGACGCCCTGCTCCTCGGCGGCCACGACATACAGCGCAAGAACGGGCAGCACCGCACCGTTCATGGTCATCGACACGCTCATCTGATCCAGCGGGATGCCACCGAACAGTGTGCGCATGTCGTAGATCGAGTCGATGGCAACACCGGCCATGCCGACGTCGCCCGCCACCCTGGGGTGGTCGGAGTCGTAGCCGCGATGTGTGGCCAGGTCGAACGCCACCGACAGGCCCTTTTGGCCCGCTGCGAGGTTGCGGCGATAGAACGCGTTCGAGTCTTCTGCGGTCGAGAAGCCCGCGTACTGACGAACCGTCCACGGCTGGTTGGTGTACATCGTCGAGTACGGGCCACGCACGAACGGGGCGAATCCGGGCAGCGAGTCGAGGTCGCCCAGGCCATCGAGGTCGGCCGCCGTGTACAGAGGCGCCACCTCGATGCCCTCTGGCGTGTTGGTGAACACGTCCTCTGAGCCGATCTGGGCCTCGGCCATCAGCAGCCAACGATCGAGGTCGCCTTCGTCGCCGGACGATCCGCCGGCGAGGTCGACACTGGTGAAGTCGGGTACCGCGGTCATCGGGCGCCTCCCTGGGCCAGAACCTGGTGAGCTCGGGTCAACACCTCGGCGACGTCGACGCCGAGATGCACGAATTCGTCGATGCCGGCCTGGCGCCAAGCCGACTCGTTGTCGCCGGGCGATCCTGCCAGATAAACGTATGTCGCTCCGGAATCCTTGAGGGCCCGGGCGGCGGCTGCGGCCGACTCGGCGTACTGGGCGTCGGATCCACAGATGACCGCCACGCTCGCCCCAGACGACACGAATGCCTCGGCCATCGCTTCGTTGTCGTCGAACCCGTCGGTGGCCAGGGTTGCAACCCCGCCCACGGCGAACAGGTTCGCCGCGAAGGTGGCTCGTGCCGTGTGTGCTGCCACCGAGCCCAGGTTGGCCGAGAACACCGAGGCGGCCGGGGCCGCCGAACGCAGCTGCTCGAACGTCTCGGCGGGTCGGAACAGGCCAAGCGGTTCACAGGTTACGACCCCGGTGGAGGAGTCTCCGCCTGCAGCAGCAGGTGCCCTGGTGAGCTGTTGTTCGGCCAGGTCGGGAAACTCGGTGACGCCGGTGATGGCCTGCTTGCGCCTGGCCACCTTGGCCTCGGTGCGTTGCCTGGCTGCTGCGATGTCGCTCTGCAAGCGCCCATCGAGCAGGGCCGCGGCGATGCCGCCCCCAGCCTCGAGTTGCTGGAACAGCGCCCAGGCCCGCTGGGCGATCTGATCGGTGAGGTTCTCTACATAGTACGAACCGCCCGCGGCGTCGATCACGGACGCCAAAGCCGATTCTTCGGCCAGGATCAACTGGATGTTGCGGGCGATGCGCAGCCCCAGATCGTCGGGTTGGCCCAGTGCGGCGTCGAAGGGGGTGACGGTGATGGCCTTGGCGCCGCCGACTGCGGCGGCGAACGCGCCGATGGTGGTGCGAAGCATGTTCACCCACGGATCGACACGGGTGATCATCGACGACGAGGTCTGGGCGTGTATGCGCATGCCCCGCTCGTGGCCGCCACATGCCTCGACTATTCGCGCCCAGCACACCCTGGCGGCCCGCAGCTTGGCGATGGAGGTGAACTGGTCGGCGTCGACGGTCATCGAGAAGGCGAGGTCATGGACGGCCTCGTCGACGCTGCGCCCCTGGTCGACCAGGTTGCGAAGGTAGGTGACCGCCGTCGACAGCATGCATGCGATCTCGGTGGCTGCCCCGGCGCCCGCGTGGCCGTATGGACGGCCGTCGACGCGAACCGGCACGACCATGGGCATGTCGCCCACCTCGTAGGCGACCTCGGACATCTCGTGCAGTGCTGCTTCGAGGGTGCTGGGCAGCGACCCGGTGGCGGCCAGCCGCCCGATGGGGTCGATTCCGAGCGAACCGATGGGCATCTGGCCCAGGTCGCGGGCCCTCCACAGCTCGATCATCGGCGTCGGGTGGGCGCCGTCGAGGTGAACACCGGCCATGTCGAGGTACACGCCCTCGAGCACGGCCTCCAGCTGTGAGCGGTCGGCGGGGCAGTTGACCAGCGCAATCGAGGTGACGCCTCGCTCGAGACCCTGCAGGATCTGGGCGTTGACCTCTGGCGACGTGGCGTCGAGCTGCTGACGGACGTCCCAACCGGCCCTTGTCGCGGCGGCCGTGGCGCCTCGCCTGTGGTCTCCGGTGCCAGGCAGAGAGGTAGGGCGTTGATGTTGTTCGCGCGTGTAGAGGGGATGGATCTGGGTTCCGTCGGGGCCGTCGACCACCAGCGAATCTATGGAACGGCCTCGCAAGGCGGCTTCGGCGGCCGCTACCCAGGTCTCGAGCAACGGACGCTCGAAGGTGACCTGCACGTCGGTGATAGCTGAGTTGTCTGCCACCCACCCAGACTAGGGCGCACAGAGGGGCAGGCCAGCACCCGAGCGCGGCGAGCGCTCAGTGTGCGACACGCACCGGCAGCCCGATCGCCAGCACCTTGGTGTGGGCCTGGGCCGCCTCTGTGGGCATCGCCGCGGCGACACGATCCGCGTCGGCTCGCCGGCACAGAGCGGCTGCGGTTGGCCCGCTGCCGGACAAGAACGCTGTCAGTGCCCCGGCCGCAAGGGCAGCCTCGATTGCCGCCTCGGTGTGGGGGAGGGCCTGCAGGCGGTAAGGCTGGTGCAAACGGTCGGTGCACAGCGACAACACATCGAGATCGCCCGTGGCCAGCCCGGCGACCAGCATGGTGGCGTGGGCCACGTTGTGGGCAGCGTCGGCGTGGCTGACGGTCGCCGGCAGGGTCGATCTGGAGGCGTTGGTCGACACCTCACCCTTGGGTATCCACGCCACCACCGACAAGTCGTCGGGCAAAGGCACCGACACCGTCTTGCCTGCCGCCGACACGGTGAGCCCGCCGAACGTCGAGGGGGCCGCGTTGTCGGGATGCCCTTCCAGTTCGGTCGCCAGCCGCCAGATCTCGGGGCGGCTGGCGTCGAGGTCGGCTCCGTGTTGAAGCATGGCAGCAGCGATTCCGGCGACATATGAGGCCCCGGAAAAGCCCATGCCCTTGCCAGGGGGGATCTTCGACTGCCAACCCAGTGGCCCTTCACCGCCAGCCGACCGAAAGCCCACCATGGCGGGATGACCTTCGCCCGCCGGGGACAGCGTGGCGGCGCCCGGTTCGACGTCGAGGGTCAGCTCCATCGCCAATCCGAGGCAGTCGAACCCCGGGCCCAAGTTGCCACTGCTGGCCGGTGCTGAAACGATCACGGGTGCAGATTCAACCACACCATTGCGCGTCCCGAAGTCGGGAGGCAGGAGGCGGTTCCATGACCGACATGTCGCACGGAGGCCGCCTGGCGGCAATGGCACTGAAGGCCGCAGGTGTCGAGTGCATCTTCACGTTGTCGGGTGGCCACGTCATGGGCATCTACGACGGGTGCATCGACGAAGGCATCGAAGTGGTCGATGTACGCCACGAACAGGCAGCGGTGCACGCGGCCGACGCTTGGGCCCGACTGCACCCGGGCAAGGTCGGAGTCGCGGTACTGACCGCCGGTCCTGGTGTGACCGACGGGGTCACCGGGGTGGCCAATGCGTGGCGCGCCAACTCGCCCATCGTGGTGATAGGTGGCCAGGGTCCGTTCAACAACCTGCGGCGTGGTTCGCTGCAGGAGATGGATCACGTTTCGCTGATGCGCCCCATCTCGAAGTGGAGCGACGCGTGCTACGAGACCGGCCGCATCGCCGAGTACGTAGAGCTGGCCGTCAGGCACGCTCTGTCGGGTGTCCCAGGACCCAGCTTCCTCGAGATACCCATGGACGTCTTGCACGCACCGATCGACCTCGACGCCGTGAAGATGCCCAGATTCCGCGACTACCGAGTAGCAGCTGCGGCTCCGGACGACCTGCTCGACGAGGCCCTCGACCTGATCGCGGGCGCAGAAAGGCCCATGATCATGGCGGGCACTTCGCTCAAGTGGAGCGAGGGTGGCCCCGCCCTGGTCGAGTTCATCGACCAGACGGGCACGCCGTGTTTCGTCAACGGCATGGGGCGGGGCCAGGTGCCCTGGGACAATGCGCAGTTCTTCAACCGCACCCGACGACAAGCGCTCGACGGCGCCGACGTGGTGGTGCTCGCCGGCACCCTGCTGGACTTCCGGATGAAGTTCGGCGGTTCGATTCCCAAGGATGCGAAGATCGTCCAGCTCGACCTCGACGAGACCCTCATCGGCCAGAACCGCCCGGCCGACGTTGGCCTGGTCGGCAACCTGGGAGCCAACTTCGCGGCCCTGACCAGCCGGGCGGCCCAACGGGGTCTGGCCATCGATCACCGCTCGTATCGAGACGAACTGCGTGCGGCCGAAGAGCGCATCGAAGCCGACCTGGCCGCCCAGCTGAACAGCGCAGAGGTGCCCATCGATCCCATGCGCCTGTGCCGCGAGATCGCCGATGCCATCGACGACGACATGATCGTCATCGGCGACGGGGGAGACATCGTCGCCCAGGCCAGCAAGGTCATCAGGGTGCCGCGCAACGGTCTGTGGATGGACCCGGGGCCGCTCGGCACCCTGGGGGTGGGCATGCCGTTTGCGCTGGCGGCACAAAAGGCTCATCCCGACAAGCGCGTGGTCATCGTGTACGGCGACGGGTCTTTCGGCCTCAACGGTTTCGAGTACGACACGGCCGTGCGCTTCGGGCTGCCGATAGTGGGCATCGTCGGCAACGACGCAGCGTGGGGCCAGATGATGAGGCCCCAGGCCATGATCTATGGCCAGGATCGCCTGGTGGCCACCGAACTGGCCAGCACCCGCTACGACAAGGTCGTCGAGGCGTTGGGCGGACACGGCGAATACGTCACCGAACCAGACCAGATAGGTCCGGCCATCCGTCGGGCCCTCGACAGCGGCAAGCCGGCATTGGTCAACGTCGTGATGCGTACCGACAAGGACGCCATGAAGGGGTCTACCTACGTCTGACCCGACCCGCGATGGGGCTCGTGCGAAATATTCTTAGCGCGAGGGTTGTCATCACTTCGAAGGTTGCGTACTCTACTTAGCAGTTCGCTAATCACATCAGGAGAACAACCATGGCCGTCATGGAAACCGTCAAGGACGCACAGACCCGTTCGATCGACACCGTCAAGACCGTGCAAGAGCAGGTGATCTCGTTCAACGAGCGCATCGCCGACACCGTCCTGGGTGCCGTTCCCAGCTTCGAAGCCCCCTTCGGACAGTACCTGCCCAAGCCCGCCGAGGTCGTCGAGAACTACTTCTCGTTCATGGCCATGATGCACGAGGCCAACCGCGACTTCGCCACCCGCCTCGTTGGCATCTGGAACCGCGACGAGGCCGACCAGCCCGAGGCCGAGCAGTCCAAGTGAGTCAAGAGCCCGGCCGGGGGTCCTCCCCCAAGGCCGGCCTCGAGACGCTGGGCGAGTTCATCAAGGCCCAGCGCACCCTGCTGAAGCTCAGCCAGCGAGAGCTGGCCAAGCGCACACGCCTGTCCGACCCTTACGTCAGCCAGCTCGAGAGGGGCCTGCACGAGCCGTCGGTTCGTGTGCTGAAGGCCCTGGCGTCGGCGCTGAATGTCAGGGCCGAGACGTTGCTGTCGTACGCCGGTCTCATCGAGGACGACGACGATGCCAAGATCACGGTCGTGGAAGCGATCCAGGCCGACCCACATCTGAGCGAGGATCAAAAGATCGCTCTGTTGGGGGTGTACCGGAGCTTCCGAAGTGACCACTCGTGAACGATTCGAGGACGTGTCGCATGGCTGAGGCGACGGAACTGATGTCGATGGCCGCCCGCTTGGGCGGCCTCGACCCGTTTTTCAATTCGGCGCGGGCGCTGGCCGTGGCCAGGTGGGGTGCGGGCATCTCCGCGATGGTGGCCGCCAGCGCCACCCGCTATCCGCGCCGCGCTGCGGTGGTCGACCATCGCGGCAGCATCGACTACGCAACGCTCGATCGGTACGCCTCCAACATCGGTGGTCTGCTGCGCACCAGGGCTTCGTCTCAACTGGGCGACGGCACCGTCGGAATCTTGTGCCGCAACCATCGAGGCTTCGTGTTGGCCCAGGTGGGGGCCGAGCGCGCCGGGCGCGACGTAGTGATGCTCAGCACCGCCCTGCCGCAAGCGAGCCTGCTGGACGTGGTCGCCCGCGAACACATCGACGTGATAATCGCCGACCTCGAGTTCGCCGACCTGGTCGAGCCGATAGTCAACGAGGGTTCGGTGCGGGTGGTGTTCGCCGACTCGTCCGAACCCGGCGGGCTCGAGGCCCTGGCCGCCGAGCGGCGTCGCTGCCCACCGCCCACGAGGCGGGGCCGCCTGGTCATCTTGACGTCGGGCACCACGGGTCCGCCCAAGGGGGCGCGACGCGACAACAAGGCGCCGGGGCTTGACGCCCTGTCGATGTTCGCGAAGGTGCCATACAGGGCTGGCGGCCAGGTGCTGGTGTGCCCGCCGCTTTTCCATGCCTGGGGCCTCAGTCAGGCCACCATCGCCCTGTCGACTGCGTCCACCCTGCACCTTCGACCCAAGTTCGAGGTCGAGTCCACAATCGGGCTAATGCGATCGACGCGGTTCGACGCCGTCGCCGTGGTGCCGCTGATGCTGAAGCGCATGCTGCGCTCGCCCGAGATCTCCGACATCAGGCGGCCGCGTCTGGTGCTCAGCAGCGGCAACGTCTTGTCGGGTGACGTAGCCCTCGAATGGATGGATCGCTTCGGCGACACCCTCTACAACTTCTACGGTTCGACCGAGGCTGCGCTGGGAACCGTCGCCGACCCCGAGTCACTACGGCTGTCGCCAGGCACCGTTGGCAGGGCGCCCAGGGGAGTGGTCATCGGCATTCTCGACCGGGAGGGCATGCCGGTATCGGCCGGCACCCGCGGACGCGTACACCTCAGTAGCTCGATGCGGTTCTCCGGATACACAGACGGAACCACCAGCGAGTCGTTCGGCAACCTCATGGCGACCGGCGACCTGGGCTACATGGACGAACACGGCCTCTTGCACGTCGAGGGCCGGGTCAACGACATGATCGTCACCGGTGGCGAGAACGTCTTCCCCAGCCGGGTCGAGGAGGTTCTGGAACGCTACGACGATGTCGACAACGCGGCCGTGGTCGGGCTTGCCGACGAGGAATACGGCCAACGGGTCGTGGCCTTCATAGTGCCCCGGGCCGGTCGCAAGCTCGATGTCGCCGATCTGCTCGAGTTCGCACGACACGATCTCGAGCGTTTCATGGTTCCCAAAGAGGTCAGGATCGTCGACTCGCTGCCCATGACCACCACGGGCAAGGTCATACGCCGCGAGCTGAGGGTGCTGGGCGACCCCGACCGTCTCTGAACGGGTTCAGGCGGTTGGTGTCAGCGAGGTGACTATCGCCTGGTCGATGTAGTCGGTGACCGACTTCTCGAACGGGAACGACAGGTGCGAGCCCTGATACCAAAGGATGCTGGGCTCGTCCCAGTGGCTCCACAGTGCCTTGACGTTGCCGGGGCGCACCCACCGGTCCAGCAGGCCTGCGTAGATGAACCTGCGATCGTGGTCGACCTGGCAATCGAGTGCCAGGGGAGAAGCCACCTGCAACACATCGGAAAGCGAGTCCCACGACAGGCCCCACTGCTCGTAGAAGGGGGGCAGCAGCGGGTCGAGTTGGCGGCGGAATCCGCGCACCAGGTCACTTTCGGGCACACCGGCGATGACACACGCCAGGCCGGGCTCGAGGCCCGCCACCAGCGACACCATGTAGCCGCCGAGCGATATTCCCGACAGCCCCACCGCCGGCGCCTCGTAGTTGCTGCGCAGCCAAGAAATCACGTGGCGTACGTCCCAAGCGCCGTGCGTGAGGGTGTGAACGGTGTTCATGGCACCTGCGTGAAGCACGCGGCTGCCACTGGGCCCCAGCGACCGGGGGCCGTGCAGGGGCAACACCACCGCTGCGACATTGACGCCCAGCTTCTCGAACAGGTGCCTGGCCCGAAACGACGCCAGGTCGATGGCCGGGCTGCCGGTGCGGTACCCGTTGACCAGCACCATCCATGGGCGGGGCTCGCCCTCGTGGCGCATCATCCAGACGTGGCCCTTGCGCACCGGGCGATAGTCCATCCAACGGTCGGCGCCCGGCTCGCCCTCCCAGGGCTCGTACGTGCTGGTGAAGCGGATGTGCTCGTAGCGGTATGGGCCCGATCGGGCCGGGCGGCTCTCTACATCCTGCAGCGGACCCTGAGGATCTCGGTGGAAGCTGCGTGGGTCGGCCATCCAGCCCCGGTCTGTGTACATGTCGTGGGCTTCGCTCAGCTCGCTGCGAAGCCTCCTGCGGAACGAGCCATCCGGGACTCGAAGCCGGCTGCTGGCCAGTTCTATCTGAAGCAGATATTCGTCGGTGACCCACTTGAAGGCCGCTGCAGGCGTCGGCTTAGCGGCGGGCAGTCCCTTTTCGGAGTGGCCACGAACCCATTCGGCGACGTCGCCCAGCGAGGGGATGAATGGCGGAATCATGGTGTCGGCCATCTGTGGGCCTCCGGTCTGGCCAGGGTGTGTTCGGTGGACTTGAGCATTCGTTCGAGTAGGTCGGACAAGATGATGCGCTCGTCCAGGGTGAACACGCTGAATATCTCTTTATAGGTGTCGAAGGCGCGGTCGACGAAATAAGTGTGCAAGTCGCGCCCGGCCGCGGTCAGTTCTAGCAACACCTCACGGTGGTCGGCCTCGCCGCGGCGCTTGACCACAAGCCCTAGCGCCTCGAGGCGCGAGGTTGCCCGGGTGGCCGTCGACGGTTCGACGTCCATCGCCATCGCCAGTTCGCGAACCGGGCACGGACCGTGAGCCGCGATGCTGTCGAGGGCACGGAATTGCCCGGGCTCTATCGAGTGTTCGCCGCCGGACAGTATGTGCTTGCGGAGGCGCTCGACGGTGGGGCCCAGCCTCTGGGCCCGCCATGATGTGGCGAGCTTGTGGTCGACGTCCCATTGGTCGTCGGGGCCCTCGGCCGGAAGGGCCAGCGTCCGTGGCCTGGGCGCCGGCACATTTAGCGAGCTATCCACGGTGCCCAGCCTTGCACATGCGATGGGGGTAGCGGAATGACCTGTGGCGCGGTTCACAGTTTGATCGATCTGATCTCGGCGGCATCGCGCGGTCATCGCTGGGACAGATGATGCCGATCATGACTTGACCCCGACCGATAGTTGCATGGCGTCAGGCATATGGTTACCGTACCGCCGATGAAGGCGGCTTTGGTGCTCGGATCTGGTGGGGTGCTGGGTGGTGCTTTTCACGCCGGCGTCGTCAAAGCGCTCTACGACGTGGTGGGTGTCGACGCCAGAGACTTCCAAGTCATCGTCGGAACCAGCGCGGGCTCGATCTCGGGGGCGCTGCTGGGTGCGCGGCTGCATCCAAACGACCTCTACCGGCGTGAGACGGGCGGCACCCTCAGCCCAGCCGGCGCCAGGCTGCTCGCGGAGGCCCGCGCCAGGGTCGGCAGTGGCTACAGCGGGCCACGCCGCTCGTCGTTGGGATGGCCGGTTGCTCCCCATCTGATGTGGCGATCGGCCATGTCTGCGCTGGCCGGCGATGGTTCGGTGTCGCCAGGCGCTGCTCTGGCGGGGCTCGCCCCCAGGGGCACCACGCCCGTCGAGCCGATTCGTGCGCTGGTCGATGGTCTGGTCAGTGACCGGCCCGCGGGCACGTGGGCGTGGCCCGGCGATCCACACATCTCGGTGTGTGCAGTCGATCTGCGAAGCGGCCGTCGCACCGTCTTCGACGGCTCACAGAGCGGCGTGTCGTTTGGCGATGCCGTGGCGGCCTCGTGTTCTGTGCCCTCGGTCTTCGAACCGGTTGTCATCGGCGGCCGCACCTACACCGACGGCGGGGTTCATTCGTCAGACAACGCCGACGTCATCAGCGGCGTTCGCTGGGACCTCGTCGTGGTGAGCTCGCCTATGTCGATACACGACGTCGGGCGCCTCAGCGGGCCCTGGCATCCGTTGAGGGTGATGACACGGCGTCAGACCGACAGCGAGGTCGCGCGGCTCGATGCCGCGCACTCGGTGGTGATTCGCCCTGGCCCCGACGACCTGCACACCATGGGGCCGAACATGCTCGACGGGTCCAAGCGCGCCGCCGTGGCCTTGGCTGCCTACAACACCGCATCAAACGTATTCTCCAAACGCCTCTCCGAACACGGGATCAAGATGAAATGAAGCAGCTCACAGGCCTGGACGCAGCGTTCCTCTATATGGAGACGCCCACTACCTTCGGTCACGTCAGCGGGCTCGGCATCTATGACGCCCCAGCCAACTCCGACGAGACCCCCTACGAGCTCTATCGCAACCGTCTCGAGGAGCGGCTTGCGGTGCTCGACCCATTCCGTCGCCGCCTGGTCGAGGTGCCCTTCGGGCTCGACCATCCGTGGTGGATCGAAGACCCCGACTTCGACCTCGACTTCCACCTGCGTCACATAGCTGTGCCGCCGCCCGGCGGGGCTCGTGAGCTGTCCGACCTGGTGGCTCGCATCATTGCCCGCCCGCTCGATCGCTCGCGGCCGCTGTGGGAGGTGTATGTCATCGAGGGGCTCGAGAACGGGCGCTGGGCGGCCCTCACCAAGGTGCACCACGCCACCATCGACGGCGCCGCGGGCGCCGAGATGATGATGATGCTGCTCGACTCCGAGGACGCCCGCACCGATCTCGCCATGCCCCCGCTGCCGGCGCCCGAGCGTCTTCCGACGCCCCTCGAGATGATGGGCCGCACCGCGATGAGCTATGCGTCGCGCCCCCGGCGATTCTTCGCCGCTCAATCGCGGATGGCCGCCGACTTCTTCGAGATCATGTCGAAGAACAGCGGAGCGCTGGCCGGGGCCGTCACCGGCATGGCCCGCAACACCTTGCCGGGTGGCAATGGCGAGACGCGAGACGACGGCACAGGTCTGTTGGCACCGCGCACGCCGTTCAACCGCGCCATCACCGCAAACCGGCGATTCGCTTACCGGACCTACTCCCTCGACGAGGTCAAGGAGATCAAGAACCATTTCGGCGCCACGGTGAACGACGTCGTGATGGCCACCACCGCAGGCGCGCTGCGCCGCTACCTCGAGCGGCATCAGGCCCTGCCCGAAAAGCCGCTGGTCGCAGCGGTGCCGGTGTCGATCCGCACAGGCCAGGAAGAAGACATGTGGACCAACCGCGTCTCGTCGATCGTGGCCCGTATACCCACCCACCTGACCGACCCTGGCGAGCGCATCTCGTTCGCCGCAGGGGCTATGAACGAGGCCAAGGGCAACTTCGAGTTGGTGCCTGCCGAGGCGCTTGTGAATCTGTCGGAGTTCTCGCCACCGGCCCTGTTCACGCAGGCTGCCGGCGCCATGACCCGCTTCCGCATGGGCGACCACATCGCCCAGCCGTCCAATCTGATCGTGTCGAACGTCCCCGGGCCCCGCAAGCCGATGTTCCTGGGGTCGGCGCGGCTCGTTCACTACTACCCGGTGTCGACGATCGCCGAAGGTCAGGGGCTCAACGTCACGGTGCAGAGCCTCGAGAACTGTCTCGACCTGGGGCTGGTGGCATGTCGAGAACTCATGCCAGATCTCGAAGATCTGGCCGACGACTTCGGTGCCGAACTGGGCCATCTGCTCGAAATAGCGCGCCAGTCTGCCGGCTAGCCCTCGGCTGACAGCTGCTGGTATGGTTGCCCCCGGAGGGGGCCACATGACCGACACCGCACCAGAGCCAACACGCGACTGGCAGACCGATTACGACCTGCTCGACCCGCGATATGCGGTCGATCCGTACCCGATATGGGACGAGCTGCGCCAGCAGTGCCCGGTGGCCCACACCCAGCGCCACGGCGGCTCGTTCATGCCGACGCGATACGACGACCTCAGGGCCATAGCGCGCGACCACGATCGCTTCAGCTCGCGTGACGTGGCCGTCATAGCGGGGCCCGACGACCCACCACCCGACAACGGCATAGAGATGAGGGTGCCTCCGATCGATTCGGATCCCCCGGAGCACCTCCGCGCCCGGCGCATGATCCTTCCGTTCTTCTCGCCCCAGCTGGTCGAAGAGCGCGACGAGCCGTTCACCCGCGCGCTGTGCAAGCGCCTGGTCGACGGGTTCGTCGAGCGATTCCAGGCCGGCGAAGACGTCGTCGACGGCGCCGCCGAATACGCCCAGCAAATTCCACCACGCGTCATAGGTCACCTGTTGGGCATCCCAGAATCGATGACGGACGAGTTCGTCGGTTGGGTGCGCGGCATCCTCGAGCTGGGGTACTTCGACGACGATCTACGCATCAAGTCTCGCGACTCGATACTGAACTACTTCATCGGGCTTGTGGCCGAGCGTTTGGAAAACCCTGGCGACGACCTCATCAGCCAGCTGCTGCACGGCGAGGTCGACGGGGTGGCGATCGAACCCATAGAGGTCGCCCAGACCTGCAACCTGCTGCTGATCGCCGGCATCGACACGACGTGGTCCTCGATCGGCTCGGCGATCTGGCATCTGGCCGGCCATCCAGAGGACCGTCAGCGATTGGTGGACGACCCCGGCCTCATCCCTTTGGCGGTGGAGGAGTTGCTGAGGGCCTACTCGCCGGTGACCATGGCCCGCATCGTGGCTGCAGACACCGAGTACGCCGGATGTCCGATGAGCGAGGGCGATCGCATCATCATGAACTTCCCTGCGGCCAACAGAGACCCAGAGGCCTTCCCCGACGCCGACAAGGTCATCATCGACCGGGCCGAGAACCGTCACATAGCGTTCGGTGTGGGCATCCACAGGTGTGGCGGCTCGAACCAGGCCCGCCTCGAAATGAGGGTTGCGATAGAAGAATTCCTTGCTCGCATCCCCGATTTCGAACTGGCAGACCCGGGCGCCGTGACCTGGGCTGCAGGTCAGGTGCGCGGACCGCGTATTCTTCCCATTCGTATCCGGCAGACCCGTTGAGGCTTGGAGGCCCAGCTCATGAAGATCGAAGTGAACCAGGACGCCTGCGAGGGTCACAACCGCTGCTACTCGCTGGCACCTGAACTGTTCGACGTCGACGACTACGGAACCGCTACGGCGCTCAACGACGGCATCGTCCCCGACGACCTGGTCGAGAAGGCGAACCTGGCCATCGCCAACTGCCCAGAGCACGCAATATCGATCGTCGAGTGAGAGCCGATAGGGGAGTGAAGCAATGCTGAGCATCACCCCGCTCGCAGGTCCTTGCGGTGCCGAGGTCAGCGGTGTGGTCCTCGACGACACCCTGAGCGACACCGATTTCGAGGCCATCGAGGCCGCGTTCGTCGAACACCAGGTTCTGGTGTTTCGCGATCAGCAGTGGACGGTCGACCAGCAGATGGCTTTCGGCCGAAGGTTCGGCGAACTCGACGAGCATCCATTCGTCGATGGCCAGCCCGAACACCCCGAGGTTCTCGACATCATCACCGAGCCGTCGGATCGCGTGAACTTCGGCGGCGGATGGCACACGGACGTGACCTTCCTCGAGCAGCCCGACATGGGTTCGATCCTGTACGGGGTCGAGATTCCTCCGGTTGGCGGCGACACGTTGTTCTCGAGCCAGATCGCGGCCTACGAGGCACTGAGCCCCACCATGCAGTCGATGATCGACGGTCTGGTGGCGGTTCACAGCGCTGCCAAGCAGTACGCGCCCGGTGGCCAGTCGACCTATTCGCAGGCCATGTCCACCAAGAACAGCGACATGGCGCATGCCTCGGTCGAGCATCCTGTCGTGCGAACCCATCCGGTTTCGGGGCGCAAGGGGTTGTACGTCAACCGGGCGTTCACCAGCCATATCAAGGGCCTCAACCGCCGTGAGTCCGATGCGCTGCTGGAGTTCTTGTGCGACCACGCGGTGCTCGAGCGCTTCACGTTCAGACTCAAGTGGCAGCCGGGCACCATCGCAATGTGGGACAACCGCAGTGTGCAGCACTATGCGTTGCACGACTATGCGGGTGCGAGGCGCCACGTGCGACGCATCACCGTCAAGGGTGACCGGCCGCGATAGGGCGCTGAGCCGATAATTTGGCGGCATGGCTGTCGTTCGAATCAACGCAATCGAAGTTCCTGAGGGTATGGGCGAGCGCATCGAGATGATGTTCTCGAAGCGTCTCGGAGCCGTCGACAAGGAGCCGGGCTTCCTGGGCTTTGAGTTGCTGCGCCCGACCGGTGAGAACGAGCGCAGATACTTCGTCGTCACTCACTGGGAGTCGGCTCAAGACTTCGAGAACTGGGTCAACAGCGAGAACTTTCAGCACGGCCACCGGGGTACCGGAGGCCCAGACCAGCAAGGCCACCGGGGTACCGGGGGCCCAGACCAGCAAGGCCACCGGGGTACCGGGGGCCCAGAACAGCAAGGCCACCGGGGTACCGGGGGCCCAGAGCAGCAGCACAGTGCGCCGGTTTCGACCGGTGCCGAGTTGTTGTCGTTCGACGTGGTGTTGTCTTCGACTCCCGGGCAGTGACGTAGTTCACCCGCCGGGTCTTGTTGTACGTACATTCGGACGTTATACTGGCTGGCATGTGCCAGAGGACTCAATGCCGTAGCTGTGGTCGCCCGACCTTTTCTGGATGTGGGATGCATGTCGAGCAGGTGCTCGGCGATGTGCCGGTCGACGAGCGCTGCTCGTGTGGCACCGGTGAGCGCTCGGGTGGCTTCCTGGGTCGGCTTCTAGGCCGCTGATCTCGCTGGCGGCGCGTCCGCCGGGTCGCTGCGCGATAGCTTCGCGCAACATGTCGCTTCGGTTCGGACCGCCGCTAGTTCCAATTCCAGGCCCTTCGATCGTGCCCGAGCGTGTGCGCTTGGCGATGGACAGGGCCATGCCGAATATCTACGGCGGCGAGATCGTCGACGTCAGCGCGTTCGTTCTGGACCGCTTGCCCTCGGTTGCCAGAACGTCTGGCCCCGTGTTCGCAGTCATCGGCAACGGCCACGCTGCGTGGCAGATGGCGATATCAAACACCATGTCGCCCGGCGACAAGGTGTTGGTGCTGGAATGTGGTCGATTCGCCTCGTTGTGGGGCATCGCCGCCCAAGCCTCGGGCATCGACGTCGAGGTGATGAACTCGGCGCCTGGCCATCCTGTCGATCCAGCGGCCTTCGAGCAGCGCTTGACAGCCGACGTCGACCAGCAGATCGACGCGGTTCTGATGGTGCAGGCCGACACATCGTCCTCGGCTTTGAACGACGTGGCGGCCATCCGTGCGGCCCTCGACAGGGTCGGGCACCGGGCGCTCTTGATGGTCGACTGCATCGCAACCCTGGGTTGTATGCGCTACGAGATGGACGCCTGGGGTGTCGACCTGACGGTCGGCGCCAGCCAGAAGGGTCTGATGGTGCCGCCCGGACTGGGTTTCGTGTGGGCCGGCCCCAAGGCCCTGCTCGCCTACGAGAAGGCCACACTGCGCAATGCCTACTTCGATTGGGCCAGCCGCTCGGGTGACGGCCCGGTGTACACCAAATACAGCGGCACCCCTCCCGTGACCCACCTGTACGGAATGGCCGAGTCGCTGAAGATGATCGAAGAGGAAGGTCTCGAGAACATCTGGGCCAGGCACAACGTGCTGGCCGGCGCTGTGCGTGCAGCTGTGGAGGCATGGGAAGCCCTGGGCGGACTGTCGCTCTACGTCGTCGATCCCGATGCCAGAGCCGACTCGGTGACCACGGTTCGCACGGGCGATGTCGACGCTGGCCGACTGCGCGACATCTGCGAGCAAGGCGCCGGGCTGACCCTCGGCGTTGGAATGGCCGACCTGGCCGATCGGTCGTTTCGCATCGGGCACATGGGCCACACCAACCCACCCGTGGTGCTGGGCACGCTGGCAACGATCGAAGCAGCGCTCGTGTCGATGCGCGCCCCCATGGGCGCCTCTGGTGTGGCGGCGGCGGCATCCCACATCGCCGCGCACCTGTAGGCGAGCGGTCAGTCGATGTGTGCGCTGGGAGGTGCAGGGATCAGCGTCTGCATCGCCCCGGCTTCGTGGAGGCGGTTGACGAAGGTTGCCTCGTAAGCCTCCTCTGGGTGGGCGCGAACCATCTCGTCGATGATGTGTGCGTCCTCGCCGACCAGGATCCGCCAGCGTCCGGCCTGAACCCCGTCGAGGATTATTCGTGCGGCCTCGGCGCTGGTGGTTGGGGCGTTCTCCTGGAAGGCGCCCGAGAGCGCGGCGACGTCTTCGCTCAGTGCGTGTCCCAAGATGCGGGTCGAGTTGTGTGTGATGCCGGTGCTGATGTGACCGGGCATGACCACAGACGCCTTGACATGAGGGGCATTCTTGGCGAAATCGGTCGTAAGCGCTTCGGTGAATCCCTTCACGGCGAACTTGGCAGCGCTATAGGCGGTGTGAGGGCGGGTCGGTCCCAGGGAAGCCCAGAAGCCGTTGACGCTGCTGGTGTTGATGAGGTGCCCCTCGGTCGACGCGATCAGCATTGGGACGAACGCTCGCGAGCAGTAGTACACGCCGTACCAGCAGACGCCGAACGTGCGCTCCCAGTCGGCGCGCGGATGCTCGATGAAGCTGCCGCCCCCGCCGATGCCCGCGTTGTTGAACAACAGGTTGATGTGGTCGGTGGCGTGAGCCTCGGTCACGTGGTCGCGCCAGGCCAAGACCTCGGCCTCGTCGCTTACGTCGACGGTGGCGGTGCTGACGGTGATCTGGGCGTCGAGCGCTCGGCATTGCGCTGCGACCTCATCGACCGACCCCGCGTCGACATCGCCCAGAGCCAGGTTGCAGCCGTCTGCGGCCAGCAACAGAGCCAGGTCCTTTCCCATGCCGCTGCCGGCCCCAGTTATTACAGCGATCTTGCCCTTGAAGTCCATCGCCCAAGTCAACCACGCGAGGCGCGTTGGTACCCTGGTCGGGGTGACTTCGAACGATGTCCTCGGGTCGTCTGTCGGCCAAACGCCCCTCAGTGCAGCGCCTCAACCGATGTCGCTGCGGCGGCGAAACCTCGATCGCATCGATGGCGGCCATTTCGATGTGCTCGTCGTGGGTGGGGGTATCAACGGGGCGGTCTCTGCTGCGGTCTTGGCCGGTCGCGGAGCGTCGGTGGCGGTGGTCGATCGCGGAGACTTCGGCGCGTTCACCAGCCAGGAGTCGTCGAACCTGGTGTGGGGCGGGTTCAAATATCTCGAGACATACGAGCTGGCACTGGTTCGCAAGCTGTGTATGTCTCGCAATCGGTTGTTGTCTGCGTACCCCGACAACATCAAGTCGATCGGGTTCATGGCCTCGCTCGAGCGAGATGGCAAATATGCGCCCTGGTTCGCCTACATGGGAGCCCTTGGGTACTGGGCCATCGGCAACTTCCGCACGCCCAGACCCCGCGTGTACCGGCCCGAAAAGATCGAGCGGCTCGAGCCGCTGGTCGACACCACCGAGCTGGCCGGGGGCATCGAGTACTACGACGCATACTTGGCCGACAACGACTCGAGGTTCGTGTTCAGCTTCGTCCGTTCGGCCATGGACGTCGGCGCCGCCGCGGCCAACTATGTCGAGCTGGTCGATGCCCGCTTCGACGGCGCCAGATGGCAGGCGAAGTTCCACGACCTCGACGCCGTCGATGCCGACGGCCGTCCGGCAGTGCTGGGGTGCACTGCCAACATGATCGTCAATGCCGCCGGCCCATTCGTAGACGATCTCAACTCGCAGTGGGATGTCAAGACCAAGCATCGCATCGTCTACTCCAAGGGCATCCACCTGATCGTTCCCAGGCTGACCAACGACAATCGGGTGCTGGCCTTCTTCGACGACACCGACCGTTTGTTCTACGTGATTCCCATGGGTCGGCGCTCGGTGATCGGCACCACCGATACGCGGGTCGACACCCCCTTCACCGCTGTCGACGACGAAGACCGCCGGTTCCTGCTCGAACAGATCAACGCCCGCCTCGACCTCGAGAAGCCGCTCGATACCAGCGATGTCATCGCAGAACGTTGCGGGGTGCGTCCACTGGTGGTGAAGGCTGGCGGCGGTGACCGCAGGCAGGTCGACTGGACCAAGCTGTCACGCAAACACGAGGTCGAGGTCAACCGCAAACGCAAGGTCGTCACAGTGCTCGGTGGCAAGCTCACCGACTGCCTGAACGTGGGTGAGGAGGTCGCCAAGGCCGTCGAACGTCTCGGGCTGCCTCTCGAGAAAGATCGGCACAACTGGTACGGAGAACCTGCAGCTGCCACCCGCGAGGAGTTCTTCCGACGTGCACGCCTGATGCGGCTGGACGATCTGCGCGAGCGACCAGACGTCGAGCCGCTGTCCGAGCGGCTGTGGCGGCGCTACGGCCGCAGGGCGTTCCAGATGCTGGACCTGATCGAACAGGACCCGTCGATGGGCGTCGATGTCATGGACAACGCCGACTATCTGCGAGTCGAACTGCACATGGCAGCGCGGACCGAGATGGTCACCAAACTCGAGGACTTCATGCGTCGCCGCTCGAAGATCGACCTCGTCGTGCGCGACTCTGAGATCAGGGCATCCGAGGGCCTGGTCGACGTGGCCCAGATCCTGTTCTCTGACCGCGCCCAGGAAAAACTCGACGAATACCTGGCGATACCGCCGGTCAGCTGACCGGCTGCCTCAGCCTCCGCCTCTTCAGCCGGCGGTGCCTCCCGCGTACACCCAACGACCTTCGTGGCGCTCGAAGCGCGCGACCTCGTGAACGGGATGGTCGTGGTCGGCGTGGATATATGCCGTTCGGAACTCGACCGTGCCGTAGTCGTCGTCGGGCCCACCTGCGGCCGTCGACAGGATCTCCAGCGGCGCCCAGCCCTCGGTGGGCAGCTGGCCAACCTTCTCGGGGCGCGAATCGGGGTGCCAGCAATACATCAGGTACCCACCGTTGCGCTTCACGAACGCGGAGTATCGCGAGCGCATCAGTTGCTCGGCGGTCTCGGCCTCGGCTTGGCGTCGCAGCAGGGGGCCACAGCAGTCGTTGAATTTGTCCCCACTGCCACACGGGCAGTCGAGGCTGGGCTTGCGTTTGGGTTGCTTGCGAGACATCCAGTGACCTTTCGGAACCAAGCGCCTCACCGGCGCAGTAGTCGGACCTCGTCGATGCGATGGTCCGGGGCTTTGTGCAGGATCAGCGACGCCCGCTCGCGCGTCGGGGCTATGTGCTCGCGCAAGTTGATGCCGTTGATGCGGTCCCATATCGACGTGGCTGTGGCGCGTGCTTCGTCGTCGGTCAGTGCGGCGTACTTGGCGAAGTAGCTGTCGGGGTCGCGAAACACGGTTTCGCGAAGGGTCAGGAAGCGGTCGATGTACCACTCCTGGATGTCGTCTTCGTCGGCGTCGAGATAGATCGAGAAGTCGAAATAGTCGCTGACGAAGTCTGTCGAATCGGTGCCCACCTGCAAGACGTTGAGCCCCTCGACGATGACGATGTCGGGGTCGTCGATCGTCTCGCGCCTATCCGGCAGCACGTCATAGACGACGTGGCTGTAGGTGGGCACCTCGAGGTGGGCGACGCCGCTCTTGACCGCCTGAAGAAACGACAGCAGAGACCCGGTGTCGTAGCTCTCGGGAAATCCCTTGCGCTCCATCAGGCCGCGCTGCTGCAGAACGGCGTTGGGGTGCAGAAATCCGTCGGTGGTGACCAGTTCGACCCTGGGGTGTTCTGGCCAGCGAGCCAGCAGTGCTCGCAGCACCCTGGCGAACGTGCTCTTGCCAACAGCCACGCTGCCGGCGACTCCGATCACGTACGGAACCGCCGGAACCGGGGCGCCCAGGAACTCGCTGGTGGCGTCGCGCAGCGCCGAGTTGGCCGTGTGTTCCAGGTTCAGCAGACGGCTGACCGGCAGGTGGATCATTTCGACCTCGACCAGGTCGACGGGATCGTTCAGGCCAGACAGGCGGTCGATGTCGTCGCCAGACAACGTCACGGGGGTGTTGGCCCGTAGGGCCGCCCACTGCGAACGGGTGAATGACAGGTAGCGGTCGGAGGCCACGGCAAGAAGATACGCCGCCCAGGGCGGTATCCACGACTTGGCCGCGATAGGTTAGAGGATCGAACTATGCGCAACGGTGAGTCCGAAGGTACGAACGAAGACGAAATGATCCGCGCGGCCGATGGCCCGCACGGAGAATCTGGAGAGTCGAGCGGTGGGCGTTTCGGAGCGTCGTTCGCTTCGCTGTCGATTCCGACCTACCGGGTTCTGTGGGTAGGCAGCCTGCTGTCGTTCATGTCGGTGCAGATGCAGTTCCTGCTGCGAGGTCTGCTGGCGTGGGACCTGACCGAGAGCGAAGGCGCGCTGGGCATCGTGTACTTCGCGTTCGGGTTGGCGATGCTGTTCGCCACACCGCTTGGCGGAGTGGCCTCCGATCGCCTTCGCAAGCGCACCCTGTTGTTGTGGGGCCAGGCCATCCTGGCGGCCGTCGCGGTGTTCATGGGCGCTGTGGTTCTGTTCGATGTTGCGGCATTTTGGATGCTGCCCCTTTCCAGCGTCATCCAGGGTGTGATGTTTGGTCTCACGGGCCCAGCCCGGGTGACCTTCGCTGCTCAACTTGTCGGACGCGACCGCATCGGCAACGCAATTTCGCTTTCGATGCTGGGCATGAACGCCACGCGGGTGGTGGCTCCCAGCTTCGCCGGATTCCTCGCAGGCATAGCGCTGTTCGGAATCGGCGGTGCTTACCTGGTCAGCGCGACGTTCGCTGTCAGCAGCTTCTTGATGGTTTGGCAGTTGCCCGACCCTGAACCTTCGGGTGCGTCCGACAAGAGCCCGCTGGGCGACATCGTCGAGGGAGTGCGTTACGTCGCATCGGTTCCCAAGCTCTCGCGGCTCCTGTTGACGATGTTCGTCGTGGTGATGATCGCTTTCCCGTACGTGTCGTTCCTGCCGGCGCTCATCGAGGGCGTGTTCGACAAGGACGACATCTGGGTGGGCATCGCCAGCACGGCCAGCTCGATCGGCGCAGTCCTGATCGCCATCCCGGTGGCCGCCATCGCCGACTCGCCCAAGGCCGGACGCTGGTTCACCGTGTCGGGGTTCGGGTTCGGTTTGGGCGTCATGTTGCTGGGTGCGGCTCCAAGTCTGACCCTGTCGCTTGTGGTCATCTTCTTCATCGGCGGGGCGACGACGGGCTTCCAGTCGCTGGCAGGCAGCATCGCCATCGGCGAGTCGGCCGAGTCGCACCAAGGGCGTGTGCAGTCATTGATGCAGCTGTCGTTCGCCGGGTTCGGCATGGCTGGCCTGCCGCTTGGCATGCTGGCTGAGGCCATAGGTCTCCCCAACACGATGGTCATCATGGGTGTCATCGCCATAGCGGCGATGAGCGTGTCGCTGCTTCTCGAGCAGCTGTCTGCCCGTCGAGGGCGGGCGGTGATGCCGCCGATCGAGGTCGCCAGCAACCAGGCAGGGTGACCTGCGGGGGTATTTCGCAGAATTTCGTCTCTTCGCGGCCGCTTCGGCCTAAACGCGCGCTACACAAGCGTCGACTGAGAGAGAGTGATGATGGCTGCCTCCACCCAACACGCGTCTGTCGATGACCTCGGTCTCGAACGGCTCACACATCTGAAGCAACTCGAAGCCGAAGCGATCTACATCATGCGCGAGGTCGTGGCGCAGTTCGAGAACCCGGTCATGCTCTACAGCATCGGCAAGGACTCGTCCGTGATGCTGCATCTGGCCCGCAAGGCCTTCTTCCCCGGCAAGTTGCCGTTCCCCCTGTTGCACGTCAACACGACGTGGAAGTTCAGGGAGATGATCGAGTTCCGTGACCGGATGGCCAAGGAGATGGGCTTCGAGCTCATCAGCTGGACCAACCAGGAGGGCCTCGAACAGGGCATCAACCCCTTCGATCACGGCTCCAAGAACTACACCGACATCATGAAGACCCAGGCCCTCAAGCAGGCCCTCGACGCCGGCGGGTACGACGCTGCGTTCGGTGGCGCCCGGCGTGACGAGGAGAAGAGCCGGGCCAAGGAGCGTGTCTTCAGTTTCCGCGACAAGTTCCACCGCTGGGACCCCAAGAACCAGCGGCCCGAGTTGTGGAACCAGTACAACGGCCGGGTGCACAAGGGCGAGTCGATCCGCGTGTTCCCGCTGTCGAACTGGACCGAACTCGACATCTGGCAGTACATCTTGCTCGAAGACATCGAGATCGTCCCGTTGTACTACTCGGCCCCGCGTCCGGTGGTCGAACGAGACGGCGTCATCATCATGATCGACGACGATCGATTCCGCTTCGAAGACGGTGAAGAGCCCGAGATGCGCTCGATTCGTTTCCGTACCCTGGGCTGCTATCCGCTCTCTGGTGCGGTCGAGTCCACAGCAGACACCCTGCCCGAGATCATCCAGGAAATGCTCCTGGCCACCCGCTCCGAACGCGAGGGTCGGGTGATCGACTACGACCAGTCCGGGTCCATGGAAGAAAAGAAGCGCGAGGGGTACTTCTAATGAGCCATCAGTCAGACCTCATCGCCACAGACATCGACGCCTACCTGGCCGAGCACGAACGCAAGGATCTGTTGAGGTTCTTGACCTGCGGGTCTGTCGACGACGGCAAGTCGACCCTGATCGGTCGGCTGCTGCACGACTCGAAGATGGTGTACGAAGACCAGCTGGCCGCTCTCCAGAAGGACAGCGAGCAGGTCGGAAACGCCGGCGAGCACCTCGACCTCGCACTGCTGACCGACGGTCTCAAGGCCGAGCGCGAGCAGGGCATCACCATCGACGTGGCCTATCGCTACTTCTCCACCGCCAAGCGCAAGTTCATCATCGCCGACACACCGGGCCACGAGCAGTACACCCGCAACATGGTCACAGGCGCTTCGACGTGTGACCTGGCCGTGATCCTGATCGATGCCCGGCACGGGGTGATGGCCCAGACCAAGCGCCACAGCTACATCGCCTCGTTGCTCGGCATCGAGCATGTTGCTGTGGCGATCAACAAGATGGACCTCGTCGACTACTCCCAGGAGCGTTTCGACGAGATCGTCAACGACTACATGGGTATCGCCGACCAGCTCGGCATCCACAACCCCACGTTCCTGCCGATGTCGGCGCTGCTGGGCGACAACGTGGTCGATGCCGGCGAGAATCTCGGGTGGTACGACGGTCCGACCATGATGTCGTACCTCGAGAACGTCGACGTGCAGTCGGGTCGCGACCTCGAACGGCTGCGTTTCCCGGTGCAGATGGTTTCTCGGCCCAACCTCGATTTCAGGGGTTACGCGGGCACGATCGCCTCTGGGCTGGTTCGCCCCGGAGACGAGATCAGGGTCCAGCCCTCGGGCATCAAGACCACGGTCGATCGCATCGTGACCTTCGATGGCGATCTGGACGTCGCGGGCCCCGGACAGGCGGTGACAATCACCACCACAGAAGAGGTCGACATCTCCAGGGGTGACGTGCTCGTAGACCAGGCACACCCGCTGCAGCGGTCGAACAATGTCGACACGATGCTCGTGTGGATGTCCGAGGTGCCGCTCGAGTCGGCGAAGGAATACATCGTTCAGCAGGGCAATCGCAGAGTGAACGCCCGCGTGACATCCATCCACGAGCGGGTCGACATCAACACCCTTGAGAAGAACCCTGCCGATTCCCTCGAACTCAACGACATAGCTCGGGTTACGTTGTCTGCCGATACCGAGTTGTTGTTCGATCCGTATCACGTGAATCGCCAGACCGGCTCGTTCATCGTGATCGATCGGCTTACGAACGCCACCGTGGGCGCAGGAATGATTCGGGCGGCGGCCGGGGCTTGGGATCGCCAGGCCGATGCTCGCCTCACCCGTGAGGTCTCTGAGGTCTCGGGCATGGAGCGCTCGATCCGCTATGGCCAGCGCCCGTGCACGATCTTCATCACCGGCCTGACCGGCGCCGGCAAGTCGACCCTGGGCAAGGCTCTCGAGCGCACCATGTTCGACCGGGGGCGTGCCATCGTGCGCCTGTCAGGCTCGAACATGCGCCTGGGTATCTCTCGCGACCTCGGATTCTCGGCTCAGGAGCGGTCCGAGAATGTCCGCCGCACGGCCGAGGTGGCCAGGTTGGTCAACAACCAGGGCCTCATCGCGATCGCCTCGCTGGTCGCGCCCAAGGCCGATGTCAGGGCCAGGGCCAAAGAACTCATCGGCGATGACCGGTTCGTCGAGGTGTTCCTGGACACACCCCTCGAGGTGTGCCGCGAACGAGACGACAGCGGCCTCTACGAGGCAGCCGATCGTGGCGAGATTCCACAGTTCCCTGGTGTCTCGGCGACCTACGATCGTCCCGCCGACGCCGACCTGGTGCTCGACACCAGCGTCGACGACATCGATACCTGCGTGAGGCGGGTCTTTGCACTGCTGGACGAGCGCGGCCTGCTGTCGGCAGCCCCGCTGTCCGAGGGAGACAAGTGAACGAACCCGTCTCGAAGAACATCGTTCGGGCCGAGGGACGGCTGGGCGAGGCCGCACGGGCGAACCTGCTCGGTCACTCGGCCCTGACGGTTTGGTTCACCGGGCTGTCGGGCTCTGGAAAGTCGACCTTGGCCTTCGCCGTCGAGGAGGCCCTGGTCTCCGCCGGCGTTCTCGCCTATGTGCTCGACGGCGACAACGTGAGATTCGGACTCAACAGAGACCTCGGGTTCTCGCCCGAGGATCGTGAAGAGAACATTCGCCGCATCGGCGAGGTCTGCCGCCTGATGACAGACGCGGGCGTAGTCGTGCTCAGCTCGTTCATCTCGCCGTACCAGCGCGATCGTGATGGGGTCAGAGATCTACATCCCGATGGCGGTTTCGTCGAGGTCTTCGTCGACACCCCTTTGGAGGTGTGCGAAACCCGCGACGTCAAGGGTCTTTACAAGAAGGCCCGGGCCGGCGAGATCCCCGAGTTCTCGGGCATCTCTGCGCCCTATGAGGCGCCGGCGAACCCGGAGCTGCGGATAGACACCACCCAGGACACCATCGACGAATGTGCGGCCGTAGTGGTGGCCACCATCCTCGACCGGATCCGCACCGCCTGATACCCGAGCATCGACACCCCAGTCGCTGCCCGCATCTTTGCGACAAACTCGCGGAGTTGGGCACCGGGGCGTCATCTTCTGGTCGGCGAACCGGTGGACTCCCGCAAAGATGCGGGCAGCAACCAACCTGGGCCTCAGCAGCCTCGGTTCAACCGAATCAGAAACGCCCGGCGAGCGGCGGCCTGTGTTTCGCTGAGCTTGCGGTGTGAGAGGTCGTCTTCGAGGCGCAACGAGTTGAACTGCTCGACCTCGGCGGCGGTCGGTGTGGGCCCGAGCACCGATTGTGGGTCGCGTACCATCTCGGCAGAGCGCGCCTGAGCCCCGATGATGAGTGCTCGTCTGGCCCGAGCGTCGATTCGTTGTCGCGTCGTGCGCGGTATGTGGCCCGGTCGGTAGCGCCCGCGGGCGACGCGCACGACGCGGCCGCGGCTGACCTCGGCACGCAACGAGTCGGAGATCTGCTGGCTGGCAGGGCGAGCGGTCTTGACTCCGGCGGCGTCCAACTCGTCGACGAGGTCGGCGATGGTCGTTACCCCTCCGCGGGCGTGGATGAGGAAGGTCAAGAGACCGCGGAGCTCTAGCGGGTGCGGTTGTCCGACGACTGGCCGTTCTTGGTATGCCATCTGGAAAGCAAAGCAGTGGGGTGCGACACTGGCCCATGTTCGAATTCACTCCACCCGGCGCGGGTCACTGGGATCTCGACAAGTCGCACTACGACGGTGGCACGACACCGATGATGCAGGACCTGATGGCCGACGGTGTCGAGAGTGCATACGAGCAGTTGTTCGAGACCTTCGGAGTGCCGCTGCGAGCGATCCGGTTCCGGTGGGTGAACGGCTTTGCGTACACGCGCCAGGAGCCGCTGGTTGGCGCCAAGTCGAACAGCTCGAAACCGCCCCCGGCGTGGGCGGTCAGGGCGCTGGCGCGCTCGCATCCCGAGTTTCGAAGGCGCGAGGCGGCCGCGGCCAAGACTCTTTCCGAGCGTCCTTGGAAGGCGGTTGTCGACGAGTGGTTCGACGACCTGTCGGGGCGTTATACCGCCATGAACCTGGGTTTCCAGGCCGTGGTGCCCGCCGACTTGGACGATTCGGCGCTGGCCCGCCACCTGGCCGAGGTACATCTGCACACGGCGCGAATGTACTTCGAGCATCACAGGCTCCACGGCTACGACCTGGGCCCGGTAGGCCGGCTTGCCGCCGGGTGCTCGAAGTGGGGGATAACCGCGGCCGAGGTGGTGCAGACGCTGTCTGGAGCGTCTCCTCACACTGCGGGCCCCGTCGAGGAGGTCGCCGGCATCCGAGCCGCCATCGAGGCAACCGGAGCCGACCTGGGTTCCTTGCCGGCCGATCTGGACGCCCTGCGTGCGCTTTCGCCCGACATCGAGCAAGCGATCGACCGCTATATGGAACGCCATGGGTGGGTCTTGTATACGGGCTACGACCTCGATGCCGTGACCATGGCCGAAACGCCCAACGTGCTGGCCACGACGATCCTCAGGGGCGAGCTGCGTCAACGCACCGTGGATCACATGGCGGCCATCGACGGCCTGCGCGAGCGAGTGCCCCAGGCCGACAGGGACGAGTTCGACGATCTTGTGGCCGACGCCAGGGCCGCTATGGGCATGCGCGACGCCCAGGGCCCGATAACGGTCGAGTGGCCGACCGGCCTGCTGCGCCGGGCGCTGGTCGAGACGGGGCAGAGGTTGCATAGCGCGGGCCACCTCGAATTGGCCGAACACGTGCTCGAGTTCACTCTGGACGAGGCGATCGAAGCGCTGGAGGCGTTGGCATCTGGATCGGAGGTATCAGGGCCCAAGCCTTCGGAGCTGGCAGCTCGCGCGGCGATCCGGCGAGCTCAGAAGGATCTGGACCCTCCCAGGTCTCTTGGCCCGCCCGCCGTGGCGCCACCGCTCGATGCATTGCCGCCTGCGATGGCCGAGTTGGTGTCGGTGGTGGCTACGACGGTCGAGGAGATGGGCATGGGCGCCGGCCAGGCCGACGATGTACGCCCGTCACTGACCGGTCTGGGCATCGGAACGTTGCCGTTCACAGGCCGCGCAGTCGTTGCAACCAGCGCCGAGCAGGCGCTCGAGCGTCTGCAACCCGGCGACGTGCTGGTGACCCTGACGACGAGCCCCGCGTACAACCTCGTTCTGTCTATGGTTGGTGGACTCGTCACAGCGGAGGGCGGCCCCGTTTGCCATGCCGCAGTGTTGTCACGCGAGCTGGGGCTGCCCGCGGTAATCGGAGTGCGTGACGCGCTGACGTCGATTCCCGACGGAGCCATCGTCGACCTCGACCCGTCCGCCGGTTTGGTGCGGGTCCACGGCACCGACTGACGTCCGCAGTACCCTCGCAGTTCGTGGCGACTGAGCAGGCCAAGCGGGCGCTGCTTGACGCGGCGGCCAAGGTCGCTGCCGAGGCAGCGGTCACGGTAACGGGGGTAGAGGCGGCCAGGCTCGTGCGCGGGCTCTACGCCGAGGTTTCGCCAGACGAACTATCGGGGCTGGATGCCGGCCAGCTCTTCGGAGCGGCCAGACAGCTGTGGAGCTTGGCGCTGGGGCGCCAGGTCGGCGATATCGCGGTTCGGGTCTACAACCCGTGCATCGATACCGACGGTTGGCACCTCGACTCGACCGTGGTCGACATCGTGTCCAGCGACATGCCTTTCATCGTCGACTCGGTGCTGGCCCTGCTCGACTCGATGGGCTTGGTGGTCGACCTACTGGCCCATCCGGTGGCGGCGGTCGAACGCGACGGCCCCGCGATCACCTCGGTGACCGATCCACAGCAGGCGCCAGCAGCTGCTGAGATCGATTCGTTCGTGCACCTCCACATCGACAGGGTGTCGGGCGAGGTGGGCTTGGCAGAACTGGCCGCAGCGGTCGAGTCGGTGGTCGGTGACGTTCGCAGCGCTGTCGAGGGCTGGCCGGCCATGGTCGAAACGGCTCGCCGCATCGCTCGCGAACTCGACGGCTGGGCTGCAGAAGCCGATGCCGGCCACGCCCGATTCGAGCGATCGATAGGTCACGGAGCCGACGAGATCGCCGAGCTGCTGCGGTTCATGGCCGACGGGTCGTTCACCTTCATCGGCTATCGCGAGTACGACCTCATCGACGGCGAGCGGCTGGTGGCCAGGCCCGGTACTGGGCTCGGTGTCATGGCCGGCGAGCCGACCAATCCGGTGCGCGAGCTGCACGATCCGCCAGAGCTGGCGGCCATGGCACGCCGACCGATCGTGGCCAACCTGACCAAGGCCAACACGACCTCCACAGTTCACCGGGCCTCGCCGCTCGATTACGTGGGGGTCAAAGAGATCGATCCCGCGGGCCGCGTCACGGGCGAGCGTCGCTTCATCGGCCTGTATACCGCCGACGTCTACAACAAGGCGGTGTCGACCGTCCCAGTGATCAGGGGAAAAGTCGAGGAGATCATCAGGCGATCGGGCCTGGAGGGTCCATCGCACAATCGCAGCCGGCTGATGAACGCCCTCAACACCTATCCCCGCGACGAGCTTTTCCAGATGGACGTCGAGGAACTCGACCACATGGTCGCCCAGATCGTCGAGATCAGAGACCGTCGGTCGGTCAACGTGGTGCTCAGAAAGGACGCGTTCGGGCGGTTCTTGTCGCTGTTGATCTTCGCCCCGACCAATCGGTACTCGACCGACGTGCGTTTGGCGTTCCAGCGGGCGCTCATGGACGCATACCAGGGAACCCACACCACGTTCTCCACCGAGATCTCCGATGCACCCCTGGCGCGCATCCACATGATCATCCACCGACCACCCGCCGCGGCCCGCTCGGACCCGTCGATCGACGCGATCGAGTCGATGCTGACCGATCTGATCCGTACTTGGGAAGACGGCTTCAGGGCCGCAGCGCTCGATGTGCATGGTCCAGACGACGGCCCGGCGGTATACGCCCAGTACGCGGGTGCCTTCCCGACCGGGTATCGCGCCGCGGTGTCGCCCCGGCGCGCAGTGGACGACCTCGAGCGGCTACTGGCGTTGGGTCCTGACGATGTCGACGTCAGGTTCACCACCATCGCCCACATGGTTCAGTGCCACCTGTACCGCACGGGAGGGGCCACCACCCTGACCCGCCTGATACCGATGCTGCAAGACCTGGGCGCCGTCGTCTTGGACGAACGACCCCACAACATCGCCACCGATACCCACGTGCTGGGACACATCTACGAGTTGGGTCTCGACTTCGGTACGGTGCTGAAGCCCGACGATCAGGCTCGCCTTCGCGACACCCTGTTGGCCATATGGCGAGGCGATGCCGAGAGCGACCGACTGGCCACGCTGGTCGTTGGGGCCGGTCTGACCTGGCGCGAGGTCGCGGTGGTGAGGGCCTATGCGCGCTACTTCGTTCAGCTGCGCGGCTCGTATTCGGTGCCCTACGTCATCGAGACCCTGGTCGCTCACCCCCAGATCGTTTCGGTGCTGGTCGACTACTTCTCGGCGCGCTTCGACCCCGAACAGTTCGACGATGCTCTCACCAGCGAACTCGAAGGTGAGTTGGCGGGCCTCATCGACGAGGTCTCCAGCCTGGACGCCGACCGCATACTGAGGGCGATGGTGTCGCTGGTGGGCGCGACCGTGCGCACCAACGCGTGGGCCCGTCACGATGCGTTGGCCTTCAAGCTCGATCCGCATCGCATCGAAGTGATGCCCAAGCCGGTTCCGCACGCAGAGATCTTCGTCTACGCGCCCAGGGTCGAGGGTGTGCACCTCAGGGCCGGCCCGGTGGCACGCGGTGGCTTGCGCTGGTCAGAGCGCTACGAGGACTATCGCACCGAGGTTCTGGGCCTTATGAAGGCCCAGTCGGTCAAGAACTCGGTGATAGTGCCCGTAGGCGCCAAGGGTGGTTTCGTCGCACGGCGACTTCCTGCGGGCGGCGACCGCAACGCCATCAACGACGAGGTCGTCGGCTGCTACAAGTTGTTCATCTCGGGTCTGCTCGATGTCACCGACAACCTGGTCGACGGCCAAGTCGTTGCGCCCGAGCACGTTCGCCGGCTCGACGGAGACGATCCCTACCTGGTGGTCGCAGCCGACAAGGGCACGGCCACCTTCTCGGACATTGCGAATGCGATCGCCGTCGAGCGCGGCTTTTGGCTGGGTGACGCGTTCGCCTCGGGGGGTTCGGTCGGCTACGACCACAAGGCCCTGGCCATCACCGCCAGAGGCGCGGGTGTCGGTGCAGCACCATTTCGAACAGCTGGGGCACGACGTCGGCCAGACCCCGCTGACGGTGGTGGGCATCGGCGACATGTCGGGTGACGTCTTTGGCAACGGTATGCAGCGCAGCCGCGCCATCAGGCTGGTGGCCGCGTTCGACCATCGCGACATCTTCCTCGACCCCAACCCACCGCCAGAAGCCTTCGACGAACGGCAACGGTTGTTCGAGCTGCCGCGTTCGTCGTGGGCCGACTACGACCGCCAGCTCATCTCCGAAGGAGGAGGGGTCTTCAGCCGCTCGGCCAAGTCGATCGAGCTGTCCGACCAGGTGCGCAAGGTCCTCGGCATCGAAGACGTGACCGCCCTGCCTCCCACCGAGCTGATCTCGCGGATCTTGCAGGCACCGGTAGATCTGGTCTGGAACGGCGGGATCGGGACGTATGTCAAAGCCTCTGGCGAGCTGAATGTCGATGTCGGCGACCGCAGCAACGATGCGCTGCGGGTCGATGGCGCCCAGCTGCGATGCCGTGTGTTCGCCGAAGGTGGAAACCTGGGGGTCACCCAGCGAGGCCGCATCGAGTTCGCGTCGGCCGGTGGCCGAATAAACACCGACGCGATCGACAACTCTGCGGGTGTCGACTGCTCGGACCACGAGGTGAACCTCAAGATCCTCCTGGCCGACGCGATAGCCAAGCAGCTGATCGATGTGCCCGAGCGGGCCACGTTCCTGGCTTCGCTGGCGGTCGAGGTGTGCGACCACGTTCTCGAGAACAACTCGTCCCAGAACGAAACTCTGACCCTGGCCGAAGCCATCGCCGGCGGCATGGTCGACGTTCACCAGCGCCTGTTGCACTGGCTCGAAGAACGTGCATCGCTGGACCGACAGCTCGAAGCGCTGCCCACCGACGGCGAACTCGCCCGGCGGCGAGAGGCAGGCAAGGGGCTCACCCGCCCCGAGCTTGCGGTGCTGTTGGCCTACGTCAAGAACAGCCTCACCGAAGATCTGGTGGCATCTTCGCTGGTGGACGAGGTTGCCTTCGAGCCGCTGCTCGACGCGTACTTCCCGCGAGACGTGGTCGAGCGGTTCGGGGCGTTGATCAACGCCCATGCGCTGCGTCGAGAGCTGACGGCCACGCTGGTGTCAAACGTCCTGGTCAACCTCGGCGGTATCTCGATGGTGCACCGGCTGACCGAGGAGACGTCGGCGTCGGTGCCAGACATCGCGCGGGCACACGCTGCGGCGCTGCGTATATTCGACCTGGAAGCGCGCTTCGAGCAGGTCAGGGCCCTCGACGGAATCGTAGAGCCCGCGGTTCAGACAGCACTGAAGCTCGAGATCAAGCGCCTGGGCGAGAGGGCTACGCGGTGGCTGTTGCGCCACGAGCCGTTGCCCATCGACGTCGATGAAGTTGTCGAGACTTACGAGGCTCCGGTGGCGGCGCTGTTCGAGATGGTCGAACAGGCCAACCGCGAGCGGTGGGCGCGTATCGCCCACCAGCTCGATGTGGCCGTAGACCAGACCGGCATGCCCTCGGGTCTTCAAGCCGACCTCGACGAGCTGGACCGTGCGTTCGGCTTTCTCGAGCTTTCAGAGGTCGGTCGCCAGACCGGCGCCGACCTGCGTGTGGTGGCGTCGGTTGCAGCCGAGCTCGAAGCAGCGTTCGAGCTGGTGTGGCTGCGCAAACATATCGCTGACCTGCCGCGCGACGACCACTGGCTGACACTGGCCCGAGGCACCCTGCGCGACGACGTCTACCGCGAGCACGCTGAGCTGACGGCAGCGGTGGTGCGTTGGATGGCGGGTCACGATGGCTCGCTGGATGCGGCCGGTGCTGTCGAGGCCTGGTCACAAAGCCACAGCGGCTCCGTGACGCGATTCCAGGCCGTGCTGGAAGAGATCCGCTCGGCCGGGCGCCTCGATCTGGCGGGCATGAGCGTGGCGGTCAGGTCGCTCAGCTCGATGGCGCGCATGCAAAGCAAGTTCGACGACCTCTGAGCCGGCTAGCGGCTGGCAGGCACGCGTGTCAGCCCTCGTCGCTTTCGTGGGCTGCGGGAGTGAGACCTCGATAGGCCTCCGCGGGGCCGATATTGCCCTCGATCACCTGGTGGATCGCATCGCTGACAGGCAAGGTCATTCCCAGATCGCCCGCCATCTTCGCGACAGTGGCCGTGGTTCTGACGCCCTCGGCGACCATGTGCATGTCGTCGAGGATCTCCTGCAGGCTGCGTCCCAGCCCCAGCTGCTCGCCGACGTGACGGTTGCGGCTGTGGGGGCTCATGCAGGTTGCGATCAGGTCGCCCATGCCGGCCAGGCCGGAGAACGTCGCAGGCTCGCCACCCAGGGCCACGCCCAGGCGGGTCAGCTCGGCGAGCCCTCTGGTCATGACCATGGCCTTGGTGTTGTCGCCAACGCCCAGCCCATCGGCCATACCCGTGGCGATGGCGATGACGTTCTTCAGCGCCCCGCCCAGCTCGCAGCCAACGACATCGTGGTTGCGGTAGACCCTGAACATCGTGGTGCTGAAGATGTCCTGGAGCCTTGCTGCCACCGACAGGTCAGAGGTGGCCACCACGGCGGCCGCCGCCTGTCTGGCCATGATTTCGCGGGCCAGGTTGGGGCCGGTGAGTGCCGCGGCCGGATGCCCGGGCATTACGTCGTTGATCACCTCGGTCATGCGGCGGTTTGAGTCGCGCTCGAAGCCCTTGGTGAGGCTGACCACCGGCACCCATGGTCGCAAGAAGTCCGAGGCGGTCTCCAACACGCTGCGAAACGAAGACGATGGGATGCCCACCACCAACACGTCCGCTCGCCTGACCGCGTCTCCCAGGTCGGCGCTGGCCTCGAGGCGCCGCGGCAACGTGAACCCGTCGAGGTAGCGGCTGTTGGTGTGGTCGCGGTTGATCTCGTCGGCAACCGTTTCGTCGCGGGCCCACAACAAGGTGGGGCAACGCCGCGCAGCGATAGAAGCCACGGTGGTTCCCCACGATCCTGCGCCCAGCACTACTACCTGCATTGTTCCCCCTAGCCGGCCGTCGCCGACCGTCAGCGATCCTTCGAAGCTATAACCCCGTCGGCTTCCAGGGCTTCGAGCTCGGCGGCCGGCTTACCCAAGATGCCACCCAGTACGTCGGTGTTGTGCTGTCCCAGCGCCGGCGCCACGCCTTCGGCGACCGCAAGGTCTGCGGGGTCGACTGTGCGTATCGGGAAGCCGGGCACCGAGACCGGCCCGGCCAGCGGGTCGGCGACCGTGCGCACCGTCGCCCGCTCGACCAGATGCGGATGGTGCATGGCCTCCCACACGCTCAGAACGGGTCCGCAGGGCACGCGGTGCGCCTCGAGGGAGGCCATGACCTGCTGGTCAGTCTCGAACCGCGACATCCACTCTTCGATGATGTCGGTGAGAGCGTCGCGGTTGGCGATGCGCGCCGGGTTGCCCTTGAATCGCTCGTCGTCGGCGAGCTCAGGCATGCCCATCGCCGCGAACAGGTTGCGGACCTGGTTCTCGGCGCAGAAGACCACGATCCATCCCTCGGGGCCCTGGAAGGCGCCCGCCGGCGAGATGGGCTCATAGTGGCGACCGCGGCGCATGGCCTCGAACTGGCCGTCGGTCATCGACTCGGCGTAGACGGCCGTCTCGTGCATCTGGAACAGGCAGTCGACCAACGAGATGTCCAAATGGGTGCCCTTGCCGGTGCGTTCGCGCCGAAACAGGGCGTGCCCGATTGCTCCCCACGCATGCACTCCTGCGTTGGTGTCGGCCATGCCGATGCCTACAAACATGGGCGGGCCGTCGGCCTCACCGGTCAGGTGCATGACCCCGGTCATCGCCTGAGCGATGAACTCGAAACCCGGCCGCTCGGCCAGCGGACCGGTGTGCCCGAAGCCGGTGATCGAGGCCATGATGACGTCGGGCTTGATACGGCGCAGGTCGTCGTAGCCGAGGCCTCGGCGATCGAGGACACCCTTCGAGAAGTTCTCGACGACGATGTCGCAGTGCGGCACCAGCTCGCGAATCAGCCGCACACCGTCGTCGGTCGACAGGTCGACGCAGAGGCTCTTCTTCAGCCTGTTCTGCTGGATGTGGTTGCCGGCCCTGCGGTTGAGCCTCGGGCGCCCGCCCCTGTTGGGGTCGCCGTAGGGCGGCTGCTCGACCTTGATCACCTCGGCGCCCAATTCGGCCAACATCCGGGTACACGCCGGGCCGGCGAGATATTGGGTGAAGTCGAGGACTCGTACGCCCTGTAGCCACTGGTCAGATTCCATCGGGTGCTTTCGTAGCACCTCGGACGATCTCCGGTCGAGTCGGTCAGGCGGTTACCATGGCTGCGTGGCACATGTTCACGAGTTCGTGATCGCAGCCAATCGTCTTCCCGTCCGACGCGACGATCAGGGCGGCTGGACCCTCAGCCCCGGTGGGCTCGTTACTGCGCTCATCCCGGTGATGCGCAAGCGGTCCAGTTCGTGGATCGGATGGTCCGGCGAGGCCGCCGATCCAGACACACCCAGCAGCATCGAACCATTCGAGCACGACGGGCTGTACCTAGACCCGATCTCGCTGTCGCAGGACCAGATCGACGACTACTACGAGGGGTTCTCGAACGGAACGATCTGGCCGCTTTATCACTCGGGCGCACTCAGCACGCAGTACCACCGTCATTGGTGGGACGCGTACCGTCGAGTCAATGCGGCATTCGCCCGTCGCGCCATCGAAACCACCGCCGAGGGCGGCACCTTGTGGGTTCACGACTATCAACTGCAGTTGGTGCCGAAGATGGTTCGCGATGCCAGACCCGACGTGCGCATCGGGTTCTTTCTGCACATCCCGTTTCCTCCGGCCGAGCTGTTCCAGCGCCTGCCGTGGCGCACCCAGATCGCCGAAGGTCTGCTGGGCGCCGACATCGTCGGCTTCCAAACCCCCGAAGACGCCCAGCTGTTCTTGTCGGTATGTCGTCGGATGCTCGATACCCCAGGAACCTTCCTCGAGGACGACAATGCGACCCTCGACTGGGAGGGTCGTGAGGTCACGGTGGGAGCGTTCCCCATCTCGATCGACGTCGAGAGCATCGAGGTCAAATCGCGCGAGCCCGACATCATCGCCGCCGCGGCCGACCTCTGGGTGCAGGTCGGCAGCCCCAAGACACTGCTGCTGGGCGTGGATCGCCTCGACTACACCAAGGGCATAGACGTTCGGCTCCGAGCGCTGCACGAGTTGTTGGCCGATGGTGACCTCGATGCGGGCGACGTAGCGCTGATACAGGTGGCGACCCCCAGCCGCGACGACGTGCGGGGCTACGCCGAGATGCGCGAGCGCATCGAGCGCTTGGTGTCGGTGATCAACGGCGACTTCGCCACGATGGGCACCCCGGTGGTGCACTACCTGCACCAGAACTTCCCGTTCGACGAGCTGCTGACCATGTACGTCGCCGCCGACGTGATGCTGGTGACCCCGTACCGCGACGGCATGAACCTGGTCGCCAAGGAATATGTGGCGGCACAGACGTCGGGCAGGGGAGCGCTGGTGCTGTCGGAGTTCGCGGGTACCGCCGTCGAATTCACCGACGCATACCTGTGCAACCCCTTCGACCTCGATGGGCTCAAGCGGGTGCTGCTGGACGCCATCAATGCGCCGGCCGAAGACAAGCGGCGACGCATGGACGCCATGCGCAGCCGCCTGCACTCACACGACGTCCACCGCTGGGCCGGAACGTTCCTGCACGAACTCCGCTGAAGCTCGGGTAGGTAGTCCGCGGGTCGGGGTGCCATCATTCGACGATGGCCGATGTGACACTCGACGAATTCCGCTCACGCATCAACTCGTTCTTTGACGAAGTTCTGCCTAGCGCACTCGATGGCGTACAGGGGCGGGTGGCCAGGGCGAAGACCTGGCGCGCAGCCCTGTACGACGCGGGCCTGGCCGGCATCGACTATCCCGTCGAATACGGAGGTCTGGGTCTGGGGGCGCAGTTCAAGGCTGCCTATACCGAGCTGAGCGCAGGCCGAGTACCCACCGAAGAAGGCGCGTACGGCATCGGCATCGGAATGGCGCTGCCCACCGTCCGCGACCACGGCAGCGAGGCCTTGAAGCAGCGGTTCCTGAAGCCGGGTCTGCGCGGCGAGGAGATCTGGTGCCAGCTCTACAGCGAACCCGGCGCCGGGTCTGACCTGGCCTCGCTGTCGACGCGAGCGGTGCTCGACGGCGACGAATGGGTCATAAGCGGCCAGAAGGTCTGGACGTCTGGTGCCATGGACGCCGACGTCGCCATCTTGCTGGCGCGCACCGATCCCGACCAGCCCAAGCACCGGGGCATCTCGATGCTGGTCATCGACATGCGCCAAGAGGGTGTCACCGTTCGCCCGCTGAAGCAGATGACCGGCCACGCCGAGTTCAACGAGGTGTTCATCGACGAGGCGCGGGTGCCCCGAGACTGGGTCGTCGGCGACGTCAACGACGGCTGGCGGATGGGCACGGCGCTGCTGGCGCACGAGCGCGTTCAGACCGGTGTCTCGTCGACGCTCAGCGACCCCAACTCGAGATCCAAGACCGGCCGCGTGCCCATCCGGATACAGACGCTCATGGAGCTCGCCCGCCAGCAAGGGCGTTCACAAGATCCCACGGTGCGCCAGGAGCTGGCCCGGCTTTACACCGGCGAGCAGATCATCGGCTACCTGCGCCAGCGGGGCACCCACCCATCGATCGGCAAGCTGTGGAGATCGATTCAAGGGCTCGCGGCAGCCGACACGGCCGCCCGTTTGCAGTTTGCCGGTGGTGTCGCCTGGAGTGACGGCGACGTCGACCCCGACTGGTATGCCTTCCAGATCCTGAACTGTCGGGGCATGCGCCTGGGTGGCGGCACCGACGAGATCCAGAAGAACACGCTGGGCGAAAAGGCCCTGGGCTTGCCACGCGAGCCCGCAGTCGACAAAGACGTGCCCTTCCGCGAGCTGCGCACGGGCACCCAGCGCTGAACCAGGCATACCTGCCGACAACCAGAAAGAGCCGAGATCATGGATTTCGAGAACACGGCACGGTCGCACGACTACCTCGAACGCCTCGAAGCGTTCATCGCCGACGAGGTGGTGCCGCGCGAAGACGAGGTCGAGCAGGCCCGCCAAGCGGCACCGGCCGCCCAGCCCACGGCAGTCGAGGAGCTGAAGCGCAAGGCGATGGAGGCCGGGCTGTGGAACCTCAACGTGAGGCACCCGCAGTACGGTCCCGGCCTCAGCTCGGTCGAATATGCACCCTGGCCGAACGGCTCGGTCGGTCGAGGCTGGCCCAGGAGGCCACCAACACCGACGCGCCGTCTTCGATAAACGGTGACGCCCTCATCGCCTATGGCTCGTCCGAACAGCGCGAGCGATGGCTGTTGCCCCAGCTCGCAGGCCAGATCAGGTCGGCATTCGCCATGACCGAACCCCAGGTCGCCTCTTCGGATGCCTCCAACATGGCGATGGTCGCCGAGCGCGACGGAGACGGCTGGCGACTCACCGGCCGCAAGTGGTGGATCAGCGGTGTGCTGCATCCGAACTGCGCATATCTGATGACCATGACCAACACCGTTACGGCCGGTGAGTCGCCCGACGGGCGTCACAGCCGCCACACGGTGTTCATCGTGCCCCGCGACGCACAGGGGCTGACCGTGGTGCGCAACCTCCCCAAGTTCGGCTATCTCGACACCGACGGCCATTGCGAGCTCGAGTTCGACGGCGTGCGCGTCGGCGACGACGACATCGTGGGCGATGTCGGCGGTGGCTTTGCGGTTGGTCAGGCCCGCCTGGGCCCAGCGCGCGTTCAACACTGCATGCGCACCATCGGGCTGGCCGAACAGGCTCTGGAGCTGATGTGCAAGCGTGCCGACAGCCGTGAGACCTTTGGGGCCAAGGTGTCGAGTCGTGCCAACGTGGGCGACTGGATCGCCGAGTCGCGGATGGACATCGACGCCTGCCGTCTGTCGGTGCTGCACACCGCCTGGCTGATGGACACCAAGGGTGACAAGGCGGCCGCGCCTCACATGTCGGCCATAAAGGTGCAGGTGATGCGTATGGCCACCAGTGTCGTAGACCGGGCGATCCAGGTGTACGGCGCCGCCGGTGTCAGCGACGACACGCCCCTGGCGCGTATGTTCGCAGGCTTGCGCGGCCTGCGCATAGCCGACGGCCCCGACGAGGTGCACCTGATGTCGATAGCGCGCCGCGAACTGCGCCGCCAGCTGGGCTAGCCGACCTGGCGTGCTGGGCTAGTTGACCTGGCGGTTCATGCCCTCCCAGTAGGGCTCGCGCAGCTCGGTCTTCAAGACCTTGCCCGAGGGGTTGCGCGGGATCGTCTCCATTCGGGTGACCGACGTCGGGCACTTGAACTTGGCGAGCCGCTCGGTGCAATAAGCGATGATGTCGTCCTGCGACGGGTCGGTGCCGGGCACCGGCGTGATGATCGCCATCACCGTCTCGCCCCAGCGCTGGCTGGGCACACCGATCACCGCACAGTCGGCTATTTCGGGATGGCTCATCAGAACGTTCTCGATTTCGGCGGGATACACGTTCTCGCCGCCCGACACGATCATGTCCTTGACCCGGTCGCGGATGAACAGGAAGCCGTCTTCGAGATAGCCGGCGTCGCCCGTGGCGAACCAGCCAAACCCGGTCTCGTCTCGGCCCTCGGGATATACGGCCTCGGTGGCCTCGGGGTTGCGCCAGTAGCCCTTCAGGTTCTGAACTGTGCGGCACCACACCTCGCCGATCTCGCCGTCGGGCAGATCGTTGCCCTCCTCGTCGACGATGCGCAACTCGACCCCGTCTACGGGACCACCTGCCGAGCGCAGCAGGTGAGCCCGAGGACCGCCCGGGTCGTGGTCTTCTGGCATCAGCAAGGTGATGGCGCCGGTGGTCTCGGTCAGCCCGTAGGCCTGACAGTGGTCGCACTTCAGCAGCCCCATCGAAGCGATGAGAACCTCCTCGGTGATCGGCGAGGCGCCATAGAGGATCTGCTCGAGCGACGAATAGTCGACGTCGGAGGCGCCCGGAATCGTCGGAAGTACCTGCAGAAGTGCCGGCACCATGAACGCGTGGGTGACGCCGTGGGCCGGGATGTCCCTGAAGATCGCACCCGGGTCGACGTCGCGGTGGATGACGTTCTTCATGCCGTTGTACAGGCCGATGATGGCCACGCCCGAGCCGCCGATGTGGAACAGCGGCAGCATGTGCATCAGCACCTTGTCGGAGTTCAGCCCCATCTTCGACGACAACGGACCCACGATGCTGAACAGGTTGCGGTTGCTCAACTCGGCGCCCTTGGGCAAACCGGTGGTGCCCGACGTGTACAGCTGCACGGCGGTGTCATCGATGGTGGCGGCGACCATGGGGTCGGTCGTCGTGGCATCGGCGATCCATTGGTCGAACTCGACGTGCTGGCCGTCGCCACCCACGGCGACTATCAGCGGATCGGCGGCCAGGTTCATCTTGGCCAGGTGGCCGAGGAACTCGTTCTCGAACAGCACCACCTTGGCCTCGGCGTTGTCGAGGATGTACTCGATCTCGGGCGGCGCCAGACGCCAGTTGACCGCCACGGTCACGGCGTTCAGCTTCGCCGCCCCGAACGTGAACGCGAAGTACTCGATCAGGTTCTTCGCAACGTAACCCACGCGGTCCTGGTTGCCGACACCGGCCACGGCCAAGGCGTTGGCGACGCGGTTCGACAGCTCGTCGAGCTGGGCATAGGTCAACTCGACGTCTCCGGCCACCAAGGCGACCTTGTCGGGGTTGTTCGCGGCATGGAACCTGGTGATGTCGGCGAGGGTGTTGAGGTCGGGCATTTGGGTCAGTCTCCGGCTTCTAGAACGGTCACGGAACCGGCGGTGCCGTCGACTTCGACCAGCATCCCGTCGGCCAGTTGTTGTGTGGCACCTTCGACGGCGACCACACAGGGAATACCGAGCTCACGCGAAACGATCACCGCGTGGCTCATCAGGGCGCCGACGTTCACCACGACGGCGGCCGCGGGCAGGAACAGGGGAGTCCAGGACGGATCGGTGAGCGGAGCCACCAGCACCTCGCCCGGCTCGAGATCGACGGCGTCGGAGGGGTCGAGCACAACACGCACTCGCCCCTGGGCGACACCGCTGCAGCCGGCGTCGCCGCGCAACACCGCGCCGACTCCGGCCGTTTGGGCCACAGCCCGTGACGCTGCATCGGCCTCGAGATCCTCGAGGCTCGGCACCTCTTCCTGGGACCGGATGAAGAACCGCGGCTCGACCGCTGAATAGCGCCGGAACAACTCGGCGCGCTCGGCGATGACACCAAGTAGTGAAGCTGGGTCTTCGAGGTACTGGCCCAGCTCTGTTCTGGGATACAGCAGCGCCACCTTGACCGGATCGGGCTCGCCCCCGCGCTCTGCGGCTCGCCTGACCAGCTCTCGATAAACCTGCTTGGCCGGCAGACCTACCCTGACGGCCCGATCGCGGGTGGCCTCGCGGGCCTGGGACCAGAACGGGGCGGCCTTTACGGCCTTGTCGAAGTTCATTCGGTCGAGGAGCTTGACGTGGGGCCTGATCCGCGCCACGGCCGCATCGCGTTTGGAGCCGTCGTCGCCCAGGCGCCCTTTGGGACTGAGGTCGCTGGTCGCCAGACGCATCCGGTCTATCGCCACGAGCGCCAGTTCGGGGGTGTTGTCCCAGGTTCGCGACGACAGCTCCCAGTCGTTGGGGCCGCGGTGACCGTGGTCTGCGATGAACTTGCCGAACCGTCGGTTGAACTCGACTGCGTCGGCGTCGTCGGGGAGACGGTCGAGGAGACCGCTGACGCCGCCGTCGAACGCCGCAGTCAATGACGTTGACGACTTCACGAACGATGCGATCGAGTAGAGCTGCTGGCTGTACTGGGCAGACAGCACGTCGCCGGAGGCGCCCAGAAGGTGGGTGACAAGGCCCGGCTCGCCGGCGGCCGCGGCAGCATCGGCCAGGATGCCGGACACGATGGCAGCGATGGCCGTCGACTTCATGTGATTGGCAAAGAGTGGGCCGAAGGCCTTGGGGAAGTCCATCAGATAGGCATACAAGTCGGCGTCGGGGGCATCCAACGATGGACGCCTGTCCTCGTAGGCCGCGGCCTTGCGGAAGCTGTCGGGGACGATCTCGGGCAGCTCCTTGGTTGCGAGGGCGCCCAACACCGTCTTCAGAATCCGCAGGCTGGACTTGATGCTCTTGTCGCCCTTACGGGGTTCGTATGGCGGCGGGTTGCCCTCGCCGAAGAAGGCGACGTCGATCGCCTCGGCCGACGAACCTGGGGCCCGGACGCCCATCATTCGCAGGTACGAGAGGTTCAGGTAGGTGTAGCCGCCGTAGAGACCGATGATGACCGGATCGTCAGAGGAGAAGTCGCCCTCGGTGTAGATGCCCAGATCGGCGTAGGCCTCGCGCCAGGCCCGCTCTGCGGGCACCACCCCCAGTTCGTAACCCAGCGCGGTGACGACCTCGGGAAACACCTCGCCGACGTTGCCACGGGTGTTGATCGGCCATCTGGGGTCGATCTCGCCCTCGATGATCCAGCGTGTCGCCATGTAGCCCCCTTCGTTGGTGTGACGCCCGTCGCAGTCTACGGCCTCATCTCGTGGGCCGCCTTGTGGTCACCCATAGCGCGCGTTATGGTTTCGCCATGCTTTGGGAGAATGAGGCTGCGGAAGCGGCCGAATAGTCACCCTGAGTAGCCGTTCGGATGGGCTGATTTGGGCACATTCGTGCCTTCATCCCAGGCGAACACCTGCGGGCAAACTGAGACACTGCAACCGCTGTGCGGCTGCACCAACACGGGGGAGGAGGCGCAACAATGAAGCGTTCGACCTGGAGCTGAGACTCAAACAAACATCGGGGCCGGCCCTTGGGGGTCGGCCCTTTCGTTTTTCCTTACCGATCGTGTCGCCCACGTGTCTGATTGGCCGGGGTTCCAACCTGTTCTTTGTACCAATCAGGCCTAGGATCAGCTGTCACCCATAGAAGTTTGCGTCAGGGGTGATGTGCGAGCCATAGATGAATGGTCACTCAGGTCTATTGTGAGTTGTTCACCACGCCGTGTGGTGTATCCATGCGGCGCTGCCGCCACCCGTGTGGTGGCGCGTGGAATGACCGCCAGGGCCGCCAAGCCGGCCATGGCGAGGCCCACCTGGGCACCGCGCCCTGGACCGAAGAGCTCGATGAACAGGCCACCGAGCCATGCTCCGGCACCGTTCGAGATGATTATCAGCGCCTGCAACATGCCGAACACGACCGCCCGCCGATCGGAGGGGATGCGTTTGCCGACGATGATGTTGGACGTCATCGATGTCTGGTAGACGAACCCCAGTGTGAAGAAGGCGATGAACAGCGCGACGGGACGTGATGAGAGGCCGATCAGCACGGCGGCCACGGCGGCTGCACCGATAGAGACCACGAGGTTGCGGTAGTACAGGCGCCTGTCCGAGCCCGCGGTCGACACCACGGTTATCGCAAAGATGCTTCCCGCTGGCGCCAGCATGGCCAGAACGCCGATCATCTGGGGCTCGAGGTCGGCGAGTTCTTTACCCAGGACGGGCGACTGGGCCTGAACACTCATTCCGGCGGCAATGGTCAGCATCGTGGCCAGTACGGCGTTGCGCGAGGTCTGGTCGCGTCGCAGGAAATCGATGCCGCCCATGAACGTCTCGCGGATGCTGGGTGACTCACCAGCGGCGTGACGCCGGGCCGTGATGCGCCCCAGGATCAGTGCCGAGAACGCAAACGTGAGGGCGTCTGCCAACAACACCTGGCGCGCGTCGAACCAGCCAACCAGCAGCCCGCCGAGCCCAAGGCCGCCCAGCGTCGCCGCTTGAAGCGACAGATGCCTGAGCCTTATTGCGGCGTCGTACTGGGTGGTGTCGACCGACTCGACGATGGTCGCAGACACGTTGGCCTCGAACACCGGATCTGCACTGGCGCTGATGAACAGGATCGCAAAGAAAATTGGCAGCGGCGGATCGAGAAGGGCCAATGCGACAAAGGCGGCGCCGCGCAATGCGTCGCAGTTCACCATGACGGTTCGCCGCTGAAATCGCTCGGCCCACGCAGTCAGTATCTGACCGAAGCCGAAATAGGGCGCAATGAATATCAGGGCGGCCGTGCCAACGTAGACGGCGCTGCCCGTTCGATCGAAGATCAGGATGCCTATAGCGAGGCGGGCCGACCAGTCGCCGAGCTGGCTGATGATCGAAGCTATCCAGACCTTCCTGAAGTCGCGCGAGTCGGGGAGACGGGGAAATGCGAGCGCGGCCTTCACAGAGCGGCGAGCGTAGACCGCCCACGTGAAGGTGACAATGGCGGCATTGGAGCGCTTGGAGGTGTGTCCGCAACCGCCCAATGGCTCAGAGCGCATGCCCACCCGGTTTGGGATGAGTTGATGGCGAAGTGCACACTCGGGCCATGAACAGCGCTGACACACCGGTCGAGGTGGGGGTATCGATCCCCCGGGGCGACGACATCGGGCGGCCCCAGCTCGAGCGATGGCTTGACGCCGTTGCAGGCGTTGGCCTCGACCACGTCTTCACGGCCGACCACGTCTCGTTTCGTGGCGGCCTGGGTATGGACGGCCTCATCCAGATGGCCTACGTGTTGGGGGCCAATGACGAGCTCAAGGCGTGCGTCGGGGTCTATCTGCTGGCGCTGAGGCACCCCACGGCGGTGGCCAGGCAGCTGTCGACCCTGTCGGAGTTGGCGCCCGGGCGCCTGGTGTTCGGCGTCGGGGTGGGTGGCGAGGATCGCTCAGAGATGTGGTCTGTTGGGGTCGATCCTGCCAGCCGGGGTAGACGTACAGACGAATACCTCGAGGTCGTTCGGCTGCTCGCCACCGGCGAAGCGGTTTCCTACGAGGGCGAGTTCGTCAACCTCGATGGCGTGGCGGTGAGGCCAGCTCCCGAGCCGCGGGTGCCCATAGTCGTCGGCGGCCGTTCGGACGCTGCCGTTCGGCGAGCTGCGCTGTTGGGAGAGGGGTGGCTGGCGTCGTGGTGCTCGGCCAACCGTTTCGCGTCTGCCCTGGCAGACGTGTCCCAGACGGCCGCCGCTGCGGGACGCAAGGTCGAGCGGTGGATCCACGGCATGCAGTTGTGGGTTGGCGTGGGCGACGACGTCGCTACGGCCAAGCGCAGGGTCGGGCCTGCGATGGAGGCGTTCTACGGAGTGCCGTTCGGGGCGTTCGAGCGATACACGCCGGCAGGCACGCCGGCCGACATCGCCCAGTTCCTGGCCCCATACCGCGACGCCGGCGCAGCGATGTTCAACCTCACGCCCATCGCCGGGTCGGCACAAGAAGGTGTGGAGGCCATCGGCGAGGTCAAGCGCCTGCTGGCCCAGGGCTGACCACACCCGACCACTCGAGAAACGCTCGAATCAGAGCCGCTCCGGCGGGGTGCTCGGAAGTCCAGTACTCGGGGTGGAACTGCGTTGTCACCATGTGTCGGTCCTCGTTCACCAGCATCTGCACTGCGGACAGCGCCGTCGACGCCATGTTGACGAACCCCGGGGGCTCGCTGGGAACCTGCCACGAATGGTGCTGACGAAACACTGCTGCTTGGCCTATCGCCTGTGTCAGCGGGTGGTCGGCTGTCGTGTCGACCGGAAGGTACCCAGACTCGGTGGTGGGTGTGTTCTCGCCGTCGACGACCGGTACAGAGTCGACCCCCAGGGCCCTTGCGATCAGTTGGTGCCCTCCGCAGAAACCGAACGTCGGGCGTTCGGTGTTGGCAACCAACTCGAACAGCGCATCGGCCTCGGCACCGAAACTGGCCGGCGCCACCGAATTGCCCGACACGAAGATGGCCTCGACCTCGATCTGGCGGAACAACTCGGGCGATAGGCGGTCGTATCGGACCAGGTGCACAGGCCGCTCGGCGAGGTCCTCGAGACGATAGGTCAAGCGGGTGCGCGCGGCGTCGAGGCGCTCTGACACCCGGCTGTCACGGTTGTGCCTGGGTTCTGTGTCGACGAACAAGATCACCCTACGATCGTCGCATGTCGACACGAGTTCCGGGAACCCCCGATGGTTGCGAGCGCATCGCGTATGTGGTCGTCCACCGCGAAGACGCCGCCTTCAGCGATGTATATGGCGGCGGAGGCAACATCATCGGCCTCGATTGCCATCTGGTCCGCCCGGTGGGGCAACCATCGGACACGGTCTATGTGTTCATGCACCCGACCGGCGGGGGTATGTACCTGCCCATCGTGCCCGGTCTCGCCCGCGCCGGACACCACGTCATCTGGGCCAATTCGCGCTATCGCGGTGTCGACTCGGCGCTGATCATGGAGAAGGTCGCTGCCGACCTGGGAATGGCGATACGCGACGCAAAGGAGCGACTCGGCTATTCGAAGGTGGTCCTCATGGGCTGGTCCGGGGGAGGCTCTCTGTCGATGTGGTACCAGTCGGTGGCCGAATCGGGCACCGGCATCGTCGACACCGCGGCTGGCGACCCCTACGAGGTCGAACCGCTCAACATGCCCCCGGCCGATGTCATCGTCATGTCGGCGGCCCACATCAGCCGTCACGGGATCCTCACCGAGTGGCTCGATCCGTCCATCACCGACGAATCGCGGCCTTTCGAGCGCTCGACGGCGCTGAACTTGTACGACCCGGGCAACCCCGCTCGGCCGCCATACAGCGCCGACTTCGTCGCCGAGTTTCGAGCCGCCCAGGTGGCGCGCAACCGGCGAATCACTTCGTGGGTTCAGCAGACGCTCGACGAGGTGCGCGCATCGCGCATGCCAATGGCAGAGCGGGCGTTCACCGTTCACGGCACGATGGCCGACCCCAGATGGCTCGACACGACAATCGAGCCCAACGGACGACCGGCGAACCACTGCTATCTGGGCGTTCCGGAGGTGGTCAACGACGGTCCGGTGGGTCTGGCCCGCTTCTCGACGCTGCGCAGCTGGCTGAGCCAGTGGAGTTACGACCACGCTCGGGCCGATGCGTTGGTTGCGGCCGCCGGAGTGTCGGTGCCCGCCATGGTGTTGGGTGCCGGATGCGACGACGCTTGCACCCCCAGCCACACCGAACGCCTGCACCAAGCGCTGCTGGCCAGGCCAGCGGGCTCGGTGACGTACAAGCACGTGGTCGCCGGCGCGGGCCACTACTTCGGTGGCCCCGACGGCAGGCAGCACCTGGCCGAGGCCGTCGAGCAGGTTGCGGCGTTCGCCCAGGCCAACCTCTAGCTCAGCGCCATGCAAAGACCGGCTGGTCGAAATGGGCCACGGGGCTGTGGTCGGCGTCGAGGCCCAGAAGGCGGAACTGATACATGAGGGCCGCCGTCGGCGCATGAATCTCGCCGTCGAACACCGGCAGTTGCAGCACCGGCCTGTCGGTCTCGGGAATGGTCATGACTCGCGGCGAGTCGGCTCGGGTCAGTTCGCTGAGCGGTATGTGGTGGATCGACTCGACCTCGGATGGGTTGGCGCGCAGATTCGAGGTGTCTTCGACCCAGAACACGAAGCCCGAGATGACGTACCCAGAACGGGTGGGGTAGTCGTCGAGACGGCCCAGAAGGTCGGCCTGGGTCAAAGCGAGGCCAACCTCTTCCTCGGTTTCACGGATGGCGGTGTCCAGCGGGGTTTCACCGGCGTCGATCCTGCCACCCGGCAGCGCCCATTGACCGCTGTGCCCCTTCAATCGCGGCGACCTTCGGGTCAGCAGCACCCCGGGCGTGCCGCTCTCGTCGGCTGCCGCGATGACAGCCACCGCTGCAGGTTTGGAGCCCTTCGTCGGCAGCAGGCGGGGGCGATGCGCTGCGATGCGCCCGCCGATGAGCGTTCTGAGGCTGTGGTCGAAGGTGTCCACGGCTATAGGTCGATGGCCAGCGATTCGAGAGCTTGCTTCGAGCACCATTCGAGCGTTGCGATGTGTGTCGCCCGCAGCCTCACCGGCGGAGCGTGACCGGCATCAAAGGCCTCTTGCCAGCGCGGCGCGCACACGCACCAGCCGTCGCCGTCTTTCAGGCCGGCGAACCCCAACTCGGGTCGGGGCGTGGACAGGTCGTTGCCGACCGACTTCGAGAACTCGAGAAAGTCGTCGGTGACGACGGCGCACACCGTGTGCACTCCCATGTCGCCCGGCCCCGTATTGCAGCAACCGTCTCTGAACCAGCCGGTGATGGGGTCGCGGCTGCACTCTTCGAGCTGTCCGCCCAGCACGTTGCTGGCAGCTCGCGCGGTTTCGTCAGGCATGAAACCAACCTATAGGCGTGGGAGTCAGTCGTCGCGTCCTGGCTTGCGCCTGTGCGACTTGGTCTGCGAGCGGCGCTTCTTGGCCTCGACCCGACGGCGCTGCGACGACCGCGACGGCTTGGTCGGCCTGCGCTTCTTGGGGCGCACCAGCGCCTTGGCCAGCTTGTCCTCGAGGCGGTCGAGGGCCAGGTCACGATTGCGGGTCTGAGACCGGGTGTCGTCGACGCTGACCCTGACCTCGGAACCCAGCTTGGCCTCGAGACGTTCCTTGATCGCATCGTCCAGGTCGGCGTCTGCGATGATCAAGCTCGCTTCGACCCTGGTGTTGGATCGATTGGCGTGCTGCCCACCCGGACCGCTGGACGTATCGAATCGCCAGGTGACGATCGACGAATCGACCGACACTCCCTGGCCTATGTGAAGCGAGCGATCCATGGGCCCATCCTCACAAGATCTGGTTCAGAACCGACACGGCAGCAAAACCGATGGCAAACGCCACGCCACCCGAGCGCCATTTCAGCCACCCGGCTGCGGCGATGACGGCGGCCAAATACCAAGCCCAGTTGGTGCTGATGCTGCCGTCGTCGATCAACAATGCGTTGGCTGCGATGGCCGACAGCACCGCAGGCCCGACCAGTTTGAGTGTCTCGGCCACCGCCGGGCTGACCTCGAGGCCCAGACTCACAGCCACCACCGCCCACCCGCGAATCGCCAGGGTGGCGACTCCCACAGCGCGAACAACGCCAGCGGGCTCATCGGGCCGAGCCTTGGCGTCGGGCGAGGCGCAGTTGTGCAACCCGACCGGCCGATATGCCCAGCAGCCCACCCACGACGATGTTGGCACCCTGCGGAAGGTCCTTGGACACAACAGCCGCAGTGGCACCCACGGCACCCGCGACCATCGACGGCCGGTCGCGCAGGGCGGGCAGCGCCAGCATCAGGAACATCAGCGGCATGGCAAACCCGATGTCGACGCCATCGGGGATGGTGGCTCCCACGGTTGCTCCCAGTATCGAAACCACCCACCAGGTACAAACGATGATCGTCGTGCACGTCATGGCGTAGGCCAGCTTCGCGTCCGGCTGCTCGTCGGGGTCGCGGTCGACCATCACCAGTGCGGCGACCTGATCGGCCATGCCATAGACCAGCCACATCCTCTTGGGCAGTGGATACAGCGAGTACGCCGGCGCCAGTGCTGCGCTGTACAGACCAAACCGCAAGTTGATCAGAACCGCGGTGGCGATGGTCAGCCACGCAGCGGCGCCGGCGTCGATCGAGTCGAGCACCGACAGCTGCGCAGCGCCTGCGAACATCAGCCACGAAGCCGACACCCCAACCACGTTGTTCACCGAGCTGTCGGCTACGGCAACGCCGTAGACCAGGGCGAACGGGGCCATGGCGACCACGAAGGGCACCACGTCGCGAACGGCGCGCCTGCGAGCGCTAGAGATCGGATCGTCGGTCAATAGCGTTCGTCTCGGACGCTCGCGTAGGCGCCGTCGCCTACGAATATGGGCTTGGTGGTGTCCCACCCGATCTCGGGGTCCTCGGCCCCGCCGGTTGCAGCCACCGATGCCAGGCGGCCCCACTCGTCGGCCGATTTGGCGGCGCCGCCACACCCGCCCACCGCCACGACCAACCGCTCGGAGACCTGCCCGACGTAGGGCCGACCGTGGGCGGTGTAGGTCACTACGCAAGGCTTGTGCGCCCACTCGGCGAACTCGACAGCGGGCAGGCTGGCCTGCAGCACCTCGGCCAACATGTCGGCCTCGGACCGGCTTCCACCAGCGGCGAACCAGGCACCTATGTCGTCGCCGCCCGAAGCGATCTGCACATCGAGCGCGTCGCCGCCGATCTTCAACCAGACGTTTCCGTCGGCAAACACCGACGGAGGCGTCCAGTACACCCCGTCGATGTCTTCACGCCCGACGTCGTCGGCGATCAGCGAGGGCAACACCAGCGACTCGGGCTGGGCAGGCCGGGCCAGGGCAACTGTGCGGAGGCGCCGTTCGAGCAGCAGATCGACCCCAGCGGCCGCGGCGCCATATGGCCCGGTCGCCAGAACGACGCTGTCGAACTCGAAGCGTGCCGAGCTGGTGGTGACCACCGTGACGCCGCCGGCGTGCTCGTCCACAGCGGTCACGCGGTCGTCGACCAGCGCGGCGCCGCCAGCCGCGGCAAGCGCCCGCTGAGCTGCGACCATCCGACGCGGATTGATCGCACCCGCCGCACCGGCCTCGACAGCAACCGGAGCTTGTGTATCGGCGGCCAACGCAATGCCGTACCGCTCGGCTATCCAGGCTGCGTCACGCAGGACCACCTGTGCTCCGTTGGCCGCGCCTATTTCGGCGGCCAGCTCGACCCGTGCCGAGCTGTACACCAGCCCCGCACGGTCATGGAAGTTGATCCCCGATCGAGCCTCGATGTCGCCGTAGCGCTCGATCGAGCGTCTGGCGGCGATCGACCACACCGGGTCGGGATCGACTATTCGCGTCACCCGACCCTCGTCGTGGTGGCTGGCGAACGTGCTCAGCTCGGCCGAACGTTCTTCGGGCACGCCTATGAGGGTGACGTCGTTCCCGGCCTCGGCCAGGTGGCGCGCCGCGGCCGAGCCGATCAGTCCGCTACCTACCACTGCGTACTTCGGAGCCATCGACGCAACCGTATTCGACACCGCGAGGGGTAGCTGGCAGAGTTTGCATATGACGAGCATTGAAGCCATCGGTCCAGACCTCCGCAGTGCCGCCGCCAGCCTCGACGCAGACACCATCGAGTTGCGGCGCGCCATCCACGCCGAGCCCGAGCTGGGCCTGGACCTGCCGATGACTCAAAAGAAGATCACCGATGCCCTCACCGGACTGGGCCTCGACATCAAGCTCGGCGAATCGACCACTTCGGTGGTTGCCGATCTCGACACGGGCCGCAGCGGCCCAACCGTGCTGTTGCGCGGCGACATGGACGCCCTGCCCATGCAGGAAGATCACCCCAGCTCGTTCAAGTCGAAGTACGACGGTCGAATGCACGCGTGTGGTCACGACGCCCACGTATCGATGCTGGTCAGCGCGGCCAAGTTGCTTTCGTCGAACAAGGGCGAGCTCACCGGTCGTATCCGCTTCATGTTCCAGCCCGGCGAGGAGGGCTTCGGCGGGGCCGAGTACATGATTCGTGAGGGCGTGCTCGACGGGGTCGACCGGGCCTTCGCCATCCATGTGTTCACCAGCGCCCCTGCGGGCTATGTCGCAACCCGCGGCGGTGCCCTGATGGCCAGCGCCGACAAGTTCGAGGTGACCATCCACGGCAAGGGTGGCCACGCGTCCATGCCCAACTACGCCGTCGACCCGATACCGGCCGCCGCAGCGACCGTCACCGGGCTGCACACCATGGTGGGGCGTTCGATCGATGCGACGCTGTCTGGCCTGGTCACCGTTGCCCACATCCAAGCCGGAACCACCAACAACGTCATCCCGCCGTCGGCGTACATGGAAGGCACCATCCGCGCCCACGACGAGCACACCAGGGCCACGCTCAAGGCCAACATCGATCGAGTCGCCCAGGGCACCGCAGCGGCCCACGGCTGCACCTGCGAGACCCACGTCACCCCCGGCTACCCGGTCACCATCAACGACCCAGAGCAGGCGGGCCTGGTGGGCCGGGTGTCCACGGCCCTGCTGGGCGAGGGTCACTATGGCGAAATGCCCAGACCGGTCATGGGCGCCGAAGACTTCAGCTATGTCCTGAACAAGGTGCCGGGTGCCATGGCATTCCTGGGGGTCTGCCCCGAAGGCGACGATCCGCACACGACCGCCCCCAACCACTCGAACCTGATGCGCATCAGCGAGGAACCGCTCAAGGACGGCGTCGCCCTGTACGCAGCGATGGCCATCGCCATGGCCAACTAGCCCGGGCCCGCAGTACGGTCGGCGCCATGTCCGAGACGACGATCTTCACCGCACGGCGAATCCATACGATGAACCCGGCCGTGCCAACGGCCCAGGTCGTGGCCGTGCGCGACGGGCGGATCCTGGGGGTCGGCACAGTCGAGGAACTGGCCCGGTGGGGTGATCACGTCGTCGACGACCGCTTCGCCGACAAGGTGATAGTGCCCGGGTTCGTCGAGGCCCACAGCCACCTGATGTCTGGTGGGTCCTGGGAACACACCTATGTCGGTTTCTTCGACCGTCGCGACCCCGCCGGCAAGGTGTGGAGCGGCTGCAAGACGATCGACGAGGTCATCGACAGGCTCCGCGAGGCATCCGATGCCATCGACGACCCCGACCAGCTGATGTTGGCGTGGGGCCTCGACCCCATATACCTCGAGGGCGAGCGTCTGGCGGGCGCTCATCTGGACGCGGTCAGCGAGCGGCGGCCGATCTTCGTGTATCACGCCAGCGGACACCTGGCTACGGTCAACACCGCGCTGATGGAGTCCGAGGGCATCACCGCCGAGAGCCTCACGCCAGGTGTGCAGAAGGGCCCGGACGGGCGCCCCAACGGCGAGCTGCAAGAGCCTGCGGCCATGAGCCTGGCCAAGGAGGCATTCCGGACTCTGGGCCGCAGCTTCAGCACCGAGACGGCCATGTGGAACTATGCCCACGAGGCCCGAAACGCCGGCCACACCACGGTGTGCGACCTCGGCGCCGGGTCTGTGGCCGACTGGGCGGTCGACGCCTGGCGCAGCGCCACCGACAGCCCCGACTATCCCGTGCGTGTCATGGTGGCCGCCCGCCTTTGGGGTGACGCTGCCGGGGCAGCCGATATGGCCCAGCGCGTCATCGAGTTGCAGGCCGAGTCGTCCGACAAGCTGCGTTTCGGCATTGTGAAGCTGGTGTTGGACGGGTCGATTCAAGGCTTCACGGCCAGGCTCAGCTGGCCGTACTACTTCGACGCACCCGAGGGCCACGCCGAGAACGGCTTGTGGCTGATACCGCCAGAACAGATGCCGGGACTGGTCGAGACGTTCCACCGCGCCGGGCTGACGGTCCATTGCCACTGCAACGGCGACCAGGCTGCCGAGGTGTTCATCGATGCGGTCGACCAGGCGTTGCGCAACCATCCGCGCTGGGATCACCGCCACACCGTGCAGCACTGCCAGCTCACCACTCCTGCTCAATACGCCCGCATGGCAGCCCAGGGCATGGAGGCAAACATCTTCTCGAACCACATCTTCTACTGGGGCGATCAACACGTAGCACTCACCGTGGGTCCCGAGCGTGCGGCACGTATGGACGCGTGCGCCACCGCCCAGCGGCTGGGTGTGCCCTTCTCGTTCCATTCCGACGCGCCGGTCACCCCCATGGGGCACCTCCACGTCATGTGGTGCGCCGTCAACCGGCTGACCTCTACGGGTCAGGTGCTGGGGGCAGAGGAAGCGATCAGCGTCGAGAGCGCGATGCACGCGGCGACCCTGGGAGCGGCGCGCCAACTGCGGATGGATCACGAGATCGGATCGATCGAGGCGGGCAAGCTGGCCGACTTCGCGATCCTGGACGATGACCCCTTCGAGGTCGAGCCCCAACGGCTCAAAGACATCGGTGTGTGGGGCACCGTGCTGGGTGGAGTGCCGTTTGCGGCTGCCTGACGCTGCGCCTCGGTGGGGTCAGACGCAGAACCCGCTGCCGGGGTCGACACCACGACTGCACAACGAAACAGCGTTTACCGTTTCGAGTACGAACGTCTCGCCACTTTCGTGTTCGGTGGCCGTTATCTCGAGGCGTACACCCAGCTGGGCGTCGTCTTGCAGGCCGATGACGTCGACGGTTATCGAGTTGACGTCGCCAACTTGTGGCGCCGCCACCACGACCACATCAGGCGGCGGCGACAGCGGAACCAGGGTGTTGGCCACCAACACGCCCAGGTCGGTCAGGGTCTCGGCGATAGGCAACTCGCCGGCATCTGCCACGACCTGGGCTGTGGCGTCCTCGCCGAAGCCGATGTAGCCGACGTATGCGGCGCGGACCCAGCCATCCGCGCCACCGGGCGTGATGACGTAGTACCAGAACGACGGAGGATCGCCGGCGATGCGCGTCTCGCCGCCGGCCACGACGTCGGTCTCAAGCGGATCAAGTGTGGCCACGATGTCGTAGGTGTGGAAGGGGCCCGACCTGACGTTCAGCACATCGTCGTGATCGACCCCGACGACGGCCAGAACGTCGCCCTCACGAGGTCCGAAGTCGACGACCTCGCTGGCGACGGTGGTCGACGTGGTGCCGGCTTCGGTGGTCGTGCTTGTCGAGGGGTCGCCCTCGCTGGTTGTCGTGGCCTGGGTGGAAGAGGTCGTGCCGTCCGGCCCGGCTGTGGTCGGCGGTGTCGGCACCGTAGTGGTCGTCGTCGAGGGGCTCGGCGCAGAGGTACTGGTGGTCGTCGACTGGGTCGTATCGATCGTGGTTGTGCTGTCGCTCGAGTCCCCGCATGCAACCAGGGGTGCCACCAGCATTGCGACCAACAGTGCGAACAGACGGCGGGACCCGGCGCGAGACATCACAGTGGCATTGTGAGCCCACCGGCCCCGGTTTTCAACGCACCGGTGCGCTGGACCAACGGTGTCGTATGGGTGAAGATGGCCTCATGGAACCTTCCGAACCGCCGAGCTACACCGATATCGCCGGTCGCGTTCTCACCATGATCGATCACACGAGCCTGGGCGACAACGACACCGAGGCCGATATCGCCCGCCTCTGTGCTGAGGCGGTGACGCCTCACGGTGGGGTCGCGTCGATCTGCACGTGGCCGAGGCTGATCGCCATCGCTCACGAGTTACTGGGCGGGGGAGAGGTCGGAATCGCCTCGGTGTCCAACTTCCCCGCAGGCACCGGCGACATCGACGCCGTGGTGGAAGAAGCCCTGGGCGCCGTTGCCGCCGGCGCAACCGAGATCGATGTAGTGGTGCCGTGGGCAGCCCATCGTGACGGCGACCTCGAGGCCGTCGCGCGGCTGGTCGGCGCGGTGCGAGACGCCCTCGAAGACCACACCGTGCTGAAGGCGATCCTCGAAACCGGCGAGCTCGCCGACGACGACCTCATCAGGTCTTGCGCCACAGCCGCCGCAGGGGCCGGTGCCGATTTCCTCAAGACGTCGTCGGGCAAAACACCACGGTCGGCCACCCACGAAGCTGCCGAGATCCTTCTCGAGGTCGCACACGAGTTCCGCGAGAAGGGCCACACCGTCGGCGTGAAGATCTCGGGTGGTGTTCGAGACCTGGCCGCAGCGTCGGCCTACCTCGAGATCGCCGACCGGGTCATGGGGCCCACATGGGCAACCCCGTTCACCTTCCGCTTCGGTGCCAGTTCGCTGCTGCCCGACGTACTGCAGCACCTCGACGGCTGACCCCGAAATTCAGGCGACCGCCCGCTGGTGCTTCTGTAGCTTCGGGCGCCATGTCAGCCACCGAGATGCAAGCAGGTGCAGACCGCATGGTCCGCTCGTGGGCCAGCCTGCTCGAGGACCAGACGATCGAACAGGCCAAGCGCACGGCGCGCTCGCGCGCTGTCAGCGGCCCGGTTGCGCTGATGCCCGACGCTCACGTCGGCATCGGTGCAACGGTTGGCTCGGTCATCCCCACCCGGTCCGCGATCATCCCGGCCGCGGTCGGGGTCGACATCGGGTGCGGAATGATCGCCGCTCAGTTGACCCTGTCTGCGGGCGACTTGCCCGACGATCTCGAACCCGTTCTGTCGCAATGGCACCGCGACATCCCGTCGGGTGTGGGCCGCACCGCTACCAAGGGCGGCCGGCGCGCCGGCCAGTGGATGGCAGACAACCCCATGCCAGAGCCGGCCCGGGTGCGTAGGCCCACGAAGGCCGCCGATCAGCTCGGAACCCTGGGCGGGGGCAACCATTTCGCCGAGCTGTGTCTGGACGAGACCGAAACCGTTTGGGTGGTGGTGCACTCGGGCTCACGCGGGGTCGGCAACGAGCTGGCCCAGGGCCACATCAAGTCAGCGCGCAAGCTTCGGTTCGAGGAGGCGCTCGAAGACCCGGATCTCGCGTACTTCACCCAAGGCACCCCAGAGTTCGACGCGTATGTCGCCGACATGTTGTGGGCCCAGGACTATGCGCTATTCAACCGCGAACTGATGATGGATCAGGCGATTCGAGCCGTGGCCCGGGCAACCATTGGCCTGGGCGCTGTGGCCGAGGGTGCACGCCTGCCCATCGAGAAGCGGCGCATCCAGTGCCACCACAACTACGCCGCGCTCGAACACCACGATGGTCGAGACCTGTGGATCACCCGCAAGGGTGCCATACGTGCCGGGCGCGACGACCTGGGGATCATCCCCGGCTCGATGGGCCAGCGGTCATACATCGTCAGAGGTCTCGGGTCCGGGGCGTCGTACTGTTCGGCATCACACGGTGCGGGTCGTCGAATGAGCCGCACCCAGGCGCGCCGCGAGCTTGCAGGGTCAGACCACACCTGGGCCAAGATGCGCGGCGTCACCTGGCAAAGGGCTCAGGCGTCGCGTCTGGTCGACGAGGCGCCGGCCGCGTACAAGCCCATCGATCAGGTGATGACCGACCAGAGCGACCTGGTGACCATCGAGCACGAGCTGAGGGCGGTCCTCAACTACAAGGGAGTCACGTGATCGAGATCCGCACCGCGGCCGGTCGGATGGTCGGCTGGCTGCTGGCCGAGGTCGACCCCGACATGGGCCGGGTCTGGTGGTGGGGCCCGTTCGTCGATGCACCCGAGTGGGCCCCGGTCGCCGACGCCCTGATGCGGGCCGGTCGCTCACAACTCGATCCGGCAGTGCACGAGGAGGAGATGGCCGCCGACGAAGCCCACGCCGGGCGCCTGGCCGTCACCGGCGACGCTCCAGACATCGAGCAGCTGCACGCGGCCACCTTCCCGACCGGCCACCTGCTGCCCAAGGTCGCCGCATCGGTGGGCGCCGACGACCGGATCCGCACCGTCGCCGGCTTCGGCCGAGCAGCCATATCGGCCGCTTGTCGCGAGCTGGCTGCTCGTGGCTGCAAGCGGGTTCACCTGACCGTCAGGGCCGACAACGCGCCCGCCCGCGGCCTTTACGCATCGCTGGGCTTCACCGAGGAACGCAACCTGGTGCCGTACCGCAAGGGTTTCTCGATCGTCGGGTGACGCCTGGCCGGTGTCAGCTCGATTCGTACACCCGCACCATCACATGCGAACGATCTGCGGCGGGTGTGATCGTGCCCACGAAGACGCTGCGATTGAGCCAGTCGTGGGGGCCTGCGGGAGCATGGAACCGCGGCGAGCTTCGCAGGTATGGCCCTTGCCCGCCCGGACGCGTTCGGTCGGCAATGCCGCGATTGCGAACGATTATCACGGTGCCGTCTTCGGCGCGGATCGAATAGTGGGCGTCGATTTCGGTGATGCCATCGGGTCGATCCAGCTGCCAATCGGCGCCGCCAGGCAACACCTCGCCCGTCAGGCCACGGCCGTCGAAGCTGCCGCCGACTATCGGTATGTACCGGCGGGTACCGCCGTCGCTCGGCCCGACCTCTACGGCTGGCGAGATATCTGCTCGTATGGTCAAGACGAGCTCTAGCGTCGGCGCAGGGGCATTCGGTGTGGTCACCCTCGACACTGTTCACGTGCCCGGGCGGGTGCGTCAAGCCGAGAAGTCGATGAATCGCCCAGTGTTGGTGACGAGCCAATAACCCGACTGGCCTGGAGGCAGCTGACCGGCGTCGACCACCCGTTCGCCCGTGCCCAGCGTTCCTGCGGCCGATCCGACGAAGGTGGCGTCGCCGAAGGTGAACACGCCGCCGTCTTCGGCGATCAGCCAGTATCCGTCGCCGGTGTCGGTGGGCACCGCCGCGGTGATGGGGGAGTCGAGGCGAATGGCGCCGGTCGAGCCGTGGAACTGAGCGCTGCCAAAGCTGAAGACCCCACCGTCGCTGGCCACCAGCCAGTAGCCATCGAGGTCTGGGGTAGCCATGGCGGTGACGATCGGCTGGTTCAAGGCGATGTCGCCCGTCGAGCCGTAGTACTGGGTGAGCCCGAAGGCGAATACGCCCCCATCGGCTGCGACCTGCCACGTCTGGGACTCTGTCGGGTCGCCGATGAACGCAACGATCGGCTGAGCCAACTGGGCACCCCCGATCGCCGACACCTCGCCAGCGTTGCCGTGGGCCATGACGTACCCGTCGGCATCGGCCACATACCAACCGGTGTCGGTCGCCAGCAGGTCGACAGCCCCGCGGGGAGCCTGCCACGACGCCGAGCCCGCCGCAGTGTCGCCGAGGTGGCCCAACGTTCGACCGTTCGAGCACACGACCAGCTCGTCGGTTGCGTTGCGTTCGGCACCGACGACGTCGCACTGGTGCTCGAATCGGTCGACGAACAGGCGGCTGTTGGTCGGGGCCTGGTCGCCCCACAGAACCGACCGGCCGAAGTCGGCCAGGGCGACGCCCTCGGCCAGGTTTGCCTGGGCGATCGCGAACGAGTCACCGGTTCCGAGATCGATGAGGGTCACAGCGGGTTCGAGGCCGTCTGGCTGCACCTCTGCCAACAGGAACTGGCCGTCGGCGCTGAGATCCAGGGGGCGGACGGTTCCGTCGACCTGGAGGCTCCGGCTGGCTTGGGTCGTGCGATCCATCATGACCACGCCAGAATCGCCGGGGTACGGCGCCCAAAGCACCGCCGACCCGTCCCAGTTGGTGCGGGGCTGGGCACTCCCTGCCTCGGCCGCTGGTGTACTGGGGAAGGGAGTGCCAGCCGTGTTGGCCCCCAGTTCGGACGCGGCCGAAACCGAAATCCGGTTTCCCAGCCAGTCACCCGGCTCAGGACCGGTTCGTGCCACCACAAGCGTTTGCCCATCGTCGGACAGGCTCAGCTGGCACGAGCCTGGGGCACAGTCGTCGAAGTCGCCCTCAACCACGACCCCGCCCGACGCATCGCGAACCACCACCGAGGTCGCAGCATCGGGTGAGGGCTTCTCGAGCGATGCGGTGACGTCGCCGTTGCCCGAGGCCACCACATCGCTGAACGCGGCAAACCCGTCGGTGCCCGAGGTGACCAGCTCTGGGGCCAGGTCGGGACCGACCCGGTAAGTGTCGGCCGTGGTGTCGACATCGTCCGCGACCAGTGCCACATTGGTCGACACGATCACATCGCCGTCATCGGTGACGGCGCCCAGCCGGAAGAAACGACTGGACACGTCGGCGTCGAGCGTCCATGCCTGGCCCGTACCCAGGTTGCGAACATACAGCCGCTCGAGGGTGGGCACCCCGTGGATGCCGGTGCCGCCCGTGGTGAACGCGACCCAGTTCCCGTCGGGGCTCACCGCCGAGCTGGACCGCACCACATAGAACGGCTGAACCCCGTCCTCGACGGTCGACACCAGGATCCGGTCGACCTGCGAGAACGAGGAGCCGGGGCTCTGGCCGTGGCCGGCAGATGCGCCAAGCGTCACGGCCAGCAAGCCGCACATGAGCGCCAATGCCAGGGCCACGCCCAACCGTCTGTACACCATGGCGGCGACGGTACACCCGGGCACCTAGGTGAAAGCCAGCAGGTCGGCGAACACCTCCTCAGCATCCACCGCAACGCCACGTCGCTCAAACCAGGCGCACACGTTGAGCACGTCGCGGTGTAGGTATCCCAACCCTTGGGGGTTGGCGGCGATATCGACGGCCTGCGGAAAGTCGATGAACAAGAGCCGCTCTTGCCACCACAGCAGGTTGTACGCCGACAGGTCACCGTGGGCGTAGCCCACTGACGTGATGGTCCGCAGACCCTCGATGAGTTGATCGAACGCCGACATCAACTGGTCTGCGTCGAGCCGAGCTGCATACAGCTGTGGCGCTGCACTGGCCGCATCGCCGACGTATTCCAGATCGAACACGTCCTCGCCATAGTCGATGGGGTAGGGCACCGGAGCGCCTCGCTCCCACAGCTTCGACATGGTCTCGTACTCATGACCTGTCCAGCGGTCCTGCAGCAGGCGCTTGCCGTGTGTGGTCATCTTCTCGACCGCACGGCGGTCGCGGCTCTTTCTGAACTGCCTGCCTTCGCGATATTCGACGTCGTTGCGAAACGTCGATGCACGCTGGACGCCCATGGCTTCCAGCGTGCCCTTGGCCTTGACCTCGCGGGGCAGGTATCGCTTGCGGGCGATCAGGCAAGTGCGGCCATTGGGCCCGGAACGCTCGATGACGTTCACCTGGGCTTCCTTGCCGCTTTTCAAGACGCCGAGGTCGACGTCGTCATAGGGCTCGTCAACGAGCCAGTCCGGAGTCGGACGCAATTTGGGTACCTCTGATGGGTGAGAACGAACGGGATCTGAACAGATCGCCGATCGCTCGACATCACCTCACGAGGGTGGAAACGGCGCGACCGGCGAGAGAGACGTCAAACACAGCTTGCATGTCGAGGTCCTCCCTTCTCAGCCGATTAGCCGTGAACGCGACTGTACCCCAGGGTCCGCCGTCGCACGAGCGAATTGATGAATCCGGAGAGCTAGTTGCAGGGGATGGTCGAGGTGATGCCGTTCAGGCGGTATCGCAGCTCGTAGACCTTGCCCTGGCCATTGGCTCCGGTGTCGGTCCACGACGTGACACCGGCCCCCAGGGTCGCAGCCCACGAACCGTCGGTACGGGCCTGGTACGACTGCGCACCGACGTCTTGCCACGACATAACCACATCGTCGCCCACGACTGCGATGACGCACGCGGCGTCGGCGGGGTCGATGGTGACCGAACCGCAGTCGGACTCGACGTCGACGCCGTTCACCGTGCCGCGCACCGAATACGAATAGGTGCCGGGTTCGACGGTATGGCTGTACGTGTCGACACCCTCAACGGTCGCCTGCCAGACCCCGTCGCGTCGCACCGAGACACGGCTGAAGGCATCGCCGTTGAAACTGACGGTTACCTCGTTGCCGACGACGCTGACCGAACAGGTCGCCGGGGGAGCGGCCGGTGTTGTCGAGCATGTGCCAGACCGGATCAGCTGTCCGTTGCGGATGACGTCGATGCGATAGTTGTTGACAACACCTGGTTCTGCGGCGAAATCGGTATAGGACAGGCCGTCTACATCGGCTATCCAGAGGCCGTCACGGCGAACGACGTATCGGGAACCCTCGGCATCGTTCCAACTGATCTCGACGGTCGTCGGTGCCAGCGGCGTCGCGGTGCAAACCAGGGCCACCGAAGGAACACGAACCGTGCCGCACGGCGCTGTCTGGCTCAACCCGTTGCGGTTGAAGCGCAGTTCGTAGGTGAGGTCGGTGTCGAGCGGGGCATTCGTGTCTGTATAGGTGGTGCCGGCGACATTCGACAGCCAGGCGCCGTTGCGCGCCAGGCTGTAGGTGTTCACCCCACCGATGTCGGTGAACGAGATCACCGGGCTGCGGTCCGCGCCCAGTGTCACCGAGCACCTGGGGTCGCCGGCCAGCGGGTTCTCGTCGAAGAAGGCCGAGCGACCTGTTCGCTCGCCCGACACATAGTTGCGGTCCTGGCCGATGACGACGCCACGGTCGACCACAGTGATGGCCAGGATGCCCTTGAACGCATCGCTGCCTGGGTTGAACGCCGGTATGCCCTTACCCGTTACCGGGTCGAGAGCACCGATCTGGTCGGCGGGATAGACATAGCCCGGGTTGATCAGATCGTTGCGGAAGGGCGAGCTGGTGGGACTTGCCGTATACATGTCGCCGACGCGCTGGCCGTTTGCCGCGGTGCGCCCTGGATACGACGATGGCGCGGCAGGGCTGACCATGTAGCGGAAGTGGCCGCCTATGTAGATCGCGTCGTCGTCGATGCCCACCGAGAAGACCGAGTCGAACGCCCGGGCAACCCAGTCGGGACGACTGGGATTGTCGCTCATCGGCCATCTGGTTGCGGTGTCGCACTGGTAGCCGCCATCGGCGCCCTGGTGGGTCGTGACGAAGAAGCTGCCGTCGGGGCTGACCTCGAGGTCCTTGATCTGGATGCCGCGCCCGCTGCACTGGCCACCCCAGTAGAAGTCCTGCACCGGGTCGTTCGGGTCTGGGTACAGGGCCTGGAATGCGGTTACCGACGGCGTGCCGCCGAGAGCGATGATGGCGACTCCCGGTCGGCGGTACGCCGTGTTGTTCGACCGGTTGAAGATCTGCATCCCGCGGTGGGCGACGACCAGACGGCTGCCGTCGGGCGACACATCGAGTCGGGAGACGCCGAAGTTGCGGATCGCTCCGTTGATGCTTCCGGCGTCTTCGTTGGTCTCGAACCTGAAGCCGGTATCAAAGGCGCCCGACGTTGCATCGAAACGGGCGAGCCCGCGGACGGGTTGAACGATTGGTGGCCGACCGGGTGCGGTGTCGTAAACCTGCTGGAAGATGCCCCCGGCGTACAAGTATCCGCCCGAAACAGCGATGGTCAGGACCTTCGAGTCGACACCAGCCTGGGCGAAGTTTCGGTCGAGGCGACCATCGGGCACCGACAGCAGGGCCAGACGATTGCGGGTGCGTGTGCGCCCATCGGTGTGGTCGTCGATGGCGGTGAAGCGGCCTCCGAGATACACGCTGCGTCCATCGGGTGCGGCCTCGAGGTCGCGGACCTCGACCGCCTTGTTGGCCGCACTCAATGTCGGCCTGAAGGTGTCGAGGAACCGCCCACTGTCGATCTCATAGGCGTAGATGCCCGGTTGGTTGACGATGGGTCCGTTGCGGTAGATCTCGACCTGGGTGAAGTTGCCTGCGACCACCATGTATGGCCCGACCTGCTCGGCATCCCAGACTTCGCCGTCGCGTGGTATCGGCACGTCGAGGCGGGGTTCTTCGGCGACCACCGCGCCAGCGGCTACCGGAGTGAGCAACACCGTGCCAACGGCCAGCGCAACGAATGCCGCGAACAAGGCGCGAAAGCGCGGCACACAGATGAGGCGAGATGGATGCATCAGAACTCCAACGAGGGCGAAGGAATGGGGTTTGTGCCGCAGAGATCTGACGCTATCTCGCCCTGCGTGACATGAAAAGGCTTTCAGATGTATTCGGCGGCCCGCTCGGATCCCCAAAACTGGATACGGAGGCGACTAGACCCCGGAAACCGGGGAGAAGTCGCCTCCATATCGGCAGTTGCGGCGTTTGCCGGTTTGGTCAGATCACGTGCCTGACCAGTTGGCCTTGCGCTTCTCGGCGAAGGCCAAAGGCCCTTCCTTGGCGTCGTTGGAGGTGAACACCTTCTTTTGAAGGGGAACCTGCATCTCCCACAGCTGATCTTCGTCGTAGCCCATGCCCGCAGCCCTGACGAGCTGTTTGGATGCGGCCACCGCCAGCGGTGCGTTCTCGGCGATGCGCTCGGCCAGTGCGATAGCTGCCTCGAGCGCCCCACCCGGCTCGGTGACCTGGGTCAACATGCCCGCTTCGAGGGCTTCCTCGGCGCTGATGGGCTCGCCCGTGAGGGCCATCTCCATGGCTCGGGCGTAGCCGACGCGCAGCGGCAGGCGGAACACACCACCCGCTCCGGCGAAGAGGCCGACCTTGACCTCACGGATACCGATCTTGGTGCCTGCGTCGGCGACCAACAGGTCGCAGGTCAGGGCGATCTCGCATCCGCCGGCCAGCGCAAAGCCGTGCAGCGCGCCGATCAGTGGCTTTTGGCTGCCCACCTTCACGAAGTCGAACAATGGTCCGATGTCTTCGCCCCGGTGGAAGGCCTTGAGGTCCATGCCGGCGCAAAAGCCCCGGCCGTTGCCGGTGATGACAGCTGCCGTCAGCTCTGGATCTGAGTCCAGCTCCTTGACCGCATCCATCAAACCGTTGGACAGCGCACCGTTGATGGCGTTCATGGCGTCGGGCCGGTTGAGCGTGATCACCATCACCCGCCCACGACGCTCGGTGAGTACTGCTGCTTCTTCTGACATGTGTCTCCTAATCGTCCCCAGATCGTTCTTGGCCGGACTACTTGGGCGGCATCCGGATGCCGCCGTCGAGACGGATGGTCTCGCCGTTCATGTACGGGTTGGTGATGCACTCCATCACACCGAACGCCAGCTCCTCGGCGGTGCCGAGACGCTTCGGGAACAGCACGCTTTGACCCAGGTGGGCCTTGAACGCCTCGCTCTGTTCGCCCTCGCCATAGATCGGCGTGTCGATGAGCCCAGGCGCAATCGTGTTGACACGAATACCCAGCGCCGACAGATCTCGGGCGATCGGCAGGGTCATGCCGACGATGCCACCCTTCGATGCCGAGTAGGCGCACTGGCCGATCTGGCCGTCGAAGGCCGCGGCCGAAGCCATGTTGACTATGGCGCCGCGGGCGCCGTCGGCGTCGACCGGGTCGGTCTTGGCCATGGCCGCTGCCGCCTGGGCCAGCATGTTGAACGAGCCGATCAGGTTCACCCGCAGCACGAACTCGAACTTGTCGAGCGGGAACGGGTCGCCGTTGCGGTCGACGGTGCGGCCGGCATAACCCAGGCCGGCCGAGTTCACCAGGGCGCAGGGGGCCCATCTCGACCCGGCAGCCACCGCAGCCTGGGCATCTTCGACCGAGGCGACGTTGCACTTGACGAACAGGCCGCCGATTTCGGACGCGACCGCGCCGCCCTTTTCTTCGTTGAGGTCGGCGACCACGACCCTTGACCCGGCCGCCGCGAGCTGGCGGGCACAGGCCTCACCGATACCCGACGCGCCACCGGTGACGATCGAGGAGCTTCCTTCGAGATTCATGCGTGGCATCAGTCGCCAATCCTTTCGATGATGGTTGCGTTGGCCATTCCGCCGCCCTCACACATCGTCTGCAGACCGTAGCGTCCGCCGGTGCGCTCGAGCTCATTGAGCAGGGTGGTCATGAGCTTGGCTCCCGAGCAACCCAGCGGGTGGCCCAGAGCGATCGCGCCGCCGTTGACGTTGGTCTTCGACAGGTCGGCGTCGTATTCCTTTTGCCAGGCCAGCACCACCGATGCGAATGCCTCGTTGACCTCGAACAGGTCGATGTCGTCCATCGTCAGCCCTGAACGGGCCAGGATCTTCTCGGTGGCAGGGATCGGGCCCTTCAGCATGGTGACCGGGTCGGTGCCGGCCAGGGCGAAGCTGTGGAACCGGGCGCGGGGCTTGAGGCCCAGCTCGGCAGCCTTCTCGGCGCTCATGATGAGAACGGCGGCCGCGCCGTCGCTGATCTGGCTGGAGTTGCCCGCGGTGATCTTGCCGTCTTCCTTGAAGGCCGGCTTGAGGTTGGCCAGGGTCTCTGGGGTGGTTCCCTCGCGGATGCCCTCGTCCTTGGTCATCATGACCGTCTCGCCGTCGACAACCACCGGAACGGGGATGATCTCGTTCTCGAAGCGGCCCTCGGCGGTGGCCACGGCGGCGCGGCGCTGGCTCTCGGCCCCAAAGGCATCGAGGTCTTCACGGGTGAGGCCGTATTCGTCGGCGATCATGTCGGCGCCGATGCCCTGCGGCGGAAGGCCGGTGTCGGCGTAGCGGTCCTGCATCGACTGCGGGAAGGGGAACCCCATGTTGGGAACGACCGAAGCGCCCATGGGGGTGCGGGTCATGACCTCTACGCCAGCGGCGATGACGACGTCGTAGGCGCCGGCCATGACACCCTGAGCCGCGAAGTGGATGGCCTGCTGGCTCGAACCGCACTGGCGGTCGACAGTGGTGGAGGGCACCGACTCTGGCCAGCCGGCGGCCAGCACGGCGTTGCGGCCGATGTTCAGCGACTGCTCGCCGACCTGCATGACACAGCCCATGACGACGTCGTCGACCATTGCCGGGTCCAGGCCGTTGCGTTCCTCGAGGGCCTTCAGCACGTGGGCTGCGAGGTCTACCGGGTGCCAGTCCTTGAGCATGCCGTTGCGCCTGCCGCCCGGCGTGCGCACGGCATCGACGATGACTGCTTCTCTCATCTTGGTTCTCCGTTTGGTTGGTTGGGGGAGATCAGGTTGTGCTGGAGCCGCACCAGCAGCGACGCCAGCATCTGACGGTCTTCGCGACTGACATCGCGGCGCAGGCGCGAGCGCACCTGGCCGTCGATCGAGGCGATGTCTGCGGCCACGGTGACACCGGTGTCTGTGACGGTCACCAGCCACACCCGGCGGTCTTCGGAATCGGGTCGCCGCTCGACCAGTCCCCTGGACTCGAGGCGATCGATGGCGGTGCCGGCCGCGGCCCGACCGATGCCCATGCGGTCGGCCAGCACGGTTTGGGTGGTGGGTCCACGCTCGGCCACGTAGGCCAGCATCGATGCGGTGGTGAGGTTGAGGCTCAGCGGGGCGAGGGCCTTGTCGTATGCCTCGCGTATGAGGCGCGCTGTTGCCATCAGCGTCGACTCGACCCGCAACCAGGGCGGCGCGTCGAGCTCGTGTGCTGCCTGTGGAGCAGCAACGTTCGGTTGTCGTGCCGGCTGGCGCGTCGACTCTGACCCCATGATTGTTCGCCAGCATACAGTTCTGGTAGATACTGTTGTCCAGCAGCGCAACGGTCGCGAGTACCCAGGAGTGGTCAAATGGCAGACGACGTTCTCACCACCGAGGAAGCCGAGCAGTTCAGAGAGAAGGTGCGAAGCTTCCTTGCGGCCAACACCGTGCCTGCCGCCGATTTCGAGCAGCAGAAGCAGTTCCAGGCCAAGCTCGCCGAGGCTGGGCTGGCGGGCATCGTGTTCGACCGCGAATACGGCGGGGCCGGGCTGAGCAAGGCTCACGACCGCATCGTTCGAGAGGAGATGTCGAAGTTCCCGACGATGAACAACGAGTTCATCATCAGCCACGGCATGTGCCTGCCGGTGCTGAACGACTTCGGCACCGAACAGCAGAAGAAGACGTTCATGCCCGACAACATCGCGGGCCGCACCCTGTGGTGTCAGATGTTCTCCGAACCCGGCGCCGGTTCCGATGTCGCCAGCCTCCAGACCAAGGCCGAGCGCGACGGCGACGAGTGGATCATCAACGGTCAGAAGGTGTGGACCACATTGGCCCACAAGAGCCAATACGCCGTGCTGATCGCTCGCACCGACCCCGATGCTGTCAAACACGCCGGCATCTCGATGTTCATCCTGCCCATGGACGCGCCGGGCGTCGAGGTGCGGCCGATCCACCAGATCGACGGTGGCAGCCACTTCAACGAGGTGTTCTTCACCGACGTTCGCATTCCCGCCGACAACCTGCTGGGCGAGTTGAACAACGGCTGGAATCAGGCCACCGCGATGTTGATGTACGAGCGTGTGGCCATCGGAACAGTGGGCGGAGGCAAGATCAGCCAGCCCAACTTCAAGGTCCTGAAGGCGGCCGCCGAGGCCGGTGGCACCATGAACGACCCCAACGTGCGCCAGGACATGATGCGCATCTACTCGATGGAGACCACCAAGTCGCTGATGGCCATGCGCACACGCGCCGAGATGAAGGCCGGCCGCGCCCCTGGGCCCGGTGGGTCGCTGGGCAAGCTGTTCGGCTCGGTCATCCAGTGGCGCATGCGCGAGATCCTCATGAACATGGCTGGACCTGCTTCTCAGGCATGGGTCGAAGGCGACGCTCAGGCCGCCGAGCTGGCCCGCATGACGGTGGGCTCGTTCAGTTCTTCGATCGCCGGCGGCACCGACGAGATCCAGCGCAATATCATCGGAGACCGAGTGCTTGGCCTTCCACGCGACATAGCTGTAGATCGCAGCGTTGCGTTCAAGGATCTTCGAGTCGGCACCCAGAGGTAGGGAGAACCCATGTCACTGACGCCAACCGAGGCCGTCGAGGTCGCCGACATCCACAACCCCATTCTCAACCGGTTCTGGTCGCGGCCACAGGCCGACATCGAGGCAGACCTCGCAGACATTCGCAGCCGTCCGGTGACCAAGTTCGCCGAGATGCCTCGCGACGAGGAGATCGTCGACCCGGTCACGCTGTCTTTGCTGGGGCCGGGGGCCTTCGCTGTGACCCGGCACGCCGACATCCTCGAAATGTCGCGCCATCCCGAGATCTGGTCGTCTGCCAACGGCATCACCGTCATGGACACGCCACCCGAGTTCAACGAGTTCTTCGGCTCGATGATCAGCATGGACGACCCGCGCCACGGTCGCCTGCGCCGCCTCATCGCAGCCGGGTTCACGCCGCGGATGTTGGCGATGCTCGAGGACAGCGTCACCGAGCAGGCCAGGCAGATCATCGACAATGTCTGCGAGCGCGGCGAGGTCGACTTCGTCGTCGACGTCGCGGCCCAGCTTCCGTTGAAGATCGTGTGTGATCTGATGGGCATCCCCGACAGCGAGCTCGAGTTCTGCTTCAACCAGTCGAACATCATCCTGGGAATCGGTGATCCCGAATACGCGCCACCAGACGGCACCGACCCGCTGACCGCCCTGCTGACGGCCGGGGGAGCGCTGGCCAACCTGATGCAGGAGATCGCCGAGACCAAGAGGGGCGCCGACACCGACGACCTCACCACCCTGTTGGTCAACGCCGAGATCGAAGGCGAAAAGCTGTCGCACGCCGACATCGCCAGCTTCTTCGTGTTGTTGGTGGTGGCGGGCAACGAGACCACCCGCAACGCCATCAGCTGGGGTCTGACCCATCTGACGGCCAACCCCGACCAGCGCGAACTGTGGCGGGCCGATTTCGAGGGCTTGTCGCATTCGGCTGTCGAGGAGATCGTGCGCTTGGCCAGCCCGGTGACCTACATGCGTCGCACTGCCACCCAAGACACCGAGATCGCCGGCCAGCCGGTTGCGGCAGGTGAAAAGGCGCTGATGTTCTACCTGGCAGCCAACCGCGACGAGGCGATCTTCGAAGATCCATACCGCTTCGACATCAGACGAGACCCCAACCCGCACGTGGGCTTCGGCGGGCCAGGTCCCCACTTCTGCCTGGGGGCCCACTTGGCGCGCCGCGAGATCAAGGTCATGTACCGAGAGTTGTTCGAGCGGCTGCCCGACATCGAGGCGACATCCGAGCCCGACGTGTTGGCGTCGTCGTTCATCCACGGCGTCAAACACCTGAAGGCCGAGTTCACGCCGACCTCGCCTCGCTGAGGTCGGCCGCGTGCATCTGGCTCAGCTGAATGTGGGGAGGCTCGTCGGCGAACCCGACGGCCCCGAGGTCGCCGAGTTCATGACCGCCATTCCGGCAATGAACCTGCTGGCCGAGTCCAGCCCTGGCTTCGTGTGGCGACTGGCCGACGACGAGGGCCCCGGTGCCACGGGCATCCGGTTTCCGGGTCACGAGGACGACCAGCGTTACATCGTAAACCTGAGCGTCTGGGAAGACTTCGACAGCCTGCGGCACTACGTTGCCCGCTCTGGGCACGGCATGTACCTGCGGCGTCGGCGTGAGTGGTTCGAGAAGCCGCCCCAGCCGACGACGGTGCTGTGGTGGGTGCCCGATGGTCACACGCCGAGCGTCGACGAGGCGGCCGAGCGCTTGGGCCGCCTTCGCACCCACGGCCCCACCCAAGAGGCCTTCGACATGGCCAACCCGCACCCACCGGCCGGCTGAGCCCACCTTCATCAAACACCGGTGTTTGCGAGGCGTCTGACGCCCGCGCAACACCGGTGTTTCACAAGTGGCGGGAACGGGCCCGGTTGGCTAACGACCGTTGAAGGTGGCCTGGCGCTTCTCGACGAAGGCCGCGGCGGCCTCGCGGTGGTCTTCGGTGCTCATGGTGGTGATCATCGCGACCGCTTCGGCGTCGAGGCAGGTGGCGAGGTCGGACCCGATGGCGCGGTTGATGTTTTCCTTGATGTAGCGCATGGCGATGGGCGGACGGGCTGCCAGCTCGTGGCACCAGGCCAGGGCGGCATCCTCGAACCCCTCGTCGGGCAGAACCTTGTTGACGATGCCCAGCTCGTGGGCCTCGGCGGCGGTGAGCCGCGGGTTCATGAAGTACAGCTCCTTGGCCTTGGAGTGGCCAACGAGTTGGGTGAGGAACCAGCTGCCACCGAAGTCGCCCGAGGCGCCGATGCCCGAGAACGCGCTGACGACCAGCGCCCGCTGGGCTGCCAATCGGATGTCGGCCGCCAGGGCGATCGACAGGCCCGCGCCCGCTGCAGCGCCAGGGATGGCGGCCACCACGGGCTTTTGCATCTTGTGGATGTAGAGCGAAACGTCGCGCTGGTTGCGGCGCAACACGTCGATGTTTCCCTCGCGGGTGCCAGGGCGACCCTCGCGCGGTGCACCCGACTCGTTCGACTCGTGCATGCCCTTGACGTCGCCACCGGCGCAGAAGGCTCCACCCGAACCGGTGATCATGACCACACGAACCTCGGGGTCTTCGGCGAAGCGGGGGAGTACACGCCTGAACCCCTCGTACATGGGGTTTGACAGAGCGTTTCTTCGCTCGGGGCGGTTGAACACGATGGCCCCGACGTTGCCGTCGATGTGGGCGAGAAGGTCTTGGGTGCCGGTGTCGATGTCGGTCTGGCTCATGGCCGGATGGTAGTCACACCCGGCCGCGTCGTACGATTCGGGCCATGATCGAGCTGACCCCGCAAGCGCTTCGCAACTACGTCACCACGGTGTGTGCCGCCCTGGGCAGCAACGAACGCGAACAGAACCTGGTCGCCGACCAGCTAGTGGGTGCCAACCTGACGGGCCACGATTCGCACGGCGTCGGCATGATGCCCACCTATGTCGACAGGGCGCTGGCCGGCAAGGTCACCATCAACGGCGGTGTCGAGGCCGTGCGCGACGACGGCGCCATCGTGGTGCTCGACGGGGGCCACTCGTTCGGCCAGGTCACCGGCCACGAGACCACACTGGTGGCCATCGACAGGGCCAAGCAGCACGGCCTGGCCATGGTGGGGCTGCGCAACAGCTTCCACATAGGACGCATCGGCCACTGGGGCGAGATGTGTGCCGACGCGGGCTTGGTGTCGCTGCACTTCGTGAACGTCGTCGGCCACCGTGGCCTGGTGGCCCCTTATGGCGCCAGGGAGGCCCTGTTCGGTACCAACCCGGTGTGTATCGCCGTTCCGGCCGGACCGGGTACCGGCCCGGACCAGCGCATCGTGCTGGACATGGCCACCAGCATCATCGCGCTGGGCAAGGCCCGGGTGGCCAACCTGGCGGGCAATCGTGTGCCGACCGACTCGGTGGTGGGCCCCGACGGCGAGCTCACCGACGACCCGGCCACGATGTTCCGCGATCCTCCCGGGGCGCTGGTGGCGATGGGCGACCACAAGGGCTCGGGTCTGGCGCTGATGTGTGAGCTGCTGGGCGCCGCGTTGATCGGTGGGCCCACCACAACCAGCTCACGCCTCGATGGTTCGGTCATCAACAACATGCTGACGCTGGCCATCGACCCGGGCTCGACCAGCGACGAATCGGCGCTGCGCGCCCTTGCAGACGACCTCACAGACGCTGTGAGGCGCTCTGCGACCCGCTCTGGAGTTTCGTCGGTGCTCATGCCCGGAGACCCCGAAAGGGCCGCCCGCATCGCCAGGGCTGCCGCGGTGCCCCTGGACGAGGGCACGGTCGCCCAGCTGGCGTCGGCGGCCTCTGCTGCGGGCGCCGACTCGGCGCTCGAGTTCCTGGCGCCGTAGGTGTGTGTAGGTTCGGTGACGAACCCCCCGAGGGTGTTTGACCCGAGGTTTAGTTGCACCTAGTCTGCGCGTTCCGAATGTGACGACGGTCACGGACCAGGCCACAGGCCGAACACGGTGTGACGTGTTCCACTTGTGCTCCGGGACGTGCTACAAAGTCACCTCCAAACCACCGAGGGGGAGAAGGTTGGGCGACATCAGCAACACGTCGATCGCGAACGAGCCGTTGCTGGTCGTCGACGATCTGAAGACCCACTTCCGCCTCAAGGCCGGCGACGTCAAGGCTGTCGACGGTGTAAGCCTCACCCTCGACCGTGGCAAGACGCTCGGTGTGGTGGGCGAGTCGGGTTCTGGCAAGACCGTGCTGGCCAGAACGATCATGGGCCTCAACCTCGGCGCCAATGTCCAGACCAGCGGCTCGGTCCTCTACCAGGGACGCGAGATCCTGGGCCTCAAGGCCAAGCAGATGCGCAACTACTGGGGCCGCGAGATATCGATGGTCTTCCAGGACCCGATGACCTCGCTGAACCCGGTCGTCAAGATCGGGCGCCAGGTCACCGAGCACCTGCGCCACCACCTCGACATGGACAAGGACGAAGCCAACGAGGTGGCCCTGCAGCTGCTTCGTGAGGTTCGTATACCCGAGGCCAAGGAGCGCCTCGACTCCTACCCACACCAGCTGTCGGGTGGTATGCGCCAGAGGGTCTCGATCGCCATCGCCCTCGCGTGTGGCCCCAAGCTTCTGTTCGCGGACGAACCCACCACCGCTCTCGACGTGACGGTTCAGCACCAGATCATGAACCTGCTGGCCCGCGAACAGAACGATCGCGACATGGCCATGATCCTGGTCACCCACGACCTGGGCGTTGTGGCAGGCCGCACCGACGAGATCGCCGTCATGTACGCCGGTCGCGTGGTCGAGCGGGCCCGCACCCGCGACCTCTTCGCCGACGTCAAGATGCCCTACACAGAGGCGCTGCTGCGTTCGATCCCGCGCACCACGCAGCGCAACCACACTCGATTGGCCGCCATCCCCGGTCGCCCGCCAGACCTCATCAACCCTCCCAAGGGGTGTGCGTTCGCGCCGCGGTGCGCTTACGCGCAAGACATCTGCCACGAGGAGATGCCCCAACTGCGCGAAGCAGGCCCCGGCCACCAGTTCCGATGCCATTTCCCCGTCGGGTCGCCCGAGGGGCTCAAGGCGTTCCAGGACAATCTGGCCGCGGGTCTTCCCCAAGCTGTGTCGATCAAGCTGCACGCCGATTCGGTTGCAGAGCAAGAAGGAGCCGCCTGATGGCCGGCACTGGCAAGGCGCATCTTCGCGACGCGTCGGAAGTCATGCTTCGTGTCGAGGACCTGGTGGTCGAGTTCCCGGCTGCTGGGGGCAACACCGTCAAGGCGGTGTCGGGCATCAGCTTCGACATCAAGGGCGGCGAGACCCTGGGCCTGGTGGGCGAGTCTGGTTGTGGCAAGTCGACCACCGGCAAGGCCATCATCCAGCTGCCGCCGCCCACGTCTGGTGAGGTCAGCCTCGGCGGCACCGACCTCACCAAGCTGAGGGGCGAGAACCTGCGCAACAAGCGCACCGAGATCCAGATGATCTTCCAGGATCCGATCTCGTCGCTGAACCCACGGCGCAAGATCGGCCGTGTAGTCGCCGAGCCTCTCGACGTGTGGGGGCCAAGGAAAGAAGAGCAGAAGAAGATCGTCGATCGTCTGCTCGAGTTGGTCGGTATCGACCCCGAGGTCGCCAGCGAGAAGCGGGCCCACGAGTTCTCGGGTGGCCAGTGCCAGCGCATTTCGATTGCCCGGGCTTTGGTCACCGATCCTCAGCTGTTGATCTGCGACGAGCCCGTCTCGGCCCTTGACGTGTCGGTGCAGGCCCAGATCCTCAACCTGCTCGAGGACCTCAAAGAGCGCTACAACCTGACCCTGGTGTTCATCGCCCACGACCTGGCCGTGGTCAAGAACATCAGCGACCGGGTAGCCGTTATGTACCTGGGCAAGATGTGCGAGGTGTCGGAGGCCAACGAGCTCTACGAGCGGCCCGCCCACCCCTACACGGCGCTGCTGCTCGAGTCGGTACCCGAACCCGACCCCACCGTCGACATCGATACCGATATGGTCGAGGCCGGCGACCTGCCGTCGCCCATCAACCCACCGTCGGGCTGCCGGTTCCGTACCCGCTGCCCCTACGCATCCGAGATCTGTGCGGCCGAGGAGCCCCAGATCCGCAAGGTCGGCGACGATCATTTCGTCGCCTGTCACCATCCGTTGATCGAGCCGGTGGAGGTGTAGCTGACCAATGACGGCTTCCGCGAAGTCCAAGATGGCCTTCGCATCCACAGAATCGAACACAGAACAATTTCTCTGGGCATCAAGGAGATGTCCGCAGGAGGGAGACACATGAAACACCGGATCCTGAAGCTGCTTGCGCTGCTTCTCACCTTCGGTCTCATCGCCGCCGCTTGTGGTGGCGACAGTGACGACGGAGGCGAGAGCGGGGCCAGCACCACAACCGAGGGCGGCGGTACCGAATCCACGTCGCCACCCACGACCGAGACAGTGGTCGAGAGCACCACGACGTCTGAGGGCGAAGTAATCGAGTACGGCGGAGTCGTGACCCTTGGTCTCGAAGCCGAAGCCACTGGCCTGCGCCCGTGGGAAGACTCGTGCTCGCCGCCTTGCTACAACATGTTCATCGCGTTCTTCGACAAGTTGTTCGAGATCAACAGCGACTTCCAGCCGTCACCGTGGCTCGCCACCGGTGCGACCCCCAACGAAGACTTCACCCAGTGGGTGGTCACCCTTCGTGAGGGCGTGAAGTTCCACAATGGTGTCGACTTCAACGCGCAGACCGTCGCTGACATGTTCACCATCCAGCAGGCCGGTGCGGCCTCGGCGGGTGCCATCGCAGCTTCGGGTCTCGCGGGCGTCGAGGCCACGGGCGACTACGAGGTCACCTACACCCTCAACAGCCCGAACTCGGCGTTCCTGGCATTCTTGACCCGTGCCCCCCTGGGTATGGTGTTCGAGCCTGCTGCTGCTGCTGCTGATCCCGATGGCTTCGCCGACGCACCTGTCGGCACCGGCCCGTTCGTGATCGCCAGCCGCGACGTCGACAACGAGACCGTGGGTGTGCGCAACGCCGACTACTGGCTCAGCGACGACGACGGCAACCAATTGCCGTACCTCGACGAGATGCGTTTCCGCCCGATCCCAGACGAGGGCACCCGCCTTTCGTCGATCCTGTCGGGCACTATCAACGCCATGCAGACCCTGCGCCAGGGCACCATCCGTGACGCCCGTGACGCCGCCGATGGCCTGACTCTGTACGAGTTCCAGGGCAACAACACCGGTGGCGGCATGTTCAACACGCTGGTTCCGCCCTACGACGACACTCGGGTTCGCGTCGGTCTGACGATGATGAACAACCAGGATGCCGTCATCGACGCCCTGGGCGGCACCGGCATCTCGCTGCCGGCGACGCAGTGGTTCAGCCCCGATAGCCCCTGGTACAGCCAGGCAGCTGCCGATGCTTGGATCCAGTTCGATCCTGCAGGCGGCGCCGCGCTGCTTCAGGAATACATCGACGACCCGGCTCGTTCCGACGGCCTGGCACCCGGCTCGAACCTCGTTGTCGAGCTGTCGTGCCCGCCAGACCCAACGCTTATCGCCGCCATGCAGGTGATCGAGCAGGTCTGGAGCGCATCGGGTCTCGTCGATGTCACCTTGACGCAGTTCGACCAGGCAACCCACATCAACAACGCCCTTGGCCGTGAGAACGGCTTCGTCGGCATCCACCAGGCCCATTGCTGGCGCTGGAGCTCCGACGACGACCCGTCGCTGCCGCTGAACTCAGAGTTCGCAGCACCCACTCCCGAGATCGCAGCTGCGGCCTCGGAGGCACTGGGCGCGACGGTTCCGTTCTCGCCGACGGCGTTCTCCAACTACTGGGATCCCGAGATGTTCGGCTGGCTGGTCGCTGCCATCCAGACCGACGACTTCGAGACTCGTAAGGGCCTCTACGAGCAGGTGATGATTCGCCTGGCCGAGCAGGCTCCGGTCTGGTACTCGGGCCACACGGCAACCCTCATCGCCACCACCGATGACATGGTCGGCCTCAACGGCTGGACCACCCCAGACGGTCAGCTCGGCGCCGGCTTCCCCGGCGGCGAAGGCCGCTGGCACCGGGTCCGCTTCGTCGGCTGATCCGTAGCTAGTTAGCTGGTCACAGGGGTAGTGCGCCCGTCGCAGGGCGGGCGCACTACCCGGTGCCACCCGTTGTTCGCCCCGAATCGTCAAATCGATCCGCCCGTCAACTGAGGAACCAGATGCTGAAGCTCATCCTCGTTCGCCTTGCACGAATGCTCGCCACCCTGTTGGCCGTGTCGGCGATCACCTTCTTCATGCTCAAGCTGTTGCCGGGCGACCCCATCAACCTCATCGTTCCCCTCGAGGAACTCGACAATGAAGAGCTCGTCGCTGCCAAGGAGAAGGAATACAACCTCAACGGCAGCTCTATCGAGCAGTACGGCCGCTGGCTTTGGGGAGCCGTTCAGGGAGACCTGGGCAAGGCCATCACTCAACCCAAACGTGTCAGCGAAATCATCGACGAGCGGTGGACCATCACCGCCCAACTTGCACTCTTCTCGGTCTTCTTCTCGGTCCTGATAGCCCTACCGGTTGGCATTTTCAGCGCCTACAGACAGGGGCGGGCTGAAGACAAAGCGCTGTCAGCGGCGCTACAAACCGGACTATCGATACCCAACTTCGTCATCGGCGTGTTCCTGATCCTGATCTTCGCCGAGAAACTCAGATGGCTTCCCGCCACCGGCTGGACCCGACTAAGCGACAGCCTCAGCGGGAACCTCAAGGGCGTGGTGCTCCCTGCCCTGGCCTTGTCGCTGGCCAACATGGCGGTGTTCGCCCGCCTGATCCGCGCCGACATGATCTCGACCCTGCAGGAGAACTACATCCTGTCGGCCAAGGCCAAGGGCATGAGCGACCGGTTCATCTTGTTCCGGCACGCACTTCGCCCGTCTTCGCTCAGCGTCGTCACCGTCATCGCCCTCAACCTCGGCGCCCTGCTGGGCGGCACGGTCGTGATCGAGCAACTGTTCGCCATCGGTGGCCTGGGCCGCCAGCTCTACGACGCGATCTTGCGGCGCGACTACTTCGTGGTGCAGGGCATCACCGTGGTCATCGCCTCGGTCTACGTCGTGCTGAATACCTTCGTCGATTTCATCTACCTGGCCATCGACCCACGCATCCGCGGCAGGAGGCACTGACATGACCACCGTGCACGAGGACCCAGAAATCATCACGCCGCTCATAGTCGAAGAGGTCACCGGCGGCAGCGAGCCCGGCGGGCTGGTCGGGCTGTTCAAGTCGATGCCGCTCACCATCAAGATCGCCTCGATCTGGCTCACCATCGCCCTGTTGGCGGCGGCCGGCGCCTGGATCGTAGAGATCTTCAACACCAAGCTGCCGGGGCTCACCGACCCCAACTACAACCACTTCATCTTCGAGGGTAAGCCCGCCAACCAGGGCCCCAGCGGCGAATTCTGGCTGGGCACCGACAAGCTGGCCCGAGACAACTTCTCGCGGCTGGTTTACGGCACCAGGGTTTCGGTCACCGTCGCCATGACCGCTGTGGCGTTCGGCGTCGTCTTCGGCGGCTTCCTGGGTTCGCTGGTGGGCATGGTCCGAGGCTTCACCGAGACATCGGTGATGGCCATAATCGACGTCATCCTCGGCTTCCCACCGCTGATCCTGCTGCTGGTGATGGTTTCGATCTTCGAGACCCGCAGCCTCATGATCATCTCGGTGGTCATCGGCCTGCTGTCGATTGCCCCGTACACACGTGTGGCTCGAGCCAACGCACTATCGGCGGCCAACCGCGAGTACGTCATGGCGGCCAGAGCCATCGGGGCCAAACCGTTGCGCATCTTGTTCCGGGAGATCATCCCCAACGTGTTGCCTGCGCTGGTCGCGTACGCATTCGTGGCTGCCGCCGTCATCATGGTGGTCGAGGGCAGCCTGGCCTTCCTGGGCCTCAGCGTGCAGCCGCCAGACCCCACCTGGGGCGCCATGATCTTCGAGGCCCGCGGCGACATGCGCCAGAACATCTGGCCGCTGGTATACCCATCGGTCACCATGGTGCTCACCGTTCTGTCGTTGAACATCGTCGGCGACTGGCTGTTCGCACGCAACGCCGCCCGCTCGGCCGCCCTGGGCTGAGCCAAACCGGCCGACCCATCGTCGGCGCCTGATGGTTCTACACTCGCCCATTGCGGGCGGTCAGGACACGAGAGGTGCTGTGTTGGGCAGTCGAATACCGACCCTGGCCCTGGCGGCAACGCTGCTGATAGCCGGGTGCTCGTCTTCACCGTCTTCCAACTCTTCGTCGTCGACGACCACGTCGAGCCAGCCGGTGCCTACATCGCGGGCAGAAGGGGATGGTGATGCAGCAAGAGGATCGGCCGTCGACGCCGGCGCGCCAGGGTCACCCCGCTCGACGGTGCTCTCGATAGGCGTCGGCGTGGGGCCTGCTTCGATGGCGCCGTGGCAAGACGATTGCTCGCCGGGCTGTGACCCTGTGCTCGACGCCGTATTCGACCGGCTGTTCGAGATGGACGTCGCGGGCCGGCCCGTGGGCTGGCTGGCCACATCGGCCATCCCCAACGAAGACTTCACCACCTGGACGGTCACGTTGCGCCCCGGTGTGGTCATGCACGACGGCACGCCCCTCGAGTCGAGCATCATCGAGCAGATGTGGACGGTGCAGCAGACCGGGGGTGCGGCCGCCGACTTGGCGCGTGCCGCAGGTTTGCTCTCAGTGCGAGCCGTCGATGAGCTGACCGTTGTGTACGAGCTCTCCGAACCCCTGTCGACGTTCCCGGCCCTGCTGGCCGCACCGGCATTGGGCATGGTGTTCGAACCCGCCGCAACCGTCGAGCCCCAGCGGTTTGCGAGCGCCCCTGTTGGCACCGGTCCATATGTGGTGATCGCGTCCGACCCTGATGGTGATGTGGCGATGGTGCGGTTCGACCAGTACTGGCACGACAACGAATCGAGCGCGCCCGCGTCGACGTACGACGAACTGCGGTTCGAGGTCGAGCCGTCGCCTTCGCTGAGGTTGGCAGGCCTGGCCGGTGGCAGGTTCGATCTGATCGCGGGTGACGATCTGAGGGTCGACGACCAGAGTGGCCTCACGGTGCACACGGCGGTTGGCTCCAGGTCGAGCGTGCTGGTGTTCGACACCAACCAGGCTCCGTTCGACGATCTGAGGGTGCGGTCGGGGCTGGCGATGGCAGCCGATCGGCAGGCCGCTGCCGAGGCCTTGGGTGGAACGCCCGCAACCCAGTGGTTCGAACCCGGGGCCGCGTCGTTCTCGGCCGAGCTGGCGGCCGCGGCCCAACGTGACGTTGGCGTCGGGCTGGGGCTGATCGACCAGTACGTCGAAGATCCCAACCGCAGCGATGCAAGACAGCCGGGCGAGCCGATAGCGGTGGAGGTGCTGTGCGCCACAGACCATCCGCTGGGAGATCAGCTGAGTTCGGTGATAGCGGCCTGGACAGACTCGCCTGCCGTTTCGGTGTCGGTCAGGCGAGCGGAGGCCTCCGACGTCGAGGAGGCTGTGGTGGCAGCGTCGGCCGGGCTGGACGGCAGCTTCGGTGTGGCCTGCTGGTGGGCGGGAACCCTCGACGAAGACGTTCTGGACCTGCAGGCCTTCACAGGGGCCCCGGCCGCCTCGCCGGCGAACGTAGCCGACTTCTACGACCAGGCCATAGCGCAGCAGCTGCTGGACGCCCGCAGCGCCTCGGGAGCCGACCTCACCGACCTGCTGACCTCGGTGGCCAGATCGCTGTCGGACAACGCCGTGACCATCCCCGTGTCGCATCCGGTCGTGACCTTCGCAGCCGACTCAGCGGTAACCGGGCTGGGAACGGTGACCACACCCGAGGGCGCAATGATGGGCGGCGCCGATGCCGGTGCATTGCGTTGGCACTCGATTGCGCCACGAGGCGTCTGACGCCTAGGCGCCTTGGCGCTTTTGGATGTTGGCCCACTCGTCGCGCAGCCCCACGGTGCGGTGGAACAGCATCTGAGTGCGCGGATCGTGGGCGAAATAGCCGAGCCGTTCGAACTGCACCACCTGTCCCGGCTCGGCTTGACCCAGCGCCGGCTCGAGCTTGCAGCCCACCAGTAGCTCGACCGAGTCTGGGTTGAGGTCGTCGAGCGGGTCTCCCGTTTCGGCGCCCGGAACCTCTGCGCTGAACAGCCGGTCATACAGAGCCACCTGGGCGTCGACGGCGTGATCTGCCGACACCCAGTGGATGGTGGCCTTGACCTTGCGTCCGTCCGGAGCGTTGCCGCCAGCGGTGGTGGGGTCGTAGGTGCAGTGCACCTCGGTGACGTTGCCCTCGTCGTCGGTTTCGAAGCCGGTGCAGGTGACGAAATAGCCGGCCCGCAGCCTGACCTCGCGACCGGGTGTGAGGCGGTAGTACTTGGGCGGGGCGTCGACCATGAAATCGTCGGCCTCGATGTACAGCGTGCCCGAGAACGGAACCTGGCGCACCCCGTCTGAGTCGTCTTCGGGGTTGTTGACCGCCTCGCGGTACTCGACCACCGGCTCGCCGTTGGCGTCGGTGGGCCAGTTGGTGATGACCAGCTTCAGGGGGCGCAACACGGCCATTCGTCTTTGGGCGACCTGATTGAGGCGCGTGCGTACGAACGATTCCAGCAGTTCGACGGCGTGGCGGCTGTTGGTTCTGGCCACGCCGATGTACGAGCAGAACTCACGAATGGCCTCGGGTGGATAACCCCGGCGGCGAAGCGCGCGCAGTGTGGGCAGCCGTGGATCGTCCCAGCCGTCGACCACGCCCTCGTCGACGAGCTGCTTGAGCTTGCGTTTGGACGTGACGGTGTGGGTCAGCTCTAGGCGAGCGAACTCGGTTTGCTCGGGCTTGTCACCCTCGAGTGGAAGATGCTGCAAGAACCAGTCGTACAGCGCCCGATGGTCGGAGAACTCGAGCGTGCAGAGGCTGTGGGTGACGCCCTCTATGGCATCGCCCTGGCCGTGGGCCCAGTCGTAGGTGGGGTAGATCGACCACTTGTCGCCCTGCCGGTAGTGATGCTCGTGGCGAATGCGGTACATGACCGGGTCGCGCAGTTGCATGTTCTCGGCCTGCATGTCGATCTTGGCGCGCAGCACCCTGGTGCCGTCGGCGAACTCGCCGGCACGCATCCGCCTGAACAGATCGAGGTTCTCTTCGACACTGCGGTTGCGATAGGGGCTTTCGATGCCCGGCTTGCCGAAGCCGCCCCTCTGCTCGGAGATGGTCTCGCCATCCTGATCGTCGACGTAGGCCAGCCCCTTGCCTATGAGATGCTCGGCCCACCCGTAGATCTTCTCGAAATAGTCGCTGGCATAGAACACCTGAGCCGGCTCGAAACCCAGCCAACGAACATCGGCGACGATGCTCTCGGCATAGGTGTGGTCTTCGGTCAGCGGGTTTGTGTCGTCGAAGCGAAGGTTGCACACCCCGCCGAACTCGTCGGCGATGGCGAAGTCGAGCACGATCGCCTTGGCGTGCCCGATGTGCAGGAAGCCATTGGGTTCGGGAGGGAAGCGGGTTTGTACCCGACCCGCGAACGTGCCCTGCTCGATATCGGCGACGACCTTGTCTCGCACGAAATCGGACTCTGAGTTGGGTGTCTGGGGAGGCATGGGTCCTACCGGCTCGGGGAAGTCGCGAACACCGAAACGGTAGCGGTTCATACACTGGCCGGGCCGTAACAATTGGGGGTAACCATGCCGAGCCCGTTCGATCACACGATCACGAGCGAAGAACAGCTGGCCGCGCTGTACCGAAAGCCCAGCACGATCGCTGCCGGCAAGGCCTGCGACCACATCGACGAACAGTCGCAGCGGTTCATCTCCGCCAGCCCTTTCGTGGTGGTGTCGACCACCAACCGCCAACACAGCCGAGGCGATGTTTCTCCAAAGGGCGGGCCACCCGGCTTCGTGAAGGTTCTCGACCAGAAACGTCTGGTGATCCCCGACTACAACGGCAACAACCGAATAGACGGGATACGCAACCTGCTGTCAGACCCATCGATCGGGCTGCTGTTCCTGGTGCCCACCAACGGCGAGTCACTTCGTATCAACGGCCAGGGTTACCCCACCACCGACCCGCAGATCCTCGACATGTTCACCGACGAGGTCCGCAGGCCCACCAGCGCCATCGGCGTACACGTCGACGAGGTCATGTTGCACTGTGCCAAGGCGCTGCGCAGGGCGCGCCTGTGGCAGCCCGACTCGTGGAGCGGAGGGGCACCAACCGCTGGTGAGCTGCTGGCCTCACACATGAGCTCGCTGGACATGTCGCCCGCCGACATCGACGACACCCTCGAAGCCAGCTACCAAGCCGACCTGGCCGCAGACGCCCCCGAGCAGGCGGGCACCGGAGGCTTGTCGTGAGGGTGTTGGAGCTGTGGCGCTATCCGGTCAAGTCGATGGGTGGTCAGCGGCTGGAGGCCGCCGAAATCGGTCCGGCCGGAATCGTGGGCGACAGGCAGTGGGGTGTGGTCGACCTTGCCACGGCCACGATGCTGACCGCCCGGCGCGAGCCCCGCCTGCTGTTCGCTTCGGCGCAGGTGAACCCGATGGGCGAACTGGTGGTGACGTTGCCAGACGGCACCCAGACCGGCGATGGCGAAGGTCTGTCGCGTTGGTTGGAGCGCGATGTCGAGCTGGTCGAGCGCTCCGCCGTCGACGGGGGTCAGCGCTACGAGATCGCCACCGACTTCGAGGACGAGGCAAACAGCCGTTGGGTCAGCTGGGAGGGCCCAACACATTCGTTCCACGACTCGGGGCGCACGGCCGTGTCGATCTTGGCCTCCGACGCCCTGGGCGCCTGGGACCGACGCCGCTTCCGGGGCAACGTCATCATCGACGGCGACGAGCCGTCGCAGCTAGTGGGTTCGTCGGTTCGACTGGGGAGCACCAAGCTGACCGTGTCCAAGGGGATAGACCGCTGTGTCATGGTGACGCGACCCCTGCCGGCGTCGGACGGCCACGCTGCAGCCGAACGAGATCTGTCGATCTTGCGCACCATCAACTCGCAACGCCAGTCGCTGATGGGCTTGGGCTGCATCGTCGACGAACCAGGCCGCGTAAAGGTCGGAGATCTTCTGCGAAGCGGCACATTCTGACGCGTAACTGGCACGGATCACGGTTTGGGGTTGGGTCGTCGGTGGTACAAAGAGTGCGACTGGCCTACAGGAGACCCCAATGAAGTACATCATCGCCGTGATCCAGCCTTGGCGCCTCGATGCTGTGAAGCAGGAACTGAGCACGGTCGAGGTGTTCCGCCTCACCGTTTCGGACGCATCCGGTGTCGGCCAGCAAAAGGGCCACACCGAGATCTATCGTGGTCAGCACCACGAGATCGACCTACTGCCCAAGAAGCGCCTCGAGATCGCGGTCAACGAAGACTTCGTCCAGCCCACGATCGACGCGATCGTTCGTGGCGCCAAGACCGCCGATGGCGGCAAGATCGGCGACGGCAAGATCTTCGTGCTGCCCCTCGAGAACGTCATCCGCATCAGCTCAGGTGAAGAGGGCGGCGGGGCTATCTGACCCCTTGACCTCGCAGTACGCTCAGTGGTCGTGTCCCGGCGATCGCTGAGCGTACTGACGCGCCCGGCCTTCGACCGCATGGGCGTCGGCCAGACCGTGCCGATGCACCAAGGCCTCCAGAGCCCCATACCAACAGCCGTAGTATTCGAACTCCTCGCCTGCGGCCTCGCTGGCAGCGATTTGGACGATCAGCTCTGACCTGAAGTCACTCCAGTTGAACCGGCCGGCTTCGACCAGGGCCGCTGCGACGCCGAATGCGCGGCTTTGCCAAGGGGCGTCGAACACCAACTCGCCGTTGGATCTTGGCGGCGCGCCGTCGCCGGTCCACGAGTCGAAGTCGCTCACGGCGTGTCCGCCAGCGCAACCCCGATCATCGAGTCTCGGTTGACCAGCGCCGCCAGCTGATCTACAGACATCAACTCGGTGCCATCAGGGCGTTCTGGAAGCACCATGTAGCGGGTTTCGCTGCTGCTGTCCCACACCCTCAGCTCGACCGAAGGGTCGACCTGCAATCCCATCTCTGCCAGCATCGCCCTGGGGTCTTTGACAGCACGACTGCGGTACTCGGGGCTCTTGTACCAGTTGGGTGGCAGCCCCAGCACGGCCCACGGGTAACACGAGCACAGGGTGCACACCACCAGGTTGTGAACTCCGGGGCGATTGGCCTTGACCTCGAGGTGTTCGACCTCGGCCCCGTACAAGCCCCGCTCGGCGATGACGCCGTCGGCGTCGTGCAGCAGCCTCTGCTCGAACGCGGGGTCTGTCCAGGCTTCGGCCACCAGGCGGGCGCCGATCATCGGGCCGATGTCGTTCTCGTATCGTTCTATGGCCGCGTCGACCCGACTGCGGTCCAACAGACCGGCCTCGGCCAACAGGTCCTCCAGCGCCTCGATGCGTGTCGCGGGCGAGTCGGCGCCGGCGTGATCGTGACTCTGATCGTGGCTGCCGGTCACGGCGTCTCCTCGTCGATGGGCGTCAGATAGGGCTCGTATGCATCGATCATCACCGTCACCCCGGGCTCGGCTTCGTCGCCCCACAACTCGGCGGCGTCGAATGAGACCGTGTAAACCCACACCGCTCGTTCGGCGAGTCGATGGGCGCTGGCATCGGGCAACACCTCGCAGGGGTGGATCTCGACTATGTGGCCCGTTCGTCCGAACGTGTAGGCGGCACGTCTGGTGTGTCCTTGGTGCTGGGGCGCAACGATCCGAACGGCCTGGCCCGTGGCGAACCGTGGGGGCACGTCGGTGACGCGCCTGGCCGGCCGACCCTCGATGGTCTGGCCGGCCGCGGGCTCAGGAAGCTCTTGTGATGCCGGGGCCACGCTGGGGGCGGCCCGAGCCACCGCTGTCGACCCCAGATCAGTCGAGTCGACCAGGCCACGTTCGACGGCCAACAGCTCGAGGGCTGCCAGCCAGCGCCCGAAATATCCGTTGTCGAAATAGTCGGCGGGGTCGAGCCGCTCGATCGTGTGGCGGAACTCGCCGGGGGTACTGCCGATGGCGCGCAACACCGGCATCAACGTTCCGAACACCCTGCGCTCCCAGTCGGAGTGGAACGCAGGCTCGTGGGGCGCGTACGGCACCGCGCCGCGCAGGCGACTGCCGCCCAGATCCTGCACGCCCAACGATTCGGTCACGCGCCAATTGTTGCAGGTCGGTTTGGCCCGTGCTGTGGTTGGGGTGTCACCATGTGCGGGTGCTGAGAACGTCCCTGGCTCCTCCGTTGGGTTCGTCGGTGAATCCGAACGATCCCGATTTCGCAAAGAACCGGTCTGACATGCTCGAGCAGCTCGCCGTCATCGACGAGTTGCTCGATGAGGCCGAGGCCGGGGGAGGGCCCGCGTCGATCGAGCGCATGCGGTCGAGGGGCAAGATGCCCGTGCGCGAACGCATTGCCCACGTGATCGACCCCGACACGCCGTTCCTCGAGATCAGCCCGCTGGCGGGATACGACTCCGACTACACCATCGGGGGCGGCATGGTCATAGGGATTGGTGTCATCGCAGGGACCGAATGTGTGATCCTGGCCAACGACCCGTCGGTGCTGGGTGGGGCCCTGACGCCGTACGCGGGCAAGAAGTGGACCCGCGCCATGGAGATCGCCCGCGACAACCAAATGCCCTATGTCAGCTTCGTCGAGTCTGCAGGTGCCGACCTGCGCGTCGAGACCGGCGACAGCAACAGGCGCAAGGTTCAGACGACCCACTTCGCCGAGAGCGGCAACGTCTTCTACGACCTCATCGGGCTTTCGGGCGCCGGCATTCCGACGGTGTGCGTCACCTTCGGTTCTTCCACCGCAGGCGGCGCGTATCAACCGGGTCTGTCCGACTACAACATCTTCATCAAGCAGCAAACCAAGGTGTTCCTGGCCGGGCCGCCCTTGGTGAAGATGGCCACGGGCGAAGAGTCAGACGACGAAACACTCGGTGGGGCAAACATGCACACCGAGGTGTCTGGTCTGGGCGACTACTTCGCCGAGGACGAGATGGACGCCATTCGTATGTGCCGCGAGGCCGTGTCGCACCTCAACTGGCGCAAGCAGGGGCCCGAACCGTCTTTCACCGCCGAACCGCCGGTGCTGGACCCTGACGAGCTGCTCGGGCTGGTGAGCCGCGACCTCAAGCGGCCCTTCGACATCCGCGACGTCATCGGACGCATAGTCGACGGTTCGCGGTTCGAGGAGTTCAAGGCCCGCTATGGCTCGACCCTGGTGTGCGGCTGGGCCAGCATCCACGGCTATCCCATCGGCATCCTGGGCAACAACGGGGTTCTGATGCCAGAGGCGGCCGAAAAGGCAGCCCACTTCATACAGCTGTGCAACCAGATCGATGTGCCGCTGCTGTTCCTGCAGAACATCACCGGTTTCATGGTCGGGCGCGACTTCGAGGCCAACGGCATCGTGAAGAAGGGTTCGCAGATGCTGAACGCGGTGTCGAACTCGAAGGTGCCGCACCTGACCGTCATTGTGGGCTCGTCGTACGGCGCGGGAACCTACGGCATGTCGGGGCGAGCGTTCGGCAACAGGTTCACGTTCCTGTGGCCCACCGCGAAGATCGCCGTGATGGGACCCTCGCAGATCGCCGGCGTGATGTCGATCGTGCGGCGGGGGCAAGCGGCCCGCAAGGGCATCGAGTTCGACGAAGAAGAAGACGCCAAGATCGTGGCTGCCGTCGAGCAGGCCCAAGAGGCCGGCTCGCTGGCTTTGGTGGCCAGTGGTGCGATCTCAGACGACGGCATCATCGATCCGCGCGACACACGCGACGTGCTCGGAATGTGTCTGTCGGTGGTGGCCAATGGTCCCGTCGAGGGAACCCAGAACTACGGAGTGTTCCGGCTGTGACTGCTGTGGCGAATTCGATCGGGTGCCTTCTGGTCGCCAACCGTGGCGAGATCGCACGAAGGGTTTTCAGAACCGCTCATTCGATGGGCATGCGCACCGTTGCCGTCTATGTGGCCGCCGACGCCGATGCACTGCACGTGGCCGATGCAGACATGGCTGTCGAGGTGCCTTCGTATCTCGATGCCGACGCAATCTTGGCGGCTGCGCGTGCGACACGAGCAGGCGCGGTTCACCCCGGCTACGGCTACCTGTCCGAGAACCCGACCTTCGCCCAGGCCGTCGCCGACGCCGGTCTGGTGTGGGTGGGCCCGCCGCCCGCGGCCATCGTGGCCATGGGAGACAAGATCGAGGCCAAGAAATGGGCCGTCGACGCGGGAGTGCCGGTGCTGGGCTCCAGCGACGACCCCGATGTGTTCGAGTCGGTCGGTTTCCCGCTGCTGATCAAGGCCGCAGCCGGAGGCGGCGGAAAGGGCATGCGCATAGTCGAAGGCCCAGATGATCTGACCGAGGCCGTCGCCGCGGCCCGCAGGGAGGCGGCGACGGGCTTCGGCGACGATCGGGTGTTCGCCGAGCGTTACGTGCCCAGGGCCCGCCATATCGAGGTTCAGATCGTCGGCGACCAGCACGGCAACGTCGTGCACCTGGGCGAGCGCGAGTGTTCGATACAGCGCCGCCACCAAAAGATCATCGAGGAGGCTCCCTCGCCCTATGTCGACGAGGCCATGCGTTCCCAGATGGGTGAGGCCGCGGTAGCCCTCGCCCGCGCCATCGGCTACACGTCTACCGGAACGGTCGAGTTTCTGGTCGACGACGAAACAGGTGAGTTCTTCTTTCTCGAGGTGAACACGCGCCTGCAGGTCGAGCATCCCGTTACCGAGGTGGTCACCGGCATCGACCTGGTTCGCACCCAGTTGCGGGTGGCCCAGGGCCAGCGGCTCGAGTGGACCCAGGACGAGATCGACCTGTGCGGGCATGCCATAGAGGCCCGCCTGTATGCCGAAGACCCCGCCAACGGCTTTCTGCCCGCCACGGGCACCATCGAGGCGTTCGAGTTCGCCCAGTCGCCCGCTGTGCGCATCGACACCGGCGTCGGCCCAGGCAGCGTTGTGGGCACCGACTTCGATCCGATGATCGCGAAGGTCATCGCCGGTGGCCCGACCAGGCAAGAAGCCGTGTCGTGTTTGGCATCGGCGCTCGAGCGGGCCCACATCGGCGGCGTCGTGACCAACCGCGACCTGTTGGTGGCGACGTTACGCACGCCAGAGTTCGGGGCAGCCGACACCACCACCGACTTCATCGATCGTGTGGGCCCGAGCCTTCGTCGCCAGCTCGACGATGCGACGCTGCAGCGCGTTGGGGTGCAGGCAGCCCTGTGGTTGCAGGCATCCAACCGCGAGTCGGCGCCCGTGCTGCGATTCATGCCTTCTGGGTTCCGCACGGGCCGCCTTCCGGCGCCCAGTCTGGTGTTCGACGTTGCCGACGGTTCCGAGCGCCGCCTGGATGTTTCGTACCAACGCCGCCGCAACGGCGATTTTCATGTACGCGCCGGCGAGCTGACCGCAAGCGCAACGGTGTTCAGCAGCAATGCGACGTCGATCGACGTGGCGGTGGACGGTGTACGCGAGATCGTCAGGGTGACGCGCAGCGCCGACTCGCTTCACCTGACCACGTCCCACGGCACGGTCACGCTTGCAGTGGTGCCGCTGTTCGCTCCGCCCGAAGTCGAGATGCCTGCCGGCGCCCTCACCGCACCGATGCCGGGTCGAGTGGTCGAGGTGCGTGTCGCTCAGGGCGAACCCGTCACCGCCGGTGAGGTGTTGGTAGTGCTGGAGGCGATGAAGATGGAACACCATCTGCGCGCGCCATACGACGGAGTCGCAGCCGAGGTGCGGGTGGCCGCGGGTGATCAGGTCGACAATGGCGCTCTATTGATGGTCATCGAAGACGCCTGAGCGCTCGATACCTGCAGACCGGCGGCCTCAGAGCTTCTTGCCCAACCACACCTGGGCGAAGGGGTGGGTGTTGTATCGGGGCACGTCGACGAATCCGGCCGAGCGGTACATGGCAATGGCCTCGGTCAGCGAGCTGTTCGAGTCGAGCCACACCTCGGTGTAGCCGAACCGCCTGGCGGCAGCCTCGAGCTCGTCGAGCAGCAGCCGGCCCCCGCCGAGGCCGCGCGCCTCGGGCGCCACCCACATCCGCTTGATCTCGGCCACGCCCGGCTGTTCTGGGCGAAGTGCTCCGATGCCCAGCGCTGGCGCATCGTCGCCGTCGTCGGCCCACTGCAGCGTGTAGAAAACCCCGACGGGCGGCGTGGTGTCGTCTATTTCGGCCTGGGGCGTAAGTTCGGCGTCGAAACCGGTGTCGAAGCGCTGGTCGAGTTCGGCGTAGTACGCGCCCAGACAGCGCACAACCTCGGCATCATCGGCACGCCGGATGCGCACCACCAATGGGCGTTTCGTCACACCCACCTGGCAAACTCGTCGACCGAGAAGCGGTCCGATCGCAGCGCGTTGACGGGGGCGTCGTCGTCGCGATGACCGATGGCCATTCCGCAAAACAACATCTCGTTCTCGGGCGCTCCGACGAATTCGGTGACGCCGGTGTGGTGATTGGCCCACGCCTCCTGCGGGCAGGTGTCCAGGCCCGCCTCGACAGCCAACAGCATGAACGTCTGCAGGAACATGCCGAGGTCGCTCCACTGGGGAGGCCCCATGGTGCGGTCGAGGTAACAAAACAGCGCCGCCGGTGCGCCGAAGAAGTCGTAGTTCTGGGCCATGCGTGCCAGGCGCGCCGCCTTGTCTTCGCGGGGGATGCCCAGCAGCGCGTACATGGCCTCGCCCAATTCGAAACGGGCGGTGCGGTACGGGTCGATGAGCCCGGGGGGATAGATGTCGTATTCGGCCTGATCTAGTGGCCGGCCCGCCATGAACTCGCGGAACCGGCTCATCGACTGGCCGTTCACCACGTAGATGCGCCAAGGCTGCACATTGCCACCCGACGGGGCGCGCGACGCCTTGTGCAGCAGATCGCGGATTGTCTCGTCTGCCACTGGGGTGGGCAGGAACGCCCGGATGGACGCCCGCTTGTCGACGGCTTCAGAGACCGACATCGTCATGGGTAACTCCTGTGATCAGAGACGTTGGCATGGCCAGGCTGTGGGCGAGGGTAGCCGCACCATCCAATCAGCCTGGTATCAGAACACCCGGGTGTCGACCTCGGCACCGAATGCAACACCGCCGATGCGGTCGAGCTGAGCGGGTGCCACCATGGCGTGTTGGGCCCCCACCAGCACGTCGCGCTGAATACGGCTGAGCGGGCACCTGTTGTACACGGCGCTGCCACCTGCGGCGCCGAAGCATGTGTTCACCGCAAACAGTGCTCGTTCGGCGGTGTTGCACGCGGCCAGGCGAAGCAGCCGACGCTGCTCGATGTCGGCGATGCCGTCTTGTGCCGAGCTCCATGCCGAACCCACAGCATCCTCGGCAAAGGCGCGTGCCGAACGCACGGCGGCGTCTGCCGTCGCCAGCGCCGCACGCGCCGACGACCGATGGGCGAGATCGGATCGTGACCCGGCCGGGCGCTTGTCGCCCAGTTGTTCCAGCTCGTCGACGGCCCGATGGGCCAGACCCAACAGCACGTACGAGACCGAAACTGCGAAGTTCCCATAGAACGGGAACCGGTACAGGGCCGAGTCGACCGTGGGCCGACCGCCGCTGAGCGGGCCGACATCGGCCCAGCGACCGTCGGGCACGAACGCCTCGGTCACCCGATAGTCGGTGGAGGCAGTGCCCTTCATTCCGGCTACGTGCCACGTGTCGAGCAACTCGACATCGTCGGGGTCGAAGAACGCAAGCATCGCCCTGGCCCCCGACGCGTGAGCAGCAGGCTCACCGTTGGCGTCGACCACCCGGACGCCGCCGCCCATCGATGTGACGTGCGAACTTCCAGAGCCCCACTCCCACTTGCCCGTGACTCGCAACCCGCCGTCGACCAGACGACCCAACCCATTCGGTTGGGCGTGGCCGCCGGCGATGGCGCCGTCGGGGCCAAACACCACCTGGGCCCAATGCGGATCCATCCATGCACTGAGAGTTGCCGTGGTGTTGGCGATCATGACCGCCCAGCCTGCTGACCCGTCGTGGTAAGCGAAGCGCTCGATCGTGTCCAGCACATACTGCATCGGGGCTTGTGAACCGCCGTAGCAGGTGGGCACGGTCAGTTTGAACGCCCCCGCCTGAGCCATCTGGGCCACCAGGTCGGCCGGTAGACGACCAGCTGCCTCGGTCTCGTCGCTGCGTTCCCAGGCTTGTTGGGCTGCCGGGTCGAATCGGGCGTCGGGGTGGAGAGACATCGCAGATAGGATACGCGCGCTGTCGAGTTCGGGCCGCGAAACGACGCCACCACACGTGCTCAACGATGGGGGTTGGTTCGTTCTTGACGATTCGCTCACTCCCGAGCGGCCGTGTCCGACTGGAGAGCCGTGGTGACTCGATGTGGCGAAGAGGTGCGAGCGGTCGAGGCGATGCGGCGGTCGAACGCCTCGCTGTATCTGCTGATCGACAGCGACTTCGGCATCATCTGGGCCAGCGACTCGGCTCGGCGCTTCATGGGAGTGACCGAACAGCACAAGGCATGCAGCCTGCTCGACGTTGTGTCTCCCGATGACGTTTCATCGGTTGAGGCCACCGTCCTCGAGGCCACCCGAGCGGCTCGCAACGGCAGACCACATGCGTCGAACGAGCGGCGCGTGGAGCTGGAAGTGAGGCATCGCAGCGGGCGCATGGTGCCGCTGGAAGCCACCTTCGAGAGCCATCTCAGCGAACCCGCCGTCGACGCCGTGGCGGTGGTGCTGCGCCAGGTGCCAGACCGGTCGCATCTGGACCGTGCTGTCCAGTTACTGGCCGACGGCACCGATTTCGAAGGTGCACTGAGGGCCATCGCCAGCTATCTGGGCGAGCACCTGGGGGCGGTGGCGGCTTCGATCACCACGCGCATCGTGGGCCGAAACATCGTCGTCGGTACTGCGTCGGCAGCCGACGACCATCCGCTGGTGCAATGGAACGATGGTTGGGGACCGCTGGGACCGGCGAAGCTCAACGAGGTCTCGATCACACCCGTGGCCGAACTGCCTGCTGAAGTGTCTGTTCTTGCCGCCGCGTTCGGGGCGGTACACGTGGTGAGCTATCCGATCCTCGACATCGGCGGAGGGCTGATCGGTGCAATCGTCGCCTGGCTGCCGTTTGGCCCTGTCGAACAGGGGCTGCCAGAGGGTGCGGGCCAGTTCGCCGGCAGCCTCGCCCGGCTGGCGATATTGCAGGAACGCAACGCCCGATCGCTGCTGCACCAGGCCAGCACCGACGCCCTGACCGGCCTGGCCAATCGCTCGGGGCTGGCGCGGGTGTTGGAGAACGTTTCTGAAGACGACCTGCCTCTGGCGCTGGTCTACTGCGATCTGGATCGCTTCAAGGCGGTCAACGACACGTATGGGCACGGGGCCGGCGACCGCCTGCTGGTGCACGTGGCCGAAAGCATCAAGCTGGCGACCCGAGCCGACGACGTGGGGGTCCGCATGGGTGGCGACGAGTTCGTCGTCGTGTGTCCACGGGTCACCTCCAGGCTTCACGCCGAAGGCATCGTGGCCCGCCTGCGCAACCGTGTGGAGAACCCGGTCGACGTGGGCGACGATGTCGTCGTCCCCAGGGTCAGCATGGGGCTGGCGGTCGCCGACACCGTCGAGCACTTGGCAAGCCTCGCCGAGTCTGCCGACGAGGCGTTGTACGCCGACAAGGCGTCCAGGCGTACACAGTCATCGCGCTGACCCTTCGGACAGCCAGATTCGCAGTTGTTCAGCCTGTTGGGCCCCGACGCCGTGGCGGCGCAGCCTTGTGGCATCAGCCTGCGACACGAAGCGCGCCAGCGCCTCGCGCCTGTCGGGTGATTGAACGAACTCGCCCAGCGACGTTCGCTGAACCTTGATGGTGAACAGCACCGACCGTCCCACCCCGCGCAGCGTCTGGCGCTCGCTTCGAACCGTCAGGGCAGTGCCACACGCCTCGGCCGGCACCACAAGCGGCGGGGGAGGGGTTGGCTGGTGCAACTCGTCTAGTTCGTGGATGAACCAGTTGCGACGCCACACGGGGCGCTCGTCGAGGGCGTCCAGCAGCGAGTCGACCCGCTTCGCCAGCCTCGTGGCGTAGCCGGGCACCGGTTGGTGTACTGCGCTGATGTGTTTGCCGAGCTTGTCGGCCAGGCGCCACCGCGACGGGAAGTGCAACGACGCTGCCGCCAGGTACCAGCCGTCGGGCCGCCTGGCCAGCATGCACAGGTCTTCCTGGGTCGATAGCCCGGCAGCCTCCAGCGGAGGTGCCCGGTCGGGTACCGGCCTCAGTGCCTCGGGCACACCGGTTTGCGCCAAGACCAGATCGAGCACGCCGGCGGCATCGTGTCCGATTGCTTCATAACCCGCACCGTCCAGTTGGCCGAACACGGCATGGCGCACGCCGCCGCTGAGCCTGCGCTTCAGTGCCATCTCGGCTTCAGCGTTGTTGTCGGCGACCAGCCATTCCCTGGCACCCAGCGCCCTGGTGGCCATCGCCGGCGCCGGTGCGGCGGGGTCCAGTTGCAGCTCGTCGAGCCAATCGGTGCTCACGCCCCCAAGCTACGTTGTGCACCGATGATCACCGTTTTCACCGCGAAGCAGATCCACACCATGGATCCCTCGATGCCGCAGGCCACCGCTGTTGCCTGCCGCGATGGTCGGGTGGTCGAGGTGGGCTCGCTCGAGTCGATGCGCCCGTGGCTCGATCGCCACGAGCATGTCGTCGACGAACGTTTCGCCGACCTGGTGATGCTGCCGGGGCTGATCGACCCCCACGTGCATCCAGGGATGGCCTCGCTGTTGCTGGCCATGCACTGGATCACCCCCGAGCCATGGACACTGCCGGCGGGGTCCATCGATGCCACCGAGTCCAATGCCCAGTACCTCGAACGGCTCGCAGCACTGATCGCCGAACACCCCGATGGTCCGCTGATCACGTTCGGCTTCCAGTCGCTTTGGCATGGTGAAGTGACGCGCGCCGACCTCGACGCTCTTGACGACAGCAGGCCCGTGGTTTTGTGGCAGCGGTCGTTCCACGAACTCAGGTGCAACACCAGCGCGCTCGAATGGCTCGACGCGTTCGAGGGTGCCAAGTGGGACCCTCACATCGACACCGACACAGGGCGGCTCTACGAGTCAGGCATGGTTTGGGGCCTGCGGACGCTGGTGCCCCACCTGGTGGGCGGGGGCCGTTTCCAGCAGGGCGTGCGCGAGGTTGCCCAGCTCTGCATCGATCGCGGGGTGACCGCCATCGCCGATGCGGGCTACGGGATCGTCGACTTCGACCTCGAGCTCGACACCATCGACGACGTCTTCGGCTCGTCGGAGCCCGACGTCAGGGTGTGGCTGATGGCCAACATCCCACGTGCTCGTGGCGCCTTCGGTGAGGGCCTGATGGATCGCCTCGAAGAACATGCCCGCGAGCGCGAGACCAATGCGGTCAAGTTCCTGCGCGCGGCCAAGTTCTTCAGCGACGGCTCGTTCATCGCACAGCTCATGCAGCTCGGGTCGCCCGGATACATCGATGGTCACGAGGGAGCCTGGATTTCCACGCCCGAACAGCTCACCAAGATGGCCAGGCCCTGGTGGAACGCCGACTACCAGATCAACATCCACACCAACGGCGACGCTGGGGTCGATTCGTGCCTGGATGCCGTCGACGCTCTGCTCGCGAACGGCCGCGCTTCGACCACAGAACCGTGCTGCACCACTTCGGCATTTCGACCCAGGCCCAGGTCAGGCGCGCCGCGGCACTGGGCGTGTCGATTCAGGCCAACGGGTACTTCCTTCAGATGTTCGGCGACGCGTTCGTGGACCGCTGGTTGGGCTTCGAGCGCGCCAGCGCCATCACCCGAGTGGGGTCGGCGCGCCGGGCGGGAATGTCGGTGGCCGTGCACTCGGACTTTCCGATGGGGCCCATCGACCCTCTGCAAGCGGTGACCAACATGGCAACCCGCACCACCCGTGGCGGGCTGGTACTTGGCCCCAGCGAATGCCTCACCACGCAAGAAGCGCTGGAGGCCGTCACCATCGAAGCCGCGGCCCAACTGGGTCTCGACAGCCTCATCGGCAGCGTCGCCTCGGGCAAGTTCGCCGACATGACCGTGCTGGCAGCCGATCCGTTCGAGGTCGGGGCCGCCAACGTCGGCGGAATCGACGTTGTCGCAACCGTCGTAGGGGGCAGGGTGGTCAGCGGGTGACGGCAGACGCCGCGCCCGAGCCGGTGCCCATGACGGTTGTCGCCGGCTGGCTGGGCTCGGGCAAGACCACCCTGATCAACCAGACGCTTTCTGCTGGTCTTGCGGGCGCCAACCGGCTTGCCGTGCTGGTCAACGACGTGGCCGACGTAGACGTCGACGGCTCGCTGATAGTGGCCCACGATGGCGCCACCATCGAGCTCAGCAACGGCTGCGTGTGTTGCAGCATCGGAGGCTCGCTGGCGCTGGCATTGCGCGACCTGATGACGTCGCCCAACCCGCCCGATGCGGTGCTAATCGAAGCCTCGGGTGTTGCAGAACCAGCACGGGTTGCCTCCTACGGCAACCGTGAGGTGCTGGCCGAGCCGACCATCATCACGGTTGTCGATCCGTTCGACATCGAGCGGATGCTGTCAGACGCGGTCTACGGCGGGCTAGCCGCGGCCCAGGTTCGCCAGGCCGATGTGATCCACATCTCGCGCACCGATCTGGTCAGCGACTCGAACCAGGTCGCGTTCGACAGGGGGTGTCGATCGGTGGAGCGTCTTCGCGCGAATCCGCATGAGTCCGCGGCCCAGACCGGGGGAGTTCCACCGACCGTTGACATCACCGTTCGCCACCGCGACCAGGTCGTTACGATCGACGACGTCGTCGGCGAGCTGGCCCAAACCCGGGGCCTGCTGCGGGCCAAAGGCATCGTCGGCACGCCACTGGGGCCGATGCTCGTGCAATGGGCCGGAGGTACCGTCGAGGTCACACCAGCCGGTGGCACACCTCAGACCGGCCTGGTGATCATCTGCGCCGCCGATCAGGCGATGTCGAGCCCGTAGAGCCGCTTGAACCCTTCGTAGAAGCCCTGATCGTCAAGTGCGCCCAGCGCCACGAACTCCTCAGGCGCCACGTCATAGTGCGATCGCGACAACTCTTCACCACCCCATCCGCAGGTCCAGCGCAGCTTGGGTTCGTCGGTGGCGATGGCCTCGAAGATGACCTCGGCGGCCTCTTGAGGGCTACCGGGGTCGGACAGCCCGGCGGCGTACAACGAGAACATCCGGCGATAGGTGTGGTCGTACGCACCAGACTCGTTGGGGGCATCGACGTTCTTGGCCAACATCGCCGTCTTCACCACGCCCGGGTCGACGATGGCGACCCTGATCCCGAAGGCTGCGACCTCGTGTGCCAGCTCTTCGCTGAGCCCCTCAACCGCCCACTTCGATGCGGTGTAGGCCGCCTGGCCAGGCGAGGCGAACCGGCCGATGACCGACGACACGTTGACGATGCAACCCTCGCCTTGGGCCCGCATGTGCGGCAACGCGGCCTGCACCATCCGGACGATGCCGTACAGGTTTGCGTCCATCACCCGCTCATAGTCGGCCAGGGAGGTCTCTTCGACCGTGCCGTTGTTGGCTATGCCCGCGTTGTTCACCACAGCGTCGAGGCGCCCCTGCTGCTCGATAACGGTGGCCACGGCGGCCTCCACTCCTGCGGTGTCGGTTACGTCGCACACCAGGGGTTCGACGACCACTCCGGCCTCAGCGGCCATGGCGGCCAGCTTGGCTCCCCGGTCGAGGTTGCGCATCGTGCCATAGACGGTCCAGCCGTTGGAGGCCAGGTGTATCGCCGTCGAGCGGCCTATGCCGCTATTGGCTCCGGTGACGATTGCGACCTTCTGCATTGCTGACCCCTCGTTTAGGTTGAGGGGTCAATTACACCACCAAGTCGTGATCGTCGGCACCCGTGAGGTCGATTGCACCACGGGGAGAGCGGCATCGATGTCGTCGACGGCTATCACGTCGACCCCGCCGTCGCCCTCGACCACCACAACCGCGTCGCCCGCAACATGGCCGACCTGCGAGCAGAAGGCGCTCACATCTGGCGGTCGCGCTGCGGCCACATCCGTACGAACCAGTACATGCCACGTAGCGCCGGGCACATAGCCGGCCAGCAGCTCGACGTCGGTGCCCGCCGGCGCCACCAGCATCAGGTGACGGCGCCCAGCCAACGAAACCGCTGCCACTTTCTCGGCCACGGTCCAGCGATCGTGTTCGGCGAGCCAGAGACGCACGTGGTACCAGGCGACCATCGCAACCGAAGCCACCACCGCGATGGCACCCCGCGCCTGGTGAAGCGTGTCCATCGAGAATCGTCCCTCGAACAGGTCGGTCAGACCGATGGCCAGCAACACGATGAACGACACCACACACGTCACCAACGAGGCCGCAAACAGCGCAAACACATAGACGTGGCGGCTGGTCGAGGCGTATTCGGCGTCGGGCTCATGTCCCAGTGCCCGGCGTATCGATGCCCAATGGCGAGCCCACACCGAGGCACCCAGAACCACAACGACCACGCCGGCGATCGCCGTGTTGAGACGGCCGGAGCGAGCAGGCGCCAACGCCGACGACAGCAGAATCGAAGACCCGACCACGCCCGTGACCAAACCGGCCCCGGCCAGAAGGTATTGATAGACACGAACAGGCTCGGTGCGCTGCTCGGTCTGGCCGAACACCCACCGGTGATAGGCCCAACCCGCCAGGCCGACCAGTGCGAACGCACCCTCGGCTGGCAGGTGGTCGAAGTGGCGGACGGCGGATGTCTCGCTGGGATCGCCCACGAACCACACCAGAACGCTGTTGGCCACCAGAGCCGTGGCCACAGCAGCCATGACATAGCTGGCCAGGCTGGCGATGGGCACCACCGCCAGGTACCACACCGTGGTACGCGGCCCCTTGCGATAGTCGAGCAACCAGAAGAAGGCCCACACCACCAGGCCCACCGTCAGCGTCGCGGCCGAAGCAGCCCCGCTGGGCCCGCCACGCTCGAGCAACGGATCGCCCGATATCTGGGTGTAGAGGGCATCGAACAGGTGGTAGACGACCTCGACCGCGCCCACGGCAAGGGTGACCAGGCCCACAACTGCGGCGGCCGCGCGATGCAAGTCGCCAGGCACCTGGTGGGCACGTCGCAGACCGAACCAATGCAGCGACCACATTGCGAACCACACCCCGGCCGCCAGGACAGATCCCACCGTCGCCCGGCCGAGCTCGCCCGAGAACATGCGCTCGAGAGCGGTCACGCCCATGACCACAGCAACCACCAGCGAAACCAGCTGGGCGACGTTGAAGTACAGCCACCAAGACAGTGCCTGGCGTTCCCGCCGCGAGCGCAGCCTCGTTCGGACGAACCTCAGCACCAAGGCGAACACCGGCAGTGCCACGATCGCCATCGCCATCGACATCGCCAGCCCTTCGCGGTCAACCGCGTCGTCGGTGAACAACTGAGCCGCAACCCCCGACAGGCCGGCCGAGGCCACCACCATCGTCACGAACAAGACCGCGTACACCAGAAGACGCCCCACCGACGCCCCCGGGTCCCATTCGGAGTGGCTCGACCTTCTCGACGACACGATGGCCCAAACGACTCCGCCGATGATCAGCAGCGGAATGAAACTGGAGAGAATCTGAAGTGCTGCCATAGCCGCAGCATCCGCCCGGCCGGGCTCGTTGTCCAGAGGCGAACGAACTCTGTGTCAGATCCGACCCACTACACGATGGGTCCATCGACTCTAGGTAAGGTGTCATCGGACCGATAGGGTGTTGGTTGCCAGCCGGGGCTACGGCGAAGCGGATCGATGGAAACGTCGATATAGGGGTTCGACTCCCCCGATGGCACTGTTACTCGCTGCGGGCTCGCGACACGTGCGGTGTCGCTCACCTCGCAGACTGATCTGCGCCGCTCCTCGTCGAAGACTCGTCACTACCTCCGGTGTCGCTCACCTCGCAGACTGATCTGCGCCGCTCCTCGTCGACGACTCGTCGCTACCTCGGGTGTCGCTCACCTCGCAGATCTTTCTGCGCCGCTCCTCGTCGAAGACTCGTCACTACCTTCTGCAAGAGGCTGGCCTGCTGCGCACTGGTCAGAGCAGGCCTAGCAGGGTCCAGATCGGCACCGCTGCCACCAACAGCACGACGATGCCGATTGCGTCCAGCGGTGCACCCTTGCCCAATATCTCGCGGGCAGTGAACAGCTTTGTGTCATAGGCCAGCATCGTCGGTGGTGTGCCGATCACCAGCGCAAAGTCGATAGACGATGCCACGGCGATCACCACCACCAGCAACACCGGCTCGGCGCCGATCAGTCCGGCCAAGGGAATGGCCAGGGGTATCAGAGTCGCCGCGGTTGCCGTGTTGGATGCGACCGTGGTCAACCCCAGCGCCACCATGGCCACCAGGGCAACCGCCAACATCTCAGGCCAGTCGGCCACACCCGAGAGCCTGGTGACGATCCAGTCCGAGGTGCCGGTGCGGACCATGAACGAGCCAAGCGTCAGGCCGCCACCAAAGGTCAGCAGCGTCGGCCACGAGATCTTGCCGACGTCTTCAGGCTCCAACAGACCCAGAACAAACAGCACGACTGCACCGCCCAGGGCGACGATGCCGGTGTTCACCTCATGGAACGATTGGGTCAGCCACAACACCATCACCAGGCTGAACACACCCAGTACCTGCATCTGTTGGGTCGTAAACCTGCCGAATTCGACCCGATGCGAAGCTGCGATGTCGGCGGCCCGCGAGAACTTGCCGGCATCGACGCTGACCCGACCGACCCTCCACAGGTACAACGCCATGACCGGCACCAGCACGAACACCACCGGCAAGCCGAAGGCGAACCACTCGACGAACGAGATCTGGCGCCCCGTCAGCCGCTCGATGAAGGTGATAGCCAGCGGGTTGGCCGGCGTTCCGATTGCGCTGCCGACACCGCCGATGGTCGCCGCATAGGCGATACCCAGCACCAGTGTCTTGCGATAGCTGGGCGAGTCGAGCGGCTCGCTGACCGCCATGGCGATGGGAATCAGAACCGTCACCGCCGCGGTGTTCGACATCCACATCGACAAGAAAGCGGCCAACCCCAGCATCGCCAGGTACAGCCGAACAGGCCCGCGGCCCGCCTTGTCGACGAGGGTCACCGCCACCATCTGGTCTAGGCCGACGCGGCGCATGGCTTCGGCCATCAAGAACCCGCCGAAGAACAGCACGATTATCGGGTCGAAGAACGGCGCAAGCACGTCGCGTGCCGGGCCCACCTGTGCGGCAGCAAGGGCTACCGGTATCGCCAGAGAAGTGACGAACAGCGGAACCAGTTCGGTGATCCACAACACCACCGCAAGCCCCAGAACCGCCAGAAGCACCCCGGCCTTCACCGGCGCGCGTCGTGATGCGTCGAACGTGCCGCCGTCGCTGGACAACACGGGCACCAGCTCGGTCTGGTCTCCGGGCCCGACCAGGCGCACCTCGACGTCGCCCAGCTGCGCTTCGTGCCGCGGGTCGGTCACCGTCACCAGAACCTGGAACGTCGCGTCGGGCGCAAACCCCTCGGCGCTGCTGACCGATACCGAGCCCGAAGCCGATGCACCCAATGCCGCCGAGAAGTCGAGCTCTTGCGACCCAACAGCCGTGGAGATCACGGTGTCTCCCAGGTAGTCGACCTCGAGTTGCCGCGAGTCGCCGGTCCACTCGGCTGGAGCCGCAGCGGCCAGACCAATGGCCGCCAACAAGGCAACAGCGATGATCGCCGCAACCCGCGCTCTTTCACCGCCCATATGCGACACACTATGACCATGCGAAGGTTGCTGGTGTCGATCGTGTTCCTGGCAACCGTGCTGGTGCCCATCGCAATGCCCGCGCCTGCCGAGGCCGCTGCAAACGCCTGGCCTCACACGATCGTCAGCGGTTTCTCGACGCCCACAGGCCAAGGGTTCTGGCTGGTCTACGCCGACGGCACGGTCGAGTCGCACGGCGATGCAGGCCACTTCGGAGACGCCTCCGGACTGGCGCTGGTTGCGCCGCTCGTCGGTGGCGCCGTAACACCGTCGGGAAGCGGCTACTGGCTGGTGGCCGAAGATGGGGGAATCTTCGCCTACGGCGACGCCGCCTTCCTGGGCTCGATGGGTGGACAGCGCCTGGACGAACCGGTCTTCTCCATGACCCCGACGGCCACGGGCGCTGGATATTGGCTGGTGGCGCGCGATGGTGGCATATTCAGCTTTGGCGACGCGCAGTTCTACGGGTCGATGGGCGGGCAGCGCCTCGACCAACCCGTCACCGGCATCACCACCAGCTCAACCGGCCGGGGCTATCGGATGGTTGCCCGCGATGGCGGCATCTTCAGCTTCGGCGACGTCGCATTCCATGGCAGCCTTCCCGGGCTGGGCCTGTCGGTGGCCGACGCGGTCGCGATGGCACCCACGCCCGGCAACGGCGGCTACTGGATCGCCCGGAGCGACGGTTCGGTGCACTCGTTCGGCAATGCCGCGGCCCTCAGTGACTTCGACTCGTTGGTTTGTGACCCGGTGGCTGCGTTGTTCTCCAACCCCAACGCTGTTGGCTACCGGCTGGTTCTGGAGTCGGGTCGGTCGGTGGCGTTCGGGAACGCTCCCGGAGGCTCGGCGCCCACTGGCGGCCCGGCAGGCGACTGCACCAGAACCATCGACGCGTGCCGTTTGAACAGCCCCTACAACGACGAGGTCAAGGTTGGCTGGCCGCGCTCGACGCGTCGCCTTCCGTCAACCGGCACGGCCCGCATAGCGGTGCTGTTCGTCGACTTCAGCGACGTTGCCGCCACTACGTCGACAGCTCAGCGATACACCGACGCTGGCTTCCCCGAAGCCGAGGCCTATCTCGAGGGCCAGTCGTTTGGCCGACTCGACGTGCAGTTCGTGCCGATCGGTAACTGGCTGCGCATGAGCCAGCAGTCGTGGCAGTACCGAATCAACCGGTCAGAGGACTTGTTCTTCCCACTGTTCGGGTACATGACCGAGGCCATCGAACGTGCCGATCCTCAGTTCGACTTCAGCGACATCGACGGGGTCATCGTCGTGCCTCCGGCTTCTGCTTTGTCCATGAACGTCAGCCCGGCCTTCGTGCCGAACCATCCGGTGTGGGGTGTGGAAGCCGACGGCAACATCATCATGAGCGGATTTGCTCGGGGCACAGACTGGTCGCAGAACGGCGCCGAGGTCATCTATCACGAGCTCGGCCACACACTGGGTCTGGTCGATGCATACGCCTACGACAGCGGATTCCCAGACCTCCACCGCTTCGTCGGCATCTTCGACCCGATGGGCAACCTGGACCCCGACAGCGGCGGCAACGAGATGCTGGCTTGGCACCGGTGGCAGCTCGACTGGATCGACGACGCTCAGGTCTATTGCGTAGACGAGCTCGCCACACCCCATCTCGTGTCGCCGGTCGCCACCCAAGGCGGCACAGATGCAGTGGTCGTGCCCGTTTCGGCCACCCGTGTGGTGGTGGTCGAGAGCCGCAGGGGAGTGGGCGTCGACGCGCCGCTGGCAAGGACGGGCGCCCTCGTGTACACCGTCGATGCCTCTGTGGCCAGCGGCTATGGGCCCATCGAGGTCGCAGGGGTACACGGTGTTGACGGCCCCGACGCCGACGTGCTGCTTGGAGTGGGCGAGAGCGTCGAGGTAAGCGGGGTCAGCGTGTCGGTCACGGCAGCCGACGCCACCGGTGACACGGTGCTGGTCTCGCGGCCCTGAATTGTCTCTGACCTCTGGTCGACAGATAGGCGACAGCCGGCTGGCCGACGGGCCTCTGCGGGGCGCGTATCATGCTGGCACAGCGAGCCCACGCGAGCAGGTCCCCCCAAGCACCATGAACTCCAACAAGACGGTCTCAATAGAAGACGTGGCCAGACACGCCGGTGTGTCCACGGCCACCGTCAGCCGGGCCCTTCGTGGGCTGGCGAACGTGGCCCCGTCGACGCGCGCAGCGGTCGAACTGGCGGCTCGTGAGCTGTCTTATGAGGCCAACCCAAACGCATCGCGCCTGGCCACCGGCAGAACCATGACCGTGGGCGTCATCGCCCCATACTTCGGCACCTGGTACGTCAGCCAGATCCTGACAGGTGTCGAGTCGCTGCTGCGCCTGGGCCAGTACGACCTGCTGGTGTCTTCGATCAGCAGGCGCACGGGGCCAGAGGAGTTCGCCTCGCAGATACGCAGCCTGGCACGCCGCGTCGACGGTGTCATCACCATCGACCTGTACCCGTCTGCGCCCGGCAGGGGAGAGCTAGAGCGTCTGCCCGTGCCGCTGGTGTGCGTGGGAGACCGCATCGAGGGCCGCAGCCATTCCATGCTCGACAACGTCGCCGCCGGCCGACTCGCCGCCGCGCACCTGCTCGAGCTCGGGCACACCCGGATGGCCATGATCAGAGGTCTCGACAACGGTTCGCCCGTCGAGGCCGCCCGGTTGGCCGCCTTCGGGGCGACGCTCAACCAGGCCGGGGTAGCGTTCGGCGAAGACGATGTGTACACCGTCGAGATGACCACCAGCGGTGGTGTCGATGCCGCGGCCCAGATCTTGGCCCGCGACGACCGGCCGACGGCCGTGTTCTGTGTCTCTGACGAAATAGCCTTCGGCCTTCTAGGCACCATGTGGCGCAAGGGCCTGGTGGCTCCAGACGACATGGCCGTGGTGGGTGTCGATGGCCACGAGCTGGCCGGCCCGCTGGGCCTGACCACCGTTCACCAGAGCGTTCGCGAAGCCGGCCGTTGGGCGGCCAGGGTGTTGCTGGATGCCATCGGCGACCCTGCGACCGAGCCCGAAACCCGCCTCGAGAACCCAGAGCTGATCGTGCGAGCATCCACCGTCGCCGAAACCTGACACCCACCCTCCGGCGAGGTGTCTGTCCCCAGCGCCCCTGGAGGGGCGCTAGATGGGGTCACTTGCGATCTGTGGTTCAGAACCCCTCATCAGCGGGTGACGAGCGGCTGGAGCCGGCCTGTCCCGGCGCCCCGATAGGGGCGCCAGGGACAGACACTTCGCAAGGGGTGGGTGGGGGTTGGGACTTTGGTCAGCCCTTGACCGAGCCGGCCAGCAGGCCGCGGACGAAGTAGCGCTGCAGGCTGAAGAAGACCACCAGCGGCACGAAGGCCTGCACGAACGCACCCGCCGGCAGCAGATGCTCGTTCAGTCCGAAGTCGCCGGCCAGGTTGGCGATGCGCACCGTAGTGGGGAGGTTCTGAGGATCGCCACCGCTGAGCATGGTGATGGCGATCAGGAAGTCGTTCCAGGTCCACAGGAACTGGAAGATCGCGAACGCCGCCAGGGCCGGCACAGACAACGGCAACACCAGCCGCCAGAAGATCGTGAAATGGCTGGCGCCGTCTAGGCGCGCCGACTCGAAGATCTCGGCCGGTAGCTCGGTCATGTAGTTGTGTAACAAGAAGATCGCGAACGGCATGGCGAACCCCGTATGCGTCAGCCAAACCGCTATCGAGCCCTGCGTGTTGAGGTCGAGGTCGGGGATCAGCGTGAGGGTGCGGCCGAACAGGTTCTGGTGCGCACCGTTGACATAGGTACGCAGCAGCGGGATCAGCGCTACCTGCAGGGGTATGGCCAGCAACGAGATTGTGCCGATGAACAGCCACTCGCGCCCCTTGAACTCGATCCAAGCGAACGCATATGCGGCGAATGCCGCGAACGAGATCGGGATGATCGTGGCCGGAATTGCGATGGCGAACGAGCTGATCAGCGAATCGAACAGTCCACCGGATCCGCTGCGGTTCAAGACGATGTCGTAGTTCTCGGTGGTGAACTGACCGGGGTTGGCGAAGATCGTCCAAACGCCGTCGTTGATCTGGTCTTGACGGCCCCGGAACGAGTTGATCAGCAAGCTGAGGCTGGGCAGCGTCCAGATGACCACGATGATCCACAGCGCCCACGACGGCACCGAGGTGAGCTTGCGGTAGATCCGCCTGCCGAGGGTGTCGGCACCCATGTCAACACCTAGCGCCGTCATCGAAGGCTCCTTTCCTGCTGCATACGTCGTATGTTCATGATCATCACGGGCAGTACCGAGATGAGGATGAACACCGCAATAGCGGCGCCCAGACCCTGGTTGAAGAAGCTGAACGATTCGGTGTACATGTCGTTGGCCAGCACGTTGGTGCCGAAGTTGCCGTTGGTGGTGACCTTCACGATGTCGAACACCTTGGTGACCAACACGATGAGGGTCGTGACGATGACGCCGATGGTCGGCAGGATCTGAGGCAGAACGATTCTGAAGAAGATCTGGCTCTCGGTGGCGCCGTCGACCTTGGCAGCCTCGATGAACTCCTCGGGCACAGCCTTGATGGCTGCGGACAAGATGACCATCGCGAAGCCGGTCTGGATCCAGATCAAGATGATCATGAGGAACACGTTGTTGAACGGCTGGTTCTGGATGAACAGCACCGTGTCGGGCACCAGGTCACCGTTGGTGTTGAAGCGGAAGCCGCCGAGGCTGCGCCGCAGCAATTCGACGAACAGATAGGCGACCACGATGCCGGCTGCGACATAGGCACCAAACGTTTCACCCGCTTGTACCCGTGGCATTGCCTTTCGGACCAGCAGAGCGAAGATGCCCGCAAGCGCCAGCAACACCAGCACTCTGGGCCACCCTGAGTGGCTCAACCGGCCGAGTTCGACCCACCCGGCATTGAGGAGGCCGGTCTGGCTTCGCGACACGTCGCGGGGCTGGTACTGGAGGCGCCACACGATCGAGGCACCAACAAACGAAACCGCCATCGGCATGAAGATCAACGACTTGGCCAGCGATTCGAGGCGTCCGGACCGTTCAGCCAGCACCGCAATTGTCAGGCCGAGCACCGTCGACATGGTGGTGACTGTGAGAACCCACCACAGGTTGTTGAAGAAGGTTCCTCGCAGCACCGAGAAGGCCGCGAACAGGAACAAGAAGATTCCTACCGAAATGCTGGCTAGCGACGACCCTGTTCGTTCGAAGGTGTTGATGCCGTGGCGTTTCTTGCCCGAGACCATGCCCACGATGAAACCGGCCGCCACCAGGGCAACTGCCACAAAGAAGAGCTGCGACGTGAAGATGTTGGTCCAGTTGGAGACATTGAAGGCTGTACCCGATCCCAAGCTGCAGAGCTCGTTCGAGCACTGTCGCGACATCGTGTTGGCCGCCGACAGGCTCGGTTTCGACAACGTGTTGCTGCCGTCGGGGTACGACCTGGGTATCGACAACGTGGCCTTCGCCGGGGGCATGGCCCCCATGCTCGAACAGATCAACATGCTGCTGGCCGTGCGCACCGGTGAGATGTGGCTGCCGCAGCTGGTGCGTCAGCTGGCCACCCTGGACCAGATGTTGGACGGGCGCCTCACCGTCAACTGGATCTCGTCTGACCCTCCCGGGGTCAAGATGGAGTCAGAGCCGCGCTACAGGCGCACCACCGAGGCGATGAAGATCGTAAGGGCCCTGATGTCGGGCGAGTCTGTCGACTTCCACGGCGAGTTCTTCGACATCACCCTCGATCCGCCGTCGGCGGTTCGAAAGGCAGGCGCCGTGTGTCCACCGTTCTACTTCGGTGGCCTCAGCGAAGCGGCCAGGCAGTGTGCCGCCGAAGGCGCCGACGTCTACCTGATGTGGCCAGAGCCCGTTGCCGCGGCTGCCGAGCTGGTCGAGGACATGACCCGGCGTGCAGCCGCTTTCGGCCGCACCCTGAAGTTCGGCTTCCGTGTTCACATGATCGTGCGCGAAACCGAAGCCGAGGCCAGAGCTGCAGCCGAACGCCTGGTAAGCAAGCTCGACGACGACGAGGGCCGCAAGATCCGCGAGCGCTCGCTGGACGCCGCCTCGGCCGGGGTCGCCAGGCAGGCTGCGCTGCGCGAGGGCTCAGACGACGGCTATGTCGAAGACAACCTCTGGACCGGCATAGGGCGTGCGCGCTCGGGTTGCGGTGCAGCCATCGTGGGCGACCCCGATCAGGTGCTGGCCAAGATCGAGGCCTACCGAGCCGTCGGCATCGACGCGTTCATCTTCTCGGGATATCCCCACCGAGACGAGGCCGAACTGTTCGGCAAGTACGTGCTGCCCAAGCTCGACCATGCACGCTTCCACTCGCATCCGGTTCCGAGGGTCTGATTCGCGAAGGGGTCAGCTCGGCTTAACCGGAGGCCGGAACTTGACACCCACCGTGACCGCTTCGGTTACGCGGCGCGGTGCTTCGTTGAACCAGAAGTTGGTCGACAGGCGAGCGGGATGTCGCACGTGGCGTCGGTCGGCCTTCACGGCCGCCACCGTGCGCTTGGCCAACCGGTCTGGCTTGGTCTTGGGTATCAGCCTGAGCGTGTTGAAGCGCTTCAGGAGGCCTTCGTTGTAGGTCTCTTCTTCGAGCGCGTCCCACATTCGGGTGTCGACCGGGCCGGGGGCCACGATGGTGGTGCCGATGTTGGTGTCGTTCAGCTCCATGCGCATGGAGGCCACGAAGTTGGTCAGACCGGCCTTGGTTGCCGCGTAGGTCGCCAGCCCTGGGAATCCGGTGGTTCCGGCGAGCGACGACGTGTACACCAGATGGCCTCGGCCGCGTTCGTGCATGCCTCCGATGACCGCCCTGGTCAGCAGGATGGGGGCCTCGAGGTTGACACGCACGACGCTGCGGATGGTGTCGATCGACTCTTCGCTGAGCCCAGCCGTTGTCTCGACGCCTGCGTTGTTGACCAGGATGTCGATCGGCCCGAAGCGTTCCTCTGCTTCGGGAATCAGCGCTTCGACCTGGTCGGGGTCGCTGAGGTCGGCTGCCAACCACTCGCCGCCCAGTTCGCTGGCCAGGCGCTGGATCTCTGGCTGGCTTCTCGCCACCAACACCACGCGGGCTCCCTCGGACGAGAAGCGCCGGGCCATGGCCTCGCCGATACCTCGCGATCCACCGGTGATCAGGACGTTGGCGCCGTCGATTTCCATGGTTCCCCCAGTTGTGAGTGGCGCCCATTGTCGCCGCGGCGCACTGGTGCGGCAACAAAGCCCGCAAAATCTCGCGGTAGTGGGTGCCGTTGCACACCGGTCGGCCTACTCTGAATACACAAGTCAGGCATTGCGAAAAGATCGTTACGGCGTGGTTGCGCCGAGACGGCCGGATCCGATGCACAACCAATGGGGCCAAGGCCCCGAGACACCGAGGAATGGTTCCATGGCCATCGAGCTTCCTGCACTCCCGTACGCCGACGATGCGCTCGCACCGCATATCTCGGCCGAAACGATCTCGTTCCACTACGGCAAGCACCACGCGGCGTATGTGAACAACCTCAACGGCATGCTCGAGGACGGCGACGACCGGTCGCTCGAGGACATCATCACCTCGGCCGAGGGTGGCATGTTCAACAACGCCGCCCAGGTCTGGAACCACACCTTCTACTGGAACTGCATGAGCCCCAACGGTGGCGGTGCACCCACGGGTGCGGTGGGAGAGGCCATCAACAGCGCCTTCGGCGGCTACGACAAGTTCCGTGAAGAGTTCACCCAGGCGGCGATGACCCAGTTCGGGTCGGGCTGGGCCTGGCTGATCGACGATGGTTCTGGCCTTTCGATCATGAAGACCCCCAACGCCGACCTGCCCATGGTGCACTCGGCCAAGGCCCTGCTGACCATCGACGTGTGGGAGCACGCCTACTACATCGACTATCGCAACGCCCGGCCGAAGTACGTCGAGACCTTCCTCGACTCGCTCGTCAACTGGGATCACGTCGCCGCCCAGATGTAACCAGCCGCGCAGGGCACACCAGCCCGCAACACGCACCAGCAGACGTCGCCGCCCGTGAGGGCGGCGATGTCGCGTTGTGGGCCGTCTATCGTTGGAACGGTGGCCCCCAAGACCGACTGGAATCCTCTGCTGCGAACCGAGTTCGACCAGCCCTACTGGCACGAGCTCCAACGGTTCGTGCAGGCAGAGCGAGCGGCGGGGCCGGTGTTTCCGGCTCACGACGAGGTGTTTGCAGCGCTGCATCTGACGCCGTATGCGGACACAAAGGTCCTGATACTTGGTCAGGATCCGTACCACGGACCTGGGCAGGCCCACGGCCTGTGCTTTTCGGTGAGGCGCGGTGTCGCTCAGCCTCCCAGCCTGCGCAATGTCTTCACCGAGCTGGCCGACGATCTGGGCTGCACGCCACCCTCGCATGGCAACCTCGAACACTGGGCCCGACAGGGGGTGCTGCTCTTGAACGCCACGCTCACGGTCCGCGCCCACAAGGCCGCCAGCCACCAGGGCAAGGGCTGGGAACGCTTCACAGACCGCGTCATCACCGTCGTGAACGAAAAGCCCGAGCGAGTCGTGTTCATCTTGTGGGGAGCATCGGCGCGCAAGAAGCGCTCGATGATCGACACCGCCCGCCACGTCATCATCGAGTCGCCGCATCCATCGCCCCTGTCGGCCCACAACGGGTTCTTCGGCAGCAAGCCATTCTCACGCGCCAACAAGGCCCTGATCGACGCCGGCCGCGAACCCATCGACTGGCAGATTCCCGAGTGAGCCACGACGCTGTGCCCGACCGGGGCACAGCCGGATCTCCCTGGCGGGTACTGGGTGGGGTGTGCGCCCTGTACGCCGCATTCGGGCTAGTGGCCGGTTCGACCGGTGCGCTGGTGCCATCGATCCGCGACGACCTGGGGTTGTCGCGAAGCCAAATCGGAGTGGTGCTTGGTGCCTGGCAGTTTGCCTACATCGGCGCCTCGATCCCGGCCGGGCGCCTGATCGACCGCATCGGATTGCGGCGCGCCATGACCGTGTCGATCGTGGTCATCGTCGCGTCGGGGGTGGCCAGATCGGCCGCCCAGGGTCTGTGGTCGTTGGCCGGTTCGGTGGCCCTGTTGGGTATCGGTGCACCCATCGTTTCGATAGGTGCGCCCAAGGCCGCTGCGGTTCTGTTCGACGATGCCGACCGGCGCCGTGCCGTGGGCCTCTACGGGGCAGCGCCGGCGCTGGGCACCACCCTCGCCCTGGCAACCGCAAACGGCGTGGTCGGCGCCATGGTGGGGCACGACTGGCGCAAGGTGATGCTGGTGTTCGCCGCACTGGCCGGGCTGGCAGGGGCGTTCTGGCTCTGGGCGAGCCGAGGCTTGGAAACCCGCAGCGCGCCCGGCGACGACCAGCCCGTGTCGTTCGCCTCGTTGACCGGCAGGCCCATCGTGAGGCTGATCCTGGCGGTGGCGGTGATGTCGTTCTTGTTCGTTCACGGGATAGGGCAGTGGCTCGTAGACCTGCTGCAGGCAGGCGATCGCAGCGCCGAAGCTGCGGGCTACCTGGCCTCGATCGCCTCGGTGGTCGGCATGGCGGGCACTATCTTCATCCCCCGATTGGCCACCCCACGGCGACGCCGCCTGATGTTCGCTGTGCTGTTGTCGGCGGGGGCCGCGGGGACGTTGTTGTTGACCGCGTCGGCGACCTGGCTGGTGCTGCCCGCGCTGGTGGCCAGCACCCTGGCCAGGGCCGCGGTGGTACCGATCGCCATGTTGGTGCTGATGGATCACCCCGATGTAGGGCCCGTCAACATGGCAGGCGCCGGAAGCCTGTTCTTCACCGCAGCCCAGTTCGGGGGAGTGGCAGGGCCATACCTGACCGGTGTCGCGGCCGATGCCGACCCCACTTTCGGAACCGCAACGGCGATACACGCCGGCCTGATGCTGGCCGTGGGAGCCATGCTGCTGGTGGGCTTGAGCCGCCTCAGTCCTGCAGCAGAGCGCCCATCCGCTCGACCGACTCGATGAACTCTTCGATCATGTCGTAGACGACCTGGCCGGCGCTCTTGGTCTGGTTCATGTTGCCGACGATCTGGCCGACGAAGTAGTTGGCCAATTTCTCGGCACCGGTGCCCGACCGGTTGGCCGCCCGGCGAATGCGGGCCTGGGCTGCGTTGGTCAGCACCGGCTGCAGAGGCATGCCCAGCGGGTCTGGCGTGTCGGCGCGTTCCCACTCTTCGGTCCAGGCCGACTTGAGCATGCGAGCGTGCTTGCCGGTCAGCGAACGCGACCGGATGGTGTCGGCCGATGTTGCGGCCAGGAACTTCTGCTTGACCGCCGGATGGGTCTCGGCCTCTTCGGTGGTCAGCCACACCGAGCCGCACCACACGCCCTCTGCACCCAAGGCCATGGCCGCGGCCATCTGGCGGCCACGCCCGATACCACCAGCGCCCAGCACCGGCGTATCGCCCGCCGCGTCGACGATCTCGGGTATCAGCACCATCGAGCCGATCTCGCCTGTGTGCCCGCCGGCCTCGGACCCCTGAGCGACGATGATGTCGGCCCCGGCCTGGATGTGACGCTCGGCGTGCACGGGTCGGCCGGCAAGAGCGGCCACCAATCGGCCGTTGGCCTTTGCACCCTCGATCATCTGGGCCGGAGGTGGGCCCAGGGCGTTGGCGACCAGGGTCGGCTTGTGAGCGAACACGATGTCGAGCTGCGAACCGGCACGGTTGATCGAGAACGGAGCGTCGCCGTCTCCGCTCGTGTAGCTGCCTCCGGGCTCACCGTCGGGCAGGGGAGGCACGTCGTAGCGGGCCAAGATGTCGTCGACGAACGCGATGTGTTCGGCCGGGATCAGCCGCCTGATGTCTTCGAGGGTGTAACCGCCCTCGCTGTCGCCTGCGTACTTTGCGGGCACGATCAGATCGACACCGTAGGGGCGTCCGCCGATCTCGTCCTCTATCCACTTGAGGTCGATCTCGAGCTGGGTGTCCGAGTGGGCCACGGCACCCAGCACCCCAAAACCGCCGGCCTTGGAGACCGCGGCGACCACATCGCGACAGTGGCTGAACGCCAGGATGGGGAATTCGACACCGAGCATCTCGGTGATGGCAGTCTTCATTTCACACAACCCTCTGTTGCCTGCTGTCCAAAGTGCCTCGCCACATGGTGGACCGTGACGTCGGCCGGGGCGAAATCGATCAGCCCAGCAGATCTCTGAGGTCGTTCACCATCAAGATCGCGAGCAGCAAGATGATGCTGGAGTTGAGCGCGACCAGCGGACGCTTCCACTTGTGGTCTGACATCACGAACCGGCGAATGCTCAACACGTTGAACAAGATCGCCACCACACCGATGACCAGGCCCAGCAAGGGGCCGACATCGGAGGCCACCCCGATGGCCGGAGCCACCCACGGCAGCACCACATAGGTGAGGGTGCAGCGCGTGGCGGAGATGAGTATCGAGGTGCTGAAAACCCGCTCGGCCTTGTCGTCGGCACCGCCGTGCGCGTCGACAACCTGGCGCCGGCCTGAGCCGACAGGAGCGTTGGCGAGGGAGTGGTCCGAGAGGGGGGAGGAATCGGTGGCTCGCGCCATAGGCGCACGAGTGTAGTCCCTGGAACCGTCGCCAGAACCGATCGTCGGCGAGTCGGCTAGGTTGTGGCCCCGTGGTCCAGCGCAACACCCTGGTCGTCACCGTGTGCCGTGGCGGACGCTGTGGCGGAGACAAACACCCCGACTTCGACCACCCAGCCCAGATCGCTGCTGTCGCCGCAGCGGTCGAGGCTCGCGGCTCCGGCTCGGTGCGCGTCGGCGACTGCCTGGCCATGTGCTCGGCGTCGAACGTGGTGGTGGTGCGCAGCGGGCGCACTACACGTTTCCTCGGGCGTATGGCAGACGATCGTGCGACGGCCGCCTTGTGCCAGTGGCTCGAGGGGGGCTATCCCGACCTGCCCGCGCCGCTGGCGGCGCACCTGGTCGACCCCGCGAGCGAGTTCGAGGAACCCTAGACGCCCTCGCAGGTGCGATCGGTCGTCTGGCCGTCGTTCCACGTTCTGATCACGTACAGCGCGTCGGGATGAGGATCGGTGTCGATGAAAGTCGACTCGCCCTGGCCGGGGGTGGCCAGCCAGCTTCCGTCGCGCCTCACGACGTGCCGTCCTCCATCATCGGTCCAGGTCAACACCGCCGTGCCGCCTACGTTCTCTACGCTGCACCAGGGTGCCTCCGCGTCGGGCTGTTGCTGGACACATTGGTGCTCGACACGAATCCCCTCGACCCAGGCCCTGACAGCGTATGAGGTCCCGGGTGGCGAATCGGCGTCGGTGTACGAGGTGACATCGTCGGGTGGCGTCGCCAACCAGGCGCCGTCGCGTCGGATCACGTGGGTGCTGTCGTCGGCTGTCCACGAGACCGTGGCCGTGTCTTCGACCCGAACGAAGCTGCAGTAGGGAGCCGGGACAGGCCCATCTCCGCCGAAGACCGGAGCATTGGTCAGGCGGGCGAAGGCGTCTGTTGCGGCCTGGCTGGTTTCGATCCGCCAGTCGCAGTCGGTGCCTGGCACCGGATGAGTCAGGTCGAACCACGACACCAGGGTGAACTGCTGGTACGCAGGGTCGGCCATCAGGGCCGCAACATCATCGATCCAGTCGGCCTTACGGGTGGGGGCCTGTGGGTCCTCGGCCGAACCCAGTTCGGTCAGCATCAGTTGCTTGTCGGGGTGATCGGCACCGAATTGGCGAAGCGGCTCGACGTTGACCGACAGCGGAGTCCAGTCGGCGCTGACATGGGGCCGACACTCGTACCAGTTGTAGGCGTCGGCCGCGATGGCGTCTACCCACGCGTCGCCCGGATACCACTTGTCGGCCTGTCGACGATCACCCGCGGACACATGAAACGAGTAGTCGGTCATGATCCAGGCGCGCGTCTTGGGTGCGACGCCTTCGTCCGACATGACCTGCATGAAGCGCTGCCAAGCGGCCTTGAAGTCGTCGGCCGAGCCGTTGTCGAGGTTCACCGCGGCCTCGGGCTCGTGGTGGAAGGTCAGGTGGATCTGGTCGGCGTAGGGTGCCAGCTGGTCTGCCCAACGCACCATGTCGTCGTACAGAGGGTCACCTGGTTGTGCAGACGCGATCTCCGACCATGCAATGGGCCCGGCGTCGGTCGCCGCCTTGATGCTCAGGGCCAGATCGCGCGATTGCAGCAGCGACAGATCGTCGGCGGTGGGAAACGTGTCGTCCCATGTCTTGAACACGCGCACCACGTCGACCTGACGACCGATCGTGGTCTCGAAGCCCTCGACCAGAACAGGTTCGGCTCCGTCGACGGCCACGCCGACCTGGACGACGCGTGCCGGCTCGGCCGAGGCCGGCGGGGCATCGGCGAGTGGGCCCAGCAGGGCCGCCAGCAAGCCGGTTGTGAGGGTGAGGATCGATATCTTGCCGCACAGCGTCGATCCCTTGCGGGGGATTCGTTGCTGCATGACCACCTAGCGTAGTCGCGCGCGCCGCCGCACGCCACTGCGCGTGCCGCGTAGCTAATCAGCCGGCGGCCGGTGCGGGCACCTTGTCGGCCGCTCGCCGGCCCTTTGCCAGCAGGGTCAGGACCGTCAGGAACGCAACGATGTTGATGGCTGCGAGCAGCGCCAACCGGTACCAGACGTTTGAGATGTCGGTTCCGGCCTGTATGCCATGCAGGGTCGCGAACACGAACAGCGCAAAACTCATACGGTGAATTGCACCCCACATCGGCCGGGGCATCCGGCGCATCAACAGTGAGGTGACCTCGATGGCCACCAACAGGTAGAACCCGATGACCCCCCACGCCACGGGCGTCGGCTGCCACTCAGAAGCCCACGGAACCAAAACCTCTGCCCACCCGAAGGTCACGTAGTTGTCGGCAACCAGGCCCGCGATGTGCACTCCCGTGAACACAACCGACAGCAGGCTCCAGTACCTGTGCATGCCGAGGATGTTCTTGGGACTGGCCGCGCTGTTCGCGGCCCTGGTCGACACCATCAAGCCCCAGCACATCGACAGGGCCAGCAGGCCCCAAGCCACGATGCCGCCCGAGCGTGCCACGTACCACCAGATCTGCTCGCTCATGCCGCCACCTCCACGCCTCGACGGCCCACCTCGACCGATGATTCTGTTCCCAGATCGATCAGGTTTCCTTCATCGGTGATCGCAAGGCCGGCCACAAAAAACCTGTCGGCCAGGTGGCGAGCCATTTGCGAGCCGCCTATCAGGATGCTCTTTGCACACACCTCGGCCCACGCAGCCGTACCGCCGGCGACACTGACACCGACCAGATCGGTGTCGGCGGGCCGGCCGGTACTGGGGTCGAGAATGTGGTGAACGACGACACCATCGACCTGCCAACGCCTGCCCTGTGTGCTGCTGGTGGCGATCGCACCCCCCGGCGACGAGATCGTAGCCACCGTCGAGTCATCGTCTGGGTGGCCGATCTCGACGACCCACTGTTCACCGGTCCAGGAGGTCCCGGCGAATGCGGTGTCACCGCCGACCTCGACGTAGGCGGTGGTGGCACCGGCGGCCAGCAGCTGCTCGGTGACGATGTCTGCGGCCAAGCCCTTGCCGATACCGCCCGGGTCGAAGCTGCATCCAGAACTCAGAGCGACTGCGCTGATTTCTGGGAACAGCTGTAAACGGGAGAGGCTGGAGTCGGTTGTGATGGGCTCCTCGCCCTGGGAGATGCGGATGTCTCGGCCCCGGATGGTTTCGAATGATCTCGAGTAGCCCAGCCGCACCAGCTGGTTCAACATGAACGGATCGAACAGGCCCGACGTCTCGCGCTGTGCCGCTGCCGCCATCGAGAACAAGCGCATGGTCTCAGGCGACACGACACACAGAGCGCCGCCCGAGCCGTTGACCTTGGAGACCTCGGATGTGGGGCGGAACCGCGACCACAGCCCGTCGAGGCGTTCGATCGTCTGGCGGGCACGAACCGCCTCGTCCTCACTGACCCCGTCGGCGACTATGCGACACCGACACCCCATCGCCCTGAAATAGATGTCGTGCATGTCAGCCGCTCTTGTTGCTTCGCGGGGGAGCGGTGGTGGTGGGCGCAGGAGCTGCCGTCGTTGGCGGCGGTGGTGCGGCCGTGGTGGTGGGAGCGGGAGGCGCCGCGGTGGTTGCCGGTGCTGCCGTTGCCGGAGGGGCCGTGGTGGCCGGAGCCGCTGTTGCAGGAGGGGCCGTGGTGGCCGGAGCCGCTGTTGCAGGAGCAGCCGTGGTCGCCGGTGCAGCTGCTGCCGGAGCGGCCGTGGTTGCCGGTGCAGCCGTTGCAGGAGCGGCCGTTGTCGCCGGTGCAACAGGCTGGGCGCCCGTGCCCGTTTGGGGCGGCGGTGGTCGCCGGCAGCGCCGCAGCGGCGTCGGGCGCCTGGGTGGTGGAAGGCTCGCCTGTGGCCGTGTCGGCCACCGCAGGGTCACCAGGCACCGACTCGGTGGTCTCTGGCGCCGCGGCCACGCTGCTGGGCGGGACCACCTCTACCAGAACGGTTGGTGCTTGGGCCTGGGCCATGGGCAGGCCATCGGGTTCGGGAACCTCGGCATCGGAGGCGTCGGCTGTCAGCACTGCCTCCTGGGCCAGAGGCCCCATCGCTGCGACGATCGCCGCAAAGGTGAGCGTCGAAGCAGTTGCTGCGGCGATCTTGGTGGTTGCCATCGATGCCTTGGCCGCGACTGCGCTGCCGGTGCGAGGCTGAGGTGCTTCTGTGCTGTGGGGCCGCGCCTCGGACGTGCGGGGCGCACGAGGGGCCGACTCGGCCCGGGGGCTGCGGTCCATCAGCGCCTTCAGACGATCGGACTGTTCTGGCGATGTCATGATCAGCGCTCCCTCGACACGTGAACCTGGCCGTCGATCAGCCGAGCGGTGAACTTGGCCTCGCCGCCCGACGAGCCGTGGTCGTCGTCGCTCTCGTGTTCCTCGTACTCGTCATCATCGTCGTCGTCATCGTCGTCGTAGCGCGCACCCGACGTCGACCGGAATTCGATCTCGATCTCGTTGCGAGATTGTTCGACCGCATAGGCCCAGCCCGGTTCGGGGGTGACCGACCAGAACTCGAGCTGCGACCCATCGTGGACTGCGAGAATGATCTGCGACGCGACGCCGTCGAAGGTGTAGTACAGGTACTCGGTCTGTGGAGCCTGTTCGGCGGGCGCAGCCGTGGTGCTGGGGGCTTGGGTCGTGCTCGACGCAGGCGCAGCCGATGTGGGCGAGTCGGCGGGAGCGGTGGATGGTGTCGTGGCTGCAGTGGTGGTGCTGGCCTGGGTGCCCGACGGCAAGCTCGGCGCAGCAGTTGTGGGCGACGACTGGCCACCGGCGTCGACTGGGTTCGGCGGCGCTATTCCCATTCCGGACACCGCCTGTTGCTCGGCCTCCGACGTGGCGGTTGCGGCCGCAGGGTCACCCGCCGTGGGAGCAGCTGCCGGGTCGCCCGGGAGCTGGACCGTCACACGAATGGGTTCTGTTGGGGCTGGAGCCGAGTTGCTGGCCAGCTCGGCCGATGCCGTGGGGGTGGGCGAACCTTCGTCGAGCACGGCAACGCTGAGGGTCAGCGCCGTGACGGCCACTGCCGACGCTGCGATGATCGTCCTCGGTCTGGCGTTCTGTGTTGTCACGTGATGGCCTTTCTGAACCTCGTCGGGCACGTTTGGTGTGACCACGGCACCGGCGGGGCAATCGGTTTGGCGGTTCGGCATGTTTTTTGCAGTTTCTTTACGAAAAGATTCCAGACGCATTGCAGCGAGGGGCTAGGAATGACCCGTCAGGCAATGAGAAGCACCAAGAGGCACAACGCCTCGGCACAGAAGTCAGTCGTCGCTGTGCTCTGAATCGGAAGAGTCGTCGTGCGAGCCGTCGCCATGCTCGAGGTCCTCGACAACCGATGGCGACAGCGCGCCCGCGACGATCTTCGCCTTGACCTCACAGCGGCCCGATTCGCCGTCGAACTTCACCTCGACGTCCTCTGGGCCTGAAGACTTGACGTCATGATCGAAACCGTCGGCGGCACTGACCTGATCGAGGGCAACCGTGTCGCCGGTCCAGCTGACCCGGATCGAGCCGCACACAGTATTGATCGTCTCGACACCTGTCGAAGCGACGAGGGTCGTGGTCGAGGTTGACGGATCAGGAGATGTAGAAGAAGTCGACGTGGGTGCAGTCGACGCCGGCGCCTCGGACGTGGCCACCGCAGAGGTGGGAGGGTTGGAGGTGGGCGAGGTCGATGTTGGCCCATCCGAGGTCGGCGCCGCAGACGTGGCGGCCGCAGACGTCGACGCAGGGCCGATGCTGGTCGGTGCCGTCGAGCCCGGCTCGGATCCGGCTGCGGTCGCCGGCGGTTCGGTAGACGCATCGGGTGCCTGGACTTCACCGTCGTCGGTGATGGGTGCCGCGCCCGCGGGCGCAGCAGCGGTGGAGGTGGTCGACCCGGCGGCCACGACACCGGGCTCGGAATCGTCGAGGCTGGCAACGCCCAAGACGCCGGCCGAAACCACCAGCAACGCAACGGCCGCCCGGCCCGCGTTGACGGCGGCCGCACGCCGGCGTCTGGCCCTCAACATCGGCCCGCGCAACTCGCCCAGAGCCGCTGACGACTCGGCTTGCAACGGGACCTCCGAGCGCATGCGCCTGGCGATGGCTTCGTCGAGCGGATCAGACACGGTCGCCCTCCTCTGACACCGTTTCGCGCAGCGCAGCGCGCGCCTTGTTGAGGTGGAACTTCACCGCACCCTTCGACAAGCCGAGGCTCTTGGCAATGTCGGCGACCGCCATGTCATCGACATAGAACAACACCGCGACCATCTTCTGGCGGGGCGACAACACCTCGAGAGCCTCAACCAGGCTCATGTTGCCCTCGACGTCGGCCCCGGCGGTTGGGCGGCTGGGCTCTGCGTCGTAGCGCTCTTCACGGCGCTTGCGCCGCGCGTTCGAGCGGGCCGCGTCACGGGAACGATTGATGGCGACCTTTCGAACCCACAACATCGGATCGTCGTAGGTACGAAGCCTGGGCCAGCGGGCGTACGCCTTGATGAAGGCTTCCTGCACGCAGTCCTGCGCCGTCTCGCGCTGGCCTGTTATTGCTGTCAACGAACGCAGCAACCGGTCGTAGTTGGCCAGGAAGAACTCGTCGAACTCGCGGTCTACCCCTCTAGACAACCGGCGCTCCCACGAGGCTGTCGGGTACAACCACGACGATCGGTGTACGGGCGTGTTGCTCCAGTTGTGCCATTCGATACCTGCTGCAACCGAAGCTGCCGTGCTGCCCATACCAGTAACACGCCGCCGAGCCCGTCGCGGGTTTGGCGGCGAATCTGTCGAAGGGCGCAGCTTCGATGATCGTCAGCGCGCCACCACACCTTGAAGTCTTGCAGCCTCGAGGGTGTTCTCGAGCAAGCAGGCGATTGTCATGGGCCCGGTGCCACCCGGCATGGGTGTGATGGCGCCCGCTATGGCCTGCACAGCGTCGAAATCGACATCGCCCTGGATGCCGGCTTCGGTTCGGGACACCCCCACGTCGAACACGGCGGCGCCCGGCTTGACGTGCTCGGCCGAGATCATCTTGGCCATGCCCGCCGCCGCCACGATGATGTCTGCCTCCCGGCAGACGGACGACATGTCGCCGGTGCGGCTGTGCGCCAGAGTCACGGTTGCATCGACGCCCTTGCGCGCCAGCAACAGCGCAACCGGCAGACCGACCAGCGTCGAGCGCCCGATGACCACGGCGCGCTTGCCCGAAGTATCGATGCCGTAGCGTTCGATCAGGCGCATGACGCCGGCGGGGGTGCAAGGCACCAGACCTGGCCTGTTGCGAACCAGCCGGCCCATCGAACGCTCGGTCAGACCGTCGACGTCTTTTTCGGGCGGTATCAGATCGAGGACCGGTTCGGGGTCGAGGCCGTCGGGCAGGGGAAGCTGCACCAAGATTCCGTGCACACCGGGGTCGGCCGCCAGCCCGGCGACGGCCGCCTCGACCTCGCTTTGGCTGGCCGTGGCCGGAAGCTCGACATGGCGAGACTGCATGCCGGCCTGGGCCGCCTTCTTGTGTTTCATGTTGACGTAGATGTGCGACGGCTTGTCGTCGCCAACCAGCACGGTGGCGAGGCACACGGCAGGGTTGCCGAGCGCCGCCAACTCGGCGGCCAGTTCGTCGACAATGCGGTCGCGCAGGTCGTTTCCGTCCATCAACACCGCCCCACCCGACGAACGCCTCGGCGCGAGCTGATCGGATGGGTCTTTGGGGATCGAGTTCATCGGCATTTCGTTTCGTGGTTGCGGGTGTGGTGGGCACCAAGACGTCAGGAAAGCCCGACGATCTTGCCCTCTGCATCGATGTCGATGTGGTGGGCGGCCGGGTCTGCGCCCAGCCCCGGCATGGTGCTCATGTCGCCGCAGATCGGATACACGAAGCCGGCCCCCACCGAGGCCCTCACCTCGCGGACGGGCAAGGTCCATCCCGTGGGAGCACCCTTGGCCTTCGGGTCGGCCGACAGCGACAGATGGGTCTTGGCGATACAAACGGGCAGGTGATCGAAGCCGGCCTCGGTGTAGGTGGCCAGCTGGCGTTTGGCGGCGGGCGAGTACTCGACAGCGTCGGCGCCGTAGATGGTGGTGGCCACCTTGTGGATCTTGTCCTCGAGCGAAGCGTCGTCGGGGTACAGCATCGAGAACTCGCTGGGCTGGTCGGCCGCGTCGCGTACCGCCTCGGCCAGTTCGACCGCGCCCGCGCCACCTTCGACAAAGTGGCGGCTGACCGCCGAGCGCACTCCACATTCGTCGGCCAGGCGCCGGATGGCCTCGATGTCGCTGTCGTGATCGTCTGGAAACGCGTTGATGGCCACCACAGGAGTCACCCCGTGCACGGTCATGTTCTCGAGCTGCTTGCGGAGGTTCGCCCCACCCTCGATGACCTCGTCGGGGTTCGGCTGCAACAGTTCGGACGGCAGAGGCTTTCCCGCCACGATCTTGTACTTGCCGCTGTGAGCCTTGAGGCCTCGAACCGTAGCAACCAGAACCGCAGCGTCGGGGGCCAGACCCGAGTAGCGGCACTTGATGTTGAAGAAGCGCTCGGCGCCCATGTCGGCCCCGAAGCCGGCCTCGGTCAACAGGAAATCACCGGTATGGATGCCGATGCGGTCGGCCACGATCGAACTGTTGCCTGTGGCGATGTTGCCGAACGGTCCGGTGTGGATGAGCGCCGGCGTGCCCTCCAGCGTCTGCATGAGGTTGGGCTTTATCGCCTCGCGCAAGATCACCGCCATTGCGCCTGCGATCTTGAGCTCCTCGGCGGTGACCGGGGTCCGCGCCTTCGTGTAGCCCACGACTATGCGGCCCAGCCGCTGTCTGAGATCTTGAAGCGACGTCGACAGGGCCAGCGCGGCCATCACCTCCGATGCCGCAGTGATGTCGAAGCCGGTCTCGCGCGGGATGCCATCGAGGCGACCGCCCAGACCGATGGTGATGTTGCGCAATGCCCTGTCGTTGATGTCGAGAACCCGCCGCCAGGTGATGTTGTGGATGTCGAGGCCGGTCTGGTTTCCGTGGAACAGGTGCGCGTCGAGTGCCGCCGAACACATGTTGTGAGCCGCCGTGACGGCGTGCATGTCGCCGGTGAGATGCAGATTCAGCAACTCCATGGGCACCACCTGGCTGTAGCCACCCCCGGCTGCGCCACCCTTGATGCCGAACGTGGGGCCCATCGACGGCTGGCGCAGGGCGACCGTCGCCGACTTGCCGATGTGCTTGAACCCCTGCGCCAGACCCACCGACACGGTGGTCTTGCCCTCGCCGAAAGGTGTGGGGGTTATTGCGCTGACGATCACGTACTTCGCCCTGGGCCTGGTGGCCATTGCATCGATGGCATCGAGGCTGATCTTGGCGGCGCCAGAGCCGTAGGGTTCGAGCAACTCTGTGGGGATGTGGGCGTCGGCCGCCACGTCAGCCAAGGGCCGAAGTCTGGCCGCCTGAGCGATCTCGAGGTCGCTTGGAAAGCCCATGTGAAGCTCCTTACTGGAGGTTGTGGCCGATCGGCGACAACCGTTTTACAGCTTTGGCCGCACGCAAGCCGCCATGGCGCCGCGCCGGGGCCGCTGTGGCGGGTATCAGAACGCTGTGCCAGGCTTCGGGAGTGGAGATGTTCGAACCCGAGACCTTCGAAGATTTCGGCGAGATGGTGACCTCGCTGCGATTCGGTCGGGCGTTCGTGGTGAAGGCCCCCGCCGACAAGGCGCTGCGACGTCGCCTGATCGATTTCCTGTCAGGAGCGGCTGCGGCCAGCGACGCCGACTTCGAGCGCGTGAGCACCGACATGTATGCCCTGACGTGGGGAAACGACCCCACCGGGCTGCGCGAGATCGTCGAGAACATAACCCGGTCGGCCCAGGCAGAGAACCAAGACAACGGCCCAGACGGCCGATCGGCGTTCGGGCGGCCGGTCAAGAACGCCTAGCTGCCTAGTCTTCGCCGGTCAATCGGTTGATGATCTTGCGTCGCAACTCGACGATTCCTGTGCCCTTGGCGGCGCTCACCCAAGAGACCCCGCGGTCGACACCCAGCTTCGAGTTGACCTCGCGCTTGCGCTTCTGAAGCGCGGACGACCTGACCTTGTCGTGTTTGGTGGCCACGTACATGACCTCCAACCCGATGTGCTGCAGCCATTCCTGGGTCTGGAGGTCCAGCGCCGTCGGGCCCACCTCGCCGTCGATCAGCATCAGCACGGCCAGCAACTGGTTGCGATTGGTCAGATAGCCCTCGATCATCGCCTGCCACCGTCTGCGCTCGTTGGGCGAGACCTTCGCGAACCCGTAGCCGGGAAGATCCACGAGCCAGTGGCCAGGCATGTTCTCGAACTCGAACACGTTCAGGAGCTTGGTGGCACCGGGCGACTTCGACGTGCGGGCCAAGTTCTTGCGATTGGCCAGGGAATTCAGCAGCGACGACTTGCCCACATTCGAACGCCCGACGAGCGCCAACTCGGCCTGCGACTCTGGAAGCTGCGACTCTTTGGCCGCCGACATCACGAAACGCAAGGGCAATGAGGAAGACGACACCTGAAGGACGATACCCACCCGACGACTGGTGTACTTGTCGTCGGTCCCCGCCCGACGACTGGTGTACTTGTCGTCGGCCCCCCGACGAGGGTGCAATCACCGGGTGCGCGAGCCTGTTGCCCGGCGAACAGACCAGGAGCCAATCTTGACTGAATCGGTGGAAACCATCCCCAGCCCGCGCTCGAGTGGCCTGCCACGGCGGCTTCGGCTGGTAGCGGCACTGCTGGCCGCAGCGATGCTGGCAGTGGCATGCACGGGCGGCGGGTCAGATGAAGGCGCTGACCCCACGACCTCGAGCACGGTGTCGAGCACCGAACCCGGCGTTGGTGAAACGACGTCGACGACGGCCGCCGTCATCGACAGGGTCAGCCAAGTCGTCACCCCCGACCCAGACCCGACGCCGATCGCCCTCGACACCGAGGTAGTTGCAGGCGTTCTCGACAACGGCCTGAGGTACTACGCGATGTCGAACGACTCGCCAGGAGCCAAGCTGGAGCTGCGGCTTGTGGTGAACGCCGGGTCGGCCAAGCAGCCAGACCCCGATGCCGGCTCGGCCCACTTCCTCGAGCACATGCTGTTCAACGGCACGCAGCGATTCCCGGGGCTAGAACTCGACCGCGCTTTGCGCAGCTTCGGGATGGAGATCGGCCCAGACCTCAACGCCTACACCAGCATGGACGAAACGGTTTACATCCTGTCGGTGCCAACCCGCACCGAGGGCGCCGTCGAAACCGCCTTCGACATCCTGGTCGACTGGGCCACGGCTGCGACCATCGACGAACAAGACGTCATCGAAGAGCGTGGTGTGGTGCGCGAAGAGTTGCGCCTGCGCGACGAAAGCCCCTCGGGCCGCATCCAGTCGGTGCTGCTGGAGGCCTATTACGCGGACAGCTCCTATGAGGGACACGATCCTTCGGGGTCGGTCGAGGAGGTCGAGACGACCACCGCCGACGAGCTGCGAGACTTCTACGACACCTGGTACCGGCTCGACAACATGGCGGTGGTTGCGGTCGGTGACCTCGACGTCGACGACATCGTCGAACTGATCGAGAGCTCGTTCGGCCCGCTCGACGCCCCGGCTTCGCAGTCACCCCGCTTCGACTACGAGGTCGACGATCTCGACGAGCCGTTCACGGCGGTTGCCACCCACCCCCAGGGACCCGAGCCGAACATCTCGCTCGACTACTCGATACCCGTCTGGGACACGTCCACCATCGGCGGAGAAAGACTGTCGCTGCTGGACTCGTTGGTGTCGGACCTGCTGGTCACCATGCTCAGCGACGGAGCAGCAAGAGGCGAGATCGACATAGTCCGCCCCGGCGGTGGCTTGTTCTCGGTCTCACGCTTCAGGCGTTTCGTCGGCTTCAACTTCGTCGCCGACGACGTCGCCAAGGGCAGCCTCGAAGTTCTGACCGCAATCGGTCGGGCCACCAACCAAGGGTTCGGCGAAGCAGAAGTAGCCAGAGCCGTGGCCGCCTTGCAGGCTCGGATCGACCAAGAGTTTCAAGGACTCGGCTCGCGCCAGGACTCCTCGATCGCCTCGGCTTTGGTCGATCACCACCTGACCGGCAGCGCGTTCGGCGACCCGGCCGAAACACACCAGCGCCAGAGCGCCGTGCTGTCGTCGATCAGCGCAGACGACGTCAACCAGCACCTGCGCTATCTGATGAGCCGATCGGCGCCGATCTTGGTACCAATCGGATCACCCGACGACGACTTCCCCACAGCCGAGCGGCTGGCAGAGGTGATAGTCGAGGCCGAGCAGGCTGCGTTCGAGGGCACTGTCTCGACCGGGTCGACGGTGTCGCCCGGTGACCCGCTGATGGACCGACCCGAGGCCATCGATGCCGTCGCCTCACGAACCATTCAGGCCATAGACGCCACAGAGCTGACCTATGCCAACGGGCTGGTCGCGTACTTCGTCGAGTCGCCCATCGCAGAAGGATCGTTTGTGCTGTACACGATCTCGTCTGGCGGGGCGTCCCTGCTGGAGCCAGGCGACGGGCCCATCGCCGAGTTGGTCGCAGATGCCGTTGGCGACAGCGGTGTGGGCGGGTTCGACTCGGTCGATGTCGCCACGATTCTGGCCGACGCGTCGGTAGGGGCCGGCCCCTACATCGGCGATGTCGACGAGGGGTTCTCGGCCGGCGGTGCGGTGGACGACGCCGAATTTGCCTTCCAGCTCGTGCACCTGCTGGCCACCGAGCCCAGCGTCGAGACCTCGGCGTGGCGTGCGGCGCAGGAGAGCGGCAGGTCGTGGGCCCGAAGCTTCGAGGCCGAGCCCCAGGCCGCGGCCTACGCGGAATTGTTGGACGCGCGCTTCGACGGCAGCGAATGGGGACGTGTGTACCCCGACGTCGATCGTCTGGAGACCCTGACCGCCGACGATGCTCTGGATCTGTACACCAGCCGGCTGGTCGGGGTAGACGACATGATCGCAGTGATCGTCGGCGACTTCGACACCGCGGACATGGTCGAGCTAGCCGACGCATACCTGGGCTCGTTGCCCACCCGGCCCGGCGACGAATCGATCGACCGAAGCGTGCCCATGCCACCCGGCATCATCACCCGAGAGGTCTCGGCAGGCGACGAGGGCGCAGGGGCAGGTTTCGACATCTTGATGTCTGTCGGGGGTCGGGTGTCCGACGCCGACCGCGCCGCGGCGCTGGTGCTCGAGTCGGCCCTCAACGCCCGGTTCTTCGAAGCCGTGCGAGAGGAACTGGCAGCGTCGTATTCGGGTGGGTCGGTCTATATAGAGGCCGACCCCGAGACGTCGACGATCGAGCTGCTGTTCTCGGTTGACGGAGACCCCGAACGGCTCGACCAGATTCACGAGCGGGTCCTCAGCGAACTCGCGACGATTGCGGACGCGGGCCTCGACAGCGCCGAGTTCGACGACGCCAAAGCGGTCGTGCAGAACGATCTGAACTTCTACAGCAACGGCGATCTGATCGATCAGACGATCGACTATGCCCGCAACGGTTCCGATGCCTGGACCTTGGCACGGCGCTATGACGCTGTCTCGCGGTTGCGCGTAGACCAAGTCGACGACTTGGCCCGGCGCCTCATAGACATCACCAACCGCATCGAGGTGATGCGGTCGTTGTGAGAGGCGTCGCACTCACCCATCCGGTTTCGAATGTTACGAACTATATGACGATCAAGTAACGAAACAGTCACTCACTGCATTGGCCCCGGCCACCGATAGTCAATTGTGTGTCAAGGCAATCGGAAGCGGTTATCCGCCTTCCCTACTCGGTGGAAGGAGCGGGCGAGTGACGATGATGCTGTTGGGTTTCGTCTCAGCGATAGCGCTGATGACGGGTCTGGTCTCATGGATTGCGGGCAATCGCAGTGTGGGTACGGGAGGGTCGGCCGGCGCCGGCTCTCCCGTGCTCGTGCCCACCAAGGCCACGCGTGCCCGGCTTGCTGCCATGCAATTGCTCGGCGACACGCACGCTGCAGTCGAGGGTGGTGGAGTACTTCACAGCGGTGAGGTGGCCCAGTCGTGGGCGTCGGTTCGCCTCCATCTGGCGGCGTGCGACGGCGCCCCGGTGCTGCTGAGCGATCTCGACGACCACTTCGCTTTGGTTCAGACCTATCTCGACGTCGAGTTCGAGGCGTTGCTGGATTCCAGCGGCGCGGTGTCGTCTGCGGCCCGCCACCTGGCCGGTGACATCTGCAACCAGTCTCCGGTTCTGGTCGGTCGGCTCGCAGCCGGCCTGACAGCGCCCGATCTCGAAACGACCGGCCTGCCAAGTCGATGATGCGGCTGTTGGCCCTGGCGCTGCCAGCTGGGTTTGCAGGCACGGCAGTGTTGACCGAAGGGGGACGCGCCCTCGACGCGGCGGGCCTCGAGGGTCTGCGCTCGCTGCCGGCCGAGTGGGCGGTGGACACCGATCGTTTGGTGCGCTCGATCGACCATGCTGCGACCTCGACGTGGGCGACCCCGCTGGTGGTGGCCTTCGTCGTGGGGCTGATTCTGCATGCCAGGCACCGTGCGAACCCGGCCCGCCGGACATTGCGGTCGGTCCCGGTGGCATGGTCGATAGTGGTGGCGGTGGTCATAGGCGCCCTGGCCAAGGTCGCATTGCCACGCCCCGTCGTCGACGACGCGATCCTGGCCTCCAATTCACTTCCCAGCGGCCATACCCTCGGGTTTGCCGCCGTCGCCACCATCGTCGGTCTGTGGGCTACGACGCAGGTGCCCGCTCATCGCGTCGTACGAGCCTTGTTGGCGGCAGGGCTGGTGTCGTGGGCGGTCGTGATCATGGTGACCACCGGTCACCGACCGGCCGACGTGGTCGCAGGACTGCTCGTCGTCGAGGCCGCTGTGGTGTGGTCGGCGAGGATCAGGCCGTCGAAGTGTTCGGCCGTGGTCGTGACCGGCTTCGCAGCGCTGGCGCTGATGCCGGGGGTGGATGCACCTGGCGGCGGTGCTGGGGCTGCGCTGGTGGCTGCCTGCTGGATGGTTGCCGTGGCGGCCAGTTCGGTGGGTCTGGCCGACACCTTCGGCCGCTGCGTTCAGGCCCCGGTGGCCGCGGCCGGTCTGCGCCCCGGCAGCAGCGTGACCACGGCGAATATGGTCAGCGCCACGCCGAACAGTCCGGCGTTGTGACTGAGCGTGTGGTAACCCCATTGCTCGAGCACAAATCCAGAGCTGAGGCCCGCGGCTGCGCCTGCGCTTGTCATCAGCAGGTCGGCGGCACCCTGGGCCGCTACACGCTCGTGTAGGTCGAAGGCACGGGTCAACAGCGCACTGGCAGCGATGATGCCGAAGTTCCATCCGACACCCACCAGGAACAACCCGATTGCCACCCCGCGTGTGTGCTGGGCTTCTGTGTGGGCGGCCATCTCGGCGCCAACTGCAAGGATGACGCCGCCCGCAGCGACCACCAGCTTGGCGCCAACGCGGTCTACCAAGCGGCCGATCAGTGGGGCGAATGCATACATGCCGACCACGTGCAGCGAGATCACCTGGCCGACCACGCTGAGCGCCTGGTTGCCGTCTTTCATGTGGAGTGGCGTTGCCACCATGACCCCAACCATCACGCCGTGGCCCACGATCATCGCCAACACAGCAAGGCGGGCCTCGGGCACCCGGGCGATACGCCCGAGGGTTGCCGAAAGGGGAGGCTTGGTCGTGCCTTCGGCTGCGTCGGAATCGAGACCACCCGCCACCACCAGGGGATCTGGCCGCAACAGGCGGTCGATGGCCCCCGAAGCCAGGATGAACAACAACAGCGAAAGAATGTATGGCCCAGCCAGCTCGGGCAGGCCCACCGACTCGGCCACCGAGCCCGCGCCCTGCAACGCGACTATCGGCCCCAGAACCGAGCCGAACGTTCCACCCCAGACCAGCATGCCGATGGCCCTGGCCTTGTCTTCGGGCGATGCGAGGTCGGCTGCCGCGTAGCGCGCCGCCAGCGTGCCGGCAGAGCCCACACCGATCATCGCCAGGCCCGGCGGCAGTATCGGATAGATCTCGGCGATGGCAGCGACCGCACAGATGATGGCGCCCACGGCCCCCGTGACCCAGGCTGCCCGCAGGCCGGGGCGTCGCCCGCTGCGTGCCATCAGGCGGGCCACGGGCACCGCAGAAAGGGCCCCACCCACCGTCACACAGGCCGCGGCCAGGGTGCCCAGCCTGTCGCTGCCGGTGAGGTCCTCGCCCAGGGTCGCGGCCGCTGCAAAGGCGCCCGACATCGCAGCTCCGGCCGGCAATGTGCCCGCCAGCAACACCCAGATCGTGCGGCGCTGCAGCGCCGCCCTGTCTTGTTCAGAATCGCTGTACGTGCGACTGGGCGTCGTCTTCATGTCGGTTGCCTCGTTGTCGGGGATGACGACACCTGCGCCTCGCTGCGTAGACCGTCGGTCGTGTCAGCGTTGGGCGGTGATGACACCCACCAGCCGCTCGACGACATCGCCGACCGGCACCTTTTCGGTTTCGCCGGTGGCGCGGACCGTGACCTCGACCTCACCCTCGGCTAGCGCCTTGCCGATGGTGACCCTGTAGGGAATACCGATCAGCTCGGCATCGGCGAACTTGACCCCTGCCCGGGCATCTCGGTCGTCGAGCACAACATCGATACCAGCACTGCGCAGCTGGGAATAAATCCGCTCGCCCTCGGCGACGCCACGCTCATCCTTCATCGACGCGATGGTGATGACCGCTTCGTAGGGCGCAACCGCCACAGGCCAGGCCACACCGTGCTCGTCGTGGTGGGTCTCGACTATGGCGGCCATCGCTCGACCGATGCCGATGCCGTAGCTGCCCATGATTATCGTGCGGGCCTTGCCGTCGGGGTCCAGGACCTTGGCATCGAGGGCCTCGGCATACTTGCGTCCCAGCTTGAAGATGTGGCCGGCCTCGATGCACCGGACGATCTCGAGCGAGTTGCCGCAGTGGAGGCAGGGTTCGCCGGCCTGCACCTCGCGCAGGTCGGCCCACTGGCTGACCGCTATGTCGCGGTCGACGGAGACGCCGCGATAGTGCCAGTCGTCTTCGTTTGCTCCGGTGGTCATGTTCGACCGCCCGGCCAGCGCCTGGTCGGCGACGACCCGAAGCTCGACGCCAACCGCACCCAGGCTGCCGGGGTTTGCGCCCAAGGCCGCCAGCGCCTCTTCTGGCGTGGCGGGCCTGAACTCGGCGGCGCCGGTGGCGTCCTGAAGCTTCTGGAGATTCAGCTGGTGGTCGCCGCGCAGCAGCGCCAGAACGATCTCGCCGTCGAGCACCATGACCATGGTCTTGATCTGGCGTTCGGCCGACGCTCCACCCTCGAACGCCTCGAGAGCCGCGATGGTGCGGATGCCAGGCGTGGCGAAGCGCTCGGGCGCGTCGGGCCCGGGCTGATCCACTATGTCGGCGAGCTGCGACGTTGCCCGTTCGACGTTGGCCGCATATCCACAGTCTCGACAGCGAACCACATCGTCTTCGCCGGCGGGGGAGGGGACCATGAACTCGACGCTGTCCGAACCGCCCATCGCTCCGGACGATGCCTCAACTGGCATTGCGGGCAGGCTGAGGCGGTCGAAGATGCGCACGTATGCGTCGTGGTGCAGGTCGAACGACTTGTCCAGCCCGGCCTCGTCCAGATCGAAGCTGTACGAGTCTTTCATGGTGAACTCGCGAACCCGCAGGAGCCCGCTCTTGGGGCGAGGTTCATCACGGAACTTGATGTGGATCTGGTACCAGATCTGGGGCAGCTGTTTGTAAGAGGCCAGCTCGAGGGCCAGGGTCGTGAACACCTCTTCCTCGGTCATTCCCAAAGCGAGCTCGGCACCCTTGCGGTCCTTGAGCCTGAACATCTCGTCGCCCATCACCTCCCAACGCCCGCTCTGCTGCCACAGCGCGGCCGGATGCATGGTGGGCAGCTGGTATTCCTGCCCGCCGATGGCGTTCATCTCAGAACGAACGATGGCCGCGATCTTTTCGTGGACCTTGAAGCCCAGCGGCAGCATGGAGTAGTGGCCGGCGTGAAGCTGGCGCATGAACCCGCCCCTCAGCAGCAGCTTGTGGCTTGCAGCCTCGGCGTCGCCGGGGGCGTCGCGCAAGGTGGGAATGAACAGGTTCGACCAACGCATGGCCAATCACGTTATCGCTGCCGGGGTCGCCCGAACTGCTGATTCGCGCGGACGCGGGGCGCCCGTGCCTATCTTGGGCTGCGGTGACGCCGGCCCGAGCGTCGGCGCCGCGGCACCCAGGGGGACCGATGCATCAGTGGACCGAAACTTCCCAGGCCCAATTTGGACTGGCGCTCAGTATTTTCGAAGATCTCATCTCGACCCCGAAAGACCCCAAGTGGGGCGCTGACTACGTAGACGATCTGGTGGCATCGATCGACGGATCGGTCGGGAGCACAGGACGTGGCGATCGTGAAGCCCTGGCCTTGTTCCGCGACGTGGTGCTGCCGGCGTGTCGGCCCAACGATTGCCCGATGATGCTGTCGTACGTTCCCACGGCACCGTCGGTGTCGGCCAAGATCAGCGACGCCCTGGTGGGCGTGGCCTCGATCTTCGCCGGCCACTGGGAAGGTGGGGCAGGCGCAATCGCCGCCGAGAACGAGGCCCTGCGATGGCTGGCCGGCGTGGCCCACTATCCCGAATCGGCCGGCGGAGTCTTCGTCGCAGGTGGTTCGGCAGCCAACCTGTCGGCTTTGGCGGTGGCCCGCAAGATGGCACGCGAGCGCGGCACGCACGGGCGGTTGGCCGTGATCACAGGCGAGGCTGCCCACACCTCGGTGGTCGGCGCCGCCGAGTTGCTCGACATGGTCGTCTTCACCGCCCCCGGCGACGACAAGGGCCGGCTGACCGGTGCCGGCGTGCGAGACGCCGCCGGGCGCGCCGATGCCGAGGGTTGCCTGATCGTCGCAGTCGTGGCCACCGGGGGAGCCACCCTGACGGGCATGGTCGACAAGCTCGACGAGATCGCCGACTTCTGCGAAGAGACCGGCGCCTGGATGCACGTCGACGCCGCCTACGGGGGTGCGGGCCTTCTGCTGCCCGAACTGTCGCCGATCTTCGCAGGTTTCGAGCGGTCCGATTCGTTCGGTATCGACCCGCACAAGTGGCTGTTCACACCGTATGACTGCGCGGCTTTGGTCTATCGCGATCCGTCGACGGCGAGGCGAACGTTTCCCCAGCGCGCCTCGTATCTGCAGGAGGTCGATCGCCACGACCAGAACCCCTCCGACCTGGCCTTTCACCTTTCGCGTCGCGCAAGGGGGCTGCCGCTGTGGTTCTCGCTGGTGGCGAACGGCACCGAGGCCTACGAGGCTGCCGTTCGGCGAACCATCGAGGTGTCGCGCGCCGTCGCCGATGCCGTGAAGGCCGACGACCGCATGCGCCTGGTGCTCGAGCCCGACCTGTCGGTGGTGTTGTTCGAGGTGGTCGGATGGAACCGCCAGCAGTACTTCGAGTGGTCGAGGCGCACAGCGGCCGAGGGGCGTGCCCTGATCAATCCGGTCGAGTTCGAGGACCGCACGTGCTTGCGTATCTGTGTGGTCAACCCGCTCACCGATGCCCAGGCGATCATCGCTTTGTTCGACGACTTCGGCTGAGCGGGCGCCCGTGTGGTGCGATCGGTAGGGTGGGTTACATGGTCGACATCAGCGCAGTCGAGCGGCGGCGACAGGCACGCCGCCACACCCCTAGGCCCCGGCTGACAACGCCGTTGGTTCGGGGCTCTGACGGTCGCCTGCACGAGGCTTCGTGGGACGAGGCGCTGGCGGTCGCTGCGGCGGGTCTCGACCGGGCGCGCCAGGTCGGGCCGCACACGGTCGGCATGTTCAGCTGCTCGAAGGCGACAAACGAGATGAACTACGCGGCGCAGAAGTTCATGCGCGCCGTCATCGGGTCTAACAACATCGACTCCTGCAACCGAACTTGACACGCTCCTAGCGTCGTCGGTCTGGCGACGGTATTCGGGGCCGGTGGCGGCACCAGCTCGTATCAAGAGATCGAGGAGGTCGACGTCGCCCTCCTGTGGGGCTCGAACGCCCGCGAGGCCCACCCGATCTACTTCCACCACCTGCTCAAAGGGCTCGACAACGGCGCCCGGCTGTACGCGATAGATCCGCGGCGCACGTCCAGCGCCAAGTTCGCGGACGTCTGGCTGGGCATCGAGGTCGGCTCAGACGTCGCCCTGGCTAACACCCTGGCGCGAGAGATCATCGCTGCGGGCCTGCACGACCAGAGCTTCATCGACCGGGCCACCGTCGGGTTCGACCAGTACCGCGACGCGGTCGAGCCCTACACCTTGCAGCGCGGCGAGATGCTCACCGGCATTCCGGCCGAGGTCATCGCCGAGGTCGCCCACCAGTACGCAACCGCAGAGCGGGCGCAGATCCTGTGGACGCTCGGCATCACCGAGCACCACAACGGTGTCGACAACGTGCTGGCGCTGTGCAACCTGGCGCTGCTCACGGGTCACATCGGGCGGTGGGGAAGCGGGCTGGTGCCCCTGCGAGGCCAGAACAATGTCCAGGGCGGTGGCGACATGGGCGCCCTACCCGACAAGCTTCCGGGCTTCCAGGACGTCACCGACCCACAGGCTCTGGCTCGCTTCGCGGATGTCTACGGCACCGATCTGAACCCAGTGCCCGGGAAGAACCTAACCAAGATGTTCGAGTCCATCGAGACGGGCGATCTCAGATGTGTCTATGTCATCGGTGAGAATCCTGCAGATTCCGAGGCCAACAGCACCCACGCTCGCGAGCTGTTGTCGGGCCTCGACTGCCTGATCGTGCAGGATATTTTCCTGACCCGAACGGCCGAGTTGGCCGACGTGGTGCTGCCCGCTTCGGTGGCCTGGGCCGAAGCCGAAGGCACCGTGACTTCATCGGAGCGGCGGGTGCAGCGCTGCCACAAGGCCGTCGACCCGCCCCAAGGTGCTCGCGACGACATAGAGATCATCGCCGATCTGGCCCGCCGTCTCGGATACTCGTGGGGTTCGGCAGATCCGCGCCATCTGTGGGACGAGCTGCGCTCGCTGTCGCCGCTTCATGCCGGTATGTCCTACGAGCGGCTCGACGCCCAGGGCGGGCTGCAGTGGCCCTGCCCCGACGAGCAACACCCCGGGTCACCCTTCTTGCACGGATGGCTGTGGCAGGAAGGCCTCGATGGCCACGCCCCGGCGCCGTTCTCGGTGGTTCACGCTGCGGGGCCCCTCGACGAACTGTCGGACGAGTTCCCGCTGCGTCTCACCACCGGCAGGGCGCTCGACTCGTACAACACGGGTGTGCAGTCGGGCGGTTTCGACTCGCCCATCCGGTACGGCGACGAGATCGACCTCCATCCCGTCGACGCCGCGGCGCTCGATGTCGTCGACGGTGAGGTGGTCCGCGTCGTGTCGAGGCGCGGCATGGTCCAGATGGGTGTCAGGATTCAGCCCGATCTGGTGCCCGGCCTGGCGTTCACCACCTTCCATTTCCCAGAACTCGTCGACACCAACCTGGTCACCAACGACGCCTACGACCCCCGTTCGGGCACCTCGGAGTTCAAGGCAGCCGCGGTACGGGTCGAGAAGGTGCGCGCCGGTGGCTGACCTGTTCTTCTCCGATCACCTGCCGACCGTGGGCGAGATCGAAGCGGTCGATGCCGCCCTGGGGCCAGACGCTGCCGCAGTTGCCGAACCCCATCCGCGCGTTATCAGAGCCGGCACGCGGCGGCGGGCCCAGGCAAGGCACCTGCTGCTTCCGGCGCTGCACGCCCTGAACAATCACGCCGGTTGGATATCGCCGGGCGGGCTCAACCACGTTTGTCGAGTGCTGCAGGTGCCTCCTGCCGAGGCCTACGGCGTTGCGAGCTTCTACGAGATGTTCCGCACCACCGAACCCCCACACGACCTGCCGGTCACCCACGTGTGCATCGATGCGGCTTGCCAGATCGCGGGATCGCAGGCAGTTCTCGACGAGCTGACCGCTGCTGGCACGCCCGTGCACCCCAGCCCCTGCCTGGGGCAGTGCGAGCGGGCGCCCGCCGTGTTCGTACAGGGGCGCCAGAGCCCCGATCACGTTCCCGCCGACTCGAATTCCTATTCGATACCCCAGCAGGATTCGCCACACCTGAGGCTGCTTCGGCGGGTCGGTGTGGTCGACCCGACCTCCCTCGACTCCTACATTGCGGCCGGTGGCTTCCAGGCGTACGAGGAGGCCTTGGCTCTGGGGCCAGAGCGCCTCATCGAGTTGGTGCGCGCATCGGGCCTGTCGGGCAGGGGTGGCGCCGCCTTCCCCACGGCCGTCAAGTGGTCGGCCGTTCGTCAAGAGGTCGAAGCCGGTCGCCGGGCCCACGTCATTGCCAACGCCGACGAGAGCGAACCCGGCACATTCAAAGACCGCGTCCTGATGGAGCTCGACCCGTTCTCGGTCGTCGAGTCGTTGATGATCGCCGCATTGGCAACCGGGGCTTCCAAGGGCTGGATCTACGTGCGAGGCGAGTATCCGCTGGCCACGCAGCGCCTCGCCGGTGCGGTCCAACAATGCCGACGCGCCGGCCGCTTGGGCGACAGCTTCGACATCGAGATCCGCAGGGGCGCCGGCGCCTACATCTGCGGCGAGGAGACCGCCCTGTTCAACTCGATCGAGGGCTACCGAGGCGAACCACGCAACAAGCCGCCGTTCCCGACCACCCACGGTCTGTTCGGTGAGCCGACCGCTGTGAACAACCCCGAGACCCTGGTCAACGTGCTGCATCTGCTGGAGGTGGGGTTGGACGCCTACCGGGCGCTGGGCACCGAGCAGTCGCCGGGCACCAAGCTGTTCTGCCTGTCGGGTTCGGTCGGGGTACCCGGTGTGTACGAGGTTCCCTTCGGCACCACCCTGGGCCAGCTGCTCGACCTCGCTGGAGGGGTGCGTGGCCGCCTGCGAGCGGTTCTGCTGGGCGGCGCGGCAGGCACTTTCGTCGGGCAAGACCAACTCGACATGCCGCTCACGGTCGAGGATGCCCGAGCCCGGGGCGCCAGCCTGGGTTCTGGGGTGGTCATGGCCTTCGACCACAGCGTCGACATGCCAGCGGTGGTTCGCCGCATAGCCCAGTTCTTCCGCAACGAGTCGTGCGGACAGTGCGTGCCGTGCCGGGTCGGCACCCAACGCCAGGTCGAGCTGCTCGACCGACCGTCGCTGGGGGCTGGCGAACGGGCCTTGATCGACGAGATCGGCATGGCCATGGCCGACGCGTCGATCTGCGGGTTGGGCCACACGGCCTCGGGCGCGGTCAGATCGGCCATTGCGCTGGGCCTGATAGGGGGCTCCGGGTGAACGAACACACCGTCACAATCACCATCGACGGAAGCGATGTGCAGCTCGACGCCGGCCAGACCATCCTCGACGGCTGCCGTCAGCAAGGCATCGATACGCCAACTCTTTGTTATGCCGACAATCTGAGCCCGGTCAACGTGTGCCGGCTGTGCGTGGTCGAGGTCGAGGGGTCTCGCACCCTGGTGCCATCGTGTTCACGCCCCGCCGAGGACGGCATGGTGGTTCACACAGACTCAGAGCGAGTCAGGCACAGCCGCAAGATGGTGCTCGAGTTCCTCGAATCGTCTGTCGACATGACGCAGGCCCGTGATGTGGCGCACGACACCGAGCTGGCATCTTGGTCGACGCGCTATGAGGCCGACCCGTCGCGATATGGGCCATCTGCGCAAACTTCGGGGGTTCCGCTCAAGCGCGAGGACGAACTCTACATCCGGGCCTACGACAAGTGCGTGTTGTGCTACAAGTGCGTCGAGGCCTGCGGCGAAGACGCCCAGCACACCTTTGCCATTGCCGTGTCGGGGCGCGGATTCGACGCCCGAGTCTCGACCGAGTTCGACGCCACCCTTCCCGACTCGGCTTGTGTCTACTGCGGAAACTGCGTGGCGGTGTGTCCCACCGGGGCACTCCAGTTCACCACCGAGTTCGATCTCCGCGAAGCCGGCAACTGGCGGCCGCAGGACCAGACCGTCAGCCGCACGGTCTGTTCTTACTGCGGCGTTGGATGCAACCTCGAGGTTCATGCCCAGGACAACCAGATCGTCAAGGTCACCTCGCCCGCCGACCACGACGTCACCTCGGGGATGCTGTGCATCAAGGGCCGCTTCGGCTGGCGATATGTCCAACCCAACCCCGACTGATTCCCCGAAGTGTCTGTCCCTGGCGCCCCTATCGGGGCGCCGGGACGACACGGTTGGTCCCCGCGAGGGCACGGGCGACACGAACGACCCAGGCGTCGCCCTGCCACAGGTCTGACTCCCATACTTCGACGACCTCGAAGCCGGCTTCGCCGAGGGCATCGAAGCGAGCCTTGTCGTCCTCCCTGCTGGTCAGCGAACTGTGGAACAGATCGCTCTGGACCTCCACGACGACCCGCGAACCCACCAACAGGTCCACGCGGCCCAGCCAGACCCTGCCTCCGACATTCACCTGGCTGACCGCCCCGCAATATCCGTGGCGGCGCAAGACGGCTGCGGCCCTCGACTCCAGACCCGTAGCAGGCGGCGAGTAGTGCTGTCCGCGTTCTTCGATCAACTCACGCAGCGCGGCAACGCCGTGGCGGCCCCTCGAGCCGATCTGTGCCAGACAGCCCAGGACGGTGTGGCCGGTCAACTGGCGCCTGTTCCACCCCCAGTCGAGCAGGCGGGCCAGACGATCGCGGTGCACGACGGCGGCGATGTCGACGAGAGTTCTGGACGGAGTTGTGACCAGAACCCCATCATGAAACGCGAGCTGCCCGGCTGGCACTCTGCGTGACTCGTGAAGGCGTGAGTCGCCACGGTGAGCCACCGTGTTGGTCGATTTCGTTCTCTGTACATGGACCGGAGACGACGCAAAGTTGGGCCACCCCCAATGGCGAGCCGCGCTGGCGAGGCACAGGTGTGCTCCCGGCCCGGCCAACAGGACCGCCGCCGATATCTTCGAGGCCTCCGTCTCGGGTGCACCCCTCAATCGGACGACGTGGCGGCCCAGGCGATCCCATCGGCCCGAACAGAAGAGTTCCCATCTGATGGCCTTCGCCGAGAGCAGACCGGCGAACTGCCACGACGCAACCACGCCATGCTGAAGTGCTGCCTTGTTGGTTATCTCAATGTGTCCCATGCCATTCCACGCAACCACGAGGGTGGGACACCCGGCTTTGACCGCACAACTGTGGCGTCCCGGCGCCCCGATAGGGGCGCCAGGGACAGACACTTCGGATCAGGGGCGCGGGAAGGGGCGGGGCCAATGGCCCCGCCCCTTCGGTTACCGGATTACTAGAAGGGATCAGGCAGCGGCGCGGGCTGCTTCGAGCCAACCGTCGACGACGTCGCGGTTGTCGGCGATCCACTGTGTGGCAAGCGCTGCAGGATCAGCACCATTGTCCATCTCGACGTTCATCACCGACACCTCGAGAACCGACATCTGGAACTGTTCGAGGAACGCCTTGGCGGCGGGGTTGGCCTCGAGCCACTCGCTGTTGGCGGTTGCCTGAATGTCGGCGGCCACCCAACCGAGCTGGCACTGGCCATCGACCGAACCGGGGCACTGATCGGTGCCAATACCGGCGGTGCCGGGAAGCTGGCTGTGCTCCTCGCCACCCTCGACGCCGGTGGGGTTCGAGTCGTCGATCACCTCGTCGACGGTCAGCCACACGACGTTGTCGCCGGGGCGCAGCTTGGTGATGTAGGCGCTGGGGGTCCAGGTGTAGGTCACCATGGGCTCACCCGCGTCGGCCTTGGTGATGGCCTCGGCAACCATTGCGTCGTAGCCGGCGATGACCTGGCCGATGTTCTCCCAGCCCGAGAACGCGATCTGCGAAGTGATGATGTCGTCGCAGGTGTAGCTCTCCTGGCAGCCATAGATGTCGGCCTTGCCGTTGCCAGGCTCTGGGTCCTGGGCGTCGTAGGCGGCGATGGCTTCAGGGTTGTTGTTGAGATCGTCGAGCGACTTGATGTCGTATTCCTCGGCGAACGACTTGGTCATCAGGTAACCCTGAAGACCACCAGCCATCATCATCTCGCCGACAACGGTGACGTGGTCCCCGACGGTGGTGCCATCGGGCATCTCGTTGGCGAGCCAGCTCTTGTGGCCCGGGTACCAGCTGTTGATCCAGAAGTCCATGTCGCCCTGCGCCATGGCGATGTAGGCGTTGCTCGGGCCCAGCTCGAGATCGGCCGGGTCGGTGACCGTGTAGCCGAGCTCCTCGAGCACGGCCTTGGCCACGTATGCGTTTGGATCTTCTGTGGTCCAGTCGGCCTTGCCCATGGTGATGGTGACACCTTCACCTGGCATCGACATCTCGTCGCCGCCATCATCGCCACCGTCGCCGGCACTCGTTTCGCTGTCGGAGTCGCCACAAGCGGCCGCGATCATCGCCAGGGCGAGGATCAGAGCCAGCAACTTCGCCAGTCCTGTCTTTCTTGGTTTCTTTGCTTCCATAGATCTTTTCGTTTCTCTATTCGTACTGTGTGTTCGTTTTCTGTGTACGGGCGGCGCGAACGCCAATACCCGTTGCTCTCGGCATCGGGCCGAGAGGGGCGACCGGGTGGTCGGCCCGTCTGTGCGGGATCAGATCAGGCTGGTATCACCTCCGGGATCGGTTCCTGGCTTGCGACTGGCTGTGAAGTCGCGCTGGGCGCGTACACGAGCGAGCGTTCGAACCAATGGGCTACCTGGCGGCCGGCGACGAAGGTGATCGAACCCGAGATACCTGCGGCCAGAAGACCGACGCCACTGGTGAAGTTGGCGTCGGAGGCCCTGGCGAGCGAGCCCACCCAGCCGGTGGCGATACCCATGACACCCAATCCGCAGCCCATGGCGATGGCACCGGCGAGCCATTGCCGCCGGTCGGACGATCCGGCAACGCCTGCTGCAACAAACGCCGCGGCCGCTCCGAGCACCGAGAAGACGACCACCCATATTCCGAGGCCGGCGCCCGCAGATTCCTTGCCGTCGAGGATGATGCGGTCGGCGACCTCTGCCGAGGCCCGAATCGTCGCTACCTGGGTAGTGGCCACCGCTGCTTCGACCTCGCCGTTGCGGGCACGCTCGAAGATCTCGTCGATCTGGGCCTGGATCTCGGGGGTGATGACGGCGTCCTGACGCCCGTCGATGCTCCAGTAAGACAGCATCGACACGATCGAGAGCACAACGGCGAACACAGCCATCACTATCGGGGCGCCCATGACACCGACCTTGAGGGGACGCCTCGGTGCATGTGGTGCGATGGCCATCCAAGCCAGCGAGCCCGCAGCCGCCACCAGGGTGCCCAGCACAGCGACATACACGCCGACGCCGTGGCTGTAGTCGACAACGAAGTCCGACGGGCGGGCCAGCAGATAGGCGAGCGCTGTGATGAACGACGCTACCGCCGCAAATGTCGCCCCATCGGGAGCCAGCCAGCGCCCACCCATGTCGGGCTTGATCAGATAGGCGGCGGCCGAAGCAACCACCGTCAGCGACAACAACAACACCACGATGCCGAACCACGAACCACCCGAGGCGGCCAGACCACTGAACGACTGGCCGGCGAGGTCTTCGTCGGCGCGCCGTGAGTAGCCCGAGATGAGGCCTGCATCGTTTGCCCACGGAAGCAACACCGATACCGCAGCGATGAGTCCACCCGCGGCGGCGACCAGGATGCGTGAGCGCTCGGCAGCGCCGACCAGCGCCATGCTTCCCCGGTCGACGGCGGCGGCGTCGATGCGCTTTTCTTCCTCGCGTGCGGCGCCGGGGTTGAACGCAGGGTCGTCCAGCAGCACTTCGGGCTGGCGGGCGTTACGCCACGCGGACGTGACCCGGGCGGCCAGGCTGGTGCCGCCGCCAGCGCTCGAAGGTTGGGCGATGCGGTCGAGGATGACGGCGACGATGAAGAACGCCAGGCCTGCGGAGGCCGCAAGCGCGGCGTCCTGCTGGCCGATCGCACGGAACAGGAGCTGGCCCAAGCCACCTGCACCCATGATGGCCGCCAGGCCCAACATCGAGAAGGCCAGCAGCAGCGTCTGGTTGACGCCCGTCAAGATCGCGTCCTTGGCCAAAGGCAGCTGGACGTCTACCAACACCCGAAGCTCGGGCGCGCCATAGGCGCGGCTGGCCTCGACGACGTCTGGGTCGACCTCGCGGATGCCCAAGTTGGTCAGCCGCACCAGGGGAGGCACGGCGAACACCATCGTCGCCATGATGGCGCCGATGTTGCCAACCCCCCAGAAGTAGATGAAGGGCAACATGTACACGAACGAGTGCACGACCTGGGCCGCGTCCAACACCGGACGCACCACATTCCACACCGAGTCGAAGCGACCCGACAAGATGCCCAGCGGTATGCCGATGACCACAGACACGACGACGGCCACCGTGATGAAACCGATGGTTCGAGCGGTCTGAACCCAGTAGGTGTCGCCCAGCAGGCCACAGACCGTGAGGCCTACCGCGGTACCCACAGCCACCGGAAGGTTTCGCACCAGCCACGCCAGCACGAACATCACGCCCACCACCACGAGCCAAGGCACGGCCAGCAAGAAGTCGCCGACGATGCGGTCGAGCAGGAACCGGAACGGCCACTCGATCGCGTCGAGCAGCCAGCCGAGGTTGAGGGTGATCCAGTTGACGGCCTGTTCTATCCAGGCACCGAATGGGATCTCGAACTGGTCGAGTACCTCGTCATCGAGCAGCCCGGGATCGGACTGACCCAACACCGATGCGAGCACAGCAATGCGGCTCACAGGATCACCTCCCGGTCGAAGGCGTCTATCAGGTTCTCGACACGGCCCATTTCCTCCATGATGTGGCGAGGATCGAGGTTGCCCACGAGGCGGCCGGATTCGTCTACAACGGCAATGGGCAGCCCCACACCGGCGGCCGCATAGACCTTGTTGAGGGTGTCGTGGGGCCGCGCGGTGTCGAAATCGGTGCGCAACGCGCCGGCGAGCGATGTCTCACCCTCGGCCGCCTTGCGAATGCCCTCGCCGCTGGTGAGAACACCTATCGGGCGTCCCTCGGGGTCGGTGACGAATCGGCCCGCCCTGTCGCCGAGCTGGCGGATGGCGGTGTTGAGATCGGTGCCGGGGTCGAGGGGCTGCGGTTCGATCATGATCTCGTGGACCTCGATGACGCGGCCTTGGTCGACGTCTTGCACGAATTCGGCCACATAGCCGGTGGCGGGCTTGGTGAGGATCTCTTCTGGAGTGCCGATCTGCACGACCTTGCCGTCTTTCATGATGCAGACGCGGTCACCGATGCGAAGGGCCTCGTTGAGGTCGTGGGTGATGAACAAGATGGTCTTCTTCAGGTCGGCCTGGATTGCCAACATCTCGTCTTGCATTTGGCGTCGGATCAGCGGGTCGAGGGCCGAGAACGCCTCGTCCATCAACAGGACCTCGGGGTCTGCGGCAAGGGCCCTTGCGAGCCCGACGCGCTGTTGCATACCGCCCGACAGCTCGGAGGGCATGTTGGTGCCGTAGGCCTCGAGGCCCACAAGCGACAGCGCCCGAAGTGATGCCCTGACACGTTCGGCCTTGTCGACCCCTTGGACCTTCAGGCCATAGCCGACGTTCTCGATGACCGAGTGATGGGGAAACAGGGCGAAGTGCTGGAAGACCATGCCCATCTTCTCGCGACGGAAGGCCTGCAGCGCCGAACCCGACAGCTGTTGAACGTCGGTTCCCGAGACGATGACCTTGCCGTAGGTGACGCTGTGGAGCTTGTTGACCGTGCGGATGGCGGTTGACTTGCCAGAACCCGAAAGACCCATGACCACGAAGATCTCGCCCTGGCGAACGGTGAAGTTCACGTTGTCGAGACCAACGACGTGACCTGTCTGCGCCAGGACGTCGTCCTTGTTCACCCCAGCCCGGGCCAGGTCGAAGGCCCGCCCCCTGGGTTGTGGCCCGAAGATCTTGTAGACCTCCTCGAGCTGGATTATCGGCTCGCCTTCGCTCACACGGTGCTCCCTCGTCGGTTTGCGTCCCTGCGACAGCCGACTACGCAGCCGGAAAACCGGCGCACCACGAAACCAGCGGCCCCAAGGCCGGACTAGGAACGTAGCAGCGGAGTCCGCTCCGTCCCTGCGTCGTAACATTATCGAAAGCGTTTCGTAACATTATGGGGCCAGCTCCGCTCAGGTCACGGTCGGCGGTTCTGAGGTGCCACCATTGCGGCTAGGACTGGAGGCCAGATGTTCATAGACGGGCAGTGGACAGACGCACGTTCGGGCGACACCTTCGAGGTGACGAACCCCGCGACAGGAGAGGTCATCGGCCACGTACCAGACGGTGGTGCCGACGACGCACGCGAGGCCATCGCTGCGGCAGATGCTGCCCAAAAGGCATGGGGTAGCACCACCGCAGCCGAGAGAGCCGACCTGTTGTACCGGGCGTGGCAGCTCATGAACGAGCGGCACGAAGACCTCGCCAGGCTGATGACCACAGAGCAGGGCAAGCCCTTGAAGGCGGCCCGGGCCGAGGTGACCTACGCCGCCGACTTCCTGCGCTTCTACGCCGAGGAAGCCACCAGGGTGATGGGGCAGTGGATGCCCTCGAAACGCGCCGACCAGAGGTTCTTGTCGATCAGGGTTCCGGTGGGCGTGGTCGCAGCGATCACCCCCTGGAACTATCCGGTGTCGATGCTGACCCGCAAGATGGGCCCCGCGCTGGCTGCCGGGTGCACCTTTGTGCTGAAACCCGCCGAGGCCACCCCACTGTGTGCCCGGGCCGTATACGAGGTGTTCGCCGACGCAGGAACCCCGCCCGGGGTCATCAACCTGGTTACGGCAGCCGACCCGCGCCCGGTGGGCGACGTGTTCACCACCGATCCACGGGTGCGAAAGCTGACCTTCACCGGGTCTACGCCGGTGGGCCGCCAACTGGCCGGAGCCGCCGCCGGAAACCTCAAGCGCGTTTCGGTGGAGCTGGGTGGCCATGCCCCCTTCATCGTGTTCCCCGATGCCGATCCGGTGCAGGCGGCCAAGGGCGCCGCGGCACTGAAGTTCTTGAACTCTGGCCAGGCCTGCATCAGCCCCAACCGGCTCTATGTGCACGAGTCTCAGGCCGACGCCTTCATTGCGACCATGACCGACCGCGTCTCGAAGGTCAGGGCCGGAAACGGCTTCGACGACGGTGTCGGGGTGGGGCCACTGGTGAACGAAGCCGCCGTGGCCAAGGTCGAGAACCAGGTCGAGGACGCGCTGGCCCGCGGTGCTGCGGCCCCCGTCGGCGGCCACCGACTGGCCGAGGCCCCCTTCGACAAGGGCCACTTCTTCGCCCCGACCCTGCTGACAGGAATCGACTCGACCATGCTGATCCGCAGCGAGGAGACGTTCGGCCCCGTCGCTCCGGTGATCGTCTACGACGACGTCGACACCATCATCGACGAGGCCAACGACACGAACTATGGCCTCGCGGCCTACGTCTACACCGGGTCTCTGGCCACTGCGATTACAGCGGTCGAAGGGCTCGACTTCGGGATCATCGGCGTCAACGACGTCAACCCGACATCGGCGTCGGCGCCCTTCGGAGGTATGAAGGACAGCGGCCTGGGGCGCGAGGGTTCGGCCGAAGGCATCGACGAATACCTCGAGACCAAGCTCGCGGGCATCTCTCTGCGATAATGACCCACCTGTGAACGAGGACTTTGGCGAACTGGTCGAGGGCCTCGACGAACTCGTTGCCGACACCAACATCGAGGCCTGGCAGGCCGCCGAACTGGCCGCTCAAGCCGTCGACCCCGACGTGGTGCTGGGCGGCCCCGCACTGGCCGAAACCAGCACAGCCGCCAAGACCTGGGCATTGTTCTCGGGCCTGGCACTGGTGATGATGGGCAACGGCCTTCAGGGCGCGGTGCTGGGCATACGCTCGCAGTCGGAGGGCTTCGGGGTCACCGTCGGCGGTCTCATCATGACCGCATATTTCGTCGGGTTCCTGTTGGGCAGCAGATACGCCGAACACGCACTGCGCACCGTTGGGCACATCAGGGTGTTTGCAGCGTTGGCCTCGACCGCGTCGAGCGCCAGCCTGATGCACGTTCTGTGGGTGAACCCGTACGCCTGGGCCGGGTTGCGCCTGGTGTTCGGCCTGTGCATGGCAGGGTTGTACGTGGTGGTCGAGTCGTGGCTGAGCGACCTCAGCACCAACGCAAACCGCGGCAGGCTGCTGGCCCTGTACATGGTGGTGTCGATGGGCTTCATGGCCGCCGGCCAGTTCCTGCTGAACGCGGCCGACCCCGCAACGTTCACCCTGTTCGCGTTGGCCTCGGTGCTGGTGTCGATCTCGCTGGTGCCGGTGACGCTGTCTGCCACCAGTTCGCCGCCGCTGCACGAACCCGTGCCGCTGGGGTTTCGCGAGCTGTTGAGGTTGGCGCCCAGCGGTGTCGCGGTGTCGTTCCTGTCGGGAACCGGTCTTGGTGGACTGATCGGCCTCACCGCGGTCTATGCAGGCAACACAGATCTGGGAGGCGCCCGCCTGTCGATCTGGCTTGCGGCCCCTGTGTTCGGGGCGATCGTCTTGCAGTGGCCCATCGGGTGGCTTTCGGACCGGCTTCCGCGACGCGCCATCATCGCCGCTGTGGCGGTGGCCGCTGCCACCCTGTCGTTCGCGCTGTTCGCCCTGGACGCCACGTCGAAGGTAGGCACCCTGCTGTTGCTGATGTTGGGCGCCACCGCGTACCCGCTGTATTCGCTGGCCATCGCCATCACCCAAGACTGGGTTCAGCCCAAGCAGATCGTGGGAGCGTCGGCCACCCTCGTGCGCGCCAATGGCACCGGTGCCATCGTCGGCCCGCTGGTGACGGCAGGTCTGATGGCCATAGACACCGACCTGTTGTGGATCGCACAGATGGCCGCCTATTCGTCGATCGCCGTGTTCCTGGTGTACCGAATCTTCGTGGTCGAGGCGATTCCGCTGGATCAACAGGCGCCCTACCAGGCCTTCCCGGCGCGAGCGTCGGAGCGTGCCGCTGTGCTGCTGCAACGGCGGCGCACAAAACCCTGATCAGGTGCGCGCTGTCGGGCGAGGCTCAGCGGGGGAGTCGGGCCCTCAGCTGCGAGTAGGCGGAAGGGCCCATCAACCGGGTCAGTTCTTCAGACAGGGTCTCGACGGCAGCTGCCTGGCCGTCGAACGCTTCGGGAACCTCGGCGACATCGGTGCACATCGCCGCCATCGTCTGGCCTCCCGGGCCCCAGTCGTCGCGCCGCCAGCGCCGCAGCACGACGGTGGACTCGTCGGGCGACACCTCGACGCGCAACGGAAGCTGCCAGCACACGGCGGGCTTCCAGTCGACGGGCGACTCGCCGGCGTCGACAGCGGCCAGGTGTAGGGCGCAGCCCGCGCCGCCGGCGAAGCCCGGCCGGTTCAGGAACACGCACGCCCCGTCGACGATGGCCGTCAGCGTCCGCTGATCGTCGCGGAACACCTCGTGGTCCGCGTGCTGGAACAGGTGCCTGGGGATCAACGCCGCCAGGGCCGAGATCTCCATCGCCTCGTCCTGGTCGGCCATCTGCGCACCCACCGAGCAACATCCGAGCATCGCATCTGGGTCTGCCGTGTCTTCGATTCCCGGACAGCCCCGGCCCCAGATGCAGTGCCACCTGGAGACCATGAAGTCGGTGTCTGCACGCCAAGTGGTGCCGTCGTGCGTGAACTCGACGAACTCGCTCACGCCCGCCCCGGCCGCCGGCGTCGACGCCTGGCGCCTCCGTCGGTGGCATCGCCACCGCCCGAGCCGGCGTTGGGAGAGTGGGGAAACCCCAGGGCGGTCACGAACAGCTCTTGGAAGCGCGGTTCGATTGCGGTCTCGATCTTGACCACCGACTTGACAGTCTGTTCCATCTCGGCGCGCTGCTCGGCCGACAGCAGCGCCCGCACCGCACCAGATCCGGCCGAGTTGCCAACCGCCTTGACCCGGCTCAGCTCGAGGTCGGGTATCAGCCCCAGCGTCATCGCATGGGCCGGGTCGATGTGGGCACCAAACGCCCCGGCCAGGCGGATCTCGTCGGGGGCGTCTAGACCGCTGTGTTCCAGCAACAGGTCGATGCCCGCCTTCAGGGCCGCCTTGGCCAGCTGAATGGCCCTCACGTCTGCCTGCACGACCTTGACGGCGTTGGGGTCGCCAGTATCGCCGTGCAGGACGTAGGCGAACGTGCGGCCGTCAGGCACGATGCGCGCCGATCCCGAGGGGTGGTCGCCGACGATGACACCCTGGCGATCGATGGCACCGGCGCGCACCAGCTCGCTGATGACCTCGATGATTCCCGATCCGCAGATTCCGGTGACCCCCGACTTGGCGGTGCCCGATGCGAAAGCGTCTTCGTCGCTCCACGCGTCGCACCCGATGACACGGACGCGAGGTTCGAGCGTCTCGGGGTCGATGCGCACTCTCTCGATGGCCCCGGCAGTTGCGCGCTGGCCCGCCGAGATCTGGGCTCCTTCGAACGCCGGACCCGTGGGGCTGGACGCCGCGAACATCGTCTGATCGTTGCCCAGGACGATCTCGGCGTTGGTTCCCACGTCGACCAGCAGCTGTACCGACGACGTGCGGTGCGGGCCCTCGGCCAGGATGGCTGCTGCCGTGTCGGCGCCGACATGGCCCGCGATGCACGGGCCGAAGTACACCGACGCGTTGGGTGCGTCGATGCCCATCTGGGCTGCGGTGCGGTGTTCGGCGGTCTCGGTAGCCAGGGTGAAAGGCGCCTGGCCCAGTGGGGTCGGGTCGTAACCGAGTGCCAGGTGGTGCATCACCGGATTGCCGACAAGCACGATGTCGACCACGCTGCCGCGGCCCAGCTGAGCCTCGTCGAGTACCTCGCCCAGCAGCTCGTCGAGTGCCTGACGCACAGCAGCCGTCAACTCGGCGTCGCCACCGGGATTCATCATCACATAGCTGACCCGGCTCATCAGGTCTTCGCCGAAGCGGATCTGCGGGTTCATGCGCCCCGAGCTGGCCAGCACCTCGCCCGTTCGCAGATCGCAGAGGTGCCCGGCGATGGTGGTCGAGCCGATGTCGACGGCGAATCCGACAGCACGGTCGACGAACCCGGGCCAGGCCGCTACAACCCGGGCACCCGAGCGGACCGCGACCGTGCAGTCGCCTTCCTGAGGGAGCTGGGTATCGATGGTCACACCGGGCATGTCCCACTCGTCGGCCAAGGTCTGGGCAGCACTTCGAGCATCGGGCAGGTAGTGCAGGGTGAAGATCGGATCGAGGCGCAGGCCCTGAACGTCGACCTCCTTGCGGATCACCTGGCGGTGCAGCTGCGAATCGGCGGGAACGTCGATGACCACGTCGCCCACCACCCTGGCCCCGCAGCCCAGGCGCCTACCCTCGACGATGGCGCGCCGCCCCTTGTAGCCCGACTCGAGCTCGGACCATGGCGTGAGGCTGTCTGGGCGAGACTCGATGGCCCACTTGGCGAAGCTGCCGTTGGATGGCACCACCTGGCACCGCCCGCATATGCCGCGGCCGCCGCACACCGAGTCGAGGTCGACACCCAGACGACGGGCTGCGTCGAGCACCGACTCGTCTTGAGACGCGATGCCGCTGAGACCAGACGGGGTGAAAACGATGCGGTGGCCCGACGGGGGAGCCTGGGGTTCATCGGACATGACGAAACCGAGCCGGCCTCAACCGGTGCGACGCCGGCGCCCGCCGCGCCTGGCCCTGGCACCGCCGTCGGCGTTGGGGTCGCGGTTGGCCTGGATCCACGCCATGCAGTCTTGGTCTTGGCCGGCCAACACGTCGGCGGCCATCACCGACGTCTTCACCTCGGCGTGCAAGGGGTTCATGATGGCCGAGGTCATGCCGGCCCCAATCGCCATCGACAGGAATGTGCCGGTGATCGAGTGCCGGTTGGGCAGTCCGAAGCTGACGTTGGACGCACCACATGTGGTGTTGACACCCAACTCGTCGCGCAGGCGCCCGACAAGACGAAACACCTGCTTGCCTGCGGTGCCCATGGCACCTATGGGCATCACCAGCGGATCGACGACCACATCCGCAGTGGGGATACCGAAATCGTTGGCGGCAAGCACGATCTTCTTGGCCACCTCGAAACGAACGTCGGGGTCTTCGCTGATGCCGGTCTCGTCGTTGCTGATGGCCACCACCGCCGCGCCGTGCTTGGCGACCAGGGGCAGCACGCGCTCCATGACCTCGTTCTCGCCGGTGACCGAGTTGATCAGGGGCTTGCCCTGGTAGACCGCTATACCCGCCTCGAGGGCCTCGATGATCGACGAGTCGATGGCAAGGGGCACGTCGGTGACCGACTGCACGAGCTGAATCGCCTGGGCCAGCAACGCCGGTTCGTCGGCCAGCGGTATACCCGCGTTGACGTCGAGCATGTGGGCTCCCGCCGCCACCTGAGCCAGTGCATCGGCCTCGACCCGGCTGAAGTCGCCGTTCTTCATCTCTTCGGCCAGAAGCTTGCGACCGGTCGGGTTGATCCGCTCGCCGATCATGACGAACGGACGGTCGAACCCGATGACCACCTCCTTGGTGGCCGAGCTGATCACGGTGTCGGTCATGACTCTCCTTGGGATGTGTTCGTCGGGTCCCACCCGCCGTTTGCGACTATGGCAGCAACGCGGGCTGGGTCGTAGTGCGATTCGTAGCGCGCGGCCAGCGATCGGGCCAGCGCCTGCATGGGCGGCTCGTCGTCGGAGGCACTCTCGTCGACCGATACGGCGTCGGGCAGAGGTTCGGTGGTTTGGCGCCACTGGGCCACATAGGTATCGGTGTCTGAGGCTCCGGCGACCATCGCAGCGCGGTCGATGGCGTGCTGGAATCGCTCGGGCAGTATCCATTGGCCCTTGGCGTCTCCGTCGATGCAGTTGACCTGGGCGGGCAGGTCGCGCCACCAGATGACGGTGGCGCGCGGCCCCGCGGTACGTCTGCGGCGGCTCATTGCCGAACCTCGGCCTGGGCGCGATTGGTCAATCCGAGCACCACGGGCTCGAGACCCCCATATCCGGTGGTCACGATCTCGAGCGGCAGCCCCAGGCGCTGAGACGCGGCGCGTGCCCGTTCGATGACCTTGGCCGCCGACGTCTGGGTCAGCAACACCACCCGGCGATAGTTGCCGAACATCATGTCGAGCAGCTCGCCATGGCGGTCGAGGCCGAGCCCACGCCACACCAGCGTGTCGAAGTTCAGCGCCAGGAAGTCGGTCAGGTAGAAGGTGCCCGGCTCGTCGGCGCTGAGCTCGGCGAACTGGTCTGCTCCAGCGAAGAACTCATAGCAGTGGGCGCCCTCTATGCGTTCGACCCCCAGCTCGGCGCACACACGATCGAGCCGGCCCCCGGTGCCGCAGTCGGCATAACCCACCAACACTCGCTCGAAGCGCTCCGAGACTTCGGTCACCTTGGCGGCCACGGCATCCGCGATGCGTTCGGGTCGGTTGTGAAGGGTGGCGGGGAGACACTCGATCGTCAGGTCGGTCAGGTGGTGTTTGGCCTTCAGAGCCACCAGCTCGGCAGCCAAGGCACCACACGCGACGACGCAGACCCCGCGATCGGGTGTTGCCATGGGGCTCAGGCCGTTGCCGCCCGGCGCTCGGTGACCAAGCGGGTAGCGGTCTCCGAGGCGACGGCGGCGTCGCGGCAGTATGCGTCGGCGCCGATGGCTGTGGCGAACTCTTCGTTCAGCGGTGCGCCGCCCACCAAGACGATGTGGTGGTCGCGCAGACCCTTCTCGATGAGCGTGTCGATGACGACCTTCATGTAGGGCATGGTGGTGGTGAGAAGGGCCGACATGCCGACGATGTCGGGGCGGTGCTGGTCGATGGCGGCCAGGAACTCGTCGACATCGGTGTTGATGCCCAGATCGACGACGTCGAACCCGGCGCCCTCGAGCATCATCGCCACCAGGTTCTTGCCGATGTCGTGGATGTCGCCCTTGACGGTACCGATGACCACCTTGCCGATCGGTTCGGCACCGGTCTCGGCCAGAAGCGGACGAAGCACCTCCATGGCGGCCTTCATCGCGTTGGCGGCCAGCAGCACCTCGGGAACGAACAAGATGCCGTCTCGGAAGTCGTCGCCGACCACCTTCATGCCCGAAACCAGAGCGTCGTTCAGGATCTTCTCGGCATCCCAGCCACGCCCCAGGAAGATATGGGTGGCTTCGACCAGTTCTTCGCCCAGGCCGTCGTAGAGATCGTCCTGCATCTGGGCGACCAGGTCGTCGTCGTTGAGATCTTCGAGGATGATCTCTTCGCCATCGGCTGACTCGCCGCTAGTCGCCTCGTCTGCCATCGAAACTCCCTGTTATCGCGCTGCACAACGGTACCGCCGGTGCGGCTCGACCACACTGACCCTTTCAGGGATAAGGTCGGCCTTTCACACCATGGAAATTAGGTCGCTGCACGTGCTTGGAGGCTGGCGTTGACCCCAGATGAGTTCAGAGAGTTCGGCCACCGGCTGATCGACTGGATTGCCGACTACAGGCAAACGGTGGGCGAACGCCCCGTGTTCTCGCAGGCCCAGCCCGGTGACGTCAAGTCAAAGCTGGGTCCGGTGCCTGAAACTCCAGAGTCTTTCGACGCGATCATGGCCGACCTCGACCAGGTGATCATGCCCGCAATGACGCACTGGCAACACCCCGACTATTACGCCTGGTTTCCGGGCAACGTGTCGCTGGCCTCGGTGCTGGGCGACCTGGTCTCGACCGGTCTGGGCGGCCTGGGGCTCTCGTGGGAGGCGTGTCCGCCCCTCACCGAGGTCGAAGAACATGTCTGTGGCTGGTTCGCCGACATTCTGGGGCTGCCCGACCCGTGGCGCGGATCGGTGATCGACACCGCGTCGATGGGGGGCTTCTTGGCGATGGTGGCAGCCCGCGAGCACGCGTCGAACATGTCGATGCACCACGGGGGCATGCGCGAGCTGGGCGCACCCCTGATCGTCTATGCCGCATCCACTGCCAACACGTCGGTGAAGCGTGCCGTGCTGACCGCGGGTTATGGCGCCCAGAACCTCAGGTTCGTGCCCCTCGACTCCGAGCAGGCCATCGACGCCTCGGCCCTGGCCGAGATGGTCGACGAAGACATCGCCCTCGGCCGCATTCCGGCGGCGGTAGTGGCAACGCTCGGAACCACCGGAGTCACCGCCTTCGACCCCATCGACGCCATCGCCCGCATCACCAACAAACACTCGATGTGGCTGCACGTCGACGCGGCCATGGCCGGCAGCGCAGCCCTGTTGCCAGAGTTCGCCGAGCGATTCGAAGGCATCGAACGGGCCGACTCGATCAGCCTCAACCCCCACAAATGGCTGGGCACGGCCTTCGACTGTTCGCTGCTGTTCGTTCGAAACCCCCGGCGGCTCACAGGGGTGATGTCGATCGACTCCAGCTACATACCATCGGCCGAGTCGGCGGCTCACGGCGACCTGGTCACCCAGTACCGAGACTGGTCGGTGCCCCTGGGCCGGCGCTTCAGAGCCATGAAGCTTTGGATGCACCTGCGCATCGATGGTCTCGAGGCCATACGTCAGAGGCTTAGGCGCGACGTCGAGAACGCCAGATGGCTGGGCCGCCAGGTTGCCGCGGCCGACGACTGGGAGCTGGTGGTGCCGGTTCGCCTGCAGACGGTGTGCGTGCGCCATCGACCGGGTGGCGACCTGTCGGCGTTGGCCGGCCCAGAGCTCGATGCATACACCGATGCCTGGGCCCGCCGCTTGAACGAGTCGGGGCGGGCCCTCGTAACCCCCGACACACTCGACGGGTCGCGCATGGTACGCCTGTCGATAGGTGCCATCCCGACCGAACGCGAAGACGTCGAACGTCTGTGGCAGAACTTGCAGTGGGTCGTCTCGCGGGTGCAGGACCCGGCCGGACAGCGATAGCGACATGAGACAGCAATAGCGACATGAGACTCAGCCCCCGTATCACCGCTCAGATCCACAGCCCCATCGGTGAGGCCTTCGCCATGGTGCAAAGGCGCGGCGGCAAAATGGACCTACTCGACCTGTCGCAGGCTGCGCCCAGCCATCCGTGCGCACCAGAGGTCGCCGACCACATCGCCAGGGTGGCGGCGTCGCCCGACGGTGGCCGATATTGCCCCCAGGAAGGGCTGCCGCATCTTCGCGAGGCCTTCGCCGCCGACCTCACCGCCACCGGAATCGGCACGGTCGAGACGGCCGACGTACTGGTGACCGCTGGGTGCAACCAGGCGTTCTGCCTGACCGTGTCTGCCCTTTGCGACCCGGGCGACGAGGTCGTGCTGGTGGTGCCGTTCTACTTCAACCACGACATGTGGCTTCGCCTTCAGGGCTTCGTGCCCCGCTATGTCGACCAGGCCACCGCCGCAGCGATCGAGCCAGTGCTCGGCCCCAACACGCGTGCGGTCGTAGTCGTGAGCCCCGCCAACCCCACAGGGCACACCACGTCGCCAGTCGACATCGAAGCCATTTTCGACCTGTGCGCGAGCCGTGGCGTGGTGTTGATGCTCGACGAGACCTATCGGTCGTTCAGGCCAAGCGACGAAGCACCTCACACCCTGCACCAACGCCCCGATTGGCGCGACCACCTGGTGACCCTGCACAGCTTCTCGAAAGAGTTCGCCATACCGGGCTACCGGGCTGGGGCTGTGGTGGCCGGACCGGCACTGACCACCGAAGCCATGAAGCTGCTGGACTGCGTGGCCATCTGCGCGCCCCGCATCGGCCAGGAGGCCGCCTGGGCGGGCCTGACCATGGCCGACGAGTGGCGGCGCCAGCAGACGGCGCGGGTTCGCGAGCGTCAGGCCTTGTTCGAGGCCGTCATGGCCGAGCGGCCCGGTGGGTTCACCCTGCAGCAGGCGGGAGCCTATTTCGGGTGGGTGTCGGCGCCCGATGGTGCGGGAAACACGGCCCAGGTGGTCGAGCAGCTCATCGTCGAGCACGATGTGTTGACCATTCCGGGTACGGCGTTCACACCGACCGATCAGCGCATGGTGCGCATGAGCTTCGCCAACCTGGCCGAGTCACAGATCGCCGAACTGGGCCAGCGTCTGGCGGGCTTCACCCCACGCGCAGGCTGACCACACGCCCAACCACCGACCCCGGAACCGGCGGAAGGTCCAGCAGCGAGGTCACCAGGTTGGCCACCTCGGTGGTGCGGATGGGCTGGGCACCCAGGTGGTCCGGCCGCGCGGTGCCAGGGTCTACCCGGTGGTCCCGGTTCAGGTCGTACAGATCGGCGCCGGGGCGTACCGCGGGCCCCCACACGATGAACGGAACCGTGTAAGTGTCGATGTCGGTCGGGTCGTCGTGGAACAGGCCGTTGTCGGGCCCTCCATGATCTGACGTGACGATGATGTTGGTGCTCGAGGCCAAACCGGCGGCATCGAGCCCGTCGATGATCTGCCCCACCAGCGCATCGGCGTCGCGCACAGCTTCGCGATATGCCGGTGTCGCCCATCCGCTGGCGTGGCCGGCGGAGTCCGGATAGCGGATGTGGAAGAAGACGAATTCGGTTGATGGCGATGCGGCCACCAGATCGAGCATCGGCGCGACCAGTGCGGCAGGATCGTTGCGATCGTAGACGTCGATCTTGTTGCGACCGTCGTTGGCTCCGATGCGGTCGACCGCACCGTTGAATGCGTTGTAGCTGCGCTCGATGACGTCGAACTTGTCCTTGCCTGCGTACATCGCTGTGAGCCCGCCGTTGTCGTGCACCACGTCGAACACCGACGAGACGTAGAACCCGGCCTCCTCGTGCACGGTCATGCCCAGGTCCTGGTTGTCGGCAACCTGGTGACCCCATGGCTCCAGCACGTAGCGACCGGTCAACTGCGGCGCGTGGTTGGGCAGGGTCTTGGTGACATCGTAGTCGGTGCGGGCGTTCAGAGTTGACGCACCCTCGCCGATCAAGGCGACCAGGTTCGGAGTGAGCGCAGCCGTGACGTGGTCGGAGCGCAGCCCGTCGATGCTGATGTGGATGACCCTCTGGGTGTCGATGGACGTGCAGACACGGTCGTCGAACGCTACGCCCGAGTACCAGGTGCGAATGTCGTAGATGCCGTTGCGGCTGGCGCGCAAAATGGTGGCCTGCGAGCTTCCGGCCCCGGGTGTTGCCACCCACTCACCGTCGAGTCGCACCACGTGTCGACCGCCGAGGTCGTTCCAGCTGAGCACCGCGTCGGCGCCGATCCACTCGAGGGTGCAGGTCGCGACCTGATCGCCCGTCAGATCGCACGCAATGTCGGTCGATCCGGCTGTGGTCCAGACCCGAATCGCGTAGTCCGCGCCTGGGGGAGCGGCCGTGTCGGTGAACGAAGCGGCCCCGGCCGGCGGTGTTGCCAACCACCGCCCGTCGCGGCGCACCACATTCGAACCCGCCTGCACGTCCCATCGGATGGTCACGACCGATCCGTCTCGAACCGCCGAACATGTCGGCCCGCCGGCTCCGGCGTCGGCCTCGACACAGTCGATGTCGACTGCGACCTCGGCATCGTTCCAGTACCGCACCGAGTAGCTCGCCTGGGCCGGAGCCTGGGTGTCGAGGTAGCTGGTGGCTCCCAGGTCGGGGCTGGCCAACCACGCACCGTCGCGACGCACCACCGGCCAGCCCGCAATCGGCTGCCACTGAAGTGCGACTCCCAGTTCGCCCCTGCTGAAGGTGCAGCCGGGCGCCTCACCCACTGCGCCAGCGGTCGGAGAAAGGGTGAGCACCGAAGCGACCAAAGCCGCTGCCAACCCGGCAGCCGCGAGACCGCGACCAAATCGCGAGCGGCGCGAAGTACAGGATTGCGACATGTGAGAACCGATCTGGGGCTTGCAGGACTCTCGGAGAGCATGGCAATGCCCTCGGATTCAACAAGCTAGACGGTCAACCACTCTCTGTGAAGGCTGATCTCACTCTGCGTGGTCTAGTGAGCCTTCGGCTCAGCGCGTGACCAGGATGCGCTCGCAAGCAAACGTGCCGACGCCCACGGTGGCCGAGTCGTCGAGACGCACGGTCATGGTCGAGTCGGGTGATATCGCCGTGACGACCCCGGAGCTGCCCGGAACCAGGTTTGCGCCCTCGAGGAACTCGAGCATCCCGGGCACGAACTCGAGCTCTTCTGGTATCCGCGACACCACAAAATCGCTGCCGACATCCAACTCGCTGAGCGGCACCGTCTCTGGGGCCCGGTATTCGCTGCCCGGTATCGGGTTGCCGTGCGGGCACGTGGTCGGGTTGTCCAGCAGCCTCAGCAGCGCCGCCTCGACGGTGGGCGAGATCACATGCTCCCATTTGCCGGCTTCGTGGTGCGCCTCGGCCCATGACAGGCCCAGTATGTCGGTGAGGAAGCGTTCGGCTACGCGGTGCCGCCTCACCACGGTGCGAGCCAGCGTTCGGCCGGTCTCGGTCAGCGAGATAGCCCCGTCGGTGACATCGACGAACCCCTCACCCTCCATGCGCTTCACCATCTCCGAAACAGCCGGCCGGCTGACCTCGAGACGCTCGGCGATGCGGGCCCGGATGACGTCGACACCGTCTTCGTTCAGCTCGAAGATGGCCTCGCAGTACTCCTCGAAGGCCGGGTGGTACTCGGGCGAGGTATATCCGGGCGCCGACATGAGTTGGAGGATACCGGATGGTCCTAATCACCGCCCCCGGACGGCCGACGCCATTCAGTGCAAGGCGCGGCCCTGCACCAAACACGGTGGAACAGATCAGGTAAACACACCAATGACCCACCACGACGACATCGACTTCTTCGAGCTGGCGCCGAGCGCTTACGTCGTAGTCGATCTGGCCGGGCCACTTTTGAGGGTGAACGCCCGGTTCTCGGACCTGTTCAACATGACCAGTGACGTCGCCTTGACCAAGACGGTCGCAGACTTTGTTCACCCGACCTACCGACGCCACGCAGCGACCCTGACCAGGGCGATGCTTCGCGGCGAGGTCGATTCGATCACCACCGACATGCTGTTGATGCGCGGCGACGGCGGCACCTTCTGGGGCAACCTCGACGGCAAGCTGGTGTTCGACGAGACCGGCTCTCCGCTGTACTTCCTCGGCGCTCTGTCTGACGTGTCACGAAAGATCGAGGCGGTGAACGCCCGCCAGGATGTCGAGCTGTTCGCACAAAGGCTGGTGGCCACGGTCAGTCACGAGCTGCGTGCACCACTTCACGCCATGATGGGAATCGCCGAGCTGATCAGCTACTCGAGCGACGAGGCACTGGCCGAGCGGGGGCGCACCATGGTGCAACTCGCCAACAGCCAGCAGGACCTCATCGACGACATCTTGTCGATCACCAGGTTGCAGTCGGGTACCGAGAAGCTGACCCACGAGACCTTCAGCCCACGCCGCCTGCTGGTCGACGTCGGCTCGACGGTCGAGAGCCTCGTCCCCAAAGGGGTCGAGTTCGTGGTGGCGGCCAGCAGTTCGGTTCCCGCCAACGCCTTCGGGCCCAGGGCCAAGATCCAGCAGGTGCTGGTGAACCTGGCGTCGAACGCATGCAAGTACACAGAGGTGGGCACGATCGAGGTCAAGCTCACCTCGTCGGGGCCCGGTCGCCTGACGTTTTCGGTCAGCGACACCGGCACTGGCATCCGCCCCGAACATCGAGTCAGGATCTTCAACGCCTTCGAACAGCCAGACGGCGGGCGGGGCGGCGTGGGGCTGGGACTGGCCATCAGCCAGGCCGCGTTGGATTTGATGGGTTCGAAGCTGGAGCTGGAAAGCGAACCGGGAAAGGGCAGCAGGTTCTGGTTCGACCTCGAGCTCGACACGGCCGCCAGCGAGGCGCGGGCTGCAGATCCGCTGACCAAACGTGCCAGTGGTCGCTCCAGCGCTGCGGTTCTGGTCGTCGACGACAACCCGATCAACCGCACCCTCGCGCAGGCCCAACTGGAGCAGCTCGGCTACGAGGCCGTTCTGGCTGCCGACGGCGCCGCGGCACTGGAGCTGCTGGCCGCCACCCGTTTCGACGCCGTGCTGATGGACTGGCACATGCCAAACATGGACGGCCTGGAGACCACCAGGCGTCTCAGGGCACTCGAACAACACCACGGGTGGCGTCGCACCCCTGTGCTGGCGGTGACAGCGCGGGCGATGGAGGGTGACCGCGAAGCGTGCCTGGAAGCCGGCATGGACGACTTCGTGGCCAAACCGGTGTCGCTTGCCAGCCTGTCAGGCGTACTCGAGCGCAACGTCGAGTTGCCTTCCAGCCAGACGCAGGAACAACAGGCGGCACCTCGCCAACCCGAGGCCGAGACCGGGGCCGACGAACCCAACCCTGAACCGTCTCGGCACATAGATGCGCGCCAGATCGACGGACTGGTCGCCGACCTGGGCGATCGCGACACGGTGCTGAAGCTGGTGCAGACGTTCATGAGCGATCTGGCGAAGCAGGTCGGGTCGATCGTCGCCGCTGTCGAGGCCGGCAACACCGACGCGTGCCGACGCCTGGCGCACACTCTCAAGTCGAGCAGCCGGCTGTTGGGAGCCACCGGATTGGCCGCGGTGTGCGAGAGGATCGAGCTCGATTGTGCCGAGGGCCAGGCCGTGACGGCATCGTCGACCGCCGAGCTGGTGGCCGAGGCCGACGGTTGCGCACGCGACTTCGAAGCCATCCTGGCCGACGCTGCTGCCGCCAGTGGGTTCGTTGCGGATCGGGTCGACCCTGATCGGATGGGCACGGCACACTCGCTATCGTGACCGCGGTGTCTCCGCCCGCCGAAACAGCTCTCGACGTATCGGTCGAGAATTTGTCGGCTGCCTACGGCGCCAACCAGGTGCTGCACTCGCTGTCGTTGTCGGTCGCCGCAGGCGAAACGATTGCGTTGCTGGGCCCCAGCGGCTGTGGCAAGACGACCTTGTTGCGTTGCATAGCCGGCCTGGAGCGACCCACCGCAGGCCAGGTCACCATCGGCCAGAAAGTGGTCGCATCGCCAACGGTGTGGGTGGCCCCCGAGCGCCGAGGCATCGGCATGGTGTTCCAGAACGGCGCCCTGTTTCCCCACCTCGATGTCGAGTCGAACATCGCGTTCGGTCTGGCGCGCAACAAGGCGCGCTCTGGCAGAGTGTCCGAAATGCTCGACCTGGTGGGACTGGGTGGTCTCGGAGCCAGGATGCCCTCGGAGCTGTCAGGCGGCCAGCAGCAGCGGGTGGCCTTGGCACGGGCCCTGGCGCCATCGCCGCGACTGCTGCTGCTGGACGAGCCGTTCTCGAGCCTCGATGTTGCGCTGCGGGTGATGCTGCGCACCGAGGTCAGGTCGGTGTTGTCCGACGTTGGTGTGACGGCCCTGTTCGTCACCCACGACCAAGACGAGGCATTTGTCATGGGCGATCGGGTCGCCGTGCTGCGAGACGGAAACCTCGAACAGATCGGAACTCCATCCGAGCTGTACGCAACTCCCGCCAACCCCTGGGTGGCAGGTTTCGTGGGCGAGGCGAACCTGATCCAGGCCAGTGCGGCCGACGCCGATGGCACCCTGGTCGACACCGCGCTGGGCCGGCTGCGCGTCGTCGGCGCGCCGGCCGGGCCGCTCACGGTGCTGGCCAGGCCCGAACAGCTGGCTCTTCGCCCTATCTCGCCGTCGGGCGAAGCCACCTCGGGCGGTGTGGTGACCGCAATCGAGTATTACGGCCACTCCACTCGCTACTCCGTGAAACTCGCCGACACGACGCTGATCACGGTTCGCGCAGAAGGCGAGCCCGACTTCGCCATCGCCGACCGCGGATCGTTGAAACCAAGGCCACCGTTCACCCCGCCTGGTCGTCTCAGCGAGAGGCGCGGGCGGCCCTGTAGCGCTCGACGAGCCGATTGGTCGAGCCATCGTGGCCCAGTGGTGCCTCGGCATCGACCAGCTCCGACAGCACCCGACCGGCCAACACTTTGCCCAGCTCGACACCCCACTGATCGAAGCTGTTCACGCCCCAAACGGTGCCCTGCACGAACACCCGGTGCTCGTAGAAAGCGATCAACTGGCCCAGAACCCGCGGGGTCAGATGGTCGGCGACGATGGTTGTGCTGGGCCGGTTGCCTGGAAACGTCTTGTGCGACACCAGACCGGCAGAAACCCCGTCGGCGGCCACCTCAGAGGCCGTCTTGCCGAATGCCAAAGCCTCCGATTGAGCCACCATGTTGGCGAACAACTGATCGTGTTGGGTCGGCTGATCGGCCGCTAGGGCATCGCCGGGCTGGTCGTAGCCCTGAGGTGGGTTGAGCATCCCGATGAAGTCACAAGGAACGGGCGAGGTGCCCTGGTGCAGCAACTGGTAGAAGGCGTGCTGGCCGTTTGTTCCGGGTTCGCCCCACACGATGGGGCCGGTGTCGTAGTCGACAGGCTCGCCGTCGATTCGCACCCGCTTCCCGTTCGATTCCATGTCGAGCTGCTGTAGGTAGGCGGCGAAGCGGTCGAGCAGTTGGGCGTAGGGCAACACCGCGTGGCTCGGCCAGTGCCAGAAGTTGCGATACCAGACACCCAACATGGCGCTGAGGGCGATGGCGTTGCGGGCCAGCGGGGTGTGCGCCATGTACTCGTCGATGGCTCTGAACCCGTCGAGCATCTCGCCAAAGGCTTCTGGACCGATCGCGATCATGATGCTCAGACCGATGGCCGAGTCCATGGAATAGCGGCCACCCACCCAATCCCAGAAACCGAACATGTTGGCTTCGTCGATTCCGAAGTCGGCTACTGCTTCTGCGTTGGTCGAAAGGGCGACGAAGTGTTTGGACACAGCCGAGCTGTCGCCTCCGGCCGCGTCGACCAGCCAGCGCCTGGCAGCTTGGGCGTTGGCCATGGTCTCGGCGGTGGTGAACGTCTTGGACGCCACCAGGAACAGGGTGGTGGCCGGGTCGAGCCGGGCGAGCGTCTGGCTCATCTGCACCGGATCGACGTTGGACACGAAAGCAAAGCTCAGCCCGTCGATGACGTGAGGCTCGAGGGCGCGCAGCGCCATCGCCGGGCCCAGGTCGCTGCCTCCGATGCCGATGTTGACCACAGCGTCGATGGGCCTGCCGTCGAAACCGATCCACTGGCCGGTCCGCACCCTTTGGGCCAACGCCGCCATGGCGTCGAGCACATCGTGCACCTGGTCGACCACGTCAACGCCGTCGACCTCGAGGCTGTCGGAACGCTGGCGGCGCAAGGCTGTGTGCAGAACCGCTCGGTCTTCGGTGGAGTTGATGCGGTCGCCCCTGCACATGGCCTCGAAGCGCTGCACCACACCCGTGCTGTTGGCCAAGTCGACCAGCAGAGAGACGGTGTCGCTGGTAGCCAGGTGCTTGGACAGGTCGACCGTCAGGTCTGCGACCTGGTAGGTCATGTGATCGGCGCGCTGCGGGTCGTCGTGGAACAGGTCGCGAAGCGAAGCGTGAAACGCGCTGCGGTGGTGCGACAGCGCAGCCCAGGCCTCGGTGGCAGCCGGGTTGATCGGGTCTGTCATTGGGAGGACTCCTCGTCGTCTGGCACCGAGCGGGCGCGGCTGGGTGCGACCCGCGGGGGCTCGAGTGGTTGTTTCGGGTAGACCGGCGGCCACGGCGCATCCATCAGCCCCGCGTCGATGTCGCGCTGGAACCAGGCCAGGGGAGTGGTGATGTCCTGGGGGCGTTGGTGAAAGCCCAGCCAAGGGTCGCCCAGCCGCTGCACCCTCTCGGGGACCGTGGCGATGGTCAACGAATCGGGATCGATCTCGTCGACCTCATCCCACGCGATTGGTGCAGACACCTGAGCCCCGACCCTGGGCCTGACCGACCAGGCACCGAACACCGTCTTGTGCGGCGCGTTCTGGTTGTAGTCGACGAATATGCGAGTGCCGCGCTCTTCCTTCCACCACGCGGCCGTCAACAGATCGGGTCGCCTGCGTTCGAGTTCGCGAGCGATGGCCACCGCCGCAGCCCGCACCTCGACCGAATCCCACCGTCTGGCGAGTGGCACGTACACGTGCAACCCCCTGCTGCCGGTGGTCTTCAAGAAGCCCTCGATGCCCAGCTCGTCCAACAGCAGCTTCACCTCGCGGGCGGCCTGCCTGGCCATGTCGAAGCTGGTGCCCGGCTGGGGGTCGAGGTCGATGCGGAGTTCGTCAGCGAACCCGGGGTCGTCGGCCAAGAAGGGCCACGGGTGAAATCCGAGGCACCCCATGTGAACCGCCCACGCCACATGGGCCATGTCTTCGAGCACCAGGGCGTTGGATGGGGTGCCGTTGGGGGTCATCACCGTCGTGGTGTGAAGCCAATCGGGGGCGCCCTTGGCGACACGCTTCTGGAAGAAGCTCTTGCCACCGGCACCGTCGGGAAACCGCTGCAACAACGTCGGACGCCCGCCGAGGCAACTCATGACGGGCTCGGCGATGGACAGGTAATAGTCGATCAGGTCCAGCTTGGTCTCGCCACGTCGGCCGAAGAAGACCTTGTCGGGGTTGGTGATGCGAAGCTCGCGCCCGTCGATCTCGAGCACGACAGCATCAGCCATGGACCCAGGCTACATATTGACCCTGCGTGCCCCGTGCTAGCCGGCCAAAGCGACGGCCGGATCGGTCCAGCTCATCTCGTGGGCCACGGCGACCGCCTCGTTGGTCAAAACGCCCCGGTGGACATTCAACCCGGCAAGGAAGCTGGGATCTGAAGCCAGGGCAGCCAGGCCGGCATCGGCCAGACGCACGGCATAGGGCAAGGTGACGTTGTTCAGCGCCTTGGTCGATGTGCGCGGAACCGCGCCAGGCATGTTGGCCACGCAGTAGTGCACGACCCCGTCGACCACATAGGTGGGGTCGTTGTGGGTGGTGGGGCGCGAGGTCTCGAAACAGCCGCCCTGGTCTATCGCGACGTCTACCAGCACAGACCCAGGCCGCATGGTCGACACCATCTCGCGGGTGACCAGCTTGGGTGCCTCGGCCCCAGGCACCAGAACCGCGCCGATCACCAGGTCTGCGCCCGCCACCAGGTCTTCGATGGCCGACTTGGTCGAGAACACCGTTTCGAGGGCATTGCCGAAACGGTGCGAAAGCCGATCCAGCACTGCCAGGTCGCGATCGAGAACCGTGACGCTGGCCCCAAGGCCGATCGCCATCTCAATGGCGTTGAGGCCCACGACACCACCGCCGATGACCACGACCCGGCCCGATGGCACACCCGGAACACCGCCGAGCAGGGTCCCAGACCCGCCAACCGGGCTTTCCAGGCACCGGGCCCCGGCCTGCACCGACAGACGTCCGGCCACCTGCGACATGGGCGTCAAAAGCGGCAGTCGGCCGGCCTGGTCGGTGACCGTTTCGTAGGCAACAGCCGTGACACCGCTGGCCAGCAGCCCCTGGGTCTGTGGCAGGTCTGGGGCCAGATGCAGGTAGGTGAAGAGGATCTGCCCCTCGCGAAGACGCGCAATTTCGGCCGGCTGAGGCTCTTTGACCTTGACGATCATGTCGGCGCGCTCGAACACCTCGTCGGCGCCGGCGACGATGGACGCACCAGCGGCGATGTACTCGTCGTCTGGTGATGCAGCGCCCACCCCGGCGCCCGACTGCACAAGCACCTGGTGACCACCGCCCACCAGTTCCTTGACGCTCGAGGGCACCAGCCCGACCCGTCGCTCGTCGCTCTTTACCTCTGTAGGTACCCCGATGATCACCGCTGCTCCTCCCGCAGAAAGCACTATGGGAACAACATAGGGACATTCTCGAGACGAATCCTGCAGAGTTGAGGCCGCCAGGCGGTGTTCGACACCATTATCTTGCGCACTTCAACCCAGCGCCGACAAGATGTTGCATGGCCACACCCGATCGACTCGACGAACTCGACCAATCGCTTTTGCAGGTGCTTTCCGCAGAGGGCCGCATCTCCAACGCGGCGCTGGCCGACCGCGTGGGTCTCAGCCCCTCGGCGACCCTGCGCAGGCTCCGCCGGCTCGAAGAGACCGGCGTTGTGGTCGGGTATCGCGCCGTTGTTGACCCTGCGGCTTTAGGCCGGGCCACCACCGTGTTCGTCGAGGTCAGCCTCGAAAGCCAGCGAGAGGACGTTCTGGAGGCCTTCGAGGAAGCCGCGTCGAAGGTTCCAGAGATAGTGGGCTGCCACCTCATCTCGGGTGACGCCGACTATCTGCTGCGAGTTCAAGCCGACGGGGTGGCCGGCTACGAGCGGGTGCACACCGCTCATCTATCGCGCCTGCCCGGTGTGTCGAAGATCCGGTCGAACTTCGCCATGAGGACGGCTTTCGACAGAACCTGAGCGCCCAGGCGCTGGGGTGTAGGGTGATCGAGTTCCCCTGGTGGACGAAGTCCGGTTAGAGCCCGGCACTGTCCCGCAACGGTTGAGCCTCTATTCGAGGACGAGTCCGGTCGAACCACCTGGGGCGCGAACCGACAACCCTCGCGGAAGGGCAGGTTCGATCGTCAGGTGCTGCCTGCGTCGACCGTACCCGGCCAAAGGAGCACCCATGATCAGACGATTCCTGTTGCCCTTGCTGACACTGCTGTTGTTGCTGGGAGCGTGCGGCGAAGATGCCGACAGCACCGCCGCAGACGCAACCGTGCCGGCCGAGACGCCCGAGCTGCGAATCATCTCGCTGTCGCCGAGCGCAACCGAGATCATCTTCGCGGTGGGGGCCGGCCCCATGGTGGTCGCCGTAGATGAGTTCTCGTACTACCCGCCAGAGGCGCCAGTTACCGAGCTCAGCGGCTATACGCCAAACGTCGAGGCGATCCTGTCCTACGAACCCGATGTGGTCGTGTGGCAGGGCGGTCCAGACGATGTGCGGGCCTCGCTGGACGCCGCCGGCGTGCAGATCGTCGATCAGTTCGCCGCCACCACCTTCGACGACATCTACGCCCAGATGCTCGAAATCGGCGAGCTGGCCGGCACCACAGACGAGGCCGAGGCCGCCGTTGCCGAGATGCGAGCCGATCTGGACGCCTTGGTGTCGTCGGTGCAGCCCCGCGACGAGCCGGTGACCTATTTCCACGAACTCGGCACCGAGCTGTACACGGCCACGTCGACCACGTTCATCGGCCAGGTGTACGGCCTGCTGGGTCTCGAGAACATCGCCGACGCGGCCGACCCCGACGGCGAGTTCTTCGGATACCCACAGCTCAGCGAGGAGTTCATCCTGGACGCCGACCCAGACATCATCTTCCTGGCCGACACCATCGGCTACGGCCAGACCGCGCAGACGGTGGCCGAACGACCGGGCTGGGATGCATTGAGCGCAGTGCGGGCCGGCAACGTGATCGAGCTCGACGACGATGTCGCCTCTAGGTGGGGCCCTCGCGTGGTCGACTTCGTGCGAGCCGTCGTCGACGCCGTCAACGCGCTCTGACACCGGTGACGCCATGACCTCGGGCCGCAGCGAGCAACCTTGAAGACCACCATCGACACCGCAACCGAAACCATCACGCCAACCCGATTGAGGGGCGCGTGGGTTGCCGGATCGATCGGTTTCACGGTCTTGGTGTCGGTAGTGGCGCTGGGCGTCGGCCCGGTCGACATCGCAGCTCATCGCGTGGCGGCTGCGGTGTTGTCGGAGCTGCCATGGGTCGACCTCGACCACGGACTCGATCCGGTGCAGCACACCATCGTCACCACCGTGCGCCTGCCCCGGGTGGTCCTGGGCCTACTGGTCGGCGCCATGCTGTCGATGAGCGGAGCTGCGTACCAGGGAGCGTTTCGCAACCCACTCGCCGATCCGTACCTGTTGGGCGTGGCCGCAGGCGCCGGCCTGGGTGCAACCCTGGCGATCGTCAACGACTGGGGGTCGGCTGTCGGCTTCGTCGACCCCGTGCCGCTGGCCGCCTTCATCGGCGCGCTGATCGCAGTGTCTGTCGCTTTCGGGGTGGGAAGCATCGGGGCTCGCTCCAGCGTCACCCTGGTACTGGCAGGCGTCGCCGTGGCGAGCTTCTTCACCGCCGCTCAGACCTATGTTCTGCAGCGCAACATCGACGTGGTGCAGGAGGTCTACTCGTGGATTCTCGGGCGGGTCAGCACCAGCGGCTGGGGCGAGGTCGAACTGCTGCTTCCGTACGCGGTCGTCACCGTGGCTGTGCTGCTGCGTTTCGCCCGGGCCCTCGACGTCATGGCGGTTGGGGATGAAGAGGCGCGCAGCCTGGGCATAGACCCCACACGCGTGCGCCTCATCGTGGTGGTCTTTGCATCTCTGGCCGCAGCGGCGACGGTTGCGGTCGCCGGGCTGATCGGCTTCGTGGGTCTCGTCGTGGCCCACGCGGTGCGCCTGACCGCTGGATCCAGCAACCGCATCGTTCTGCCGTTGTCGGCCATAGTCGGCGCTGCGTTCATGGTGCTCGCCGACCTGGTCGCTCGCACCGTCATCTCGCCCGCAGAGTTGCCGGTAGGGGTGGTCACGGCCTTTATCGGTGCCCCATTCTTCGCAGTCGTGCTGCGCACCACCAGAAAGACCCTGTGGTGAGCGCCGAGGTCGGCCACCGGGCAGGTGGGGCAGCCGTCGACGTGGCCGGCCTGACGGTCGAGCTGGGGTCGTCGCGGGTCATCGACGGCATCGACCTTTCGCTGGCGGCCGGCTCGTGGACAACCGTTGTGGGCCCCAACGGGGCCGGCAAATCGACCCTGCTGCGCGCCATCGCCGGTCTTGTGCCCATCGGGGGCAACGTGCGCATAGACGGCGCCGACCCACGCGGGCGGACTCGCGCTCAAGTCGTCGCCTACCTGCCCCAGAAGCCGACGCTGCCGCCCGACATGCGGGTGGTCGACTATGTGCTGCTGGGGCGCACACCACACATCGGCACGTTCGGCGCGCCCGGCGCCTCAGACCGCCAGATCGTCGGTGAGGTAGTCGAGAGGCTCGACCTGGCCCACCTGGCCCACCGTCCGATGGCGTCGTTGTCGGGTGGCGAGGCCCAACGGGCGGCGCTGGCCAGGGCGCTCAGCCAGAAGGCCCCGCTGCTGTTGCTGGACGAGCCCACCGCAGCCCTCGACCTGGGCCACGGGCAGGCGGTGCTGGAGCTGGTCCGCGAGGCACACTCGGCCTCGGGCACCACCATCGTGATGACCATTCACGACCTCACCATCGCCGGGCGATATGGCGACGAGCTCGTGCTTTTGAATGGCGGCTCGGTTGCCGCACGAGGCAGCCGCACCGACGTGCTCACCGCCGAAACCCTCGAGCGCCACTACGGTGCCAGGGTCCGCATCTTCCACGACGAATCGGGCCCCATCGTGGTCCCGTTACCAGCCGGAGCAGAACCGTGACCGACACCCCACCAGAACAAGACCCCAGGCCCCAGCTGCGCAACGCCCGGTCGTTGGTGATCGTCAACACCGGCAACGGCAAGGGCAAGAGCAGCTCGGCGTTCGGCATGATGTGCCGAGGAGTGGCTCGCGGCTGGAACGTCGCGGTCCTGCAGTTCCTCAAGTCTGGCGAGTGGCAGGTCGGCGAGGAAACCGTCGGCCGCCAGCTGGGGGTCGAGTGGCACGCGCTGGGCGAAGGCTTCACGTGGGACTCCGACGACCTCAGCGTCGACAAGGCGGTCGCCGCCGAAGCTTGGGCCAAAGCGCGCTCGGTGATCGAGGCCGGACGGCACGAGATGGTGATCCTCGACGAGATCACCTACCTGATGAACTGGGGCTGGATCGACGCCGACGAGGTGATCCGCGCCATCGTCAACCGCCCGCCCGACGTCAACATCATCGCCACCGGACGCGATGCCAGCGAAGCCCTCATAGAGATCGCCGACACCGTCACCGAGATGCGTCAGATCAAGCACGCCTACGAGTCGGGCATCGCGGCCAAGCGCGGCATCGACTATTGACCAGCCCAAGCAGGTACCCGCCGGCGCGAACAGTGCTAAGCATTTCTGCGTGGCCCACGACGACGATCTGACCGCCCAAACGGTCGAACTCCTGCAGACCCTGATCCGCAACCAGTGTGTCAACGACGGCACCGCCCAGTCGGGCAACGAGGTTCGCAGCGCTGACGTGCTGCAGACCTTCATCGAAGGGTCCGGTGTCGACGTCGAGCGATACGAGGCGGCCCCAGGACGTGTGTCGCTGGTGGCCCGAATCGAAGGCAGCGACCCCGCCGCCCCCTCGCTGTGCCTGATGGGCCACACCGACGTCGTTCCGGTGAACCCCGACGGTTGGCGACGCGACCCGTTCGGCGGCGAACTGGTCGACGGCGAGGTCTGGGGCAGGGGCGCACTCGACATGCTCAACCTCACCTCGGCTCAGGCGGTGGCGTTTCGAGACCTGGCCCGGCGAGGGGTCAGGCCCAAGGGCGACGTCATCTATTTCGCCGTCGCCGACGAGGAGTCCGGCAGCAGCTACGGCGCCCAGTGGATGGCCGACAACCACCGCGACGCAATCTACGCCGACTACGTGATGACCGAGTCGGGCGGCGTTCACTCGGGATCGCCCGATGCACCCTCCATCAGCATCAACGTCGCAGAGAAGGGCGTGGCCTGGCGAAGGCTGCGCGTCAAGGGAACCCCTGGCCACGGCTCTATGCCGTTTCGGTCGGACAACGCCCTGGTGAAGGCCGGAGCGGTCATGCAGCGCCTCACCGAGTATCGGCCCCAGCCTCAGTTTCACGAGCTGTGGCGGGCCCAGATACACGCGCTCGACCTGCCGGCGGAAGCAAAGGCACAACTACTCGACGAAGACCGCATCGACGACTTCCTGGCCGCGGTGCCAAACGCCGGGGCTGCAACCCACTGGCACTCTTGCACCCACACGACCTTCTCGGTCAACGCAGCCCGCGGGGCCATGAAGACCAACGTGATACCCGACCCGATCGATCTCGAGGTCGACATCCGCACCATGCCCGGCGAGTCGACCGAAGAGGTTCAGGCGCATCTGGACGCTGCGCTGGGCGACCTGGCAACCGAGGTCGAGGTGGTGGCGCTGATGAACGATGCGGCCACCATCAGCCCCACCGACACTCCACTTTGGGACGCCATTCAACGCGCCGTGGTGAAGCCGTTCGCGAACGCCCGACTCAGCCCCCAGTTCAGCGTCGGATTCACCGACGCACGCGTCTACAGGCAGATGGGTTCGGTGGCCTATGGCACCGGGTTGTTCAGCCCAGAGATCAAGGGCAGCGACTTCGCGTCTCGCTTCCACGGCCACAACGAACGCATCGACGTCGAATCGCTGCGGCTCACCACACAGATGTACATCGACGTGCTGGCCGATTTCTGGCGCTGAGGAAACGACGGAGAACACGAGCGTGGGCATTCGCGACATCGTCGGCAAGCTCGACGACCTCGATCTGGGCAAGGTCAAGGATGTGGTCGAGACGATCTGGGACGATCGCGACAAGATCGGCGAAGTCGTCGACCTGGTGTGGTCCAACCGCGAACGTCTGGTGCCGGTTCTCGACTGGGTGAAAGAGCACGGCGACGATCTGCTCGACTTGATGGAGAAGGTGCCCGAAATATTGGGACGGGCCGGCCAGGCGCTGACCGAAGCAGGGCACAGCGCCACAACTGCAGCGGGTTGGCTGGTCGGCCAGGCCGACGATGGCGTGGTCGAGCTGGTCGAGGTCGCGGCGAAGGCCCTCGACTCGTGCTGGGACGAGCTCGACGATGTGGCCAAGCTGCTGCGAAGCATCGGCGATCGGGTCGACGATGTCGAGATTCCCACCGTTGCACCCCGGTACACCGAGGTGATGGGCTTCGACGTCGTCACCGGTATCGACTTCGGTTCCGATCCGTTCCTCGACGGGGTGGCCGACCGGCTCAAGGACGGCGCCGATCGGGTCGGTGGTGTCGCCGCCGGTCTCACCACGGTGGCGTCGCAGCTGCGCGATGTCGCCGCCCGCGTCGTCGACGCCGGCAACGATCTCGATCAGGTCGGCAAGCAGCTCGACTCGTCGGGTTCGGCGCTGATGGCCATGGGGGCGACACGGCCCGTCCGCACCCGGCCCAAGGCAAAGCCCGCAGCGTCGAAAGCGGTTGGTCGCAAGCGACGGGCGTAACATCGGCCGGGCCATGAACTTCAGCAAGCTTCTCATCGCCAACCGGGGCGAGATCGCAGTTCGCATCGCCCGCAGTGCCGCCGATCTGGGTCTGACGACGGTGTCGATCGCACCCGCCGACGACGCCGACTCGACCCACACCAGGGTCACCGACCAACACGTCGAGGTGCCAGGCACCGGCCCGGCCGCGTATCTCGACATTCACGCCGTGGTCGAAGCGGCCCGCTCGGTCGGCGCAGATGCCGTGCACCCCGGCTACGGGTTCCTCAGCGAGAACTCGGCGTTTGCATCTGCTTGCGCGGCAGCGGGCCTGGTGTTCGTCGGGCCATCGCCTGAGACGCTTCGGCTGTTCGGCGACAAGGCCACGGCGCGCGACCTCGCAGCAACACACCACGTGCCGATCACCCGCGGCCAGCCCGTCTCCACCGCAGACGAGGCTGCCGAGTTCATGACCGAGCTCGGCGGCCCGGTGATGATCAAGGCGGTGGCCGGGGGCGGCGGGCGTGGCATGCGTGTCGTCGAGCAGATCTCCGACGTGGCGGTGATGTTCGAACGCTGCGCCTCCGAGGCCCAAACCGCCTTCGGCGATCCGCGTCTGTACGTCGAACAGCTGGTGTCGCCCGCCCGTCACATCGAGGTTCAGCTCGTGGCCGACGCCCACGGCGACATGGTGGTTCTGGGCGACCGCGAGTGCAGCTTGCAGCGCCGGCGCCAAAAGATCGTCGAGATCGCTCCGGCCATCGGAATCTCTGCAAACACCCGCGCCCGCCTGTCGCAGGCCACCCTCGACCTCGCGAGGGCGGCCGACTATCACGGCATCGGGACATTCGAGTTCCTGGTCGACGCCGAAGGCAACCTGTTCTTCATCGAAGCCAACGCCCGCCTGCAGGTGGAACACACGGTCACCGAGACGGTCACCGGCATCGACCTGGTCGCTGCCCAGCTGAACATCGCATCGGGGCGGCACCTGATCGACCTCGGCATGGTCGCGGGACTCACCCCCGAACCCAACGGAGCGTCGATTCAGGCCAGGGTCATCGCCGAACGCCTCAGCCCCGATGGCGAGTCGTTGCCCGCGGGAGGCACCATCGAGGTGTTCACGCCCCCAACCGGACCAGGCGTCAGGGTCGACACGGCAGCGCGCGTGGGCCAGCGAATCAACCCGCGCTATGACTCGCTGGTGGCCAAGGTGGTCGTCCACGGCAGCGATTTCGGCGCCGCGATCCGCAAACTCGACAGGGCGCTGGGCGAATTCGACATCGCAGGCGCCAACACCAACATCGCCGTACTGCGCCACCTGTTGGCCGAGCCCGACATCGCTGCGGGCGAGTTCACCACCAACACCGTCGAACCCCGGCTGGTCGAGATAGGCCGGCGCCTGGCCGATGCTCCCCACGACAGCGACCCGCTGGCGGTGCTGTCCTCGGCAGGCCACAAGGCATCGGCCGGACCGACGGCTGCCGACGTTCCCGACGGCCACATCGGCGTGTGCGCGCCCCTGCTGGGCACCATCGTTTCGCTCGACGTCATGGTGGGCGACGAGGTGGCCGCCGGCAGCCAGCTCGCGGTCATGGAAGCCATGAAGATGGAGCATGTGGTGACCGCCCCAGAGTCTGGCTTCGTCACCGCAGTCCACGGCAACGAAGGCGACGCCATCGACCAGGGAACGCTTCTGGTGGTCATCGAGCCGGGCACGGTTTCGGTCGTGGGCGAGACAACGACCGACGAAATCGACCTCGACCACATCAGGCCCGACCTGGCCGAAACCCTCGAACGCCACGAGGTGGGGCTCGATCACCGGCGGCCGGCCGCGGTTGATCGCAGGCGCAGCCAGGGCCGCAGAACGGCCCGCGAGAACATCGCCGACCTGCTCGACGATGGGTCGTTCATCGAGTACGGCCCCCTTGTTCTGGCCGCTCAACGCAAGCGTCGCACGCTCCAGGAGCTGATCGAAAAGACACCGGGCGACGGTCTGGTGGGCGGGATCGGAACCGTGGGGGCCGATCGCTTCGACGACCCGCGCGTCGCGGTCATGACCTACGACTACACGGTTCTGGCCGGCACTCAGGGCCACATGAACCACTACAAGAAGGATCGTCTGTTCGAGCTGGCCGAACGCTGGAAGCTGCCCACGATCGTGTTCGCCGAAGGTGGGGGAGGGCGCCCCGGCGACACCGACGGCACCCAGGTCGCAGGCCTCGACTGTCTGGCGTTCTGGATCTTCGGACGCCTGAGCGGGTTGGTTCCACTGGTTGGTATCAACACCGGCTATTGCTTCGCGGGCAATGCTGCCCTCCTGGGCATGTGCGACGTGGTCATCGCCACCAAGGGATCCAACGTCGGCATGGGTGGTCCGGCAATGATCGAAGGCGGTGGGCTCGGCGTGTTCCACCCGTCGGAGGTCGGGCCCATCGAACACCAGTGGCCCAACGGTGTCATCGACATCATCGTCGAAGACGACGCAGAGGCCGTCGAGGTTGCAAAGAAGTACCTGTCGTACTTCCAGGGCCCCGTCGACGAGTGGGAGGCCGCCGACCAGCGCCGTCTGCGCCACGTGATCCCTGAGAACCGCCTGCGCATCTACGAGGTACGCGACGCGATCGAGCTGATCTTCGACACCGATTCGGTGCTCGAACTGCGCCGCGGCTTTGCGCCGGGCATGGTCACGGCACTGGCACGCATAGAGGGGCGACCCGTTGGGGTGATAGCCAACGACCCGACCCACCTGGCGGGGGCCATCGACTCGGACGGTGCAGACAAGGCCAGCCGCTTCATGCAGCTGTGCGACGCCTACGACATCCCCATCGTGTTCTTGTGCGACACACCAGGAATCATGGTGGGCCCCGAGGCCGAGAGGTCTGGCACCGTGCGTCACGCATCGCGCATGTTCGTCACCGGATCGTCGCTGAGCGTTCCCTTCTGCACCATCGTGCTGCGAAAGGGGTACGGCCTGGGCGCCCAAGCCATGGCGGGTGGCTCGTTCAAGGCGCCGGTGTTCATCGTCGCCTGGCCCACGGGCGAGTTCGGTGGGATGGGCCTGGAAGGAGCAGTGAAGCTGGGCTACCGCAACGAGCTGGCAGCCATAGAAGACCCCACCGAGCGCCAAGCCGAGTACGACAAGCGGGTTGCCCGGATGTACGAGGTGGGCAAGGGAATCAACTTCGCCAGCGTGTTCGAGATCGACGACGTCATCGACCCCGCCGACACCAGGCATTGGATAACCGGCGCGTTTCTCGCCGCCGGGCCCCCGCGGCCCCGTGACGGCAAGAAACGCCCGATGATCGACACCTGGTAGACCCGGTGCCAAGCACTGGGGTGCTCAGATCACTCCGGGGTGATTGAGAGCTTCTCGGCCCACATCGGGAGGCTCTCCTCGAAGTCGCGGTGGAACAGCAGGGCCGGCAGCATCGTCCGGTTGACGCCCGCCGCTTCGAGCTCTTCGACCGAACCGGCCGGGTCGTCACCCATCAGGCCTTGCACCGAGAACGTGATCTCGATCGCGTCGGGGTCGCGCCCACAATCGGTAGCGGTTTGGCGAACGATGTCTGCCAGTTCGACGATGTTTCCCTTGCCCGGGAAGAAGCCGTCGCCGAGTCGGCCAGCCCGCTCGGCGGCAGCGCGACTGTGTCCGCCGATGATGATGGGAACGGTGCCATTTGCCGGCTGCGGGTAGGACGACACACCCGAGAAGTCGACATAGTCGCCGTGGAACTCGACCGAGGGCCCAGACCACAGCGTGCGCATGGCCGCGATGTACTCGTCGGTGCGCTTGCCGCGGTTCTCCCACGGTATTCCGAGAGCATCGAACTCCTCGCGCAACCAGCCCACGCCAACACCCAGCTCGACGCGACCCTCGGTCAGGTGGTCCAGGGTTGCGACCTCCTTCGCAAACACCACCGGGTTGCGCTGAGGCAAGATCACAATGCCTGTGCACAGCTTCATGCGCCGGGTAGCCGCACCAACCCAGGTCAGCCACACGATGGGATCGGTGAGCTTCGACTTGGGATGAGCCGGCATCTTGCCCGACTGGTCGTAGGGGTACGACGAGCCGTAGTTGTCGGGAAACACCACGTGCTCGACAGTCCACAGGCTCTCGAACCCGGCCTCTTCGGCCGCGCTGGCAAACGCCGCCGCCCTCTGGCCGTCTGGGAAGACGGTGTTGGCGAACATGATTCCGCACTTCATGGGATTACCTCTCGGAGTTGGTTCTGGCTTCTTCTTGAACGCGCTTGGCGTTGCCCGAGACGAACTTGACCAGGTCGGGCTCGCTCATGCCGGCTTCGAGGAACCGGGCGCACAATTCGGCGAATTGGGAATAGTCGCGAAACCACGGACCCATGGCGAAATGGAGGTGGTCTGTGGCCCAACCGACGTGGTCGATGCCGGCGACCTCGACCATCGCCATGACGTTGGCCACGAACGCATCGGCGTCGGCAGCCCCAAACGGCGCGTCCACGGCCCAGGTGCCGACCATCCCGCCCGTCTCGGCGACCATCCTGGCGTGCTCCTCGGTGATCCAGCGGGGGTGAGGCTCGACGTCGATTCCGTGGGCCGCGGCGCAGGCCATCAGGGTGTGTGAGAGCGTAATCGGCCCCCCGGCAGCCTCAGCCATGTCGGCGGTCGACGCCAGGCTGGCGTGTGCAGCATCGATGACCATGCCGTTGGCCCTGGCCAACCGCACCGCCTCCTTGCCCAGATCCGACAGGCCACCATCCGCCGGCGGATCGGTCTGGCTGTCACCCAGCTTGGTGCGTACGTAATGGATTGGCTGGAACTTGGTGATGCCGTCAGAGGCCAAGATCGCTATGCGTGACAGGTCGTCCTCGACCATGTGTGCACCCTCGATCGACAGCAGAACCGCCAGCCGGCCTGCGTCGTGGATTCTTTCGAGGTCGGCGACGCTGCGTGCCACCGTGAGGGGCATCATCTCGCACAGAGTGGCCAACTGCGACAACATGCGCTGATACTCGGCCCATGCCTCTCCAGGCTCGTAGTCGCGCAACCGATTTCCGGGCGCACCCATCTTCATCACCGGGATGTCGCTGGTGAGGTTGATCGAAGCGCTGCGGCATCCCGCTGCCAGCATCTGATCGATGATGGTCGCCAGACCGTCGTCACCGGGGTACAGGTCGGGCGCCAGGCCGCGCACCTCCCACAGTCCCAGATGAGTGTGGAAGTCGAGCGCACCACGCTCGGCCAGCAGGTTCATGGCGCGTTCGACCGAATGCGGATCGGGTCGCCCAGAAGAAGTCACCAAAGCCTCCGATGGTTGTGGTCAGCCTCTGCCCGCATCTTTGCGACAACAGACGCAATGCGAACACCGAAGCCAGTGGCTTGCCGCAAAGATGCGGGCACTAACACCTCCGAAGACACGGCCGGTGGCCGAAGCACCCACCGTGCGGCTCAGCCATTCTTCGGCAGTTCGCGGAAGGGGGTGTCTGCCGCAGGGCCGGGCTCGCGCGGCAGGCCCAACACCCGCTCGCCGATGATGTTGCGCTGCACCTGGTCGGTGCCGCCATAAATCGACGGACCGGGCGAGAAGATCGCCGCCTCTTGAATGAGCCCGCCCGTCGCGCTGGACCGCCCCATGAGCATGGCGTCGGGCCCGATCACAGAAAGACCAACCTCTCGGAACTGCCGATACTGCTCGCTCATCTGGAGCTTGCCGATGTTGCCCTCGGCACCGGTGCGCTGATTGGCGTCTTTAGAGCGCAGAGCGTTCAGTCGGTTGATCTCGAGCAGCGAATGAAGACCCACCAGCCGCTGGCGGATGACCGGGTCGACGATCTTGCCGTTCTGACGGGCGATACCGACGATCTGATCGAACATCGACTTGCCCACTCCCACGACGCCACCGCCCCGGGCCTGGGATGCCTTGGCCACCACATCACCACACTTGCGGTCGAGGTTGCCCGCTATCTGGCCGGCCGCACACTGGGGCATGGAAGCCGACCCGGTGCCCAGGCTGGCTCGCTCCCACATCAGGGTGGTGTTAGCAACCCGCCAGCCATCGCCCAGGCCGCCGATAGCTGCCGCTGCATCGACCCTGGCATCGGTGAGGAAGACCTCGTTGAACAGGGCTCGGCCGGTCATCTCGCGAAGTGGCCTGACATCGACGCCCGGCTGGTTCATCTCGATGGCGAAATACGAGATTCCCTTGTGCTTTGGAGCGTCGGGGTCGGTGCGGGCGATCAGCATGCCCATATCTGCGATGTGGCCGCCCGAGGTCCACACCTTCTGGCCGTTGACGATGAACTCGTCGCCGTCGCGGTCGGCCTTGGTGTTCAGACCGGCCAGGTCAGATCCGGCGCCTGGCTCGGAAAACAGCTGACACCAGGCCTGCTGGCCGTTCAAGATCGGAGGCACGAAGCGCTCGATCTGCTCGGGTGTGCCGTGCGTGGCGATCGTGGGTGCGGCCAACATGGTGCCCAAGCCGGTGGGCGGGCTGATGACCCCCTTCGATGCCAGCGCCCGGCTGACAGCCTGGGCTTCGGGTCGCGAATAGCCGCGACCGCCTGCCTCTGGCGGCAGCATCGGATGCGACAGGCCCGCGTCGGCAAGCCGCTGCCACCACTGCGCGACGGTGGCGTCGGGGTCCCAGTTGTCGTCGACCCATGCCGCAACTTCTCGTTCGATCGCTTCGCTCACCAGACCTCCAGGCGTACCGTTTCGTCGCTCGATGATGCACCATCGCGCATGAAACAGGCCAGAATCGACTACTGATCTCGGCCAAGATGACGACTGGAAAGCCCATGGACTGCCTTCGAGAACTACTCAGCGAACGCGACGTGCTGCTCGTGGACGGGGCGATGGGCACACGGCTGTTCGAGACGGGTCTCGAACCGGGCGATGCACCAGAGCGAATGAACCTGGACGCCCCCGCCGCGGTCACCGACGTGCACCGCGCCTACGTGGCCGCGGGATCAGACATCGTTCTCACCAACTCTTTCGGGGGTACCCGGTATCGGCTGGCTCTGCACTCGCTCGACGATCGCGTGGTCGAGATCAACGCCGCAGCAGCGCGCAACGCCAGGGCCGCAGCCGACGAGGTCGACCGCAAGGTGCTGGTTGCCGGTTCTGTGGGTCCCACCGGCGAACTGCTGGTGCCCATGGGAAGCCTCGAACCCGACGCAGCCCGCGCCGCATTCGCCGACCAGGCCAAGGGTCTGGCAGAGGGCGGAGCCGACATCATCTGGATCGAGACCATGAGCTCGCTCGAAGAGGCCGAGGCCGCGGTCGAAGGCGCGCGGTCGGTCACGTCGCTGCCGATCGTCGTGACCATGAGCTTCGACACAGCAGGACGCACGATGATGGGCGTCACCGGAACGATGGCCGCAGAGCGGTTCTCGGCCATGGGCGTCACAGCGGTGGGTGCCAACTGTGGCAACAACCTCGCCGACACCGAGGCCGCCGTCGCAGAGATACGGGCCGCGGCCCCCGACCTGTTGGTGGTGTCGAAGGCCAACGCCGGCATACCCCAGTGGGTCGGAAGCGAGCTGCACTACAGCGGCACACCAGACGTCATGGCCGCCCACGCCCATCGGGTCAGGGGATTGGGGGCTGAGATAATCGGTGGCTGCTGCGGCAGCGCTCCCGAGCATCTGGCTCACATGCGCAAGGTTCTCGACGGCGACATCGACGTACCAGAGGTCGAGGTCGGTGTCGCGACGGCTCGGGCCGAGGAGTCCGGCGAGCGAGCCGCTAGACGAGCACGCCGCAGGCGCTAATCTGGCTCCGTTCGGCCCGCTCCGGCCGCACCCGACGGGTGCCGCCGCCCGCGTCGAACAGACAAGGAGCTGAATATGCGAATCCTGTTCGCTGACGCGATCGAAGAAGATCGCCTCGAAACGCTGCGCGCCGCCGGCCACGAAACGGTCGTGGATGCTTCACTCAGCGCAGACGAACTGCCCTCGGCCATCGGCGGGTTCGACGTGTTGGTGGTGCGGTCGACCAAGGTCACCGCCGACACCATCGCATCGGCCGATCGATTGGGCCTGATCACCCGAGCAGGCGCCGGAACCGACAACATCGACATCGACGCCGCCTCGCAGCGCGGCATCTATGTGTGCAACGTTCCAGGCCGTAACGCCATCGCCGTGGCCGAGCTGGCGATGGGCCTGCTGCTGGCCATCGACCGCCAGATACCCGACAACGTCGCCGACTTGCGCAACCAGGCGTGGGACAAGAAGCGCTACACCAAGGCCGACGGCATCTACGGCAAGACCATGGCCGTGATCGGCCTCGGCGAGATCGGGCTCGCAGTGGCCGAGCGCGCAAAGGCGTTCGGCATGACGGTGCTGGCCGAGCGCAAACCACGCACGGCCGACGCATTGGCACGCATTCGTTCGACCGGGGTGCAACTGGTCGATTCGCTCGACGAGATGCTGAGCCAGGCAGACGTCGTCAGCTTGCACGTTCCGAAGAGCCCGGCCACCACGGGTATGGTCGACGCCGCTTTCCTGGCCAAGTTGCCCGCCGGAGCGATCCTGTTGAACACCGCCAGGGGCGACCTGGTGGTCGGGCAAGACCTGCTCGCCGCACTCGACGCCGGCCTGCGCGCCGGTCTCGACGTGTACCCGAACGAACCGGCCGCATCGCAGGGTGCGTTCCAATCGACTCTGGCGACGCACCCCAGGGTCGTCGGCACTCACCACATCGGCGCCTCGACCGAGCAGGCCCAGCGAGCCATCGCCGAGGGCACCATCGATGTCATCGAGAACTATGCCGCCGGCCGGGTCCAGAACTGTGTGAACCTCATCGACGAGGCGCTCGGCACCTGTGTGTTGTCGGTGCGCCACGTGGATCGGGTTGGGGTTCTGGCCAAGGTGTTCGCCGATCTGCGCAACGCCGGCTGCAACATCCAGCAGATGCAGAACCAGGTCTTCCTCGGATCGGCAGCCGCAGTCGCCAGCATCAACGTAGAAGGCGAGCTGTCGCCAGAGCTTCTAGCCAAGATCGAATCCGACGACGACATCATCGCCGTGTCGGTAGCCCACTGACCCGGGCCCAACAGGAGAATCACACATGAATCGTGCCCACAACTTCTGCGCCGGCCCCTGCACGCTGCCGGTTTCGGTACTCGAACAACTCGCCGACCAGATGGTCGACTTCGGCGGCAGCGGGATGTCGTTGATCGAGATGAGCCATCGCTCCGACGAATACGACGCTGTCCATCACCACACGCTCGACCTGCTCCGCCGGCTTTGCGCCGTGCCGGACGACTTCGATGTGCTGCTGCTGCAAGGCGGCGCCAGCCTTCAGTTCGCGATGATCCCGATGAACCTGTTGGGCGCGGGCCAGACCGCCGGCTATGTCGTCAGCGGCAGCTGGGGTAAGGCGGCCCACTCGGACGCGACCCGTTGTGGCGATGTCTACGCCGCGTGGCATGGCGAGGCCGACGACTACACGCGTATGCCGTCGGTCGACGAGATCGAAGTGCGCGACGGCACCAGGTATGTCCACGTCACGTCCAACGAGACCATCGGTGGCATCCGCATGCCAGAGCTTTTCGGTCTCGACGTTCCGCAGGTCGCCGACATGTCCTCGGACTATCTGACGCGCGAGATTCCGTGGGACAACTACGACCTCGTCTATGGCGGAGCACAAAAGAACTTGGGCCCTGCCGGAGTGGCTGTGGTTTTCGTGCGCAAGTCGGTTCTCGAACAAGGGCCGAACAACCTGCCCAAGTACCTCGACTTCAAGGTGCACGCAGACGCCGACAGCCTGGCCAACACACCACCGATGTTCTCGATCTGGGCCATGGGCCTGATGCTCGAGTGGATCGAAGCCAACGGGGGAGTGCCGGCCATGCAGGCCCGGGCCGCCGAACGCTCGTCGATCCTGTACGACCTGATCGACTCGAGCGACGGCTTCTATCGCAGCCCGGTGGCCCGCAGCGATCGTTCGCACACCAACATCGTGTTCCGGCTCGCCGACCCAGACATGGAGAAGACCTTCCTGAACGCGGCCGAAGAGCTAGCGCTTCTGAACCTCAAGGGTCATCGAAGCGTCGGTGGGATCAGGGCCAGCATCTACAACGCACTGCCCACCGAATCGGTCGAAGCCCTCGCATCGTTCATGCGCAGCTTCGCCTCAGGGGGTGATTGATGGCCCGCATCAGCCCAGTCGAGGTCAGGTTCGTCAAGGACGAGTTCTCCCGAGAGGTTCCCTCGCCGCCACACGACGCCCTGACCCCGGCCGAGCGCCGGGCCCACATCGCCCAGCACCCGCTGTCGTATCTGGCCGTGACGCGTGGCCCCGAAGATGCGTCTCCCGATTCGCCCGAGACCGACGAGGAGTTGTTGGTGGCCGGCAAGGAGGCCCTCGATCGATTGCTCGACGAGGGCGTGTTCTGCGACCTGCGCCAACCTGCGATGTACGCGATCAGGCTGCGCACCGCCGACCACACCCAGACCGGGCTGCTGTGTGGTGTGTGGGCCAAATCTCGGGCCACCGGGCAGCTGCGGGCCCACGAGGAGGTCCGCGGTAGTCGACGCGATCACCTGGCGAAACACCTGAAGGTGGTGGGTCACCAATCGAGCCCCGTCGTGGTGGCCCATCGTCCGGTCGCGTCCATCAGCGCCGAGATCGAGGCCGCCACCAGGCACGAGCCCGTGCTTCATCTCGAGTCGCCCGACGGCCTCGACCAGACGATCTGGGAGGTCGATGCAGGGGCAACGGAGCGCCTGGTGCAGGCCCTCGACGGTGTGCCGCTGTACATAATCGACGGCCATCACCGCACCGGCGCCTCAGAAGTGATCGCCGAGAGTGGTGGTCCCGATGCCCAGTGGGTGCTCAGCGCGATCTTCCCCGAAGACGAGATGCGCAACTATTCGCATCACAGGTGGATGCACGTCGACGACGCCGAGGCGACACTGGCTCTGATCGAGAGCTCGCTGGCCAGCCACCGGGTGACGGTTCACGAGGTCGAGCGCCGCAAGCACGGCCAGATCGGCTTTTATGGAGCAGGGCGCTGGGTGCTGGCCGAGTTGCCAGGAGCGTTCACCGACACCGCCCTCGACGTGCTCGAGCCGGTTCGCTTCGACCGTCTGATCACCGACCTGGGGCTGGGTGCGGTGCCGATGCATTATCTGCCGGGCACCCGTTCGCTGGCCGATCTGGCCGCCACGGTCGATGGCCATGGCGGCATGCTGTGCGCCATGAACCCCATCGACATGGACGAGTTGTTCGCAGTCGCCGACGCCGGGCAGATCATGCCACCCAAATCGACATACTTCTCGCCCAAGGCCCGGTCGGGCGTCATTTTGCGCCCAGTCGATCAAGGCGCCCGGGCTCAGGGGTGACCGGGCCACGCGGGCGGCTCGACGTTGTCGCCAACACCACTGCGGGTGGCGGCCAGGCAATGGTGATGGCACAGCGGGTGGCAGAAGCAGCAAGACTCGGAGGGTTCGACCCGCACGTGCACTCGCCCTCGTCGGCTGCTGAGTCGCTGGAGGTCGCCCGAGAGGCCGTGGCAGGGCATAGCGACCGTGTTGTGTGCGTCGGTGGCGATGGCCTCGTACACGCCGTCCTGCCGGCACTGGTGGGGTCTACGACCGCATTGGCCATCGTGGCGGCCGGAACAGGAAACGATGCGGTTCGGGGCCTGGGACTGCGAAGCTCACCGCTAGCGACACCCGGCAGGGCGTTGGACAGGTCGATCCGGTTGGCGCTTGGCGCTTCAGGGCCGTGCGACGTGTTGTGCTGCACCCCGCTGAACGAGCCCAGCCGGTCAATACCGGTGCTGACCATCGCAGCGGCCTGCTTTCCCGTCGATGTAAACCGGCTGGCAAACACCATGTCGCGCCCTCGCGGCTCGCTGAGGTACACGATCGCCACACTGCGCGAGCTTCCGCGCCTGTCGGCTCGAGAGCTGACGTTGACCCTTGATCGCGGGTCGGCGTCTCGAACAGAAGCGGTGTCGTTGCTGGCGATCGCCAACACCCACAGCTTCGGCGGGGGCACGAAGATCGCACCAGACGCCGCCCCCACCGATGGTCTGGCCGATGTGGTCGTGGTGGACGATGCGCCCAGGCGCGACTACCTGAGGTTGCTGCCCGCGGCCTTGTTCGGCCGCCACACCAAGAACCGCCACGTACAGGTGTCGAGGGCCAGTTCGGTCGTCATCGAGCCGACGTCTGATGCGCTCGAGCTGTGGGGCGACGGCGAGCCCGTGTGCCCGCTTCCGGCCCGGGTCGAGGTGCTGCCCGCCGCACTGTCAATCTGCGGCATCGACGTCGCAAGTTAGGCCCCAAGGGCCATGATGGACTCATCCATCGGGCCCTGGCCCCATATCAGTGAGAAGATGATGACTCCAAGCATCCTTGTACTCAACGGTCCAAACCTGAACCTGCTCGGCACCCGCGAGCCCGACATCTACGGATCGGGCACCCTGGCCGAGTTGGTCGACGGTTTGAAGGCTGCGTACATCGGGCGTGCCGAGATCGTCGACTTCCAGTCCAACATCGAGGGCGAGCTGGTCTCGGCTATTCACGAGGCCGACGGCAAACACGACGGTGTGGTTCTGAACGCAGGGGCCTACACGCACACCAGCATCGCGTTGCGAGACGCAATAGCCGGTGTGGCCGTTCCGGTTGTCGAGATCCACATCTCCAACGTTCACCAGCGAGAGAGCTTCAGGCACACCACAATGCTGGCCGGTGTGTGCCTAGGACAGATTCTGGGCTTTGGGCGGGTCAGCTACTCGCTGGCCGTCGAGGCCCTTCTGCGCCACCTGAAGGACTAGGGCCAAAATGCCGAGGGCCGCTCCGACATGTCGTCGGGGCGGCCCTCTGGTCGTTTTGGTTGGGACTGCAGCTCAGTCGAGTGTGAGCTGCTCCATGAGTTCCAGCTTGCGGTCCTCGAAGGTGTCGAAATCGATCTCGTCGGCCTCGAACTGGCGGTGCAGTTCTTCGACCTGGGCCAGCAATGCCGCCGGGTCGGCAGCGACGTTGGCCTCGAGCTTTTCTTGGCTCGCGGCTTCTGGATCGTCTTCGCGAGCCATGCGGCGTGCCCGCTTCAACTCGGCCTTTTCCTTCTTGGCGCGATCACGCTGAAGCTTCCCGTAACTGGTCCTGCTCGTTGCCATGTTCGCCTCCTCGACTCGTTCAACACGTGCCGACTACGGACCGCGTCCGAGCCCACCACTAGTGGTGAGCCAGTGCGACCCGATGTCGCTACCGGTCTGCGCAACGGCGACGCCGACACCCGCTCGACGGGCGCGTCAGACAACGACGCGAAAACCGGAAAACCCGACTGTAACAGTCCAGTCGGCCAAACACACGCACCCTGGAGTTTGAGATAGGTCACACGTATGAGCGACACCGAAGGTAGCGAGGAGGTGTCACCGACGAGCGGCGCAGACCAATGTGCGTATGAGCGACACCAAAGGTGTCGCGAACTAGCACCTATAACTCAGTAGTACCAGGGGAACGCAGACCAGTCCGGGTCGCGCTTTTCGAGGAAGGAGTCTCTGCCCTCGACGGCTTCCTCGGTCATGTAGATGAGGCGTGTGGCCTCGCCGGCGAACACTTGCTGGCCGACCATGCCGTCGTCTGCGAGGTTCATGGCGAACTTCGCCATGCGCTGGGCGGTGGGGGAGTTGGAGTTGATGTCGCGCCCCCACGACAGGGCGAACTGTTCTAGCTCGGCGTGGGGCACCACCGCGTTGACCATGCCCATGCGGTGGGCGTCGTCGGCCGAGTACGAGTGCCCGAGGAAGAAGATCTCGCGGGCGAACTTCTGCCCAATCTGCTTGGCCAGGTATGCCGATCCGTAGCCGCCGTCGACGCTGGCCACGGCTGTGTCCGTCTGTTTGAAGATGGCGTGCTCGCGGCTGGCGATGGTGAGGTCGCAGACCGAGTGCAGCGAGTGGCCTCCGCCCACGGCCCACCCGGGCACGACGGCCACCACGACCTTGGGCATCATGCGGATGAGGCGTTGTACCTCGAGGATGTGCAGCCGGCCGGTTCGGGCCGGGTCGATCGAGTCGCTGGTCTCGCCCTCGGCGTACCGGTAGCCGTCCTTGCCCCTGATGCGTTGGTCGCCGCCCGAGCAAAAGGCCCAGCCGCCGTCCTTGGGCGAAGGGCCGTTGCCGGTCAGCAGCACACATCCGACGTCGGAGCTCATGCGGGCGTGGTCGAGGGCGCGATAGAGCTCATCGACGGTGTGGGGCCGGAAGGCGTTTCGTACCTCGGGCCGATTGAATGCGATCCGCACCGTGCCCTGGTCGAGTGCCCGGTGATAGGTGATGTCGGTGAAGTCGAACCCTTCGATCTGGCGCCAGGCCGTGGGGTCGAAGATCTCGGAAACCTTTTGCACGTCGCTCACATCGGCGAGCATAGGTGCACGGCCGCTGCGGGCCAGACCCGGAAGCGTGCTGTGGCCGCCGGGCGTTCGTAATCAGTGTTCGTGTGGATGGTCGTGGCCGTGATCGTCGACGATGTGAACGGGCCCACCCTCGCCGGTCTCGAGCACCCTCAGCCCGTAGGCCTGTCGCAATACCGACGGCACCAGGATCTGGTCGGGTGGGCCGGCGGCCACGAGCCGACCCGCCAACAGCGCCACCTGGCTTGCGTGCCGGCATTCTTCGAGATGATGCGTCGACAACACGATGGTGGTTCCCTGGGCGTTCAGTTCGCCGAGCAGGTTGACGATGAGATCCTGGCTGGGCCCATCGAGACCGGTCAGCGGCTCGTCGAGCAGCAGCAGCTGGGGTTCTCGCGCCAGCGCCTGGGCGATCAAGACCCTTTGTCTCTGCCCGCCCGACAGGGCGCTGTATTGGCGCGCTGCCAGCCCCGCCACCTCCAGGCGCTCCATCGCATCAGCAACAACCCGCCGGTCGTGGGCCTTGGAGCCGCCGCCCTTGGCCGTGCCAAGCAGGCTGCCGCTCGTGGACCTGCCCAGCAGGCCCTCGAAACGTCCCATCCGCACCACCTCGGCCACGGTCAGCGGCATCCAGCGCTCGCCGGCGTGGTGCTGCAACACGTAGCCCACCCGCCGGGCCGCAACCTCGATGCTTCCCACCGTCGGGTCTAGCAGCCCGGCGATCAGGTGGAGCAGGGTCGACTTGCCCGATCCGTTGGGGCCGACCAGCGCCGTCGTGGTCCCCTGATCGACTACGAGATCGACTGAGTCCAGTGCCATCACGGCCCCACGTCTGACGGTTGCGCCCGATATGGCGATGGCTGCGGCTGGTGGCACCGGACAAGTGTGGCCCAAACACGGGGGCGAACAAACCGGCCATGTCTTCAATGACGGCCCATAGCGGTCGACAGCCCTTATCGTGTTGGCCGTGTTCACCGTCGATTCGATGTCGCTACTGTTCGCCTTCTTCACCCTTGCGGCAAACGCTGCTGTTGTCGCGATCGTGGTGGCGGCGGTTGCAGCACGCTCGGGGTCGGGGCTGGCGAAGCGCTTCTTGCACGACCTGGCTCCGCTGGCGTTGCCGTTTGCCGCCGCTGTGGCGCTGGTTGCCTCGGTCGGCAGCCTCTGGATGTCGACAGGCGGCAACCTGATTCCGTGCCGTTTCTGCTGGTTCCAGCGCACCATGATGTACCCGCTAGGCGTGATGCTGCCCATAGCTGCGTTCAGGCGCGATCTGTCGGTGGCGCTGTACTCGTGGGTCATCGCAGGCATCGGGCTGGCAATCTCGACATACCACTACACCATCGAGTGGAAGCCCGAATGGGGCTCAGACTCTTGCGACGTGGTCGTGCCGTGCACCGTCGCCCTGTTCCGCCGCTTCGGCTTCATGTCGCTGGCCTACATGGCCGGCTCGGCCTTCCTCGCCGTAATCGCCCTTGTGTGGGTTGCCCGCCAAAATCGCCGCTCGGCCGCTACCGTCAGCGCCTGAGATCTCTCTCACCCAGGAGACCTTCCTATGTCCGATAAACCCACCCATTACGACGCCGATGCCGGGCCATCCAGGGGCACCTGGATCATCCTGCTGGGGGTTGTCGCCGTGCTGGCCATAGGCGGCGTCATCGCCATCGCCATGTCTGGCTCCAGCGCCGACGAGAGCCCAGCTCTGGCAGACATCGAACCGGCCGTGGTGTCGGGCCGCGCCCTTGCGATATTCACCGACAGCTCCAACGACGAAGCGGTGGGCAAGGAGATCCCGTTCGTCGAGGGCGTCGACTTCGACGGTAACGCCCAGGTCCTCGAGCCCACTGGCCAGCCGATGGGCATCGTGTTCCTGGCCCACTGGTGCCCCCACTGCCAGAACGAGGTTCCCGTAATCCAGAACTGGATCGACGACGGCGGCCTGCCCGAAGGAACCGAGATCCGCTCGGTGGCCACGGCAATCGATGCCACCCGGGCCAACTACCCGCCCGACAACTGGCTCGACTTCGAGGGCTGGACCCCGCCGGTTCTGGTCGACATCACCGGCCAGGTGGCCGACGCCTACGGCCTCAGTGCGTTCCCGTACTGGGTGTTCGTCGATGGTGAAGGCAGGGTCGTGCAGCGAGCCACCGGCGAGCTGGGTGCCGACGAGGTCGCCCGTATCCTCACATCGATCGGCTAGGCCTGGGGCTCTGCCGGAACCACCCCGCAGGCCTTTGCAACCATCGCCAAGACTGCATCGCTGACCAGGCGCTCTTGGACCTCGCGTCCATCGGTGCGCTCGAGCCGCAGGTGCTGCGCTATCACTGCGCCATCGCCCACCGCTGCTATGTGGGCCCGGTCGCTGCCACGACGGTCGCGAAGTGTGGCCAGCGCGGCTGTGCATGCAACCCCGAACACCGGCGCGTGGCCCGCGGCAAGCTCGACCGCTCGCCGGTGGGCCACCATCGCCATGTCGAGGGCGGCCTCGGCATCGGCTCCGCCGTCGCTTCGGTCGAGCCAGCCGGCCAAAGCGGTGCGCGCGTACGGAACCGTCGCCTCGAGCACCGTTGAAGATGCGCCGGCAACGCCCAACAACTCGCCGATGGCGGTGGCGCCACCGCCGGTAACCACCAGCACGATCATCGCTGGTGTGGCGTGGATCTGCTCGATCATGGCTCGGGTCTGGTCGCTCATCTGTGCTTCCGCGTGGCTCGGACGATTACTATTGCCGCTCGCGCCCGGGCGGGCGCGACAACACTTCGTTGAGACTCTAGGGGGACACCGTGAGCGACATTCCAGGCTACGACGTCGCTGCCGTCGAGAACTGGGCCGCGCAGCACACGTCGCTGGTGCCACCCTTCAGCTGGGAACGCCTGGAGGGCGGCCACTCGAACCTCACCTACCTGATCGCCGACACCCACGGCGTCGAGGCCGTCATCCGCCGCCCACCCGAGGGTGAGCTGTTGCCCAAGGCCCACGACATGGGCCGCGAGTTCAAGATCATCTCGGCGCTGCACGGCCGAGGGGTTCCTGTAGCCACGCCACACGCATACTGCGAAGACCCGTCGGTGACGGGCGCCCACTTCTACATAATGGGCAAGGTCGGGGGCCGGGCCCTGTACACCGCCGACGATGTCGTCGATTGGATTCCCGTCGAGAACCGGCCCAGGGTCGGCATCAGCTTCATCTCGACGCTGGCAACCCTGCATTCGCTCGATCCGGTAGATATCGGCCTCGGAGATCTGGGTCGTCACGACGGCTATGTTCAGCGACAGCTGCGCACTTGGTACGGCTCCTGGACCTCGTCTGCCGAGGCTGCCGAATACGACGACGCACGCATCCACGCCCTGCACGAACGTTTCCAGGCCGAGGCACCCACGCAAGGCCCGGCCAGGGTCGTACACGGCGACTTCGGCCTGCACAACACCATGATCGACTCAGACGGCAGCCTCGTGGCGGTGCTCGACTGGGAGATCGCCACCCTGGGCGACCCACTGGCCGATTTCGCCTATTCGCTCAACGCCTGGTCGACGCCGGCCAGCCCGGCAGGCGCCGACACCCAGCCGCCGACCACGGCCGAGGGCATGGTCGGGCCCGAAACGCTGGTCGAGGAATACCAGCGCATCACGGGTGCCGACCTGAGCCGTCTCGACTTCTATCGGGCCTTCAACTATTTCAAGACCGCGTGCATCATCCACGGGGTCTACGCCCGCTATCGCAGGGGACAAAAGAGCACCGAGGGCATCGACATGCCCCACCTGCTGAGCCGAGCCGTCATGGCAATCGACAACGCCGAGGCTGCGGCCAGCTCGATGTGACTCAGCCGGCGGCTTCGGCGGCCGCCCTGGCAGCCGAGATCTTGGCCGACGTCAGGCGAGGCGCCGCGTACACCAACAGCGCCAGGTGCAGCACACCCGACACCACCCAGGGCAACCTCAACGCCGTGGTGCGGCCGAACGGACCGTCGGCCAGAGCAACCAGCAGACCCCCGGCAAACGCACCGATGGGCATCATTCCCCAGGCAAAGAATCTGTAGACCGAGTTGACGCGCCCCAGCAGGCCGTCGGGGATTATCGACTGTCGCAACGACACCGTGATGACGTTCCAAACCACGGCCAACACAGTCGATGTCGCAAACAACGCCCACACCACCAGCCAGTGGCCTGCGAAACCTATGGCTGCGCTGATGACACCGCTGCCCACCAGCACCAGGAACAGCGCCGCGCCCTCGCCGATTCGTTTGGCGATTGCCGATGCTGCGAACCCGCCCAGAACGCCGCCCAGCGCACCACCCGTGCCCAGCAGCGCGAACTCGGTGGCCGACGTGCCGAGAACCTCTTGGCCGAAGAGCACCAGCACCGCGAACGGAAGCGCGCCGAGCGCGTTGAGCACTCCGAGGGTGATCGCCAGCGGCCGCAGCAGCTCGTGGCTCCAGAGCCAGCGCACGCCTTCGACCAGTTCGGTGCGCCAGGGCGCTCGTTCAGCCGTCGACTTGGGATGGAACTGCCCAGGAATCGAAGCCACCAGCGCGGCTGCCACGGCAAAGGTCGCGGCATCGAAGAAGAACGGCGCCGCGAACGCGACCCCGATCAGGAGGCTACCCAGCGGCGGTCCGGCGAAGCTGTTGGCGACCTGCTCGGCGCTCCAGAGCCTGCCGTTGGCCTTCTCGAGGTCGTCCTTGGCGACGATTGCAGGCAGGAAGGTCTGGCCTGCGTTGTCTCGCAACACTTCGGCGAAGCCAAACAACACTGTCGCCACCAGCAGCACCAGGTACAGCCCAACATCGGTGCCGACGATGTTCTCCAGTTCGTCAGCTCCGGGCAAAGAGGCGCTGCGCCATGCCACGACGGCAGCGACGCCCAGGGTCAGCATCCCCCTGGTGAAGTCCATCACCACCATCAGGCGCTTGCGGTCGACGCGGTCGGTGATGACACCGGCGGGAAGCGAAAAGAGCAGCCACGGAAGTCGCTGAGCAACGGCGATGAGCGAAATCAGCGTCGCGTTGCGCGTGATAGCCGATGCCAACCACGGGTAGGCGATGAGAGCGACGCCGTCGCCCAGGTTGGGGATGGTGCTGGCCGCCACCAGGCGCGCATACGATCGATTCACCACCGGCAGTGTCTAGCGCCCGCCGTGTGGGTGTGCACCGGTTATTCGCCGCCGGGGTCTTCGGTCACGAAGTCGATGAGGCGTTCGACCGAGTTGATCAACGACACGTCCAAGTCGGTGAACGAATCGACCCTGGCCACGATCTGACGCCAGAACTCGGGCGGCGAGCCGACGCCGAGAGCCCGGCAGACGCCCGTCTTCCAGTCGGTTCCAATGGGAACCCTCGGCCACGCTTCGATTCCCACGACCGACGGCTTGACCGCCTCCCACACATCGACGAACGGGTGACCCAGGATCAGGGTGTGGGCCTGGTCGACGGCGGCCGCCAGCCGAGTCTCCTTGGTGCCCTCGACCAGGTGGTCCAGCAGCACTCCGAGCCTTCTGGTCGGGCCCGGCTCGAACCCGGCGATCATGGCCGCCAGATCGTCGGCGCCATGCATCGGCTCGATCACCACACCGACATGGCGCAGATCGTCACCCCAGATCTTCTCGATCAACTCGGCGTCGTGAATGCCCTCGACCCATATCCGCGCGGCCCTGGCGACTTTGGCCTTGGCTTTCGGGTCCGCGATCGACCCCGACCGTGTGGTGTGGGCGCCCGCGGGGTCGGGTGCAGGCCGGGGCGGCACCAACGACACGTTGCGACCGTCGATGCGGAAGGCTCCGGGCAAGCGCCGCAATGTCGACACCTTCCCGTCGGCCATGCGGAGCTTGACCGACGACGATGAGACCGACACGACCTGTCCGCGGCGACCGCTTGCGTTGTGGAACACCACCAGGCCCTTCGTTGCTTGCACTTCGGGGTACGAAGACGGGTGCCTGCGCCTGAAGTCGTCGATGCTGCCGGCCAGGATTCCCTGTGTTTGCCAGCGGGGGGTTTGTGTTCTCACCACGCCCGACGAAGGTACCGAACACTGGATACCGGAGGGGGTTTGTCCGACAGGTACCGAAAGTGACGGACTAGCCACCTCGGGTGGGTGCTTCGTCACGCACAGAAACCGGCTTCCCACGCTCTGCGAGATGATGGGTTGCCGCCTCGCACAGGGTACGGGCGATGATCAAACAGTCGAGGACGCGCAGGACACGTGCAATCGTCGTCGGGTTGGCAGCCTGCGCGGCCTTCGCCACCCTGCTGCTGGGCTCCGACGTCAACGATTCGAGCGCAAACGGCGCCCAGAGCCTGCAGAACGCCGAGCCCAGAGCCGACACGCCGGTCGCCACCGACGGGCGCGTGTACGCCGGCGCCCAGCAGGGCGACCGGATCATCGTCGGCGGCACGTTCACATCCGTCGAGCCCACCAGCGGAGCCAGCGCCATCGCCCTGGCCAACATGTACGTGTTCGACGTCAACACAGGCACGCTCGACCCGCACCAGTTCACGGTCAACGACCGGGTCAGCGTTGTGATTGCGGCGGCCGAAGACGACCACGTCTTCGTCGGTGGATCGTTCAGCGACATCGACGGCACCGCGCGTCACAAGCTCGCGAAACTCGACCTCGACGCCGGCGTGGTCGACCCCGTATTCGTCGCCCACACCAACGCCCAGGTGAAAGATCTGGTCTTGGTGGGCAATACGCTCTACCTGACGGGCGGCTTCACCGAGGTCAACGACGTGCCCAGGCTGGGGCTGGCCGCCGTGGATGCGACCACAGGCGAGGTTCGAGACGACTTCGACTTCCCGCTCGAGACCTACATCGGCCAGGTCGCTGGCACCGCCGGGCAGCGCATAGGGGCCACACCGGACGGATCGACCCTGGTGGTCATGCACCGCGCCAAGTTCGTGGGCGGACAAGAGCGTCGCGGGGTTGCCATGATCGACATCGGCACCTCACCACCCGCTTTGCTGCCGTGGCAGACCGACTTCTGGGACGCCACCTCGGTGGTGTCGATCGTCGACGGCGAGGTGTCTCCCGATGGCACCTACCTGGTGGTCAGCGGCGGCTGGGGCGACAGCCCACCGTGGCGAGATACAGCCACCGCGTTTCCGGTCGCGGGAGGCGCCAACACGCAGCCGCTGTGGGTGACACGCAACCACGACTCGACCTTCGCCCTTGGTATCGACAACAACGCCGTCTACATCGGTGGGCACTTCTGCTGGACCGAAGGACCCACCACAGCCGAGCCGTGGGGCAATCCGGCACCTGTCGGCAAATGCCCCAACAAGACTCGCAACGACCCCACCGAGGTGTATCGAGACACCTTCGCCGCGCTCGACCCCGCCACCGGCAAGGCCATCAAGTACGCCCCCGACACCGACGCCCGCAACGGCATTCGCAGCATCGAGGTGATACCGGCGGGCCTGCTGGTGGGCGGCGACCAGACGTGGACAGCCGACGTGCGTACCGGCCGCATGGCCTTCTTCGACATTCGAGACGCCCGAGAAGACCTGGCCCTGTCGGGCAGCGCCACCCAGTCGTCGACCTGGAGTGGATATGGCCCCGAGCTGGCCATCGACGCCAACCGCGACAAGCAGCTGTTCACCGGCACCATCGCCGCGACCGAGAACGAAACCCAGCCGTGGTGGGAGGTCGACCTCGGCGCTTCGCACGACATTTCTGAAATCTCGCTGTGGACCCGCACAGATTGCTGCCAGGACGAGTTCTCCGACGTGTGGGTGTTCACCAGCAACCAACCGTTCGCCAGCACCGATCCGGCCGTTCTGGCAGGCGATCCAAACGTCGACGCCACCCTGCTCGCCGGCCCCCAAGACCGCAAGGTCACGGTCCAGGCGTGGACTCAGGCGCGCTATGTCAGGGTGCAGCTGGACGGACAGGGCCAGCTGTTCTTGTCCGAAGTCGTCGTGTACCAGAACACCGGAACCGGGCCAGACGACACGGTTGCACCCTCGGTGGTCTTCGCCACGCCGGCCGACGGGGCAGTGGAACCAGGCCCCGACGTCGAACTGGTCGGCTCCATCGGCGACGACGTCGCAGTGGGTCAGGTTCTTGTGGGTATCCGCGACCGCAACACGGGCGACTGGCTGCGATCCGACGGATCGTTCGGTGCCTGGCACCAATTCGAGGCCAGCGTGTTGGCCCCAGGTAGCTCACAGAGCGACTGGAGCCTCACGGTGCAGCTGCCACCAGGGTCATACTCGGCGTTCGTCAACGGCAGCGACCAGGCGGGTAACGCCGCCCCAGAGGCCAACAACAAGTTCCTCGTCGGGTTGGACGATCAGGCACCCCAGCTGGTGGTCGACACCCCGACCGCCGAGGCCGAACTGCCGGCCGGCACCATCGTGCTCGGCGGCACGGCCACCGACGACACCTCGGTCAGCTGGGTACGAATCGCGATACGAGACCGAGAATCGAAACAGTGGCTGCAACCGGACGGAACCTGGGGCGCATGGACACAGCTGCAAGCCCAGCTCACCGAGCCCGGCGCGACAACCACCGGTTGGAGCCTGGCCGTCGAACTGGCCCCAGGCTCGTACCGTTTGTTCGCAACCGCCGCCGACCAAGCCGACAACGTCAGCCCCGAGCTAGCCCGAGCCTTCAGCTCTGCTTAACTCCGCTTCCGTCGAGCCTTCAGCGGTTCTTGATGGCGGCGTCGACGGCCAGCACCTGACGGGCATTGTCGACGTGCAGGTTCTCGATCATCCGTCCGTCGAGGGTGCAAACACCCTTGCCCGCCGCCTCTGCCTCGGTGAAGGCCTCGATGACACGCTGGGCATACACGACGTCATCTTCGGAAGGTGACCAGACCTCGTTGCACGGCTCGAGCTGGCTGGGGTGAATCAGCGTCTTGCCGTCGAAACCCATCTGCCAGCCCTGCACACACTCGGCCCTGAAAGCCTCGCCGTCTTTGACATCGTTGAACACGCCATCGAGGGCCGTAATGCCATGCCTTCGCGCCGCCAAGAGCGCCGAGGCCAGATGAACCAACAGGGGAGCCCGACCAGGCACCAGCTGGGCCCTCAACTCCTTGGCCATGTCGTTGGTGCCCATGACGAAACAGTCGACGCGTGGGTGAGCCGCGATCTCGTCGACGTTCATGATCCCCTCGGGCGTCTCGATCATCGCCCAGATCGCGACGCCGGCGTCGGCGCCGGCAGCATCCATGACCGCTGCCACCTGGTCGATGTGGGCACTTGACGCGACCTTGGGGATGACTATCGCCGACGGGCCCGCTGTCGCAGCCGCAGCGATGTCGTCGGCGCCCCAAGGTGTGTCGAGCCCATTGCAACGGATGGTCAGCTCGCGATGGCCGTACGAACCCGACGCCACGGCCGCAACCGCCTGATCGCGCGCCATGGGCTTGGAGTCGGGAGCCACGGCGTCTTCCAGATCGAAGATCAACGCGTCGGCATCGAGGGTGGCCGCCTTCTCGAGTGCACGAGAGTTGGCAGCGGGCATGTACAGGACGGAACGTCTTACTCGCATTGGTACCTCAGGCTTGGGGTCGTGTCTGGCCGGCGGCTCAAAAGCCGTACAGCTCGGCCAGCTCGGGGTCGCGTTCTGACAGCTGGCGGGCCAAGCCCATCACCACGTGGCATTGCTTGACCGAGGCGTCGTCTTCCATCTTGCCGTCGAGCATGATGGCACCCGTGCCGTCGCCCATCGCCTCTATGACGCGGCGCGCATGCTCTACATCGGCGGGGTCGGGTGAAAACACCCGCTTGGCGATGTCGATCTGGCTCGGGTGCAAGCTCCACGCTCCCACGCAGCCCAACAGGTAGGCGTTGCGGAACTGATCCTCGCAGGCGACTCCGTCGGCGATGTCGCCGAACGGGCCGTAGAACGGCAAGATTCCGTGGGTGACACACGCGTCGACCATACGCGCCATCGTGTAGTGCCACAGGTCTTGCTGGGCGGTGGCTCGCGGGGCGTCGGCGTCTGCACCCGGATCGGCACGCACCAGATAACCCGGATGACCTCCACCCACCCTGGTGGTCTTCATGCGCCGGTTGGCAGCGAGGTCGGCGGGGCCAAGCGACAGCCCCTGCATACGCGGCGATGCACCACAGATCTCTTCGACGTTGGCCACCCCGCGGGCCGTCTCGAGGATGGCGTGCACCAGGATTGGGGTCTGCAAACCGGCCTTGGCCTCGAGCTGGGCCAGCAGGCGATCGACGTAGTGAATGTCTTCAGGGCCCTCGACCTTGGGAACCATTATCACGTCGATGCCACCGTCGGTCTCGGTCACCGCAGCGATGATGTCGTCGAGACCCCACGGCGAGTCGAGGCTGTTGACGCGGGTCCACAGCTGGGTGTCGCCCTTGTCGAGCGTGCGCGCACCTCGACCATGCCGGCGCGGGCGGCTTCCTTTTGGTCACCGGGAACACCGTCTTCGAGGTTGGCCAACAAGATGTCGACCTTCGGAGCCAGATCGGCCAGCTTCGAACGGACCTTCTCGTTCGATGCCGGGAAGAAGTGGATCATGCGCGACGGCCTGAACGGCACCTCGTGAACCGGCTCGGGGGCACCTACGGCCAGCGGGCGGAAGAAGTCCTTTGGGGGGCGCATCGCACTTCCTTGAGAATGGGGGACACCTAGCCCCGAAAGACTAGGCGCCTAGAACGCCTGCAACCCACTCGATCGTGCGGGCCTGCACCTGGGCCCTGACATCTGGCGGCGACAGCCACAGATCGTGCAAACCACCGACGATTGTCTGGATGGTCACATCGGGCCCCAGCGCCGGCGCCCAGCGATGAATCTGACCTACGTCGAGAACACCGTCAGCGCACAACAACTCGGGCGACCAGCGGTCGCTGGGGGCCGACCGGTCAGAGTGCTGCACCAGAACCGGAACCTCGATGGCGAGGCCACGATGCACCTCGGAATGCGCCCGGCCTATGGCCCTGACCCAGCCAGGCTGCACCGGGTCGCCCTCCGGCGGCTTCCATGCCAGGTCGAAGTCCCACTCGCCGCGAAGCGACGAATGAATCGACTCGAGGTAATACGACGGCCCGGCGGCCACGTCGAGATGCGGCTTCAGGTGACCCAGCCGCTTGGCGACCTCCCACGCAACGCGCATCAGCGGGGGCAGCTTCACGTCCAGCCACGGACTGTTCAGCACCACAGCGTCTATCGAGTGACGAAGTGGGGCCGCGGTGGGCGTAGATGGAAGCCACCAGGCCGCCGGTGGAGTGCCCCAGCAACACAACCCGGCGGTGGTCGCGGGCCTCGGCGATGGCAGCGTCGACCTCTGGCCAGAAGTCGTCTATCGACGCGACGAAGTTTCGACGGTTACCAGGTCGCAGCGAGCGTCCGTGCCGGCGCAGGTCGACGGCCACGAGGTCGAGCCGGCCCGGTCGAAGGCGTCGGCCATGTGTACCTGGAAGTAATAGTCGGCGAACCCATGGATGTACACGACGACGGCCTCGTGCCTGTACGGGCGACGTCACCAGGGTGGCCGCGATGTCGCCGTCGAAGGCAGTCCCAGGTCGATCGTTGCGGCCTCGTGGCCTTCCAACAGGTCGGGCTTCCAGCTGTGAGCGGTGGGCATTGCAGATGTCGGGTGCGCCAGGCCTGAGCCGGACGCTCGCGCCAGACGTTCACGGCCAGGGCTGCCATACAGATCGCAACCCCGAGGATGACGTCGACCAGGTAGTGGTTGCCCGTTACGACGACAACGGCACCCATTATCACCGCCGGAACCAACAGCAGCACTTTCGCCAGGCGGCTCTGCAACACCGGAAAAGCAGCACAGCACTGAGAGCGACCCAGCCCACGTGGAAGCTGGGGAGAGCCGCGTTCTCGTTGATGAGCCAACTGGGGTGGGCGATGTAGTTGTGCCTGGCCGCCTCGTTGACGGTGTCGACGTAGCCGCTCAAGAACCGCGGCGGCGCCACCGGGAACATCGCGAACACCAGCAGGCCCACCAGGCCCGAGACGAACAGCGAGTTGCGGTAGCGCCTGAACAGGTGACGGTGGCGGAAGTACGTGAAGACCAGGGTGGCGATGATGACCGGCCAATAGGCGAATGCGTAGATCCAGTTGGCGATCGACACCAGCCAGTCGTGGTCCAAGGCCATCTGCTGGATGTTGGCCTCCCACTCGAGACCGGCAGCTCTTTCGAATCGCAACAGCAGCGAAGCATTGTGCTCGGCCGTGTGAGCCTCGCCGGCGGTGATGGCCCGCACGGCAAGGTACGCGACCAAGCCGCCCCCGATGATGACGACGTTGCGCAAGATGTTGCCCAAATGACCGGTCAGCTGACGGGACTGCACCGACGGCCGCCCGACGCGCTGAACCCTACGCTCGAACGCGCTTGGTCGAACTCGTGGCTGTCGAGATCGGTGCTGACGGGTTCTGTGGCGTCTGGCGACGCTTCGGGCTTGGGTCCGCGGCTCATGCCAGCCTCAGGGGCGGTCGCCGAAGTCGGGGCGTTCGGTGCGGGTGCGCTTGAGTTCCCAGAATCCAGGGACGGTCGATATCTTCACCAAGCCGTCCCACAGGTCTAGTGCGGCCTGGTCGTTGGGCACCCTCGTGATGACGGGGCCGAAGTAGGCGACCTTGTCGCCCAAGAGCGTTCTCGAAGGCGATGATGGGGGTTCCGATGTCGGTGCCAGCCAGGTCGAGGCCCTCTTGCATGGCTTGACGAATCACCGGATCCCAAGTCTGGGCATCGTCGGCTGCAGCGGCGTGCGACACGTCGATGCCCGCAGCTTCCAAGATGCCCTCGGGCGTGATCTCGTCGCGTCGGCCATCGTGATGAATCTGACGCCCACATTCCCAGTAGAACGCCTGCGCGGCCTCGTTGCCCAGCGAGGCCTTTACCGACTCGAAGACGCGCAGCAGCCTGTGCGTGGCATAAACCGGCGACGTTTCGTCGTCGATCTCGTTCTTGAAATAGAGGCTGATCGACTTCCACTCGACGTCGAGATTGCGCTCTGGTGCAACAGCATCGACGACCCAACGGGCCGTCACCCAACACCATGGTCATATGGGATCGATGTAGAAGTCGACCTTCATCTCGACCGCACCCCCTCGTGAAACGAACTCGCTCAGCCTATCCACGGCAAGCGATCAATCCGGCACAATTGGTCGGGTGAGGCCGATCGTCGAAACACCGATGCAGACGCGTTGGCAACGAATGCGTGTCTGGGTGTTGCCCTGCGCAATCTCACTTGTGGTTCTGGCCGCGGTGTTGGGTGCGGTCGCAACAGTGGTGTTCGACGTGGTGACCATCCGCGACTCGTCCAACCCGGGCGAGTTCCATCAGGACCAGAAGGTTCTGGTGAACACCCGTGGGAACCCCTCGCACAGCGACATGGTGGTGTTCACCAGGCCTGGCACCGACCGAGACTGGGTGGGCCGTGTGTTGGCGGTGGGCGGTGACTCGGTTTCCATCGCCGAGGGCGGCCTGTTCCTGAACGGCGTGCCGGTCCGCGAGGCCTACCTGACCAACGACGACCCGGGACCCACTCTGGAGCCGTTCATCGTGCCCGCCGGATCGGTCTATGTCCTCACAGACGACCGCCGGCACGACTCGATGAGCGCCATGGGAGTGCTGCCGCTGACCCAGATTCGCGGGACCGTCAGCTTCGGGCTGTGGTTCGGCTGATCGGCCAACTCGCCGAACCGACGCATCGACCAAATTGACGGCGGTCGCTCAAGACCGGCCAACGCTTGCCGACCGTAGACCCAGGTAGTGCGGCCTGATGCAGTTGGAGGAGTCGTGGGCAAGAAGAATCGCGGAGGACTGATTTCGGTCCTGGGTTCGGTAGGAGGCAAGGTTGGCCTCGTCACCGCTGCGGCGGTGTTGGCGATGGTGCTTGCGGCCGTGATGCAGTACGGCGGAACCTCCGACATCAACAACGCAGTGTCAGACCAGGTCGACCACGACGCGCCGGCCGAGGCCCTGCTGCTGAACATAGATCGCGACGCCTACCAGGCCCAGATAGCGATCGAACAGATGGCAACCGCCCCCGAAGGCGACGTAGCCGGTCTGGTCGAGGACTACGAGGGCAACCGCGACCAGACTCAGAGCCGTTGGGACGACTACAAGTCGATCAGCCGTGGCATCGGAGACGAAACCACCCGCTGGGACGGCTATGACGAGGCCCGCTCGGCATGGGTCGCCGCCACCGACGAGTTGGCAGACCGCATCGCCAACGGTGGCGAGCGCCTGCCCGACGAGGCGCTTTTGGCAGACATCCAGGCCAGCCGTGAGCTGTTCAACGGCGTTCGCGACGTTCTCGACGGAATCGTCGAAGAGATCTATGTTCCGAACCAGTCCGAGTTCCAGGCCGACCTCGACGGTGCCGTGTCGACCAGCCGCATGATCGCCATCATCAGCATCATTGCCGGCCTGGCAATCCTGGCAGGCGGGCTGGTGATAGCACGAGGCTTCGCCAAGACGCTGCGCTCGCTGGCCGACCGAGGCAACCGCCTCGCCTCCGGCGAGATCGACTTCGAGCCGGTGGGCATCGAGCGGGCCGACGAGATCGGTTCTGTGGCCCGCTCGTTCAAAAAGATCCACAGCATGCTGGCAACAATGGCCGCACAGGCCCGGTCGATCGCCGGTGACGACGTCGACCACAACAGGTTGGGCGAACCGGTTCCGGGCGAGTTGGGAACGTCCTTCAACTCGATGATCGACTCGTTGACGTCGATGGCCGCCACCGCCTCCGTTGCCGGCGATGACGTGTCGGCGTCGGTCCACCGTCGCAGCCGCGGTCGATCAAATGGACGGCAGCATCAGGGAGGTCGCAGCCAACGCCGCCGAGGCGTCGACGGTCGCTTCCGAAGCGGTGCAGGTGGCACGCGAAACCTCTTCGACCATCTCAAAGCTGGGCGACAGCTCCCAGGAGATCGGCGAGGTCATCATGGTGATCAACTCCATCGCCGAACAGACCAACCTGCTTGGCCTGAATGCCACCATCGAAGCCGCCCGCGCCGGCGCCGCCGGCAAGGGTTTCGCAGTCGTTGCAAACGAGGTAAAGGCTGGCCAACCAGACCGCAAGGGCCACCGAAGAGGTGTCGCGGCGTATTCAGGCCATTCAGGCAGACACCGAAGAGGCCGTCGCCGCCAACGAGCGGATCAGCGTCACGATCCACCGCATCGACGAGATCTCCAGCATGATCGCCGCAGCGGTGGAGGAGCAGACGATCGCAACGTCTCAGATCAGCCAGTCTGTCGACGAGACCGCAGCCAAGGCCCAGTCGATCGCTGCCAACATCACCGCCTTGGCCGATGCGGCCACGGCGAGCAAGTCACGGGGTTGCCGCCGCTCACTGACCTTCGAGAGCGCAGCGTTCAGGGGATGACCTGTCGAGCGCTCAGCTAGAGCACGACAGGGTCGAGCAACCGGCCTTGGTGCGAGCCCAGTCTGGCCTCTTGGCGGCGTAGCCGTCGACGATCCGGTTGGTCGTCGTAGGGTCGACGCAGGAGGTCGAGCAGCAGCTCGATCTCGGCGAAATCGCCCTGGTGAGCCTTGTCTATGGCCACCTGGGCGAGATAGTTGCGCAACACGAACTTGGGGTTGACCGAGTTCATCGCAGCCCTGCGCTCGGCAGGCGCAGGCCCCGAGGCCACACGCTCGGCCCACAGCTCGACCCAAGCGACCGACGCTGCGATGTCGTCGCGTGACCACGACTGGGGCGAATAGACCGCTGGCTCGAGCACTTCGGCGATGGCGTTGTGACGAACCTGGGGTTCGGCATGGTCGAGCGCAAGGTCCATCTCGGCCGAGCCCAATGCCCTGAAGAAGATCGTCATGTCTGTCTCGACGCGCTGCAAGACGGCAAAGGCCCCGTCGCCCAGCTCGACGTCGCCTTGCAGAACGTGGCTACCCAAGCCGAGCTTGGCCTGCACCGCCTGGCGCCAAGCGTCCTTGTAGACATCGACATAGCCATTGAGTGCGTCGGTCATCCGCTCGACGTCGCCGACCAGGGGGAAGATCGCGTTCGCCAGCTGCATGAGGTTCCAGTGAGCGACCTGAGGTTGCTGGCCATAGCGATAGCGGCGGTGCGAGAAGTCGGTGGTGTTGGGTGTCCAGTTGGGGTCGAAATCGTCGATCCAGCCGTAGGGGCCGTAGTCGATGGTCTCGCCCAAGATCGACATGTTGTCGGTGTTCATGACGCCGTGAACAAAGCCGACGCGCATCCAATCGGCCATCAGGCGGGCGGTACGGTCGCGCACCACCTCAAACCAGGCGACGTAGTGGTCGGCGTCGAGCTGGCCGACCGGGCGCCCATCGGCCAGATCTGGCAAGTGCTGGACGATCGTGTGGTCGGCCAGTTGCCTCAACAGGTCGATGTCGCCGCGCGACGCAGGCAGCTCGAAGGTGCCGAAGCGGATGAAGCTGGGCGACACGCGACAAACGATGGCCCCGGGCTCGACCTCGGCGTTGCCGTCGTAGAACATGTCACGCACGACGCCCTCGCCCGTCAGCACCAGGCTGAGCGCACGGGTGGTAGGCACACCGAGGTGATGCATCGCCTCGCTGCACAGAAACTCGCGAATCGACGAGCGCAGCACGGCCAGGCCGTCGGCGGTTCGGCTGAACGGGGTGGGCCCAGCGCCCTTCAGCTGCAACATCTGGCGGCCCGCACGGCGGGTGGCGACCTGGCCGAGAGCGATGGCGCGACCGTCTCCGAGCTGGCCGGCCCAATTGCCGAACTGATGACCCGCATAGGCCATGGCGAAGGGTTCGCTGCCTTCGAGCACCACGTTGCCAGACATGGCTTGGGTGAAAGCCGGGTCGGCGACCGCAGCGGGGGAGAGGTCCAGCATCGCAGCGACCTCGGGGCTGTGTGCCACCAACTTGGGCTCGGAGACCTGTGCCGGTCGCACCAGCGAGTAGGCGGCCGAGTGGACCTGGCGTCGCAGATTGTCGGGGTTGGGGTCGCCCGGCAGCAGGCTGGTGAACGAGTTGTCGAACGTCCAGGCGGTTACAGAGTCGAGCAGATCCTCGTCAGAGCCCATGCCCCTGGAGGGTATCTGCGACCTGAGCCACTGCGGCTTCCACGACGTCCAGCAGCGGGCCGACCTCGCCCTTGATCACCGCCTGTCGCTTGGCGCGTTCGAAGCGATCGGTCAGCTCGCGGGGATGATCACGGGGTCGTGCCCGTGCGAGCGCAGCTCGGCGTTCAGGGCCAACATCGCCACCTCGGCTGTCGCGTCAGCGAACGGGTCGACCACCAGCACCACGAACATCACGCCTACGGCACGTGCCAGGTGACTGCGTATGGGCGACACCAGCGCCAGGCCGTGCCTCAGCGTTGTCTCGACCTCATCGTCGGCATCGACCAGTTCCAAACTGGGCAGTCGGTTCGGCTCGGTTCGGAACCGGCCCGGTTCGAGGTCGGCCACGACCGAGTGAAGGTTTTGCAGCAGTTGGACTCGGCCATCGGCCTCGTCGATCTCGGCCTTCGAGACACGCCTGAGCGAGCCGCCAAGCGCCAGCACAGCCGACTCGAGGACGGCCAGCGCTTCATCGCCTATGCCGTCCACAGCCTCGGACCGTGGTTCCGCCCGCTCGCCGACGGCGAGGGCCAGGTTGGCCAACAGCGCGGCCCGTTCGTCGTCGAGGTCGCCGTTTCGCTGGGCCAGCTCCCGCGCCGCTGCGAACACCGCGGCCGGGTCGACCCAGGTTCGTGCGCTCTGTTTCACCCAGGTCGTCAGCTCCATGCGGGTGAGGGTCCGCGGGGCCCGGCCTCGAACCGACCGCGACAGCCTGAGGTTGTCGGCTACGGTGCGTGCCGGTGACGACATCTGCAGGCCAAACACCCACTCTGAGTCGTCGTCGCAGCGTTCCAGAGGCCTGACCACGACGGTCAAACCGGGCAGCTCGAGGTTCGAGCGGCGTCGGTCGCTCGCCACCACAACCATGCCCTCGGCCACGGCGCCACCGGCGGCCGCTGTTCGATCGACCACCACGGCGTCGGGCATCAGGTGGGCAACGATCTCCCAGACATTTGCCACCACGAGGTCGGCGGCGGGGGTTTCGAGGTCTGCGGTGTAGATGTGACTCGCTAAGCGGCGAATCCGGCCCGCGTTGACCGCTCTCCGTAGCGTTGGCGCGGAAGCAAGATCATCGAAGAACACGGTTCCTCGAGCGGTTGGCCATGGGGTGCTCAGCGGTCGAGCCATCGATCTGCCTCCGGCGGTTTGTTTCACCGATTGCTGTTGCTGGTCGTCGATCGACGCTTGCGGGAAAGGGTTTCGTTCACGAATCGGCGTTGGTGGTACAACGTCGAGAGTGCCAGAGCCCCCGACGCGGCGCGAGTATCCCGCGGCAGCAGTAATCGCAACCGTCATGGCTTGCGCGGCCGTCGCCCAGGCATTCGGGCGCTTCACCTGGGGTGTTGTGCTGCCCGACGCGCGCGACGACGTGCTTGGTGGTTCGAACACCCTTGCCGGTCTGCTGGGAACCCTCAACGTCGCCGCCTACCTGCTGGGCACCTTCGCCGCGGCGGTTATCGCCTCGCGACGCTCACTCACCCAGATGCTGCGGCGGGGGCTGATGCTGTCGTTCACCGGGCTGACGGTGATGTGGCTGGTGCCGCATCCGGCGGTGATGGGCCTGTCGCTGTTCACCATGGGCCTGGGTGGTGCGCTGATCTGGATACCGTCCCCTGCTCTGGCGGCCAGAAGGATGCCGCCACGACTGCAAGGCATGGCCGCGGGTCTGGTGGGTTCGGGCATCGGCATAGGCATCGTGTTCTCAGGGCAGCTGGCGGCTGCGTTTCGCGACCCAGAGCGGCTCGACACGTGGCGTTCTGTGTACCGGGTCGAGTCTGCAATCGGGGCCGTGGTGCTGCTGTTGGCTTTCGTGGTGCTGCGCTCGCGTGGCGAGACCGTTTCGGCCCGCGGAGGCATCGGAGGGTTCCAGTCGCTTCGACGAGTGCCCGGCTGGGCCCCTCTGACCGCGTGTTACACCGCCTATGGCTTCGCCTACCTGCTGGTGATCGCCTTCCTGGTCGCCAGGCTCGAAGACGACGCCGGCCTGTCACCAGACACCGCTTCGGCCGTGTTCTCGGTGCTGGGTGTGGCCATCGTCGTCGGTGGCCTGTCGGTAGGTGCCGCCGCCGGACGCTTCGGCGTCCGCGCCACTCTCATGACGGGTTCGGCCGTGTTCGGGGCATGCACCCTGCTGATGCTCACCGGCTCCAGTCCATGGATATGGGTGGCAGCGGTGGGGCTCGGCACCATGTTCTCGGGCGTGCCCGCGTCTATTGCCACCCACATCGTGCAGACAGCATCAGACGCCGACTATGGCCCGGCGTTCTCTGCGGCGACGTTGGCCTTCGGTGTCGCCCAGATGCTCGGCCCGCAGGTGGGCGGAGCGCTGGCCGACGCAACCGGGTCGTTCACTGCAGTGTTTCTGCTGTCGGCAGGGTTCTCGGCAACGGGTGTCATAGCCGCCTACATGCTGCCCCGACGCTGACGCCGGGCGGGCAAGTCATCGACAGCGCAGCAGGAACACCTGATATTCCCAACCGTTGTCGTCGTGGTGCACGACGTCGCTAGCGGCGATGTCGGCGGATGCACCAAACAGCGACGAGTTCTGGTGAAGGCTGCGAAGGTGGAACGGCCGGGTGTTGCCCGACGGGTCGCTGAACACCAACAACTGCGCCTGCGGCAGGCCCCAAACGCCGATCTGCAAAGGGCCACCGGGTTGCACCGTGCGAGCTATCTCGCCGACCGCAGCCCGGGCCGACGCGTCGTCGAGGTGCATGAGCGTGCTCATAGACCAGGCAGCGGCCAACACGCCGGTCCTGAGCGGCACAGCGTCGACCGAGGCCTGAACCATCGCGGCTCCGTGCGCAGCTCCGCGGACGCAGTTGGTGTGCGCCAGGTCGATGCCAACGGCCCCTATTCCTTCAGCTGCGAAACCGAGTGTGTCCAGGCCGGGTCCGGCGCCGAAGTCGCCGACAGTCGGGCGACCCTCGGCCACCAGTAGCTGCACGAAGCGGCGACGGATGCTCAGCCGCACTCCCCGGAGTTCTCGCCTGGTGCCGGCTGCGGCCTCGGCTTCGTAGTAGTCGCGCGAGCTATTTGATGCACCGGTGCTCACGAGGCGAAGGTAGCAGCGAGGGATCTGCGTATGAGCGACGCCGGCAGGTGTCGCGAACTAGCAGCGACGAGATTGTCCCACCCCCTGTTTAGGGTTTGTGGCGTGACAGAGGTGCGGGTGGTGCTTAGCGGCGCCGACGAACTAGAGGTGATGGATGTCGCCGGGCTCGAGGCCGAGCTCGGTGGTGTTCGTCGTGTACGTGCCCGTTTGGATGGTCACGAGGCTCGTTTGTTGAGCGCCCTGTCCAAGGCCCGTCAACGTGCTGCCAACCGCAAGGGCAAGCAGTCGGAGGGTGGAACCAAGCCGGACCCTGGGCCGCCTGCTCCGTCACGTAAGGCCCAACGCGAGGCCGAGGCCAGGTCTAGGCGACTGACTGCCAATCCTGATGTGGCTGAGGCGTTGGAAGCCGGAGACATCAACTCCGAACAAGCCGACTACCTGACCAACACCGACCTACCCGACGACATCAAAGCCCGCCTGCTCGCAGACGCGAAGGGCCAGTCGGCGGACGAAACCAAAGCGGCGGTCCGCGACGCCGAACGCGAACAAACCCGCGAGGATCCCGACGAGCGGCTGGCCCGTCAACGCAGGCGCAGGCGAGGGTCGTGTGGCATCGACAACGAAGACATGATCTGGTTCAACGCCACATTGGACCCGGTCACAGGTGCTGCGTTGAAAGCCGAATACGACCGCCGCGAGCGCGCCGCGTTCCACCACGACATGCGCACCATCACAGACCCCAGACAACGGCGCAGCCACCAACAGCGCGGCGCTGACGTGATCGCAAGCATGCTCACAGACGGCCTCCTCCCGGCAGCCGACGATGGCGACCCAACCGCGGGCGTCAGGGAACGGGCGAGGGGTTGTGTGAACCTGATCGTCGACATCGACCAACTCGACAAACCCGACGGGCTGGCCTACACCCTCGACGGAACCCAAATACCGGCATCCATCGCTCGGGGGTTGTTGTGCCGGGCGCAGATCAATGCTTGGTTTCAGCAGGCAGACAGGCGCCTGCTGGACCTGGCCTACGACGTCCAATACGCCACACCAACACAAAAACTCGCCCTAGCCATCCGCGACGGCACATGCAGATGGAAACACTGCAACACCGAAGCCACACGCTGCGAAGCACACCACCTACACCACCGCGAACACGGCGGCCCCACCAACCTGGCAAACCTCGCGTTGCTATGCCCACACCACCACGACCGCTTGCACGCCATGAACACGCGGCTGGTCATGGGCCCCACACCAGACGATTGGCAACTCCAAGACGCCCACGGCACCGTCATCAGCGAGTGGACCAAACCACCACCACGAAAACAACGGCCGGCGGGGAAACCACCGAACCAAACCACACGGTCAGGCTGAGCGGTCTAAACACACTCGGTGACCACGCCATCCTTGACGTTCCAGGTTCGAGTCGCCTCGAACGCGCTCGCAAGGTGGCGGTCGTGGGTGATCAGAACGACCGTGCCTCCAAAGCGACCGAGGGCTGCCTCGAGCTGCTCGATTGCCTCCAAGTCCAGATGGTTCGTGGGCTCGTCGAGCACCAAGGTGTTGACCCCCACCGCAGCGAAACATCCCAGGGTCGCCCTGGTGACCTCACCGGGCGACAGCGTTGCCGGGTCGCGCTCGGAGCGCGCGGAGTCGATGCCCAGCTTGGCCAGCTGGCTGCGCGCCTCGGCGATCGGCATGCCGGTATGCGCAACGAACGAGTCGACCAGCGGTCCAGAACCAAACATGCGGCGGTCTTGGGTCATTGTTCCCAGCTTGGTAGAGCGGCCCAGCCGCGACACTCCGCTTGACAGGCCGACGGTGCCGAACAGTGCTCCTACAAGCGACGACTTTCCGCCACCGTTGGGACCCTGCACCAGCACCCGGTCGCCCTCGTGCAAAGTGAGCTCCAGCGGCCCCATACGAAACGCGCCGCGCTCGACGACGGCCGCTGCCAGTTCGGCAACAACGTCACCCGAGCGACCGGCTTCGGCAAACTCGAGCCTCAGCTCCCATCGATCCCATGGCTTGGCTACCCGACTGCGATCGTGGCGCTCCAGGGCACGCCCGGTCGTTGCAGCTCGACTGCCCAGCTTCTGAGCCCTTTCGATACGAGCCATGCGGATGTTTCGATCTGGTTCGTCGCCCTTCCTGACAGAGGCCTCGCCATGTCGAGACCATTGGCGCTGTCGTGCTGCACGCTGTTTCAGCTCGGCGCGTTGCTGGGTCCATTCCTGGAAGTCAGACTCGGCCCTGCGCCGGGCCGCCGCCCTCTCGTCGATCCATGCCCGATATCCACCATCGAAGCGGGTCAGCTCGTGGGTGTGGTCGTCCAGTTCCACTACGACGTTGACGAACCCCTCGACGAAAGAGCGATCATGCGACACCACCACGGTGGGGCCCTGGCGCGACGACAGGGCCTGCTCGAGCTGTGCCAGACCCTGATGGTCGAGATCGTTCGTGGGCTCGTCCAGCAGCAGAACGTCGGCCGCGCTCAGCTGTATCGCTGCGAGCTTCAGACGGGTTCGTTGACCCCCCGACAACGACCCGACGCTCTGGCCCAACGACACCGCACCAAGCGACAGGTCCTCGGCCACAGCCCGCGCCCGAGCCTCGAAGCCCGATGGATCGGCTGCCACCAACGCAGCCAAGGCCTGGTCGTAGCGGTCAGCGGCATCGGCCTCGCCGTCGGCGAGCGCTGTGGCCGCAGCCTCGAAACGTCGCTGAGTCGCCGCCACCCCTGTGCGCTCTAGCAACCAGTCGATGGCTGCAAGATCGAGGCCCCAGTCGATGACCTGGGGTAACAAGACCACCGTGCCCGAAGCTCTGACCTTCCCCATGTCGGGGTCGAGGTCGCCAGCCATCAGCCGCAGCAGCGTCGACTTTCCAGACCCGTTGGGGCCGACAACGCCCACACGGTCGGCCGGGGCCACTGTCAGGTTCACACCGGACAAGATGGTTTGGGGCCCATGAGAAAACGAAAGATTGGATAGGTGAAGTTGGGCAGACACGAGCGGTCCCATCGAACTTGCCGCAGCAATGCGGGCAGGGTCGGACATCCAGCAAGCCGCCTGCGCCAGACGCGGCGGTGGGTCGGGGTGGCTCAGATCTTCACGCAGACCACAGTAGGGCCCGCTCGAGCGTGTGTCGCCCGATTTGATTCAGCTCGGGGTGATCGGCCGAGTTGGCCAGGTAAGTGACGGCGAATCCGAGGGCCCAGCCCAACGCCCGCCGCCAGGTCGCATCGTCGGCGGCCCCGCCGGCACGGGCCAAAGCGGCCCTGAACTGCGATGTGCACTCGGCGTCGGGAAACATCCACGCCACGGCCATGTCGCAAGCTGGGTCGCCCCCACAGATATCGCCGAAGTCGATCACCGCAACCAGACGCTGGTCGTCGACCACCAGGTTCATCACGTGCATGTCGCCGTGCAGCAGCATCGGTGGCCCGTCCCAAACCGGGGCCGCCAGGCACAGCTGCCACAAATCGAGCGCCTGCCTGCGCTGAGCCTCAGGCACCGTCAGCTCGATGCGCTGGCGAGTCAGCTCGTCGCGCTCGGACAGCGGGGCGCCGCGCCCGAAGGGGTTCGCCGGCGCCGCCGGGAACGGGCGGTGTAGCGCCGCCAGGAAGGCGGCCAGATCTCGTGCCGCGCCCTGGGCGTCGGCCGGAGGTTGCAGACCCATGTGACGCCCCTCGAACCACGGGCATATCGTCCACCGCCACGGATAACCGAACTGGGGCTCTCCGACATGCAGCGCCGCAGGCACGGGAAGGGGCAGATCGGGGGCGACCAGTGGCAACAGCGCCACCTCGTTCTCGATCAGGTCTGCACCCATCTGTCGCCGGGGGACCCGCAGGCCCAGATCGTCCCCTAGGCGATAGACGACGTTGTCCCAGCCGTTTGCGACCTCCACCACCTCGAGATCGGCGTACTGCGGGAACTGGGCGGCGACCATTCGCCTCACCAGGTCGACAGACAGCTCGACCTCGGCGGCCGGCATGTTGGAGCCGTGCTGGTTCATTGCGCCGTCAGCGGGCGGCCTCGGGTCGCACGAACACCGGCTCGTCTGGCGTCGAGCGAGCCGGGTCGTAGTGATATCCGAGCCCGTCGAATTCGGTCAGAGCCTTGGGTGACTTGATCCGCTCACGGATGAGCCAGCCGGTCATGGCGCCCCTGGCCCGCTTGAAGAAGGCCATCACCTTGAACTGACCGTCTTTTTCGTCGAGGAACCGGGGCGACACGACACGAGCATCGAGCCGGTCGGTGCGCACCGAACCGAAATACTCGTTCGAGGCCAGGTTGACCAACACCTTGAAGTTGTTGTTGGCAAGGTCGGCGTTGAGCCTGTCGGTGATGTCGTCGCCCCAGAACTCATAGAGGTCCTTGCCGCGCGCCGTGGCGAGCCTGGTACCCATCTCGAGGCGGTAGGGACGCATCAGGTCGAGCGGACGCAAAACGCCGTACAAGCCCGACAAGATCCGGAGGCGCTTCTGAGCTGCGGTGAGGTCGCGTGTATCGAACGTTGCCGCATCGAGGCCCTGATAGACGTCGCCGTTGAAAGCAAAGATCGCCTGCCTGGCGTTGTTGGGCCCGAAGTCTGGATCCCAATCCTGGAAACGCTCGGCGTTGAGGTCGGCCAGCGCCGGCGACAGGTGCATCAGCTCGGCCAGATCGTTGGGCGTCTTGGTGACCATCACATCGACCAGCTCGGCCGATCGGTCGAGCATGGTCGGCATGGTGTGGCGCTTGGCCGGCACCGGCGTTTCATAGTCGAGCTTCTTGGCGGGCGAGATGACTATCAGCATGGCCCGGCCGATCATATCGGTCGGTTCGCACCGCCAGCAGTGAGACAGCCCCAACAGGTTGCGCGGCGGTTCCAGGGACGATACAAACCCCTCCGTGACCGACAACTTCGCCGCCGCCATCCAACAGCTCACCGCCGAGGGACCCTTCGCAATCACAACCACCGAGGTGCGAGGCATACCGCTGCGGGCCTACGCCGCGGCGCCTCCCAACATGCGCTTCGTTTGGGAGATGTCGGCCGCTCACGGCGACGCCGAGTACATCGTCTACAACGACGAGCGCTACAGCTACGCCGACACCCACGCACGGGTTAGGTCGCTGGCCCACGCTCTTGCCGACACCTACGGCATCAAGCGCGGCGACCGGGTGGCGGTGTCGATGCGGAACTATCCCGAGTGGATCATGTCCTACTGGGCGATCACGTCGTTGGGCGCTGCCATAGTCGGCATGAACGCCTGGTGGACGGGCCCCGAGATGGAGTACGGGCTGCGCGACGCGTCGCCGAAGGTGCTGATCTGCGACCGTGAACGGCTTCACAATGTCGAGCCACACCTCAGCACCTTGCGCTCCGAACATCAGCTCGACCTGATCGTTGTGCGTGTCGATCAGGCAGCCGAGCTGCCCGACGGCGCCGCGCACTGGAACGACATCGTCGACCCCGCCACGGCGCCCGCCGCGTTGCCCGAGGCCCACATCGACCCCGACGACGACGCCTGCATCTTCTACACGTCTGGCACCACCGGGTTCCCAAAGGGGGCGCAGCTGACCCACCGCGGAACGGTCGCGAACCTGATGAACATGGCCGTGATGCCCACTGCGGCGGCCCTGGCAAAGCAGATGTCTGGGATGGAGGTTCCAGATCCCGCCAGCGCTCCCACTCCGAGCGTGTTGTTGCCTGTGCCGCTGTTCCACGTGACCGGGTGCAACTGTGTGCTGCATCCGATCACCCTGGCCGGCGGCAAGCTGGTGTCGATGTACAAGTGGGACCCTGACGAGGCCATCGACATCATCGAGCGCGAGAAGATCACCGTGTTCACGGGCGTGCCAACGATGAGCCGCGAGCTCCTGCTGAGCCCCAAGTGGGCCGATGCCGACACGTCGTCGCTCGGTGCCATGGGCGGTGGCGGTGCTGCGCTGCAACCGGATCTGGTCGACAAGATCGACAAGGGCCTGTCGAAGTCGGGTGGCAGCCCCCAAACCGGCTACGGCCTCACCGAGACCTGTGGCATCGTCACGTCGCTGTCGGACGTCTTCTTCATCAACAAGCCCGACTCTGCGGGCCCCATCGTGCCCTCGATGGAGGCACGCATCGTCGACGACAACGGCAACGACATGCCGCAGGGTGAGTTGGGTGAGCTGATCGTTCGGGGCTCAAACGTCATCAAGGGCTACCTCAACCAGCCCGAGGCCACCGCCGATGCCATCCGCGACGGCTGGTTCCACACCGGCGACATCGCCTTCATCGACGAAGACGGCTATGTGCACATCCGCGACCGCAAGAAGGACATCGTGATCCGAGGCGGCGAGAACATTCACTGTGGCGAGGTCGAGGCGGCGATCTACGAACACCCAGCGGTGGCCGAGGCCGCGGTGTTCGGTGTGCCAGACGATCGTTTGGGCGAAGAGGTCGGAGTCGCCATAGTGCTGGCTCCGGGTGCACACCTGGACGAGGCCGAGCTGAGGGCCCACCTCGATGACAGGCTCGCCCGGTTCAAGATTCCGGCCTATGTGTGGTTCCGCGACGAACCGCTGCCCCGAAACGCCAACGGCAAATTCGTGAAGCGCGATCTCAAAGCGCAATTGCTGCGCGACTAGAGACACAGCGCAATTGCTGCGCGACTAGAGCAACGCGAGCCCTTGGTGGATCAGGGCCAGATAGGCAATGGTGCCCAGTACGGCCGAAAGGCTGGCCTGAAGACCCGACACACCGCAAGCGCCTGCTATTGCCAGGTGACGACCCGAGGGCCGCGCGAACAGCACTGCGCTGGCCAGTACGGGACGCTCGTGAATCAGGTCACCCAGGCGCTTTCCCCAGGACCGCAATCGCGCGAAGCCGGAGGTTTTGCGAGGCAGGCGGGTCCGAGCCGCTGAGGGAGCACGGCGTCCGCAGACGAAATAGCTGGCGTCTGTCACGCTGAGGCGAACCGTGCCCGAAAGGCCGAGGTTGCTGCGCATGGCAGGCTCAAGCCGCCCGACGCATTCGTGGCGGACGTTGGCCGCTGGGCGGGGCTGCTGCCGAGAGCACCCCGGCTTGTTCGTACCATCCGACCAGCTGACGGGTTCTGACGCCCCAGCTGCGCTCGCGGACGGCTTCGAACCCGGCTTCGGCCAGCTGCGCTCGCTTGGTGGGCGAGTCGACGAGCCAGCTGACAGCGTCGTTGAGCTGACTCGCACTCGTGGGGTCGTACAACAGTCCGGTGCGCCCGTGGTCTACCAGGTCTGCTGGACCGCCCGCGTCGGGTGCCACGACGGCAACTCGACTAGCCATGGCCTCCTGGATCGTTTGGCCGAAGGTGTCGTGCGAACCGGTGTGAACGAACAGATCGAGACTGGCCATGGCTTCGCCGAGCTCGGGTCCCGAGAGCATGCCGGTGAACACGGCTCCGCCCAGAATCGTCTGTAGCTCGCGTCGCGACGGGCCGTCGCCGACCACCACCAGCTTCACTCGCGACCCCGGCCGTTTGGCCTCGGATGCCACGGTGGCCAGCCGCCATACCTCTTTTTCCGGGGCCAAGCGGCCGACGTAACCGATCAGGACGTCGCCTGGGCCGCAGCCGACCGATCGCCTGAAGGTGTCGCTGCGGCGAGAGGGGTCGAACGTCTGCCGGTCGACCCCGCGGCCCCAAACTCCCACACGGTGGAAGCCACGCGCCCGCAGTTCTTGGGCTACGCCTTCGGTGGGCGCCAGGTTCAGGGTCGCGGACGAGTGCACCAGCTTGAGCCAGCTCCAGACCGGCGCCGCAGCTGCCCTGGCGCCGCGGCTGGCGAGGAAACCTGCCAAGTCGGTCTGGAACACGGCGACCGTGGGAACGTCGAGCTGGGCGGCAGCCCGCGCCACGGCGTGCCCCAGCGTCACCGGAGCAGCGAGATGAACGACGTCGGGCTCGAAACTCTCGATGATCGCGCGAGTGCTGCGAGCGGTCAGGAGGCCGAAGCTGAGGGTGGGATAGGTGGGTACCGTGCAGCCCTTGACCCGATCGACGCTGACGCGACGGCCATCGACCGGGCCGCCGAACCAAACCTCAGATGGTCCGGGTGCCGGAGCGATGATTCGAACGACATGACCCGCCGAAGTGAGCTCGTCTGCAATCTGCAGAACCGAACCCGCCACCCCATTGACACTCGGTACGAACGACTCGGCACTGATCAACACCCGCAACGGACGCTCCTGTCCTCGACCTCGAGGTCGAAGCTAGGTTCGCCGGGTGTCCGGCCAGTGACGTCAGCTCGGCCGCCGCCTTAACACTTGGGCAAGAGACTGGATCGGCTAGGCCTGCGAGCCGGGGCTCTCGGCGTCCATCTGCTCCCATACCTCGTCGAGAGTCCGCAGTGCCGACACGCCGTTGGGCCAGCCCGCGTAGTGAGCGACGTGGTTCATCATCGCTTCCAGCTTTGAGCGCTCGATGCCCAGGTTTCGCGCCCCGCGAATGTGCAGGCGCAGTTCGGCGTCCTTGCCCATGGCCGTCAGCACGGCACAGGTGATCAGCGACCGTTCCTCGGTTTCGAGGCCTTCGCCCTGCCAAACGTCGCCGAACAGGTGGGCCATGGTGTGCCCGGTCATCTCGCGACCCATGGGCCTGGAGCGAGGGGCCCCTTTGAACAGGCGCGCTGCAAGCGCCCGGCCCTTGTTCAGGCGGTCGTCTTCGTTTGTCATGGATGCCTCCGTGCTCGATTCCATATCGGGGCGGTGTTCCTGCGACCATATTGGAGTGCAAACCTCGACTGCCAAGCCGCTGACCATCGCCATGATCGGCACGGGCACGATGGGCTCACCGATCGGTCTCAACATGATCGCGGCCGGGCATCGTGTGGTTGCCTACGACCAGTTCGCCGAAGCCACCAGCGATCTGGCGGCTGCGGGCGCTGCCATCGCCGGCTCCGTCGCCGAGGCCGCGGCAGGCGCCGACGCGGTGGTCCTGTCGTTGCCGGGACCCACCGAGGTGCAACAGGCGGTCGCCGGAGCCCAAGGCGTCCTGTCGGCATCCCCGCTGCCCGCCGTGGTGATCGACGTCTCGACAAATTCGCCGCAGATGGTGGCCTCCCTGCGATCGGCCTGCGCTCAAGCCGGAACGGCGTTCGTCGATGCGCCCGTGTCCGGCGGTGTGGCCAAGGCGCGCGAAGGCACACTCGCTGTTCTGGTCGGTGCCAGCGACGAAGAGTTCGAGGCCGCCGCCCCCGTGTTGGCCGCGTTCGGCAGCGGTGGCGAATCGGTTGTCCACGTGGGACCCAGCGGTTCGGGAACCATCGCCAAAATCGTCAACAACCAGCTGTTCCTGGCCGGAGCCACCATCGTGCAGGAGGCATACGCGCTGGCCGCCGCCCTGGGCATGGATCCCGCAGACGCCCACGAGGTCATCTCGATCAGCTCGGCAGCGCCCTACTCCAAGCTGGCGCCGCTCCTGTTGAGCAGGCGCTTCGACGACGTCATCTTCCGGCTCGACATCGCCGCAAAAGACATTGCGCTGGCTCGCAGCGCCGCCACCGAAGCCGGGCTCGATCTGCCGGTCACCGCAGCGGCCGCTGACCTGTACCGCGACGCTGTCGACTCGGGCTTCGGCTCAGAGGTGTTCCACGCAACGCTCAAGCAGCTCGAGCTGAAGGCGGGCGACCTGCAAGTGCCGCCCCTGAAGAGGAGGCCGCGGTCGTGAACACCGACACCATCGAACAGGTCGATCTGTCAGATCACGAGACCTTCCGGGCCGGCTTTCCCCATGCCTTCTTCGGCTGGCTGCGCCAACACGATCCGGTGCATTGGCACGAGCCCACCCAGGCCACACCCGATGGCGAGGGCTTCTGGGTGGTCAGCCGTCACGCCGACGTGAAGGCCGTGCAGATGGACGCAACGACGTTCTCGTCTGATCGCGGCGGCATCCGCGAGCGCGGAGGCACCGGTATTCGCGACGAGAGCGCGGCCGGGCGCATGCTGAACATGACCGACGGCGACCAGCACCACCGCCTGCGTTCTCTGGTGAACCGGGGTTTCACCGCCCGTGCGATCTCCGACCTGGAGGGCGAGCTCGCCGAAATCACAGGCCGCCTGCTCGACGCCATCGGCGGCGACACCTTCGACGCGGTTCACGACTTCACCCGCGAGCTGCCATCGCAGGCGATATGCATCGTTCTGGGGGTTCCCGAACCCGACCGGGCCGCCCTGGTCGACTGGCTAGACGCGGGCATCGAGGATGCGGGGCCTTCGATCGTCTCAGCAGAGGCCAGCGCCAAACTGCGCCAGTATGCGACCGGTCTGATCGCCGACAAGCGGGCCAACCCCGACGGGGCGATCATGTCGACGATCGTCCATGCCCAACTCGAAGACGGCTCGCAGCTGACAGACCGCGAGCTGGAGGCCTTCTTCGGGTTGTTGTTCCCCGCAGGCGCCGACACCACCCGAAGCGCCCTGGCGTCGGCCATCCATGCCTTTTGTGAGTACCCAGATCAGTACCAGCGCCTGCGCGACGACCGATCGTTGATTCCCACCGCCATCGAAGAGATGGTTCGCTGGGCCACCCCATCGATCTACAAGCGTCGCACCGCCAGCCGCGACGTCGAGTTGGCGGGAACAAACATCCGGGCCGGCGACAAGGTGACGTTCTGGGAGATGTCGGCAAACCGCGACGAAACGGTGTTCGATCGCCCGTTCGAGTTCGACGTCGGACGCTCGCCCAACCCCCACCTCGGATTTGGGTGGGGAATACACTTCTGCCTCGGCGCCAACCTGGCGCGCCTGGAGATGAAGGTGGCCCTGGAGGCGCTGCTCGACCGCTATTCGGGCTTCGAGGCCGCCGGCGACCTCGAGTGGATGCCCAACAACAGACTTTGGGGGCTGCGCAGGTTCGCGGTGACGCCCATTCCGATCGGGGAGTGACGAACTTGACCGAAACCATGAAGGCCACCCGCATGCTCGAGGTCGGCCGCATGATCTGCGAAGAAATTCCGGTGCCTCCCATCTCCGACGGGCAGGTGCTGGTTCGCAGCGAGATGGCATCGATCTGTGGCAGCGACCTGCACATCGTGATGATGGGCGCCGGTGTGAGCCACCCAACGCCGTGCCCGCACGGCTATCCCGGCCACGAGGGCATAGGCACGATCGTCGAGAGCAAGGCCCAGGGCCTCGAGCCGGGCACCCACGTTCTGACGTTTCCCAACCCATTCCAGGGCGAGTGCTTCAACCAGTACCAACGGGTGGGCGCCAAGTACTGCATGGCGCTGCCCGACACCGACGTGGCCAGAACCGAGCTGCTGATGGCCCAACAGTTGGGCACGGTGGTGTGGGCCCGCAAACGGTTCCCTCGCGATGTCACGGGCGAAACCGTGGCCGTGGTCGGCCAGGGCAGCGCAGGCCTGTTCTGGACCTACCTGCTGAAAAGGGCCGGCGCCGAAAAGGTGATCGTGTCCGATCTCAGCGACGCCCGCCTGGCGCTGGCCGCCAAATACGGTGCCGACGTAACCGTCAACGCAAGCACCGACTCGCTCGGCGAGGCCGTAGCCGACCTCACCGGGGGCCGTGGCGTCGACTACGCCGTCGAGGCGGTGGGGCGATCCGAGACGTTCCTGTCGTCGGTCGAGTTGCCCCGAGTCGACGGCGAGCTGATGTGGTTCGGCCTGCCTTCCAACGACGCTCCCATCCAGATGGACTTCAACCGGTTCTTCCGAAAGCGTCTGAAGGCCGCCAGCGTGTACGGAGCCCAAGACGAACCCAAAGCCGCTTCGTTCGCCGAGGCGCTCGACCTCATCGCTGACCGACAGATCGACGTGGCCCCACTGTTGAGCCATGTGTACGACGTAGAACAGATCGACGAGGCCATGCACATGGCCCACGAGCCCGTCGACGCCGGCGCCCTCAAGGTGTCGGTCCGCTTCTCTTGAGCCAGAACAGGATCAATGCGTAACTCGAATGCTCAGCCACTGGTAGCCGAGGTTCTCAGATACCTCGACGAGGGTGGTTCGTGGCGTACCAGCCCTCACGAAACTCCCGCCTCTCACTACACCGACCGTGCCCACCTTCAGCTCGAGTTGGACACCCTGTTCCGGGGCCCGCAGGTGGTGGCGCTGTCGCCAGACCTGCCCGGGCCCAACACGTTCGTGACGCGCGATCAATACGACGTGCCGTTGCTGTTGACCCGAGACGCCCACGGACAGGTGCATGCTGCGGCCAACGTGTGCACCCACCGTGGCGCCCAGGTGGTGGCCCCGGGCAGGGGCCAGGCCCGCCGCCACACGTGCCCGTACCACGCATGGACATACGACTCGGCCACGACACTGGTCGGCGTACCCGACGCCGGAGCGTTCCCCGACGTATGCCCCGGCTCGGAGGGGCTGGCACCAGTTCCGGTGGTCGAACGCGATGGGGTCATCTGGGCCGACCCGCGCCCTGGCGCCCCCGCGTTCGACGCCGCGGCCCTCGAGCGAACCGACATGGCAGCATTCGCAGACGACATCGTCGACTACGACATAGCCGGGCACCGCTACTGGCGCACCCACCGCTTCGACCTGGCCATGAACTGGAAGCTGGTGATCGACACGTTCCTCGAGCCGTACCACTTCGCAGCGCTGCACAAGCAAACGGTTGGCCCCTACTTCGTCGCCAACCTGTGCGTCGCCCACCGCAGCGGCCCGCACGTGCGCGAGGTTCTGCCCCGCAAGACCTTCGCCGAGATGGCCACTCAGGACCCCGCAGACTGGGACCTGGTGCCCCACACGGCGATGGTGTACGTGATGTTCCCGAACACCGTGTTCGTCATGCAGATCGACCACATCGAAACCTGGCGGGTCACCCCCGACCGCGACGATCCGGGTCGCTGCATCGTCGACCTCGACTTCTATATTCCCGACCAACCGGCCACCGAGTCGTCAGAGCGGCACTGGGAGAAGAACTGGCAACTCACCATCGACACGGTCATCGGTGAGGACTTCGCGGCCATGGAAAGCGCTCAGCGGGGAATGGCCTCTGGCGCCATAGACAAGCTGCGCCTGGGGGCCAACGAGCCCGCGTTGGGCCTGTTCCACCAGGCTCTGGCCGACGCAATCGCCGAGCAAGTCGCGTAACTCCTCTCGCGGCCGGCGTAACCGACCGACAGGATTATTCAGGTCGCTGCGCACCGAATCAGCGCGGTCTAACCTGAGCGAACCCATGACCCAGATCGACGATTCGACTCCACGCGAGCCAGCAGGGGCCACCGCACCCGACGACGCCGTCGCGCGGCGCGACCGTTCGGTCGCGTGGCCCGGCTCGATGTACCCGCTGGGGGCCACTTTCGACGGCGAAGGAACCAACTTCGCCGTCTACTCCGAGGTGGCCGACGTCGTCGACCTGTGCCTGATCGACACCGACGGATCCGAGCGGCGCGTCCCGCTGCCCGAAACGACCGCATTCGTGCATCATGGCTATCTGCCCGGTGTGATGCCGGGGCAGCGCTACGGGTTTCGGGTACACGGGCCCTGGAGCCCGGCCCAGGGGTTGTTGTGCAACCCCCACAAGTTCCTGGTCGATCCATACGCCAAGGCCGTGTCGGGCACAGTCACCTGGAACGAGGCGGTCTACGCGTCCGACGCTGTCGAACCAGACCGGATGAACACCGACGACAGCCTGCCGTTCATGCCCCATTCGGTAGTCGTCCACGAAGAGTTCGACTGGGAAGGCGATACTCAGCTGGGTTATCCGCTGCACCAGACGGTCGTGTACGAAGCCCACGTGCGCGGCATGACCATGGCGCACCCAGACGTTCCCCCGGGGCTCAGGGGAACCTATGCGGGCATGGCCAGCGAACCCATCATCGAACACCTCGTGAACCTCGGGGTCACCGCAGTCGAGCTGATGCCGGTTCACCAGTTCGTCGACGATCACTTCCTGGTCGATCGTGGCCTTCGCAACTACTGGGGTTACAACACCCTGGCGTTCCTGGCCCCACACGGCGCCTATTCGGCGGCCGGCGACTCGGGCGGTCAGGTCACCGAGTTCAAACAGATGGTCAAGGCGTTCCACCGTGCGGGGATAGAAGTGATCCTCGACGTGGTCTACAACCACACCGCCGAGGGCAATCATCTGGGTCCGATGCTGTCGCTGAAGGGCTTCGACAACGGGGCCTACTATCGGCTCAACCCCGAACAACCGCGCTATTACGTCGACTTCACCGGCACGGGCAACAGCCTCGACATGCGCCACAGCCAGACCCTGCAGCTGATGATGGACAGCCTGCGCTACTGGATTCTCGAGATGCACGTCGACGGGTTCAGGTTCGACCTGGCGTCGACGCTGGCCAGAGGCCTGCACGACGTCGACCGGCTCAGCTCGTTCTTCGACCTGATTCACCAGGACCCGGTGGTGAACCAGGTCAAGCTCATCGCCGAACCCTGGGACGTCGGCCCCGGCGGCTATCAGGTCGGCAACTTCCCACCGCTGTGGAGCGAGTGGAACGCCAAGTTCCGCGACGGTGTGCGCGACTTTTGGCGCGGCGCCGACGAAACCCTCGCCGACTTCGCGTCGCGGCTCACCGGAAGCTCCGACCTGTACGCGTGGTCGGGGCGGGTTCCGTCGGCCAGCATCAACTTCGTAACCGCCCACGACGGGTTCACACTGGCTGACCTGGTCGCCTACAACGAAAAACACAACGAGGCCAACGGCGAGAACAACCGCGACGGCGAGTCGCACAACCGGTCGTGGAACTCGGGCGTAGAAGGACCCACCAACGACCCGAAGGTCAAGCGCATTCGCCGCACCCGCACCCGCTCGCTGCTGACGACGTTGCTGCTGTCGCAGGGCGTGCCGATGTTGCTGGCGGGCGACGAGATGGGTCGCACCCAACACGGCAACAACAACGCCTACTGCCAGGACTCGACCCTGTCGTGGATCGACTGGGCCACAGCCGACCGAGACCTGATCGAGTTCACCACCCATCTGATTGCCATGCGCCGGCGGCACCCGATATTCCGGCGCCGACGCTGGTTCGAGGGTCGCCACATCCACGGCGACGACGCCGTCGACATGGGCTGGTACCAGCCAGACGGCAGCGAAATGACCAGCGACGACTGGGCCGTGGGCTACGCCAGCGCACTGACCGTGTTCATGAACGGCAAGTCGATCACCAGGCGGGGTCGTCGGGGCGAGCGAATCGTCGACGACGACTTCATGATGATGTTCAACGCCCACGGCGAGGCGCTGGACTTCGCGATCCCACCCGAGCTGGGCCCACGACCGTGGACCGTCGAGATCGACACCGCCGACGGGCACCCCGTCGGGCACCACGTCAGCGACGATGACCGCATTACGGTCGGCCCGTGGGGCACCATTGTGTTGAAGAACACCGACCACTCCTGATTTTCGACCCAGCGATGTCCGGTCCATCAAGTCACGTCCAGCCGACAGGGGAGTAGCCATGCGCGTCTTGTTCGCAACCTCTGAAATGGCCCCGCTGGCCCGGGTGGGCGGTCTCGCTGAAGCCGCAGCCGGGCTGGTCAAGTCGCTGCGTGAGCAGGGTGTCGATGTGACCATCGTGATGCCCGACTACAGCGGCGCCGAGCTCTCGCACCAGCAGCACATCGACGTCGCCGTGCCCGAATGGGTGGGGCCGTGCTCGGTTCGCAGCGGCCTGCACGAAGTGCTCGGCGATCTGACGCTGGTTCACGTGCCGGGCATGGACCGTCCTCACCCCTATACCGACCAACACGGCGAGGGCTGGCACGACAACGACCGGCGTTTCATGGCGTTCTCGGCCACGGTGGCCGCACTGAACGACCAGCAGAAACCCGACGTGTTGCACCTGAACGACTGGCACACCGCGGCCACACTGGGGTTCGTTCACGTCCAGACGCCCAGCGTGCTGACCATCCACACCCTGGGCTATCAGGGCACCATGGACGCCGGCTGGATGAAAGTGCTGGTCCGAGGTGCCCATCGGTTCGAGTGGTTCGGTGCGTGCAACCCCCTGGCCGGGGGCGTGGCACTGGCCGACCGGGTGGTGGCGGTCAGCCCCAACTACGCGCGCGAGATCCTCGTGCCCGGCCCCGGCATGGGACTTGAAGGACGCTTGCAGGCACTTGGCGACCGGCTGGTCGGCATCCGAAACGGCATCGACACCTCGATGTGGAACCCTTCGACCGACCCTCACATCGCCGAGAACTACGACGACACCCGCACCGAGGGCAAGCAGGCCTGCAGAGCCGAGCTGCTAGAGCTGGCCGGCTGGAGCCCCTCAACGGCACCGGTCGTGGGCATGGTCACCCGGCTGGTCGAACAAAAGGGCATCGACATCGTGGCCGATTCGCTGCGATTCCTCGAGGCAATGCCCGCGAGGCTGTTCGTGTTGGGCAGCGGCTCGGCCCACCTGGCCTGGACCCTGGCCGAAGCGGCCCGCATGAGCCCCGACCAGGTCTTTTTCCACGAGGGCTACGACGAACAGCTGGCGCACAAGATCTTCGCCGGTGCAGACCTTTTTGTGATGCCCAGCCGGTTCGAGCCGTGTGGCCTGGCCCAGATGCAGGCCATGGCCTACGGCACCATTCCGGTGGTAACCGACGTCGGCGGTCTCCACGACACCGTCATCGACGCCGATGCAGACCGCGCAGAGGGCACCGGCTTCGTCACCGCTTCGGTCGACACCGCAGGCCTGGTCGATGCCCTGCACCGAGCTGTCAGGGCCCAGCGCCACGCCGGGCGCAGGGCGGCAATTCAGCGCAGGGCGATGACCCACGACTGGTCGTGGTCCGGCCCTGCCAGGCGTCACATCGACATCTACGAAGAGCTGTCAGGCATCTCGTCGCCCAGGTAGGCGATCTGACCCTTCTTGATCACGGTCACCCCACCGGGCGAAACGGTGTAGCGGAGTCGATCGAGGTCGGGATTGTCGCCGACGCTGGCACCGGGAGGAACGATGACGTTCTTGTCGAGAACCGCGTTGCGCACGTGTGCGCCTTCGCCAACGACCACACCATCGAGCAGCACCGAATCTTCCACGAAGGCTCCGCCCCGCACCCGCACGCCTGGCGACAGCACCGAGTTCAGCACCGTGCCGCCCGACACGACCACACCATTGCTCAGCAACGACCTCTGCACGGTCGAGGACCCAAAGCGAGAGTCGGTGATCATCTTCGCCGGCGGGCTCTGACGCGCCAGGGTGTAGATGGGCCAGTCCTCGTTGTACAGGTCGAACTCGGGGAACTCGGCCAGCAGGTCCTGGTGGGCTTCGAAGTAGCTGTCGACGGTGCCCACATCGCGCCAATAGTGGCGGCCCCGCGCCTGGCCGGGAATGACGTTCTCGGCGAAGTCGTACACATGGGCCAGGCCCTTGTCGACCATCATCGGAATGAGATCGCCGCCGATGTCGTGACCCGTCTTGTCGCTGGCGTTGTTCTCGTTCAGCAACTCGACCAGGGCCTCGGTGGTGAACACATAGTTGCCCATCGAGGCCAGAACTTCGTCTGGTCGGTCGGGCAGGGCCGTTACGGTGTCGGGGGCCGGCTTTTCCAGAAATTGGGAGATTTGGGTGCCGCCCTCGGTCTGGATCACGCCGAACTGGTCTGCCTGGCTCTTCAACACCGGGATGGCAGCTACGGTCACGCCCGCGCCGGTCGACATGTGATGATCGAGCATCTGACGCGGATCGATCCGGTAGATGTGGTCGGCACCGAATACGAACACGAACTCGGGCTTTTCGTCATCGATGAGGTTCATGTTCTGGAACAATGCGTCAGCAGAACCCAAGAACCAACGAGGTCCGCGGCGCATCTGCGCCGGCACGGAGGTCACGTAGTTGCCCAGGAATCCAGCGAGACGCCAGGTACGAGACACGTGAACGTCAAGGCTGTGGCTCTTGTATTGGGTCAACACGACGATCTTGCGGAAGCCACCGTTGACCAGGTTCGACAGGGGAAAGTCGATCAGGCGATAGTGGCCGCCGAACGGAACAGCGGGCTTGGCCCGGTCGGCGGTCAGGGGCATCAGCCGCTTCCCTTCACCTCCCGCGAGGACCACACTGAGTACCTTCGGGCGGTTTCCTTGATCGAGCATGCTCCGATTGCATCAGAAATCTCTCACGAAGGCGAGACATGAGCGCACCAACTTCGCAAATTCCGGGTGAAGATCTCTGGCGATTCGCCGAAGGCACGCACGACGGGCTGGCGTATCTGCTCGGGGCACACCTCGACGAAAGCGGTTCGTGCACCTTCCGTGTCTGGGCTCCTAACGCCGCCCGCGTGCACGTCATCGGTGATTTCAACAGCTGGGACCACAGTTCACACTCGCTGTGGCCTTCCGACTCGGGTATCTGGTCGGGACGGATCGACGGGGTCGAGGTAGGCCAGTCGTACAAGTTCGCGGTAACCGACCGGGCCGGCAACACTGTCGACAAGGCCGACCCATTTGCCTTCGCGGCCGAAGAGCCACCGGGCACGGCGTCGAAGATCTGGCGGTTGGACTATCGCTGGGACGACGCCGAATGGATGGCGCGCCGCGGCCAGGTGAACGCCCACGATCGGCCGATCTCGATCTACGAGCTGCACCTGGGGTCGTGGCGTTACGAACCCGGCGGCTATCGGGCTATCGCCCATCAGCTGGCCGACTATCTGGACCAAACCGGGTTCACCCACGTCGAGTTGATGCCGGTGATGGAACACCCCTTCTACGGGTCGTGGGGATATCAGACCACGGGGTACTTCGCTGCGACATCGCGATACGGCCAACCCCAAGACCTCATGTACCTGATCGACCACTTGCACCAGCGCGGATACGGCGTGCTGCTCGACTGGGTGCCCTCACACTTCCCGACCGACGCCCACGGACTCGCCAGGTTCGACGGCACGCACCTGTTCGAACACGCCGACCCGCGCCTGGGGTTCCACCCCGATTGGCAATCGGCGATATTCAACTACGACCGCCACGAGGTGCGCAGTTTCCTGCTGTCGAGCGGCCGGTTCTGGATCGAGCGCTATCACGCCGACGGGCTGCGCGTCGACGCGGTGGCTTCCATGCTCTATCGGGATTACTCACGCAAAGCGGGCGAGTGGATCCCAAACGACTACGGAGGGCGCGAGAACCTGGGTGCGATCTCGTTCCTCCAGGAGATGAACCGGCGGATCTACCTGCACCACCCAGACACCCTGACGGTGGCCGAGGAATCCACCGCATGGCCGGGAGTGTCCAAACCCACAGACAGCGGGGGACTGGGGTTCGGCTTCAAGTGGGACATGGGCTGGATGCACGACACGCTCGAATACATTCAGCACGACCCGGTACATCGGCGTTGGCACCACGGCGAGCTGACGTTTCGGCTGGTCTACGCGTTCAGCGAGAACTTCGTGCTGCCGCTGTCGCACGACGAGGTGGTGCACGGCAAGGGATCACTTCTCGAGCGCCAGCCGGGCGATCGGTGGCAAAAGCTCGCAGGCCTCCGGGCGCTTTATGGGTATCAGTGGGCCAGCCCGGGCAAGAAGCTGCTGTTCATGGGTGGCGAGTTCGCGGTGCCGGGGGAGTGGAGCCACGAGGAGGAACTCCCCTGGGCCCTTCTGGGCGACCATGGCCACGGCGGCGTCCAGGCATGGGTTTCGGCGCTGAACGGTTTGTACCGTTCACAACCCGCCCTGTACGAGGTCGACTCCGAACCCGAGGGCTTCCAGTGGATCGTCGGCGACGACGCCGACAACTCGGTGCTTGTGTTCGCCAGACACGGATCGCCAGGGTCGTCTCCGGTTGTTGTTGCGATCAACTTCACGCCGGTGCCCAGGCCTGGTTACAGGTTCGGGGTTCCTGGCGCCGGATCGTGGGTCGAGTTGCTGAACAGCGACGACCACCGGTTCGGCGGTTCGGGCGTGATCAACGAAGGAACCTTCAGCGCCGAACAGATCGGCACCCACGGTCTCGAGCAGTCGATCCAGCTGACCTTGCCGCCGCTGGGCGTGGTGTTCTTGGGGCCCGCCGGCTGACACCGGCCACCTCGTCAACAAACACCTCTCATCAGCGAACACCGGTGTATGCAGGGCGCCAGGCGCCCGCACAACACCGGTGTACGGGATTTTGATCTACTTTACATAATGAGGATTATCGGCGTTCTGGGAGGATCAGTCGCCGATGAGGCGACGGGCCTGACCAACCCAGTCGTCGCGCTCGATGCGATCTGGGAACTCGGTCAGATACGACTGCAGTTCTGCAACGTCGGGGGCTTCTAGGGCCGCCAGCTGTTCGAAGGTGAAGATGCCGTAGTCATTGAGCAGCTTCTCGAGCTTTGGGCCGATCCCGAAGATCTGCTTCAGGTCGTCCCTGGGCTTGGCTTCGGCGGTCGAGCCGGCCGCGGCCACCGAGACGCCCGCCACGGCTGCGAACACCGAATCGTCGACCGAATCGACTATGGCTGGTCGTACCGGTTCGACGACGTCGGCATCGACCTCTGCGGCGATTTCTGGCGCCGTTTCGGTCTGGGCTGGCCCGCTGGAGCTGGCCGAAGGCTCGGTGAGATCTATGACTGGCTCTGGGTCGTCGACTGGAGCCTCATCGGCCTGGGGCTTGGCCGACATACGAAGGATCAGCCAGCCCAGCAAGTAGCCGAGGCCCACCGAGAACAGGAAAAGGATCGTGAGCTTGATGATCAGTTGAATCATGTCAGACTCCGATCAGGCCGATGTCGACACGGCGGTTGGCCTGACGGCCGGCCGCCGTACTGTTCGAGGCAACCGGTTCAGACTCACCTGCCGACGAAATCACGAGGCGCTCGGGATCTACCCCGGCCTGGGTCAATAGCCCTGCCACGAGATCGGCCCGAGCCCGCCCCAGCCGATCGTTGTACGCCGAAGACCCACGGCTGTCTGCGTGCCCTCTGACATAGATGTCGCCATCGTCTGGCAGCGTACCCAGCAGGGCCGCCACCCTCGCCACCTCGTCACGGTCGACTACGTCGTCGCCCGAGTCGTCGGTCAGGAAGGTCACCGTGCCCAGCAGACCGCCACCGCTGGCGATTGCCTCGCCCGAGTGGGACTGGGCCAGGAACGGCCGGTATAGGCCCGACTCGAACAACGACCGTGCTGCTTGGGTCGCGGCATCGTCGGCGCCTGCCAGGTCGATACTGAGCCGCGAACCTCGCAGTGCGACCGATCCCTGATCCACCGCGGACAGGTCGCCCAAGCGGTCGACGATGGCGATGACCCTGGTATCGGAGCCGGCCAGGGCAGGCGGCCGGCTGTCGACCGTCAAATCGTCTGCCACCGCTCGGCCCTCGAATGCGGCCACTACCCCATCGACGAGCACGCTGCGTTGCGCATCGCTCACAACCACACCACTCACCGTGACGGTGGTGGCGTCCCATGAAATGTCGAGTGATTCGACACTGCGTTCGCCCTCGCCCGCCAGCTTGCCAGCCTTGTCGTCGAAGGCGACGTCGGGGGCACCGTCGTCACCCCGCCTGGCCGCTTCGATCAGCTCGGCCGCCCCATCTCCCACGGCCGCCAGTTCGATGGCCCCGGCGGTCTCGGGAACAGACTGCACGAAGCTCTCGAGTTCGAGGAATCCCTGGGCGGCGGCTTCATCGCCGACCTCGACCTCGATGAGTGTTCGGTCTAGATCTTGGTCGACCCGTGCCGAGGTCGCCGAGGCGAGGAAACGGGCGATGTCGGCGGCCAGCTGCACCAGCTCCTGCCCACCGCCTTGGGCGTTGGCCTCAATGCTCAGCTCGTCGGTGAGCCGGCCGCCGGCGACCTCGGCCAGGCTGGCATAGGCCACACCGAGACGCTCGGCGGTGGACTCGTCGGGGACCACTCCCCCGATTGCGACGTCGGTACCGGTGAACTGCGCATCGAAGGTCGCCACTGCGGGCGCCTGAGTGGTGGTCGTGGTTGTGGTCGCAGCTTCGGTGGTGGTTGTCGTCTGCGCAGGTTCGGTGGTGGTCGTGACGTCGGGCGCCGAGGTCGACGTCGAAGACGCCACACCAGTGGTCGTGGTTGCGCTGGTCGTGGTGGTGCTGGTCGTGGTTGCACCACCGCGCGCGAACACGCCCGTCGTTCCGTACATGCCGTCGAGCAAGTCCAGTGCGGCCTGCGCGTCGGCGCCCGAGACGTAGACATCTTGTCCATCGACGTCCACTACCCGTGCATCGATTCCTGCCTGTTCGAGTTCGGCGTTTGCACGCTGCTCGAGGTCGCTCTCAACAGTGCGAGCGCCCCACCAGAGCCCAACCAGCACAACGGCGGCGATGCCTGCGAGCCACCACCAGATGCCCTGGCGAAGCCTCTGGCGCCAGACGAGCCAGGCCAAAGCGACACCCAGCAGCAATCCCGGCAACAAGAATGGCCAGACCTTGCCGACCAGATACATCTACGACCTCACCCTCTAGTTCAGCCAGTGATTGTTTCGTACAAACCCTCATGACGCAACGTGCGCGATGTGAGTCGATGCACAACGTTTCGTGTTCGTGTCGTGCGTGTTTCGAGAATCTGTTCGATCGCTGTATCAGAGTTCAGGTTCGGGTCATGTTGAGAGACCTACCTTCGCTGCATCGCCGATCTCCAAAGGAGAGCTTCAGATGGCCGAAACGGTCTGGCTGCTCGTCTGCGCAGCGATGGTGTTGTTCATGGTTCCCGGTCTGGCCCTCTTCTACGGAGGCATGGTCAGACGCAAGAACATCCTGAACATGCTGATGATGAACATGTACTGCCTCGGCATCGTGCCGTTGGTGTGGGTGCTGGTGGGATTCAGCCTGGCTTCCTCGGGCGGCGGCACCCTGATCGGAAACCTCGACGCGGCGGGGCTCGGCGACGTAGCCGATTCCGACATCGCAGCCATCGCGTTCGGAATGACCTTCGCCGTGATCACGCCTGCGCTGATATCGGGCGGTGTCGCCGACCGTCTCAAGTTCAAGGCGTGGGCGGTGTTCGTGCCGGTGTGGTTGATAGTCGTGTACAGCCCGGTGGTGTTCTGGGTCTACAGCGGCTGGATCGCCGACCTGCCGGCCCACGACTTCGCCGGCGGCACGGCAATCCACATCAACGCGGGTGTTGCGACCCTCGCCCTCGTTCTGGTGCTTGGAAATCGACGGGGGTTCCCGGGTGCCACGGGCCGGCCGCACAACCTGGTGTTGACGATGCTGGGGGCCGGCATCTTGTGGTTCGGCTGGTTCGGCTTCAACGCCGGCGGCGCCAGCGACCCGGGTGTGGCCGCCCAAGCATTCTTGTCGACCTTCATCGCCGGCTCGGCCGGCATGATCGCCTGGCTGCTCGTCGAAAGCATCGTCGACGGCAAACCCACGTCGCTGGGGGCAGCATCTGGCATCGTCGCCGGCCTTGTCGCCATCACCCCGGCCGTCACGTTCGTGGGCACACTCAGCTCGATCTTGTTCGGGCTGGCAGCGGGCGTCGCTTGCTTCTTCGGCACACGAATGAAGATCCGCTTCGGCTTCGATGACTCACTCGATGTCGTCGGTGTGCACCTGGTCGGCGGCATCGTTGGCGGAACCCTCATCGGACTGTTCGCAAACGCCGAGGCCGGGCCCGATTCTGACTTCCTGGAGGGCCTGTTCTATGGCGGAGGCGGCGAGCTGCTGTTGAATCAGATCATCTCGATGGTGGTTGTGATGGTGTTCTCGTTCGCCGTCACGTTCGTGCTGGCCAAGATCCTCGACGCAACCGTGGGCCTTCGAGTCAGCTCCGAAGAAGAGTCCGAAGGGCTCGACGTGTCCGAACACGGTGAGATGGGCTACATCTTCACATGATTGTTCGCGACTTAACACCGGGTCTGCCTTCCCTCGAGGGGCTCCGCGCGGGACACTAGGTCCGATGACAGGCGCGTTCTCGAGAGATGGCTCATCAACGGCACGATTGGTTCGCACCCTGATCGTCGCCGCGACGTTGTTGATTCCGGTGGTGGTCATTGCGTTCGCTCTGCGATCCAACGGCGAGCCGGCCGACACGGCCACTATCGAGGCGACCTCGACCACAACATCGCAACCCCCGACAACCACCAGCCAGGCCCAGACCACCACCAGCCAGGCCGAAACCACCACCAGCACCCAAACAACGACCACAACCACAACCGACTCCACCACCACCAGCACAGAGGCGGGTTCGTCGGGCGTCGACGGTGTGGGCACCCTGGTCGCCAGGCGTACGACATTCCTGGCCGCCCAGCCCGGCGATGCCGGAGGCGCACAACTCGACGAGGGAACGTCGCTGTCGATGACAGGCCGGGTGAATCGCACCGGCGGCGACACCTGGTTCGAGGCCATATCTCCCGACGGCACCGGGTGGGTCACCAGCGCCGACTTCGCCATATCGACCACCGGGTTCGACAGGCGGACGTGCGCCGAACTTCCCGCTGAACCCACGCAGACCCCACTCGCCTACCGCCCTGGCACCGCCGACGGCTCAGCCGACGGGGTGGTAGCGCTCGAGACCCACACCTCTGCCGAGTGCACCCGAACGGTGCTGCTGCTGGCACCCAAAGACGGACCATCGTTGTCGGCGGCATTCCCCGACGACTTGGCGGTGGTCGACTTTGGCGGCTTCCTGCGCATCGATCTCGACGACGCCGAACACGCGGGCGAGCTCAACTACCTCGAGTTGCCAGGTGGCGGCGTGGTCCTGACGTCGTACGCGTCCAACGACGTGCGCCTGATCATCGACCGGGGGCCCTCTGCTGTGACGGTCTCGTTCCTCGCTGAGCCGGCCCGAATCGTGATCGACTCGAAGAACACCACGGGAATAGGTCCGGGCATCGGTGGCGGTGTGGTGATCTCGAGCCAGTCGATCCTGGATGCCAAGTCGGGTGCCGACGGCGAGGTCGTGGTCATCAGCGGTTGGGCCCGACTGGCGAACGGCCTGGGCGAGATCGCCTTCCGCAACGCACCGGCCGAGGGCGACGAGCCCGGCACCGCCTTGGCCCGCGAGGTGGTGTTCTCGGGAACAGCGTCATACGGCACCGTCGAACGGTCGTGGTACTTCTACCGAACCGAGCTAGCCGGCGGCGAGGTCTGGTCGCCGTTCCGCTTCCAGATCTCGAGCCTGACCTCGGGCACCTACGAGCTGTTCATGGGCCTGGGCGGCGAGGGCAACATTCCCGCCGACATCGAATCGCCGGGCATCTACCAGATCCTGGTCGTCGACTAGAACCAGCGGCCCGACGCTCAGTCGTCGGTGACGATGTTGATACGAAAGCGCGCCTCGGCCTGTTGGCCCAGCGCCAGCTTCGAGTTGGAAACCTCGGTCTGGAACACACCCTTGGCCATCAGTGATGTCTCGATGCGGCGCCGCTGTTGGTAGATCTCGATGCGAGCTTCGTGAACCTCGCGGTCGTCGGGCGCAACCCGCACGGCCCACTCGATCAGCTCGCAGGCCAGCCGAAACTCGCCGGCGGCGGCAAGCGCCACCGCTCGGTCGACCAGCGGCTGGTGACCACCGGCCAGCCCAGCGACCTCGGCCGCAATGGCTGCGTCTGGCGCAGGCTTGAGACGTGCCGGGTGGCCGTCCCACCAGCCGCCATAGAGCCGCCAGATGTTGTGAATGACGAACTCGGGTTCGTCATATTGGGGCCGCAAGAACACCGAGTCGGCATAGGCCGGGTCGACGCGCACCGTGTGCAGGATGTCGTCGAGGGTGGCCCCGGTGTTCATGGCGTCGACGACGTCGGCCACCAGCTGCTCGAGCGCAGACGCCACCACGTCGAGGTTGGAGACGATGCGGTCGCGACCCGCTATCGGCAGACCGTGAGCGGGCACGATGAGGTCGGGTTCCTTGGCCGCCATCGCCCGCAGGGCCTGCGCCCACTCGAGCGGGTAACGCTGAACCTTCTGCGGGTTGCCGCAGTTGGGGAACATCCAGCAGAACAGATCGCCTGCGGTGATCATGCGGTACTCGGGCACCCAGGTCCACGTATGGTCGTCGGTCTCGCCCATGGCGTGGTTGTGCTCGAAGGTGACCCCACCGACCTGGTCGATCATCACCGACTCGTAGTCGGTGTCGACCCGCAACGTGCCGTCGGGCACGAAGCTGCCCTGCATGCCCTCGCCCTTGGGTGCGCCACCGAACTGGCGCATGTTGATGGCCAGGTTGTAGCCGTTGGTGTAGTCGTAGCGGTCGAGCCTGGGGTTCAGCGCCCGATGCCCCAACACCCTGTGGGCCGGGTGTCCCCTGTCGGCGGCGTCTGCGGCAAATACCGAGCTGCCACCCACGTGATCTACGTGGCCGTGCGTGTAGACGATCGAGTGCACCGGCTTGGAAGACCAACCGCGCAGCGCCGACACCACCGCCTTGCCGCTGCGCCTGCCGCTGGTGTCGAAACAGACCAGCCCGTCTTGTGTGTCGAGGGTGACGACGTGGCTGAAAGACTCGATCAGCGAGACGCCGTCGGCCAGCTCGCTGAGCTCCTCGGTGATGCGGTTTGTCGGCCGGTCGCCCTGGCCGTTCTCGAGGATGTCCTCGGCCAATGTCAGCGGGTGCACGTTAGTCATGACCTACATGGTCCTAGACATCGAGTGCGTGGCCATAATCCTGGCTGTGCCGGATGATGAACTCGCGCCTCGGCTCCACCGAAGCCCCCATCATCACGGTGAAGGCTCGCTCGGCCGCCTTGGCATCTTCGAGTGTGATGCGCCGCAATACACGGGTGGTGGGATCGAGGGTGGTTTCGAGCAACTCGCCGTCGTCCATCTCGCCCAAACCCTTGAAGCGGGTGACCTTGGGGTTGCGCCCTTTGGCATGCAACTCGGCCAGCATGGCGTCTTTTTCGGCCTCGCTGTAGACGTAGGTCTTGGTCTGACCGACGGTCACCGAGTGGGTCGGCGGCTGAGCAGCGTAGACCCGACCGGCCTCCAACAGTGGCCTCATGTAGTGAAACACCAGGGTTAGAACCAGGCAGCGAATGTGGCTGCCGTCGACATCGGCGTCGGCCAACAACACCAGGCGCTCGTAGCGGCTGGCTGACAGATCGAAGTCGCGACCCGACCCACCGCCTATGGCGGTGAACAGCGCTGCAGCTTCGGCGTTGTCGAGCACTGCCTTGGCCGTGCCCTTGCCCGCATTGACGACCTTTCCACGCAACGGCAGCACGGCCTGCCAGTTGGCATCGCGGGCCCGCTTGGCAGGCCCAGCTGCCGAGTCGCCCTCGACGATCAGCAGCTCGCCCTGGGGGTGCATGCGGCAGTCGGCGAGCTTGTCTGGCATGCCGTTGTTGCCCAGCGACGCAGCCTTGCGCCTGGTGTCGAGGGCCTGTTTGGTGCTGACCCGGTTGACGATGGCCTCGGTGACCTTGTCGAGCACGGCCTTGGATTGGGCCTTGGTTCCGCGCTGCTTGCCCGAGAAGAACTCGTTGAGCTCGTTCTTGGCGACCTCGTACACGATCTTTTGAACGTCGGGTGTGCCGAGCTCGCGTTTGGTCTGGCCTCGGAACTGAGGCTCTGGCACCGTGGCCCTGACCACCGCGACCAGGCCTTCTTGTACGTCTTCTTTTTGGGCCTTGCCGTTGTCCTTGAGCTTCTTCAGCTTGCGGGGATCGGCCGTCTTCAAGGCGTCGTTGACCGCAAACGTGAGCGCCCGCTCGAAGCCCGCAACGTGGGTTCCGCCGTCCGGTGTGGGGATGGTGTTGACGAAGCTGACGATGTTGGTGTCGTAGTTGGCGATCCAGCGCAGAGCGATGTCGACCACACAGTCACGCTCGACCTCGGTCAGCTTGCCCTGCACCGGCACCTTCTCGACGAATGTGCCGTGCCCTTCGAGACGTACGATGCCGTTGACCGCGGGGGCGGGGGTCGACAAGAACTCGACGTAGTCGCTGAGACCGCCCTTGGAGACGAACTCCTCGGGCCGGCCGCTGGCTCCTCGACGCTTGTCGATCAGCCTGATCTTGAGGCCAGGAACCAGGAAGCAGACCTGGGCCACCCGCTCGCGGGCCTCTTCGTACTTGATCTCGGCCTCTGGGTCGAAGATGTCGGTGTCTGGCCAGAACCTCACAGTGGTGCCGGTGCGGGTCTTGGGCACGGTGCCCACCTTGGCCAGCTTGTGCGACGGCTTGAAACCGCCGTTGGCGGTGAAGTGCCCGGCCACCCTCTGATCGAATGCCAGCCGGTGGGTGGCGCCCCCACGGTCGACGTCGACCACGATGCGGCTGGACAGCGCGTTCACCACCGAGGCACCCACGCCGTGCAGACCGCCCGATGCGGCGTAAGCACCGTTTCCGAACTTGCCGCCGGCGTGCAACTCGGTGAACACGACCTCGAGGGCCGTTATCGGTTCACCGTCCTTGCCCTGCTTCTTGACGTCGATCGGGATGCCTCGCCCGTTGTCGGAGACCTCGTATGAGCCATCGGGGTGGAAAGTGACCTCTATCAGGTCGCAGTGGCCGGCCGCTGCTTCGTCGACGCCGTTGTCGATGATCTCCCACAACAGGTGGGTGAGACCGCCCGATCCGGTGCCGCCGATGTACATGCCCGGCCGCTTGCGTACTGCCTCGAGGCCTTCGAGGACCTCGATGTGTGATGCGTCGTAGTTCTTTGATGCAGACATCTAGATGGCACCTTCGAGGCGATACTCGCCCAGAGCCAGGAGTCGGTGGCCGAAGTCGACGGCCGAGCCGTCGCGGCGCGTAGCTTCGAGTGTCACCGGCACTGGGGTCGGGTCGGTCTTCTTGATATCGGACGGGTCGGCGACGATGGCGGCGAGCTGGCGGTTGCGTCCAACCCAGGCGTAGGCGACGTTGGTTTCGAAGCCCTTGAACCTGACCACGCGCACTCCGCCGGTGGCGCGGCCCTTCGAGGGTATCTCGGCGACGTCCGTGACCTTGATGGTGCCCTCGTCGGTGACCACCACCACCAGCGAACCGAACTCGACGAGCCCGGCGCCCACAACCGATACACCCGACTTGAGCTTCATGCCCGCCACGCCCGATGCTGCGGCACCCTGCACCGAGATACCCGAAGCAGCGGTACGAAGGGTTTGGCCGTCGGAAGCCACGATGACGACCTCGGCTTCGTCGGGAGCGTGGAACGCCGCCACGAGGCGATCGGCCTCTTTCATGGAGATGACGGGGTTGGCACTGCGGGTGCCGGCCAGGGTTTCGGCTGCGATCCGTTTGGCGACCCCGTCACGGGTGACCAGAACCACCGGCGCCGGTGAGTCGGAAACCAGGCCGACCAACCGTTCGCCTCGGCCCAGGGCGAACATCTCGGTGGCGGTCGCTCCCCTGCTGCCCCTGACCATCTCGGGAATGTCTCGCACCCTGACCGACAGCACGCGACCACGATCGGTGAAGGCGAACACCATCGACGAGGTCGAGGCCTCGACCACCGCCTGCAGCACATCGTGGCGGCCTGGCTTGGCCTGGAACTGCTCGCCCGCCGGCATCCGGCCCACAGATCCCGAGGTCGACAGGGTGACGGCGCACAACAGATCGTCGTCATCGTCGGCCGAGACTTCGACAACGGCCTCGTCGACGTGCACCACGACATCGTCGGCGTGGACGATGGTGGTGCGCCGTGGGGTGGCGAAGCGCTCGACCAGGTCGTCGAGCTCCTTGGCCACGATGGTGCGCCGGCGCGTGTCGGAGGCGAGGATCTTCTCGTACTCGTCGATCTGGCGCTGAAGCTCCTCGAGTTCTGCGCGCAGCTTCTCGATCTCGAGCGCTGTCAGGCGCCTGAGCTGCATGTCGAGGATGTGGTTGGCCTGGATTTCGCTGAGGCTGAGCTGGGTCATCAACTCGTGCCTGGCCTCTGGGACGTCGCGCGATCCCCTGATGATGCGGATGACCAGCTCGATGTTGTCGAGGGCGATCAGCAGGCCCTCGACGATGTGGGCCCGCGCCTTGGCTTTGGCCAAGCGAAACTCGGTGCGCCGCACGACAACGTCGAGTCGGTGCTCGACATAGTGCAGGCACATGTCGTAGAGGCCCAGGGTGGTGGGCACACCGTTGACCAGGGCCACGTTGTTGATGCCGAAGGTGTCCTCCAGCGGGGTCAGCTTGTAGAGCTTGGCCAACAGGGCGTGAGGGTTGACGCCCGGCTTGCATTCGATGACGAGCCGCAACCCGTGGTTGCGGTCGGAGAGGTCTTCGATGTCGTGAACGCCGTCGAGGCGGCCGGCCCTGGCCAGCTCGCGGACCTTGCCGAGCACCCGCTCGGGGCCCACCATGTAGGGCAACTCGGTCACCACGATGGCCTGCCGGCGCGAGCTGATGGGCTCGATCTCGGCTCGGGCCCGGATGCGCACCGCCCCGCGGCCCGTGCGGTATGCCTCGGCCAGCGCACCATCGTCGACCAGGATGCCGCCGCTGGGGAAGTCGGGGCCGGGCAGATGCTCCATCAGCTCTTCGACGGTGGGCTTTGGCCGGCGCTGCGTGAGCACCAGCCTGATAGCGTCGACGACCTCGGCCAGGTTGTGAGGGGCGATGTTGGTGGCCATGCCCACAGCGATGCCACTGGCCCCGTTCACCAGCAGGTTGGGCAGCTTGGCCGGGAGGCACTCTGGCTCGTCGCGTTCGCCGTCGTAGTTGGGGTGGAACTCGACGGTGTCCTCGTCGATCTCGTCGACCATCGTCATCGCCGCCTCGGTGAGGCGGGCCTCGGTGTAGCGGTAGGCGGCCGGCGGATCGTCGAGGCTGCCGAAGTTGCCCTTGGGATCGACCAGGGTCACCGACATGGCGAACGACTGACCCATCCGCACCATCGCCTCATAGATGGCGCTGTCTCCGTGAGGGTGGTACTTGCCCATCACCTCGCCCACGACCGTAGCCGACTTGCGGAACGGAGTGCCGGGCCGCAGCCCCAACTCGTTCATCACGTACAAGATGCGGCGCTGCACGGGCTTGAGGCCGTCGCGTACGTCGGGGATGGCCCGCGCGGTGGTGACCGACAGGGCGTAGGGCATGAACGAGTCGCGCATCTCGTTCTCGACCGAGATGTCGATGATGTCGCGCGCAATGCTGTCTGGGAGCTGTGGTCCGCTTCGTTTACGAGCCATTCGTCCCAAGATAGAACGCGTTTGGCACGATCATGCGGACCCGACCGAACATTCGTTCCCCTGAGCCAGAGTCCGATCCCACAACGACGCCAAGGCGAAGGCCCGGTACGACTGCTGCGAGTCGAAGGTCTCGCTGCGCAACACCAGGCCGGTCTCGTCGAACAGAACCAGGTTGACGAAAGGCATGACCCGCGACGAGCCATACGCGCCGGAACGGATGGCGATTCGTCCAGGCCCAACCGACACCACCTGGCTCGGCTGCATGGCGCCGAACAAGGCTGCGGTCTGGCGTTCGGCCACAACCGCTTCGTCCGGGGTCGTCGAGCCGACCTGCCCCAGCCGATGATCGCGGTGCACGAAATGGTCGGACAACAGCGTGCGGTAGGTCTCCCAATCTCGCTGGCACACCGCCCGGTCGAGTTGCTGCAACCAGTGCAGGACCCTGGGGTCGGCCGGCGTCGGCCCACTGGGAGCCACCACCACCGGTTGGCTCACCGCAGGCGACAATGCCATCAGCGCCCGGCCGGGCGACAATGCCACCTGCGCCCGCCCGGGCGACAATGCCATCAGCGCCCGCGCGGGCGGCAGGGCGGCCATGGCACCCGGGCGGCGACCTGGTGGCAGCTCTGAGGGTCCGCACCTAACGGGCTTGGGTATGGGTTCGCCGCACACATCGCAGTACCGGTGGTCTTCGCCTACCGCAGCCCCGCACTGGTGGCACCGTTCGGCAAGACCCGTGCCGCAGCCGGCACAAAACAGCGCCCCCTTGCGGTTGGCGCGCTCGCAATGGCGGCACTCGACGAGCATCTGCGCACAACGACACCCGAACCCGGGTCCGCGAAAAGACCGAATCACCGATGTCCCCAATCGATTCTCCGCCCGGTCGAGGTTTCGGCCTCCACCGCCGAAGTCTTTAGGCCTTCAGATGCGCTCGAAGTAGCGCTGGCGTTCCCAGTCGGTGACCGCTGTGCGCCAGGCCGCGTCCTCTTGGCGGGCGAAGTGGACGTAGTGATCCACGACGTCTGATCCGAAGGCGTCCCTTGCGAACTGCGACCCTTCGAACGCGTCGACGGCGTCGGACAGCCGGGTTGGCAACGCCTGGACCCCCGCCGTCGAGTAACCGTCGCCCCTCAACTCGGCCGGTGGCTCGATGCGGTTCTCGATGCCGTCGAGACCGCTGGCCAAAGCGGCCGCGTATGCCAGATATGGGTTCACGTCGGCACCGGGTACGCGGCATTCGATGCGCAGGCTGGGCCCCGACCCCACCACGCGAAAACCTGCCGTGCGATTGTCGGTTGACCACGCGATCTTCGTCGGCGCCCAGGACGCGGGCTGATACCGCTTGTACGAGTTGACCGTGGGTGCGTACATGACCATGAGCTCTTCGATGTGGGCCATCCACCCGCCCAGAAACCACCTGAAGGCGTCGGTGGGCCCGTCGGAGTCTGCGAAGCGCGGGCTGCCCGATTGGTCCCACAAGCTCAGGTGGATATGGCAGCTGCTGCCCGATTGACCCTCGACCGGCTTGGCCATGAACGTGCACGAGATGCCCTGGGCGTCGGCCAGCTCTTTCATGGCGTGCTTCATGATGGTGTGCCGGTCGGCCATGTCCATGACCTCGGCGTAGCGGATGTTCAGCTCGTGCTGGCCTGGCGCCGCCTCGCCCTTGGAGTTCTCGACCGGTATCCCCGACGCCTTCAGCGCCCTGCGGGCCGCGCCGATGAAGGGTTCGACGCGTGCCCCCTGCAACAGGTGATAGTCCTCGTTGTACCAACCCGACGTGGTGAGCCCCCGGTACCCGACATCGTGGGCGTCGCGGTACGACTCGTCGAACACGAAACACTCGAGCTCGCTGGCAGCCTTGGCCACGTGACCGGCGGCGTTCAGCCTGTCGATCTGTTTGCTGAGGATCGACCGCGGGGCCACAGGCACGGGCGCCTCTGGATGGCCCTCGACCACGTCGCACAACACCAGGGCCGTGCGCTGCGTCCATCCGGCCAGCCGCAGGGTCGACAGGTCGGGCACCAGGTGGAAGTCGCCGTAGCCCTTCGACCAGTTGGCGTAGGCATATCCCTCGACGGGCTCCATGTCCATGTCGACGGTCAGCAGATAGTTGCAGCCGTGAGTGCCGTGCCCGAGGGCATCGTCGCAGAAGAACTCGGCGTCGAATCGCTTGCCCATCAACCTGCCGAAATGGTCGGTGAAGGCCACGATCACCGTGTCGATCGAACCGTCGGCGACGGCTCGCCGCAGTGCCTCTGGGCTCGAGATACCGGAGATCGGGCCCACGTCAGCTCAGCGCTTCGATGTCGGCGGGGTCCATGCCCACCTCGGCCAGCACCTCGGCGGTGTGTTGACCGACTCCCGGTGCCGGCCCGCGCACCTTCGAGGTGGCGGTGCGCATCCGAAACGGTGAGGCCACGGTGTCGAACGTGCCGTAGGTGGGGTGGTCGATGGGCTCGAAAGCGCCCGTGGCCCTGACCTGCGGGTCGTTGAGGGCCTCGACCGTGTCGTTGATGGGCGCCCAGGTGATGCGACCCGCGTCGAGCAGCTTGCCCCAGGCGGCCCGCGCCCTGGTGGCGAACTCGCGGTCCAGTTCGTTCATCAGCTCGGCGTTGCGCACAAAACGCCCCTTGGGGGTGTCGTAGGGCGCCTCGGCCAGATCGGGTCTGCGGATCGAGGCGCAGAAGCGATCCCACACGTTGGGGTTGGGGTTGGTGAGCTGTATCCATTTGCCGTCGGCGCACTTGAACGGCTCGACCATGGGGTTGACCGTTTCGCTGCGCAGCCGAGGATTGGCCGGCTTGGCGTCTGCGACGGCTGGCACCACGTCGATGGCCACTGTCCACATTGCGGTGCGCAGAAGGGTCGCCTCCACCACCTGGCCCTCGCCGGTGCGGTCGCGTGCGCGAAGGCCGGCCATCAAGGCCCCGAACAGCGACAGGCCAGACGTGTGGTCGCCCATTCCCGGCCGGAAACGGGCCGGCCCTTCGGGCCCGGGAATCGAACCCTGGATGCCGCTGCGAGCGAAGAACGCCGTGGTGTCATAGCCCAGGCGCGATGACTCGTCGCCTTCCTCGCCGTAGCCGCTGAACAGCCCGATGACCAGGTCTGGCTTGACGGCCAGGAAGTCGTCGACGTCGAGGCCGAAGCGCTTGCGGCGTTCGGGAACGAGGTTGGTGATGACGACATCGCAGGTGGTGGCGATGTGGCGAACGGCTGCCGCACCCTCGGGTGATCCCAGGTCGAGTGCCACCGAGCGCTTGCCACGGTTCATGAACTGGAACGAATGGTCGGGGTTCTGCTCGGGTGGCACCGCCGCCTGGCGCATCATCCCTCGGATGCTGTCGCCAGATGGCGCTTCGACCTTGATCACATCGGCCCCGAGGTCGGCCATGATCGCGCCGGCGGACGGCGCCGCGGCCCAGTTGGCGATCTCGAGAACCCTGATGTCGCCGAGCGGATCTGTACTCACTGTGGTTCCCCCTACGAAGCCATCGGCCCGGGCAACCATACGCGTTTTTGCGTCGAGGGATCTCATGGCCCAGGAGGTTGAGTACCCTTGGCGCCCGTAACGCAGGGGCACTGCCCCTCCCCCACTCCCAATGGAGTTCGTCATGACCCGCCGAATCGACATCGAGCTCACCAGCGACCGCGGTGACGGAACCTGGACCTGGCGTGCTGCCGGGGCCAAGCTGCCCAAGGGAACGGTAGAAACCAGCGCCCTCTACGACGGAGCCCAGGTTGGCGACGTGTGTCGCGCCGATGCCGATTTCGCCCTCGACGGTGTGTTCCTCGAGAACGTCCTGCCCCCCAAGGCTCGCTCGGGCCGCAAGCCAGACGAGACCATCGAGCTCATCGGCCGCAGCTTCGAGGGCGGTGTCACCACCACCTGGAAGGAGCGCAAGGGCGGCGACAAGGGCAAGGGCAAGGGTCGGGGCAGAGGTCGCGATCGCGATCGCGAAGGTGGCGGCCGCCCCGAGGGTGGCGAGAAATCCGAAGGCGGTCGCCGCGAACGTGGCGACCGGCGCCCGCGCCGCGAGCCGCGAGAAGCCCGCGAAGAGCGCCCGAAGCCCAAGCGCCTGCGCCCCGGCCGGGCTCATCGTCAGGCCTGGATCGATTCCTTGCCCGAAGAGCAGAAGGTCGTGGCCGAGCAGCTGTCGCGCGGCGGCCTTCAGGCCGTTCGTAAGGAAATCGATGTCCAGAACGAGAAGGCCAAGGCCGACGGCACCAACCCCATCGACGGTTCGGCGCTCGTAGCGCTTGCCGAGACCCTGATGCCCAAGCTGCGCGACGCAGAGTGGCGCGACCGCGCCGAGGCCGCGTTGGCAGACATCGACGAGATCGACCTTCGCGACCTGCGCAGCGTGGTTGCCGCCGAGTCGGCCCACGACAAGGAGAGCCGCGAGCTCGCCAACCAGCTGCGCGATGGGCTCAACGCCCGGGTAGAGCGGGCCCAAACCGAGTGGGTCGACGAGGTGGCATCCACCCTGGCCGACGGCCGGGTCGTGCGGGCCCTGCGCGTCAGCTCACGCTCGCCCAAGGCCGGGGCACGCCTTCCCGACGACTTGCTGCAGCGCCTGATCGAGGCCACCAATGCGTCGGTCACCGCCGAGACCGGCCAGCAGCGATTGGCCACGGTGCTCGACGCCGTGAGCCGTTCGGTGGTGCGCCCCCATTTCAAGCTCGAGCACGTGCCCGAGAAGCCCTCGGACGAACTGCTCGAGACGGTGCGCAAGGTCGCTTCGCAGCTGCCAGAGGTTGCCACCCAGTTCGGGGTGACACCGTCCAGGCGCCCGCGGCGCTCGAAGAAGCCACCGGCACCGCCCGCCCCGCCCGCACCTGAGGCTGCACCCGCACATGAGGCTGCACCCGCACCTGAGGCCGCACCCGCACCTGAGGCCGCGGCTGTCCCTGAAGCTGCACCCGCACCTGAGGCGCTGCCGGCCGCCGAGGCTCACGAAGCCCTGCCAGCAGCCGAAACCCACGAAGCCCTGCCAGCTGCCGAAGCGCCCGAGGCCGTCGAAGCCGTCGAAGCAGTCGAGACCGCCGAAGCGGTCGCTACTGCCGAGGCCGGCGAGGACGGTGGCGCTCAGGCAACAGCCGAAGAGGACAACACCTCAGAAGCGTGAGGCTCGTCCCACTCTGCCTTGCACTTGGTGCAACGGCATAGGTCGATCTTCTCGCTGGGCAGATACATCTTCTGCACGGTCGCGCCGCCTGCGTGGTCGCAACCTTGAATGCCTTGAACGCCGATCACGCTGTTTGCCTTCGGCCGCGGCGCTGTGTCACTTGAGTGA